>CAWGZM010000008.1:0-576569 GCA_963827065.1 uncultured Thermoleophilaceae bacterium | reverse complement strand
AACCGTTGTGGGCCTTACGGTCCACCGAGGGTTCGAATCCCTCCCCCTCCGCTAAAAGCGCTGAGATGCAGGTGCTTTGGGAGCCGTTTGAGCGCCTTGCTCGGCCCAGATCTGCGCGTCAACACGGCAGCGGCTGTCGGACAGACGGCCTGGCCTGCAACCCTCGGCCCATGATGGTGTCGCTGCGCCAACGCACCGGAGGATCGTGCTGTGGAACTCTGCGCAATGAAGGGCCCTCGATTGCGGCAACGCCCCTCGAGACGCTGCATGGCGCCGGGTGATGAGCTTTCGGGCCGCCCGCCGTCACACACACCATGAGCTCCCTCAACGATGACCTCCGGCCGCTCGACGAGCAGGCCTTCGGCGCCCGCGTCGAGCCGCACCGCCGCGAGTTGCACGTCCACTGCTACCGCCTGCTCGGGTCGTTCGAGGAGGCCGAGGACCTCGTCCAGGAGGCGTTCCTGCGCGCGTGGCGCCGGCGCGAGACGTACGAGGGCCGCGCGTCGGTTCGCGCGTGGCTGTACCGGATCGCGACGAACGCCTGCCTCGACGCGCTCGACAAGCGCCCGCGGCGGCCGAGTGCGAGCGGCGAGGTCGCGTGGCTGCAGCCCTACCCCGACGAGCTTCTCGAGCAGCTGCCCGACCGGCGCGAGGGCCCGGAAGACGTGGCGCTCGCCAAGGAGACCGTCGAGCTGGCGTTCATCGCCGCGATCCAGCACCTCGCGCCGCTGCCGCGGGCCGTGCTCGTGCTGCGCGACGTCCTCGGCTGCTCGGCGAAGGAGACCGCTCGGCTGCTCGAGACGACAGAGGCGTCGGTGAACTCCGCGCTGCAGCGCGCGCGGGCTGGGTTGCGGGAGAGCCTGCCCGAGGACCGCGAGGCGTGGCAACAGGCCGCCGAGCCGACCGCCGCCGAGCGGGAGCTGCTCGCCCGCTACGTCGAGTGCAGCGAGCGCGCCGACGCCGAGGGCCTGGCCGCGCTCATGCACGAGGACGTCCGCTTCTCGATGCCGCCGACGCCCGGCGTCTGGACCGGCCGAAGCACGGTCGTGCAGGCCTGGATCGACGGCGGGTTCGGATCGGAGGCGTTCGGCAGCATGCGGTGCGTGGTCACCCGCGCTAACGGTCAGCCCGCGATCGCGGCCTACGTGCGCAAGCCGGGCGACGCCGCGTACGAACCGCTGGCGATCGACGTCCTGCGGGTGCAGGACGGGGTCGTCACCGAGATCGTCACCTTCGACGGCGCGGTGTTCGAGCACTTCGACCTGCCGGCCACGCTCAGCGCGACGGTCGGTACGAGATGAACGCCCCAGCCTCGATCACCGTCACGCCGGTCCGCGTTGCCGACCTGCTCGCCGAGGGCGAGCCGATGCCGCTCTACGTGCACGTCATCGACCATCCCGATGCGCGCGTGCTGGTCGACACCGGCATGACGGAGCTGCACCCCTTCGCGGCCGAGCTCGAGCCCCGCCTCCGGCCACTGAGCGAGCAGGACTTCGATCTCGCCGGCATCGACATCGTCGTCAACACACACCTGCACGCCGACCACTGCGGCGGCAACCATCTCTTCGCCGGCAGGCCGATCTACGTCCAGCGTCGGGAGCTCGACGACGCGCGCGGCGAGGACGGCTACACCATTCGCGAGTGGGTCGATGCGCCCGGCGTGCGGTACGTCCCGGTCGACGGCGAGCTCGAGCTGCTTCCCGGGCTCCGACTCCTCCCGGCGCCGGGCCACACACGCGGCATGCAGGTGGTCGTCGTCGAGACCGGCGGGCGTCCGGTCGTCGTCGGCGGCGACGTGGCGGTGTGGCACGGCGAGTTCGACGAGCCGCCCACCGAAGGCCGTCAGCGCGTGCTCGCGCTCGACCCCGAGCTGGTCTGGCTCGCGCACGAGCACGAGCCATGGCGACCCCGCACCGTCTGAGGCATCATCCCGGCGCTCTCTGAGTCGTCGAGTGGCACGCACTCAAGGACCGGCTGCTGAGCGACGTCGGCAAGTCCGTCGCATCGCGAGCATGACACTCACCCGTCCCGCTTAGGGATCCCCGACGCGACGGTCTCGGAGCTGGATGAGTGATTTCATGTCGAGAACGGCCGGCTGGCTCCGCTCACCATGTGAAGGGCCCTCGAAAGGTGCGGCCCACGACACCAGGAGACGACGATGCCGAAGTACCTGCTTCTGAAGCGCTCGAGAACGGACTAAACAATGACCCTCGCCCATCCTCCTGTCGTCAGCCAGACCGAGTGGGACGCGGCTCTGGCGGCCATGACCGAGCGCGAGAAGGCCGTCGCCGCCGCGATGCACGAGCTCGCCGCCGCACGGAAACGCATGCCGATGGTGCGGGTGGAGCACGACTACGCGTTCGAGGGTCCTGACGGGCGGCGGTCACTGCCCGAGCTGTTCGACGGGCGCAGCCAGCTGATCCTTTACCGGTTCTTCTTCGAGGAGGGTGTCGACGGCTGGCCCGACGCCGGGTGCGTTGGCTGTTCGTCCGTCGCCGACGGCATCCCCGAGCTCGGCCTCCTGCATGCTCGCGACATCACCTTCGCGATGGCATCGCCGGCACCTCAGGCGAACCTCCGCCGCTACGCCGAGCGCATGGGTTGGACGGACGTGCCCTGGTACACGATCCGCAGCGAGCGCTTCTCGGCTGACTTCGGGGTCAACGAGTGGTTCGGCTTGAACGTCTTCCTGCGAGACGGAAATGACGTCTACCGCACCTACTTCCTGCAGCACGGAGCGATGGTCCAATGGATCGGCAGCCTCTGGAGCTTGTGGTCATTGACGCCCTATGGCGGGCAGTCCAACGACGAGGACTTGCCCGAGGGCTGGCCGCGCGCGCCGGGGTCGTTCTGGTTCCGCCGCCACGACGAGTTCGACGATCCGCCGCCGTCGGCCCGCCGGCGCGTCGACCCGGATGATCGGCCCTAGCGGCTGGAGAACTCCGTCAAGGTGTACGTCCTGGTGGTGCAGAGGTCGTGCAGTTCTGCGCCGGGCTGCCCGGTCCGGTGCGGGTGGCCTATGAGGCCCGGGCCGACAGGGTTCGGGCTCGCGCGGGCGCTCGAGCCGATCGGCACCGAGTCGCTCGACGGCGGCCTGGCCTGCCTGCGCTACCGCATGGTCGACGGGCGGCCACGGACCGCCCCGCCCTCGTAGGCACTCGGGATCGTCACCGACCGCGCCTTGTGCGCGTGCCCTCAACGCGCTCCAGCGCGAGCGTCGCCGCAAGTCTCGGCCATCGGGGTGTGCGTCGCAGTAGCCGAACGCTGAGCGGCGCGCCCCGCCCATGCCGTAACGGGATCCGCCTAAGCGCCTAGAGCGCGAGCATTGCCGCCGCGACTTCACCGGTGGCCGCGTCGGGGATCGCGGTCGCGGCCTGTTCGAGCACGAGCAGCCGCGCACCGGGGATCTCTCGCGCGAGCGCTTCGCCGTTGCCGACTGGGAAGAACGGGTCGCGGCGACCGTGCACCACGAGCGCCGGGATCGCGAGCTCGGGCAGGCGCTCGCGCCAGCGCGGCTTGCAGTCGAGCTTGGCGAACACCACGCCCAGCTGGTTGGCCATCTGGACCGCGGGCTCGGTGCTCGGCGTGCGGTCCCAGATGCGCTCGGCGGTGGAGCGTGCGGCGGTGGGGTCGTTGCCGAGGATCTCCGCGCCGGTGGCGGCGAACTCCGCCACGGCGGCCCGGTCGGACCAGTCGGGCATCGAGCGCGAGAACAGCCGCTTCATCGTCGTCGCGTCATGGTCAGGCAGGTCTTTGTCGGGCCGGCCGGGTGCGACGGGCCGCGTTCCGGCGAGGGTGAGCGCCGAGAACGCGTCCGGATGGTCGAGGGCGGCGACCTGGGCGACCATCCCGCCGACGCCGATGCCCGCCAGGTGTGCCGGCCGGTCGTCGAGTTCGCGGGCGAGCGCCGCGGCGTCGGCGGCGAGATCACGCAGCGTGTACGGCGGAGCCTTGGGATCGACTGTGGTCGACGGGCCGCTGTCGCGCAGGTCGTACCGCACGACGTGGCGCCCGCCGCGTGCGAGCGCCGCGCAGAGCGCGTCGGGCCAGGAGAGCATGGTCGTGGCGCCTGCGAGCAGCACGAGCGGCGCCGCCGCAGCGCCGAAGTGCTCGACCCCGAGTGTGACGCCGTCCGCCTCGACAGTCGTCATCACGCCTCCGCCGTCGCGAGGACGCCGCCGGACGTGCGGACCGAGCGGGCCGTTGGATACATCGTCAACCTCCAAGGTAAGCGTCGTGGCACGGTGGCACGCTGACGGCGGCTAGAGCGTTCGCTCTGGCCTCGCGCGAAACGCCGGAGTGCAACGGCTCGCGCACGCCTAACTCTCGATGAACACGTAGTCGCGCTCGATCCGGCCGTCCGCGCCGAGGACGAGAAACACGAGGCCCACTGCCGTCACCTCGCCGTCCGGCAATACGGCCTCCCAGTGGAGCTTTACCACGTCGTTCAGCCGGTCGACGTCGTCGCGCCCCCGGAAACTGAGCCGCTCGGAGCCGACCCAGTGCTCGTAGGACGTTGCCGCCCGCGCCTCGAGCTCGGCGTGTCCCCGCGCCTCGAGTGTGACCGCCAGGCCGATCCCGGGGCTCGCGCCGATCTCGCGCATCTCCTGCGGCGGCTGGAGGATCTGCGACCCGTCCTCCGTCCAGAGTTCCGCGATCATCCGCCGGCGCCGGTCGGCATCGGGCTCGTTCCAGAGCGCGAGGTATCGATCCGCCAGCTGCTGGGCCTGCCGTGTGCGTGTCTCGGGCGGTGCGGTTGTTTCGTTCATCTCGGTTGCCTCCTTGAAAGCGTTGCTGGTGACGAACGATCCCCCCGCACCGGCCGCACGTCGATTACCTGCGATGTAACGGGTCGCTCTTCGTTACATCCGAGGTAATGGCGCCGATCCGGCCCGGCGCTACGGTTGCCCGGTGGCCGTCGAGACCGACAGGGTCCCGCAGACCGTCGGTGAGCTCGTCCGCTTCTGGCGCACTCAGCGACGACTGACGCAGATGGAGTTGGCGCTGGACGCGAACCTCTCCACCAAGCACCTCAGCTTCGTCGAGACGGGCCGCTCGCGCCCGAGCCGCCAGCTCCTCGTCCACCTCACCCAGCGCCTCGACCTGCCGATCGCCGAGCGTAACCGGCTGCTTCTCGCCGGCGGCTTCGCTCCGCCCTACCTGGAGCAGCCTTTCGACGGCGAGATGATGCGGCCGCTGCGCGAGTCACTCAGCCGGCTGCTGGAGGCACACGAGCCCAACCCGGCGTTGATCGTCGACGGTCTCTGGAACCTGATCGAGGCCAATCGGGCCGCGTCGCTCCTGTGGGCCGGGGTCGACCCCGAGTTGCTCGAGCCCCCGATCAACATGCTTCGTCTCGCGGTGCACCCGGGAGGCCTCCCGAAGATCTCGTCGATGACCGCGGCCTGCAACGCCCCGCTGATCACGAAGCTGAGGCGAAGGAGCCGCGAGGATGCCGATCCGGCCCTCGGCCGCCTGATCCAGGATGTGGAGTCCTATCTCCCGGACGATCCGCCGACCAGCCCCGCGACCCAGCCCGTGGTCTCGCTGGACCTGCGCACACCGCTCGGCGAGGTCAGTCTCTTCACCGTAATCGCCACCCTCGGGGCGCCGCTGGAGGTGACGGCGGCAGACCTCGCGATCGAAACCTTCCTGCCAATGGACGAGCGCAGCGCGGCGCGGCTTCGCGAGCTCGGCGCAGACGCGCGAGGAGAATGACCGCGCTCCCACCCAGGCGACCGGGCTACAGATCATCCCCGCAGTCCGCGGCGATCGCATCCCTGGAGCGGGTGTCCCTGCGGCCGAGTCACTCCTGCCTTGCGCGTATAGCGATCCCCTTACGGGACTCCGCGCCCGCTCTCCCACGGATGCGGGCGTCGCCAGCGGTTCCCGCCAGATGCTCGTTCGGGACGATGGGCAGGCGGCGGGCGCGAAGAGCTGACCGCTATCGCTTCGCATGGAAAGCGGGAGCCCGACTTGGACACGGAGCCGGTGCTGCTCGTCCGATCCTTGCAGCACCCGGAGATGCTCATACCCGCTATTTGCGGCTTTCTCCCAGAGGCCGCCGACGGCCGCTTGCGTCGCTGGGTGTACGGTGCTTGTTCGCTTTGCCCCAAACTTCCGGCGAGCGGGATTTCCCGGCTCCGACACTCGGTCGGTGTATGGGCGTACCGACCTCACGGTCCGCGCCATAACCACCAACGTTAGGAGCCACATGTCTGTCACGGCCAAACAGTCAAATGGCCGCACGGCGATCCGGCCGTTCACGGTCGAGACCCCCGAGGCGGATCTCGATGACATGCGTGCGCGCGTCGTCGCCACGCGCTTCCCAGAGAAGGAGACCGTCGAGGATTCGTCGCAGGGCCCGCGGCTCGCGACGATGCAGGCGCTCGCGCGCTACTGGGCGGAAGAGTACGACTGGCAAAAGTGCGAAGAGAAGCTAAAGGCCCTACCGCACTTCATCACCGAGATCGACGGCCTGGACATCCATTTCATTCACGTTCGCTCGGACCATGAGGATGCGTTGCCGCTCATCGTCGCGCACGGATGGCCCGGATCGATCATCGAGCAGCTGAAGATCATCGATCCACTCACCAATCCGACGGCACATGGCGCGAGCGCAGCGGACGCTTTCCATCTGGTGATCCCGTCGATGCCGGGCTACGGATTCTCCGGCAAGCCGGCCGAAACCGGCTGGGGCCCCGAGCACATCGCGAGTGCCTGGGCGGAGCTGATGAAGCGCCTGGGATACGACCGCTACGTCGCCACGGGCGGCGATTGGGGCGGCCAAATCGTTGATCTAATGGGCGCACAGGCGCCTCCGGGGTTGATCGGCATCCACACCAACTTCCCTGGTGCCGTTCGACCCGACGTCGCAGCGGCGGTCCAGTCCGGCGGCCCGGCGCCACCCGGTCTGAATGACGAGGAAACACGCCTCTACGAGAAGCTGGCGGACTTCTTTGCGACAGACGTGTTCTACGCACTCGAGCTGGGGACCCACCCACAGGCGCTGTACGGGATCGCGGATTCACCCGTCGGCCTGGCCGCCTGGCTGCTCGACCACGACGCGACTAGCTTGGCGCTCATCTCTCGCGTGTTTGTCGACGGGGCCCAGGAAGGCCTGACCCGAGACGACGTCCTCGACAACATCACCCACTACTGGTTGACGAACACGGGCGTCTCTTCGGGACGTCTCTATTGGGAAAACAAGCTCGGCTTCTTCGACCCGAAGGGCGTGGACATCCCGGTAGCCGTGAGCGTCTTCCCTGACGAGCTCTATCAGGCGCCGCGGGATTGGGCAGAAGAGGCCTATCCCAACCTCATCCATTACAACCAGCTCGACAAGGGCGGGCACTTCGCCGCCTGGGAGCAGCCGGAGCTTTTCTCAGAAGAGGTCCGGACGGGGCTCCGGACACTCCGGTAGGTGACCGTTTGCACATGCCCTCGCTCGGCGGAGCGACCGAGTGGCTCAATTCCGAGCCACTCGGCCCCGCCGAGCTGCGTGGCCGCGTCGTGCGCGTGAACTTCGCGTTCGCGTTCGGGTAGCCGAGGTGGGCGACTGGGGTCCCAGTCGAGGTCGCCGGTAGCGAGGCCGAGGCCGAGCTGCTCTGCTCGGTCCTGCGTGGCGCCGGGCTGCTGCTTTGGACTGCCATGAAGGAGGGCCTCCTCTGGTGACACGCTCCGGTTGTCACCGAGGAGCGAGCTCAAAGGAGGCCCGTCTTCAATGTTGCACGCCGGGTTGGATCTCAGCCGAAAGAAGGTCGATGTCTGTCTGCTGTCCGGGTCGGGAGAACACGTCGACCAGCTCGTCGCGCCGCCTGACGCGGATGCGCTGAGGACGCTCGCGAGGCGGATCGACGAGGTCCATCGGGAGCCGGTGTGTGCGGTGATCGAGTCGATGACGGGTGCCCGCCTCGTCCACGACACGCTCGAGCAGGAGGGCTGGGACGTCGAGATCGCCGACGCGCAGAAGGTGAAGGGGCTGGCCCCTTTGGCCTGCAAGACCGACAAGATCGACTCGCGGGTGCTGGCGCTCTTGAGCCAGCGCGACCTGGTGCCGGCGATCTGGCTGCCCGACCCCCGGATCCGGGAAGAGCGCGAGCTGGCCCGCTTTCGCCTCCACCTGGTCAAGCACAAGTCGGCGCTCAAGAACCGGGTCCACTCGACCCTGATCAACTTCGGCAAGCCCTGCCCGGTCACCGACCTGTTCGGAGTCGAGGGCCGACAGCTGCTTGCACGACTCAAGGTCCCGGAGCCCTGGCGCGGCAACATCACGGCGAGCGTGGAGCTGATCGACGACCTCGAAGGCCAGATCGCGGAGATCAACCGCAAGCTCCGCGACGGCCACGCCGACCACCCCTACATCCCGCTGCTGATGAGCGCACCAGGGATCGGCTGGGTGCTCGCCTTCACGATCGCCGCCGAGATCGGCGCCATCGAGCGGTTCCCGTCCCCCGACAAGCTCGCCGGCTACACCGGGCTCTGCCCCCGCGTCAATCAGTCAGGCGACAAGGACCGCCGCGGCCCGCTGACCAAGCACGGCCCCACCTACCTGCGCTGGGCGCTGCTCGAGGCCACGATGCACGCGCTCAAGCACCCCGCCTACGCGCAGCGCTACCAGCGCAACAAGCACCGACTCGGCAAGCAGCGCGGCGCCAAGGTCGCCCAGATCGACATCGCCCGCCGGCTCGCCCACGCGATCTGGCACATGCTCACTCGCAACCAGCAGTTCGCTCCCAGAGGCGCCGCTTTTCGTCTGGCGGCCTGACCGCCCCCTTTGGACATGCGCCCGCGAGCCGAAGCATCCAATTTCGCCTGATCCTCCCGCCCAGGAGGCCATAGAGACATGAGCACCGCTCCACACCACCGACCCACCCGAGGCCCCTGACCAGACACACCCACCACAACTTGACACGCCGCCCTACTTCATAGAGACGAAAAGCGATGGCGGATACTCGGGGCGGCGTCGCAGGGGAACTTCGAGGCCGCCCTGGATGCAGTGGAGGCTGTGAGACAGCGCTCGCCTAGTACCTGAAGACCTCGGCTCGTTCAGCTACTGGGCTGGTTGCCGCCCGCGGCGACCCACCTCACGGTCGGCTCGCGAGTGTCGCACGCCACTCGCACGGCGGGGTAGCAGGCGTCCTGGCCGACGTACTCGTTGAAGCCGCCGAAGTCGCTTTCGTCGCCCGGAATGAAGGCTCGGCTGTGCCAGCGCACGATGCAGGCCCGCGGACCGCAGCGCAACACCCGGTAGTCAAGTAGCTGGATCGTGCCACCGGTGTGCAGCTGGCGTTCCCAGTAACGGACGACCTTGCCACGGTTCGCGGCCTGGGCTTCGGCTCCGAGCGCGACGGTCAGCACGGCGACTAGCGCCAGCAACGCGACCCGCCCGTACCCGAGCGTCCGTACGACGTGTCTCATGGTGCACACCCCTGCGATCGGTTCGGGTTGCTGACCCTAACCCGGTTCAGGGCTGTCGGTTGCGCAGGCACCGCGCTTTCGCCCGGCGTCGTCACACCTAACCATCTCGCATCGCCTGGGAAGCGAGAGTCCGCATGGGTTTGCTGCACACGCTCGGTTGGACGAATCGCGATCGTCCTGGAACCTCGCGAACGCGCTGCTGCTTTCGCGTGGTTGGGACAGTCTGCGCGGGCGCTCACGCCACTGTCAGATTGGACGAATGCAGCAGCGACCCGCCGCCATGGCTGACGCTTGCTTCTCGTCCAAGGCGGAAGCGGCCCTCCGGATGCACGCGGGTGGCTGAAGCGCCGACCTACGCCCAGCCGGCCACGTCCGCCCCGCCCTCGTAGCTGATGCGCGAGCCGAAGCGCACCAGCGCCGGGTGCGAAGCGATCTTGCCCGCGGCCAGTGCTTCGCCCTGTCTGAAGGTTGTGGCCCGGTCGACCAGGCCCGGCGGCACGAAGGAGAACACGCCCGCCACGTAGGCCAGGTCGGCCACGGAGTTCATCCGCATCAGGACCAGGTTGTCGCACTGCGAGAGCACGTTCTCGTGGATCTTTTGTGGTCGCTGGGTGACCACAATTAGGTAGAGACCGAACTTGCGACCTTCACCCGCGATCCGGATGGCGTCCTCGGTGGCCAGTGCGGTGAGCGGATCGGCCGCCTCCGCTGGGCACACGTTCTGTGCCTCGTCGATGACGATGGCCACCGGCTCGCGTCGCGCTCGCTCGCGCCATAGGCGCTCCAGAACGGCGCCCGCCGTGAGGGTCTGCTCGTCGCGGGTGCCAAGCGAGCCCAGGTCCACCACCAGGCACCGCGGGCCGACTGGGCTGACGAGCTCGTCCAGCAGTGACTCGCCCTCCGGTCCGGGCCAGATGCCGAAGCGATCGATCCCGAGGTTGCGCGCACGCAGCTTTAGGTCCTCGGCCGGCGACTCGGCGAGATCCTCGAGACTGCGCATCGACTCGTCCTCGATCAGGTCCAGGAGCTCTCCGTACTCCGCACGGTCGCCGAGCGGGTCGAGGCGTAGCAGGCCGGCCTGGTGGACGGGGCTCAGATCGCGCAGGCGGACCCGTATGGGGTTCGGACCGCTGGAGCCGCTTCGGACGTGCACCGATGCGGCAGCGTCGCGGTAGCGCTCGTCGTCCACGCGTGGCTCGCCGAGGCGCACGTAGTCCGAGTTGGGGTCGAGCACGACGACCCGCAGGTTGGTCTCCATCAGCAGGCGCTCGAGCAGCACGCCGAGGGAATAGGTCTTGCCCGAGCCCGATTGTCCGCACAGGAAGGTGTGGCGCCCGAAGCCGACGGCATCGAGCCGGAACGGCACGCCTCGAGCGAGCGCGAGCTCTCCAACGTCGAGCTGCGCCCGGTCGGGACGCGTACCTTCGAGCCAGGCGCCCACCTCGTCCGGGGTGGCGCGACGCACCAAAGCGTCGTGGAACGGACGCTTGTCGCCGTGGAGAACGACGCCGTCCCCGCCGCCGGCGCGGAGGCGGACCTGCCCCACGCCCGGCGCGGTGGTGTCTTCCTCGCGCAGCTCGAGCGACAGCAGCTGGCCCAGGCGCGTGGAGTCGTCCCCCTCGATCGTGACGTAACCGCCCGGCTCGAGCTCGAGCCCGTGCAGCGATACCTGGAAGTTGAAACGCCGGCCGTCCACGGATGTCGCTAGCGGCAACAGGGCCGCCTCGAGCGCTTCGCGCATCCCGCGGTACTCCTCGATCGAAGCGTGCACGTCGGTCACACCGCGATCCTATGGCGCTGCGTTGGTTCCCGGTACGTGGGGCCGGGCTAGGGTTCTTCGGAGGTCCGGTGCGCCGCGCGATGAAGCCCGCGGGAATCCGGAATCGACTCTTCGGTGAGTCGCGACCGCGCTACGGCCCCGCGGGGACGCCGCCCGCGCGTGTATACATGCACCGGACTCGCCGGCAACAAGAGGAGACCTCGACGAAATGCTCATAGCGGCCGACTATCCGTTCCTGGACATCTTGTGGACGATGATCATCTTCTTCAGTTGGGTGATCTGGATCTGGATCGTGATCACCGTCTTCATGGACCTGTTCCGCCGCCACGACATCAGCGGCTGGGGCAAGGCGGCTTGGATCGTGTTCGTGATCGTTTTGCCGTTCCTCGGCGTGCTGGTCTACCTGATCGCCCAGCACGACGGGATGCGCGAGCGCAGCCTCAAGCAGGCCGAGGCTCAGAAGCAGGAGTTCGACCGCTACGTGCGCGACACGGCGGGTGGCTCCGCCACCGAGATCGCCCAGGCCAAGGAGCTGCTCGACTCGGGGGCGATCACCCAGGAGGAGTTCGAGGCGATCAAGGCGAAAGCGCTCGCGTAGAGCGACGGGCGAATCGAATAGGCGCCGGCGCCCGCTCTGCATATGAAGCGGGAGCGGCTGGTGTTGACGCGTTCGAACAGGCGATACTCGCTCCGGATGGGTGACTCCGCTCACGCGCCGACGCTTTGGCGCCATCTCGTGACTGGCGCAGCGTCATAGCCGATCCACCAGAGGCAGCGGGGAACCTGAGGCTGTCGCTCGTGCTGGCGGCGGCGATGTTCGTGCTCGTCGTCGACACGTCGCTGATGAACGTGTCGATCGCGGCGGTCGTCAGGGACCTCGACACGACGGTCAGCTCCGTCCAGAGCGCGATCGCGCTTGAGGCCCTGGTCTCGGCTGCGTTCATCCTGATCAGCAGCAAGGTCGGCGACCTGTTCGGGCGCAAGCGGGCGTATGTGCTGGGTCTGGTGGGCTATGCGATCGGGGCGCTGGCGATGACCCTCGCCCAGAGCCTGACGGCGATCATCGTCTTCTGGGCGATCATCGGCGGCCTCGGCGCCTCGCTGCTGCTGCCCGCGATGCAGTCCCTGATCCATGGCAACTTCGAGGGAGCCGCGCAGAAGAAGACCTATGCGCTCGTCGGGGCGGCGGCTGCGATTGCCGCCGCGGTCGGGCCGCTCCTGGGCGGCTTCGTCACCACGTACCTGTCCTGGCGCGTCGGCTTCTTGCTGGAGGCGGTGGTCATCGCGGTCGTGTTGTCGCAGCTCGGGCTCCTCAAGGACGTCCCGTACACGGGCGAGCGGCAGGTCGACGGGGTCGGCGCGGTCCTGTCCGTCATCGGGATGGGCGGCGTGGTGCTGGGCATCCTCGTGTGGCAGGAGGGCGGCGACTACGTCGTGCTGCTGATCGCGCTCGGCGCGCTCGCGCTCTGGGCGCTCGCCCGCTGGCTCGTGCGGCGCCATCGCGAGGGCAAGGTGACCCTGCTCGATCCGGAGTTGTTCCGGCTCCCGCACTTCAAGCTCGGATTCACCGCGCAGATGCTCCAGAACATCACGCTCGGCGGAGCGATGATCGCGCTGCCGATCTTTCTGCAGATCAAGCTCGAATATGACGCCCTGGAGACGGGCCTGTCGCTCGCCCCACTCTCACTGACCATGTTCGCCGTCGCGATCCTCGCCGGGCGGAAGTCCGGCGGTCGGCGCGCTTCAGAGATCATCCGGACCGGGTTCGCGCTGAGCACGCTGGGCCTCGCGCTGGTCATCCCGATCGTGCCCGAGGCGGACTCCGGCTGGTACCTGCTCATCCCGCTGGCGATCGCGGGCGCGGGGCTTGGCCTGCTGGTCTCGCAGCTCAACAACTACACGCTGGCCCCGATCGACGACGACCGGATCAGCGAGGCGGCCGGCGTGAACTCGGCCTCGGGGTCGTTCGGGCTGTCGTTTGGCCTCGCGGTGGCCGGGGGCGTCCTGCTCGCGACCCTCTCCCTGGCCTTTACCAACCTGACGAACGCGAGCCCCGTGATTCCCTCCACGCAGCAGCAGCAGATCGCGCAGACGCTGGAGGACGACGCTCAGGTGGTGAGCAACACGCAGCTCGAGGAGCTCCTCGCCGACGAGCCCCCGCCCGTCCGGGAAGAGATCCTCAGCATCAACACCGACGCCACGAACCTCGCCCTTCAGGTGGCGCTGCTCATCCCGATCCTCGCGGGCCTCCTCGGGCTCTTCAACTCGTTCCGCATGATCCGCCTACCGGACATCGAGCCCTCGGCCTCCGTCGAAGCAGCGGCTCTCGGCTGAGCCCGGCGGGACTCGCGTGTCCGGCCGAGAGGGCGGCTCAGAGCGGCAGCAAGGCGGCGACCGGCGTGCCGCCGCCGGCAGGGCTCTCGATCCGTACCGGCCCTCCAATCGCGGTCACTCTGTCGCTCATCCCCACCAGCCCATGACCGTCGGGATCGGCGGCGATGATGAAGTACGCGCGGTGAAGCTGCTCACGGCAGGTACCGGTGGGCAGGCGCTGATGGCGGTCCCCACCGATGCGGCTGTCGATCTCGAAAGTTCCGTCGAGGACGGCGAGCCCATCCTCGAGGCCCATCAGACCGGGTCGCTTGTCCTCAGCTCTTGACGAAGGGCATAACGGCGTCGAGCACCTCCTGCATCTCGAGCGCCGGGTCGAACGCACCCGCGGCGGGCTGCTTGCCGTTCAGCAGTCGGATCGCGGCGGCGTGGCGAGCCTCGATCTGCACGATGCTGCCGGCCGCCCCGAGCACCTCCTTGGACTGGATCGCCGGCGCCGCTCCGTTGTAGGCGCTTACGCCGGTGTCCTCGAAGGTCTGGGCGAGCTTCAGGAACGATCTCTGGCTATTGAAGGCGCCGCCGAAGTTGACGCCTGGCGCCTTCACGGGCGTGCCGCCGAGCTGCTCGATGGTGGCCGTGAGCGCGTCCACGTGCTCGTTTTCGTTGTCGCGGATCTCGGTGGCCAGCGACTTGACGTCGCCGGAGAGGCCGCGGACCCGCTTGAGCGCCTGGGCATAGAAGGCTGCCTCGAGGTATTCGAGTGTGAGCGCGAAGTTGAGGATGTCGACGTCGCCTTCAGCTTGCTGGGCAAATGCCGACCTCACGAAGGGCCCTACCGTGCCAACGCCGTAGACGGCTCCCGCCGTGAGCGCGCCGCGCAGCATGAACGACTGCCGGGTCATTGCCTTGATCTTGATGGCGCCCAGCTCGGGGTTGGCCAGCTGTTCTCTGGACATGAGTTTCTCTCCTTTTCGGACCGCTGCTAGGCGAGGAACGGCTTGACCTGCGGAAGGACCTCCTCCATGGAGGCCGGCTTCGCGAAGGCGCCATCGGGGACGATCGTCTTGCCGACCACGGTGTTGAGAGCGGCGGCGTGGCGCGCTTCGATCGAGTGGATCGAGAGCGCCGCGGCGAGGATGTCCATCGACTGAATCCGGCCTGCCTGGCCCAGGTAGGCCGCGGCGCCGAGGTTCTCGACGGCAGCAGCGGTCCGCAGCACCATCTTCTCGCCGCCCTCGATGACGGCGTCGAAGTTGGTTCTGGGGCGCTCGGGCGTTCCGCCGAGGTCCTTGACCACGCCGGTCAGCGTGTCCACGTGGGCCTGCTCGGCGTCGCGGATGAGCTTGGCGGTCTCGCCCAGCGCCTTGTCCTTGACCACGCCTGAGTCGAGCACCCCGTTGTAGAAGTCCGTCTCGAGGTGCTCGAGCGTGAGCGCGTACTGGACGATCGCGAGGTCGCCGCCGGCCATGTCATTGGTTTGCTTGGAGCTCTGTGTGCCGGAGCTGCTCGAGCTCTCGTCGTCGTCGTCCCCGCATGCGGCGAGGAAGATCGCGAAGGCACTGGCGGCCCCTGCGCCGCCCATCATCTTGAAGAAGCGCTTGCGTGACGAGGGGTCCTCTGCAAGCCCGCGCATAGCGCCCCCGCCCTCCCGCTCCTGGCTTGGTGTTTCCATGCCGCCTAATGCGCATGTGGCACGAAATGGATCATTCGAGGTGACAGGTGACGAGCTGCCGCTACCGCTCAGGTGATCCGCCGGGAGCGCCGGCGCGCAGGAACGTGCATGCCAGGAATTGGACCAATGGAACTGATCATCGTGCTCGTCATCGCCCTCTTGATCCTCGGGCCGAAGCGCCTGCCAGACGCGGGACGCTCGCTGGGCCGGGGCATGCGCGAGTTCAAGGCTTCGATCACCGGTCAGGACGAGCGCCGCGACGAGCTCCCGGAGGGAGAGACCGCCGGCGCACGCAGGTCATAGCCGGCTCCCGGGCGACCCCTCAGCTCGATGCCACGCCGGGTCCGTGCCCTCGGCCATGACGACCGTCTGTCGGTCGTCGAGCACCTGGACGAGCTGCGCTCGCGGTTGATCATCTCCGCGATCGCGTTCGGGGTGGCCTGGGCCTTCACCGCTTGGCAGAACCACGCGGTCCTCGAGATCGTCAACGCGCCACTGCCGGATGGCATCGATCCGATCACGCTGGCGCCGGCGGAGGCCTTCTACACGACGCTGACCAACTCGGCCTACGCGGCGCTGTTGATCTCGATGCCCGTGATCCTCTACCAGCTCTACGCATTCGTGCTGCCGGCATTCAGCCCGACCGAGAAGCGGGTGGCCAGGCCGCTGCTGTGGATGGTGCCGGTCCTGTTCGTCTCGGGGGTGGTGTTCTGTTACTTCGTCGTCCTCACACCCGCGCTCGACTTCCTGCTCAACTTCAACGCGGACGAGTTCAACACTCAGGTTCGGGCGCGTGACTACTACTCGTTCGTCACCCTGCTGATGCTCGCCCTCGGCATCGGCTTTCAGATCCCGGTGGGCGTGGTGGCTGCTTGCCGCTTGGGGCTCACGACCCCCGAGACGCTGCGCAGGAAACGCCGCTACGCGATCGTGCTGATCGCGGTGCTCGCAGCGCTGCTGCCCACGCTCGACCCGCTCACACTGATCCTCGAGATGATCCCGCTGCTGCTGCTCTACGAGCTGAGCATCTGGCTCGCGTCGGCCCTCGGGCGCCCCCGCGCGGCGGCGGCCGCAGTCGCCTCCGGCACGAGCTGAACCCTCGCCGGCTCGTGCACCGTCGACTGTGCACTTTTCATCCGAAAAGCTGCGCACTTTGGGTTTCTGTGGACAGCTTGCCCAATTGGGGGTGTTGCGGCAACCGGGCCGGGTACCGGAAGCGCTCAGGCCTGCCAGCAGGGCACCGGCGGGCGGCTTCACTTCCAGGGAGGGTCCCATGAGCGCCATCACCGTCCGGCCCCAGCGATCGTCGGAGCGTTGTCGGGGACGGCTCGCCACGGGACCTTTCCGCCGGCGCGTCGCGCTGACCGCAGCGATGGCCGCGCTCGCGCTCGCCATGACCGTCGGGATGGCGGTCGCTCAGGAACCGGACCGTCCGTGGATGGATACGAGTCTGGCGCCGGATCAGCGCGCTGCCCTTGTGCTCGGCGCGATGACGCTCGAGGAGAAGGTCGAGCTGATGACCGGCGATCAGGGCGAGGCGCCGTCCGCCTTCTACAACGGGCCGATCGAGCGGCTCGGCATCCCCGAGCTGCGGATGGCGGACGCGGGCGCGGGCATCGCGCCGCGTGGGTGGGAGACAGAAGGCCCGAACGGGGCGGCAACCGCGCTGCCGGCCGGAATCGCGCTGGGCGCGACCTGGGATCCGGACGTCGCGCGCACGTACGGCGAGACCGTTGCCGAGGAGACGCGAGCGACCGGGCATCAGATGCTGCTCGGCCCGGGTGCCGACCCCATCCGTCAGCCGTACTGGGGTCGGGCGGGGGAGAACCCGAGCGAGGACCCGTTCCTGATCTCCGAGCTGACGACGCCGTTCGTGCAGGAGGTACAGGACGAGAACGTCATCGCGAACCTGAAGCACTACCTCGGCTACCAGCAGGAGGTGAATCGCGGCACCGGCCAGAACTCGATCGTCAGCGACCGGGCGCTCATGGAGATCTGGACCTATCCGTACAAGGACGCGATAGAGGAAGCCGACCTCGGCTCGGCGATGTGCTCGTTCAACAAGATCGACGGCGTCTACGCGTGCGAAAGCGACTACGCCCTCGCGACGATCCTGCGTGAGCGGCTCGGCTTCGACGGCTTCGTGATCACCGACTTCGGCGCGATCCACTCGACCGAGCCGTCGATCCGCGCGGGCACCGACATGGAGACCGGCACGGCGGCCTTCTATGACGGTCCACTGCTGGCGGCCGTACAGGCCGAGGAGATCCCCGTGTCGCTGGTGGACCGGTCGGTGCTGCGAATCCTCCGGACGATGTTCGCGGTGGGCGTCTTCGACACCGAATATCCGATGACGGCGATCCCGGTCGAGGAGCATGGCGCCGTCGCGCGCGAGGTTGAGGAGGACGCCATCACGCTTCTACGCAATCGCGGAGTCCTGCCGCTGGAGGAGGACGCGGACTCGATCGCGCTCATCGGCGCGGATGCGGACATAGCAGGATCGATCGGCGGCTCCGCGCGCGTGGAGCCGACCTATGACGTGTCGCTGCTCGACGCGCTTGGCGAGCGGGCCGACGAGATCGGCGCGAACCTTCGCTGGGTGCCGGGCAACGATCCGGTGAACGGCGCGAACATGATCGAGACGGCTGATATGACGGCGGTCCCGTCGTCGGCGCTGACACCGGAGGCGGGCTCCGGCCGCGGGCTCACCGCCCGCTACTGGGACAACCCGACCTTCCAGGGACCAGAGGACCTCACGCGCACGGAGCGGCAGGTCGCCTACGACGTCGGGTTCGTCGGTGGCTCGCCGGCCTTCGCGAACCTCTACGCGTCGCAGGTGCCGGCGACCCCGGCGATCACCAACCCCACGGGTGCCGACCAGTCCGCGGTCTACACAGGCTTCTTCACGGCACCGCGCACCGGCACCTACCGCCTCGGGCTGACCGGCTGGGGTGACGCGTCGCTCTTCATCGACGGCGAGCTACTCGTCGAGAACGCCGGCAGTCAGCGCTGGGAGGAGAGCGCCGAGGTCGACCTCGAAGGCGGCGAGCGCTACCCGATCAGGGTCGTGTACTCCGCTCGCGCGCTGGTGCCGCTGCAGCCCGGCACGCTCTTGCTGCAGTGGGACCCGCCGGGTGGCACGAGGGAGCCGTCCCTGCAACAGGCACGCCAAGCGGCTCAGGATGCGGACGTGGCGATCATCTATCTGCGCACCTACGAGACGGAGGAGCGCGACCGTGTCTCGCTCAAGCTGCCTCAGAACGGCGACCGGCTGGTCCAGGCGATCAGCGCGGTGAACCCGAACACCGTTGTCGTCGTGGGCTCAGGCGGACCGGTCACCATGCCGTGGCGAAATCGCGTGGCGGGAGTGATGGAAAGCTGGTTCGGCGGCCAGGAGGAGGGCAATGCGCTCACGGGCATCCTGTTCGGAGACGAGGCTCCCTCCGGCCACCTGCCGGTCACCTTCCCGGCGAGCGAGCGGCGCACCGGTCCGGGCCAGGAGAACCCGTGGGCGACGTACACCGACCTCGACGTCGAGTTCTACGAGGAGGTCAACATCGGCTACCGCGGCTACATCGCCGAGAACCTCGAGCCGGCATTCCCGTTCGGCCATGGTCTGTCGTACACCGAGTTCCAGTACGACCGGCTGGTGACGCGGCCGCTGCAAAGAGGAGCCGACTCCGCGCGAGTGCGGCTGCGGCTCACGAACAGCGGAGCTGCTGCGGGTACCGAGGTCGTGCAGGTCTACGCCGGGCCGCTGCCCTTCGTGGAGGCGCCGCAGCGCAAGCTCGTCGGCTTCGCCAAGGTCGAGCTCGACGCGGGCGCGCGCGCGAGCGTCCGAATCGACGTCGAGCGCGAGCAGCTGTCGTACTGGGATAAGAACCGCGAACGCTGGATCACCCCGACCGGAGAGGTGCCCATCTACGTCGGCAGCTCCGCGACGGACGTGAGGCTCGCCGGCAGGCTCGTCGTTCGGTGAGACCGCTGTAGCCTCGCCCTCGTGCGCACGGAGCAGGTCCTGGCGTTCCGGCTCGCCCGGGTGGGGCTCGCCCGCCGGAACGGCGGGAGCCTCGCCGAGGCCGCGGCGTGCCCGGCGTCCGCCTTCGCCCGTGATGCCGATCTGCTGGCGCTCGCGGCGCGCCGGGAGTCCCTCACGCGTGAGGAGTACGACGACGCCGTCGACGGCCAGGAGGTCGTGCTCGCGCACGTCATCCGGGGCGCCATCCACGTGCTGGCGCCGGGTGACCTCCTGCTCTTCGGGCGGGCGCTGGTCGGCACCGACGACAAGGAGCTCAGCGCACAGATCGGCCGGCAGTTCGGGCGGGTGGATGCGCTCGAGGAGGTGACCGATGCCACCAAGGATGCGCTCCGAGGCGGTCGCGCCCTCACGAAGGACGAACTGCACGACGAGCTACGTGAGCGTGTCCGCGCCGACCTCCTGCCGTGGTGCAGGAGCTGCGGCAGCCATCACGTCGACCCGTCGCTGTGGCGCTATGCGACGGTCAAGGCCGGCGCACGTCTCGACTCCGAGCGCCGCTATCTGTTGGCGAAGCGCGGCCGCACGCCGCCGCCGGCCGAGGCCGTCAGGCGCTTCCTTCGCTTCTATGGCCCGGCGACGGCCGGCGACTTCGCCGAGTGGGCCGGGGTCACGAGATCGCACGCCGACCGGATCTGGGCAGAGGTCGAGGAGGAGCTGTCCGAGACCATGGTGGGACGGCGCAGCGCCTGGATGCTGCCGGACGACGCCGCCGAGCTCGAGTCGCCGCCGCAGGCCGAGGGCGTTCGCCTGATCCCGCCGGGCGATCCGTACCTGGCGAAGCCCAACCGCTCACTGCTCGCATCGGACGCGGAGCTGCGCAAGCGCCTCTTCCGGCCCGTCGCGAGCCCGGGTGCGGTGCTGAAGGACGGCCGGCTCGCCGGCCTCTGGCGTGTGAAGGCCAAGGGCAAGGCAGCCGAGATCAGCGTCGAGAAGCTCGGGCGGCTATCGCGTGCAGAGCTGGAGCACGAGGCGGAGCGCATCGCCGCCCTGCGCGGCGCCGCGGAGCCCGCGCTCGTCCTGAGCTGAGCCGTTCCATGTCGCGGGCCTGCCCAGACCCGGTCGTTCAGACAGCCGCCGCCGGGGCGAGACTCGCCCCGGCGTGCTCGAGCAGCCGGCGCAGCTCTGTCGCGTCCGCGTCCTCGAGTGGCAGCAGCGGGCCACGCACCGGGCCGGTGCTGTCGCCGAGAAAGGCGCAGGCGGCCTTTACGGCGGCCGGGTAGCTGTGCTGCTCGAGGAAGCTGCATAGCGGCCATAGTCGGGCCCAGAGCTCGCGAGCCGCGGGAAGGTCGATGTCGTCGATGAGCAACCGGTGCAGCGCTACGCACTGCTCCGGAAGGATCGACGCAGCACCCCATACGACGGCGCGCACACCCGCGGCGAGGGCGGCAAAGGTGAGGGTGTCCCAGCCGTTCAGCAGAACCGGGGTGTCCTCGCCGGCGTGGATGAGCTCGGTCGCGACGACCGCATCGCCGCCGGTGTCCTTGAGCGAGCTGACGCCGGCTACGCGCCGCAGCTCCCGGAACTGGTCGCTGTCCAGGGTCACACCGGTCGCACCCGGGAGGTTGTAGTACATGATCGGAATCGCTATCTGATCGGCGACGGCTCGGTAGTGGGCGAGCAGCTCTCGCCATCCGAGCGGGTCGTAGAACGGCGGCACGATCATCACGGCGGCGGCGCCACTGCGTTCCGCGTGCACGCTGAGCTCGATCGTCTCGGCTGTGGAGAGCGCACCGGTACCGGCCACGACCGGCACGCGGCCGGCTGCCGCCTCCACGGTGACCTCGACCAGTCGCCGGCGCTCGGCGTGGCTCAGCGTCGTGAACTCGCCTGTGCTTCCGCCCGGGACGAGGCCTCCGACCCCGGCGGCGATCACGCGCTCGACGATCGCGGCGAGCGCCTCGGCGTCGAGGTCGGTGCCGTCGTCCGTGAACGGTGTGATGAGGGCCGGCAGGACGCCGTGAAGCTGGTCAGACACGGTGGACCTCCGTGGGTGGCGAAACGGTCGGGGGATCGGAGCGGAGTTGCGTGTCGACGCGCTCCGCGGCGAGGTGGCCGGTGCGGGCGGCTGCTTCCATGGTGCCGAGCTCGGCGAAGTAGTCGCCGGCGAGGTGGACGTTGCAACGCGGACCGAGCCCGCCCTCGAGCGCAGCTTGAAGGCGGTGCCGCCCCGGACGTGCGAACACGTTCCCGAGCTCCCAGCGCTGCACGACCGCGTCGGCGATCACGTTGCGCGCCTGTGGATAGAGACCGCGGAGATCGGCGAGGAACCTCTCGACGATGACTGCGTCGGGCTCCTGCGCGAGCGCCGCCGCGGCACGAGCACCGGCGAACAGCATCAGGGTGCCTCCTGGCTTTCGCGCACCGCCGTTCCGAAGCGCCTGCGCCTGGTTGACGAACATGTCGAATGCCCGGCCGGGCGTAGCCATGGCGTAGACACGGTCCCACGGCATGGCGCCGCACTCGTTCGTCTCAATCGCGACACTGAGAAACGCGCCGTAGGTCAACTGCGAAAGCGCCGTCGCCGCGTCCCTGTCGACGGCGGCGACCAGCGGCGCCGCGAACGGTGCCTGGACGGCGAGCACGACGTGGCGCGCACGGACGGCGCCCGTCTCGTGCTCGACGACGATCCACTCCTTCTCGGCGCGGAGCCCGGTCACACGGCATCGGGTCCGGACGCGTGAGCCCAACCGCTCCCCCAACGCGGCCGGCAGCTCTCCGGCGCCTCCGACGAGAGTGTGGGCGATGAGCGAGCCCCTGCCGCTCCACACGAGCGCGAAGAGGCGGATCCCGCAGCCCGCGGAGAGCTCCGACAGCTCGGCCGTGGCGCGGTGCGCGGCGCACGAGAAGATCGCCTCCACCCTCGGCGGTAGCGGGCCCAAGAACTCCTCGAAGCTGCGGTGGTCCTCGAACGCGAGGGTCCGGCCGCGCGCGTCGCCGGGAGATTCACCGGGCTCGAGGGCGGTCACACGCCGATAGCGCGCCACCGCTCGCCGGAGGCGCACGCCCGCGACTGCGAAGGCGGCCCGTTCACGCAGGGAGAGCGGCAGCCGGAAGGGATAGCTCTCGACGCGGCCGCTCGTGAGGAGCGTCGAGCCGACCGCCATACCCATCATGTCGCCCGTCACGGGCAGCGAAGCGAGGTCGAACTCGCGAGCCAGCGAGTCAACGAGCGACCCGGGCCCCGGGAAGAGATGGGCGCCGTAGTTCAGCCAATACTGCTCGCGCGGATCGGACCGCAGCCGGCCGCCGAGGCGATCTCCGGCCTCGAGCAGCAGGACGTCGCGCGCCTTCAACCGCCACGCAGCGGCGAGCCCGGCGATACCGCCGCCGACCACCACCACGTCCCGGACCTCAGGCTCCATGCAGGCGAGTATCCGCTTCCGCGCATGGCCAAGGTAGGCTTGGCTCCTTGGCGGAATCAAAAGCTGAGCTTGTGTCTCTTCAGCAGCTCCGCTGCTTCTGCGCCGCCGCGGAGCTCGGGTCCTTCACCGCGGCCGCCGACCGTCTGCGGGTCTCGCAACCGGCCGTCGCGGAGCAGATTCGCAAGCTCGAGACGACGCTCGGTGCGGACCTCTTCGTCCGCGCCGGTCGAGGTGTCGTGCCGACAGACGCGGGTCAGGCGTTCGCCGCGCACGCGACCCGCACCCTGCGCTCGCTCGAAGACGCCGCCGGTAGCGTCGAGGCCTACCGCTCCCTGGACTACGGTGTCGCGAGCCTCGGCACGTTCAATGCCCCCTCCACCTGGCGTTTCTACGAGCTCGTCTGCGCGTTCCTCGAGCGGCATCCGGCCATGACCGTGCGACTGGTGGGGCGGAACTCGGCCTGGACCGCCGACCGCGTCCGTCAAGGAGAGCTCGAGGCTGGGATCGTCGTCCTGCCGATCGACGGCGACAGGCTCGACGTACGCCCGCTCGTCCGCGACGAGGTGCTCTACGTCAGCGCCGAACCGGATCGGACGCGCAACCCGGTCACGATGGAAGCGCTCGCGTCCGCACCGCTGGTCTTCTACGACGCCGAGTCGGCCGACGACGACCCCATCCGCCGCCAGCTGGCCGATCGGGCACAAGCCGACGGACTACGCCTGCGGCCGCGCGTGGAGGTCGAGTACATGGACCTCGCGCTGCAGCTGGTCGCCGCCGGCACCGGCGACACCTACCTCCCCAGCGCTTACACCCACGCGCCCTATTTCCCCCGGCGACTGACCACGACGACCTTCTCGCCGCCGCTCTACGACACCTTTGCCGTCATCACACGCCAGGCGGCGCGCCTGTCTCCCGCGACACGGGAGCTGATCTCGGAGCTCGAAGCACACATGCAGAAGGTCGCCCGCCGTTTGGACCAAATGCGCTGACCGTGCCTGCACCCAAGTTGGAAACGCTCTTAAATCTCCGAGGGAGGAGCATGACCGCCAGAGTCCGTCTCGCTGCACTCGTCGCGCTCGCCGTGCTGTTCACGCTCGGGCCGGTCCCTGCGAACGCGTCCGACCGGGCACTCGATCGCGCTCTCGAACGGCTGCTGGAGCTCGGCGTCCCCGGCGCCCAGGTCGACGCCGACGGAAAGACGGCGGCCCGTGGCGTCGCGGATCTCGAAACGGGGCGGCCCATGCGGCCCGGGCTTTCGTTCCGCATCGGCAGCGTTACGAAGAGCTTCACCGCGACGGTCGCGCTGCAGCTGGTCGCCGAGCGCAGACTGACTCTGGGCGACACGGTCGAGCGCTGGCTGCCCGGAGTGCTGCCCTATGGCGGCACGGTCAGCGTCCGCAATCTGCTTCAGCACACATCCGGCGTCCCGGACTACTGGGAGGCCGGCCCGGACCCGTTGAACATCTCGTTCGTGAACGATGCCGCGGTGCGCGCGCAGACCTACGCGCCGCGCGAGATCGTCGAGCGAGTCTCGGGCGAGCCTCCCGACTTCGCGGCCGGTAGCCGGGTCGAGTACTCGAATACCAACTACGTGCTGCTCGGCATGATCGTCGAGGCGGCCACGGGCAAACCGCTCCGGCGGGAGGTCACGCGTCGGGTGATCCGCCCCCTGCAGCTGCGCGACACCCGGTTTGTCACCTCCAGGACGACGCTCCTAAGACCATTCACGCGCGGCTACTCGAATCTCTTCGATGCTGACGGCCTCCCAGCAGAGGGAGCTGTCATCGACGTCACCGAGTACAACCCGAGCGCCCTCTGGGCCATGGGCAACATGGTGTCGACGACCGGCGATCTGCGCACCTTCTACAGAGCGCTGCTGGGCGGGCGGCTTCTGCCCGCCGCGCTCACGGCGCTCATGAAGGAGACGCGGCCCAATCAGACCGAGGAGTGGCCTGAGGGCATCGGCATGGGGCTCGGCATCTGGTCCTGGGACCTACCCTGCGGGCGGCGCATCTACGGCCACGAGGGGGAGGTGCCCGGCTCGAACACCTGGGCGTTCGCGACCGATGACGGACGCCGCGTCGTGGTCATGCAGCACAACCTCTTCTACATGAACTGGGACAGGTGGTTCGACACGGTCCTGCCCACCTACTTCTCGCTCTGGTGCGAGCGGCCCTGAGGGCCGCGTGTTCACGAGAAGCGTTTCAGTCGAGATCGCCCGTCCACCGGATGAGGTCTTCGCGTTCGTGGCGGACGCCCGAAACCGGCCCCTCTGGGACGAGAGCGTGGACACCGAGGAGCTCACCTCGCCCGAGCCGATCGGGGTAGGGAGCACGGTGCGCACAGGGCTGCGCTCAATGGGGCGTGACTACGTCCTCACCTGGAGGATCGCCGAGCACGAGCCTCCCAGCCGACAGAAAATCGAGAGCACGTCGGGGCCGTTCCCAACCACGCTGGTCTACCGCCTGAGCGCGCAGGGCGGTGGAACCATGATGGAGTTCTCGGTCACGGGCCGCCCAAGCGGCGTGCTGCGTCTGCTTCAGCCGGTGATCGCGCGGGGCACACAGAGGAACCTCGACCGGGCCTTCCCGCGCCTCAAGCGGTACTTGGAAGCCGGCGCCGCCTCCTGACCCATCGTCACGCGCCGCCGCGACGCGACAGCCATCCCACGGCTGCGCCGAGCACGAGCCCGACCTCGGGGGCGAGCGGCACGTCGGTGGTAAGAGCGACGACGATGCCGAGCACCAGACCGGCCACCGCCCCGAGCGCAATCGCAACTCCGAGGCTCATGGGCGCGAGTGTAGGCCTTCGGCACGGGCGGACGCCGGCGGGGACGGCGTTCGCCTACGCTCCCTCACCGGTGTCGGACAACGTCGAACTCGTCCGCAGGAGCTTCGAGGCGATCAGCGCCTGGGACATCGAGGCGCTTCTTCGCGTGTACCACCCCGAGGTCGAGTTCCTCCCGCTCACCGGTACGCATGTCGAAACCGGGGGCTATCGCGGCCACGACGGCGTTCGGGCCTACCTCGAGGAGGCCGAGGACCTGTGGGAGGTGCTCGAGCCGGACGGCAACCACTACGAAGACCTAGGCGACCGCGTCGTGGTCTCCGGAACGTGCCGAGTCCGCGGGCGGGCGAGCGGCGCCGAGTCCACGCCCGCCTGCGCGTGGGTCATCGGCGTGCGCGACGGCCTGATCGTCTCGCACACGACCTGCTCGACCCTCGAGCAGGCGGAGAAGCTGGCCGGCGTCGAGCGCGCCGAGGGCGGCACGCGCTGAGCCCGGACGCGGAGGATCCCGCCGCGCTCGCCAGGCGGCTGATCGACTCGAGCTCCTACCTCACGCTCGGCACCGCCGACGCCGACGGGCGCCCGTGGGTCTCACCCGTCTGGTACGCGGCCGCGGGCTACACGGAGCTGCTCTGGGCCTCCTCGCCCGACGCGCGGCACTCGCGCCACCTCGCTGCGCGCCCGGAGGCCGGCATCGTGATCTTCGACTCGCGGGCAGCGCTCGGCGAGGCGCAGGCGGTTTACATGACTGCCGTGGCGGAGGAGCTCACCGGCGCCGAGCTCGAGGGGTCCATAGAGGTCTTCTCGCGCCGTTCGCAGCAGAGCGGAGCGCGGGGATGGACGCTCGAGGACGTGGTTGCGCCGGCAAGCCTGCGCCTCTACCGCGCGAGCGCCACCGAGACATTCGTGCTCGACAGCATCGGCGACACTCGCCAGGGCGACCACCGGATTCCGGTCGAGCTCTAACACCCCCGACCATTGGATGGTCAGTGACGATGCACACCGACCCAACAACCCCTCGCGTGCTCCTACGAAGCGAGCAAAGCGACGGCCGCGTCTCGGTGACGGAGAGCGTCATGCCACCCGGCGCCAAGGGACCGCCCCTGCACATCCACGACTTCGACGAGGCCTTCTACGTGCTCGACGGCGAGCTGACGGTCCAGGTCGGCGACGAGCTCGCCACCGCGCGAACCGGCGAGCTCGCCTTTGCCTTGAGCGGGATTCCTCACACGCTCGCGAACCGCAGCGACTCGGCCGCGTGCTTCCTGATCGTTTGCACGCCGGCCGGCTTCGAGCGCGAGTTCGCGCGACGTGCGGCTGCCCGGGCCGGGACCGAACCCCCCGACTGGGCGCTCCAACCGGTCCCCGAGGTCACTCGCGTCGGACCGCCGATCGGCGAACGAGCCGACGGCTAATGCGGTTCTCCATCAACGTCCCCAACTTCGGGGACTTCGCCGATGCAAGCACCGTCGCGAGGGTAGCGTCCGCGGTGGAGGAGGCCGGGTGGGACGCGCTGTTCCTCTGGGACCACGTCGTCTATGACAAACGCCATCAGAGGAGCTTCGGTGATCCCTGGATGCTCCTCACCGCCGCGGCGCTCGCGACGGAACGGATCCGGCTTGGGCCGATGGTCACCCCGGTCCCGCGGCGACGGCCGCAGCAGCTGGCTCGCCAGGTATCGACTCTGGACAACGTGAGCGGCGGGCGGGTGATCTTCGGCGCCGGGCTCGGCGGGCCCATCGAGGACGAGTACGGCAGCTTCGGCGAGTCGACCGACGCCAAGCTGCTGGCCGAGCGCCTGGACGAGGGTCTGTACCTGCTCGACCGGTACTGGTCGGGTGAGCCGGTGACGCACGAAGGTCGCCACTACAAGGTTCAGGACGTGACCCTGCTGCCGCGGCCGGCGCAGCGCCCCCGGGTGCCCGTCTGGATCGGCGGGTTCTGGCCCCATCGCCGGCCGATGCGACGCGCCGCAGGGTGGGACGGCGCCGTGCCGCTCTTCATGTCCGCCGGGCACGGCCACTCCCCGCCGGTCGAGGAGGTCCGCGATTTGGTCGCATACGTGGGGGCCCATCGCGACAACGAGTCGGCCCGTCCATTCGAGGTCGTCCTGGGCGGGGTCAGCTCGGCCGATCCTGACGACGCGCGCGATCTGCTCGGTCCGCTGATCGAGGCCGGTGCCACCTGGTGGGATGAGCGACGGCCCATCGACGACGAGGTCGACCGGCTCGAGCCGGTGCTTCGCCGCATCGAGGCAGGTCCACCGATCCTCTAGGCGCGCATCCGCCACCCTGCCGTACGGATGTACTTCGAGTGGGACACCTTCGTGCTCGACGCCGCGCAGGCGCTCTGCGTCGCGCTGCCCGCGGCCGGGCTCCCGGCGTTCCTGCTGCGGCTGTCCGGCCGCGGCTGGGCGTTCATTGCGCCCGTGTCGGTCGTCCTGAGCGTCGTCGCCATCGCTGCCGCCAGCGCCAGCGCCGACGTGATCACTTGGGTCGCCCTCCTGCTCGTGCCGCCGGGGTGTGCGCTCGCGCTCGGCTGGGCGGCGCACGGGGCCCGGCCCTGGCTGGCGCTCGCCGTGGTGCCGCTGCTCGGGGTGGCGATCGCGGCACCCGACGACCCGTCCGGCCGCGTCGCCCGGCTGCTGCTGATCGTCGGTTCATGCGTGACGCTCGGCAGGTTGCTTGCGGGGGGCACCCCGCTCCTCTTCCTCAAGCTGGGCGTCGTCGCAATGACGGTCATCGACGCGGTCTTCATCTTCGGCGACCTCTGGGGGGACCAGAACGCAACCTTCAATGCCGCGGCGCCGGCTGAGGGTCTGCCGCGCCTGCAGGTCGCCGACATCGGGGACGTGTCGACCGACTACGGCGACTACTTCATCTCCGGGCTCGTCGGAGGGATCCTGGCCGCCGAGCGACGCAACCAGGCGCTGGCGGCGGTGGCGACGCTGGTCGCGCTCGAGGCCTTCAACCAGCTCTTTCTCGTGGTCGACTCGCTGCCCGGCACGGTGCCGCCCACCGCCGTGATGCTCGCCTTCGAGGCATGGCATCGCGGGCGCGAGCGGCGCGCGCCGCTCCCCGCCTAGACGGCCAGGACCCCGTCGAGGGCGAGCAGGACTCCCAGCACGATGAGCCCGACCGCCAGCAGGCGAGCCGCCCAGCGCAGCACGCGCCCGCGCGGACCGTCGGGGGGCACACCGGCCGCGAGGGCCGTCAGCGCCGCCACTCCAATCGCCATCGCGCCGACGCTGACGAGAACGCCGCTGTCGGCACCTGCGCCCAGCGCCAGCACCAGCAGGGCGGGCCGCGCGACAGCGGGGACCGCGACGGGGACGAGCGCGGCGCGCCGGCCGTCGAGCGCCGGCTCGGGCGAGGGCGGCCGCCTGAACAGGTCGAAAACGCCGGCGAGCGCCGCCACGACGCCGGCGGCGATGCGGAACGAGGACTCGCTGACGTCGAGCAGCTCGAGCAGCGGCTCGCCCAGCAGGGCGGCGACGCACACCGCGAGCGCGCCGGCGAGCCCGCCGGCGGCGGCCAGCTCGGCGACGGCGCGCGGCGAGCGCCCGGCGCGCGGGACCGCGAAGGCGGCGCGGGCGGGGTTGAGCGCGAGGAGGAGCACGGCTGCCCAGAGCCAGCCGGACGGCGTGTCCTCGTCCGGCGAGGCAGCACCATCGGCCTCGGCGATCGGGATCGTTCGAAGCAATCCGGCCAGCGCGTGCTGCTGGTCGTCCATGCGGGTAGTCCCGTCGACGAACCAGGCGCCCTCCACCCGCTCGGGCCGGGCGGCGCCGGCGGCATCCTCGGCGTCGGATTGCGTCTCCAGGGCGAGCCCCGCGACGCAGCCGGCCCGCTCGGCAAGCGGCTCTCGCAGGTCGGCGAGCCGGGCGTCCGCCTGTGCGGTGAGCCACCACCCGGTGACGGCCTCGCCCACCACGCCGTACCAGCCGCCGCGGGGCTCGTAGCCTCCCCGCACGACCGCGCCCCATGGCCCGAAGAGCTGGCCGAGGTAGCGCGCCTGCATGCCGAACTGCCCGGCCTGCTCGCGCGCGTAGTCGAGCTCGTCATCCGTGAGCGGCGGCTCGCCACGATCGGGGAACTCCACCGTCTCGGCCTGGCCGTAGGCCGCCCAGTGATCGGGAATCGGCGGCCAGTGATCCTCGACCTCGTCCCGCGAGCTCGCCAGGTACGCGCCGATCCGGTCCGCGCCCTCGTCCCAGCCCTCGTCGGGGAAGGTCCGGTGAAGGAGCGCGAGCGCCCAGTAGGCCTCGCCCGTGTAGTACTTCGAGTACTCGCCGGGGAGTGGAGCTCCGCGCGCCGCGTCGTACTCCGCGAGCACCGCCCCGGAGCGCTCTGTCTGAGCCAGCAGGAAGCGCCCGAGCCGCCGCATCTGCTCGTCGTAGCGCTCGTCCCCGGTGGCTTCGCGGCGGATCGCGAGCCCGGCCACCAGGAGCGCCGTCGAGCCCGTGGCGGTGCGGCCGTCGTAGCTGAAGGCGGCCCAGCCGTCGCGCTCGGTCAGCCTGGCGAGCGCCCATTCGGCGCCCCGGTCGGCCGAGCGCAATGCCCCCGGCAGCCCAGCCGCGGCGGCCTGGTAGAGGCCCATCGTCACGCCGGCGTGACGCACCTCGTTGTACTCGGTCGGGACCGAGTCGTCGTCGGCGTTGTACTCATACAGCCAGTCGCCATCCGGCTCCTGATTGCGGACGAACCAGTCGACGGCGGCCTGGGCCGAGCGGCGCAGCTCCTCGGGGCTGACCGTTGGGCAGCGCTCTGGCGGGGCGCCGACCGCGAACACGAGCACGAGCAGAAGCGCAAGAGTCAGTCCGGCGCGCCAGACGCGCGCGGCCGGACGCGAGCCGCCCGCGCTCACCGGGTGCTCATCGCGGGGTCAGCGATGACACGGTCTCGGCCCGCCCGGCGGGCGCGTCGCACGGCCGGGAGCAGCAGCGCCGGCAGCGCGAACCAGGCGGTCACGGGCAGCCGGCTCAGCGCGAACGCCACCGCGGGTGCGCCGGCCAGCGTGGTGCCGTCGCGGTCGACCAGCTGCGGCGGCGATCCCGGCGGAGCGGGCTCGACACGGAAGCGAGCCAGCCAATCGAGCCCGCGGACGAGCGCGGCGAATCGTCGCTGGGCGCCGTCCGCGGGGTCGAAGCGGAGGACCCGGTCGCGCGTGGAGGGCACGGCCCAGACGAGCAGCACGGCGATCGCGAGGAACGAGAAGACCTGCACCGACGCCGAGCCCTCGATCGACACGTGGAAGATGACGGCCACCCATACGGCGGCGTAGCGAGTGCCGCGCCACCAGAGCGCGAGCGCGATGAACAGCTCAGTGAGCACGATGAGCTTGGCCGCGCCGGTGTGGAAGCTCCGGTCCGTCAGCAGCGACACCACCCAGTCGGGCCACGCCTCCAGCTGGTCCTGCGCCCGCACGACCCGCTGCCAGGTGACGGTGCCGCCGAACCAGTCGGGATCGACGAGCTTGCTGAAGCCGGACGCGCCGTACACCACGGCGCACTCGAAGCGCAGGAGCCACAGCGGCCAGCCGGGCGCCCTCGGGTCGAGGGCAGGTAGCCCGCGGCGGCGCCGGAGCCACGCGTCGAGCGACAGCTCGCGGCCAGAGGGCGCCACGGCCAGCACTCCCAGCACGATCAGCAGATAGGCCCTGTTGTTGTGGAAGTGCGTGGTCGACAGGAAGAGGTTGTAGGCGACGATCAGGAACGTCGTCGCCGTGGCCAGCCGTGTGAGGAGCCCGAGCGACATGGCCACCGCCGCCACGGCCGCCAGCCAGAGCAGGCCGATGTAGACGGCGCCGGGCAGCTCGGGGTACCAGGTGGCGTAGGGCTCGTAGAAGGCGTCCGAGTAGATCCGCCCATCCAGGCTGTCGCTGAGGAATGGCCGCAGGTGGAGCAGCACGACCGGTCCGGCGAAGATCCTCAGCAGTGCAAGCGCCCGCATGCTGACTGGGCGCCCGAGCAGCTCGTCGAGGCGGGCGGTCACCTCATCCCCTCGCGCACCTCGCTGCGGACGATCGCGGTTCGAGGCGGGTCGGCGTTGTGCCAGGACGTGACCCTGGCTTCCAGGTAGCGCGTCTCCGGGTCACGCGGCGTGTTGGCGGCGACCCAGTCGAGCGCGGCGCCGAGGAACGCCAGCTGATTGTCGAGCCCGGCATCCGCGTGGTGGCGGACCGAGGGGTAGCGCAGGCCCCGGTCCTGGACGAGCTCGTCCCAGCGGTAGCCCGCCCACGGGACTTCGACGGGTACCCGCCGGCCGTCGGCGGTCACCCGCATCACGTCCGCGCGCCAGGTGCTCGACTCGGGGAACATCTGGAAGGCGAACTCCTTGTGGTCGGCCCAGTAGCCGCGCGCGACCAGGAGCAGCTGGATTCCCACGACTGCCAGGACCACCACCCGGCGCCCGACGACCCTGACCCTCGCGCTCACGCGGCTACGATGACACGCCCGCCCGCGAAGGAGATCAGAATGGGATTGAGCGACTGCAGAGTGGAGGCGGCCCTCGCCGTCTCGGACCTCGACCGCGCCAGGCGCTTCTACGAGAACGGCCTCGGGCTCTCACCCGGTGAGGAGGAGCAGGGCGTGAGCGTGCGCTACCCCTGCGCCGAGGGCACGGCGCTCTTCGTCTACCTCGCACCTGACAACGCCGGTAGGTCGACCGCGACGCTGGCAGCCTGGTCCATCGACGACCTCGATGCCACGATGGAGCAGCTCGCTTCGCGCGGAGTCGAGTTCGAGCAGTACGACCAGCCCGGCCTGGCGACGGACGAGCGCGGCGTCTTCGACGCCGGCCACTTCCGGGCGGTCTGGGTGAAGGACCCGGACGGCAACACGATGGCGATCACCCAGGTGGGGGCTGCGCCCGCTCAGTGAGCGGGCACCGCACGGACTCACCCGCGAGGCCTGCGTCCGATGGCCAGCGGTGAGACGCCCCGCACCGTCCCGCGTCGGAGCGGATGGGGTGGATCCGGGTTAGGCTGCCGCGCATATGGCCCTCAAGCTGCACCGCTGCCCTGTCACCTTCCTGAAGACCGGGGGTCACCCGTGCTGGAAGGTGCAGTCGGCGCTCGACGAGGCGGGGATCGAGTACGAGGTCGTCAAGGAGCCGATCTTCCGCTGGAATCGAGCGGACCTCGAGGAGCACACCGGGCAGAGGGCGCTCCCCGCCATCGAGTTCGAGGACGGGACCTACCTGCGCGAGGAGTCCGCCGAGCTCGCCGCCCGCATCAAAGAGGGGCGGCTGACCCCGGACGGCTCTGCGACGACGTAGTTCGTTCGGGGTAGTAGGCCGCTGGTGAGAAGTCGCCCGCCGACAGCCCTGATCGCAGCCCTCGTCGCCGCCCTCGTGATCGGCTGCGCCGATGACGGCCCGCCCGGCAGCGACGAGCAGCTGCCGGAGGCCAAGGGCATCGTCGACGGCCGCCCAGCCGTCAAGGCCGAGAGCAGTGAGGAGGCCGGAAGGCTCTGCGACGCGGCAAAGCTCGACTGGCCGTATGGGGACGCGCCCGCCGTGACCTTCGACGTGCCGGGCGGCGACGACGTGCCGTGCGAGGCGCCCGGCTGAGTGCCTACGAGTCGCCGAGCTCGGTCATCGCGCCAACGGCCACCATTTCGGGCGTGACCTCGACCGGGAGTCTCCCGGCTCGCACGGCTGCAAGCAGGGCGAATGCGGCCGCGTGCATGCGACGGCCGGACTCGAGGGCGGCGCGCTCGAGAAGCTCATCGCGCTCGCGATCGGGCAGACCGCTCAGATGGGATTCCGCCATCGCAGCCCCGCCATCCGGCGACTCGTCGATGCCGTCCAGTACCGCGTCATTCAGATTCGGCGCCATGTCCTGGAGCGCCATGCGGCGCACCATGAAATCCCCGAAAGCCTCGGAGGCGTGCGACTCCAACACGCGCCCCATCAGTTCCTTGAGCTGAGCCGGACCCGGCTGGCCGCTGTCGCTCACGCGCCAAGGATGTCACCTTCGGCTCCGCTTGTGTGGAGCGGGGGATACTGGGAGGCATGTCCGAGGGGAACGTCGAGATCGTGCGCAAGGCGTGGGACGCGTGGAGCCGAGCGGACATGGCGGCGCTGTTCGAGTTCTACGACCCGAAGGTCGAGTGGGACATGTCGCACTCGTACATCCCGGACATGGGTGTCTTCCACGGCCACGAGGGAATCCGGGCTTTCTTTCGTGAGTGGGGGGCCTTCTTCGCCGAGTACTGGGCCAAGCCGGAGGAGTTCATCGACGCCGGTGAGAACGTGATCGTCCGAGTCCGTCAGGGCGGCCGCGGAAGGTCCAGCACCGTTGACGTCGAGATGCCCGCCTACTGGCAGCTCTACCGGCTGCGTGGCGGTCGAGCCGTGCGCGTGGAGGTCTATCGAGACGAAGAGGAGGCCCTGAGGGCGGCCCGGCCTCAGGAGTAGGGGCCTCAGTGCCCGTCCACGCGTGTGAAGCGCACGCGCAGCGGCAGGCTGTAGGCCTCGGCGAAGCTCGCCCGCGTCATCCCGATGCTCTCGATGTGCTCGTCGTACTTCGCCAGGTAGTTCGCTGACCGGTCCGCCGGGGGCGTCTCCGGGTCGACGGCGGCGGTTCCGGTCAAGACGATGATGTCGCCGCCTCCGCCGTCCCCGTCGAAGTTGAGCGTCACGCGCGGGTTCGCCTCGATGTTGCGCACTCGCGGGCTCAGCCGGCTGTAGACGAGCGCGGACTCCTCTCCGTCCCACAGGAACCAGACCGGTCGCGGGACCGGTGTTCCCGCCGGCGTGACCGTGGTCATCCAGACGACGACCTCCTCGCGCAGCCTGCGGGCGGCGCGGGCTCCGAACTCGCTGCTCTCGTCGATCACTCCGCGAGCTCCTCGATCGCCTCGCTCGTCGTGACGACGCGGCAGAACTCCGGTTCGAGGTTCACCGCGGTCACGCGTGCGAGCTCGTCGGCGGATATCAGCTCGCCCTCGCGCGTGACGCGATCGTGCGTGTAGGTGGCGTCGAGCACGAAGCTCACCTCAAAGCCGAGGACCTTGCCGACGCGCGCGCTCGTCTCGCAGCACATGTTGGTCTGGACGCCGCACATCACGAGCCGCTCGATGCCGCGCGTCTGGAGCCAGTCGGCGAGGTCCGGCTCGCCGTGAAAGGCGGAGCTCACGTGCTTCTTCACGAACAGGTCCGGCTCGTCCGCGAGCACCTCGTGCAGATCGTTCCCGGGCAGGCCCGGCCGGAGCGTCGAGCCGGGCTGGACCGAGTCGTGGCGGATGTAGACGACCGGCTGGCGGCGAGAGCGCCAGGCCTCGAGCAGCGCGCCGACGTTGTCCTCGCAGGACGGGTTGTTGCGCGGCCCCCAGGATGGGTCCTCCGTCCCCTTCTGGAGGTCCACGACTACGAGCGCGGTCGGAGCCGTCATCGCGCCAGTGCCGGCTCGAGGTCGGTCATCACGGCGGCGTCGATGAAGTGCCGGGCGGCGGGAGCCAGGCCGCGCTCGCGGCTCCAAGCCAGGGCGAGCCGGCGGGACGGCAGCCTGTCGTCCAGGTCGATCACGGTCACGCGCTCGTCGCTCTCGTCTATGGCGAGCCGCGGCATCAGCGCGCTGCCCGACCCACCCGCGACGACGGCCTGGAGGACGCCGTTGTCGTCCGAGCGGAAGAACGGCGAGAGCTCGACCCCGCGCTCCGCCAGGTACTCCTCGACGTATCGCTCGCAGCGGCACGAGCGGAAGCTCACGAGCTCGAGCGCGGCGAGCTCCTCGAGCTCGACGACGCCGCGGCGGCCGAGCTCGGAGCCGGACGGCACGAGCAGGCAGAAGGGGTCGTCTCGCAGCTCGAGCGTCTCGAAGCGCTCGTCGTCCAGCGGGACGACCGTGAACGCGATGTCAAGCTCACCGCCTGCGAGCCGCTCGAGCTGCTCGCCGTCGTTGCGGGCCTCGATCGCATCGAGCTCGAGCCCCGGGCAGCCCTCGCTCAGCCGGCGCACGATGCCGGGCAGCAGCCGCACGCCGATGCTCTCGTAGATGCCGACGCGCAGGCTGCCCGAGCGGCCCCCGGCGAGTGAGGCCATCTCGGCCGAGGCCAGCTGGACGCTCGAAACGATGTTCTCGGCGTGGCGCGCGAGGCGCGCACCCGCCTCGGTCAGCTCGACCGGGCGCCGCCCGCCGGGGCGTTCGACGAGCTTGAGGCCGACGCTCCGCTCGAGCGCGGCGATCTGCTGGCTGACGGCCGACTGGGTATAGCCGAGGCGGTCGGCGGCGCGGCCGAACGAGCGCTCGCTTCCCACGGTCACGAGCGCGACGAGGTGGCGGAGCTCGAGCGACGGTTCGGTGCTCATCGCACCGACCACGATAGTCGCCCGATTAGCGCAGCTAATCGATGGCCAAGCGAGTCGACTGGTAGCGGCCGCGGCGCTCGTGGAGCCTCCGGCGGATGAAGCCCAAGGAGGAGCGATGACTCGGATTCCACGCCCGCCCGCCGCGCTGGCCCTGCTGGCGCTCGCCGCGTTCGGCCCTGCGGCCTGCGGCGATGACGACGACGACGGCGGAGGCGGAGGTGGAGGTGGAGGCGGAGGCGCCTCCGTGAACGTCTACTCCTCGCTCCCGCTTCAGGGCGCCCAGCGACTCCAGACGACCGCGATGGTCAACGGCATCAAGCTGGCGCTCGACCAGCACGACGGCAGCGCCGGCGCCATCGAGGTCAACTACACCTCGCTCGACGACTCGACCGCGCAGGCGGGCAACTGGACGCCGGAGGCGACGCAGGCGAACGCGCAGAAGGTCGCTCAGGATGACTCCTCTGTCGCCTACATCGGCGAGTTCAACTCGGGCGCGAGCGCCGTTTCGATCCCGATCCTGAACGAGGTGCCGGTCGCGCAGATCAGCCCGTCGAACACGGCCGTCGGGCTCACGTCGGATGAGCCGGGTGCCGACAAGGGCGAGCCCGACAAGTACTACCCGACGGGCGAGCGCAACTACCTGCGCATCGTCCCGAAGGACACGATCCAGGGCGCCGCGCTCGCCACGGTGATGAAGCAGGACGGCTGCACGACCATCTACATCCTCAACGACAAGGAGGTCTACGGGGCCGGCCTCGCCAGGAACATCGAGAGCTCTGCGAAGGAGCAGGGCCTCGACGTGGCGGGCAACGAGGGCATCGACCCGAAGGCGCCCAACTTCCGCTCGCAGGCGCAGACGGTCGAGAGCGCCGGGGCCAACTGCTTCGTGTTCTCCGGCACCACGCCGAACGGGGCGGTGCAGCTGTTCAAGGATGTCTCGGCGGCACTGCCCGACGCGAAGCTCTACGGACCCGACGGCGTGTCGAACCCCGAATTCTTCGTCGCCGACGAGGGCGGCATTCCCACCGACGTGGCGGACAAGGTGAAGGTCACCGTCGCGACCCTGTCCCCGGACGAGTACCCACCGGAGGGCCAGAGGTTCTTCGACGAGTACAAGAAGCGCTACAACGTGCCGAGCGTCGATCCCTACGCGATTTACGGCTACGAGGCGATGCAGCTCGTCCTCGACACCTGCGAGCAGCTCGGCGCCGACTGCAGCGACCGCCAGGCGATGATCGATGCCCTGTTCCAGACCAAGGGTCGCGACTCCGTGCTCGGCACCTACGACATCGACGAGAACGGCGACACGACTCTCAGCGACTACGGCGTCTACACGGTCGAGGACGGCGAGCTCGTCTTCGACGAGACCGTGAAGGCGGAGCAGTAGGGCGGGCGGGGGCGGGCCGGAGCCAGCCCCGGCCCGCCCCATGCCCGTCTCAGTGCTTCCGGCGCAGGACCTCGTGTGCCAGGTCGCGCACTGCGTCCTGCACGTCGTCGAGTTCGTCGCCCCTGAGCGTCGCCGCGAGCACTCGCAGCGTCACGCTCGCTGCGACTTGCTTTCCGCGATCCACCAGGCGCTCTGCGAGATCGACCGTCCGGTTGATCCGGTCGATCGTCCGGTCGCTCGCGTCACCCGAGCGCTCCAGCTGGTCGGTGAACGAGCGGACGACCGCGAAGCTCGGCTCCCACTCGAGCTTCTCCTGGGCCTGCACATTCAGACGGTCGACCATGACCTCCTGCGCCGCCTCGATCTCGTTCTTGGACAGCTGCGCGGTCGGAGTCAGGTTCCAGACGTCGAAACCACGCGCGAGCTCCGAGCCGTAGGTCGCACCGTTGTACCAGTAGGTCGACCAGAGACCGCCGAGCACGAGCGTCGTCGGGCTGATCGGACCGCGGTCGTAGTAGCCGATCTCGACCGGGTTCTCCGAGTCGGAGAAGTCGACCAGCGAGGCGCCGCCCTGGTACCAGGCCTGGACGAAGATGTCGCGGCCCGGCACCGGCACGAGCGACGGGAGGTGGCTGACGCAGTTTTCCTGGTCCGTCTGGACGGGCGGGATCTTGTAGTAGCTGCGGAAGACGAGCTTGCCGCGAACGATGTCGTACACCGAGTTGCCGCCCCAGCTGAGCTGGTCGTTCGTGCGGCAGCGTGGCTGCGTGCCACCGCCCCACTCGTCGGTAAACACGACGGTCTTGCCGTCGTTGCTGAACGTGGCCCCGTGCCAGTACGCGTAGAGCGGGTCGGCGACCGCATCGATCCGCTTCGGCTTGGCCGGGTTCGAGATGTCGATGAGCAGCCCGTTGCCCTCACAGGCCCCGGCCGCGATCTCGTACCTCGGATAGACGGTGATGTCGTGGCAGGCATCCGTGATCGGCGTCGGGCTCCAGGGGATCCCAGAGGGATGCAGCGGGGTCTGCGGGGTGTTCTGGAGTCCGTCCACCGCTCCCGTGGAGGGATTTTGGAACAGCCGCGGCTCGTTGACGATTCGGGCGGTCTGGGGCGCCGACAGCGGGACCTTGATGACCTCGATCCGCCAACGAGACGGGTTGTTCCCGGCCGGGGGACCGCTCTGGGGCGTACCCGGGGGCTCCCCAGTCCCGTCGCAGCCCTCGAGCTCGACCGGCGGCCGGACCGTGCTGGACGTGCCCTGCACGTAGATGTAGACGTTGCGGCGATCGTGCTTGTCCGTGACGAGCGTGTGCGTGTGCGAGCCGCGGCACGTCTGGACCTGACCGACCTGCTGCGGGGCGTCGAGGTTGCTGATGTCGAAGATGCGGACGCCACGGAAGCGCGTCGTGGCGTCGGCCGGCGGGGTCAGCGTGCAGTCCTTCTTGGCACGCGTCTCCTCGACCGACATGAACAGCAGGTTGCGATAGACCGACACGTCGCCCTGCCCGCCGGGGCAGACCACCGAGGTCCGCAGCCGCGGTGCTGCCGGGTTGGAGATGCCGTAGATGTTGAAGCCGTTGAAGTTGCCGACGAACGCGTGATCGCCCTGGAACGCGAGGTCGGAGTTGAGGAAGCCGAAGTCGCCGGGGTTGGCCGGGTTGAAGAAGCCGGGCGGCTTGTTCAGGTGCGCCATGAGGGCCATGCCCTTCTTGGCGACGCCCGGGGTCTCGAGGCCGGACGCTAGCCCGACCCGTGGATCGGTCGGATCCGGTAGCTGAGCCGATGCCGCCGAGGTCGCGAGGCCCATCGCCAAAAGGACCCCACACACGGTTGCACCCAGCCTCCGTCGGGCACGTCCTGTGCCAACCGGTGCCGCCAAAGACTTCCTCATTGCACTCCTCCCCAACAATGATCTCTGGCCAGACCGGTGTGCGATCCTACTCCCTTCGAATGGGAGGAGGCAACTCCATAAATGGGGTGCCCTGGGCGCTGACCTTGCTTGCCGCCGCGGCCCTCCTCGGAGGCTGCAGCGGGTCGGACGACAACGGCGATAGCGCCGGCGACGAGCCGAACATCGTGCAGGCCGGCGCCCCCGGCGAGCAATCCCGCACCCTGTCCAAGGAGGAGGCGTCGAAGCTCGAGGAGACGCCCCACACGAAGGCCGATGTGGACTTCATGCTCGGCATGATCCACCACCACGCGCAGGCGCTCGTGATGACCCGGCTCGTGCGCAAACGCAGTGCCAGCGAGGAAATCCCGCTGCTCGCCAGGCGCACCGAGATCTCGCAGGCGGCGAGATCAAGACCATGGAGCGCTGGCTGAAGACCCGCGGCGTGGAGCCGCCGGACGCCGAGGATCACCGCAAACACCACGGGCCCGGTGGTGGCCTGATGCCGGGGATGGTCAGCGAGCGCAAGCTCGCGCGGCTGGCGGCGGCAGAGGGCAACGAGTTCGACGGCCTCTTCCTCGAGTACATGACCAACCACCACCGCGGCGCGCTCACGATGGTCAGCGAGCTGAACGCATCCGGCGGAGGGCTCGAGCCGGAAGTTGGCGCGTTCGCGCGCCACGTCGACTCCGATCAGAACATCGAGATCGCGCGCATGCAGGAGCTGGAGGAGGGCGACGCCGGTCTCGCGGCGGCGCGCCGTGCGGGTCCGTCCCCCGCGGTGAGAGAGCGCGCCGAGCGCCTGTCGTACGCGGGCGGCAGTCCCGCGCTCTGCTACGTCGGCTGACTCACTCGGCCGCGAGCGGCAGCGGCCCTGCCTCCTTGACCGTGCGGATGGCGACGTTGCTGCGCACGTCGGTCACGCCCGGCAGCTCGAGGAGCGTCTCGAGCAGCAGCTGCTCGTAGGCGGGGAGATCCGGGACGACAACCTCCAGCAGGAAGTCGGCCATGCCCGCGACGATGTGGCAGGCGACCACGGCGTCGATCTCGGCAACGGCCGCCGAGAACTCGTCGGCGCGCTGCTGTGAGTGCCCCGTCAGCTTGACCTCCACGAACACGGTCAGCTCGAGCCCCACCCGGCGGCGGTCGAGGATCGCCCGGTAGCCGCGGATCGTGCCGTCCTGCTCGAGCCGCTTGAGCCGGCGGAGCGACGGCGAGGGGGAGAGGTGGACACGCTCGGCGAGCGCCGCGTTGGTGAGCCGACCGTCCTCCTGAAGATGGCGGAGCATGGCGCGATCGATGGCGTCCATTGGCAGATAATTGCGCAGAAGCCGGTCTGAAGTGTGTGAGACGTCACCATATGCCTCTCCAGAGGGCGCATACTTGCTGGCCATGGATGACTACGCCGATGCCGCTCACACCGCCGTCGAGTTGCTGGCCGAGCACGTCGCCGAGGCGCGCACCGGGCTCGGGCCGGTGAACGTGCGGCCCGAGCCCGATGAGCTCGCCGAGGAGCTCGAGCTGTCGCGCTGGATAGCGGACGGCGGCATGGACGCCGCCGCACTAGAGGAGTGGCTTCCCCGCTACCTCGACGCCACGGTTCGCCTTCACCACCCGGGCTCGATGGCCCACCAGGTGGCGGTCCCGTCGACCGGCGCCGCCGTCGCCGACCTGATCCACGGTGCCACGAACAACCCGATGGCGATCTACGAGATGGGCGCTGCCGGGGCGACCATCGAGCGCCAGGTGGTGCGCTGGATGCTCGACAAGGTCGGCTTCGGCTCCGGCGCGGCCGGCGTCCTCACGAGCGGCGGGTCGCTCGCGAACCTCACGGCGCTGCTCGCCGCGCGGGCCCACGTCGCCCCGGACGCCTGGCGCGCCGGCACCCCGTCAGACCTCGCCCTGCTCGCACCGCCGTCCGCGCACTACTCGGTCCGGCGCGCCGCGGCGATTCTCGGGCTCGGCGAGGACGCGGTCCTGGAGCTCGAGGTCGACGAGCTCGAGCGGATCCGGCCCGACCGGCTCGAGGACGCGCTCGAGCGCTGTGCGGCGGCCGGCCGCCGGCCGCTCGCGCTGGTCGCCCTCGCATGCGCCACCAGCACCGGCCTCTACGACGACCTGCGCGCGATCGGCTCCTTCTGCCGCGAGCACGGGATCTGGCTGCACGTCGATGCCGCTCACGGTGCCTCGGCGCTGCTGTCGGAGCGCCACCGCGGCCTGCTCGACGGCATCGAGCTCGGCGACTCGGTCGTCTGGGACGCCCACAAGCTGCTGCGTACGTCCGGCCTCTGCGCGGCGGTCCTGACCCGCCGCGGAGCGGACCTGCACGGCGCGTTTCGTCAGAGCGGCGACTACCTCTTCAACGACAACGAGTCGGTCGGCTTCGATCTGCTCGACCGCGCGCTCGAGACGACCAAGACGACGATGGGCCTCAAGGTGTTCCTGTCGCTCGCGTGGGCCGGGGAGCACGGACTCGGGGAGTACGTGGCGTCGCGCTTCGACACGGCGCGCCGCTTCCACGACCTCCTTTCGCGAGAGCCCGACGTGACCTGCGCCTACGTGCCGGAGAGCAACATCGTCTGCTTCCGGATCGGCGACGGCGACCAGCTCGAACTGCGCGAGCGCGCGCTCGATGGCGGGCGCCTCCACTTCGGCTCGACGACGGTGAACGGCGAGCGCAACCTGCGGCTGGTCGTGACGGCGCCCGACACGGGCGACGCGACGCTGCGCGAGTTGCTGCAGGTCCTGCGCGGCCTGCTCGAGCCGGCCGTGGCGCGCGCCGGGTAGCCTGGCCCGCGTGGGCGCGGACGACGGGCTGCCGACGGTCTTCTTCGCCTCGCCGGCGGAGTGGGAGGAGTGGCTCGAGCAGAACCACGAGAGCGCCGGCGGCGTGTGGATCAAGATGGCCAAGAAGGCCTCCGGCATCGAGAGCATCCGCCACGACGAGGCGGTGGACGTCGCGCTCTGCTTCGGCTGGATCGACGGGCGCCGCGAGAGGCTCGACGAAACCCACTTCCTGCAGCGCTTCACGCCGCGCAGGCCGCGCAGCAGATGGTCGCGGATCAACCGCGACAAGGTCGAGCGTATGACCGCCGAGGGGCGCATGCGGCCCGCGGGCGTCGCGGAGGTCGAGCGGGCGCGCGCCGACGGCCGCTGGGATGCCGCCTGAGTCCGTAGCGATGCCCGAGCGCGGCGAGAGGCTCAGGTGACCGGCCCGCGCAGGATCGAGATGGTCGAGTGGCCGGGGTCGCCGTCGTCGGGCTCGCGCGACACGTCGAGGTAGCGGAACTGCTTCGGGTCGACGGGCAGCTCGACGTCGAGCGTCGCGTTCCCCGACTCAGGCACACGCACCGAGCCGAGCGAGACGAGCTCGCCGTCGTCGCCGAGCAGCCAGAGCTCGTAGAAGTCCCGGTCGCCGCTCGGCCTCAACCCGCTCAGCTCGACGGTCGCGCGGCCGCCCGCCTCCGGGCGCAGCTCGGCCACGCCGCCCGCATTCTCGGCCGCGCTCACGACCGGGGCGAGCTGGACGCGCTCGAGGTCGCCGCCGCCCGCGCCGCCGCCGTCGTCGTCGTTCGAGAGCACTAGGCCGGCGCCGATGCCGACGGCGAGCAACGCGATCGATGCGAGCGCGGCCGCCACTGGGCGCAGAACGAGCCGTCTCCGCCGCGCGGGGCGCGCCTCCTCGGCGGGCCATGGAGGCGGCGGCGGGGCCGGCCGGTCCCACGCCTCCTTCGGAAGCCGTTCGAGGTGGCGCTCGAGGTCGTCTAGCGGCATGCCGCTCACATCTCCTCCGCCTCGATCAGCTCACGCAGCCGCTCGAGCGCCGAGACCATCCGCATCTTGACCGTGCCGAGCGGGATGTCCGTGCGCTCCGCGATCTCGGGCTGGCTGAGCCCCTCGTAGAAGCGCATCCGCAGTAGCTGGGCCTCCTCGGGTCGCAGGCGCGACAGCATGTGCGCAACGCGCCAGCGCTCGACGAGTGCCTCGGGGGAGCGCTCGGGGTCGTCGTCGGCCGTAAGCGCGAGGGTGGTGCTGGAGTCGGGGTCGCGTGGCTCGGGGACGCGCCGGCGCAGCTCGTCGATGGCGCGGCTGCGGGCGATGGTCATGATCCAGGTCAGGAGGCTGGCGCGCCCCGGGTCGTAGTCGGGCGCTCGCTGCCAGACCTCAAGGAAGACCTGCTGGTGGACGTCCTCGGCGCGTCCGCGGTCGCCGAGCAGGTTGATGAGATAGCCCAGCACTGTTGGCGCGTACTCGCCATGAATCTCCTCGATCGCCTTGCGGTCGCGACTCTGGAGGGCGCGCGCGAAACGGCGCCCCACCCGAGACCCTCCCCGCCCGATGACGGGGATGGACAGACTCGCGGCCCCCATCGCGATGACTACGAGCAGCGCGAGATGCGCGGTTGCCCAACCGCCGCGCGGCCAGGGTCCGAATACGGCACGGAAGGGCAATCGACCCCGGAGGTATGAAGTGAAACGGATCAGCATGCTGGCCGTCGCCGCGATCGTAGCCGCGCTGCTCGCGGTCGCGCCGGCCGCGAGCGCAAAGGTGAAGTTGGCGGGTGGATCGACCACCCTCAAGGTCGCGTCGGGCACGGCCGCGGCGCTTAAGTCGAACGGAGTGGCTCTGACGCCCCTCGGCCCGGCGCGCGTGCGCGGCGGTGGAGTGGCCTTTCCGATCACGGGCGGGTCAATCGATCCGGCGTCTGCGGCAGGCAGGATCGACCACAGCGGGGGTCTCGCGCTGCGCGCGGGCGGCACTCGCGTAGCCCTGCGCAACTTCCGCGTGCACGTTGGACCCCGGCGGGCGATCCTCACCGCGCAGGTCGGCAACGGCCGCCTGACGGCGCTTTCGCTCTCCCTGAAGAACGCCAAGGTCGTGCGCAACGGTCTCGGCACGACGGTCCGGGGCGTGCGGGCCCTGCTCAGCGGGCAGGCGGCCAAGGCGCTCAACGCGGCATTCCGGACGGACCTGTTCGCGCGTGGCCTGCCGATCGGCTCGGTCACGGTGAGGGCGACTCCCGCCCAGGTGGAGCTCGCCGGCGGCGCGACGACGCTCGCGCTCGACTCGGGTGCCGCTTCGGCTCTCGCGTCGCTCGGAGTAGAGGCGGCGCCGGTTGACCCCGCGAGCGCCGCGAACGGCGGGCTCAGCTTCCCGATCACCGGGGGCAAGCTGGACGCGAAGTCCTTCGCCGGTAACGTCCGGCACTCGGGCGGCATCCGGCTGTCCAAGGGCTCCACGGTGGCTGAGCTGACGTCCTTCACGATCAACGTCGACGCTGATCCCGACCTGACCGCACTGGTGGGAGGCCAGCGAGTGTCGATCCTGAACCTCGACCTGTCGCAACTCGATGCGCAGGTCAGGGGCCGCCGGATCACGCTGGGGGGTGTCCGGGCCACACTGACGGCGGCCGCCGCGCAGGCCCTGAACGGGGCGTTCTCGACGAACGCCTTCACCGAGGGGCTGCTGCTCGGCACGGCCACCGTGGCGGCTCGGGCGCGCTGATGCACGCCGCCCGCGCCTCTGCAGTTGCGGTCGTGTCGCTGCGCGTCGTGTATGGCGCGGCGTTGATCGCGGCCCCCGAGCGGCTTACGCGCAAGTGGCTCGGGAACGCTGCGGAGCGCGCGGGCGGACGTGTCGCCCTCCGCGCTCTCGGAGCGCGCGAGGTGCTCCTGCACTCAGGAGCGCTGCGCGCGGTCCTCGCGGGTGACTCGGCGCTGCCGTGGCTCGCCGCCAGCTTCGGCGGCGACCTCACGGACATCGCCTCGACGGTCGCCGAGCGTGACGGGCTTCCTGATGGCTCCCCACAGGCTACGGCGGCGGTGGCGGGCGTCTCGGCGCTCCTGACCGCCGCCGTGGCGGCGGCGCTCGAGCGGGCGGGCGACTAGCTAGCCCTTCTCGTCCGCCAGCGCCGCCCGCAGCGCCTCGTCGAACGACTGCGGTGTCACCGGGAAGAGCGCCGCGGAGGTCGGGTCGTCGACCACGGTCCGCGTCCGCAGCCCCTCGATCAGCGGGCGCGCAACGCCGACGTCCACCGGCGTGACCAGTCCGATCCAGAGCGACGACAGGCGGGGACTCAGGAGGGGCACGTTCAGACGCGGGCGCCGCCGCTTTCCGAGCGCGTCCGCCATCGAGTCGAGCATGTCGGCGTAGGTCATGACGTCGGGCCCGCCGATCTGGATCTCGCGGCCCTTCGACTCCTCGACCTGCGGCGCCAGCGCCAGGTACGCGAGTACGTCCTCCAGCCCGATCGGCTGTGTCTCGGTCGACAGCCACGCGGGAGCGATCATCACGGGCAGCCGCTCCACGAGGTAGCGCAGCGTGCGGTAGGACTCGCTGCCGCTGCCGACGACCATGGCGGCGCGGAAGTAGGTGAGCGGCGGGCCGTGCTGGGCGAGGATCGTGGCGGTCTCGTGGCGCGCGCGCAGGTGCTTCGAGGTGACGCTGTCGCCGAGCCCGCCCAGGTAGACGATGCGTTCGATGCCCTCGTTCTGCGCCATGTCGGCGAATGCCCGGGCCGCGACGCGCTCCCGCTGCGAGAAGTCGCGATCGCCGCCACGTCCCATCGAGTGGATCAGGTAATAGGCGACGTCGACACCCTCACCCGCTCCGGCAAGCGAGGACGGGTCGAGGACGTCGCCCTCGTGCAGCTCGGCGCCGAGCCCGGACAGGTCCTCAGCCCGGCGCCGGTCTCTCACGAGGCAGCGAACGCGCGCACCGTCCGACAGCAGCCGGCGGGTGAGCCGGCCCCCGATGAAGCCGGTGGCCCCGGTCACGAGTGCGCGCGTTTCGCTCAGAACGTTGAACTCCTGGAGTGTGTCGGGTGACGTCGCCTTCCTGACTTGGACACCGTATGGGTGCTCAGATCAGGAAGGTGCCACACCTGCGACCATCAGTCGCTCCTTCGTAGCTGGGCGATGATCTCCTCGAGCGCGTCAGCCGCGCTCTCGATGGACTTACGACCGATCGCCTCGCCGTGGTTGCGCGCCCATTCGAACTGTGCGCGCTCGATCTTGCGCAGGGCGCGGCGGCCCGAGGGTGTCAGCGCGAGCAGCTGCGCGCGCCTGTCGCCGGGGTTGTCGATGTATTCGGCGGTGCCGTCCGCCGCGAGCAGGTCTGCGGTCCGCTGCACGCTCTGGCGCCGCAGGCCCATCGTCCGGGCGATCTGAGACACCGTCTGTGGACCGTGGTCGATCACGCCCATGACCTGCCAGCGGGCGCTCGTCTGGCCGGCGGGGCCCGCGAGCCGGTCGCCCTCGGCCAGTAGCAGGCCGTTCAACTGGAACACGAGCAGCACGAGCCGCGTGAAGGCGGCCTCGGCCGGGGTGCTCACGTGTTCGTCCGGATGTTCCATGGATGACAGCAGCCTGTCAACCTGCTATCAATTGACAGGGCACTGTCAAAGATACCGGAGCGAGGTGCCGCAGTGAAGCTGAACCACGTGAACCTCACCGTCGACGACGTGTCGGCGGCCCGGGCCTTCCTCGAGAAGCACTTCGGGATGCGGCCCTACGGCGAGGGTCAGAAAAATTTCGACGTTCTGTTCGACGACGACGATCTCGTGCTGACACTGATCAGCGTCGGACGCTCGAAGCAGGTGAGCTACCCGAAGACATTCCACATCGGCTTCATCCAGCCCACCGAGGCCGACGTAGATGAGGTCAACCGCCGGATCAGAGAGGACGGCTACGACATCGACGCGCCCAGCCGCCAGCACGGGGCCTGGACCTTCTACTTCGACGCGCCCGGCGGCTTCACCGTCGAGGTGCTCTGCTGAACCGTTGCGTACCGTGTGTCGTACGCCCCCCCGATGAGTTTCGTCCAGACCCACAGTCTCAACAGCAGACGAAACCGCCACCCCCCAGGAGCCTGATGTCAACCCATCCCCCATTGGCCATTGAAGCCAACGGCCTTGTGAAGTCCTTCGGCGAAAATCGCGCGGTCGACGGCGTCGACCTGGCCGTACGCACCGGGTCGGTCTACGGAGTGCTCGGCCCAAACGGCGCCGGGAAAACGACCACGATCCGGATGCTCGCCACGCTGCTCAGCCCCGACGAGGGCTCGGCGCGCGTGCTTGGGCACGACATCGTCAAGGACGCGGGCGTCGTCCGCGGCCTGATCAGCCTCACCGGCCAGATGGCGTCGGTGGACGAGGACCTGACCGGACGCGAGAACCTCGTCCTGCTCGGCCGCCTGCTCGGGCTGAAGCGCGACGCCGCCAAGGCGCGCGCCACAGAGCTGCTCGACGCGTTCGGGCTCGCCGAGGCGTCGTCGCGGCTCGTCAAGCACTACTCCGGCGGCATGCGGCGCCGGCTCGATATCGCGGCGAGCATCGTCGTCACCCCCGAGGTCATGTTCCTCGACGAGCCGACGACCGGGCTCGACCCGCGTTCCCGCAACCAGGTCTGGGACATCATCCGCGCGCTGTCGGCGGGCGGGACGACGATCCTGCTCTGCACGCAGTACCTCGACGAGGCCGACCAGCTCGCCGAGGGCATCGCGGTGATTGACCACGGCAAGGTGATCGCCGAGGGCACGCCGAGCCAGCTGAAGGCGTCGGTCGGCTCCGGGCGCCTGCACGTGCGGCTGCTCGACCCCGACCAGCGTCCCGAGGCGGAGCGCATCCTGGCCGCCGAGCTCGACTCGGTCCACCTCGAGCCCGACCCGGCGGCGCTGACGGCGCCATGCGCCGACGCCGACCGCGCGGCCGAGGCGGTCGCCGAGCTGACACGCCGGGGGGTCCGCATCGGCGACTTCGCCCTCGGCCAGCCGAGCCTCGACGAGGTCTTCCTGGCGCTCACCGGCCACACGGCCGAGGAGTCAGCCGACGAAGCGATGGAGATTCAGGAGGAGCGCGCAGCATGAGTACCCCCACCACCAGGCCGGAGGCCACCCCGGCCGCCGACGCGGCGGCCCTTCAGAAGGCAATCGCCGCCACCGAGCGCCCGCAGAAGGCGAGCGCCATGTCAGCGGCGCTCACCTTCGGCTGGCGCGGCATGCTGAAGGTGAAGCACGTGCCGGAGCAGCTGCTCGACGTGACGATCACCCCGGTGATGTTCGTCCTGATGTTCACGTACATCTTCGGCGGCGCGATTGCCGGCTCGACGGCCGATTACCTCGACTACATCCTGCCCGGCATCCTCGTGATGTCGGTGCTGTTCACGACCGTCTACTCGGGGGTCGCGCTCAACACGGACCTGACCAAGGGGGTCGTCGACCGCTTTCGGACGCTGCCGATCTGGCGTCCGGCGCCGCTCGTCGGCGCGCTGCTCGGCGACAGCGTGCGCTACTTCGTGGCGGGCACCGTGATCGTCGTGCTCGGAATGATCCTCGGCTACCGCCCCGGCGCCGGCGTGGGTGGCGTGCTGCTCGCGCTGCTGCTCGTGATCGTCTTCGCGTTCGCCCTGTCGTGGGTCTTCCAGACGATCGGTCTGATCATGCGCTCGCCGAACGCGGTCATGAACGCGGGCTTCATGGGCATCTTCCCGCTCACGTTCCTCAGCAACGTCTTCGTCGAGCCGGACACGCTGCCGGCCGCTCTCGAGGCGTTCGTGAACGTCAATCCGATCTCGATCCTGGCGGACGCCTCGCGCGGGTTGATGGAGGGCGACGTCGACGCGGGCGATCTCGGCATCGTGCTGGGGACCGCCGTCGCGCTCACCGCGGTATTCATGCCGCTGACGACGCACCTGTACCGCACTCGCAGCGTCTGAGCGCGCGATACGCCCGATACGCCGGCGTGTGAGGAGCATCACACGAGCGATGACTTCCGTTGGGAACAGTGGTCGTACGTGGCGTGACCCGATTTTCAGGAGACGGAGGGACCGTGGCCACTGATATGACCAACGAGAGAAGTCGCTGGCTGGCGCTATACGTGCTGTGCGGCGGCATGCTGATGATCGTCCTCGACGCGACGATCGTGAACGTCGCCCTGCCCTCGATTCAGGACGATCTGGGCTTCTCCCAGAGCAACCTGGCGTGGGTTGTGAACGCTTATCTGATCGCCTTCGGCGGGCTGCTGCTGCTCGCGGGACGGATCGGCGACCTGATCGGCCAGCGAAGAGTGTTCCTCACCGGCCTCGTCGTCTTCACGGCGGCCTCGGTGCTGTGCGCGGTTGCCCAGAGCCAGGGCATGCTGATCGCGGCGCGCTTCGTGCAGGGCGCCGGCGGCGCGGTCGCGTCGGCGGTGATCCTCGGGATGATCGTGACGATGTTCCCGGAGCCGCGGGAACAGGCCAAGGCGATCGGCATCTACAGCTTCGTCGCCTCGGCCGGCGCCTCGATCGGGCTTCTGCTGGGCGGCGTGCTCACCGAGGCCATCAACTGGCACTGGATCTTCTTCGTGAACCTGCCGGTTGGCGTCGCCGTCGGCCTGCTCGCGCTCAGGTTGGTCGAGGACCGCGACGGCATCGGCCTCGACAAGGGCGCCGACATTCCGGGTGCCGCGCTGCTGACGGGCGGGCTGATGCTGGGCGTCTACACGCTGCTCGAGACGAGCGAGCAGGGTTGGGGCTCGACCCAGACGCTCGGGCTCGGTGCGGTGGCGCTCGCGCTGCTGGCGGCCTTCGTGGCGCGTCAGGGGCGCATCGCCAACCCGCTGATGCCGCTGCGCCTGTTCCGCTCGCGCAACGTGACCGGCGCCAACCTCGTGATGGCGCTGCTCGTGGTCGGCTTCTTCGGGATGTTCTTCCTGGGGGCGCTCTACATGCAGGGCATCCTCGGCTACAACGCGCTCGAGGTCGGCCTGGCGTTCCTGCCCTCGGCCGTCGTGATGGGCGGCCTGTCGCTCGGCCTCGCGGAGAAGCTGATGATGGGCATCGGCCCGCGCTCGGCGCTGCTCGCCGGCCTCGGGCTGATCGTGGCCGGCCTGGTGCTGTTCGCGCGCACGCCGGTCGACGGGAGCTACTTCGTGGACGTCTTCCCCGCGATGCTGCTGCTCGGCGGCGGCGCCGGGCTCTGCTTCCCCGCGCTGATGACGCTCGCGATGTCGGGCGCCACGCCGCAGGACTCGGGCCTCGCGTCGGGCTTCATCAACACGACCGTGCAGGTCGGCGGTGCGGTCGGTCTGGCGGTGCTCGCCACGCTCTCGAGCTCGCGCACCGAGAACCTCGTCGCGGACGGCGAGCCGGTCGCGAACGCGCTCAACTCGGGCTACCACCTCGCCTACCTGATCGGCGCCGCGCTGACGCTCGTCGGGATCGTGGTGGCGTTCGTGGTGCTGCGCTCGCAGAACCCGGGCGTGGCGGAGACCGAGCACTCGGACGCCGCGGCGCCCGGCGAGCCGGCCCTCTCCGAGGCTGCCTGACCCGAGCCGTTTGACACACTCGCCCCCATGAGCACACGCTTACGCGACAGGCTCATGGGGGCGATGGAGCACCTGCGCCACGAGCCCACCGAGAAGCGCGTGCGCGCGGCCGTGGGCGGCCGTGACGTCGTCGATACGACGGGGGCCGTGCTCGTGTGGGAGCCGGGGCGCGTGGTCCCTGTCTACGCGATCCCGGAGGACCAGCTGGACGCCGAGCTCACGCCGGCGCCGGACGGCGGGAGCGACCACTCCGCCGAGGGCGAGCTGCTCGACGTGATCGCAGGCGGTAAGCGGCTCGCGGGAGCGGCGTTTCGCCCCGCGGACCCGGACCTGAGCGGCTACTTGATCCTCGACTTCGCCTCCTTCGAGAGCTGGCACGAGGAGGAGGAGCCGATCGTCGGTCACCCGCGTGACCCGTTCCACCGGATCGACATCCTCAGGGGCTCGCGACACGTGCGCGTTGAGCTCGACGGTGTCCTGCTGGCCGAGAGCCGCGAGCCGACGCTGCTCTTCGAGACGCACCTGCCGGTGCGCTTCTACCTTCCGCGCGCCGACCTCGTCCTCGAGCCGGCACCGAGCCCAAAGCGCACGGTCTGCGCGTACAAGGGCGAGGCGAGCCACTGGTCGTTCGACCTGCCGGGCGGCGACAACATCGCCTGGAGCTACGAGGATCCGCTCGCGGAGGCGACCCAGGTCGAGGGTCTCGTGGCCTTCTACGACGAGGAGGTCGACGTGGTGCTAGACGGCGAGCGGCGCGAGCGTCCGCGCACCCAGTGGTCGAGGGCGGCGAGCTGAACGCTCGGCACGGCATCTTCGTGGCTCCCTTCGAGGAGCTGGCGGAGCCGCGCGTCGTGAGCGAGCTGGCGGCGCGCGCCGAGGAGCGCGGCTGGGATGGCTTCTTCGTCTGGGACCACGTGGCGTACGCGCCGCCCGTGCGCGCGCTCGCCGACCCGTGGGTGACGCTCGCGGCGATCGCGATGGCCACGAAGCGAGTCACCATCGGGCCGCTCGTGACCCCGCTGCCGCGGCGTCGCATCCATCAGCTCGCACGCGAGACGGCGACGCTCGACCGGCTCTCGGGCGGCCGGCTGGTGCTGGGAGTCGGGATCGGCAGCAACCGGACCGGCGAGTTCGACGCCGAGCGCTTCGGCGAGGAGAGCGAGCCGCGTGAGCGGGCGCGCTTGCTCGACGACGGGCTCGAGCGGCTGACGGCCTACTGGGCCGGTGAGTTCGAGCCGCGGCCGGTCCAGCAGCCGCGCATCCCGGTCTGGGTTGCGTCGGGGTGGCCGAACCGGCGGCCGCTGCGGCGGGCGGCGCGCTGGGACGGCGTCTTTCCGATCGACATGCCGGGCCCGGAGGCTCTCTCCGAGGTGCTCGACGCCGTCGACGAGCTGCGCGAGCCGGACGCCGGCGAGTACGAGGTCGTCGTCACCAACCCGGCGGGCACTGACCCCGAGCCCTGGATCGAGGCGGGCGCCAGCTGGTGCCTCACCGGATTCGGCTCGCAGCCGACGCGGGGCGACGTCGAGCAAGCCATCGACGCGCGTCCGGCCTAGTGGCCCTTCGCAGCGTCGCCGCCACGCGCTACGTGGAGGCGCTCCGCGAGGGCGGCTCGCTGCCCGGCCTGATGGAGGCCGACGACGACGGCCTCTACGTGACCAAGTTCCGCGGCGCCGGCCAGGGAGCGGCGGCGCTCGTGTCCGAGGTGCTCGCCGGTGAGCTCGCCCGGGCGATCGGACTGCCGGTGCCCGAGCTGGTCGTGGTCGAGGTGGCGCCGGAGGTTGGTCATGCGGAGCCCGACCCCGAGATCCAGGAGCTGCTCGCCGCCAGCCCGGGAGCCAACGCCGGCATGGACTTCCTGCCGGGGGCGCTCACCTTCGCGCTTCCCGCTGAGGCCTCGGTCGACCCCGCGTTCGCGGCGGATGTGGTGTGGTTCGACGCGCTCGTGACGAACATCGACCGGACGCACCGCAACCCGAACCTGCTCGTCTGGCACGGGCGCACCTGGCTGATCGATCACGGCGCAGCCTTCTTCCGGCAGCACGGCGACCGGCCGCTCGCCGAGACTGCCCACGAGGGCGTCCCGATGCTCGCCGACCACGTGCTGCTGCCGGTGGCCGGCCCGCTCGCAGAAGCGGACGAGCGGCTCGCCGCGCCGGCGCTGGCCGCCGTCGAGGGCGCGGCCGCGCTCGTCCCGGGCGAATGGCTGGGTCCGGACCCGGAGGGCCGCCGCGGCGAGCTGCGGGCGTTCCTCGAGCGGCGCCTCGCGGCGCCGCGCCGCTTCGTGGAGGAGGCCGAGCGTGCCCGCCGCTGAGCTCGGGCAGCGCCCCTTCTCGTACGCGCTCCTGCGGATCGTCCCGCGCGTCGAGCGCGGCGAGCGCGTGAACGCCGGCGTTGTTCTCTTCTGCCGAGAGTACGACTATCTCGCAGTGCGCGCGGAGGTCGACGAGAAGCGGCTCGAGGCCCTCGCGCCCGGGCTCGACCTCGACCCGCTCGTGGCGCACCTGGCGGCGCTCGAGCGCGTGGCGGCGGGCGAACCCGCCGCCGGCGCGCTTGCCGCGCTGCCGCCGTCGGAGCGCTTCGGCTGGATCGTCGCGCCTTCGTCCACGACGATTCAGCCCTCGGAGGTGCACACGGGCCTCACGTCCGACCCGCGGGCGACACTCGATCACCTCTTCGAGACACTCGTGGCGGCTCGATCTCACAGCGAGGGCGAGCCGGGCGTTTCCTCCACATGACCTGCTTCAGCGAATACCACTCGCCGGTCGGCCCGCTGCTCCTCAGCGGGGACGCCCACGCCCTCACCGGACTCGGCTTCCTCCGCGAGGACACCCGCATCCCGCCCGGCTGGGCGCGTGACGACTTGCGCTTCACGCGCGAGCGGAAAGAGCTCGACGAGTACTTCGCGGGCGAGCGCTCGGAGTTCGACTTCCCGATGCGGCTCGAGGGGAGCGCCTTCGAGCGCGACGTATGGGCGGCGCTCGAGGAGATCCCCTACGGCACGACCGCGACCTATGGGGAGATCGCCGAGCGCATCGGCCGGCCCGGGCGCGCGCGGGCGGTGGGTGCGGCGAACGGCCGCAACCCGATCGCGATCGTCGTGCCCTGCCACCGCGTGGTCGGCGCCGGCGGCAAGCTGACCGGCTACGGCGGCGGGCTCGAGCGCAAGCGCGAGCTGCTCGTGCTCGAGGGCGCGCTGCTGGCCGTGTAGCTTGGCGGCGTGCCGGCCGCCGGGCGCGTCCTCACCGCCAGGGAGCTGAACCGGGCGCTGCTCGCGCGGCAGCTGCTGCTCGAGCGCGCTCGCACGCCGATTGCCCGAACGCTCGAGCGCATGGGCGGCCTGCAGGCGCAGTACGCGCCGTCGATGTACATCGGCCTCTGGTCGCGGATGGAGGGCTTCGCGCGGGACGACCTGACGCGCGCGCTCGAGCGGCGCAGCGTGGTGCAGGCGACGCTCATGCGCGCCACGATCCATCTCGTCTCGCGGGCCGACTACTGGCCGTTCGAGATCGGCGTCAAGCGCGCCCGCGCCGACTGGACGCGCCGGGTCGCGACCTACGGGGCGCCGCCGGCGAAGCTGCGCGCGGCCGCGAGCAAGCTGCGGCGCGCCCTCGACGGCGGCTCGCTGCAGCGCAAGGAGATCGAGGAGCTGCTCGGCAAGGAGATGGCCCGCGGCGTCGGTATGGAGCTCGACCTCGTCCGAGTGCCGCCGGCGGGCACCTGGGAGCGCCGCCGCGCCGACCTCTACGCGGCGGCCGAGGACTGGCTCGGGCCGCCCCCCGGCGGGCTGACCGAGGAGGCCGGGATCGAGCTGCTCGTGCGGCGCTATCTCGGCGCCTTCGGGCCGTCGACGCGCGTCGAGGTGGCCGACTGGGCGGGCCTGCCCGTGGCGCTGGTCGAGCCGCACCTGGAGCGGATCGCGACGCGCCGCTTCCGCGCCGAGGACGGCGCCGAGCTCGTCGACCTGCCGCGAGCACCGCTGCCGGACCCGGATACGGCGGCGCCGGTGCGCTTCCTGCCGACGTGGGACGCGGCGCTGCTCGCCCACGCGCGTCGCAGCGGCATCCTTCCCGAGGAGCACCGGTCGCGGATCTTCAACACCAAAATGCCGCAGTCGATCGGGACCTTCCTCGTGGACGGATCGGTCGCCGGCACCTGGAAGCTCGACGGCGGCCGCATCCGCACCGAGCCGTTCGAGAAGCTGGACCGCGGGACGTGCCGCGAGCTGGGCGCCGAGGCAGAGCGCCTGGCCGACTTCCACGGATAGGGGTCAGGTCTTGCAATCGTGCACTTCGTGCTCGATTGCAAGACCTGACCCCTTTAGGCTGCGCCGATGAGACACGACGTCGTGGTCCTCGGCGCCGGGCTCGCAGGTCTCAGCGCCGCGCGCGATCTCGCGGCCGGCGGCGCCGACGTGGTCGTGCTCGAGGCACGGAGCAGGCCCGGCGGCCGCGTCGAGCAGACGTCGCTGGCGGACGGCCGGCTGGTGCAGCTCGGCGGGGAGGTGGTCGGGCCCCACCAGACGGCCTACTACAGGCTCGTCGACGAGCTCGGCCTGACGCGCGTGCCCGCCTTCCCGGACCTGCCCGGCGAGGCCACCTGGGTGCTCGCCGACGGCACGTCGGTCGGCGACGAGCATCCGTGGATGACCGAGTCCGAGCGCGAGGAGTACGCGCGCCTCGACCGAGAATTCGGCGAGCTCGCCGCGACGGTCGGCCCCGATGATCCGTGGTCGCACCCCGAGGCCGAGCGCCTCGACCGGCTCTCGGTCGGCGACTGGCTGCGCGAGCGCGGGGCGCCCGCGAACGTCGTGCGCGCCCGCGACCTCTCGATGCTCGCGCTCTCGGCAGAGTCGGTCGAGCGCACCTCGCTCCTCTCGGACCTGCGCAAGGAGGCGGCCGCCGGGGCGCCCGGTTTCTACGCGTACGACGTGTGGGAATGCGAGCGCGTCAGCGAGGGCTCGGCGACGGTCGCGCTGCGGATGGCGGAAGAGCTCGGCCACCGGATCCGCTACGCCACGCCGGTCACCCAGGTGAAGGTCGCAAGCTCGGGCTGCGCTGTGACGACGTGGACGGGCGAGCGCTTCGAATCCGAGGCCGTCGTGTGCGCGATCCCTGTCGGGCCGCTGCGCCGCGTCGCGATCGAGGGCGTGTCGGACGAGCGCCGCGCCTCGCTCGACCGCCAGCGCCACGCGCTCGCCGCCAAGGTCGTGTTCGCGTACGAGACCTCGTTCTGGGAGGAGCAGGGCCAGAACGGCGACGCCTACTGGGAGACCGGCGTGCTCGGCGGGACCTGGGTCCAGCGCGAGGGAATCATGTCGGCGCTCGTGCCGCCCGAGCGTCTCGCCGCCTTCCTCGCCACCTCGCCCGCCCGGATCGAGGGCGAGATGGTCGAGGAGATGGTCCAGGCGTTCGGCGAGCGCTCGCGCGAGCTCCTCGGCATCTGGTTCCGGCGCTGGGGAGTCGACCCCTGGACCGAGGGCTACATCACCTCCTGGCGGCCGGGCGACGTGATGGCGGTCGGCCCGCTCCACGGCACCCACGAGCCGCCCTTCTACGTGTGCGGCTCAGACCAGTGGGTCTGCGGCTACATGGAGGGCGCCGTACGCACCGGCCGCGGCGCGGCCCGGGCTGCGCTCGCGGCGTAGTCGTCCATCAGGTCGTGGACGATCATGGCCGCCGCGCTCGAGCCGGCGGCGACCGCGTTGGCCACGGACGGCATCGTCCCGGTCGCGTCGCCAGCGGCCGAGACTCCCGCCACGCTCGAGTGGAAGCCATCGTCCACCTCGACGGCGTCGGCCACCAGCGGCAGCTTGCTCGCGAGCGCCGCGCGAAGCTGCTCGGCGAGCGGCGAGCGCTGGTGCAGGGTCACCGGCACGAGTAGACCGCCGCATGCACGCTCGCCGCCGTCAGCGAAGACGATCGCGGTGAGCGTGTCGCCGGGTCCGCGCAGTCCGGACACCGTGCGCTCGACGATCTCGATGCCAGCCGCCCGCAGCAGCTCGGCCTCGTCCTCGCCGAGCTCGACCGGGCCGTCGCTGTAGAGCGTCACGTCGTCGCTCCAGGCCCGCAGGAGGAGCGCCCGCCGGACCCCGCTCTCACCGCGGTCGAGCACGCCGAGCGGCCGGTCGCGTACCTCCCAGCCGTGGCAGAAGGGGCAGTGGAAGACGGAGCCGCCCCAGCGCTCTTCGACGCCCGGGAACTCGGGGCGCCGGTAGTCCATGCCGGTCGCGAGCAGCACGCGCCGCGCCCGCTCGCGCCCTCCGCCGGCGAGCTCGACGACGATCCCGTCGTCGTCGCGCTCGGCGCCGACGACCTCGCCCGAGCGCAGCTCGACCGCCGGGTAGCCGGCGAGCTCCTCGCGCGCGGCGGCATAGAAGGATTCGGGCGGACGGCCGTCCTGGCCGAGCAGGCCGCCGATGCCGTGGGCGGCGCGGTTGCTCTGCTCGCCCGCGTCAATGACGAGCGTCCGCCGGCGTGCACGGCCGAGCACGAGCGCCGCGCTGAGACCGGCCGCGCCGCCTCCGATGACGATGCACTCCCAGTTTGTATCCATGGTCAGAGGGTGGCGGGCGAGATGGGGTTTTGCCAAGCTCTCTTGCCATGCAGGCAAAGGAGTCTCTAGATACGCATGTCCGCGGCCGCCTGCGGGAGCTCCGCAACGAGCGCGGCCTGACGCTGCAACAGGTCGCAGAGGGCGCGAGCATCGACGTCTCGACGCTCAGCCGGCTCGAGTCGGGGAAGCGCCGCCTGGCGCTCGACCACATTCCGGCGCTGGCGGCCGCGCTCGGGGTCAGCACCGACGAGCTGCTCGGCACACGGCCTCCCGAGGACCCGCGCATCCGCAGCCGCCCCCGCACGCACCAGGGCCTGACCATGTGGCCGCTCACGCGCCGCGAGGCGGCCGGCGGGCTGCGCGCCTACAAGATCCACATCTCAGAGCGGCGCCGCAGGCCGCCGCGAACGCTGCCCGTGCACGAGGGCAGCGACTGGCTCTACGTGCTGAGCGGCCGCCTGCGCCTGCTGCTCGGCGAGCAGGACCTCACCATCGAGCCGGGCGACGCGGTCGAGTTCAGCACCTGGACGCCGCACTGGTTCGGCGCCGTTGACGGGCCGGTCGAGCTGATCATGATCTTCGGGCCGCAGGGCGAGCGGCTCCACCTCCACCCCTGAGCGCGCCGGCTCAGCCCTGGCGGCCGACCGCGTCGACGAGCGGCTGCACCCGCGGCCGGATCGGCCGCGACAGGACCACGTAGCTCGTGGTGTGGCGGATCGCGTCGGTGGCCAGCAGGCGGTTGACGATCTCCTGAAGGTGCTCGGTGTCGCGCGCGGCCACGCGGCAGATCAGATCCTGCGGGCCGCTCACCGCGTCGGTCTCCAGCACTTCGGGCACCGCCTCGAGCGCGGCGACCGCCTCGGCGAGGCGCCCCTGCGTCAGCTCGAGCAGCACGAACGCCTCGAGCCGGTGGCCGAGCTCGTGCGGGTCGACCTCGGGACCGAAGCCGGTGATCACCCCGCGTGTCTCCAGCTTGGCGAGCCGGGCCTGCACCGTGCCGCGTGCCACCCCCAGCCGGCGGCTTATCTCGAGCAGCCCCAGCCGTGGGTTCTCACGCAGCTCGGCTATCAGGCGCGAGTCGAGCTCATCGATGGGACTGGTCAAAGTGCACAGATAGTAGCGCCTTGCACATGCTGAGATGGTCAGATTGACCAGCCCTGCTGTGCAGACTTGAAAGCCCGGCCAGGAACTGCTGCACTCGCCCCATGTTCGAGGAAGGGCAGCTCTACTCACCGGTCACCCAGAGCGAGCACGGCGAGGTGGAGGTCCACCTCGCGCACGACCATCCGGGGGCGAACGATCCGGTCTACCGGGAGAGGCGCAACGAGATCGCCTCACTGGCACTTGCCTGGAAGCCGGGGGAGCCCGCTCCGCCCGTCGAGTACGACGACGCGGAGCAAAACGTGTGGCGCACCGTCTGCCGCGAGCTCGCGCCCAAGCACGAGCGGCTCGCCATCCGCGAGTTCCTCGAGGCAAAGGCGGCGGTCGACCTGCCGACCGGCGGGGTGCCGAGCCTGGACCTGGTGAGCGAGCGGGTGCGCCCGCTCACGGGCTGGCACTACGTGCCCGCCGCCGGGCTCGTGCCACTGCGCGAGTTCTACGGTTCGCTCTCGGAGTTGACCTTCCACTCGACCCAGTACGTGCGCCATCCGGCCGAGCCGCTCTACACCCCCGAGCCGGACATCATCCACGAGGTCATCGGCCACGGGCACCTGCTCGCGACGCCGACGTTCTCGGAGCTCCATCGCCTGACCGGCGAGGCGACCCACCGCCTGCGCGACGAGGAGAACCTGCGCTTCCTGTCGCGCGTCTTCTGGTTCACGGTCGAGTTCGGCGTGGTCGTCGAGGACGGCGAGCTGCGGGCCTACGGCGCCGGCATCCTCTCCTCGTACGGCGAGATCGACGAGTTCCGCGGGATGGAGCACCGCCCGATCGACATCGTCGAGATGGGCACCGCCGACTACGACATCACGCAGTACCAGCCCGTGCTCTACCGGGCCGAGTCGCTCGACGAGGTTCGCGAGGTGGTGGGCGAATTCCTCGCCACCTGCAGCGACGAGTCGATCGACGAGATGCGTGCACGCGTGAGCGCGACCACGGCCTGACGCATACTCCCGCGCGTGGAGCGCGGGTTCGACTGCGACGTGCTGATAGCCGGCGGCGGCGTCGTCGGCTGCGCGATCGCGCGCGAGCTGTCGCTCTTCGACCTGCGCGTGACGCTGCTCGAGGCGGGGCCCGACGTCGGCGCCGGAACGAGCAAGGCCAACACCGCCCTGCTGCACACCGGCTTCGACGCCAAGCCGGGGACGCTCGAGGCCCAGCTGGTGGTGCGCGGCTACGAGCAGCTGGGGCGCTACGCGGAGCGGGTCGGCATCCCGGTCGAGCGAACCGGCGCGCTGCTAGTCGCCTGGAGTGATGAGCAGCTGGGCTCGCTGGACGGCATCGTCGAGGCGTCGCATGCGAACGGCTACGAGCCGATCCGTGAGCTCTCGGCGGAGGAGCTCTACCGGCGCGAGCCTCACCTCGGCCGCGGAGCGCTCGGTGCGCTCGAGGTTCCGGACGAGGGCATCATCTGCCCGTTCACGACTCCGCTCGCGTTCGCGACCGAGGCCGTGCTCGGCGGCTGCGAGCTGCGGCGCGGGACGGCGGTCACGGCTCTCGATCGACTCGACGGAGGCGGCGTGCTCGTGCGCGCCGGTGAGCGCGAGTGGCGCACCCGCTTCCTCGTCAACGCGGCGGGCCTGCGCTCGGACGAGCTCGACCGCATGCTCGGCCACGAGGGCTTCACGGTCACGCCGCGGCGCGGCGAGCTGATCGTGTTCGACAAGCTCTCACGCCGGCTCGTCTCGCACATCGTGCTCGCGGTGCCGACCAAGATCACGAAGGGCGTGCTGATTGCTCCGACCGTGTTCGGGAACGTCATGCTCGGGCCGACCGCCGAGGACGTCGAGCGCAAGGACGACACGAGCTCGACCGCCCACGGGCTCGACTACCTGCGCGGCGAGGGGCGCCGCATCATGCCCGAGCTGCTCGAGCACGAGGTGACGGCGGTCTACGTCGGGCTGCGCGCGGCGACGGAGCACACCGACTACCAGGTGTCGATTCACGCCGACGAGGGCTACGCGTGCGTCGGCGGCATCCGCTCGACGGGGCTGTCGGGCTCGATGGCGATCGCCGAGCACGTGCGTGGGCTGCTCGGCGACGCGGGGCTGTCGCTCACGCCGCGGCCGGGCCCTTCGGCCGACTTCTCGATGCCGAACATCGGCGAGGCATATCTGCGGCCCTATGCCGATGCCGAGCGCATCGCCCGCGACCCCGAGTACGGGCGCATCGTCTGCTTCTGCGAGCGCGTCACGCGCGGCGAGATCCGCGACGCGTTCGAGTCGCCGGTGCCTCCCGTCGACCTCGACGGCCTGCGCCGCCGGACCCGGTCGCACATGGGCCGCTGCCAGGGGTTCTTCTGCGGCGCCGAGCTGGCGGCGCTGATCGAGGAGCGGGGCGGAGGGTGACCGTCGCGGTAGTCGGCGGCGGGCCGGCCGGGCTGGCCGCCGCGCGCGAGCTCGGCCGGCTCGGGGTGCCTGGCGTGGTCGTGATAGAGCGCGAGCGCGAGGCCGGCGGCATCCCGCGTCACGCGGCGCATCAGGGCTTCGGGCTGCGCGACCTGCGCCGGCCGTTGAGCGGGCCCGCCTATGCGCGCCGGCTCGCGTCGCTCGCGGCCGACGCGGGTGCAGAGGTGCTGACCGAGACGATGGTGACCGGCTGGTCGCCCGAGGGGCCGCTCGAGCTGACGGGCCCGGGCGGGCGCTCGCTGCTCGAGCCGGAAGCGGTGATCCTCGCGAGCGGCTGCCGCGAGCGGCCGCGGCCGGCGCGGCTCGTGCCCGGCTCGCGGCCGGCCGGCGTGCTGACGACCGGGACGCTCCAGCAGCTCGTCTATCTGAAGGGCGAGCGGCTCGGCGGCCGGGCGCTCGTCGTCGGCGCCGAGCACGTCAGCTTCTCCGCCCTCCTAACGCTCACGCACGGGGGCGCCAGGCCCGTGGGCATGACCACCGAGTTCGCCCGCCATCAGTCGCTGGCCGCATTCCGGGCCGGCGCGGCGTTGCGCTTCCGGACACCGCTCTGGACGCGTACCGCGGTCAGCGCGATCCACGGCAGCCCGCGCGTCGAGGAGGTCGAGCTCACCGACCTCGACAGCGGCCGCACGCGCGCTGTCGCGTGCGAGACGGTCGTGTTCACGGCGGACTGGATCCCGGACAACGAGCTCGCGGTGATGGGCGGGCTCGAGCTCGACCCGGGGACGCGCGGGCCGGTGGTCGACGCGGCGCTGCGGAGCTCGCGGCCGGGCGTCTTTGCCGCCGGCAACCTGCTGCACGGAGCCGAGCAGGCCGACGTGGCCGCGCTCGGCGGGCGCCACGCGGCGGCGTCGGTCGCGCGCCACCTGAACGGGGGAAGCTGGCCGGAGCGCCGCGTCCCGATCCAGCTCCGGGCGCCGCTCGCGTGGGTCAGCCCGAACGCGCTGAGCACGGCGCCCGGCCCGCCCCCGCGCGGACGCTTCCTCGTCCGCTCGGGCGAGTTCCTCACCCACCCACACGTCGAGATCGCCCAGGACGGGCGCCCGCTCTGGAGCGGCCGCCTGGCCCGGCTCGTGCCCGGTCGCTCGGGGCGGCTGCCGGACGAGTGGACGGCGCGTGTCGACCCGGACGGCGGGCCGGTCACCGTTTTCGTCCGCTCGGCGCGCGGGTAACAGCGCGCCATGGAGCACGACGAGCAGGCTCGCAAGATGGAGCGCGACGCCGCCGAGATGGAGGAGCACTCCGACAAGGTCGGCGAGCGCATCGAGCAGACGCGCAAGGAGTGGGAGGCCAAGGAGCAGGATCCCTCCATTCCGGGCGCCCAGCCCGACCCGGACGAGGATGAGGAGCCGGTCCCGGGCGTTGCGGCCGACGAGGAGACCGTGAGCGAGGAGGGAGGCCCGTGATGGAGACCCCGGAAGAGTCCGACCAGCTGCCCGAGGAAGGCCCGAGCGGGCAGGTGCCCGACGACGCCGGCGGCCCCGCTCGCGAGGAATCCGAGGAGAACCCGGGCGTGCCGGGCGAGGAGGGCACCGCGACCGGGAATCCGGACGCGGCCGGTTCCGACGAGTAGCCCGGCAGCCCCTAATCTCGTAGGGGTGACCGACGCGATGAAGGGGCCCATCAAGGCGGGACTCGCCGCACTGTTCGCGGTCGGCGTCCTACTGCTTCTCCTCAATCCGCCGTCGCTTTCAGGAGCCCAGGGCCTCGCCGTGTTCATCGGCGGCGGCCTGCTGCTGCTCCTCGTGACCGCCTGGGGCACCGTGGCCCTCACGGGTCGCGACTCGATGACCGAGGCGGAGTTCGAGCGGCTCGTGCGGCGCAGCGAGGAGCTCGCGAACGAGCCAGGCCTCCGCTTCGAGGCCACCGAGTTCGACCTCCTGGTCGCCGAGGCGATCGACGAGCTGCCGCCCGACTTCCAGCGGCTGCTCGACGACACGCCCGTGGTCGTCTCCCGCCATGGCGCCGAGAACCGCGCCTACGGCCACTACTTCGGCGACACCGTGGCGCGCGACAACTACCCCGACCGCATCGTCCTCTACCAGGACACCCTCGAGCGCGACTTCGGCTACGACCGCGACCTGCTGCGCGCGCAGGTCGTCCGGACGCTCCGCCACGAGCTCGCCCACCACCTCGGTTGGGGGGAGCGCGGCGTGCGTGAGCTGGGTCTCTAGCGGCGGCTAGGCTAGATCCGCTCCGGAGAGGTGACCGAGCGGCTTAAGGTGCACGACTGGAAATCGTGTGGGCGGGAAACTGCCTCGTGGGTTCGAATCCCACCCTCTCCGCTCGCGGATACGCATTGCCCGGCGGCGTCATCGGGGCGCTCGCGTGCGGAGCACGCGTCGCACCCCTCTTCCTTGCCAGGCGGGCGCCCCGCGCCGGAGAGGGTGGGATTTCATCCCACCCTCCTTTGGCTGGCCCGGGATACTGTGGGTCGGCAAACCAGGAAGGACTCGCAATGACCGCAACCGCCGCCGCCGCAGCCCCGACACTTTCTGACGAGCAGCTCATCGAGCTGCTCGGCCTCATCAAGGACTCGGACAGCGTCGAGCTCAAGCTCACCGTTCCGGACACGAATCTCTCGGAGAGCGCCGTTGCGCTGGACATGGATCCGCTCGACGCGCAGATCCGGCAGGTGTTCTTCTTCGACACTCCGGACCTCGCGCTGAACGAGGCGGGCGTGGTTGCGCGTGCCCGGCGTGTCCAGGGCCGGGGGGACGACTCGGTTGTGAAGCTGCGACCCGTGGTTCCGGAGGACCTCTCGAAGAAGCTGCGCAGGTCGCCGGACTTCGGGGTCGAGGTCGACGCGATGCCGGGCGGGTTCGTGTGCTCCGGCTCGATGAAGCAGCGGCTCGAGAAGCCGATCGTGAGGAAGAGGATCCTGGGCGGAGGGCGTCTCAGCTCGCTGTTCTCGAAGGAGCAGCGGGCCTTCTTCGCCAAGCACGCGCCCGAGGGCCTCGAGCTGGACGACCTGTCGATCCTTGGGCCGATTTTCGTGCTCAAGCTGCGCGTCAGTCCGAAGGAGCTGGGCCGCCGGCTGGTGGGGGAGCTCTGGCTCTATCCGGACGGGTCGCGGATCGTCGAGCTGTCGACGAAGTGCCTGCCGGCGGAGGCCTTCGACGTCGCCGTCCAGCTGCGCGCCTTTCTGAAGCAGCGCGATCTCACGCCCGCCGACGAGCAGCAGACGAAGACGAAGAAGGCGCTCGAGTTCTTCTCGGCACAGCTGAACGGCGACGAGGCCTGATCAGGCCGCGTCGCGCAGCTGCACGTGCGGGGTCCGGCGGGGCAGCTCGCTTACCGTCCCGCCGTGCACTTCACAGAACGCGAGCGCCTGCAGCTGGCAGCCACAGCTGACGCACAGGAGCGCCTCGAGCTGCTCGGGCTCGCCCCAGGCCTCGAGCTCCTCGCCGCAGTCCGGGTCGGTGCAGATGAGGGTCGCGTACAACATCGCCGGGCCATGCTGGGAGGGCGCCCGGACGGAATGCACGGCTAGGCCCCTTCCGAGGCGGGCACGATCAGCCTTATGTGGCGGCGTGCCAGCATCAGGACGGGCGCCTTCCAGGCGCGTCCGGAGCCGTCCAGGGCCTCGAGCTCCGCGTCGAGGATCGTGAAGAACTCCTGGTCGCGGCGGTTGACGTGGTCCGACACGCGGCTGCGGTAGCCCTCGCGCGGAAGAGTCATCATCCCCTCGACGCGATACCGGTCTGTCTCTACGACGACGCGTTCCTGACGGTTCTCCACGGCGGGCCAATCTACTGACCCCAGGCACGGCGTCAATGGGGTGCTCCATGTACCTTTGGAACGTGCATCCCCCGACGCCCGCGGAGCGCGGTTCGGCGTTCGAGGCCGTCTTCAAGCCTGTACAGCCGCCGACGACCTTCGAAGAGACGGTCGAGCGACTCGGGACGGCGATCCGCCTCGGCGTCCTGGCGCCCGGCACGCGGCTCCCATCCGAACGCGAGCTCGCCGACCAGCTCAACATCTCGCGCTCGACTCTGCGCCAGGCGCTCACGACGCTCGTGCAGAGCGGCCATCTGGTCTCTCAGCGCGGGCGCGCCGGCGGGACCTTCGTCGCGGCGGCGCCGCCGCTCGGGCAGAAGCGCGACGGGATCGTGCTGGGCGAAGAGGCCCGCGCAGTGCTCGACTACCGCGTCGCGGTCGAGACCGGGGCGACGGTGCTCGCCGCCGAGCGCGCCACGGCGGACGACCTCGCCAACCTCGAGGAGCTGACCCAGAGAATGGCCGAGACGACCGGCCCCTTCGGCGAGTACCGGCGCGCCGACGTGCGCTTCCACATCGGGCTCGCCGAGGCGTCACATTCGCCGCGGCTCGTGACGGCGATGACCGAGGTCCAGGGGCAGATGAGCGACCTGATTGCCCGCATCGCCCATCCGGACGAGGTGCTCACGAGCTCGAACAACCAGCACCGCCGCCTGATCGGGCTTCTGCGCAAGAGCGACACCGGCCGCGCGGTGAGGCTCATGCGCCAGCACATCGAGGGGACCGAGCACATCCTGGCCGGCCTGATGCCGGAGTAGCCCGAGCCGCTAGGCGCGCACCCGCTCGCCGTCCGGATCGAACAGCGGCTCGCCCGCCACGCGGCCTCCGACCCAGCGCCCGAAGATCTCGATCTCGACGTCCGTCCCCGGCGCCGCGCGATCGGGCGGCAGGTGCGCGTAGGCGATCGAACGCTCGACGCTGTAGCCGTACCCGCCGCTCGTGACGCGGCCGGCGATCTCGCCGTCCACCCGCACCGGCTCGTTGCCGAGCGCGACCGAGCGCGGATCGTCGAGCGTGAGGCAGCAGAGCCGGCTGCGCTCGTCGGCCGCCGCGAGCGCCTCGCGCCCGATGAACTGGGCCTCTTTCTCCGGCTTCACGGCGAAGCCGACGCCGCCCTCGTAGGGGGTCGTGTCGGGCGTGATGTCGGCGCCCCAGACGCGGTAGCCCTTCTCGAGCCGCAGCGAGTCGATCGCGCGGTAGCCGCCCGCGACCACACCCTGCGGCGCGCCCGCCTCCCAGAGCGCCTGCCACAACCCGAGCCCGTACTCGCTCGGCGTGTAGAGCTCCCAGCCGAGCTCGCCGACGTAGGTCACGCGCAGCGCCCGCACCGGTGCGCCCGCGACCGTTGTCTCGCGCAGCGTCATGTAGGGGAAGTCCTTGTTCGCGAGCGATTGGGGCGTGAGCGGCTGGAGCACGTCGCGTGCTCGTGGCCCCCAGATCCCGAAGCACGCCCTTTGCGAGGTCACGTCATGGACCTGCACCGAGCCGTCGTCCGGCAGGTGGCGGCGCACCCACTCGCGGTCGTGGCTGCCGAACGCCGTGCCGGTCACGATCCCGAAGCGATCCTCGGCCAGCCGCGAGACGGTGAGGTCGGACTCGATGCCGCCGCGCCGGTTCAGCATCTGCGTGTAGGTGATGCGCCCGACCGCACGCGCCACCTCGTTCGCGCAAAGCCGCTCGAGCAGCGCTGCCGCTCCAGGCCCGGCGATCTCGAGCTTCGCGAACGAGCTCTCGTCGAAGAGCGCCACGGCCTCGCGGCAGGCTCGGTGCTCGGCGCCGATGGCGGGCGACCAGTGCCGCCCGGCCCAGCCTCGCGGGCGCAGCGACTCGTCGCCCGCGGCGGCGTTCGACTCGTACCAGTTGACCCGCTCCCAGCCCGACTTCTCGCCGAACGCCGCGCCGTGCTCTCGGTGCCAGGAGTACGCGGGTGGCAGCCGCAGCGGGCGGCCGGCCTCGCGCTCGTGACCCGGGTAGCGAATGTCGTAGTAGGTCTCGTAGGTCTCGCGCACGCGCGCGAGCGTGTGCGAGGGGGAGTGGTAGTGCGGGCCGAAGCGGCGCACGTCCATGCTCCAGAGATCGAGCGACGGTTCGCCCGCGTCGATCCACTCGGCCATCACCTTGCCGATCCCGCCCGCGCCGGCCAGCCCGTGCGCGCAGAAGCCGGCCGCCACGAAGAGCCCGCGGACGTCGGTCTCGCCGAGGCAGAACTCGTTGTCGGGCGTGAACGCCTCGGGTCCGTTGATCATGCGCGTGACGCGCACGTCCTCCATCTGCGGCACGCGCCGGCGCGAGTTCACGACGATCTCCTCGAAGCGGTCCCAGTCGTCCTCGAGCAACCGCCCGTTGAAGTCGGGCGGGATGCGCTCGAAGCCGGCCGCGTCGCCGTCGAGGAAGGCCGGCGCCGAGCGACGCTCGTAGCCGCCCATCACAAGCCCGCCGCCGTCCTCTCGGAAGTAGACGAGCAGGTCCGGGTCGCGCAGCGTCGGCAGCGGCCGCGCGGGATCCCGCTCCCGGAACGGCTGCGTGACGATGTACTCGTGTGACATCGGGAGGACCGGTATGCGCACGCCCGCGAGCCGCCCGAGCTCGGCGGCGAACATGCCGCCGGCAATCACCACGGTGTCCGCCTCGATGTCGCCGCGTTCGGTGCGCACGCCGGCGACGCGCCCGCCCTCTGACTCGATGCCCGTGACGCGCGTGTTCGTATGGACGGCCACGCCGCCGGCCCGGGCACGCTCGGCGAGGGCGAACGTGAGCTGGGACGGATCGAGGTAGCCGTCGGTGGGAAGCCAGGCGGCGCCGAGCACGCCCTCCGTCGACATGAGCGGGAACAGCTCGCGCGCCTCGTCCGCCGAGATCAGCTCGAGCGGCAGGCCGAACGTCTTCGCCCAGCCGGCCTGGCGGCGCAGCTCCTCCAGCCGCTCCTCGCTCGACGCGAGCCGGATGCCGCCGCACTCGACCCAGCCGCAGTCCTCGCCGAGCTCCCGGTAGAGCTCCACTGAGTACATCATCATGCGGGTGAGCGACACCGAGCCGCGCAGCTGCCCGACCAGCCCGGCCGAGTGGAAGGTCGATCCCGAGGTGAGCTGGTTGCGCTCGACAAGCACGACGTCGTCCCCCCAGCCGAGCGTACTGAGGTGGTACGCGATCGACGTCCCGCCGACTCCGCCGCCGATCACGACGCAGCGTGCGCCGCCCGGCAGCTCGCGCCGGGCGTTCAACCCCGGGCGTCCCGGAGCCAGGTGTCGAAGCGGGGGTCCGAGCCGGTCTCGGTCAGGCGCTCGAAGTGCTTTGCCGCGTAGCCGTCGAAGTCGAAGTCGAGCTCCGAGATCGCGCTCTGGACGACACCCCACATCGCCTCACGCAGGTCCGACATGTAGCGGAACAGCTTGAGGGTCGCGGTCCGCCGCGCGTCGGGCGGCTCGCCGAAGTAGGCGGTGAGGAAGCGCTCCTCGTCCTCGTCGCCGAGCTCGTTGTTGACCGCGAAGTTGCCGAGGTCGAACCAGCGGTCGCCCATGCCGGCGTACTCCCAGTCGATGATGCGCAACACGTCGGCCTCGTCGAGGATGAAGTTGGCCGTGAGCAGGTCGTTGTGGCAGGAGACGGGCGCGTGCTCCGGGTGCTTCGCGACCGTCTTCTTGATCGCCTCGGCGCGCCGCCGTGCCTCGGCGAACTCGGCCGGGGGTTCGATGCCGTGCTCCGCCGCGATGCGCGCGTAGTCGTCGGCCAGCGCGACGGTGTCGAAGCCGGTCGGGAGCTCGGCGCCTGAGTCGTGGAACGCTCGCAGGTTCCGGCCGACCGCCTCGAGGAACGCCGGGGCCCTCAGTTCCTCGGCGCTCGGGAGCCGGCCGGCGACGAAGCAGGTGACGAGGCAGGGAGGGTTCTCGAGCATCGCCGCGACCGGCGGCGCGATGTCGAGCCCCGCCGCCGCCTTGGCGGCGGCGCGCTCCGCTTCGCGGTCGATGCCGAGCACGTTCGTCTTCTTGCCGGGCAGCCGCACGACGTAGTCGGTGCCGCCGAAGTTGACGCGGAAGTTGCGGTTCGTGATCCCGCCCTTGAGCTGCACGACGGCGCCCTCCCGCTTGCCGAGCAGGGCGGAGAGCCGGGCCACCACCTCAGTCAACTCGGGGATGGTGACTTCCTCGTGCATGAGCGCACATTAGAGCGCGATCGCGCCCAGCACCTCCTCCCACCACACGCGCTCGTTGTCCGAGACGCCCTGCCGCATGCGGCGCCGCACCCAATCGTTAATCGCCTGACGTGAGCCGAGCGCCATCACCGGTCCCACCACGGCGTAGCGGCCGTCCTCGAGCAGCACGAGCGAGCCCGGCACGTCGCGCCGCGAGCGGAGGCGATCGATCACCTGGAGGCCGTCGATCTGATCCGGGCGGTTCGGGTCGCCCTCATCCTCAGACCAGCGGCGCACGTGGAAGACCGGCGCGGCTCCCGCGAGCCGCGGACGCGGCGGCGCCACGTCCGGGCCGATCGGCCCGCGCCGCCAGCGCGCGAGCAGATCACGCACCTCAGGTGCGGCCTCCTGGCGGACGAGCACGTGCAGCCTGTCGCCCCCCGCGATGCGCGTCGAGCCGCGCGGCAGGAGCGCCTCGCCCTCGCGCACGATCACGCTGACGAGCGCCTCGCGCGGCAGTTCGAGCTCGCGCGTGCGGAGGCCGACGATGGCGTCGTCGTCCCGCACCGGGTACTCGACCACCTCGGCGCCGAGCCGGCGGATCGTGCCTGTCTCGGCGATGGGGCTGGGCAGGGCGGGCTCGTCGGTGGTCAACCCGAGCCGGCGGGCCAGCGCTTCGAAGGTCGTCCCCTGGAGCAGTGTCGAGAGCAGCACGGCGAAGAACACGACGTTCAGGAAATCCACACTGCCGGTGACCCCCGCGTTCACAGGAAACAGCGCGAGGACGATCGGGACGGCGCCGCGGAGGCCGGCCCAGCCGAGCACCACACGCTCCGCGAGCGTGAAGCGCTCGAACGCAGTGGAGGCGAAGGTGGCGATCGGGCGTGCGACGAACGTCACTACGAGCGCCAGCAGCGTGCCCTCGACCACCTCATCGAGCACGTCACTCGGGAAGATCAGCAACCCGAGCGCGAGGAACATGGTCAGCTGGGCCACCCAGGCCAGGCCGACGTGGAAGGTCGTGATCGTCTGCTTCGCCGGGATGTTCGCGCTGCCGAGCGCAAGCCCGGCGAGGTAGACCGCGAGGAAGCCCGAGCCCTCGATGCTCGCCGCCGCGCCGTACGCGAGGGCGGCCGCCGCCAGCGACGCGACCGGGTAGAGGCCGGGTGTGTCGAGCCGGGCGCGCTGGAAGGCCTGGACGGCGAGCCAGCCGACGCCGAAGCCCACCACGGCGCCGATGCCGAGCTGGCGCACGAACAGCCAGAGCATGTCGAGCACGCCGTAATCGGGCACCTGGATCCACTCGATGAATCCGAGCACGAGCAGGACGGCCACCGGGTCGTTGAAGCCGGATTCGCCCTCGAGCGTGCGCGAGAGCCGCTTCTCGAGCGAGGACGTCCGCAACACGGCGAAGATCGCCGCGCCGTCCGTGGCAGCGATGATGGAGCCGAGCAGGAGTCCCTCGGTCAGCGACAGGTCGAAGAGCACCATCGCCGCCAGGCCGCCGATGGCTGCGGTGAGCAGCGTCCCGAAGAGCGCCAGGCTGAGCGCGGGCCGCAGCACCGGTCGGATGTCCCCCCAGCCGGCCGTCAGGCCGCCCTCGAACAGGATCAGGGCGAGTGCGATGACGCCGATCGTCTCGGCGAGGTGGTAGTCGTCGAAGTCGAGCCAACCGAGCCCGTCCGACCCCACGAGCATTCCGACGCCGAGGAAGAGCAGGAGGCCCGGCAGCCGGATGCGCCCGGCCATCAGCGAGGCGGCGAGCCCGGCGGTCAGCAGCAGCCCGGCGACGAGGATGAGCTCTTCATCGCTCATCGACGGGCCCGTTCAACGATTGCGGCTCGCCTCAGTCGCCGGTGTGACTGCTGAACAGGGGCGGGGTGGAGCGCGTCATCGGGGGGCCGTCACCCTATCGCGCCGAACGTGCCCGCTAAAGGGAGGCGGCGGCCGTAACGAAGCCGCGCCATTCGGCGTGCTCGCGCGCCCGCCAATCGTCGTCGCGGCCGGGCTCGAAGCGCTCTCCCACCGGCAGCCTCTCGGCGATCTCGGCGGTGGAGCCCCAGAGGCCGGCACCCACCGCCGCGAGCGCCGCGGAGCCGGCCGCGGTCGCGTCGACCGCGCCGCGCTGCACTGGCACGCCGCCGGTGTCCGCCTGGAGCTGCATGAGCAGCGGGTCGCGCGTGAGTCCGCCGTCGACGCGCAGCACGTCCAGGGACGCGTGCTCGGAGACGACCGCCAGGATGTCCGCTACCCGCCATGCGATCGCGTCGAGCGCCGCCCGCGCGATGTGCCCGGGCCGAGCGGCCGCCGACAGGCCCGCCACGACAGCATGGGCCTCCGGGCGCCACCAGGGGGCGCCGAGACCGGCGAGCGCGGGCAGGATCCTCACGCCGCCGCAGTCCTCGACCTGAGCGGCGAGGGCGGCCAGGCCGGCCGCGTCGGGCGCGAGGCCGAGGTCCTCCGACAGCCAGTTGAGGAGCGCCCCGGCCGTGAAGACGCCACCGTCGAGTGCGAACTCGACTTTGCCGCCGATGCGCCACGCGACGGTCGGAAAGAGACCCTCGGCACCTCCGCCCGGGAGCTCCTCGCCGACGTTGGCGAGGACGAACACCCCCGTGCCGTAGGTTGCCTTGACGCGGCCCGGCTCGACGCAGCCGGCGCCGGCCAGCGCGGCCTGCTGATCGACGATCCGGGCTCGCAACGGCAGCGCCCGCGGCCAGTCGGGGTGGCGCAGCTCGCCCAGCTCGCCCGCGGTGTCCACGAGCGGCGGCAGTGCCGCGTGCGGAACACCGAAGACCTCCAGCAGCTCCGCGTCCCAGTCCGGCTCGCCCGGCACCGCGAGCTGGGTGCGCGACGCGGTCGAGAGATCGGTGGCGAAGCCGGCGCCGAGCATGTCGCAGAGCCACGCGTCGACCGTCCCGAGCCGCGCCGTACCGGCGGCGACGGCGGCGGCGACGCGCTCGTCGTTGCGGAGCAGCCAGGCGAGCTTGCCGGCGGAGAAGTAGGGGTCGAGCGGCAGCCGGCTGCGCTCGCGGACGCGCTCGGCGCGGCCGTCCGCCTCGAGCTCGTCCAGGATCTCCTGGGAGCGCTTGTCCTGCCAGGTGACGATCGGCGTGAGCGGGTCGCCGCTCTCGGCGTCCCAGGCGAGCACCGACTCGCCCTGATGGTCGAGCCCGCAGGCGACGATTTCGCCGTCGGCGCCGTGCAGCAGCTCGGCAACCGCGTCGACGACGGCGACCATCACCGCCTCGGGATCCTGCTCGACCCAACCCGAGCGCGGATGGCTGAGCGGCTTCTCGCGGCGCGCCTCCGCCACCGGGCGAAGGTCCTCGTCGTAGAGAACCGCCTTGACGGCGGAGGTCCCCTCGTCGATCCCGAGCAGGAGTTCGCTCATGTATTGACTCGCTTCGAGGTCCGGGTTAACGTCGCGGCGTCGGGCATTTGGCCGGATCTTCGCACCATTCAGCTGGCCCAACAGAGGAGGTTGCGGCGTGGCAGCTACCGGAGGGACCGAGGGCACCGAGGGCGCGGGAGTCGCGCGCGAAGGTACGGCGGCGCCGGTAGACCCGGCAGCGACATCGGACGAGCAGCGGCTGGAGGAGCTCGGCTACAAGCAGGAGCTGTCGCGTGCGTGGTCGGGATTCACCAACTTCGCGATCTCGTTCACGATCATCTCGGTCCTCGCCGGGACCTTCACGACGTTCGCGTTCGCGTGGCAGAACGGCGGCCCGATCGCAGCCTCCATCGGCTGGCCCGTCCTCTGCTTCTTCGTCTTGATGGTGGCCTTCTCGATGGCCGAGCTCACCTCGCGCTATCCCACCGCCGGCGGTCCCTACTGGTGGGCCCACGACCTGGGCGGCAAGGGCTGGAGCTGGATGACCGGCTGGTTCAACATCGTTGGCCTGGTTGGCATCGTTGCCTCGGTCGGCTACGGCGCGGCGACCTTCCTCAACGCCACGCTCGGGCTCTACGGCGTGAGCATCTTCGGCGTCGACTTCGGCGACACCGCGCACATCCTGAGCGAGACCTGGCTGCTCTTCTTCCTGATCCTCGTCCTCTACACGCTCGTCAACATCTTCGGCGACCGCGGGCTGGCGATGATGAACAACATCTCGGTCGGCTGGCACGTGATCGGCGTGCTGATCATCATTGGGCTGCTCGTCTTCGTGCCGGACGAGCACCAGAGCGCGAGCTTCGTCTTCGGCGAGCGCATCAACAACTCGGGCCTGCATGACGGCTCCACGTCCAACCTCGGCTTCTGGTTCCTGGTCCTGCCGATCGGCTTTCTGCTCGCGATGTACACGCAGACGGGCTATGACGCCTCCGCCCACACCGCCGAGGAGACGAAGGGCGCCGCGATCACGGCGGCTCAGGGCGTGTGGCGGTCGGTGTTCTTCTCGGCGCTGATCGGCTGGTTCGTGCTGCTTGCGTTCCTGTTCGCGGCGAACGACGTCCAGGCGGTCAATGACGGCGCCGGCTTCGTCGGCGCGATCTTCACGAGCGCGCTCGACAGCTGGGCGGCCAAGTTCATCCTGATCGTCGCGACCGTCGGCCAGTTGTTCTGCGGCGCGGCCGGCCTCACGAGTGCGTCGCGCACCTGGTACGCGTTCTCGCGCGACCGCGGCATGCCCGGCTGGGCGATCTTCCGGCGAGTCAACCGCGACAAGGTGCCGTTCAATGCGGTGATGGCGATCTCGTTCTTCTCGCTCGTCATCGCCATCCCGGCCCTGTTCGGCAAGAACAACATCCCGTTCGCGTTCTTCGCGCTCACCGGGATCTGCACCGTCGGCCTCTATCTGGCCTACGTCATCCCGGTGTACCTGCGGCTGCGGAAGGGCGACGAGTTCGAGGCCGGCCCCTGGACCCTGGGCAGGAAGTACAAGATCGTCAACGTGCTGGCGATCATCTTCGTGATCCTCGTGGTGTACGCGCTGAACCTGCCGTACACGCCCGCCGGGCTTCCCTGGAACGACGGTTTCGACGCGAGCCTCGTGAATTACACTCCGCTCGCTTTGGTGGTCCCGCTCATCTTCGGAATCTGGTACCTGGTCTCGGCCAAGGACCACTATCAGGGTCCCGTGCGGACGCTCGAAGAGGACGAGGTCACGGCGCACCAGTGACGCTCGACGAACTGAGACAGGCCGCCGCCGCGGGCGAGGTCGACACAGTCCTGCTCGTGATCGCCGACATGGAGGGGCGCCTGCAGGGCAAGCGCCTCACCACGTCGCACTTCCTCGACGAGGTCGTCGAGCACAACGCAGAAGGCTGCAACTACCTGCTGGCCGTCGACGTCGACATGAACACCGTCTCCGGCTACGAGATGTCGAGTTGGGAGCGTGGCTACGGCGACTTCGTCATGAAGCCCGACTTCGACACGCTGCGCCCGATCCCGTGGCACGACGGCACCGTCCTCCTGATGGCGGATCTCGCCTGGGAGGACGGCGCGGACGTGGTCGCGTCGCCCCGCCAGATCCTGCGCGGCCAGCTCGCGCGGCTCGCCGAGCGCGGCTGGAAGGCGACGGCGGGGACGGAGCTCGAGTTCATCGTCTTCAACGACAGCTACGAGGACGCGTGGAAGAAGGGCTACCGCGACCTCGACCCGGCGAACCTCTACAACGTCGACTACTCAATGCTCGGCACGGCCCGCGTCGAGCCGCTGATCCGCCGCATCCGCAACTCGATGACGGCCGCGGGGCTGCAGGTCGAGAACTCGAAGGGCGAGTGCAACTTCGGGCAGCACGAGATCAACTTCCGCTACGACGAGGCCCTCGCCACCGCCGACGCGCACGCGATCTACAAGAACGGCGCCAAGGAGATCGCGGCCCAGGAGGGCATGGCGATCACCTACATGGCGAAGCTCGACGAGCGCGAGGGCAACTCCTGCCACATCCACTGCTCGCTGCAGAACGACGGCGGCAACCTGTTCGCCGGGGACGAGGCGACCTTCAAGCAGTTCGTCGCGGGACAGCTCGCCTGCCTGCAGGAGCTGACGCTGTTCTTCGCGCCGCACGTCAACTCGTACAAGCGCTTCGTGCACGGCTCGTTCGCGCCGACGGCGGTGGCCTGGGGCCACGACAACCGCACCTGCTCGATGCGGGTGGTCGGGCACGGCCAGTCGCTGCGCGTCGAGAACCGGCTGCCGGGCGCGGACGTCAACCCGTACCTCGCGCTGGCCGCGATGATCGCCGCCGGCCTGCACGGGATCGACGAGCAGCTCCAGCTCGAGCCGGCGTTCGAGGGCAACGCCTACGACTCGGACAAGCCGCGCGTGCCGCACACCCTGTACGCGGCGCGCGACCAGTTCGCGGACTCGGCGGTCGGGCGCGACGCCTTCGGGCAAGAGGTCGTCGACCACTACCTGAACCGGGCGAACATCGAGCTCGAGAGCTTCGAGGCCACCGTCACCGACTGGGAGAAGTACCGGGGCTTCGAGCGCTTGTAGATGGCCGGGCGTCCGGTCATCGGCATCTGCAGCGCGATCGAGACCGCGCGCTGGGGCGCTTGGGAGGCCCTGTGCGATCTCGTGCCGCGCACCTACTCGCTGGCCGTGCGGCGCGCCGGCGGGATCGCGCTGCTGCTCCCGCCCGACGACACCTCGGCCGAGGCGCCCGACGAGCTGCTCGACCTCCTCGACGGCCTCGTCCTCGCCGGCGGCGCCGACGTCGATCCCGGCTCGTACGGCGCGCGGCCGCACGCGGAGACCGGCGCTACGCGTCCGGAGCGGGACCGCTTCGAGCTCGCGCTCGGGCACCGGGCGCTCGAGCGCGACCTGCCGCTGCTCGGCATCTGCCGCGGCATGCAGATGCTGAACGTGGCGTCGGGCGGGACGATCGAGCAGCACCTGCCCGAGCGGATCGGGAGCGAGGCGCACCGGCACACGCCCGGCGGCTTCTCGGACCACTCGGTGCGGATCGCCTCCGGCACGCTGACCGAGCGCGTCGTCGGCGGCGGCCGTGCCGAGGTTCGATCGCATCACCACCAGGGCGTCGGCGAGCTCGGCGAGGGCGTCGACGTGACCGGCTGGTCCGATGGCGACGAGGTGATAGAGGCGATCGAGCTGCCGGGGCGCCGCTTCGCTTTGGGGGTGCTGTGGCACCCCGAGCAGGACGAGCAGAGCCGCGTGATCGAGGCGCTTGTGGCGGAGGCGCGGGGGCGGCGCTCGGCTCGGTAGTGGGCGCCGGGTCGGTCTCGCGTATTGGCGGGGGGAACGGGGTGTTGCTCAGCGGCCGAGGCGAGCACGGCGTGGTCGAAGAATGTTCGGCCGCGGTGGCCGTGAGCCCCCGCTGTCCTGGATTAGGCACCCATATGGTGCTCAAGTCAGGACGGTGACCGGATTTCGGCTGGGGCGCGCGCCGGCTTGTCCAGCGTCCCCTCCCCAGCCCTGGCCCGGCCGTCGGAGACCGGCCACGGCCCTAGCCGACGGCCGACTCGGCCGCCGCCCACTCGCGCGCCGCCGCCACAAACGCCTGGAACAGCTCGCGCTTCTCGGCGGCCTCGGGATGCCACTGGACGCCCAGGACCCAGCCGCTGCCGTCAAGCTCGATCGCCTCGGGCACGCCGTCGGCGGCCCGACCCGTGACGACCAGCCCGCCGCCGAGGCGGTCGATCGCCTGGTGGTGGTGACAGCGGCCCACGTGGCGCTCCTCCTCGAGCGCGCGGGCGGCGAGCGAGCCGGGCTCGAGGTGAATCTCCTGCTCGTTGCCTTCGAAGGTGCCGACGATCCGGCGGTGCGGCGTCGTGCCGTCCTCGAGCGCCAGGTGCTGGTCGAGGTTGCCGCCGAGGGCCACGTTGAGGATCTGCATTCCGCGGCAGATACCCAGGTACGGCATGCCGCGCTCGATCGCAGCGCGGGTCAGCGCGATCTCGAAGGCATCGCGCTCGCGGTAGGTCGCCTCGACGCCAGGCTCGGGCTCCTCGCCGTAGCTGCGTGGGTCGAGGTCGGCGCCGCCGATCAGGAGCAGGCCGTCGATGCGGTCGAGCAGCGTCTCGGGGATCCCCATCGCTCCGGTCCGGGCCGAGCCCGGTCGCTCGCACACGACCCGCGGGTCGACGGGCAGCAGCACGGCAGCGGCGCCCGTCGACTGGATCGCCTCCACGTAGGTGTCCGCGACGAGATGCGCGGTCTGGTCCCAGAAGGCCCAGCGCGCCCGCTCGCGGACGGCGCAGATGCCGATGACGGGCTCGCCGTTCACCCCGACGACCTTGACACGGGATGCGCGGCGCTGCAAAGGTCTTGCGGGCAAGCCATTTGGTTGGAGGGTACCCGTGTCGGTGACCGCGGAGTGGACAGTGCAGGTTCTCGAGCCCGCCACCGAGGAGGTGATGGCCGAGCTCCCGAAGGCAGGCCCGGCCGAGGCCGACGCCGCAGTCGCGCGCGCCAAGGCGGCCTTCCCGGCCTGGCGCGCCGTCGCCCCGGCGGACCGCGCGCTCCTGCTGCGGCGCGTCGCCGCCGGCGTTCGCGAGCGCGCCGACGGCCTCGCGCGGCTCGAGTCGCGCAACGTCGGCAAGCCGATCTCGGACGCCCGCGGCGAGATCGGGATGGTCGCCGACGTGTTCGAGTACTACGCGGGCGCCCCCGAGCGCCTGCTCGGCTCGAGCATCCCGGTGGCCGGCGGCGTCGATGTGACCTTCCGCGAGCCGCTCGGCGTCGTGGGGCTGATCACGCCCTGGAACTTCCCGCTAGCGATCGCCTCCTGGAAGCTCGGCCCGGCGCTCGCCGCCGGCAACACGGTCGTGCTGAAGCCGGCGGAGCTGACGCCGCTCACGGCCGTCGAGCTGGAGCGCATCGCGCTCGACGCGGGCCTGCCCGAGGGGGTCCTGAACGTGGTGGTCGGGCCCGGCCGCTCGGTCGGCGAGCGCATCGTCGAGCACCCGGACGTCGCGAAGGTCGCCTTCACCGGCTCGACCGCGGTCGGCCGCCGCATTCAGGCGCTCGCCGCTGAGACGATCAAGCGCGTGACGCTTGAGCTGGGCGGCAAGTCGGCCAACGTGATCTTCGCCGACGCCGATCTCGAGCGCGCCGCGCAGGCGGCGCCCGGCGCGGTGTTTGGTAACGCGGGCCAGGACTGCTGCGCGCGCTCGCGCATCCTGGTCGAGGCCTCGGCGCTCGACCGCTTCATGGACGCGCTCGAGGAGGCGGTCGAGGCGGTGAAGGTGGGCGACCCGCTCGATGACGAGACCGAGATGGGGCCGCTGATCTCAGCCGACCAGCGCGACACCGTGTCGTCCTACGTTGGCGACGACGCTCCGGTCGCCATCCGCGGCAGCGCGCCCACCGGCAAGGGCTTCTGGTTCGCGCCGACCGTGCTCGCGCCGGTCTCGAACGACGACCGCGCCGCTCGCGAGGAGATCTTCGGGCCGGTGGCTTGCGTGATCCCGTTCCGCGACGAGCAGGAGGCGATCCGGCTCGCGAATGACACGATCTATGGGCTCTCCGGCTCGGTCTGGACGCGCGACGGGGCGAAGGCCTTCCGCGTGGCGCGGGCGATGGAGACGGGCGTCCTCTCGATCAACTCGAACACCTCGGTCCGCGTGTCGACGCCGTTCGGCGGCTTCAAGCAGTCGGGCTTCGGCCGCGAGCTCGGGCCGCACGCGCTCGAGCACTACACCGAGGTCAAGAACGTCTACTACGCGACGGAGGAGTGAGGGTGGCGGGGAGGCTCGATGGCAAGGTCTGCGTCATCACCGGCGCGGCGAGTGGCATCGGCCGCGAGTCCGCCGAGCTCTTCATGTCTGAGGGCGCGCGCGTGGTGGGCGTCGACCTGAGCGCAGACGCAGCGGGCGACCTCGCGATCCAGGCGGACGTCACACACGAGGACCAGGTGGGCGACCTCTACACGCGCGTACGCGACGAGTTCGGGCAAATCGACGTCCTCTTCAACAACGCCGGCATCTCACCCGACGACGACCGCTCGATCCTGGATACGAGCTACGAGGCCTGGCGGCGCGTACAGGACGTCAACCTGAGCTCGGTGTTCTTCTGCTGCAAGCACGGCATCCCGCATCTGATCGAGGCGGGCGGCGGCTCGGTGATCAACACGGCCTCCTTCGTGGCGGTCATGGGCGCCGCCGTGTCGCAGATCTCCTACACGGCGTCGAAGGGCGGCGTGCTCTCGCTGTCGCGCGAGCTCGGCGTGGAGTTCGCGCGCGAGGGGGTGCGAGTGAACGCGCTCTGTCCCGGCCCGGTCAACACGCCGCTCCTGCAGGAGCTGTTCGCCAAGGATCCGGCCAAGGCGCAGCGGCGCTACGTGCACCTGCCGCCCGGCCGCTTCGCCGAGCCGCGCGAGATCGCCAACGGAGCTCTCTTCCTCGCGAGCGACGAGTCGACCTACGTGAACGCGACGGCCTTCATGGTGGACGGCGGCCTCTCCGGCGCCTACCTCACGCCAGAGTGAGAGTCCTCTCGATCGTCCACCACGACAACGCCCGGGCGGGCGTGTTCGGCGAGGTGCCCGGCACCGAGCTGATCGAGTGGAATCCGTCGCTCGGCGATTCCCCGCCGCCACTCGACGGCTTCGAGGCGGTGATGGTCTTCGGCGGTGCGATGCACGTCGACCAGGAGGCGGCGCATCCGTGGCTGCGCACGGAGAAGGAGCTGATCGGCCGCCACCTCGAGCAGGGCACGCCGCTGCTCGGTGTCTGCCTCGGCGCCCAGCTCGTAGCCGAGGTGGCCGGCGCGCGGCCGCACCGGGCCGCGGCGCCGGAGATCGGCTGGCACCGGGTCCAGGTCACGGAGGAGGGCCGGGCCGACCCTCTGATCGGGCCGCTGGCGCCCGAGTTCATGGTTTTCCAGTGGCACTCCTATGAGGCGCCGCTCCCGCCCGGCGCCGCGGCGCTGGCTCGCAACTCGGCGTGCCTGCAGGCGTTCCGGGTGGCCGAGCGGCCGGCCTGGGGGGCGCAGTTCCACGCCGAGGTCACCGGTCCCGACATCAGCTCCTGGCTCGATGAGTTCGGCAAGGACGAGGAGGCCGTCGCAACCGGACTCGACCCGGACGCGATCCGCGCCGAGACCGAGGAGCGCATCGGGGCTCAGAACGAGCTCGGGCGCGAGCTGGCGGCCCGCTTCATCGCGGAGGCGCGCCGGTTGTCGGTGGCGCGGGTGTAGTCAGCGCTCCGGTGGCGTCCCGCCCGGCGGCGGAGTCTCCGGCGGGGGTGGCGGCTGCTCGGGCGATGGCGGCGAGGGCGGTTCGGGCGAAGTCGGCGAGGCCTGCTCCGGCGCGGCCGGCTGGTCCGGCGTGGCGGGCCGCTCGGGTGCCGGCGGCTGCTCCGGGGTGGTCGGTGCGGCGGGCGAGCCGCCGCCGCCCGGGCCGGCGGCGGTGTCGGAAGCCGTCGTTGCGGGAGCCGCCGCTCCGGCCGGTCTTGTCGGGAGCCCGCCGGGACCCGATGCCAGCACGGGCTCCCCCTTGATCGCCTTGAGGTCGAAGAAGATCACCGAGGCGGCCAGCGCCGTCAGCGGAGATATCAGCAGGCTCGTGAGCAGCACGCCGAGCGCGAAGCCGAAGACCGAGTCGAAGATCCCGCCGAGGATGGCGGCGATCAGGATCTGGGCGACGAAGGCGCCGATGAAGAGCAGCACGAGAACGCCGAAGACCTGCCAGCCGTTCCCCTTGACGAGCTCGCGGCTGCGGCCGAACGCGTCGAAGACACCGGTGCGCTCGATGACGACCACGGGGACGATCACCGCCCAGATCGTGATCAGGAAGAGGCCGGGGATGATCAGCAGCACGAACCCGATCGCGATCGCGATGCCGGCCAGCACGCCGACCACGACCAGGGTGCCGACCACCGAGCCGGCGCTCCTGAACAGCCCGCCGACCGACTGGTCGCGCCTGCCGTCGAGGATGTCGCGCGCCGCCTCGACCACCATGCCCTGGTAGAGGTAGCCCGCGACCAGGGCGATCGCGTTGGCGATCACGGTGAGGAAGAAGCCGCCGGAGTCGTATAGGAACCCGTTGACGATCGCCACCGGCACGAAGACGGCGAGCGCACCGCCGATCAGCAGCGCGAACTGCTGGCGGTAGATCCGGAAAATCTGCTCGAAGACCCTGCCGACGTCGAGTTTGGCGTTCATGCCGCAGAATCTAGTCTTGTGCCGGACAGCAAGCGCGGTCAGCTCCTCATCGCGGCGCCCTCCCTATTCGATTACTTCAGGCGCACGGTGATTCTCGTGCTCGAGCACACACCCGAGGGAGCGATGGGCGTAGTGCTGAACCGGAGCTCGGAGACGCGCGTGTCGGACGCCGTTCCGGCGCTTGCGGACCTGCCCGGGTCGGATGAGCTCGTTCGCATCGGCGGACCCGTGTCGCCACAATCGGTGGTGGCGCTGGGCGACTTCGAAAGTCCTGAGGAGGCAGGGACGCAGGTGGTCGGCACGGTCGGCACGCTCGACCCGGACGCGATGAACGACTCGCTGCGACGACTGCGCGTCTACGCGGGCTACGCGGGCTGGTCGGCGGGGCAGCTCGACGGCGAGCTCGACGAGGAGGCCTGGATAGTCACGACGGCGGAGGTCGACGACCCCTTCCTCGACGGCGACCTGTGGTCCGAGGCGCTCGAGCGCAAGGGCGGCAAGTACCGGCTGCTGGCGACGATGCCGGCCGACCCGTCGCAGAACTGACGCGTCAGTTGTGGCAGCGGCGCACCGAGCGCGCCACCCGGCTCGCCCGGTAGCGGTAGCCGTCGGCCGAGACGTGGACACCGTCGCCCGCCAACCAGTAGGAGTGCTCGCGGACCATCCGCGCCCAGTCGACCACGCGCAGGTTCTCGCGCGGCCGCGACTCCTCCGCGAGCACCCGGTTGTAGGCGGAGTAGCTGGCTCCGGCCACCGGCGGGCGCACGATGTTGGCCCACACGACGCAGCGGCGCGGCCCGGCGACCGCCATGACCTCGCGGATCGCCGCGCGGAAGCCCGACAGGCTGCGCGGGTCGTCGTTCGTCCCGAGGCTCACGTGGATCACCCGCGGCAGGCTGCGCCCGTACGCGCGCATCACGGAGGCGCCCTCGAAGGCGTGGCGGCTGATCGCTGTCGACTGGCTGACGCGCCAGCGCCGTAGCGCCGCCGGTATGTAGGGCGCGGTGCCGACCGCGAGCGAGTCGCCGTTGACGAGCAGGTTGCGGGTCCGCGCGGCGTCCGCCTCGAAAGTCGCGGAGGGGGCGGCGGGAACGAGCAGCAGCAGGAGCGCTGCGCCGAGCAGCAGCGGTTGAGCCCAGCGAGGCACGACGGAGGACCCTACCGAGGCGCTCTCAGGGCCCGCCGTCCTCGGCGAGCGCAGGGTAGTCCTTCGCCATCGCCTCGAGAACGAGCCGCGCCGGCGCGACTGCGCCCTCGCGGCTGAAGTGGACCCCGTCCGACTGGCGCGCGAGCACCTTGCGCCCGTCGATCTTCAGGCTGTCCGTGTACTTGCCGCCCGCGAGCGTCGAGTAGACGTCCACGTAGCGAAGCCCTGGCACGGCGGCCACGGCCTGCTCGACCGCCCGGTTCTGGGTCGCGTAGATCTCGTTCAGCCCGCTGTCGCGCGCGGTCGGCGGCGGCACCCAGTAGACGGGCCGCTCGCCGTCGCCACTGAATGTCTTCGCCACCACCGCCACGCGGCGCGCGAACTCGGTCTGCCACTCGGGATCCCCGGGCCCGTAGACCTGGCCGCCCGCCTCGACGTTGAAGCCGTCGTTGCCGCCGATCGCCATCACAACCGCGTCCGGGTCGCGCGTGTCCATCTCCTGCTGGGCGTTTATCTCCCAGTTGAAGAAGTCGGGGTTGGTGAGCCCGGTCGCGTTCTGCGCGACCGTCTCGACCTCGATCAGGCCCGGCTTTGCCTGGTCGGTCAAGCGCTGGCCCAGGAACTCGGCCTCGGAGTCGCCGGTGACGAACACCTCGATCGGATTCCCGGGCGTGGGCTGGCGGTACTCGGGCTGCTGCTCCTCCTGCTGTCCGCCCGCGCCCCTGCGCAGGATGGCCGTCGAGCCCTCTTCGAGCTCCGTGCCCGAGGCGGTCTTGTCCTCCTGCCCGAAGGCGAGGTCGAGGCCCTCGCGCGGGAGGTGCAGGCCGATCGTGCCGGCGACATCGTCGAGCGGGCGCGCCACCGAGAGCACGACGTCGCGCGTCGTGCCCTGCTGCATGCCCTCGCCGGCGCGCACGATCGCCTCGGAGTTGAAGAGCGCCGCAATCGCGAGAGCGATGAGCATGACACCGAGCACGCGGCCCGCGGGCATCATGAGGTCTCGGTTGCGCTTGGGATCCATGGCTCAGAACTGGAAGTAGATGAACGGCGCGACACCCTGCTGGCCCACCGCGGCGTCGGCGGCAACGATCAGCGCGCCGATGGCGACGCCCTGGAAGGCCACGGGCCGTGCGACGAGCCAGGCCTCCGCGCGCCGCCACCCGTCCTGGGGGAGGAACTGCACGGCGATCGCCGCCACCACCAGGAACACCATAGGGAGCGTCACGAGCGGCGACGGGCCGGAGAGGCCGATCCCGCCGAGAATGTCGAACGCCGTGCCGAGGTTGGGGGCGCGGAAGAAGACCCAAGCAATACACACGACATTGAAGGTCACGAACCACGCGACGAGGACCGGCATCCGGAAGCCCGGGTAGCGCTGCCGTCCCCAGCGCTCCACCGACAGCGCGGTGCCGTGGATCCCGCCCCAGATCAAGAAGGTGAACGACGCCCCGTGCCAGAACCCGCCGAGCAGCATCGTGATCATCACGTTGCGATACGTCTTGCGCTCGCCCTTGCGATTGCCGCCGAGCGGGATGTAGAGGTAGTCGCGCAGCCAGCGCGAGAGCGTCATGTGCCAGCGCCGCCAGAAGTCCTGCAGCGAGAGCGCGGCGTAGGGGCGGTTGAAGTTCTGCGGCAGCTGGAAGCCGAGTAGCAGCGCGGTGCCGATCGCCATATCCGTGTAGCCCGAGAAGTCACAGTAGATCTGGGCGGCGAAGGCATAGAAGGCGAGCAGGATCTCGCCGCCCGAGTGGGCGACGGGATCGTTGTAGACCGGGTCGACGACCTGACGCGCGAGCTCATCGGCGACGACCGTCTTCTTGATGAGGCCGCCCGCGATCAGGAACAGCCCGGGGCCGGCCAGCACCGCGCGCGGGTCGCGCGGCGTGCGCAACTGGGGGAGCAGCTCGTTTGCGCGCACGATCGGGCCGGCGACCAGGTGCGGGAAGAACGCCTGCAGGATCGCGACGTCGCCGAGCGAGGCCGCCCGCGTCTCACCGCGATACACGTCGACCACGTACGAGATCGCCTGGAACGTGAAGAACGAGATGCCGATCGGCAGGACGATCTGGACGATCGGAAGCGGTGATCCGAGGCCGACGCCGTCAAGAAGGGAGTTGAATTCGTCGACGAAGAAGCCGAAGTACTTAAAGGTGCCGAGAAGTGCCAGGTCGAAAGCCACGGCAGCGACGAGCGCGCGTTTGCGCGTGACCTGCGATTCCGATCGCGCGATCACCTGGGCGGCGAACGTGTTGACGACACTCGAGGCGATCAGGAGCAGGACCCAGCGCCAGTCCACCCATCCGTAGAAGACGTATGAGGCGATCAGGATGAACGGCCGCCATGCTCTCGGATGAGGCATGAGCGCCCAGGAAACGATGAACACGACCACGAAGAAGGCCGCGAACTCGATTGTGGGGAAACTCACGGCGCTGATTCTGGCTGGCGCGGCGGCCGTGCTTCTGGGCGGCGCCCCCGCCTCGGCCCAAAACGCGGCGGGAAGCGTGCTCGTGATCGGCGACAGCCTGCAGGTCGGAACGGGTCCCTATCTGGAGCAGCAGCTCGGCGCCCTGCCGGTCGAGTCGGACGATCGCCAGAGTCGCGGGAGCGGCGAGGGCCTCGAGGCGCTGCGGACGCGCCTGCGCCCGGATCACGAGGTGGTCGTATTCGACCTGGGCACGAACGACGACCCGAGCAATCCGAACGCCCTGTACGCGAACCTGCAGGCGGCGCGCGCGGCGAGCGGTGACCGCTGCCTCGTCGTCGCGACGATCCTGCGGCCGCCCTACAACGGCGTCACGGTCGACGGGATGAACGCGGCGGTGGAGCGCTTCGCGCTCGACAACCCGGGCGTGCAGCTCGTGGACTGGTACGGGGTCGCCACCAGCACGCCCGGGATCCTCTACGAGGACGGCGTGCACGCCCGGCCCGAGGGCTACGCTCTGCGCGGCCGCCTGATCGCCGACGCGGTGAGGAGCTGCGGCGGCGAGGGCGGGGGCGGGATCCCGGCGCCCTCGAAGAGAACGGCGAGTTCGCCGCCCGTGCCCGAGCCGGAGCCGGCCCCGCCTGCGGAGGTGGAGGTGGAGATCGAGCCGCCGGCGCCACTCGTGGCGATCGCCGGGGCGGTTCGGCACGCCGCGTCGCTCGTCTCGGCCGCCGGCCGCGACGCCCGCCAGGCCGCCGGGATGGGCCCGCCGGAGCCCGTGCTCGGCGCCGGCTAAGGCTTGCGGACCACACCATTCACCCCTTAGGGTCGCGCGCATGACCCGAATTCAACGGACTCTCGCCGGGCTCGTGGCGACCGCCGCGCTCGCCCTCGCGCTCGCCCCGTCGGCCTCAGCGGCCGAGGCGACCTGCCCCGGCACCTTCCAGGTGCTTCACAACGACCGCATCGGGGCGATGCAGCTGCCCGCCGGCGCCTACACCATCACCGTGCTCGACAGCGCGACGATGGGCTGCACCGAGGCCTCGCACCTCCTCAGCCAGTTCCTCGAGGACTGGGACGGCCGCCTGCCGCGTCCGTGGGTGGCGAACAACTCCACGCGCTCGTTCACCGCGGGGCGGAACAGCACGGTCGGCTTCAGGGTCACGCCGGGCGAACCCACTCCGCCCACCCCGCCGAACCCCCCGCATCCGCCGTCGAGCCGCGTCTGCGCGGGCTACTTCACGGTGCTCCACAACGACCGCATCGGCAGCTTCTCGATCCCGCGGGGCCGCTACCGAATCACGCTGCTCGGCTACGCCGGCGTCAGCTGCTCACAGGCATCGACGCTCTTCGCCCGCTTCCTGCAGGACTTCGACGGCGTCCTGCCGCGGCCGTGGTTCCTCGATCCGAGTACCGGCAGCTTCATGAAGGGCAGCCGGCACATCGGCTTCCGGATCAAGCCCTACGTCGAGGACGGCGGTAGCTCGCGGGGACGCCACCCCGTCCGCGGTGAGACGCGCTGCCCGACCTTCCGCGTCCTGAACAACGACCAGATCGGCCGCCTCGTCCTGCCCAGGGGTACCTACAACGTCTGGGTCCGCGGCCGCCTCAGCTGCGCCCGCTCGACGACGCTGTTCGCGCAGTTCCTTCAGGACGTGACGGGGGACCTCCCGTCGCCGTGGGTCGTGAACCCACGCACGGGGAGCTTCTCGCGCGGTCCCGGCAGCCCAACGGGCTTCCGCGCCAAGCCCGCTCGCTAGTCACTGCGGTGCATGGGTGCGCAGGTGCTCGTCGAGCACCTCGCGCACCCAGCGCCGCTCGTCGGCGCCCGCCATGCGGTAACGCCCGAGCAGCTCGCGCTGCCCCTCGAGCGGCAGCCCGCTGATCTCCCAGCGGACCGCGAGGCGCTCGAACAGGAACTCGCCGCGGCGCTGCCAGCGGTCCTCGGCGCTGGCGGCCGGCTTCGCCTCGAGCGCGTCGAGCTTCGCCCACGTGCCGGCGCTCAGTTCGTCGCGCAGCGTCAGGACGTTGCCCCCGGCATCGGTGTAGTTGGTGGTGGCGCGCGGCGCCGGCGGGCCCTGTGAGCGCTCGCGGCGACGGCTGCGACGGCCCATCTCAGCCCCTGCGCAGGAAGTTGCGCGCCTGCCGGCGGACCAGCTCAGTGAGATCGCCGAGCGCGATGTTGACGTCCGCGATGTGCAGGCCCCAGTTCGCTGCGGGCACGGGGGTGAGGACTGGCGCGCCGCCGCGCGGCGACACCTGGAGCACGCTCGCCCCGTCGGCCCTCGAGCAGCGGGCGCTGTAGCTGTCCGGGAACGAGAGCCAGGGCGTGTCGACACTCGGCCTGGGTGCGCCGATCGCGACAGTGAGGGCGCCGATGGTCGACCCTGGCGCGAACGGCGCGCGCGGGAAGAGGGGCTCGATCAGAGCCGAGCCGCCGCCGAGCGCGGCGGGGTTCGTGCAGAGCGTCTCGAGCCCGCCGGAGGCGCGGCCGAAGAGAGCGTCTGCCGGAACCGGCCCGTTGAACGCCGAGAAGGCGACGACGCAGCCGAGCTGGCGCTCCGATCGGCACGCCCTGACGTTCTCGAAGTCGCCGCCCCGGTCGGAGCCCTTCTTCACGGTGACGCCGCCGCCGAGCAGCAGAGCGGAGATGAGCTTCCGTCGCACGCGGGGCTTGCGGTCGATCTCGCGCTTCACGAGGTCGCGCAGCATGAAGGTGCCCTGCGAGTGACCTATGAGCACGACTCCGCGGCCGCCGTTGAACCTGCGCAAATACGTTCGCCATGCGTCACGCACATCGCCGTAGGCGGTCGCGCGCATCTCCGGCGTGGCGTCCGGGCTGCTGAGGCCTACGAGCGTGAACTGCCTGTACACGGGCGCGTACACCCGGCAGTGGCGCGAGAAGCGTGCGGCCTGATAGAGCGCGATCGAGCGCAGCTCCGGATCGATGCGGCGGTTGGCCTGCACCGTCGGCTGGTCGCTGACCGTCGGATAGACGTAGAAGCAGTCGAACCTCGCCCGCGGCCGGCGCCCGCGGGCGCTCTCGGTGCTCAGCTTCTGGAGCGAGGGCGAGAAGGCCGTCAGCGACTGGTCGGGCGTGCAGGGGTTCGCTTTCGGCCCCGGCTTGCATAGCCACACGGTCTTGGCCGCACTCGTCTCCACCGCGCCGAGCAGGCCGATCGAGACGAGCGCGAGGATCGCCGCAAGGCGCCACCCGCTCCACATGGGCGGCGATCCTATCGGTGCGAGTCGCCCACCCGGACGATGTCGTCGTCCTCGTCGTCCGGCAGGTCGAAGCGAGCGTTGACCGCGTAGATGAAGTCCTTGAACGGCGCGATCGTCGTCGGCACGTCGAAGCGCGGATCGGTGATGACCTTGCGCACCGAGCCGCTGCGCTCGTGGTCGTCGAGCTTGACCGGGGCGATCTGGTTGAGGCGGTTCTGGACCACGTAGAGCGTGTGGCCGTGGCGCAGAAGGCCGTCGCCATTCGGCACCGGTTGGTCGAGCTCGATCTCGTGCGTCAGACCCGTGCGGCCGTTCACGCGATACAGCTGACCGGTGTTGCTCTTCACGACGACGAGCCGGTGCCCGCCCCGGAGCGTCTCGATGCCGTTGGCGTTGAAACCCTCGGTGAACTGCAGGTCGCCGGAGTAGGGGATCCGCACGGGCGGCGTCAGCTCGCCGTTGCGGCGGATGCCGACGCGGTAAAGCTCCTGGACCAAGGAGTCGGTGAAGTAGGCCGCGTTGTGCGTGAGGACGACGTCGTTGATGAAGCCGGCGTCGCGCAGCGGGAAGGTCGCCACGTCCGAGCCCGTGCGCGCGTCATAGACATAGATGGCCTTCGACGCCCCACCGGCCACGAACAGCCGGTCGAAACGCGTGTCCACCTTCAACCCGGTGTGGTTGCGCCCCTGGTGCGGCGGCACCAGCACGGCGCCCTCGCCCGTCCGGTACGAGCCGCTGTAAACGGCGCCCAGCGGAATCGAACCGACGTAGAAGCGGTCGCCCTTCCCGCTGGCGATCCCTTCGGGCCTGAACTCATCCGGCAGCGGGATCGAGCTCTGGGCGCCGGAGCCGGCGGGCGCGGCAGGAACGAGCAGAGCGAGTACGAGGACGGTGATGGGAAGCGCCTTGCGAAGCATGGTTCGGCCATACCCGGCGGGCAGGCGAGGGGAACCCGCCCAGCGCGACTTGGCGTGACTAAGCTCGGCCCCATGGACGATCAACCCGTTCTCGACCGCATCGAGCAGCTCGTCGAGGAAGAGCACAGGCTCTGGCGAGCCAGCGAGGCAGGAGGCCTGACCGACAACGAGCACAAGCGGCTCCACTCCGTCCGCAAGGAGCTCGACGAGTGCTGGAGCGCGCTGCGCCTGAGGCGCGCCGGCGACCGGCCGCTCGCCGACAGCGAGGTCCCGGATCCGCCAAACGAGTTCGACGGGCCCGAGCCCGAGCCGCCGCACCTCGAGCGCGGCGTGCACGACGACCAGCCGGCGCCGGATCCGGGCATCAACCCGAACGTGCCGTAGCGGCCGCGGCTAGCCGTGCTCGACCTGGTGGCGTAGCCGCTCGCGCAATTCCGCGAAGTGAACCGTCTCGTAGGCGATCAGGACGGAGAGCACTGCGAGCACGATCGCGAGCGTCGCCAGTGAGGCGATCTCGGTCGCCAGCGGGATCAGCGCGAGCATGACGAGCGCGGCCACGAGCCTTTGGGTGCTGAAGCGCCCGACGTTCCGCCAGCGGAAGGCCACGTGGGCGAGCAGGTAGATCGCGGTCCCGCCGAGCATCGCCACGGCCACCTCGATCTTCAGGGGATCCTCGACGTGCTCGAGCGTCTTCTTCAACCCGAGTGCGACGAGCACGATTCCCGCGACCATCGGGAAATGCAGGTAGGAGAACGAGTCACGCGCGATCTCGTTCTGCTCGCGCCCCGGTGTCGCCTGGGTGAGGCGGCGTTCGGCGACGAGCGCGACGATGTCGAAGTAGAGCCACCACAGCCCGGCCGCCAGCCCCACTCCCAGCACGGCCGCCGCAACCACTCCGGCATCGACCTCGCCCTCGACCCCGGCGCCGATCGAGACGATCGACTCGCCGAGGGCGATGATGATGATCAGCCCGTGCCGCTCGACGAAGTGGCGCGGCGCGAGCTTCCAACCCTCCGAGCCGAACACATACGGCTCGCCGACGTCGAGCGCGAGCGCCAGCGCCCAGAGCGCGCCCTGCAACGCGCCGTCTGTGAACGAGGCGCCGATCAGGATGCTGGTTCCGAGCAGGGTCCCGACCGCCAGCCCGCTGGCCGAGCGCTGCAGCCCCGGGTCGCCGCGGCCGGCGTTGTACAAGAGGATCACCTGCCCCATTCGCACCACGAAGTACGCGCACGCGAACAGCAGGCCCAGGTCGCCAAACGCCTCCGGCACGCACAACGCCACCACGAGCAGGGCGGCCATCGCGCCGAAGATCGCGAAGCGCACGATCCCCTCCTCGGGATCGACCACGCTCGTGAGCCAGGAGTAGCCGACCCACGACCACCACAGCACGCCGAGCACGAGCAGGCCGCGGGCGATCCCCTCCCAGGTCGGGTCGTCCGCCATCAGCACGGTGCACTGCGTGATCGCCAGGACGAACACGAGGTCGAAGAAGAGCTCGAGCGGCTTGACGGACTCCTCCGTCCGCAGGGTCATCCGCACGCGGCGAGTGGCGGCCTCCATGGGCGGCAGTATGGCCATCGCCACGCGCGTGAATAGGCTTGCCGGCCTGCATGGGGGACTTCGAGCGCGACACCGCCGTCCGCGCCCGCGGCGACGGCATCTTCGACTGCGACATCCGCAAGGACTGGTGGGTGATCGCCGGCCCGAACGGCGGCTACCTCGGCGCGATCGTCGTGCGGGCGCTGAGCGTCGACCTGGAGCTCGGCTCGCGTCCGTTGCGCTCGATCACGCTGCACTACGTCGGGCGGCCGCGGGAGGGAGCCGCCGAGGTGCACGTGGAGGCGGACCGGCACGGACGCTCCGTCAGCTTCATGAGGGCCCGGCTCGTACAGGACGACCGCGTCATGGCCAGCGCCGCCGCCATCTTTGCGGACGAGCGCGACGGCATGGAGATCGACCAGCTCGACCGGCCCGGCGTGACCGCGCCGGAGGAGACGGCGGAGCTGCCCGACGCGCCGGACGGCCCTCCGTTCGGCCGCCAGTTCCACTATCTGCCCGCCATCGGGACGCCGACCTTCGGCGGCGGCGACGAGGCGCTCACCGGTGGCTGGCTGCGCCTCCGCACCGAGCGCGCGCTCGACGCCGCCCTGCTTGTCGCGCTCACCGACTCGTGGTTCCCGGCCGTGTTCGTGATGCGCACCGACACGGCGCCCGTGCCGACGCTCGAGCTGACCGTGCACGTGCGCGGGCAACTGCCGCGCGAGGGCGATTGGGCGCTCGGTCGCTACCGGACGCGCCTCGCCCGTCGGGGTTTCATGGAAGAGGACGCCGAGATCTTTTCGCGCGACGGCGAGCTGCTCGCCCAGTCGCGCCAGCTCGCGCTCGCCGGCTAGCCGGCCGGCGCTACGATGCCGCGATGCCGCGCTGCTTCCGCCTGCGATGACGCGGCCCCAGGCGACCCCACGGGCGATCGCCGTCGCACGCGGCGCCGAGCCGGCCGATCTGCTCCTCAGCGGCGGGCGGGTGTTCAGCCCGGCCCGGCACGAGTGGGTCGACACCGCGCTCGCGCTGGCCGATGGCGTGGTCGCCGGCTGGGGTGAGCGCGAGGCGCATGAGGTCGTCGACGTCGGCGGCTGCGCCCTCACGCCCGCGTTCATCGACGCCCACATGCACCTGGAATCGACAAAGCTGTGGATTGACGAGTTCGTACGAGCGGTGCTGCCGCACGGCACGACCGCAGTGGCGGCCGACCCGCACGAGGTCGCCAACGTACTGGGCGTGCCGGGCGTCCTGGCGCTGGCGGAGGCGGCGGCGCCGCTGCCGTTCACCTTCGGCGTCTACGCGTCGAGCTGCGTGCCGGCGTCGCCGTTCGAGAGCTCGGGCGCCGCGCTCGACGCCGACGACCTCCGCGGGCTGATCGAGGAGCACGGCGCGCGCGGAGTCGCGGAGGTCATGAACTTCCCGGGCGTGATCGGCGGCGATCCCGAGATGCTCGCCCGCATACGGGCCGCCGCGGGTCGGCGTGTCGACGGTCACAGCCCCGGTGTCGGCGGCCGCGAGCTCGACGCGTACCTGGCTGCGGGCGTCGAGTCGGACCACGAATCGACGACGCTGGACGAGGTCGTCGAGCGGCGGCGCAAGGGCATGTGGGTCTTCATCCGCCAAGGCTCCGCGAGCCAGAATCTGGAAGCGCTGATCCCGGACGTGGTCGAGCACGGGACCGACCTGGCCGCGTTGTGCACGGACGATCGCGAGCCGGACACGCTGCTGCGCGCCGGCCACATCAACGACTGCGCGCGGCTCGCCGTGGCGAACGGAGTGTCGGAGGTCGATGCGCTCCTGCTCGCGAGCACCAATCCGGCCGGCTACCACGGCTTTCACCGGCTGGGCAGCCTCGGCCCGGGCATGCAGGCCGACGTCCTCTGCTTCGACGAGCTCGGTACGTGGAGGCCGGCGCTTGTGTGGCAGGCGGGACGGCTCGTCGCCTCCGCCGGGCAGGTCGTGGCGGGCGCCGTGCCCGCCGCGCCGATCCCCGAGCTGATGCGCGGGACGATGAACATCGGGACGCTGCCCGGCCCGGAGCAGCTCGTCCTGACGCACGCGCCAGGGACGCGCGTGCGCGCGGTGGGCGTCGAGAGCCGCAGCCTCACGACGCGCGACCGTGTGCTGACCGTCGGCGACGCCGCCGCCGACCTCGCGCACGCCGCCGTCGTCGAGCGCCACCACGGCACCGGCCGCATCGGCCTCGGTTACGCGACCGGTTTTGGCATCACCCGCGGCGCGATGGCCTCGACCGTGGCGCACGACGGCCACAACTGCGTGACAGTCGGCGCGCCCGGCGCGGCGGCGGACATGGCAACCGCGGTGGCGCGGCTTGCCGAGCTCGGCGGCGGGCAGGTAGCCGTGCTCGAGGGGCGCGTCCTCGCCGAGGTCCCGCTGCCGCTCGCGGGGCTGATGAGCGACCTGCCGGCACGGGAGGTGGCGGATCAGATAGCGGCCCTGAACGAGGCCGCCGCGTCCAGGCTCGGCACGACGGTCGAGGAGCCCTTCATGCAGCTGTCGTTCTTCGCGCTGTCCGTGATCCCGGAGCTACGGCTTACGGACGGCGGCCTGGTGGACGTGGGCCGGTTCGCCTACGTCCCGGTCGAGGCCTGAGGGGTTTGCCGAGGGCGCAGGACGGAAATCAGTAACTCGTGCAGATCCTCGGACTCATCATCATCGGAATCATCATCGGCGTGATCGCCCGGCTCGTGCTGCCGGGGCGCCAGCGCATCGGCATGCTCATGACAGTGCTGCTCGGTATCGGCGGGGCACTGATCGGCGGGATCGTCGCGAGCGCGCTCGGCACCGGCGACATCTGGGAGCTCAACTTCCTCGGCACCATCGTCGGCGTGATCGCGGCTGCCGGCCTGATTGCCGCGGCGGAGAGCATGGGCATCGGGCCCGGCGACCGTCAGGACCGGCTGGGCCCGGGCCGCCGCGTCTAGTCCGCCCGCGCCACATTCCTGACTTGACCACCATATGGGTGCCTAAGTCAGGAAGGTGCGGCTAGACAGGAATGGCCGCGCCTCCGGCTAGGCGGGCGCCTTGCGCGCCCGCGCCGCCTTCTGGCGCGCCACGGGGTCGAGTACGAGCTTGCGCAGGCGCACGCCGTCGGGCGTGACCTCAACGCACTCGTCCTCTCGGATGAACTCGAGCGCCTGGTCGAGCGAGAGCTGGTGGTGGGGGACGAGCTTTACGGTGTCGTCTGAGCCGGCGGCGCGCATGTTGGTGAGCTTCTTCTCGCGCACAGCGTTGACGTCGAGGTCGTCGGCACGGGCGTTCTCGCCGACGACCATGCCCTCGTAGACGTCCTCGCCGGGCGCCACGAAGAGCTGCCCGCGTTCCTGGAGCTTGAGGAGCGCGAAGGCGGCGCTCGGGCCGCGCCGGTCGGCCACGAGCGAGCCGGTGGGGCGCGTGCGGATCTCTCCCTGCCAGGGCTCGTAGCGCTCGAAGAGCGAGTGAAGGATCCCGGAGCCGCGTGTCTCGGTCAGGAACTCGGTGCGGAAGCCGATCAGCCCGCGCGTCGGCACGAGGAACTCGAGTCGCACCCAGCCGGTGCCGTGGTTGACCATGTTCTCGATCCGCCCCTTGCGCAGAGCGAGCATCTGGGTGACGACGCCGAGGAAGTCCTCGGGAACGTCGATCGAGAGCCGCTCGACCGGCTCGTGGATCACCCCGTCGACCTCGCGCGTGACCACCTGCGGCTTACCGACCGTGAGCTCGAAGCCCTCGCGCCGCATCGCCTCGACGAGCACCGCGAGCTGCAGCTCGCCGCGGCCCTGCACCTCCCAGGTGTCGGGCTGCTCGGTGTCGAGCACCCGCACGGCGACGTTGCCGACGAGCTCCTGCTCGAGCCGGTCGCGCACCTGACGCGCCGTCAGCTTCGTGCCCGACCGGCCGGCGAGCGGCGAGCTGTTGATCCCGATCGTCACGCCGAGCGCCGGTTCCTCGACGGCGATCACGGGCAGCGGCCGCGGGTCCTCCGGATCGGCGATCGTCTCGCCGATCGTTATCCCGGGGATGCCCGCCAGCGCGATGATCTCGCCGGCGGCGGCGCTGTCGGCGGGCACGCGCGCGAGTCCCTCGGTCACGTACAGCTCCGTGACCCGCACCCGCTCGACGCTGCCGTCGCGGCGGCACCAGGCCACCGTCTCCCCCTTCGCGATGCGGCCGTGATGGACGCGGCAGAGCGCGAGCCGGCCCACGTACGGATCGGCGTCGAGATTCGTGACGCGCGCCTGCAGCGGATGCGACTCGTCGTGCTCGGGCGCCGGGATGCGCTCGACGAGCAGATCGAGCAGCGGCTGCAGGTCCGTGCCCTCGACGCCCTCCTCGAGTGACGCCCAGCCCGCCTTCGCGTTCGTGTAGGCGATCGGGAACTCGATCTGCTCCTCGCTCGCGTCGAGGTCTATGAAGAGCGCGTACACCTCGTCGACAACCTCCGCGATGCGCGCGTCGGGGCGGTCGACCTTGTTCACGCACAGGACCACGGGCAGCCCCGCCTCGAGCGCCTTGCGCAGCACGAAGCGGGTCTGCGGCAGCGGCCCCTCCGAGGCGTCGACGAGCAGCATCACGCCGTCGACCATCGTCAGCCCGCGCTCGACCTCGCCGCCGAAATCGGCGTGGCCAGGCGTGTCGACGAGGTTGAGCTTGACGCCGCCGTACCGGACCGCCGCGTTCTTCGCGAGGATCGTGATGCCGCGCTCGCGTTCCTGGTCCATCGAGTCGAGCACGCGGTCCTCCAGCGCCTCGTGCGCGGCGAAGACGCCGGACTGGCGCAGCATCGCGTCGACGAGCGTCGTCTTGCCGTGATCGACGTGGGCGATGATCGCGACGTTGCGGATGTCTTCGCGGCGGGCCAAGTGCGGCGTCAAGGGTCGCAGGCGGCGCGCTTCGTTAGTCGTCGCGGCCTGCTTGTCTTCCACGCGTGGACACCCAGGCCGAGCTGCGACGCGACATCCGTGAGCTCGGGGCGCTGCTCGGCCGGACGCTCGTGCGCCAGGAGGGCCAGGCGCTGTACGACCTGGTGGAGCGTGTCCGGCAGCTGATCCGCGAGGACCGCGACGCGGCCGTGGCGCAACTCGGTGAGGTCGAGCCGGCCACGGCGCGGCGGCTCGTGCGGGCGTTCAGCATCTACTTCCATCTGGCCAACATCGCCGAGCAGGTGCACCGCGGCCGCGAGCTGGCGGCGGCACGGGCGAGCGACGGCACCTGGCTCTCGCAGGCGGTCGAGCGCATCCAGGCGGCGGACGTGCCCGAGCCCGAGCTATGGGCAGAGCTCGACCGACTCGCCGTGCGGCCGGTGTTCACCGCGCATCCGACGGAGGCGGCCCGGCGGACGGTGCTCGCCAAGCTCGTCCAGGTCGCCGCTCTCCTCGACGAGCGCGACGGGGCGCCCGCGGACGAGGACCGGCTGCGGCGCCGGCTCGAGGAGCTGATCGACCTGATCTGGCAGACGGACGAGCTGCGCGTGGCCCGCCCGGACGTGGTCGACGAGGCGCGCAACGCCGTCTACTACTTCGACGCTCTCTACCGCGACGCGCTGCCGGGCGTGCTCGAGGCGCTCGCGAGCGAGCTCGGCCGGCTCGGCTACGAGCTCCCAGTCACGGCTCGTCCGCTCGCCTTCGGCAGCTGGATCGGCGGCGACCGCGACGGCAACCCGAACGTCGGCCCCGAGAGCACCGAGCAGGTGCTCGAGCTCCAGCACGAGCACGCCATCCGCGGGGCGCTGGCGCTCGTCGACGAGCTGAGCTCGGACCTGTCCAGCTCGATCCGCATCGCGGGCGCCACGCCGGAGCTCGAGTCCTCGCTCGCGCGCGATCTCGAGCGGCTCCCGGAGCTCGAGCCGCGCTACCGGCGGCTGAACGCGGAGGAGCCCTACCGCCTCAAGCTCACCTGCGTTCGCCAGAAGCTCCTGAACACACGCCGCCGGCTGGCGAACGACCGCCCGCACGAGCCCGGCCGCGACTACGCCGGGCCGGAGGAGCTGCTCGTCGAGCTGACCATCGTGCGCGAGTCGCTGCTCGCGCACCGCGGCGAGCTGATCGCGCGCGGGCGGGTCGAGCGCGCCACGCGCACGATTGCCGCGTTCGGCCTCCAGCTCGCAACGCTCGACGTGCGCGAGCACGCCGACGCCCACCACCACGCCGTCGGCCAGCTGTTCGACCGGCTCGGCGAGGACGAGCGGCCCTACGCTTCGCTCGAGCGCGACGAACGCCGCGAGCTGTTGTCGCGCGAGCTCGGCTCACGACGGCCGCTCGCGCAGAACCCACCGCCTCTCGATGCGGCCGGCATGCGCACCTTCGAGACGTTCGCGGCGGTGCGCGCCGCGCGCGAGCGCTACGGCGGCGAGGTGGTCGAGTCCTACATCGTCTCGATGTGTCAGGGGGCGGACGACGTCATCGCCGCGGTGTTGCTTGCGCGCGAGACCGGGCTCGTCGACCTCCAGACCGGCGTGGCGAGCATCGGCTTCGTGCCGCTGCTCGAGACGATCGAGGAGCTCGAGCGCGCGGGCGAGGTGCTCGAGGAGCTCCTCGACGATCCCGGCTACCGCCGCATCGTCGCGCTGCGCGGCGACGTCCAGGAGGTGATGCTCGGCTACTCGGACTCCAACAAGGCGGCCGGCATCTCCACGAGCCAGTGGCAGATCCACCGCGCGCAGCAGCGCCTGCGCGACACGGCGGCGCGCTACGGGGTGCGGCTGCGGCTCTTCCACGGGCGTGGTGGCACGGTCGGGCGCGGCGGCGGGCCGACCCACGAGGCGATCCTCGCCCAGCCGCCGGGCACGCTCGACGGCGAGATCAAGCTGACCGAGCAGGGCGAGGTGATCTCGGACAAGTACCTGGTCCCGCGGCTGGCGCGCGAGAACCTCGAGCTGATGCTGGCCGCGGCGCTCGAGTCGACCGTGCTGCACCGGCGCCCGCGCATGACGCCGGAGAAGCTCGCGGCGTGGACCGAGGCGATGGAGACGGTCTCGAGCGCGGCGTTCGAGCGCTACCGCGAGCTGACGAGCGACCCGCGGCTGCCCGACTACTACTTCGCCTCGACCCCCGCCGAGCTGCTCAGCGAGCTGCATCTCGGCTCGCGCCCCTCGCGCCGGCCCGACTCGAGTGCGGGTCTCGACGGCCTGCGCGCGATCCCCTGGGTCTTTGGCTGGACCCAGTCGCGCCAGATCGTGCCTGGCTGGTACGGCGTGGGCAGCGGCCTCGCGGCGGCGCGAGCGGCGGGCATGGGCGATCTGCTCGTCGAGATGTACTCCGACTGGCGCTTCTTCGACAACTTCCTCTCGAACGTCGCGATGACGCTCACGAAGACCGACATCGAGCTCGCCCGTCACTACGTCGAGCGGCTCGCGCCGCCCGAGCTGCGAGGTTTCTACGAGCTGATCAGGGACGAGTACGAGCTGAGCGTGGCCGAGTTGTTGCGCGTGACGGGGGAGGACGAGCTGCTCGGGGCCAACCCCGTGCTGAGGCGGACGCTCGAGGTGCGCGACGCCTACCTCGCTCCGCTCCACTACCTCCAGGTCGAGCTGATCGAGCGCTGGCGCTCGGATCGCACCGCGGGCCGCGAGCCGGACTCCGATGTGGCTCGCGCGCTGCTCCTGAGCGTCAACGGCATCGCGGCGGGGCTGCGCAACACCGGCTAACCGCATTCGCGGACGACCTCCACGGCCGTCAGAGGCCTGAGATGCCGTCGCCGATCAGCTTGACGCCGATGACGAGGCAGACCACGGCCATGATCGCGGCGTTGTTGTGGCCCATCCACTCCTTGAGGTCGTCGAGCATGTGCGCCGCGCGCTCGCCCATCAGGAAGTAGATCACCACCGGCAGGCCCGGGCCGAGCGTCCCGATCAGGACGAAGACCGCCAGTGCAACCGCCTGATCGCCGCTGCTGATGCCCGTCTGGGCGATCGCGGCGGCGGCGCCGACCGTCAGGACGAGGTTCTTGGGGTTGATGGCCGAGAGCGCCACGCCCATCGCCACCGCCCGGCCCGGCGTGAAGTGGTCGATCGTGCGCATCCAGCCGGGGAGCGCGGCGTCGGCGTCGCCGCGCGGGCGGCTCCGCCATTGCTTGAGGGCCAAGAGCAACAGCAGCGCGCCAAGGACCAGCTTCAGCACGCCTACCCAGGTGGCGGGCTCGCCCGACTCGCTGGCGCTGGCACCGCTCGCCACGAGCAGCACGATCGTGCCGACGACGGTCAGCCCGATGAGCCAGCCCAGGATGAAGGCCGGGCCGTTCGAGCGGGCCCGCGGCGTGCCGAGCATCAGGACGACGCCAATGATCGGAATCGGGCTGAGCGCGACGACCACGGCGAACGGCAGGACCTGTCCGATGGCGTCGCCCATGGCGCGAGAACAATAAGGGCGGCGCCGGTTCGCTAGCCGGTCGCCTCGTCGAGCGACGCCGAGATGTGAACCCGCCTCGCGACGCCCGAGAGGTCCAGGATCTCAAGGGCGGGCTTACGCACGTTCGCGAGCCTCAGCTCGATCCCGTCCTTCTCGAGCTCGTCGATCAGCTCTCCGAGCGTGTCGGCGGTCTGAACGTCGAGCTCCGTGCTCGCGGCGAGGTCGAAGACCACGGTGGCGGGCCGGGGCTCCGCTGCGCGAACGAGCGCAAGGACGCGCTGCTTCATCGCGTCGGTGTTCGCGTAGAAGAGCGGCCCGTCGCTCCGCACGGCGAGGACGCCCTTCGGCCGCTCCCAATCGGGATGGCGCTCGGCGCGGCCCCAGGCGCCGGTGGACGGATCGCGGGCGAGCGCCCCGACCGACGGGCGCGAGAGCCGCTTGATCAGGTAGAGGAGCGTGAGCACGGCGGTCACGACGAGGCCCTGCAGGACGCCGAGCACCAGCACCCCGACCAGCGCGAGCCCGGCCCAGACGACCGCGCTGCGCCGGATCCGGAAGAAGCGCCGCAGCTCCGCGACCCGGAAGAAGCCCGCGACCGCCACCACCACGATCGCCGCGAGCGTGGCCTCAGGGAGGTCCTCGAAGAGCGGCGCCAGGAAGGCGCCGGTCAGCAGGATCAACCCGGCAGCCGCCACGGCCGCCAGCTGGGTGCGCCCGCCCGCGCCGTCCGCAGCCGCGGTCTGGCTGGCGCCGCCCGACTGGACGAAGCCCGACGACAGGCCGGCGAGCAGGTTGGCGGCGCCGAGGCCGACCAGGTCGCGGTTGGCGTCGACGCGGTAGCCGTGCTCGGTCGCGAGCGAGCGGGCCACGCCGACCGCCTCGGCGCTGACGACCAGCACCCCGATGGCGGGCGCGATTAGGTTGACAAGGTCGCTCGCTTTCACGTCGGGGATTGCGGGGTCCGGTAGAGCGGTCGGGACGTCGCCGACGAGCGCGACGCCGTGGGCGCCGAGGTCGAACAGCGCGGCAGCGGCGATCGACAGGACGAGCGCGAGCAGCGTGGCCGGGATCACCGGCACGAGCCGCGGGGCGAGCAGCAGCACCGCGAGGCTGCCCGCGCCGACGGCTAGCGTGGCGCCGTGGACCTCGCCGAGATCGCCGAGCAGATCCCACAGCCGCGGGAAGAAGTTGCCGTCGCCGGCATCGACCCCCAGGAGGCTCGGCAACTGGGAGATCGCGATGTACAGCCCGAGCCCGAACAGAAAGCCGGTCATCACCGGCTTGGAGACGAGGTCGGCGATGGCGCCGAGGCGCACGAGGCCGGCGGCCACGAGCACGGCCGCGGTGACCAGCGCGAGCGCGGCGGAGAGCGCTGCGAAGCGCACGGGATCCCCGTCGGCGAGCGGCCCGACCGCGGCCGCCGAGACGGCCGACGTGGCGGTCGTGGCGCTCACCACGAGCTGGCGCGACGTCCCGATCAGCCCGTAGGCGAGCATCGCGACCGGTGCCGCCATCAGGCCCGCCTCGGGCGGCAGTCCCGCTATCTGCGCGTACGCCAGCGCCTGCGGGGTCACCACCGACCAGATCACGACGCCGGCGATGAGATCGGGCCGCAGCCAGTCGCGCCGGTAGCCGCGCGCCCATTCGGGCGCGATCACTCGCCGAACACCGTGCTCCAGTCATTCTTCATCGAGATGACGGTGAAGCCGGCGTCAAGCGCTTCCTCGGCCCCGGCGTCGTAGGCGACCTCGCGCTCGCCGTCGTCGTGGCGGACGAGCAGCCGCAACGGTTCGACGTCGCCGACGCCGGCGAAGCGCAGCATCGGAACGTCGCCGTTCGAGTTGCCGCAGGCGAGAGCGGGCCGACGACCGATGCGGCTCCAGATGCGGACAGGCTTCACCGGCCCGTCGTCCAGCACGTCGAGGCCCTTCTTCACGACCAGGCCGTCATTGCCGTAGTCGAGCGTGAGGCTCGAGCCGATCACGCGCTCGGGCGGGATGCCGTACAGCTCGGACGCGATCGGCCGCATGAAGTCGCGGTCGCCGCCCGAGGCGATCAGGGTGGTGAAGCCGGCGCCCTCCAGATAGCGCAGCAACTCGACCATCGGAGCGTAGGCGCACTTGTGGTATGGCCGCCCCAGCGTGGGGTGCTGCGCTCCGGCGACGAACTCCGCCGCCGAGCCCTGGTACTCCTCGACGCTCAGTTCCACGAAGGCGGACGCGACCGCCTCGACCAGGAGCTTCACGTCACCGTCGTCGCCCTTGTAGTGCTTGACCATCGCCTCGCCGAGCCAGTGCAGGTCGTGCTCGTACGCCGCCTTCCAGGGCTGGAGCGCCCGCAGCGAGTCGTCCTGCTCGGCCAGCTCCGCAAGGCGGCGCAGGATGAAGTCGAGCTGGATCGGGATCGGCTTCTCGCACCACAGCGTCCCGTCGTTGTCGAAGACCGCGACCCGCTCCTCCTCCGGCAGCCGCTCCGAGGCACTCTCGGCGAACGCGACGATCGCCTCGCGCGTGGGCGTGTCGTTCCAGGACGCGAGCGGCTGAGGCATCCGGGCATTATCCCGTAGCTTGTATCGCCGATTCCCAACCGGAAGGACTCGCATTGAGTGATCTCGTAGCAATCGCGTACAAGGACGTACCGACCGCGCAGGAGGTTGCGGGCAACCTCGGCGAGGCGGTCAAGGCCCATGAGATCGAGCTCGAGGATCTCGTGATCGTCGAGCACAGGGACGACGGCAAGGTCAAGCTCCACCAGCCCTCGCTGGTCGGCCTGGGCGCGGCCGGCGGAGCGCTCTGGGGCGGGCTGATCGGGCTGATCTTCTTCATGCCGCTGTTCGGCCTGGCGATCGGCGCTGCCGCGGGCGCGGCCGGAGGTGCGGTCAGCGACCGCGGCGTCGACGACAACTTCATGAAGAAGCTCGGCGAGGAGCTGCAGCCCGGGGGCGCCGCGCTGATCCTGCTGATCAGCAAGGTCTCGCCCGACAAGGTCATCCCCAAGATTCAGGTCCCGGGGACCGTGATCCAGACCTCCCTCTCGAACGAGGACGAGCAGGCGCTGCAGGAGGCGCTCGACAAGGCGAAGGCGTAAGACTGCAGGCCGCGCGGCCGAACGGCGGCCGCGCGGCCACCCGAAAAGGAGACGTAGATGCCGAAGCCGTTCAAGGGCGAGATCAAGCTCGACATCCGCGACTCGACGCCCGACTGGGATGCGTTCCTGCCGGACAAGGCGCCGGAAGGCGCCCCGAACGTGCTGGTCGTGCTTTATGACGACACCGGCTGCGCCGCCTGGTCGCCGTACGGCGGCGCCATCGAGATGCCGGCCCTGCAGCGGCTGGCCGACAACGGCGTCACCTACTCGCAGTGGCACACGACCGCGCTCTGCTCGCCCACGCGCTCGGTCTTCCTCACCGGCCGCAACCATCACCAGAACGGCTTCGCCTCGATCTCCGAGACCTCCACCGGCTTCCCGGGCTACAACTCCCACATCCCGCCGGAGAACGCCTCGATGGCGACGGTGTTGCGCGACGCCGGCTGGAGCACCTTCTGGGTCGGCAAGAACCACAACACGCCGGTCGACGCATGGACCATGGGCTCCTCGAAGAAGCTCTGGCCGCTCGGCCTGGGCTACGACCGCTTCTACGGGTTCATCGGCGGAGAGACCAACCAGTGGTATCCCGACTTGGCCGAGGACAACCGCTACATCGACCAGCCCTACCAGCCCGAGGACGGCTACCACCTGTCGAAGGACCTGGCCGACAAGGCGCTCGAGTTCATCCGCGACTCGAAGCAGTCGGAGCCCGACAAGCCCTGGTACATGTGGTTCTGCCCCGGCGCGAACCACGCCCCGCACCACGCGCCGCAGGAGTTCATCGACAAGTACAAGGGCAAGTTCGACAACGGCTACGAGGCCTACCGCGAGTGGGTGCTGCCGCGCATGATCGAGCGCGGGCTCCTTCCCGAGGGCACGGAGCTGACGCCGATCAACCCGATGACCCCGGGCACCTTCAGCGAGGGCGACAGCGTCCGGCCCTGGGACGAGTTGTCGGACGAAGAGAAGGCGCTCTTCAGCCGGATGGCCGAGGTGTACGCCGGCTTCTCCGAGTACACCGATCACCAGGTCGGCCGGATCGTCGAGTACCTGGAGGAGTCGGGTCAGCTCGACAACACGCTGATCGTCTACTGCGCCGACAACGGCGCGTCCGGTGAGGGGAGTCCCAACGGGTCGGTCAACGAGAACAAGTTCTTCAACGCCTGGCCCGACACGATCGAGGACAACCTGCCGCTCATCGACAAGCTCGGCGGGCCCGAGGGCTACAACCACTACCCGACCGGCTGGGCCGTCGCCTTCTCCACGCCGTACCGGATGTTCAAGCGCTACTCGTACCAGGGCGGCGTGTGCGACCCGCTCGTGATCCACTGGCCCGCGGGCATCGCCGCGAGGGGCGAGGTCCGCGAGCAGTACCACCACTGCACCGACATCGTGCCGACCATCCTCGACTGCTGCGGCGTCGAGATGCCCGAGGTCGTGAACGGCGTCGAGCAGACGCCGCTGCCGGGCGTGTCGATGCGCTACTCGTTCGATGCCGCGGACGCGCCGACGGAGAAGGAGACCCAGTACTACGAGATGCTCGGCACCCGCGGCATCTGGCACAAGGGCTGGAAGGCGGTCGCCGAGCACGGCCCGGTCCCCCTGAATCTCGGGAAGTTCGACCAGGACCGCTGGCAGCTGTTCCACACGGACGAGGACCGCTCGGAGGCGCACGACTTGGCCGAGGAGCACCCGGACAAGCTCAAGGAGCTGACGGACCTCTGGCTCGAGGAGGCGAAGAAGTACGACGTGCTGCCCCTCAACGACCTCGGCATCATCGAGTTCCGGGACCTCGAGTACAAGGTCGCCGTGCCGGAGAGCGGGCGCTACATCTACTACCCCGGCACCACCGAGGTGCCCCAGGCGTCGGCGGCGAACACCCTCAACGTCTCGTACAGGATCCTCGCGGAGGTCGAGTTCACCCCCGAGTCACAGGGGGTGATCGTCGCCCAGGGCTCCCGCTTCGGCGGGTTCACGCTGTTCGTGAAGGACGGCCGCCTCCACTACGTCTACAACTTCCTCGGCATTCCGCCGGAGCAGTCGCTCGTCAGCGAGGCGCCGCCGTCCGGGACGCACGTCGTGGGCGTGGAGTTCACCAAGGAGCGCGTGGGCGAGTACCACGAGCCACACGGGCCGATGAAGCTGTACGTCGACGATCAGGTCGTCGCCGAGGACGAGATGCGCACGATCCTGTCCCGCTACTCGCTCTGCGGCGAGGGTCTCTGCATCGGCTACGACGGCGGCGACGCCGTGAGCTCCGAGTACAAGCCGAAGTTCGAGTTCACCGGCGGCCGCATCGTGAAGGTGGTATTCGACGTGGCGGACGACGCCTATATCGACGTGGAACGCGAGCTGGCGGCCGCGATGGCGAGGGACTAGGCGGCGCGCCGCGGACCGGCGAGCAGGCTCTCGGCGAGCCGGCGCTCGTCGGCCGCGACCGGCCGCGACGTCACCGAGAGCACGTTCCAGCCGGACCCGCCGCGGAGCCCATCCTCGATGCGCGTGCGGACGGCCGGCTCCTCGTACCGGTCCGCCACGAACAGCGTCCGGAAGCGCGCCGCCCCGCGGCCGACCTCGATCTCGTTGTTATGCGGCCAGCGACACGGGCCGGGGTGCTCCCAGTGGCCGCACAGCTCCACGGTGACGGCGGCGCCGACGCTCGCGGGATCAACGCCGTCCTCGAGCGCGAGATCCGCTGCGACTACGAAGGCACCGGTGTCGGTCGCCTCTGTGCGCACCGGCGCCAGTGTGTCACAGAGCACGATCACCCCTAGCCCGGTGGCATGTACTTGCTGGCCGCGAACACCGCTCCCTGCGGGTCGCTCAGGACAGTCATTCGGACGTAGGGCGCATCCATGGGGGGCAGCAGCACCTTGCCGCCCAGCTCATCGGCCTTCGCGGCGGCGGCGTCGGCGTCGTCGACCGCGAAGGTGATGCTCCAGTGCGGCGGGGCGCCCGGCTGGCTGGCGTCGAGCGGAAGCAGCCACGCGATGCAGTCCTCGAAGCCGGGCGGCGCTCCCTGGTCGGCCATGCGGCGGCGCAGGTCGGGATCGCGCTGCTCGAGGTGGTCGGCGTAGCCGGGCCGGCGCCACATCGAGGACTCGTGCCCGTCCATCTCGAAGCGGTCGGCCTGCCAGCCGAAGACGTCCTTGTAGAACGTCTCCGCGGCGTCGGTGTCGGAGGTGTTCAGCTCGCTGAAGTTCCACGTGCCGGGCTCGTTGACGAGCTGCGCGCCCCGATGGTTTCCCGCCTGCCAGACCCGGATGGCCGCGCCCTGCGGATCGGCGATCACCGCCATGCGCCCCGCCTCCATGACGTCGAACGGCTCGGCGAGGACGCTGCCACCCGCCTCCTTCGCCCGGGCCGCCGCGTCGTCAGCGCTTTCCGCCCACACGTACGTGTTCCACGCCGGACGCGTGGGCGCGCCCTCCATCTGCGAGCCGATCGCCGCGACGTCCTTGCCGCGGATCGTCCCGACGAAGTAGTTCCCGGGCGCGTCTGCCGGCATGCGGTCCTCGAGCTCCCATCCGAACAGGGCGCCGTAGAACTCCGCCGCGGCCGCCGGGTCCGGTTGCTCGGTGTCGACCCAGCACGGCACCCCCTCGGGGTAACCGTCTCGCTCGAGCAACGGCGTGCCTGTGTCCTCTGATTTCTCCATGCGCGCAGGCTAGGACAGATTTAGGTCAGGATCTGTCCTCAATGTCGGCGAGGATGTAAAGCGTTGACCGAGACCTCGAGCCGCCTGCTGACCCTGCTGTCGCTCCTTCAGGAGCGCCGCGAGTGGCCGGGCGGCAAGCTCGCCGAGCGGCTCGACGTCTCGGGGCGAACGGTTCGGCGCGACATCGAGCGCTTGCGCGCGCTCGGCTATCCCGTCGAGTCGCTGACCGGGCCGGCGGGCGGCTACCGCCTGCGGGCCGGTACGGCGATGCCGCCGCTCCTGCTCGACGACGAAGAGGCGATCGCGATCGCCGTTGGTTTGCGCACGGCCGCGCGTGCGTCGGTGCGCGGAATCGAGGAGACCTCGGTGCGGGCGCTCGTGAAGCTCGAGCAGGTGCTGCCGGCGCACCTGCGCCGCCGCGTTCGTGCATTTAGCGCCGCCACGATGGCGATGCCGGCGGAGGGGCCTGTCGTCGATGCTCAGGCGCTGAGCGTGCTCGCCGCGGCCTGCAGGGATTCGGAGCGCGTCCGCTTCGGCTACAGCGGCCGCGACGGCGCCGCGAGCCGCCGCGAGGTCGAGCCGCACTCGCTCGTCAACCTCGGACGTCGCTGGTACCTCGTCGCCTGGGACACGCGCCGCCGCGACTGGCGGACCTTCCGCGTCGACCGGCTGTCAGGGCCAGCCTCGACCGGCGTGCGCTTCGCGCCGCGCGAGCTGCCCGCCAAGGATTCCGCGACCTACGTGGCGCAACGGATGTCCGCCGCGCCGAGCCGCTACCAGGCCCGGATCACGCTGCACGCGCCGGTCGAAGCGCTGCGCAGGTACGTGCCGCCGCACTGGGGCCACCTCGAGCCGATCGACGACGAGCGCTGCGAGTACCGCACCGGCGACGACGACCTCGACTGGCTGGCCCTGCGCGTCGCGATGTTCCGAGTCGACTTCGAGATCCACGAGCCGCCCGAGCTGCGCGAGCACATGCTGATGCTGGCGGAGCGGTATCGAGGTGCGGCTATACAACCGGGCCCGCGGCCACCTCGATGAGGTCGGTCATCCAGAACTCGTTGGGCTTCTCGCCGAGTGTCGGCCTCCATTTCTGGTCATGCACGTAGGAGGTCGGATCGCTGCCGAGCAGCCCGAGGATCACGTCCGCCACGATCCGGCCGCCGACCGGGCCGAGATGATTGCCGCCCTCACGCTCCGCCTCGCAGAGGACGTAGTACCAGAGCGGCGTGGCCTTGAGCAGGCGCTCGCGCGCCGGTGTGGACAGCTCCTTGAGTTGCAGGTCGCGGGCGGCGAGCGGCTTGAGCCCGAGGCTCCTGGCAGCTTCCTGACCTGACACCACCTTCCGCTCAATCGCCCGCCTGAGGGTTCTCTTCGGCAGAGAGCCGCCCCCGTCGGGCAGGTTGAAGAGGGGCCCGCTCAGGGCGGCGTCGATCTTGAGCCCGTTCTGAGGTTGGTACTGGTATCCGAGGCTCTCGAACCTGAAGAAGCGGGTCCAGTCGAGCACAAGCTCGGCGCGCAGCGGGCGTAGGCCCTCCAGGTCCGGGAACAGCCGAAGCGGTGGTGGCGGCGTCTCCTCATCGCGCCTGAGGACGTACTGGGAGCGGACGAGGCTGTGGCCGAAGCGATATGCCCCGATTGAGAACTCCAGGGGCACAAAAGCCTCCCGTCGCTTCGTAAGCCACCTGCGCCGGAATCGTGGGACCCCGTCCCGGCTGCCGTCGCCGATGAGGCTCTTCTCCCGTTCCGGCCCCAGGATCTTCGGCAGGAACTCCTTGACCACTATCCACTGGTAGTGCCAGCGCACGATCTCCCGCGCCTCCTCGAAAAGCTCCTGCCAGTGCCTGTACTGGCGCGGCAGCCCGTCGAGGACCGCGTTGTGGAACTTGATGAACAGCAGGTGCAGCTGCGCGACGATCGCGTTCTCGTCGTTGCGGGCGTCGCCGATCAGGGCGCGGCCAGGCACGTTGCGCGGCAGGTCCTGGGTTCCTTGCTCGGGGTCGTACCCGACGAGCAGCCGTGCGCCTCCGTTCTTGGGATGCTTCCAGTCGTACAGGAACGGGTGCACCACGGGTCCCGAGCCGTACAGACTGTCGAGGTCGAGGCGCGGGGTGCGGAAGTTCACGACGGTCTCTGCGTCCTCAACCTGGGCCCGGTGGCTCGTGGCGTCGAAGGTGATGTCGTGGTCGATGAACTGGCCGAGGTAGGTGTAACCCGCCGGGATGAAGGGAGTCGCGAAGGAGGTGTTCTGACGCTCCTCCATCAGGTCGGCGAGGGTGTCGGCGGTCGCCTCGTCCAGCGGATGCTTCGTCGCGCCGAACATGTAGCCGTAGCCGCCTCGACACCTCGCACGGACCTGGCCCAGAGGCTCGGCCTCCCCGTGCCTCACGGCCGCCGCACTGTCCGGCCGCGCTACTGGATGTCCACGTACTCGACCCACGTGTGCGCCGAGAAATGCGGCTTGAGCGAGATCTCGTGCCCGATAGCCACGGCGGGCCCCTTGCTGAACCCCTTCGACGGGAAGTTGGCGTCCCAGAGGCTTGTGGGGAGCGCGAGCGTGGTCTCCACAGCGAGCGGTTCCTCCTGGCCAGCGACCTTTTGGAGGAGGGTCACGTGAACCTGGTGAGGCGTCTCATCATCGTCCGACTTACCGCCGACTTGCAGGGTGTCGCCCAACAGATGAACCTCGGTGAAGCTCGGCTTTCCCCCCAACACGCACCTCCTTGTCAGTGGCTGAGCAGCGCGAGAGCCTCGCGCGCCCCTGCGGTATTGCCCTTGGCTCTGTAGAAGGCCAGGCCTGCTTGGGCGGCCCGCTCCGCCTCCTCTCGGCGGTCGACTATCCGGAGCACGTCTGCGAGGTCCAGCATCGCATCGCCACGCAGAGAGATCAAGTCAGTGGAATCTGCGAGATTGACCGCCTCGCGCGCGAGCGTCTCGCCCACCTCGAGGCGCCCCTGGCGGACCGCGACCCTCGCGCCGACTCCGCGCAAGATCACCTGGGTCATCGTGTCCTCCGCCGCCGCCTCGCGCTCGGCCGCCCCACATAGCTCGCCCGCCTCGCCGACGCTGCCCTGCGCGAAGACTGCTTTGGCCAGGAGCGCGAACGTGGTCGCGAGCGTGTCCCTCCCGCTCATCGACTCGAGCGTTTCCACATCCGCTCGCAGCCGCGCCTCGGCGAGCTCGGGCTGTTCCATGCACATCCGGGTCCACGCCTCCAGGTGCGAGAAACCCGAGCTCAGCCCCCCGAGCGCTGCTTGTATTCGGTCGGCCTCGGCGAGTAGCTCACCCGCGGCATTGAAGTCCTCCTTCATCGCATGCAGGAGCGCGAGGGGGTGCAGGATCCACACGGTCGCCCTGGGGCTCCCCCGTACCAGCTCTCCGAATTTCTCGCAGCGGCCAAGAGCCTCCTCCACGGGCATCGGCCCCTGCGCGGCCGCCATCGCCTGCCAGCCGATCACCTCGTAGCGCTCCCGCTCGGTGCCCGCGCCCTCGGCGCAGCCCGCAGCGTGCGTCCAGAACTCGTCCGCGTCGCCCGCCTTACCCGCGCCCCAGGCAACGCACCCGCGCAGGAACCACGCCCGGCAGGTCCCGTGAAGGTCACGCTTGCGGTCGAGGAGCTCGAGTCCCTCACGGGCCACGCGCTCCGCTTGCGCGGTCCCCGCCTCCGGCTCGGTCTCCAGACGCACGAGCTCGCGCTCGATCCGCGCCCTGGCCCGCAGTCGCGCCTCGGGAGAGCGCTCCACAGCCGTGTCGAGGATCTGGGCTGCCTCGTCGAGACGACCGGCATCGTAGAGAGCTGCGCCGAGCTCGGGCAGCAGCTCGCCGTGGGCCTCGGGGTCGGCGGTCACGACCGCCTCGGCTCGTTCGAGGAGACGTGCCCCGGCCGCGGGATCGCCGCGAAGTCGCGCCGCCTCGGCGGCGGCGGTCAGCCGCTTTGCCGCTGCGCCGGCGATCGCCTGCTCGTGCCCGCTCACCGGCCCGAGAGCGGCGAGGTTCTGGTATGCCTCGGCGAGGTGGAAGCCGATCATGTCGTCGCGGCCGCCCGGTCGCGCCGCGAGCCATCCGGCAAGCCGCTCGTGCAGCTCGGCGCGCCTGCCCCTCGGCAGCCCCTGGTAGGCCACCTCGCGGATCAACACGTGGGAGAACCGGAAGGCATCCTCACCGGGGATCTCCGAGTGCTCAACCCGTACCAGCTGCTTGTTCACGAGCCCCATCAGGTGGGTGGCGATCGCGGCGCGGTCGGGTTCCGGCAGCAGCGCCGCGGCGCCGCCGACGTAGAAGCTCCGGCCCTGCACGGACGCGTGCTCGAGCACGGCGCGCTCGCCCGGTGCGAGCCGGTCGATGCGGGCCGCAAGCACCGCCTGGATGGTCGAGGGAAGCGCGGCGCCCTCGTCCATCTCCACCGCAGCCAGCTGCTCGAGGAAGAGCGGGTTGCCCTCAGCCATCTGCACGATCCGGTCCTCGGTGGCCGGTCCCAGCGCGGTCGCCGAGGCGGTCCCGACAAGCCGGCGCGCGTCGTCGTTCGACAGCGGGTCCAGCACGAGAAGTGCTCGGTTGGGCCGCGGCGCGATCCACTCCGGGCGCGCCTCGCCCAAGTCCGGCCGGGCGAGGCAGAGGATCAGGATCGCGTGGTCGCTCGAGAACGCGCCCAGGTAATCGAGAAGGTCGAGCATCGGCGGCTGGGCCCAGTGGACATCCTCGACGGCCACTACCAGCGGCTGCTCCTCCGCGACCCGCTCGAGCAGGCTGCGCACCGCCCACGACGTCTCCTCGGGCTGGGCCGCCCCGGCGGCCATGCCGATCGCCTGCAGCACGAGGCGCACCCGAGTGTCGTCGCCGTCGAGCAACTCGCCCAGGCGCTCGGAGGGATCGACGCCGCAGAGCTGCCGGACGATGTCCACCAGCGGCCGGTAGGTGACGTCCTCGCCGTAGGAGAGGCAGCGGCCGACCGCCACGGTCGCCTCGTCACGGATCTCGGCCGCAAACTCGCGCGCGAGACGCGACTTGCCGATCCCCGCCGCCCCGACGACCGTCGCCACGCGGCACTCCGGCCCCGCGCGGCTACGCGCGAACTCGGAGTGCAGTTCGCTCAACTCGCGATCACGGCCGACGAGCGGCGTAGGAGGGGCGGTGAAGCGCAGGGGGTCGTCGAGTAGCTCGAGCAGCCGCCACGGGCGCACCTTCGCCGCGCGGCCTTTGAGCTCGAGCGGCTCGAGTGGCTCGACGCGAACATGGTCCTTGACGAGCGCGTGGATGCTCCCGCCGAGCAGTATCTGTCCCTCGGCGGCGATGCCCTCTAGCCGCGCTGCGACGTTGAACGCGTCACCCGCCGCGAAGCGCCGTCGCGCGCCGGCGCTCACGAAGACCTCGCCGGACTCAACGCCCAGCTTCATCCCGATCGCCACTCCGAGATCGCGCTGGAGCTCTTCGCTCAGGTCCGCTCCGGCCTGACACATCTCGACGGCCACTCGCACCGCGCGCAGCGCGTCATCCTCGTGGATCTCCGCTTGCCCGAAGACGCCGACCACGGCATCACCGATGAAGCCCTCGACAGTGCCGCCATGCCTCTCAATCAGTCCGCCACAGAGCTCGGTGAAGCGGTCGAGCAGCCCATGCATCGTTTCCGGATCGAGTCGCTCGGCCAGTCCAGTAGACCCGACGAGGTCGGCGAACACGATGCTCACGAGCCGGCGGGCGGGTGGGTCCGGCCGGCCTGGAGCGGCGCTGGGCGCCGGAGGGCGGCCGGACGAAGCTTCGCCGCCCGCTTCGCCGCCGGCTCCCACCTCGGCGGCCTCGGCCGCCGAGATTGAGATCGTCGGGTCGTGGGCGAGGATCGCGCGCTCGAGCTCCCGAAGCCGCTCCCCGGGTTCGATGCCGAGCTCCTCGACGAGGATCCTTCGTGCGTTCTGAAATGCCTGCAGCGCGTCCGCCTGGCGGTCGCACCGATAGAGCGCGATCATCAGGTGCGCGCGGAGGCTTTCCCGATACGGGTACGCCGCGATCAGGGCATCGAGCTCCCCGAGCACCTCGGCGTGACGGCCGAGCGCGAGCTTGGCCTCGATCAACTGCTCGGTGGCTTCGACCTTCAGCTCGGTGAGACGTTCGATCTCGCGCTGCGCGAACGGCTCGTAGGCGAGCTCCACCAGCGGTTGGCCTCGCCAGAGGGCGAGCCCCTGCTCGAGGGACGCGGCGGCGCCATGCGGGTCGTGTGCAGCGAGCGCGGACCTGCCCTCGCGTGCGAGGCGCTCGAAGCGCCGCGCGTCGATCCGATCGGGATCGACGCATAGCTCGTAGCCGTTCTCGCGCGTAACGAGCAGCTCGGAGCCCGGTCCATTGGCGGGGCCCGCGAGCGTCTTGCGCAGACGATGGACGTGTACTTGGACCGTCTTGGCGGCCGTCGCGGGCGGACGCTCGCCCCAGAGCTCGTCGATCAGGCGGTCGGTGCTGAGCGTCTCGTTCGCGTGTAGAAGGAGCAGCGCGAGCAGAGCACGCTGCTTGCTGCCGCCGCCGAGCGCGACCGTGCCACCCTCATCGGAGGCTTCCAGCGGACCGAGAAGACGAAAGTCCATGGCACGAGGGGACCAGAGCCAGCTGATCCACCGTACCGCAGCCGAGCGGAACGCGAGTGACGATGCGAACCCGTCAGTCCGCCCGCGATACCTTCACGGCCGTCCCGTAGGCGCAGATCTCGGTCCACGTGCTGCCCAGCTCGGACGTGTCGAAGCGGAACGCGATCACCGCGTTGGCTCCCTTGCCCTCGGCCTCCTCGACTAGCCGATCGGTGGCGTGCTCGCGGCCCTCGGCGAGCATCTTCGTCATCCCCTTGAGCTCGCCGCCGACGAGCGACTTGAAGGACGCGCCAATCTGGGAGCCGACGTTGCGCGAGCGGACCGTGAGGCCGAAGACCTCGCCGAGCACATCGTCGATGCTGTAGCCCGGCACGTCGTTCATCGTGCTTATGAGCATGCGCGCAGGCTACCCAGCCGGCCCCCGTGTTATTCGGCCCTCCACGACCGGCGCCACTGGCGAGTTCGCGGTGATGTACTCGATCGTCACCTCGAGCAGGCCGTCGCCCGGGGTCAGCACGTCGGTGCCGCCCGCCAGCGCGGTGTAGCCGTCGCCACCGGTGAGCATGAAGTCGTTGGTGACGATGCGCACCGTGTCGGCCGCGCCGACAGGCGTCAGCGGCCCTCCCGGACCCTGCGGAGCAAGCGCCACCTCGTCGATCACGGGCGTCGTGCCGCTGCAATGGAACGTCAGCTTGAGCCCGGACACCTGTGGGAAGCGTCCGGTCGCGATGGCGCTGTTGCAGACCGGGCTGAACCCGTTGAGCAGCGCCTCGCGGAGCTGCGCACCGGTGAGCGTCAGGATCACAGTGCGGTTGCCGAACGGCAGCACGGCGAACACCTCACCCCAGGTGATCTCGCCCGCCGCCTCGCCAGCCGCGGGCGGCGTCGTCACCAGGTCCTGCCGCAGGCCGCCCGAGTTCGTCAGCGTGGCGTCCACGCCGGGATACTTGTCGCGCATCGCGTCGGCCACGAGGTTCCCCATCGCCGACTCGTTCAGACGGGTCGGATCACGCATGATGTCGGCCGACTGCGCCCCGATCACCTGATTGCGCAGCTCGGCCGTCTCCTCGTTGGCGGCATCCACGATCGCCTGCACGTCCGGCCGCGACGCCACGCCGAGATTCTTCGCAGTGCGGTTCGCGGTACCGGCCCAGACGACGTCGCCGCGCGAGAGCATCAGCTGCGCCACCGAATAGCTGGCGCCGGCGTTGAAGCCCTCGATCACCGGAATCCGACCGACGACCGTGTTGGCGGCCCGATGCGTGTGGCCGGCGATCACGAGGTCGATCGTCGTCGACTGGAGCGCCTCGGTGATCCCGATGATCGGCCCGTCCCAGGGCTTCGCTGCACTGCCGTCGAGCGCGTTCGAGCCCGAGACCGCGCCTTCGTGGATGACCACGACCTGCACCTTGATGCCGCGGCGCCTGAGTATCCGCGACTCCCTGGCGATGCGCTCCGCCTCGTCGAGGAAGACGAGCCCCGCGGTGGCATCGGCGCGGACGAGCTCCGGCGTCGCCCGGACCGTGGCGCCGATCACGCCGACGCGCGTGCCGTTCGCCCGGAGCACGGTCGAGCCGTCGAGCCAGCCCGGCGCCTCACCGGTGTCCTCATCGATGATGTTCGCCGAGAGGAACGGGAAGTCGGCCCGCTCGATGTGCTCGAACAGCCGCGGCAGGCCGAAGTCGAACTCGTGGTTGCCGATCGCCGTGGCGTCCGTGCCCCACGCGTTCATCGCTTCGATCGCCGGCCGGTCCTCGAGCAGCGCCGAGTTCGGCGGCGAGGCGCCGACGTTGTCGCCGCCCGAAAGCAGCAGCGTCCGGCCCGCCAGGAAGGACGCCTCCTCGTCGAACATGGTGGCGAGCTGAGGCGCGCCGCCGACCGTGACGTTGCGACCGTCTACCGAGGTCGTCGTCTGGTCGAGCTGACCGTGGAAGTCGTTCAGCCCGATGATCGACAGCGGCTTGTACTTCCGGCCCCGGTCGAGCAGGTCGCGCCTCACGACACCCTGGCTGTGGCCCGGCTCGGGCACGTCGAGCAGGAACGCCGCGGTCGGAGCGAGGTCGATGCTGCGGACGCCCTTGACGACGCCGCGCTCGATGGCGTCGCCACCGGCGAGGAACGTCGCGCGCATGTTCGTGTTGCTCGGCAGGTCCTGCAGATCCGGCACGTAGCCGTGCTGGCCGAAGAACGCCGAGCGTGCGATCAGCGTGCCGGGCGTCGCCGCATCGAACTGGTAGGGCGGTGCTGAGAACACGACCAGGTCGCCGGTGCGGGTCGGGTGCGACATGTCGGTGCCGCCGCGCCCGTCGTTCGGGATCTGGCGAGCCTCGGCCTTCGTGAAGGCGCGGTCGATCACGTCCCAACCCTCCGGGTCGCCGTCACCCGTCCAGTCGTTCTGGTCCTCCAGGGCAAGGAAGGCGGCCTCGATCTGCGCGACCGTGGAGGCCTCGTCGGCCGCGGCGACCTGCTGGAGGCCGCCGCCCTCCGGGTCGCGCCCGGCGAGGTTGAGATAGATCTGCACGGCGCCGCCGGCCCAGCAGGCCTTGGCCTTGCCGATCGTCTCGCCGACGGCCGGCCGGCAGTTGGACGTCTGCGGCCGTGACAGCAGGCCGAGGTCGACGAGCACCTTGCTCGCATCGATGGCGGCGAACTGTGGCGCAAAGCCGTGGTCGGACGAGACGAAGGTCGTCAGCTCACGGTCGCGCAGACGCTGCTGCGCCAGCCGCATCGTCGCGTCCGCGCCCTGGTAGGAGCGCCGGATGAAGCGCTCCCGCTCCTCGACGCGGCCGTCCGGTGTGCCGTCGACCTGGACGTCGTCGTAGGCCGGGTTGCGGGCGCCGTTTGGCAGCCGCTTGGTGACGAGCCCGAGGAACTGATGCTGGAACTCGTCCGTGACCGGGTAGCCGACGAGCGCCAGGTCCGGCTTGTAGCGGTCGAGCACGTACTTGATGAGCGGTCGGTAGGACTCCTCCCAGTAGAGGCCCTGCTCGACGTAGGTCTCCTCACTGACGATCCCCGCCTCGAGGACGGCGAAGTCGCCCGCCTGCGACGAGGGGAAGCGCTCGGCGACGTAATCCTCGAAGCTGCCAGTGAATCCCGGCTCGCCCGGCCAGTTCGGCCAGGACGCGATCGCGCGCGTCACGGACGTGTGGAAGAGCCGCACCTCGGACAGGTCGGGGGCGAGTCGCTCGACCCTGACGAGCATCGCGCCCGTCTTGCCGTCGAGGTCGCTGCCCTGGATCGTCACCTTGACGTCGGCCCACTCGCCCTCGCGCAGGTCGCCGACCGCGTCGTCGCCGTCCTTCGTGGTGGAGAAGAGAACGCGGTCGTAGCCAGTGCGGCCGTCGTCGCGGCTGTCGTAGATGTAGGCGTTCAGCCCGTACTTGTCGACGCCGGCGTCGAGCACGCGCAGGCGCATCTCCTGCGCCTCGCTGAACGACTCCGGGACGTCCGTCCAGCCGCTCGCGGGTGAGGGCGCGGCCTGCGGGAAGGGCGCGTTCTCGGCGAAGCCGTCCGGGTGGTCGAACTGGAGCCCGAACGACTGCGTGAAGGAGGCCGAGTCGTTGCGGGAGATGTAGTTGGTCGCGACACCGCGGCCGGAGCGGAAGTTGCGGAAGTCGAGCGTCGGACCGTCGATGGCGCCACCGCGCCCGCCCGCCCACTCGATCTGGGCGACCTTCTTGCCGCCGCGCTCGGCCGACTGCGCGAGCGTCTCCGCCTGCAGAACGCCGGGGTCGAAGGCGGCGGTGCGGTTCGCGAACGGCTGGCCGTTCACGTGGAAGGTGTTGTTGGTCGAGCCATGCACGCCCGGCCAGGCGCCCGTGGCGAGCGTGAACCAGCCGGCGCCGGTGTTCGGCGGCGCCTGCGTGAGAAGGCCATGACCGGAGGCGTGCGCGCCGTGGCGGAGCAGGTCGCGGAACCCGGGCACGAAGCCCTGCCGCGCGTACTTCTCCACCCCGTCCTGGCGCAGGCCGTCAGCGGCGAAGAAGAGGAGCTTGTCGTCGCGCCCCTCGCCGTGGCCCCCGCCGGCCTGCTGGGCGGATGGCCAGGCCGCACCGGCGCCGACCAGCACGGCGAGCACGGCGACGCCGGCGAGCACGCTGGCGGCCAGTGCCCGGAGCGGGCGCTTCTCGGTTCCCCTCGACACGACCTGCTTCATCTCCCACGCCTCCTGACTGGACCGGACCCACCCGTTCGGGGCGAAACCTACGCCTGTCGCTGCCGAGATGTTGTTACCTGAATGCGGCTCGGCGGTAACTTCGCCGGTAGGCTGTAGGGAGTGTCCACCGTCGGGTGTCGCGCTCCTGCGCCCCCGAGTGGGTCGTGACCCTAGGGAGCAGTCAGGCGGCGCAGATGAGCGAACAGGAAGACGGCGGCTGGAAATCAGCGGCCCGCGGCGAATCAGCGTGGAAGGAAGAGCGCGAGCAGGTTGCGAGGCGCAACGATGCGGCGCAGAAGGCCGGCAAGCTGGAACGCGACGAGTACACGCGTGAACGCACGGCGGCCCGCCACGCCGAGGAGGCACGCCGGCAGGCCTCGTTACTCGGCCGGCGGCGGACGCCCTAGTAGTCGCCGGCGCATCGCGACGGGCCCGCGGCTCACCAACCGGCGATCAAGCCCGCGATCAGGGAGCGGCGCTCCAGAAGCGAATCGATGCGGACTCGCTCGTCGAGCGCGTGAGCGCCACCACCCTCCGGCCCCAGCCCGTCGAGCAACGGGACGCCGAGGGGCGCGACGAGGTTCCCATCACTTGCACCCCCCGCCGTGCCCTCGAGCAGGTCGATGCCGAGATCCGCAGCGATCTCGCGAGCCCGTGCGAAGGCGGAAGCAATCGCCGGTGTCCGCTCCATCGGCGGACGCATGACCCCCGTCTCGAGGGATATCGACGTGCGCGCGCGTTCGGGCCGCAGGCCCGTCAGCGCGGAGTGAACCCGCTCCTGCTCGGTGACCGTCTGCGCGCGCACGTCGACGTGGGCCCACGCCGAGTCGGCGACGACGTTCGCCGCCGACCCGCCCCCGATGACTCCCACGTTGATCGTGGTCCCCGTGGCCGGGCGCGCGAGTCGCCGGACCTCCAGTAGGCGGTCGACCAGTTCGTCAACGGCGCTTGCACCGGCCTCGGGCTCGAGGCCGGCATGGGCCGCGCGCCCGCCGACCTTCAACGTGTAGCTCGCCCAGCCCTTGCGGGCCGTCTTGAGCGCCCCGCCCTCGAGGGGCGGCTCGGTCACGAGTACGAACGCCGCATGCTGTGCCGCCTCCGTGATCAGGTCACGCGATCCCCTGCTTCCCGTCTCCTCGTCGGGGGTGAGGAGGATTCGCACCGGCCGCTCCAGCGGGGCGGCGAGCTCGACGGCGGCCAGCACGGCCACGATGCCGGCGCGCATGTCGAAGACGCCGGGACCGCGAACCAGCTCCCCCTCCCGGCGCGCGGGCCGCTCACACGCTGTGCCTGTCGGCCACACCGTGTCGTAGTGGCAGAGGATCAGCGCCGGCCGGCCGCCCGACGGTCCGAAGCGGCCGTCCAGGACGACTCCCGCCGGCGTCTCGTGGCGCACCACGTCCGCGTCGACCTGCCCGAGCCTTGCCTCGAGCCAGCCGACGGCTCCCGCGCTCGCCTCGGGATCGCCGCTGGGAGCATCGTGCTCACTCAGAGCGAGCAGGTCCGCGACGAGCCGGGTGGTCTCGTCGTTCAAGCGAGCCGGCTCGCTCCACGGCGGCCCGCGCGCAGCGCCCGACGAGCACGCGCACCAGCTGGCGCTTGTACTCAACCGAGCCGTTCGCATCCTCGACCGGGTCAGCCGCCTCCGCAGCCGCTTCGGCAGCCGCCGATACCCGGGCGCGGATCTCGCCGGCGGCAGCGCCCACCAACGCCGACTCCGCCTCGAGCGCCCGCTGAGGCCGGTTTCCGACCGAGCCCACCGCGACGCGCGCCGAAGACACCTGGCCATCCGCCACATGCGCCAGGCATGTGACCGTCACGGCGGGCCGCTCGTGCAGAGACATCTTCTCGTGCGCGATCCCGGCGCCCGCGCCGGGATGCGGGAGGCGCACCGCCGTCATGAGCTCGCCGGGCCCAAGGGCCGTTCGATAGGGGCCCTCCCAGAAGTCCTCAACAGGGAGCTCGCGCGCCGGTCCGTCGCCTCGCCGGCAAACAAGCGTGCCGCCCGTGGCAAGCAGGAAGGTGGCCGGGTCGGAGTGAGGGTCGGCGAAGCACAGGTTTCCTCCGATGGTGCCCATGACGCGGACCCGCAGATTCCCGACATGGCGCTCCATCGACGCGAAGGCGGGCCAGCGCTCGCGCACGACGGGAGACCGCTCCAGCTGGCGGTGGGTGACGGCTGCACCCACCTCCAGCAATTCCTGCGACGCCTCCAGACTGTGCAGCTCGGCGATGCGCTTGACGTCCACCAGATGCGAGTAGTCGGAGAAGCCGAGCTTCATCACGAGCAGCAACTCGGTGCCGCCCGAGTAGACGACGGCATCGTCGCCGAGCTCATCGAGCAGTCCGGTGGCCTCGTCAACGGTGGTCGGCCGATGGAGCTCGAACGGCGGAAGGGTGCTCACGCGGCCGAGACGGTCCTCTCCGCCGCGGCGCCGATCTCCTCCAGAGCGGCCTCGACCCCGTCGCCGATGCGAACGTCGGCCCCCAGATCCTTCAGGCCGCGGCCGAGCGCGGCGATCGCCACCACCGGGTACAGCGAGTCCGCCGCCGGGCCCATGTGACCGATGCGGAAGAGCTTGTCCGCAAGCTCCCCATAGCCACCCGAGAGCATGACGCCGTAACGGTCGCGGATATGGCTGAGCGCGTCGGCGCGCGAGATGCCCTCGGGGACACGGATGGCGGTAACGCAGCCGGCGGCGTAGTCCTCACGCCGCGGCCAGAGCTCGAGTCCCATGCCCTGCACGCCCGCGCGCACTGCCCGGGCAGCCGCCTGGTGGCGTGCGATGCATGTCTCGAGTCCCTCGTCGAGTACCTGGTCCACCACGGAGTCGACGCCGTTGACGTCGACGACCGAGGGCGTGTAGAGGAACTTCGTGCGGTCGGTGTCCACCCAGCGCTGCTTCCAGTCGAGCAGTGACAGGAACGAGCCTCGCGGCGCGTTCGGGTTGCGCTCCATCGCCTCCCAGGCGGCGGACGAGATCGACATGAGCGACATGCCGGGCGGCCCGGCGAGGCACTTCTGGGGGCCGGCGACGCATACGTCGATCCCCCACTCGTCCACGAGCACCTCCTCGCAGCCGAGCGCCGAGACGGCGTCGACGAGCAGCAGCGCTCCGGCGTCCTTCACCGCGGGAGCGATCTCGCCGACGGGGTTGTGGATGCCGGAGGGCGTCTCCGACTGCACCACGGCGACGAGCTCGACATCGGGGTTCTCGTCGAGCGCCTGCCGGACGTCCGCGGCGTCGACCGCCTCGTCGTAGGGCACGCGCACCTCTATGACCTCCGCCCCGTACTCGCGCAGCCAGTCCCCGAACCAGGCGGCGTAGACGCCCGAAACGAGGTTGAGCGCCTTCATGCCCGGCCGGGTGAGGGCGCGGGCGGCCGCCTCGAGACCGAGCACGGCCTCCCCCTGCATCAGCACGATGTCGTCCGAGCTGCGCATGAGCTCTCCGACCTTGCGCTCGAGCTCGCGGAACTTCTCCAGGAAGACAGGGTCGTAGTCGAAGATGATCGGCTGACCGAGCGCCTGCAGGGTGCGGGGCGTTGCGGCGGTCGGCCCGGCGGTCAAGGTGAAGCTTGGATCTCTCATGGCTGCCTCCTCATTGAGAGCTGTGCACACATCATCGCTCTCCTCGGAAATAGGGAAGTGCGAGCGCCGACGGCAGATAGGAGCGGCGCGCGAAGAGGACCAGCACCACGATCACCGCGATGAAGGGCAGCATCTGCACGTAGTCGGTGGAGATCTCGACGCCGATCAGCTGCAGCGCGGTGGCAATCGACAGCGACATGCCGAACAGCAGCGAGCCCACGATCGTCCATGGGGCCGCGCCTCGGGCGAGCATTGCGATCACGATCGCTATGAAGCCCTGGCCCTGCGTCATGAACGGCGTGAAGGTGCCGGCTGCGATCACGGACAGATACGCGCCGCCGAGTCCGGCGCCCAGTCCCGCGACGACGGTGGCCCAGGTGCGCGTGCGGTCGACGCTCACGCCGGCGGCGTCGAGTGCGGCAGGCTTCTCACCTGCGGCACGCAGGCTCAGGCCGGCGGACGTGCGGCGCAGCATGTAGTGCACCGCGATGACCAGCGCGACCGCGATGTAGACGATCGGGTGCTGCGTGAAGATGCTCTCGCCGAGCACCGGCAGCTCGCTCAGGCCGGGAACGGCCCACTCGGAGGCGGCCGGCAGCCGTGGCCGCGAGGCCGCATAGCGCGCGTCGAACAGCAGGCTCGTGATGCCCTCCGCCACCAGCACGATCCCGATCCCGATCACGATCTGGTCGAGCTTCATTCGCACGCACAGCAGGACCATCAGCAGCGACACGAGCGCTCCCACGATCATGCCTCCGCCGAGGCCGAGCCAGGTCGACTCCGTCTCGAGCGCGACCACGAAGCCGCCGTACGCGCCCGCGAGCATCATGCCCTCGAGCCCGACGTTCAGGACGCCCGCCTGCTCGGACACCATCTCTCCGAGGCTGGCGAACAGAAGCGGCATCGCCGCCAGCACGCCGCCCGCCACGAGCGCCGTCAGGAAGGTCTCGGTGAACAGGTCTTCCATCGTCTATCCCACGACGCCCGACTGCGCCGGTCGTGTCTCGTCCGGGGGCGCCGCCCGCGCCCCGATCGTCTCGGCCAGGCCCGGCGTCAGGTAGCCCGGTCGCGCTCTGCGGCGGGCGCGCAGCCATTCGGTCACCGCCATGAAGAGCAGGATCAGGCCGACGAGGGCAAGCAAGATGTCGCTCGACACGTCCGACTTTCGCGCGGCGGACTCACCGCCGATCTGGATGATCGCGAACGCCGCCACGAAGAAGGCGGAGCCGAGCGCGTTCAGGCGAGCCAGGAAGACGAGCGGGATCACGACGAGTCCGAACGCCGGGTTGAAGTCCGCCCGGAACGAGCCCCAGATGCCGAGGATCTCGACCGCGCCGCCGAGCGCGATGAGGCCGCCGCTGGCCATGAAGGCAAGGACCGTGATTCGTTTGATGTGAAGGCCGGCGTGCTCGGCGGCGCGCGGATTCTCTCCGAGCACCCGCAGCCGGAAGCCGACCGAGGTCCGGGTCATCACGAGATGGACGGCCAGGATCGCGATCACGGCGATGATGATTCCGGCGTTGATCTGTGTGTCGCCGAGCAGGGGCAGGCGGTCGTCGAGCGGAAGCGTGTCCGTGCGCGCAACGCCGCCGGTGTCGGTCCGGAAGGGTCCCTTCACGAGTATGTTCGCCACGGCGATGCCGATGAAGGACATCATCAGCGTCGTGATGATCTCGTTGACCCCGTACCAGGCTCGAAGCACCGCTGGGATCACCGTCCAGACGGCACCGACAGCCGCCCCGATGACCATCACGGCGATGAGCGTCAAGCCCGAGCCCAGCGTGTCGACCAGCGATGGGGCCAGCCCGGCAGCGAACGCGGCGCCGAGCAGGAATTGACCATCCGCGCCGAGGTTCCAGAGATTCGCCCGGAAGGCCACGATCAGTCCGGCCGCGATCAGAAGCAGGGGTGACATCCGAATGATGCTCTCCTGCAAGCCGGGCCACTCGAGCAGGCCACGCTCGAACATGTCGCTGTAGAACTCCAGCGGGTCTCGGCCCAGCAAAACGAGCATGAGCCCGGTGGCGACGAAGGCGAGCACCGCCGGGACGAGCGACGCCAACACCGCCTCGCCTGCGTGCTCCGCTCGCGCTCTCATCGGGAGACCATCAGCTCGCCCACGCGCTCCTCGGCGCCGGCCTCGTTCTCGACGACCCCGGTGATGACTCCCCGCGACATGACGGCGATCCGGTCGCACAGCGCGATCAGCTCGTCGATCTCCGTGGAGATGAGCAGCGCGGCGGCGCCCTGCTCGGCCAGTTCCGTGATCTTGCCTCTGACGAACTCCGCGGTACGGACGTCGAGCCCGTAGGTCGGCTTGTTGAAGATCACGACAGTGGGGGAGAAGGACAGCTCGCGGGCGAGCACGAGCTTCTGGATGTTGCCGCCGGACAGCGTCGCCATGCGCGCATTCACGTCCGGCGGCCGCACGTCATAGTCCTCGACCAACCCGTTCGCATAGCGCTCTATCTCGCGCCGGTTGACACGGCCGCGCGACCAGAACGGCGAGTCCCCGACTCTCTTCAGCACGCTGTTCATGGCGACGTCGAACGCCGCCACCGTCCCCTCGCCCAGTCGATCGTCGGTCACGTAGCGAACGCCACGGCGCTGACGCTCGGCGACCCCGAGGCGCGTGACGTCGTCCTCGCCCAGCAGCACGCTGCCGCGATCAGGGTGTCGCTGACCAGCCAACACCTCGGCGAGCTCGCGCTGGCCGTTGCCGTCGACGCCGGCGACGCCCGTGACCTGGCCGGCCAGCAGCTCGAGTGACACTCCCCTGAGACCCACCTCTTGCGGCTCGCCCGTCAGGTTCACGTCGCGCAGGCTCAGGAGTGGCCGGCCACCCTCGCCGGCGCTCGGCTCGCGACGCTCGACGGCCGCCGCCTCACCGCCGCCGACCTCCACCGCGGCCTCGACCTCCGGGGTCTCCTCACCGAACATCATCGTCACGATCGAGCCGCGCAGCTCGTCCTCGCTGCGCCCGTGAACATCGCCGGGCTCGATCGAGCCGACCTTGCGCCCGCTTCGCAGTACCGACACGCGGTCGCCCATCTCGATCGCCTCGTGAAGCTTGTGGGTGATCAGCACGATCGCGAGACCGTCGGCCTTGAGGCGCTCGAGGTAGCGGCGCAGTTCGTCGTAGTCCTGCGGCGTCAGCATCGAGGTGGGCTCGTCGAGCACGAGCACCCGCGTGCGTCGCCAGAGCGCCTTCATGATCTCCACCTGCTGCCGCTGACCCAGTGCCAGCCGGCCAACCGTTGCGTCCGCTTCGAAGGTGACCCCCAGCACGCCCTTCAGCTCGGCGAAGCGCGAGCGCGCCTGTGCCAGGTCGAGGCGGGCTCCTTGCGAGCCGATGCCGAGCATGAGGTTTTCCAGGACGGTGAGCGTCGGGACCAGTGTGAGGTGCTGGTACACGGTGCCGATGCCGAGGCCGATCGCCGCGCGTGGCGAGCCGATCACCTGCGGCTCTCCGTCGATCCTGATCTCGCCTGCGTCAGGGTGGTACATCCCGGCGAGGATGCTGATCAGCGTGGACTTGCCGGCGCCGTTCTCGCCCAGGAGCGCATGTACCTCGCCGGCGTGGATGTCGAGGTCGACGCGATCGTTCGCCACGACACCCGGAAACGCCTTCGTGATCCCCCGCAGTTCGACGAGGCAATGATTGGTGCTCTGTTGCACGCCAGTCCTTTGCTCGCGAAGGCGGGCCCGGGAGACCCCCCGGCTCCCGGGCCGCCGACGCGACAACGGGTCACCCGCCGGAGATGAGGTCCTCCACTTGCGACTTCTTGGTCGTCTCCGGCACCTTGACGTCGCCGCTCACGATCTCCTCTTGAGCCTTCTCGACGGCCTGCCACGCAGCGTCGTCGATCTGCTCGGTCTGGAGCAGCGAGATGCCCTTGTTGTCGAGGTCGAGCGCGTAGTTCGTCTCGCCGAACGTCCCGGCCTCGAGGTCGTCGAGCGCCTGGTTGAACAGAACGTCGAAGTTCCAGAGCACCGACGAGAGCAGGATGCCCTGCTTGTCGATCTTGGTCTTGTCGCCGATCACGTCGATGAACATGACGTCATCGGCGGCCTCCACGGCCTGGATCATCCCGAACGAGCTGCCGTCGCCCATTCCGAAGATGACGTCCGCGCCGTCGGCGATGACCTGTTCGGTCACGCGCTTGCCGCCTGCGGTGTCGGCGTAGCCCGCCTGACCGATCTGGGCGAGCCTGATCTCGATGTCCGGGTTCACCGACTGCGCGCCCTTGACGAAGCCGCCCGCCATGCGGTTCCAGTTGGTGTCGTCGGCCGAGATCACGATCCCGAGCGTCCCCGTCTTGCTCGTCTCTGCCGCCAGCACGCCGGCGAGGTAGCCGCCGCCCTGGCCCTGTGCCTCGGCGTTGGCGACGAGGCCCGGCTCCGCTGCCTCGGGGTTGTCCCAGATCAGGCTTGGGACCTCCGTCTGTAGCGAGACGTCCGGGGCCGCCGTGTTGTACCCGCTTGCCTGCGCGATGATGAATTCCTCACCGCCGGTCGCCAACTCGCGCAGGATCGGGGTCACGTCCTCATAGCCGGAGTTGTCGGCGACGTTGACCTCGATGCCGCGATCGGTGGCGATCTTCCGCGCAGCCTCGATCGATTGCTGGTTCCACCCGTAGTCGGATCCCTTCTCCGGCGTCACGATCGCGAAGTTCGCAACAGCACTCTCCGACTCCTGGGTCTCGGCTCCACCACCGCCCCCGCCGTTGCCCGAATCGTCGTCGTCGTCACCACAAGCAACCACGACGAACGCCGTGAGAACGACCACGAGCACCGGCAGCAGACGACGCGCGAAGGTCACCAGGCGCGGCCTCCTAGATTCCATGTCTTTCCTCCTCGTTGACTGTGTCGACGGGCCCCGCGGAAACCGGCGCGTCGTCGCTTCCCCAGAAAAGTCGCCGTGCGTTCGTAGCCAGCACCCGGCGCTGGTGCTCCATCCCGAGTCCACTTGCCTGCACCTTCCTGATCTCTACCCCAGGATCGTGGAAGGGGGCGTCGGACCCGTACATCACCTTGTCCTCGCCGACCCGCTCCACGGCGGTCCGGATCTTCGTGTGCATGGGCATGCCCGATGTCTCGAGCCAGACGTTGGGATTCCGCGCCGCGACATCGATCGCGGCGTTGATGTAGACGATGTTGCCGTGGCCCATGTGCCCGAGGACGACCTTGAGGTCCTGGAACTCCACGATCAGCTCCTCGATGCTCCAGGGGAGCGTGAAGATGGGGTGGCCGCTGTGGATGAGGGTGGGCATGCCGAGCTCCACCAGAAGCCGCGCGACCGGATGCACGATGGGGTCGTTGGGGTGATACGAGTCGAGCAGCGGGTGCATCTTCACGCCGAGGAACTTCTGGTGACCGAGGAACTCGCGAGCCTCGTCGGCGCACCCCGGCTCGCGCGGGTTCGCCCAGTACAGGGCCCAGGCGTTCGGTATGTCCTCGACCAGATCGCGCACGAGCGCGTTGTCCGGATGGAAGACGATGCCGGCGGCGTAGTTCCACTCGGCGAACAGCTCCACGAGCCCGTCGGCATCCATGCCCACGTCGAAGAGAGGGAAGTCGCCCACGTGCATGTGCGGGTCGACGATCTCCGGAGACGAGACCTTGTCGATCACTCAGGGCTACGATACTGTCGCTGCTAACTGTTGACAACCCACAGTTGACGTAGCTCTATGAACCTTAATGACGACCCCGAGGCCGGGCTGGCGCGGCCGCTCGACAACCGCACGCTCTGGGAGCAGGTGAGGGACCGGATGCGGGAGGACATCCTCGCGGGCCGGCTCGAGCCTGGGACAGAGCTCTCGGAGGTCGCGCTCGCGCGGGACTTCGGCACGAGCCGCGGGCCGCTGCGCGAAGCCCTTGGCCGGCTCGCGTCGGAGGGTCTCGTGACGATCACACCTCGACGTGGCGCCGTGGTGACACAGCTCTCCCGTCAGGAGTTCATCGACGCGTACCAGGTGCGGGAAGCGCTCGAGACGCTCGCGGTCCGGTTGGCCGTGCCGTTGATGAGCGACGCCGAGCTCGCACACCTGCGGGAAATGTGCGAGCTGATGGCGCGGGCGGCGCGCGACGACGAGGTGCGCCTCTTCTTCGATACGAACCAGAGCTTCCACGAGGCGCTTGTGCGCGGCTCCCGCAATCGCAAGCTCCACGAGGTCCACCGCGTGCTCGTGGGCCAGATGGCGCCGTACCTGCCGCGCTCGCTCGAGCTGCGCGGAAACCTTCGGCAGTCCGTCGAGGAGCACGAGGCGATCCTCGCCGCGATCGACGCACGCGACGCAGAGCATGCTGCCGAGCTGCTCGCGGAGCACATCGAGGTGCCGCAGCGCGTGCTCGAGTCGGACGCCGACCAGGCGCTGTTCCGCGAGGATCCGACTTTCGCAGGCGACACCGACCAGTAGGAGGCGGTACTGACGAAGCAAGCGAACGGAGTTGGGCGACCGATCCAGTTCGGGGTGAACCTGAACAACCGCGAGCCGCTGATCGCCCCGGACTACGACCTCCAGGCCCTGCTCGACCTGTCCGAGGTCGTGGAAGAGCGCGGGTTCGACTCCCTCTGGGTCGGTGACTCGCTCTTCTCCAAGCCGCGCTACGAGCCGATGACCCTCATGGCCGCGCTCTCACAGCGCACGAAGCGGGTGAAGATCGGCTCGGCGTGCATCGTGGTCACCACGCGCAACCCGCTCTATCTGGCGCTCGAGTGGGCGACGCTCGACCAGTTAGCGGAAGGCCGCACGATCTTCGGGCCATGCATGGGGAACCCGGAGAAGGGCGTGCGCCGTGAGTTCGAGGCGGTCGGCCTCCCGTACAAGGACAGGGCGACGATCTTCGAGGAGATCCTGCAGATCGTTCTCGAGCTCTGGACCGAGAAGAAGACCTCGTTCAAGGGCAAGTACTTCGACTACGACGAGGTCCAGTTCAGCTCCGGGACCGAGATGGAGCCGCTCGCGCCTCTACAGCAGCCACCGCCGCGCTGGATCGTCTCCAACCCGCGGCTCGTCGGCGACCCGGGGGAGGAGAAGGCACGCCGCATCATGGAGCGCGCCGCCGACCGGATCATCAAGTTCGGTGACGGCTGGATGACCTGCTGCCGCGCGCAGCACCCCGATGAGCTGACGGAGCAGATCGGCTACCTGAAGGAAGCGGCCGCTCGCCACGGGCGGGACTTCTCCGACTACACCGTCTCCTATCAGGTCACGATGAACATCGGGGACACCAAGGAGGAGGCCCACGCCTCCTTCAGCGACTACATCTCCAAGTACTACCGCGAGCTCTCGCAGATGATGGACCTCTCCAATTGGGGGCCGGTCGGGAGCCCGGACGACATCGTGGCGTGGCTACGCGAGTTCGCCGAGCGGGGCGTCGACCACTTCATCTGCAGGTTCGGGGCGATCGATCAATTCGCCCAGGTGGAGCGCTTCGCCGGCGAGATACTGCCGCAGTTCGACGCCGAAAGGGTTAGGTGACGTTTATGGCAAGCGACAACGGCCTCCGGACCGAGGCGGAGCTGATCATCGACACGTGCTTCTCGGTCGAGAAGGACGACGCCGTGACGATCATTCACGACGATTCGCGCGTCGATGAGGCCCGCATGTTGGCCGAGGTCGCGGTCGACCGCGGCGCGTGGCCGGTGCTGATGAACAACGAGATCCAGGTTCGCCGCGGGCGGGCGGACACGCACTTCCCGATGGCGCCGCCGCGCAACCTTCACGCCGCGATGACGCACTCGGACGAGATCATCATCGTGACGAACCTGGAATGGGCAAACCGCTTCGCGCACGTGGCGGCGGTCAAGGAGTCCTGCGCGAACAACGCCAAGATCGCCTCGGTCGAGCCCGGCATGGGTGAATGGGGGTTGACGCTCGACCAGATCGAGGCCGCGACTCAGCGCGCCCGCGACGCGATGGCTGCGCTCGAGGGCGCCACCAAGGTACGCATGACGTCGGGCAAGGGCACCGACGTGACGATCACGATCGAGGGGCGTCCGGCGCTCGAGATCACCCCCGTCAAGAAGCGCGGGCAGATGATGGGTCCGCTGCCGCTTTGGGCGGAGGTCGCGTTCGCCGCAGTCGAGGACCAGACCGAGGGGACGGTCGTCGTCGACGGGGTGATGCTCGGGATCGGCCTGCCCGGCCAGGTGGAGAACGAGATCACCTGGACGGTCGAGGGTGGCAAGGCGGTTGCGATCGAGGGCGGCGAGGAGGCGGAGAAGCTGCGCAAGGTGATCGACGGCGTGGAGAACTCGACGGTGATCGGCGAGTTCGCCTTCGGCGTGAGCGACATCGCCCCATTCGGGACGCCCTCCGAGAAGGGCCGCGTCGGTACCGCCCACCTGGCCCTCGGTGACAATCACAACGCCTACCCGGGCGGGCAGAACGTCTGCACGCTGCACCTGGACGGCGTGATACTCGACGCGAGCCTCGAGATCGTCGACAACGGCCAGTACATCGTCAAGGACGGCGAGTGGGCGCTGTGAGCGCGGTGTCGGTGATTCCGCTCGACGCCGTACCGGACATCGAGCTGCCCAATGGCAGCTTCAGCCGGATGCTCGTGACCGGTGAGCGCGCTCAAGGTGCGAGCGCCTCGCTCGGATACTCCGTCTTCCGGCCGGGGACGGAGCTGGGCAGCGTGGCTCACGAGACGGAGGAGTTTGCGTACGTCGCATCGGGGAGCGGCCGCCTGCGGCTCGACGAGGGCGAGGTGAAGTTCGCCGCCGGTGACGCGCTGCACATCCCCGCGGGGGTATGGCACGCGGTGATCAACGACGGCGACGAGGACGTTGTCATGGTCTTCGGCTTCCCGCACCCGGACTACCCGCCGACGGAGCGTCGGTGAGCGACGAGTCGGTTGCGACCCAGGTCGCCTGGGCGTGCCGGATCTTGGCTGCGCACGGATACGAAGATCTGACGCTCGGCCACGTCAGCGCCCGCCAGGAGCACGACCCCGAGGTCATGTGGATCAAGCGCAAGGGGGTGTCGCTCTCGGAGGTCACCCCCGAGGACGTCCTGCGCGCGTCGATCGAGGGCGATATCGAGAACGCGACCGACATGCATCTCGAGTCGGTTCTGCACACGGAGGTCTATCGCTCGCGGCCGGACGTGCGCTGCGTCATCCACGGCCATCCTCTGCACGCCACCGCGCTCGGCGCCGCCCACGTCGATCTCGCCTTCCTGTCGCATGACGCGATCATGTTCCAGGAAGGGCTTGCGGCGCTAGACGAGGTTCCGGAGCTGATCCTCGGTCGTAGCCAGGGCCAGGTCGTGGCGGACGCTCTGGGAGAACGTCAGGTGCTGCTGATGCGCAACCACGGCGTGCTCGTCGTCGGCAAGGATCCGGCCTGGGCTGTGCTGCGTGCGGTGACGCTCGAGCGCGCCGTCGAGCTCCAGGCCATCGCGGGGCGGCTCGGAGAGCTGCGCGGGGTGGCGGATGAGGCCGTGGGGCCGCTGCACGAGATGAAGTACCAGGAGACCTTCCTGGACGAGTACTGGGATGCATGGATCCGTGAGCTTCGCCGCGAGGGACGCGACTTCGACATGCCCGGTCCGAGCACGTGAGCCGGCGCGTACAACTCGCGGTGAATGGCGAGGCGGTCGAGGCGGTGGTCGAGCCGCAGGACCTCCTGCTCGACTTTCTGCGCGACCGGCTCGGCCTGAAGGGCCCCAAGCGCTCGTGCGAGGTCCAGGTGTGCGGCACGTGCACCGTGCTGGTGGACGGCCTCCCGGTCAGCTCGTGCTGCATGTTGGCGTGCGAGGCGGAGGGGCGCGAGGTGCTGACGATCGAAGGCTTCGCCGCGCACGAGGAGTTCTCGGAGTTTCAGGCCGCCTTCACCCGCCACGCCGCCCTCCAGTGCGGGTTCTGCACCGGTGGCTTCGTGCTGACGCTGAAGGCGCTGCGCGACAGCGGCGAGCTCAGCGACGAGGCCGAGATCCGCCATGCGCTCGACTCGAACGTATGTCGCTGCACCGGGTACCAGTCGATCCTCGCAGCGGCGCGCGAGCTGGCGGGCCGGCCGTGAGCGCGACGGTCGAGCAGCTGTTCACCGAGGTGGGTCGGTCGGTCGACAGGCGCGACGCCGAGGCCAAGATGCGTGGCGAGGCTGAGTTCGCCGGCGACGTCGAGGTGCCGCGCATGCTGCACGGAAAGGTGCTGCGCTCGGAGATAGCTCATGGACGCATCGCGCGGATCGACACGTCGGAGGCGGAGGCGGTGCCGGGCGTCGCGTCCGTGATGACCGGCGCCGATCTCAGCGGCATCGACCCCTACTACGGGCACGCCCTCAAGGACCGGCCGTTGCTCGCGCTCGACCGCGTTCGCTTCGCCGGCGAGCCGGTCGCCGCGGTGGCGGCCGAGACTGAGGCCGCTGCCGAGGCAGCCCTCCATGCGATCGCGGTGGAATACGAGGAGCTGCCCGTGGTGGGCACGCTCGAGGAGGCCCTCGCCGAAGGCGCGCCGCGCCTCCATGAGGAACCGCTTCGCGCCGGGCTCTTCCACGGCCTTGGCCTGCTCGAGGAGGAGGCCGGCAATGTCTGCTACCGCTACCGGCTGGACTCCGGCAGCGTCGAGGGGGCCGGGGCGGAGGCGCAGATCGAGGTGGAGGGGGAGTACGAGTTTCCGGCGGTCTACCAGTACGCAATGGAGACGCACACCGTCGTGTGCGACTTCCGCGAGGACGCCATCACGCTCTGGGCCTCCTGCCAGCACCCCTTCCTCGTGCGGGCCGAGATCGCCGACTTGTTCGGGAAGCCGCTCAACTCGGTCCGCGTGATCGTGCCCTATCTCGGCGGCGGGTTCGGCTCGAAGTCGTACACCAAGATGGAGCCGATCACGGCGGCGCTGGCGCGCCACGCGGGGCGGCCCGTGCGGATTCAGAACAGCGTCGCGGAATCGATGCTGACCACCCGCCGCCACGGCATGCGCGCCTGGATGCGCACCCGTGCGCGCGCAGACGGAACGCTGCTCTCGCGCGAGGTCCGCTTCGACCTCGACACGGGCGCTTACGCGGACAACGGGCCGCGGGTGTGTGCAACTGCGGGGGACGCTGCGCCGGGGCCGTATCGCTGGCGGGCTGTTCGGGTGGACGGCAACTGCGTGTACACCTGCACCTCGCCCGCCGGCTCCTACCGGGCCTTCGGAGCATGCCACCTGCAGTGGATCGGGGAGTCGCAGATCGACGAGGTCGCGCGGCGCGCCGGTCTCGATCCGCTGGAGCTGCGGCGCCGCAACCTGCTGACCCCGGGCGAGCTCGTGCGACCCACCGGCGGCAAGCCACTCGATGCCGACCTGATCGGCGACGTGGAGAAGGTCGCGGAGGCGATCGGCTGGGACGAGCCCGCGCCGCCCGACGTCGGGCGCGGTGTATCCGTCGGCCTGCTCGCCGCAGGCGCCCATCCGGTGTCGCGTGCCTCGGTGCGCCTGGCACCCGATGGTGCGGTCGAGGTGAACGTCGGCACCACCGAGGTGGGACAGGGCGCCCGCACCGTCATGGCGCAGATCGCCGCGCAGGAGCTGGCGATCGACACCGCCCGCGTCAGAGTTCAGGGCGCAGATACCGCGTTCACGCCGTATGACCGCTCGACCGGTGCGAGCCGTTCGACCACGCTTGCGGGGCTGGCCGTTCAGCGTGCGGCCGCCGACGTTCGCCGTCAGCTGCTCGAGACTGCAGGACCGGCGCTGGGTGCGGACCCGGGCGATCTGGTGGTGCGTGACGGGGCGATTTCAGACGGCGAGCGCGAGCTCGACTACCCGAGCTTGATGGAGACGCGCTTCGGGTTCTCCGGCGGAGAGATCATCGGCGCCGGCGAGGTCCGGCCCGAGCAGGGGTCCGGGTCATACGCGGAGGGACCGGTCTTCTGGGAGGTCTGCGTAGCCGCAGCGGAGGTGGAGGTCGAGCGCGAGACCGGCGAGGTGCGGGTACGCAAGGTGGTCACCTGCGCGGACGTCGGCAAGGCCATCAACCCGCAGCTCGTTCATCGCCAGGACGAGGGCGGCGCGATCCAAGGGCTCGGCAACGCGCTCTTCGAGGAGATGATCTTCGAGGAGGGCGTGCTGCTGAACGAGACGCTGCTCGACTACCGGGTGCCGCGCGTCAAGGACCTGCCGGGCGAGATGCAGACCGTGCTGGTCGAGAACGCGGACGGCCCGGGCCCATATGGGGCGAAGGGCTGCGGCGAAGGCGCGCAGGCCGCCGTGCCGGCGGCGATCGTCACCGCGCTGGCCGACGCCGGCGTACCCGTACGGGAGTTGCCGCTCACACCCGAGCGGGTCTGGCGACGAATACGAGAGATCGAACGAGACGAGGAGGGTCAATGACCGCTATCGCAAAGGCAGCCATTATCGGGACGGGCACGATGGGCCCCGGGATGGGAGCGGTGCTCGAGCGCGCCGGCGTGGACGTCGCGCTCTACGACGTCAGCGAGGAGCAGCTCGAGAAGGCGCAGCCGGGCGTCGAGCTGGCGCGGTCGGTGCTGGATCGTCTCGACGGCGACGGCGACGGCGCCGGTGACAGCGGCGGTGCAACTCTGCGCTTCGAGTCCGACCTCGCTGCTGCCCTCGACGGCGTCGACATGGTGGTCGAGGCCGTGCCGGAGAAGCTCGAGCTCAAGCAGCAGGTGTTCGCCGAGTTCGAGCGGCACGTGTCGCCGGAAGCGATCCTCGCGTCGAACACCTCGGGGATACCGATCACGAAGATCGCCGAGGGCCTGGAGCACCCCGAGCGCGTGATCGGGACGCACTGGTCGAATCCCCCGCACCTGATCCCGATGATCGAGATCATTCCCGGGAAGCAGACGTCGCAGGACGTCACCGCCGCGACCCAGGAGCTCGTTCGGCAGATCGGCTACTTCCCGTGCACGCTCAAGAAGGAGGTGCCGGGCTTCGTCGAGAATCGCGTCCTCTACGCGATCATGCGCGAGTGCCTCGCCCTCGTGGACGAGGGCGTCGTCGACGCGGAGGAGCTCGACCTCAACGTCAAGTGGGGGATCGGCTACAAGCTGGCCGTCGTCCCCCCGATGGCGCTGCTGGACATGGCCGGGCTCGATATCTACAACGCGGTCGCGAGCTACCTGAACCAGGACCTCTCGGACGAGAAGGGCGTGTCGAGCACCATCACCGAGCGGGTCGACAAGGGGCAGCTCGGGATCAAGACGGGCGGCGGACTCTTCGACTACGACGCCGACCGTGCCGCGCAGCTGCAGAAGGAACGCGCCGCGGCACTGGTGGCGGTGCGAAAGGCGCTGAGCTGAGGTGGCCACGCGGGTCTTCCTGCTCGACGGCGGCTCGCTCGTCATAGACCAGGCGCACATCACCTGGAACATCGGCGCCGGCAACCCGGTCCGCTTCCCGGTCTACAGCGTGCTGATCGAGCACGACGACGGGCTCTTCCTGTTCGACACCGGCTACGACCTGGAGCATGTCCAGGCCGTCCTGCCCTTCGAGCTGCCCGAGCAGACGGAGGAGCAGACGATCCCGGCGCAGCTCGAGAAGGCGGGCTACAAGCCCGAGGACGTCACGGGGATCATCAACTCACACCTCCACTTCGACCACGTCGGGGGTAACAAGCTGCTTCCGAACGCGACGACCTACCTGCACGAGGCGGAGCTCCGGCAGGCCCGCTCGCCCGAGCCGTTCGAGCGCCTGGGCTACTCGGACAGGGGCTTCGACTGGGAGGGCGCCAAGTTCGAGCTGATCCACGGCGACGCCGAGCTGTTCAAGGGCCTGCACCTGTTCTACACGCCGGGCCACACGATCGGCCACTACTCGCTGATGGTCGAGATGGAGGGCGGCCGGCCGCTGATGTTCATGGCCGACGTGTCGTACACGCCGGCCGCGTACGAGAACGACCAGCAGGCCGGCTTCCACGTCGACCCGGTGGCCGGCGTGCGCTCCATCCGGCGCATCAAGAGGCTGGTGAGGCAGCACGACGCCGAGCTGTTCTTCACGCACGACATGGAGTCGTTCCAGAACTACAAGCTCGCTCCCGACGGCTACGGGGGCTAGGAGGAACGGATGAAGCTGAAGGATCGGGTGGCGATCGTGACCGGCGGCGCTCAGGGGATCGGCAAGGCAATTGCCGAGAAGCTCTCCGAGGAGGGTGCGTCGGTGGTGATTGCCGACATCAACGAAGAGGGAGCCCGTGCGGCTGCCGAGAGCCTTAGCGGGGAGGGGCTCGGGGTCCACGCGGACGTGTCCGACCCCGGTGACGTGCAGGCCATGGTCGACGCGACGCTGGAGAGGTTCGGCAAGGTCGACGTGCTCGTCAACAACGCGGCGATAGTGCCCTTCATCCCCTGGGACGAGGTCGACCTCGACCACTGGCGCAAGATCATGTCGGTCAACCTCGACGGCCCCTTCATGGCCATCAAGGCGGTCGAGAAGCCGATGCGCGACGCCGGCTACGGGCGCATCGTCAACATCGCATCGAACACGATCCTGGCGGGCACGCCGAACATGGCGGCCTACGTGGCGGCCAAGGGTGGCATCCTCGGGATGACGCGCTCGCTCGCCACCGAGCTCGGCGGCCACGGCATCACCGTGAACGCGGTGGCGCCCGGCCTCACGGAGTCCGAGGGCGTCAAGGCCAGTCCCCACAATGAGGCGTTCGGGTTCGTCGAACAGCTGCAGGCCCTCCCCGGCAAGGGCCAGCCGCGTCAGATCGCGCCCGCGGTGGCGTTCCTCGCCTCCGAGGAGGCGGAGTGGGTGACCGGTTCGCTGCTCGTGGTCGACGGCGGCCACACGCGCCACTGATGAGCGTGCCGGCCACCACCCGCTTCGGGACGATCCTCGCGGTTGCCGAGCTCGAGCGCGCGAGGGAGTTCTACGAGCGGCTCGGCTTCGCGACCGAGGCGACCTATGACGATCCGCCCTACGCGACCCTCACGCTCGCCGGTGCCCGGTTGTCGCTCGCCGAGCAGGGTCACGACGCAGAGGACCGGCCGGGCGTGACGCTGGAGGCGCCGGCGGACAGGTCACGGCTGAACGCAGTGCTCGTGCTCGAGGTGGAGGACTGCCTGGCGGCCTTCCACGGCCTGGGCGACCAGGGCGTGGAGTTCCTCGCCGAGCCCTACTCGCCGCCATGGGGCGGCCACCGCTGCTTCGCGGTCGATCCCGACGGTTACCTCGTCGAGCTGGAGCAGCCGGCATGAGGGCCGTCGTCCTCGCCGGCCCTGAGGACCTCCGCGTGGAGAGCGTCCCCGACCCGACGCTCGAGGCCCCCGGCGACGCGATCGTACGGGTGACGGGAACAGCCGTGTGCGGGGCGGACCTGTTCCCGTACCACGGCTTCACCCCCGGATTCGAGAACGGAACGATCCTGGGACACGAGTTCGTCGGCGTGGTCGAGGAGATCGGCGAATCGGTCACTCAGCTCCAGACGGGCGATCGGGTGGTCAACACGAGCATGACTTCGGACGGCAGCTGCGCGCACTGCCGCGCCGGGCGGCGCACCCAGTGCGAGTCGCGCGCGCTGTTCGGCTACTCCGGGGTCTACCCACGGCTCGAAGGCGGTCAGGCCGATCTGGTCCGGATTCCGTTCGCCGATCGCTGCCTGTGGCGTATCCCGGACGAGGTCTCGGACGAGGATGCGGTCTTCCTGGCGGACATGCTGCCCACGGGACACGGGGCCGTCCGAAGGGGCGGAGTCGGAATCGGCGACATCGTCGTCGTACTCGGCCTCGGCTGTGTCGGCCTGATGGCCACGATGGTGGCGGCCGGCACGGCGCGGAAGGTGATCGCGGTCGACGGCATCGCCGAGAGGCGCTCGCTGGCCGAGAGCTTCGGGGCCGACGTGGTCGACCCCGCCGGCGCGGCGGACGCCGTGGGCGCGGCCACGGACGGCCTGGGCGCCGACGTTGTCATCGAGGCGGCCGGCGCGGCGGCCGCGCTGGACGCTTCGCTGTCGCTCGTCCGTGGACGTGGCACGGTGTCGGTCGTAGGGGCCCACTTCGAGCCTGACTACCCGCTCAACAACGCGCTGATGTTCGAGCGCGAGATCACCCTGCGCTTCACGGTCGGGGACCCGGGCGCGGACCGCGAGATGCTGCTGGGAGCGATCGCCGAGGGCAAGCTCGAGCCGAGCCGCGTCATCTCTCATCGCGTGCCGCTCGAGGACGCGCCCGACGCGTATCGGGTATTCGATGCCCGCGAGGCCGTGAAGGTTCTGCTGAAACCGTGAGCTGCCGCACCGCCCTGCTGGCGCTCGCGCTGGTGGCGGGGCTGACGGCGTGCGGAGAGAAGGAGGAGCGAGTCTCCGGTCCGTCACGGGCTGAGATCGCCGCCCTGGTGGGGGCGGGGCTGCGCGCCGTGAGCTCGGACGCCGCCCCCGGCGGGATCCGGTTCAGCGCCGACGGCCCGGCCCTTCGCATCAGGCTTGCTTCGGCGCCGGCCGGCGGCCCACTTCGCCCTCTGCTCGCCTCGTTCGATCGCGTGAGCGCCGGCATCGAGCAGTTCTGCCCAAAGCCGGCGCTCCTGCGCTGCCGGCCCTCGTTCCGCGCCTGGGCCTCGCCGGCATCGCGCCAGGCGGTGAGGACCAGCGTGACGGCTCTGCGCCGGCTGGCGGCGCGGACCTACGACGGCGGGCTGCTGGTTCGCAGGCGCGGCCCGCTGACGAGCATCGTCACCCCGAACGGCGAATTGCTCGCGGCCACGCGCAAGCTGGACGGCCAGGTGACGGTGTCATTCGGGGGGCTGGCGGCCCCGCGCGGCTCGCTCGCGCATCCTCCCGCCGGTGTCCTACGGCTCCAGGCGGGCGAGGAGGCCCTGGAGGCGATGCGGCGCGATCTGGCGCCGCGCGCCGGCCGCGCGCTGACCGGCGTCGAGCGGCTTACCCTCGTCGCACCGCTCCCCTGAGCACTACCAGCCGCGCAGCATGCGCCGGGCCACGCGCAGTCCCCCGCGGACGTCGAGGTCGGCACCGAGGTCCTCCCATGCCCTGCCGATCGCCTCGAGCAGGCGCAGGATGAAGCCCGCCTCGATCTGCACGCTGCCCATGTGGCCCACCCGGATCGTCGTCCCCGCCGGGTCGCCCGTGAACGTGGTTCCCGCGCAGGCGACGCTGTAGCGCTGGCGCAGCAGGTCGAGGGCCTCCGCCAGCGTGTGGCCCGGTGGCACGAGCAGCGTCGAGTTGCAGTCTGCGGCGATCGATTCGCTTGCCGCCCACAGCTCGATCCCCATGGCCCGCGCGCCGGCGCGGAACGCGCGTGCCGAGCGGGTCGTCTCCCTGATCCGCTTGTCGACCCCGTGCCGCACCAGGTCGTTCAAGGCCGCGTAGAGCCCGAAAGTGACGGTTGGGGAGACCGTGGACGGCACACGCCCGGCCTCGAACCACGCGTTCTTGTAGTCGATCAACGAGAGGAAGGAGCGCACGGGCGCGTCGTCGTTCTTCGCGAACAGCTCCCAGGCCGCGTCGCTCACGCTGATGATCCCGACCGCGGCGGGGGAGGCGACCGACTTCTGCGAGGCGCCCACGGTGATGTCGGCACCCCACTTGTCGGAGTGGAGCGGCATGCTGCCGTAGGTCGACGCCGAGTCGACCATGCTCACCACGCCGTGGGCCTTCGCGATCGGGCAGATCTGGTCGATCGCGTTGTAGGTCCCCGACGGGGTGTCCACATGGACGACCGACATGAACTCGACCTTCGGGTGCTGGGCGAGGATCGCCTCCACCGAGCTCGGATCGATCGACTCGTTGTACGGGACGCGGAGCTCGATCACGGTGGCTCCGAAGCTCTCCATCCAGACCGTGTAGTCCGCGCCGTACAGCCCCGAGATGAGGTTGAGGGCCGTGATGCCTGGCCGGATGGCTGAGCGCATCGCCCCCTCGATGCACATGATCGCCTCGGCGGGAGTCAGAAGCACGTCGTCATCGGTCTCGAGCACCTCGGCCGCGAGAGCCTCGGTGCGCGCGAAGAGATCCCTGAAGGCGGCGTCGTTCACCGGCATCGTCTGCGTGTCGAGCGCGCGGAGCACCGAGGGGGTCAGCGGCGAGCCGCCGGTGCCCGCGTTGATCTCCGGTGGCGGGGTGCGCAGCAGTCCGGGGTATCCCCCGCCATCGGAGTGCCCGGACCGCCCGGGCCCGCCGGTCGCGATCGCGGGCAGCGGCCCTGCGGCGGCGGTGACGGCGCTGCCCGCCACAGCGCCGGCGGAGGCCTGAAGGACAGCTCTACGTGAGTACCCCTTGGAAGCTGGGTCGTTTGCCTCGGCGTTTCGATCGTCCCTGGCGTCGTCGACCACGCGCGCATCCTTCATGGAGATCTCCTCCTGGCCTGGAACCCGGCGTCGAAAACTATCGGACAGACTGTCCCAATGGAGTACCCGCACACCCGGGACGGGGTGCTAGCTCCGCAGCGTCGATAGCCAGGTCGGTACGCGCCGCCGCCGCCGGCCGCCCTAGTCGTTGCTGCCCACGCGGATCGCCACCACGTGGGCGGCGTTGATGGCCAATGGCTCCCCGGTATCCGCCACCTTCAGCCTGGCCAGGGTCCCGGAGCCGCTGCGGGCGGCGTTCTCGAGCTGCTTGGCCACCTCGTCGATCGAGCCCTCGACCTCGAGCTGTTCAGCCGTGCTGAGCAGGAGCCTGGTCGTCGCCATAGTCGAGTTCGTCCGAGGCCACCGCCAACGCGGGCTCGGGTCTCAGGTGTCCGAGGACGTCGAAGCAGGATCGCTCCACGCTCCGTCGCAGCTGTGCGGGAATGGCCACCAAGGCCGTCCATGGGGTCTGAGCGGGTGCGCCCAGATGGCCGAGCGCCGAGCCGACTTTGGCGGCGAATCGCTTCGTGCGGCGATCGGACAGGCCCGCGTCGGCGAGAGCCCACGCCGCGAAGGAGAGACCACCGAGGCTGCCGGTCGCGGTGAGGAGCACCCCGGCGGCGGCCGCGGCCGCGACGCCCTCGGGGCCGAGGATCAGCACGCTGGCGGCCGCCCCGACGCTCAGCCCAAACGGAAGCTGGCCGAGGCTCACCACGGCGATCAGCACGGCGATCGCGTCGAACACCGATGCGTCGACGCCGACGGCGCGGAGCAGCAGCCAGTTCCGGGCGATCTGGGCGAACACGGCCACGAGCACGAAGCCCACGAGGCGGGTCCGCCCGCGCAGGCTCTGCATCACCGCGAGCCCCTGCTTCAGCCAGCGTCCCTTCGCAAGCGCCAGGCCGCGCAGTGCGACGCTCAGGCCCGCGATCACCGCCACGCACACGAGCGGCAGCCACCACGGGAGGCCGAGCGGCCCCACGAGCGTGAACGAGGTGAGCGCGGCGAGCATCGCCTCGACCACGAGGATCGGGAGCTCGGCGGCGATGAGCGTGGGCACGCGCGGGCTCTCCTCGGGCGCCCAGCGACGGAGCGCGGCTATGCGCGCGGCCGAGCTGAGCTGGCCGTTGAGCAGCCCACCGACGAAGCCCATGCTCGACGCCCGGTAGAGCCGGCGGCGGGCCACGGTGCCGCCGGACGCGCGCACGCAGACGAGCCAGGCTTCGCTGCGCGAGACCAGCGCGACCACCTGCAGCGCGATCGCCACGAGGACGATGAGCAGCGGAGCCCCGCTGATGCCGGCGGAGACCTCGTCCCACTTCCCCGCCAGCAGTGCGGCCAGGACGAGGGTGGCGAGGACGGACAGCGTCGCGGTCAGCGCGGTGCGACCTCGCCGCGGCATCGGAATGGGCCGGACCGGCGCCTGCGCGATGATCTCTCGGCCCACTCCTCGCCTCTCTCGGGAATCGGCGCGACAGGCAGAGGATCGGACCTGTAGGCCGCCGGGCTGCGCCCGGGACGGCAAGCACTCTACTCCTACCCCGGCGGGGTCCGATCGATGCTCAGGCACCCAGCGACGTCGCGGCGTCCGCCGCCCGCGATTCAATGGACGCGGCCTATCTCGGGGGACAAGCCATGCGGGATCGTTTGGAGGCAGAGCTCGCGGAGGCACAGGCTGCGCTGCGGGCCCATACGGCGAGTTGGGAGTACGCATACGCGATGGCGGGCGGTTGTCATGGCGGCGGCGACCACCCCACCCACCGTGCAACGCGGGCGCGTACAGCTGACCTGGTGCGGCGTTGTCGGGACCTCGAGGCACGGTTGGCCGAGTTCACGCTCTAGGGCTGTGCCCGATTAGGGCCGGGAGGCCCCGGATACATCTCGGTTAGAGGAAAAACGCTCGCCGGAGGGGTCCCGCGTGAGCGGCGACGTCGCCGGCCCAAGGAGGAGGAGCGCATGCCTGAGAACCGTGGCGTGGCCTACATGGGGCCCGGCAAGGTCGAGGTCCAGAACATCGACTTCCCGTCGTTCGAGCTCAAGGACGGCCCGGGGGTCAACCCGGCCAACGTCGGCCGCCAGCTGCCGCACGCGGCGATCCTCAGGATCGTCTCGACCAACATCTGCGGCTCCGACCAGCACATGGTGCGCGGCCGCACGACTGCACCCGAGGGCCTCATCCTCGGGCACGAGATCACCGGCGAGGTGATCGAGACCGGCCCCGGCGTCGAGTTCATACAAGAGGGTGATCTCTGCTCGGTGCCGTTCAACATCGCATGCGGGCGCTGTCGCATGTGCAAGGGCGGCCACACCGGCGTCTGCCTGAACGTGAATCCCGACCGCCCCGGCTCCGCCTACGGCTACGTCGACATGGGCGGCTGGGTCGGCGGCCAGGCCGAGTACGTCACCGTGCCGTACGCCGACTGGAACCTGCTCAAGTTCCCGGACAAGGATCGGGCGATGGAGAAGATCCTCGACCTGACCATGCTCTCGGACATCTTCCCGACGGGCTTCCACGGCGCCTACACCGCCGGGGTGGGTCCGGGCTCGACCGTCTACGTTGCCGGGGGCGGGCCCGTGGGCCTCGCGGCCGCACACTCGGCGCAGCTGCTCGGCGCGGCGGTGGTCATCGTGGGCGACCTGATCCCCGAGCGGCTCGAGCAGGCGCGCAGCTTCGGCTGCGAGACGGTGGACGTCTCCAAGGGAGATCCCAAGGACCAGATCGAGCAGATCCTCGGAGTGCCCGAGGTCGACGCCGCCGTCGACGCGGTCGGCTTCGAGGCCCGCGGCCACGGCTCCGACGCCGACCACGAGGCGCCGGCCACCGTGCTGAACTCGATCATGGACGTGACCCGCGTGGCCGGCAAGCTCGGCATCCCGGGCCTCTATGTGACGGGTGACCCGGGCGGCGTCGACGACGCCGCCAAGGTGGGCTCACTGTCGCTGCGCATCGGCCTCGGCTGGGCGAAGTCGCACAGCTTCACCACCGGCCAGTGCCCGGTGATGAAGTACCACCACGGCCTGATGCAGATGATCCTCAGCGATCGGGCGCAGATCGCCAAGGCGGTCAACGCCACGGTGATCACCCTGGACGAGGCCCAGCAGGGCTACGAGGACTTCGACCAGGGCGCCGCCAAGAAGTACGTCTTCAACCCGCACGGCCTGATCAAGGCCGCCTGACGGAGCTCATCCGGGTGCGCCGCGGCTCGCGGGCCGCGGCGCGCTCCGGGTGCCCTCAACCGACTCGGTGGGCTCGGGGTGTCACCACTCGGGCCGCAGGTAGTGGTCGACCGCGTGGTTGCCGATCTGGCCGCCATGCTCGATTCCCACGTCGACTGCCTTCCGGAAGTGGAAGCCGACGAGGATGCGGGAGAGCCCGTTCTCCTCGGCCGCTTGAGAGAAGCTGGCGTAGCGGCGGAACACCGGTTTATCGTCGTCACAGGTACTACCGGGCGGCAACGTCAGGCTGCAGGCCTTGAAGTAAATGTGGTCCGTGCCGAAGAACCGTTTCAGCACCGTCGCCGCGACACCACCTTCGACGCTGTGCGCCGAGTCGTAGTCCGGGATCGGCGGAGTCGTCACCAATGGCGTCCAGGTGGGGTCGCCGCTAGTCCTCGGGTTACCATCGGCATCGGCATTCTGAATCGCGGTGACCGGCCGCCAGTAGTTGTAGTGGTACTTGGTCTCGAACGAGCCAACGTAGCCGTCGGCCAGACCCATGTTGAGCAGGCCGAACAGGCGGGCCTTCTCCCAGAGGTCGAGCCCTCTACCGGCGGAGACTGTTCTGGCGATCCGGTTCCACTGCAGCGGCGAGCTCTCGACCCAGAAGAGGGCGATCTCGGTTTGCTCGTCGGTGCGCGCGCTGGGAGTGGTGATGCCGTCGCCCCCGAGACGCTTTATCTCGTTGAGATCTGCCGCGTACTTCCTCCCGGTCACGGGATCGGGGGGGCCCGGACGGAACTGTGAGCTGTCGTCCAGCACGAATGGCGTCACGTCGGCCCATCCCGGCGCGAAGGCGAACGGGGTGCCGGGAGTGAAGCGGTACTCGCCGGGCTCGGTGCCCTGGGGGTAGTCCTCGTCCACGAGCGGCGTGTCAGAACCGTCAGCGGCCCTCGCAAGGACGATTGCGGCGGCGGCGGCTTGACCGAGCTCAACCCCGCGCGTCTTTGCCTTTCCGTTCCGAATCGCGCCGAGCGCCGCGGCATAGTCCGCTTCAACACTCGCTACTCCCGCGTCGATGCAGGCCTGCGGTACAGGATTCGGGAGCTGGCGAAGGACCGGAACCAGCACATCGCGCGCGGCGGCGGCCACAGTGGCATTGAGAGACGTTCTGCGTTTCGCCTTGCCATCGAAGACGTAAGGCTCAGAGCGACGATCGATCGCGTTCAGTGCATCGTGGATGGCGACGTGCGTCATGGCATAGAGCCGCGACTCGTGGAGCGGATCGTCGTTCGGAGAGATGCACGCGGCGAGAGCGGCCTCGCCGGCGTTCGCGTTCCATGCTGTTACGGCATCCGCCACAGGCTCGTGTCCGGGCGCAGGCTCAGCGCTCGCCGGCAGCGCGGGCACGGCCAACACGGTCGTTGCGAGGAACACGGCGAGCAGCGTCCATGCGAGGCGGCGAGTTCGCCCCGCTCCTCCTGTCAAGAGGGACGGACGGACGAAGCGCATGACAGCCTCCTTGAGCGCGAGTCGGTGCAGGACGCGCACGCTCCCCTACACCGGTATACGCCGGGTCGACGTGCGGTCGACGTGACGGTTGCCTTCAGCGCCCAAGCGGGAGTACGCTGCTTGCCCACGTTTCCACTAGGGGTCCCCTGGTATGGAAATTCGCCTACTTGGCCCTATCGAGGCGAGCTTCAACGGCCGGCTCGTAGCGCTCGGCCCGCCACAGCAGCGTGCCGTGCTGGCGATGCTCGCCATGCAGGTCAACCGCGCGGTCTCGACCGATCGTCTGATCGACGGGCTCTGGGAAGAGCACGCGCCGCCCAGTGCGCACAAGCTCGTCCAGCTCTACGTGTCACACCTGCGCAAGCTGCTGGACGGATGCGAGGCCGAGATCGTTACCCGTGGTCGCGGCTACGAGCTTCAGCTCGGAGCCGATCACGTCGACGCCGCCCGGTTCGAGCGGCTGGTGACCGCGGCAATGCACGCCGGCTCGTTCAACGGCGAGGCGCGTGAGGCGCTCTCGCTATGGCGCGGCACACCGATGGCCGACGTCGCCTATGAGCCGTTTGCAGGTGCCGAGATCCGTCGGCTGGAGGAGCTGCGCATGCGCGCAGCGGAGCTGGCGATCGACGCCGACCTCACGGCCGGCCGTCACGGCGAGGTGATCCTCGAGCTCGAGGCGCTGGTGGAGGAGAACCCGCTGCGCGAGCAGCTGCACGGACAGCGCATGCTGGCGCTCTACCGCTGCGGGCGGCAGGCGGAGGCGTTGAACGCCTACCGCGAGGTGAGGAGGATGCTGGTCGAGCACTTTGGCGTCGAGCCCGGGCCAGAGCTGCGGCGACTGCATTGGGCGATCCTGCGGCAGGACGCCGAGCTCGAGCCGCCGGCGGCCGAAGCTCTCGGGCTGGCGCCCGAGCCTGACGCCCGGACGCCGCCGGCCAACCGCGACGCCGAACTCGAGTGGCTGCGCGGGCACTGGCGGCATGAGACGGGCGGCGCCGGCCGGCTCGTGCTGTTGACGAGCGTCCGCGGGATCGTCAGGACGCGCTGATCGCCGAGCCGGCAGAGGCGCTGCACGCGGCGCTTGCTTACGCGGCCTGGCGCTGCGCGCCGTGCCGGGCATGCTCGACCGCGAGCGATGCGGCCTGAATCGCGCTCGCCCACGAGACCTCAGCGAGGCAGCCCGGCGCGGCCGTCTGGTCGCCGCACAGGAAGATGCCGCCGCCGCGGTCGATCGCGGGACGGTCGCGCCACGAGCTGCCGGGGAAGTCGAGCGCGCCGCTGCGGCCGTCCATCACCTGACGGCGGCGGAAGGTGACCCGCTCGCGCCAATCCTCGAACGACAGATCGAGCAGATGCTCGAGACGCGCGGCCGCCTCGTCCTCGCTCTCCTTGGGCCGGATCGGCATCTGGCTCTGCACGAGCTGCTCTCCGGCGGGAGCCAGAGAGGGGTCCTGTGCGCTGTAGCGCTCGATCCAGCCTGCGCTTTCGAGGTCGGAGACGACCCATGGGTCGCCGCGGAGCTCGCGCAGCCCGAGATCGAGGCAGACGGTGCGGCCGCTGGGCCAGGACAGGGTCTCGTCGTCCAGCAGGTTACGAGCGTCGCGTAGCTCCAGCGCGACGATCGCGGGGCCGTCCGGGACCGCGTCGACGCGCTCGCCGCTGACGATCGCCACCCCGAGTGAGCGGGCGCGGCGCTCGAGCCAATCCACGACCGTGCTCCAGCCGCCGACGATGAACCGAGCCGGCGGCCGCGGGCTGAGCAGGAGCCTCTGCGTGCGCTCCCAGACGAAGGCCGCCGAGAGCTCACCCGGGTCGTGGTAGAAGGTGTAGACGCCCGCCAGTGCCGAGAGCAGGTCGGCGGTGCGCGGATCGCTGTGGTCGGAGACCCACGAGCGGAAGTCCTGATCGACCGGCGCCATGCGCCCGCGCAGGCGCAGGCCCGGCGGGATGAGCGTCAGCGGGGGCGTACGGTGAATCGCGCCCTCGTAGCGGAAGCGCACACCGGTCAGCGGCGGCTTTGCGAGTGGCGGCATCAGGTTGCGCTCGCTCAGCCAGTTCCAGAGCACGCCGTCCTTGTAGATGGCGTGCGGCCCCAGGTTGGCCTTGTAGGGAGCGTCGGTGCTCCGCGCCCTTCCGCCCAGCGTGTCGTGTGCCTCGAGGAGCCGCACGGGGGCGCCGCTCTCGGCGCAGCAGATTGCCGCGGTCAGGCCCGCGACCCCACCACCGATGACCGTGATCTCGTCCATGCCGGGCAACGTATCCCGACACTGGCCTTCCGTACAGTTCCAGTTGTGGCACTTGTGAGAGGGCCAGTTGAACTGCTGGTCGAGCTCCAGCGCGACGACGAGCTGCCGCTCCACGAGCAGCTCGAGCGCGCCCTCCGCGAGGCGATCCGCGATGGCCGGCTGCGAGCGGGAGCCCTGTTGCCGTCGAGCCGGACCCTCGCTGCGGAGCTCGGCGTGTCCCGCGGCGTCGTCACGACCGCCTACGACCAGCTCGCGGCCGAGGGATACCTGCAGACGCGCCAGGGGGCGCCGGTGCGCGTCACGCGATCGGTGCGCGCGCAGTCGGGGCGGCGACCGGCGCCGTCGCTCGTCGCCGAGTTCGCCTACGACTTCAGTCCTGGACTCCCCGATCTGGCGGGCTTTCCGCGCGACCGCTGGCTGCGCTCACTTCGGAGTGCCTGGCGCGAGACGCCGCTCGATGCCGTCGGATACGGGGATCCGCGCGGCGTCCCCGAGCTGCGCGATGCGCTCGCGGACTATCTCGTTCGCGTCCGAGGCGCGGCGGCCGATCCGGAGCAGCTGCTCGTCTGCACCGGCTTTCGCCAGGGGCTCTCGCTGACGTGTCGCTGGCTGCGCGCCAACGGGATCGAGCGGGTCGCCCTGGAGGACCCCGGCTGGCATGCGCAGCGGCTGATCGTCGAGGAGGCCGGGCTCGAGGTGATCCCGATTCCCGTCGATGACGATGGCATCAGCGTTGCGGCACTGGGAGCGAGCGACGCCGAGGCCGTCGTGGTGACGGCGGCGCACCAGTTCCCGACGGGGGTCGTGCTCGGCGCCCGTCGGCGCGCGGAGCTGATCGAGTGGGCCGAGCGCGGCGACCGGCTGATCATCGAGGACGACTACGACGCCGAGCTCGGCGGCGAGCCCGTCGGGGCGCTGCAGGGCCTCGCCCCGGACCGGGTGCTCTACATCGGATCCGCCAGCAAGCGCCTGACGCCCGGGATGCGGCTCGGCTGGATGCTGCCTCCGTCGTGGATGTCCTGGGCGCTGATATCCGCAAAGGCGATCGAGGACGCCGGCTCTGAGAGCTCGGGCCAGCTCGCGCTCGCCGACTTCATCGCCCGCGGCGAGCTCGGCCGCCACCTGCGCCGGATGCGCCTGCGCTACGCCCGGCGGCGCGAAGCGCTGCTCGGCGCGCTCGCGCGCGAGCTTCCCGACTGGCGGCCGCGGGCCAGCGGCGGCGGACTGCATTCGCTCGTGGAGCTGCCCGCCGGCGTCGACGAGCCGGCGCTGCTCGCGTCCGCTGCCCGCCACGGCCTGGGCCTCGAGGGCCTGTCGCTGCACAGCTACGCCGGCGACTGCCCGCCGGGCCTGGTGCTCGGGCACGCGCATTTGGCGGAGGCGGCGATCGAGCGGGGGGTGCGGCTAATGAAGGAGAGCCTGCCCTAGGCCAAGGGCCGGGACGAGCGGTACCGTGCCGTCTTTTGTAGGAGGCGACGCGCTCTGCGTCAGATGCTGGCCGCGCCGCCCCTCTTGGGCTCCGCCCGGGATCAGCCTCCCGGGCGGCTTGCCAGCTCGGTCGCCCGCTCCAGCGAGTCGAGCGCCAGGTCGCGGTAGCGGTTCGCCGTCACCGCGTCGCCATCCGTGATCGCGTCGGCGATAGCGGGCAGGAACTGCGCCGCGTAGCCCGTCAGCCGGCCTGGGGCGTAGATCATGTGCTTGAACCACGGCCGCCCGGCCAGGCCCTCGGCCTGGGTGAGGGCGCGTTCCTGGCGCCCCAGCGAGCGGTTTATCTGGCGCAGCTCGCGCTGGCCGCGGCGGCTGTAGGCCTCTTCGTCGGAGGCCAGGAGCTCCGCCGCCCGCTGCTCGAGTGTGCCCGCCGCCGCTCTCCAGGCCTGGGCCGCAGCCACGATCGGCTCGAGGTCGACGATCGCGGCTCCCTCCTCGTCCTGTAGCTCGCGCACGTAACCCTCGATCGCGCTCGCGTACTCGGAGTAGCGGAACGGCAGCGCGTCGGCGTTCGCGAGCCGCAGCACGATCTTCCCGCTCATGCGGGACGCCGCCTGATGACCCAGGTAGCCGGGGTCGAGGAAGCGCTCCATCATCTCGGTGTTGTCGTAGGAGGTGTGGTACTCGCCGCCCGGCGTCTGGAAGCCGACCTCGAGCGAGGGCACGCCCACGTGATCGAGGAAGGCCGTGTAGTCCGAGCCGCTCCCGAGCCGGTCGACCGTGGCCTCGCCCTCGGCGGTCCACGAGTCGTAGACGGTCCCGGGCGAGCCCGGCGCGGGCACCGTCTGCGATACGTCCTTGATGAGCTGGTCGAGCGACGGCACCGCTCCGGCACCGAACTCACGCCCGCCGACGCCGTCCATGTTGAGGTAGGCCACAGCGTTGCGGCGCAGGTCCGGGCGCAAGTGCTCCACCCACTCGGTCGAGCCGAGCAGGCCGTACTCCTCGCCGTCCCAGCCGGTGAGAACAATCGTCCGGTCGGGCCGCCAGCCACGCGCGAGCAGCCGGCTGATGCCGCGGCCGACCTCGACGATCGCCGACCACGCGCTTGTGTTGTCGTCGGTGCCGTAGGTCCAGCCGTCGAAGTGGCCGCCGAGCAGGACCTTCTCCTCGGGGTGCTTGGCGCCCGGGATCTCGACCACGACGTTGTTCACGCGCTCCTGCTCGTAGGCGATGTCCAGGTTGAGGCGCGCCTCGGTCGGTCCAGGACCCACGCGGTAGGTGATCGGCAGGCCGCCCCGGAACTCCTTAGGCGCCTCCGGTCCGGTCATCGCCTTGAGCATCGGCTTGGCCTCGCCATAGGACAGCGGCGTGGTGGGGATCTTCGGCAGGTTGGTCGCCTGCGAGGGGTCGAGCCGCGGCGTCTCCGGAGTCGAGGGGGCGCCCGGCGTCAGCGGGTCGCCGGGATACTCGAAGATGTACTCGATGCTGCCCCGCTGAATTCCGTTGGCGTCCTTCCACGGACCGTTCGGGAACACCGGGCCCTTGACGAAGCCGTCGTCCTCAGGATCGGAGTAGATGATCAGGCCCTTGGCGTCGTGCTCCTCCGCGACCTTTGCCTTCACGCCGCGGAAGCTCTGCCCGTAGCGGACGATCACGATCTTGTCGCGCACGTCGACGCCGAGCTTCTCGAGCGCCGCGTAGTCGTCCGGCAGGCCGTAGTTCGCGTAGACCAGTTCGCCGGTGACGTCGCCCTTGGGCGAGTAGGCGTTGTAGCCCACCACCACCTCGTCGAAGTACTCCTGGCCTCGGAAGCGCGGCTCCTTGACCGCGGCGTCGCGCCGGTAGGGCTTCGTCATCGTGACCTGGATCTTGTTGGGACGCGAGATGTAGACGTCGTACGAGTGGCGCTGTGGCCTGAGGCCGTAGCTGCGCAGCGTCTGGACCGAGAAGTTGAAGGCGTCGCGGTTGCCGGGCGAGCCTATGAGCTGTGGGCGCCGGCTCACCGTGCGACTGAAGCGCCCGATGCTGTTGGCCGAGATGGCCCGCTGGAATCGCTGTTCGGCCTGCTGCTGCTCGAGAGAATGGCTCGGCGTGAAGCCACTGATGGGCCCTTGAGCGTATGCCCCCGATGCCGCCACGACGAGCGCAACCCCTCCAGTGGCGATGAGCCCTGTCAGCGTGCGTCGCATCCCCGACCTCCTCCTGGACACCAGTGGTTGGGGAGGTATCCGGAGCGGAGATGACGAAACGTCGCCGTGCCCGGGTGACGATCGGCCAGACGCGGGCGAGATTTATGCTGGCGTCGTGGCCGAGGTCGCGATAGTCGGCGCCGGCAGGGTGGGTGTGGCGTGTGCCGGGTCGGTGCTGCGACAGGGACTGGCGTCGCGGCTCGTGTTCTACGACCGCAACGCCGACCGGGCGCTGGGAGAGGCGCTCGACTTCCAGGACGCTGCGCCGCTTCTGCCTGACTGCGCGGTGGAGGGGCGCCCGCTGACCGAGGCGTCGCCCGCCGACATCGCCGTGATCACGGCCGGGGCGCCTCCCGAGCCGGGCGCCTCACGCATGACGATCATCGATCACAACCTGGAGGTGGCCGCCGAACTGGCGGACGCGCTGGCCGGGGCCCTGCCGCGGGTCGCGATTGTGATCTCGAATCCCGTGGACGTCCTGACGGAGTTCTTCACGCGCGCGTGGTCGCCGCGGGGCGTCAACGTGTTCGGCACGGGCACCGCCCTTGACTCGTGGCGGCTGCGGCAGCTCCTCGCCCGGGAGCTCGGCGTCCACCCGGGCAGCGTCCACGCTTGGGTGATAGGCGAGCACGGGCTGTCGGCTGTCTTCCCGTTCAGCCTCGCCCGGGTGGGACCGTTTCCGCTCCGCGAGTACGCCGCCGGCAACGGCGTCTCCATCGACACCGCTGCCCTCGCGGAGGAGGTGCGACGCGCAGGCCCACACGTGCACGAGCTGAAGGGCTCGACCAGCAGCGCAATAGCACTGACGGCGGCTCGCCTCGCTGCGCACGTGATCCGGGAGCACGGAGCGATCGTGCCCGTGAGCGTGCGCGTCGAAGAGGGGCTGTGTGCCAGCCTCCCGGCCAAGCTCGGCCCCGACGGAGCCGGCCCGGCGATGCTGCCGGAGCTCGAGGAGGTCGAGCTGCGAGCGTGGGAGGCGAGCCTCACCGTCCTCCGGGACGCGACCGCTCGCATGGCCTCGTAACAGCTCAGCCTTGGGGCGTCCGGGCGCTGATCGCCTCCTTGAACTCGCGCATGCTCTGACCGAGCGAGCGCCCGGCGCTGGGGAGCCGTTTGGGACCGAGGATCAGCAGCGCGACGACCAGTACGACCGCGAGCTCCATCGGGCCGATGTTGGGCATCACGACCGGGCTCCTACGGCCCCGCGCGCGGCGTCGGCCGCGAGGACCTCCTGGACCACTCGCTCCGCGGACTCGAGCGCGCCGTTCATCCAGGCGATCCACAGCGAGGTGTGCTCGCCCGCGAAGTGCACTCGTCCCTCGGGTTGGCGCATCGCGGGGAACATCCCCCCGAGCTCGCCGGGCTGGGTCCAGCCCCAGCCGCCTCCGGCCCAGCGGTCCTCGTGCCAGGCCTTGTGCGCCACGCCGACTATCTGTCCGCGGATGCCGGGCAGCAGCCGCCGGAAGAGCCTGCGCATCGCCGGAACCCGCCGATGGCCGTGGGAGGAGAACTCGAGCGCCTCCGTGTCGAACATGTAGGCGTGGACCATGCCCAGCGTGCTGTCCGGCTGCTGGGCGCTCGTGTTCCAGACGCGGCCGGCCATCGTGTCGGTGCCGACCAGGTTGAGCCCGCCCAGCGCTCCGAGCGGGTCGTCCTTCCAGAACTGCGTTCGCGTCTGGAAGTAGCAGCGGGCCGCGGCCATGTACTGCAGCTTGCGAATCGCCGCCATCTTGAGGTCGGAGAAGGGCGTGTCGATGTCGACCCGGCGCAGCGGGGCAAACGGCAGGGCACAGATGCAGCGGTCGGCGCAGATCTGATGTAGACCGGTGCGGTCGCGGTAGCCCACCGTGACGCCGTCGCGCGCCTGCGCGATCCGAACGACCTCGCTGTGGTACTTGACTCGGCCGCCCAGCGCGGTCGCGAACGCGTACGGGAGCCTGTCGTTGCCGCCCTTGATGCTGCGGACGAGGTTGCCGCCGCTGATCGCCTCGACGGCAAAGCCGGCCGCGCCGTTCGCGCGGCCGATGCGGCCCTCCTGCGCGAAGAACCAATCGAGCCAGGCATCCGAGGCGCCCTGGGAGCGCATGTGGCCGGCGAGCGTGGTCCGGTCGAGCTCGAGCGCCGAGGGAAAGGCGGCCGGCCAGCCGGGATCGAACAGGTCGCCGAGCTTGTCGAAGCCCGAGAGCACGTACCGGGGGAACAGCGCGGACGGGTCGGGTTGCTCGTGCGGCTCGAGACCGTCGAGTGGCCAAGGCCGGCCCGCCGGCGGCGGTAGGAAGCGCTTGCCCTCCATGTGGAAGGCGCGGGTGCCGCTGTCGTACGGCAACAGCTCCAGCCCGAACTCGTCGACGTACTTGAGCGTGTACTCGTGCGTTTCGAAGATGCGCACGGCGCCCATCTCGGCGTGGGCGCCGCGGCGGAGGCCGTCGCGCACCGTTTGCACCCGCCCGCCTGGGCGCTCCTGGGCTTCCAGCACCGTCACCTCGTAGCCGTGGCGCAGGAGGTTGTAGGCGGCGCCCAGGCCGGCCAGCCCGGCGCCGAGCACCACGACTCGCTTGCCCGCGCCGCGGTCGCTGGCGTGCGCCACGGACGCGTCCGTTCCCGGCAGGTACCGGCTCAGGGGCAGTGCGCTTAGCGCGGCGAGGGACTGGAGGAAGGCGCGTCTGTCGAGGGGGTGGTTCACGGGAGGGCTCCTTGTGCGAGGTCGGTGAGGCGGTCGATCGTGCGGTCGACGTCCTCGCGGGTCGTTCGCGGGTTGATCGTGCAGAGACGAAGCGCCGTCCTCCCGCCCACCCGGTGGGTGCTGAGAAGGGCGAAGCCGTCGTCGAGTGCGGCGGACGGCAGGCCGGCGCAGACCTCGTCGAGCTCGGCGGGCGAGGCCTCCGGAGCGCTCGGGACGAACGTGACGATTCCGAGACGCGCCGGGGTGACGACCTCCCAGCCGGGATGCCGGCTCAGCACCCCCTCGGCGTGTTCCGCCAGCACAAGGCCGTGCTCGATGGCGTCGCGGAACGCGGCGGCGCCGAAGACCTTGAGCGACATCCAGAGCTTCAGGGCGCGACAACTGCGCGTGAGCTGGATCCCCCGGTCGGCGAAGTTGACCTCGGAGCCGGCGGGCGCGGCGTCGCGCAGGTAGGGCGGTGCGACCGCGAAGGTGCGCTCGAGCGCTGCCCCGTCGCGCACCAGCAGACAGCCCGCCTCGTGTGGCTGGAAGAGCCACTTGTGCGGATCGAGCGTCAGCGAGTCGGCCCGCGAGATCCCACTCAGCTGACCGCGCGCTCGTGGGCTCAGCATCGCCCCGGCTCCGTAGGCGCCGTCGACGTGCAGCCACAACCCGTGGGAGTCGCACACGCGGCGGAGCTCCTCGAGCGGATCAACCGCTCCCGTGCCGGTCGTGCCGGCCGTTGCGATGACGCACGCCGGCAGGCGCCCCGCGGCGCGGTCCGCCGCGATCGCAGCGGCGAGCTCGCCCGGCAGGAGGCGCTGCCTGGCGTCGCTTGCCAGCACGCGGATGTGGCGTGGCGCCACGCCGGTGACCGCCAGCGCTCGCTGCACGGAGGAGTGGGCCTCCTCGGAGAGGTAGACGGTGGCGCGCGAGCGCTCGCGACCGACGCGCTCCTGCAGCGCGACGGCGAGCGCCGTGAGGTTGGCCATCGAGCCGCCGCTCACGAACAGGCCCTCGGTTCCCGGAGGCAATTCGCAGAGCTCGCGCAGCCAGTCGAGTACGACCAGCTCGACCATCGCGGCACCCGGTGAGGCGAGCCAGGTACCCGCGAACACGTTGTGGCCCGCGGTGAGTGCGTCGGCCAGCGCGCCGATCGGGTTGCCCGGGCCGGGGACGAAGGCGAAGAAGCGCGGGTGGTCGACACGCAGCCCTGGCGCCAGGACGTCGCGCAGCGCCGCGTCGAGCACCAGCTCGGGATCGCTCCCCTGCTCCGGCAGCGGCTCCCACAGGCGTGCTTCCATCTCCTCGCGGGTCGCCCGCTCCGCCACCCGCGCGTCGGGAAGGGCCTCGAGCCGCTCCGCGATCGAGTCGACAACCCGGTAGCCCAGACGCCGGACCTCGTCGGAATCGAGGGTCAGCGAGCGCCGAAGCTCGGACGGGGCTTGTGTGATCGCCATGCCGTCCACGATCCGGTAAGGCGGCGCCGGCTACATCGACAGATCTCCCGATCCGGGCGTCCTATCTTCGCGGCGGCGATCCTTACGCCGAAGGCAGCCCGAGCCGGTGCGCGATCGTCGCCGCCTGCGCGCGGTTGGCGGCGCCTAGCTTGGCGAGTATGCGCGAGACGTGGACGCTGACCGTCTTCTGGCTGATGAACAGCTCCGAGGCGATCTCGCGGTTCGTCCGGCCCTCCGCGACAAGGACGAGCACCTCGAGCTCGCGTGGTGACAGGCCGGTGCGCTCGAGGACCTCGTCGACTGCCGAGCCGGCCTCGCCCGGCTCTGGCAGCGGTACGCGGGCGCGGCGAGCCAGGCCGTCGATCTGTTCGAGCATGGGTCGAGCGGCGAGCGCCTCCGCCCCTCCGCGTGCGGCGGCGAGCAGTTCCGCAACACGGCCGCGTTCACCGTCTCCGCCGAGGAGCGCCTCCGCCTCGCGCCAGGCGCAGAGCGCTGTCTCGAAGGGAAACCTGAGCGCATCCCACATGCCCCGCGCCTTCTCCCATGGGACCGCGTCCGGCGGCTCCTCGAGGCGGCCGAGCTCCGCGCTCAGCTGCGCGCGGTGGGCGGCCAGCTCGGGCGGCGCGGTATCAACCAGCCGCGAGTCGAAGCGCTCGCCGAGAGCGACAATGCCGGCGCGCGCCTGCTCGGCCTCGGAGTGGCGCCGCAGCGCGCGATCGCGCAGCGCCACCTCGGCCTGCGCCCAGGCGCCCAGGGCGTACAGAGGCGCCGAGTACAGGAGGAACTCCGCCTCGCCGACTTCCGCGAGCGCCCCCTCGACTATCTCGCTTGCGCGAGCGGCGTCGCCGCCCCAGAGCTCAGCCTCCGCCAGCGCGGCCGCGCCGCGGGCGTTCCACATGCCGCCCGCCGCGTCGAGCGTGTGGGCGCGCGCGAGCCCGACCGACCTGTGGGCCCCGTCGGCATCGCCGCGGTGCGCGGCGATTGTCGCCGCGCTCTGGTGGAGTGTCGCCGCCTGGAGCCCAACCGGAGCGCTCCGCAGCGCCTCGGCGATCTCCGCCTGGGCCTCCTCCAAGCGCCCCAGCTTGACCAGGCGATGGGCCAAGTCGCCCCTCAGGTGCGCGCCGAGGACGCGCTCGACTCCGGCGCGCCTCGCCACCTCGATGCCCTCACGTGCCAGGTCGATCGCCTGCTGCAGGCGGCCCGCCTGCTCGAGCGCTTCCGCCGCATTCACGTGCGCGCGTACGAGGATCTCGGGATCGCTCGCGCGGCCGGCGGCGAGCAGCGCCGCGTCGCCCGCCGCCACCGCCTCCTCGGTGCGCCCGTGCCGGGCGATGACGCGCGTGGCCAGCGCTTCGGCCTCGACGTCGCGCAACCCCAGCGCCCGGGCGATCGCGATGGCATCCTCGATCGGCTCGCGGGCTTCCTCGATACGCGCCCCGAGCAGCAGGAGGCGGCCGTGAGCCTCGAGCACCTGCGCGCGCTCCGGCGCCATCTCCGCTGGAAGCATCGCTACCGCCCGTGCCGATCGCTGCCTCGCCTCATCGCCGCGGCCGGCCTCCAGCAGGCACTGCGCAAGGCGTGCGTGCAGGACGCTCGCCCGGAGCGGCTCCGTGTGTGCGTCGACGCGCTCGATCGCCTGGCTGGTGAGGGCGATCGCCAGCTCGTGCTCGCCTGCCGCCCTGGCGGCCGCGCCCGCCGAGGCGGAGATCTCCACCGGGTCGAGGTTCGCGCGGGCGGCCGGAGTCACGCGTTCCCAGAGCTCGAGCGCCCGCTGGAACTGGCGCAGCGCCTCGGGATAGGCGTAGACGCGCGCGGCCTCCTCACCGGCTCGAACCGACGCGGGCAGCGCCCGGTCGAGCTCGCCGGCCGCATGCCAGTGATGGGCGAGCTCCGCGTGGAGCGTTGCGCCGCTCGTTGCCGGCCCGGAACGGGCCTCGAGCACTTCAGCGAGCTCGGCGTGCAGGCGCTCGCGCTCACCGGGCAGCAGCTCCGTGTAGGCCGCCTCACGGAGCAGCGAATGGCGGAACTCGTACGCGCCGTCCCTCGGGACGAGCACCTGTGCGGCGACCGCTTCGCGCAGCGCCTCGCCCAGTTCCGCCTCGCCGGCGCCCGATACCGCAGCGAGTAGCCCGTAGTCGACCCGCCGTCCGGCGGCGGCGAGCAGACGCACGACCTGCTGGGTGTTGTCGGACAGCCGCGCGAGATTGGCCAGCAGCGCGTCCTGCAGCGACACGGGCAGGGCGTCCGGAACGCCGGCCGCGAGCAGCTCCTCGGTGAAGAACGGGTTGCCCTCCGAGCGCTCGAAGAGGACGTCGAGGATCCGGGCGCTCGGCAGCGCCCCCAGAATCGCCCCGACGTGGTCGGCGAACTCGGCCCGCGAGAACCGCAGAAGCGCTATCTGCTCGACACCCGGATCGCGGGCGAGCTCGGCGACGTACGGACGCAGTGGGTGGTCCCGGTGCAGGTCGTCCGAGCGGTAGGTGGCGACGATCGCAACGCGCTCGGCGCTCGACGAGCGGACGAGGAAGCGCAGCAGATCCCGAGTCGAGCCGTCAGCCCAGTGAAGGTCCTCGATCACGAGCAGCACCGGCGCAAGCGCGCCCGCGCGGCCGAGTACGCCCAGCAGCAGCTCGAACAGCCGCGCGGTCGCAAACGCTCCTGTCCCCGTGGCCGTCGCGCTCCCATCGCCGAGGTCGGGAACGAGCCGCGCCAGCTCGGCGCGCGCGGGCCCGAGCACGTCTTCGAGCGCCGCCGGCTCGAGCTGTGCGGCCATGCTCCGAAGCGCTCCGGCTAGCGGCGCATACGGCAACTCGCCCTCACCGAGGTCGACGCAGTTGCCCACCAGCGCGAGCGCGCCCTGCGCCTCTGCTTCAGCGGCGAACTCCGCCACCAGCCGGCTCTTGCCGACCCCCGCATCGCCGGCCACGAGAATCGTCATGGTGTGCCCGGCGCCGGCGCGCTCCATCGCTGACCGCAGCCTCGCGAGCTCGGCTTCTCGCGACACGAACGGACGAGTCGCCGCCCGATGAGACATCATGGGCGCGGCTGGGTTCGAACCAGCGACCTCTCGCGTGTGAGGCGAGCGCTCTCCCGCTGAGCTACGCGCCCGGGAGAGCACGAGAGTTTAGTCGCGTGCGCGTGCGAGAACAGACAGTCATGGGACGAGTGGGGAGGGTCGTCAAGCGGACGGTTGTGTCCTTCTACGACGACCAGGCGACCCACCATGCCGCGGCGCTCACCTACTACTCGCTGATGTCGCTGTTTCCGGCGGCGCTGCTCGGGCTTTCCCTGCTCGGGCTGCTCGGTCAGTACCCCGAGACCTATAACGCGGTCATCAACTACCTCGAGGACGTGGCGCCGGCGTCGGTGGTCGACCCGCTCGACCGCTCGCTGCGCACCGCGCTTCAGAGCAAGGGGACGGCCACCACGACGCTGATCATCAGCATCGTCATCGCCTTCTACGGGACGACGGGCGTTCTCGAGGCGGCGCGGCGTGCGCTCAACGTCGTCTTCGAGGCGAAAAACGGGCGCAGCTTCCTGCGCCGCAAGGCGATCGACATCGTCTCGAGCGTGATCCTGATGGCGCTCGTCCTCGTGAGCCTCGTGATGGTCTTCGTCGGCGGTCGCTTCGCCGAGGACATGTTCGGCTACATCGGGCTCGGCGAGACGGCAGCCGAGGTGTGGAGCATCGTGCGCTGGCCCGGCGCCTTCCTCGCGGCGACGCTCGCGTTCTCCTACGTCTACTACGTGACCCCCGACGTCGAGCACAGGGCATTTCACTGGATCACCCCCGGCGCGGTCGTTGGCGTCCTGACCTGGCTGCTCGTGTCGTTCGGCCTCTCCACCTACATATCGAGCATTGGCGACGTCGGGGCGCTGTACGGGACGTTCGCGGCCGCGATCGTGCTGGTCGGCTGGCTCTGGCTCACAAACGTGGCGCTGCTCTTCGGTGCCGAGCTCAACGCCGAGATCGAGCGTGAGAAGCAGATCTCCGAGGGCGTTCCGCCGGCGCAGACGCTCGACCTTCCGGACTTGGGCGCCCGGTAGACGGGCCTTTGCGCCAGGTTCGCCGGAGAGCGGCTCGAGGCCTTCCCCGCGGCTTACGCTGCCGGGCGCATCCACTCCCAGGAGGTGTTCATCATGAAGGGGCGTGTAAAGCTCGCTGCAGGTGTGGGGGTGATCGCGGCCGTAACGGTGGCCGCCACCGTTGCCGTAGCCGGCGGAGGCGAAAGCATCCGCGAGCAGCTGAGCGGCTACGAGGAAGATCCGGTCGTCCGTTCTACCCCGGGGAACGGATCGTTCAAGGCACATATCTCGGACCGGCGGCAGGAGATCGACTACCGCCTGAGCTACGCCGATCTCGAGAGCGATGTGACGCAGGCGCACATCCACTTCGGCGGACCCAGGCAGAGCGGCGGCATCAGCGTCTACCTCTGCACGAACCTCGGCAACGGGCCCGCGGGGACGCAGGCCTGTCCGCCTGACGGAGGCACGGTCAGCGGCACCATAAGGGCGGCGGACGTGATCGGACCCACGGATCAGGGCATTGGGGTGGGCGAGTTCCAGGAGCTGCTCGACGCGATCCGGCATGGAGTGACGTACGTCAACGTCCATAGCACCGTGCTAACCGGAGGCGAGATCCGGGCCCAGCTCGAGGGCGATCACGACGACTAGCAGGAGGCACACTGGCGATACTTCCGCGCCATCGAGGCGCGGAAGTATCCCTACGGCGAGCGGCGAGACCAGTTCGGTGAGCTGACGCTGCCGCAGGGCCGGGGCCCGTTTCCGGTCGCGGTGCTCATCCACGGCGGCTTCTGGCGGGCGCGCTACGACCTGCGTCTCGAGGACCAGCTCGTCGCGGATCTCGCCGGGCGCGGCTGGGCCGCCTGGAACCTCGAGTACAGGCGCCTCGGCTGGCGCAGCCGCGGCGGCTGGCCGGCTACGTTCGAGGACGTCGCTGCCGGGATCGACCTGCTCGGCCGGCTCGACGAGTCGCTGGACCTGGCGCGAGTGATCGCGATCGGCCACTCCGCGGGTGGGTCTCTCGCCCTCTGGGCCGCCGCACGCCGGGGGCTGCCCGCAGCCGCCCCTGGCTCCGACCCGCGCATCCGGCTCGCCGGCGCCGTGTCCCAGGCCGGCGTCGTCGACCTGCGCGAGGCCGCGCGGCTCGGGCTGTCGAGGCGGGCGGCGGAGTCCTTTCTCGGCGGGTCGCCGATCAAGCTGCCGGCGCGCTACGACCTGGCATCGCCGATCGAGCGGCTGCCGCTCGGCGTGCCTCAGCTGGTCGTGCACGGCGAAGCCGACGACGTCGTCCCGATCTCGATCGCGCGCGGCTACGCCGAACGCGCGGCGGCCGCGGGCGACCCCTGCGAGCTCGTCGCGCTCCCGGGCGTCGGCCACGATGAGCATCTGGAACCGGACAGCGACGCCTGGCGTGCCGTGACCGCCTGGCTCGAGCGGCAGTGAGCGAGCGCGAGCGCGCCGCGCGGCTCGACGTCGAGGATCCGCTCGCGGGCTTCCGCGAGCACTTCGTCGTCGAGGACCCGGAGCTGATCTACCTGGACGGCAACTCGCTCGGCCGGCTGCCGCGGGCCACGCGCGACCGCACGAACGCGCTTCTCGACCAGTGGGGCGGCGAGCTCGTTCGCGGCTGGGACGAGTGGATCGAGCTGCCGGAGCGCGTGGGGGACCTGATCGGCGCCGCCGTGCTCGGCGCGAAGCCGGGGGAGGTGCTCGTCTCCGACTCGACCACCGTCAACCTCTTCAAGCTCGCCGGCGCGCTGCTCACCGAGAACCCCGGCCAGATCGTCGGCGACGCGGGCGACTTCCCCACGAACCGCTACGTGCTCGACGGGCTCGCCGAGTTATACGACCGGCCCCTGCAGCTCACCCGCGAGGGCTTGGCCGACGTCCTGAAGAGTGGAGAGGAGATCGCGCTCGTCTGCCTCTCGCACGTCGACTACCGGACCGGCGAGCTGCTCGACACCGAGCTCGTCGAGCGCCTCAGCCCGGCGCCCGTCATCTGGGACCTGAGCCATTCCGCCGGCGTCGCACGGCCAGAGGGCATCCGCTTCGCGGTGGGCGCGACCTACAAGTACCTGAACGCGGGGCCGGGGGCGCCGGGCTTTCTATACGTGCGCGAGGACTCGCTCTGGCCGCACGTGAGCCCGATCAAGGGCTGGTTCGGGCATGAGCGCCAGTTCGAGATGGGCGACGACTACGAGCCTGCACGCGGCCTCCGCCGCTTCCTCACGGGGACACCGAACGTGCCCGCGCTGGTCGCGATCGAGGAGGGTGTGAAGCTCGTGGCCGAGGCGGGGATCGAGCGGCTGCGCGCCAAGGCCGAGGCGCTCACCTCCTACGCGGTCGAGCTCCACGACTCCTGGCTTGCGCCGCTTGGCTTCGAGCTCTGGAGCCCGCGCGATCCTGCCCGCCGTGGCGCCCACGTGAGCGTTCGCCACGATCAGGCGTGGCCGATCTGCCGAGCGCTGATCGAGCGTGCCAAGGTCATCCCGGACTTCCGCGAGCCCGACCTGATCCGGCTCGGCTTCGCCCCGCTCTACACACGCTTCGCTGATGTATACGAGGCACTCGACCGCCTGCGCGGGCTGGTCGAGCGCGGCGACTACGACAGCACGACGCCGCGCTCGCGCGTGACCTAGAGAGCGACGATCGCGTCGATCTCGATGTCCGCGCCCTTGGGCAGTCCGGCGGCCTGGATCGCCACCCGCGCCGGCGGGTCCTCCTCGCCGAAGAACTCGGCGTAGACCTCGTTCACGCGCGCGAAGTCGCCCATGTCAGCGAGGTACACCGTGCAGCGGACCGCCTGAGACAGCGAGGCGCCGGCCGCCTCGCACACGGCCGAGAGGTTCTCGAGGCAGCGGCGCGCCTGGCCCACGACGTCCTCCTTGACGAGCTCGCCGCTCGACGGATCGAGGGGCACCTGGCCCGAGCAGAACAGGAGCGAGCCGGTGCGGATCGCCTGGCTGTAGGGGCCGATCGCGGCGGGGGCGTTCTCGGTGGACACGGGCATGCGCAGGGCCATGAAGCTCCTCTCGGTCGACGACTGCGCGCGGAGGTTATTCGCGCGCTAGGCTTGGGCGCGGACCGTGCTAGGCGGGGAGGTAGCGGTGCCCTGTCACCCGCAAGCCGCTCTAGCGGGGCTGAATTCCCGACTGAGGGATTCCGCTTTCGGGGTCAGTACGCCGGACAGAGGCGTCGATGGCCGGGTCCCGCGCGGCGAGCGCTCGCGAACCAGGTCAGGTCCGGGAGGAAGCAGCCTTAAGCGATACCGCTCGTGCGCCGCGGAACAGCCTGGCCGGAGCCGAAGATCGGCGGGCACGCCCGAAGGCGAGTTTCGAGGAAGGGTGCACGGTCCACTTTCAATCTCATGGCCGAGGCGGACAACCTGGACGTGGCCCGCGCCCTTATCGACCTGTGGAACGCCGGCGACGTCGACGGCGTCGTGGGGCTCTACACGGAGGACGCCGCGATGATCGCGGGGCCGGAATGGCCCGACCAGGCTGAGTACCACGGCCACGACGGCGTGCGAGCCAACATCGAGCAGTGGCGCTCCGCTTGGGAGTCGAGCCGCATCGTGGCCGAGCGCGTCGAGGCGCATGGCGACCGCGTGGTTGCGAGCGGCGCCTGGATCACCCGTGGGCGCGCGAGCGGCATCGAGGGGGAAATGCCGTTCGTGATCCTGCTGACCCTCCGAGGTGGGAAGATCGCATCCCTTGAGTGGTTCACAGATCACGGCGAAGCCGTCGCCGCCGCTCGCGCAGCCTGATCTCGAGACGCTCCGGGCCGTGGAGCGCCGGGTCCTCTGGCTCGCCACCGCGATCGTCCACCACGCGAACCGTGTCCGCGAGAGCCGCTCGGGTGTGAAGGTCGGCGGCCATCAGGCCTCGAGCGCCTCGATGGTCAGCCTGATGACGGCCCTGTGGTTCGCGGAGCTCCGCGCCGAGGACCGCGTGTCGGTGAAGCCGCATGCTTCGCCCGTCCTGCACGCGATCAACTACCTGCTCGGCGGGCTCGAACAGCCGTACCTCGAGTCGCTGCGCGAGTTCGGCGGACTGCAGAGCTACCCGAGCCGCACCAAGGACCCGGACCCGGTCGACTACTCGACGGGCTCCGTCGGCATCGGGGCGACGGCGCCGGTCTGGGGTGCGATCACGCGCCGCTATCTCGAGTACCACCGCCTCGATGCGCCGCCGATGGGCCGCCAGATCGCCCTGCTCGGCGACGCCGAGCTCGACGAGGGTGCCGTCTGGGAGGCGATCGCCGACCCGTGGGTCGCCCATCTCGGCGAGGTGCTCTGGATCGTCGACCTCAACCGGCAGTCGCTCGACCGCGTGGTGCCGGACATCGCCTTCGGCCGGCTCGCCGGGATGTTCGACGCCGCCGGCTGGCAGGTGATCACCGTCAAGTACGGGCGCGTGCTCGACGACCTGTTCGCACGGCCGGGCGGCGCCGGCCTGCGGCGCCGTATCGACGAGATGCCGAACGAGGAGTACCAGCGGCTCCTGCGCGCCACCGGCGCGGAGCTGCGTGAGCGGCTTCCCAGCGACGACCCCGCGCTGGCGGGGCTGGTGGACGAGCTCGACGATGCCGAGCTGCGGGCGGGCTTCAGGGACCTCGGCGGTCATGACCTCGGCAAGCTGATCGACGCCTACCGCACCGTGGAGCACGACCGGCCGACGGTGGTGTTCGCCTACACGATCAAGGGCTGGTCGCTGCCGATCGAGGGCCACCCGGAGAACCACTCCGCGCTGCTGACGACCGAGCAGTTCGCGGAGCTCGCGGCCGAGCTCGGCACGGACGACGAACGGCCCTGGGAGCGCTTCGAGTCCGGCAGCCCCGAGGACGAGCTCTGCGCGGCAGCGGCCGCCGCGCTCGCGCGCGACGAGCCGCTCCCGCACGAGCCGCCGCCGGTGCCGGCATCCCTCGGCCGGACCCATCGCGGCAGCGAGTCGACCCAGCAGGCCTTCGGGCGCTTCTTCGTCGACCTGGTGCACGAGGCGCCCGAGGTGGCGGAGCGGGTGGTCACGGTCAGCCCGGATGTCGCCAGCTCCACGAACCTCGGCGGCTGGATCAACAAGGCCGGCATCTGGTCGGTGGGGAAGCGCCGGGATTGGTTCGGCGACGACGCGCAGACGCTTGTGCACTGGCACGAGACGCCGGGCGGCGGCCACATCGAGCTCGGCATCGCCGAGACGAACCTCGTCGGGCTGCTCGGCGAGCTGGGCGCCGCCTGGAGCCGCTACGGCCAGCCGCTCTTCCCGATCGGGACGATCTACGACCCATTCGTCGGCCGTGCGCTCGAGCCCTGGTCGTTCGGCATCTACGCCGGCGGCCAGTCGATACTCGTCGGCACGCCGTCGGGCGTCTCGCTCGCGCCCGAGGGCGGCGCCCACCAGTCGATCGTCACGCCGTCGATCGGCATCGGCCAGCCGGGCTGCACCGCCTGGGAGCCGGCCTTCGGGCAGGACCTCGAATGGACGCTGCTGCAGGCGCTGTCACGCCTCGGCCGGCCGGGCGGCGAGTCCGCCTACTTCCGGCTCTCGACGCGGCCGGTCGACCAGACGCTCGCGGGCGGCGATGTGAGCGACGAGCGCCGTCGGCTCGCGCTCGCGGGTGGCTATCCGCTGCGGCTCGCCGAGGGGCGGCCGCGCCTGACGCTCGTCGGCATGGGCGCCGTGATGCCCGAGCTGGTCGCCGCGGCCGACGAGCTCGGCGATGGCGTCGATGTGATCTGCGTGACGAGCGCAGACCTGATCTTCCGCGCGCTGCGCGCCCGGGCCGGCTTCGGCGAGCACCCGGCGGAGATCCTCGACGAGCTGCTGCCGGCCGAGCGTGCCGCGCCGATGGTGACGGTGCTCGACGGCGACCCGAACGCGCTCGCCTTCCTCGCCACGCTCAACACGGTGCCGCTCACGCCGCTGGGCGTGACCCACTTCGGGCAGTCCGGCGACCTCGACGACGTCTACCGCCATCACGGGATCGACGCCGAGACGGTGATCGGAGCCGCGCTCGACCTGCTCTAAGGGGTCAGGTCTTGCATTCACGCAACCCTCCAGCGCACCTCGAGGGTGCTGGAATGCAAGACCTGACCCCTAGGTCGTCTTTACCACCAGGACCGAGCAGCCCGCCCTGTGCGTGACGGTGTTCGGGACGCTGCCGAGCACGCGCCGCTGCATGCCCTTGTTGCCGATCACGAGCACGTCGGCGCCGCAGCGCTCGGCCAGGTTGACGAGCACCTCGGCGGGGTCGCCCTCCTCGATCAGCGTGCTGCAGTCGATCCCGCCGGCGCGGAGCGCAGCCTGCGCGCGCTCCAGCTGCTCCGTCAGGCGTGCGGCGGGACTCGTGGCCCATTGAATCTCGAGCGAGGAGCCGCTCAGATTGGACGGACCGCCGTCCTTCGAGTCGCTGAGGGCGCTGATCAGGAACAGCTTCGCGCCGTAGCGGCGGGCCATCTCCGCAGCCGTCTCGACCGCCTTGCCGGCGGTTTCGGAGCCGTCCGTGCCCACGGCGACAGTCGAGATCATGCGGCCGAGTATCTCCCGGGGCGGGTGCCCTGTCCACCGTCCGTCGCACAGCTAGCATGGGGCGACCGATGCTCTCGCTCTACCGCCGCCACCGCCCGCGCACCTTCGACTCGGTGGTCGGTCAGGAGCACATCGTCAAGACGCTGCGTAACGCGATCGAGCTCGGCCAGGTGCACCACGCCTACCTGTTCGTCGGCTCGCGCGGCACCGGCAAGACGTCTATGGCGAAGCTCCTGGCCTGCGCCCTGAACGCCGAGGGCGGCCCCAACGCTCAGTTCGACCCCGACAGCCCGGTCGCCCGCGCGATCCTCACCGGCACCTCGCTCGACGTCGTCGAGATGGACGCCGCCTCGAACAACTCGGTCGACGACATACGCGAGCTGCGCGAGAACGTGGCGCTCGCTCCGATGCAGGGCGGCAAGCGGGTCTACATCCTCGACGAGGCGCATATGCTCTCGACCGCGGCCTGGAACGCGTTCCTCAAGACGCTCGAGGAGCCGCCGGCGCACGTCGTCTTCGTGCTCGCCACCACCGAGGCTCACAAGGTGCCGGCCACGATCGTCGACCGCTGCCACCGCTTCGATTTTCAGCGCCCCTCGCTCGAGCAGATAGCCGGCGTGCTGCGGCGCGTGGCGGCCGAGGAGGAGATCGAGATCCCGGACGCCGCGGTCGGCATGCTGGCGCGTGCCGCGACGGGGTCCTTCCGCGACGCGCTCGGAACGCTGGAGCAGCTCGTGACCTACGGCGGCAAGCGCGTCGACCTGGACGACGTGCTCGACATCCTGGGCGTCGCCGACGCGGAGATGGTGCTCGCGGCCGGTGAGGCGCTCGCCGCGCGCGACCCCAAGGAGGCGCTGCTCGGCGTGCAGCGGCTGTCCGAGTCAGGGCGCGACTTCACCCAGTTCATGCGCGACCTCTCCGCCCACCTGCGCCACCTGTTCGTGGTGCAGACGCTCGGCGACGTGCCGGATTCGTTCTCGGTAACGGCCGAGCACGGCGACCGGCTCGCCTCCCAGGCGGAGCGGCTCTCCCAGGGAGAGATCCTGCGCGCGATCGACTTCCTGGCCGCCGCCCTCGCCGCCGTCAAGGACGGCTCCGAGCCGCGCATGCAGCTCGAGATGGCGCTGCTGAAGGCGACCCAGCCGCAGGCCGACCTGTCGCTGCAGACGCTGATCTTCCGCATCGAGCAGCTCGAGGGCAGGCTCGGCGGCGAGCCCGCCGTCGAGACGACCGCGGAAGAGCCCGTGGCTGCGACCGCTTCACAGGCCGCACCGCAGCGAAGCGGCGCGGGGCCCTCGGCGGCGGTGGCCGTCGAGCCGCGCGAGGAGGAGGCGCCACAGCCGACCGGCGCGCTCGAGCTCGAGCAGGTCAAGGCGCTTTGGCCGGCCGTCGCCGACGCGGTCAAGGAGGAGAACGGCATGCTGGGCGCGGCTATCGGCGCGGCGCAGCCGGCCGGCCTCGAGGGCGACCGCCTGGCGATCGCCTTTCCCGCCGATGCCGCTTTCGTGAAGAAGAAGGCCGAGGCCAACCGCGAGCTCGTGGCGAGCGCCGTGCGCGGCCTCACCGGGCACTCGCTCGCCCTCACCTTCGAGCTGAGCGATGAGGCCGGCTCGGACGCTCAGGCCACACTCGACCACGAGCAGCTCATCGAGCGCCTGCGTGCGGAGTTCGGCGCGGAGGAGGTCTTCGAGGAACCCGAGGAGGAACAGCAGTAATGGGTCAGCCGAACATGAACCAGATGCTCAAGCAGGTCCAGAAGATGCAGGCCGACATGGCCAAGGCGCAGGAGGAGCTCGCGAACGAGACCGTCGAGGCGAGCGCCGGCGGCGGCATGGTCGTCGTGAAGATGAGCGGTGACCTGCAGCTCCGGGAGCTGCGCATCGACCCCGAGGCGGTCGACCCGGAGGACGTCGAGATGCTGCAGGACTTGGTCCAGGCGGCCGTCAACGAGGCGATCCGCTCGGCCCAGGAGCTGGCCGCATCCAAGATGAACGCCGCGGCCGGCGGCCTCGCCGGGCCGGGCGGGCTCGGCGGACTGGGACTGCCCGGCCTCTGAGCGCCGGGCGCGGCGCCTTCTGGCTGCCTTTCCTCGGGCGGTAGACGTGGATCGCCGCGCCGGTCGAATACGTCTGCGCGTAGTCACTTGTCGACTCCGGCCAGACCGCGGCCATGTCCTCGTACGTCTGCCGGCCCATCAGGTGAGCGCCGCGCCCCAGACGGAGGCGAGCTTCCACTTCTTCGTCGCCGGGTCTTCGCCGGCATAGCCCCAGTCGTGCGCCCCGTCGAGGGTTGCGACGTAGCCGTCGATCGACACGCCCATCTGCAGTAAGAGTTCACGCATTCGGAGTCCCTGCTCGCTCTCCGTTTCTCGTCCTAAGACCGTTGTGGGCGCCGAGGTTGATCGGCGAGCGACACTGGCCCCGGCCGGCGCGCGACTGGCCGAGGACCGGTCGGTCTACGTCGTGGAGGACCCAGACGGCGCTGGGAACTCCGTGGTGACGTTCTTCGTCGACGATCTCGATGCCCACGTGGCCACGGTCGCTGCTCGCGGACTCGAGCCCGATAGCGCGAAGCGCAGGCGATTACGGTCTGACGGTCGCCGAGCCGTCGATCGCCGCGAGCGCGACCTGCTCGTCGTCCTCGCCAGGCAGGCCGCTGACGCCAACCGCGCCGACCCGCCGGCCATCCTCGAAGACGGCCACGCCGCCGAGGAAGAAGGTGAAGAAGGGGTCGAAGCTCGCTCGCTCGACGGGATCGTCGCGTGCCTTCTCGGCGAGTTGCCGTGTCGACGTCGCGTCGCTGCGCGCGGCCGTGTAGGCCTTGCGCTGCGCGTTCAGCCGCGTGTCCGGCGCGGCACCGTCCATGGTCGCCGCCGCGACCAGTTCGCCGTGCGCGTCGGCGACGAACACCGACACCGGGCCGGACGCGTTCGCCACCACGTAGTCAACGATCGCCCGGGCCCTGGCCAGATGCATGGGGCGATACTACGAGCGGGAGCCGTGCGAGTGGTCGCAGGATGGCGCCCGGTCGGCGCGGCAGTGACGTCATCGCCCCAGGAGGGCCGTCCTCAGGGAGGCATCCGCGATCCTGACCCCGTTCGCCAACCACGAGATGACGAAGAAGGACGCTTAGAGATGCAACAAGAGCAGGTCCGCACAGCTCGGCGACCGAAACGGGTTGTGATCGTCGGCGCCGGGATCGGCGGCCTGGCCGCCGGCGCGATTCTGCGCCGGGACGGCCACGAGGTGACGGTGCTCGAGCGCGCCGAACGGTTCGAGCCGCTCGGCGCCGGACTCGCCTTGTGGCCCAACGGCGCCCGTGCCCTTCGCGAGATCGGCGTCGGCGCCACTGCCGACGCCGCCGAGGTTCCTCGGGGCGACGGTGGGATCAGACGAGCCCGTGACGGAAAGCTGATCACGGCGATCTCGCCGGAGGTCCTGGAGCGGCGCTACGGTGCGCCGCTCGCGCTCGTTCACCGCGCCGACCTGCAGGGGGCATTGCTAGCGGCCGCCGGAGACGGCGTGGTCCGCTTCGGCGCCGAGGTGCGGGAAGTCGGCGCAGACGGCGCTATCGGGTTGGCGACCGGAGAGCGGCTCGAGGCGGAAGTCATCGTCGGCGCCGACGGGATCAACTCGGCGACCCGAGCCGCCCTGCTCGGCGACGGTCCACCGCGCGCAAGCGGGGTGGTCGCCTACCGCGCCGTTGTCGACGATTGGGGCGGCGAACTTGCCGCCGGCGAGTACTGGGGTCGCGGGGAGGTCTTCGGCGTGGCGCCGCTCTCCGGACGGCGGGTCTACTGGTACGCCGCGCACCGCGCCGAGCTTGCCAGGGACGCCGGCGAGGACCGGTTCGCCGGATTGCTCGCCCGCCACGGCTCCTGGGCCGAGCCGATTCCGAGCCTGCTCGCCGCGACGCGGCCGCACGCCCTGCTTCGCCACGAGCTCTTCGACAGGCCACCGATCGACGGCTGGGGCAGGGACGCGGCCACCTTGCTTGGGGACGCCGCCCATCCGATGCTCCCCTTCCTCGGCCAGGGTGCCTGCTGCGCGCTCGAGGACGCGGTCGCGCTCGGCGCCGCCCTGCGCGATATCGAGGATCCGCATGCGGCGCTCCGCGCCTACGAGCGGGATCGCGCTCCGCGGGCGCGCGACCTCGTCGATGGCTCGCGCGCCGCCGCACGCATCGCCCTCGCCTCCTCGCCGCTGCTCACGAGGATTCGCGACGCGGCGATGGCGCTGGTCCCAGCCGGAGTCCGTCTGCGACAGCTCGACCGGGTCATCGGCCGGTGGCCGCCGATAGCCCTGACCCGCCCCGATGCCGCCGCTCCGCGGTCATAGCGAGATCCGTGATTCACACCGACAGGAGGAGAACGATGAGTGCAACACAGACACCTCACCGGCCGCCCGCGGCGGCGATCCTGGCCGTCCCGGTGGTGGTGGCGCTCGTGTTGACCCTCTTCGCCTGGCCGAACGCCCGGCTCGAGCCGCGCGATCTGCCGATCGGCGTGGCCGGCGCGCCGCCCGCGGCCGACGCGATCGAGAGGCGCCTGGCGCAGCAGGAAGGGGCGTTCGACCTGCGGCGCTACGGGGACGAGGCCGCGGCACGTGACGCAATCGAGGACCGAGACGTGTACGGAGCCTTCGTGGCGACGCCGAGCGGGCCGAAGGTGCTCACTGCATCGGCGGCCAGTCCTGCCGTCGCGCAGCTTCTCACGCAGGCCGCAAGCGAAACGAGGGCCGCGACCGAGGATGTCGTCGAGGCGGGCCCGCATGCGACAGCACTCGGCTCGTCGGTGCTGCCGCTCGTGATCGCCGGGATCCTCACCGGCATCGCGGGGGTGCTGCTGAGCTCGAGTGCGTTGGGCCGCGCCGGCCGGGTGCTGCTGGCTTCCGTGCTGACCGGCGTCCTGGCTGCCGTGATCGTGCAGAGCTGGCTCGAAGTGGTAGAGGGCGACTGGGTGGCGAACGCCGCCGTGCTTGGCCTGACCGTGCTGGCGATCGGCGCCGCGCTGGCGGGCCTCTACGCCGTCATCGGCAAGGCGGGCCTGCTGATCGGGGCGTTGCTCATGATCTTCGTTGGAAATCCATTCTCCGCGGTCGGCTCGGCTCCGGAGCTGCTGCCTCAGCCGGCTGGGGCCATCGGCCAGCTGATGCCACCCGGAGCCGGGGCCAACCTGCTGCGCAGCACCGGCTTCTTCGACGGCGCGGGCGCGGGTTCGCACCTGATGGTGCTCGCGGCCTGGGCGCTCGCGGGGCTTGCTCTCCTGGCCGCGGGGGCACTGCGAGGTGGAAGGCAGGCGGGCGCCCGCGGGCACGAGCAGCCGCGCCACACCGACGGGACCGAGGCTGATCCGGTGGTGAGCTAGTGATGGCCTAACCGCGTTTGGATGGGCCACGCCTCATTGGCCGACCGGGTCCCAGCCAGGCGCACCGGGCGCCTCGCGCTTATCCTCTATATATGCCTGAGGCATATATCTCGCCGGTCGCGAATCGCCTAGGAGCGATCGCCCTGACAATTAGCGACCGCATCAGGGAGGCGACCGAGGCGGCGACGGGGATGGCCGGGGGTCCACCGGCCGCTTTGGTGTCGCTTCGGGAGTGGGCGGACGGAAGGTCGGTGGACGTGCTTGCCGAGGCGATGCGCGTCTCACACTCCCGGGCCGTGCGCGTAGTCGACCGGCTCGAAGCGGCCGGCCTGGCGCGCCGCGAGTCAGATCCCGCGGATGGGCGCCGTGCGCTGGTGTGGCTCGAGCCGGCGGGCCGCGAGCTGGCCGATCGGGCGCTCGACGCCCGATCGGGCGTCCTGCTTTCCGCGGTCGCGCAGCTCGATGCCGCCGACGTGCGCGACCTCGAGCGGCTGCTCGGGGCGCTGCTCGATGCGACGACCGTCGATCTGCGCGCGGCGATGGAGACGTGCCGGCTGTGCGACGCGCACGCCTGCGGGCATTACGAAGGGGCCTGCCCGGTGACCCGGGCGGCCGATCGGCTGAGAGCATCGGCGTGACCCGCGTTCGCGGCGCAACGCTCGGATGCGTTGTCGCCGTGTTCGCAGTTGCGGCGGTCGCACCGCTGTTCTTCAGCGCGGGCGGCCCCGTCCTCAACAACATGGTCCTGGCCGCCATCTACGTGGTGATGGCGCTCGGGCTGAACATCATCGTGGGCTACGCCGGCCTGCTCGACCTCGGGTATGTGGCCTTCTTCGCGATCGGCGCGTACACGGCCGCCTACTTCGGGTCAGGCTTCTGGGCGAACGCCGGGTCCGACGGAAGCGGCATCGCCATCCTGGCCGGCGACTCCGTGGCCGGCACGCCCGGCATCCACGTCAATTTCGTGCTCATCCTGGCGCTCGCCGCCGCGGCGACGGCCGTCGCCGGCACCCTCATCGGCGTGCCGACTCTGCGGCTGCGCGGCGACTACATCGCGGTCGTCACGCTGGCCTTCGGCGAGATCATCGGTCAGATCGTGTCGAACGGGCGCAGCATCGAGTTCTTCGGCGGCACGCTCACGTCCGGCCCGATCGGCATCGGGCCCATCGACCGCATCGAGCTGCCGCTGATCGGTCGCTTCGAAGCGCTGAACCTACGCCCGTGGTACTGGTTCGCGCTCGCGCTGGTCGCTCTCGCGCTCATCGTGAACGTCAATCTGCGCGACTCACGTATCGGCCGGTCGTGGATCGCGATTCGCCAGGACGAGCCGGTCGCCGCGTGCACCGGGATCCCCATCGTCCGCACCAAGCTCCTCGCGTATGGGACGGGCGCCGCGTACGGCGGGATCTCGGGCGCGTTCTTCGCCTCGTATCTGGGCATCGTCAACCCGGGCCAGTTCGAGTACTCCTTCTCGATCTTCATCCTGGCGATGGTCGTGGTGGGCGGCCTCGGATCGATTCCGGGCGTCGTGGTCGGCGCGATCATCCTCTCGGTGGTCAACTACTACCTGCTGCCCGACGTCCTGTACGACCTTCCGAGCAAGTTCGGCCTGGCGTTCGACCTGTCGGAGGTCAGCTCTGGCATCTACGGCGCGATCCTCGTCTTGGTGATGCTTCTGCGGCCTCAGGGGCTCGTGCCGGCCCGGCGGGCGGGCCGCCCGGCGCCGTGGCTAGCCTTTTCGGCCCGTGTTCGCCGCCCCGGTCAACCGCCTCATCACCGAGCTCGCCCGCCTGCCCGGCATCGGGCAGCGCACAGCGCAGCGGCTGGCGTTCCACATCCTGAGCGCATCAGAGGAGGAGGCGCTCGGGCTGGCCGACGCGATCCGTGAGGTCAAGGCGACCGTCGGCCACTGCGAGGTCTGCTTCAACCTCGCCACCGAGTCGACCTGCCGCATCTGCCAGGACGAGCGGCGCGAGGCGGGCACCATCTGCGTCGTTGAGCAGCCGAGCGACGTGATCCCGATCGAGCGCTCGGGCGAGTTCCAGGGCCGCTATCACGTGCTCGGCGGGGCGCTTTCGCCGATCGACGGCGTCGACCCCGAGCACCTCCACATCGCGGAGCTGCTCGGGCGGGTCGACAACGGGGCGGGCATCCGCGAGGTCGTGATCGCCACCAACGCCACGACCACGGGCGAGGCGACCGCCCTCTACCTGGCCGACGCTCTGCGGGAGCGCTCGCCCGATGTGGTCGTGACGCGTCTTGCGAGTGGATTGCCGGTTGGCTCGGACCTCGAGTACGCAGACGAGATCACGCTGGGCCGCGCGCTGCGCGGACGCCAGGCGATCTAGTCCTTGTCGCCGCTGTCGTCCTCGCCGCCGTCGTTCCCGTCATCGGCCTGGCTGATGACGGTGAACCCCTTGTCGAGGTGCACGTCGACCTGGCTGCCGTCGTCCAGCGTCACCTCGACCTCGTAGGCGCCCTCCTCGTCGCCGGCCTCGGTCTCGGTGACCTTGCCGTCGCCGGTGTGCTCGAGCGCGGCCGCCGACGCACGGTCGAGGGCCTGCCCCGTGATCGCCTGCTCGCTGCCGTCGTCGTCGCCGCCGGTCGCCCCCGCAATGGCCGCCCCGGAGATGCCGAGCACGGCGATCGCGAGCGTTGCGCCCAGTAGAACCTTCACTCTCTTTCCCATCCGATCTACCTCCTTGGATCCGGTTCGTCTTGCCTGGATCCCGAAGTTACGGCGGCCACCTGAGATGGCCCTGAGCCGTCTTCCGGGGCATCGGGGAGCCAGATCCGGACGGTGGCTCCCCGGCCCGGCGCGATCTCGGCGCGACCTCCATGGGCCTGTGCGATCGCCCTGACGATCGACAGTCCGAGGCCGGTTCCGGTGCGGGTGCGAGCCTCATCGCCGCGCGCGAAGCGCTCGAAGGCGCGCTCGGCGAACTCGGGCGGGAAGCCCTCGCCGGCGTCGGACACCTCGAACGCCATGCCGCCGCCGGCGCGGTGAGAGCTCAGCAAGACGTCGCCCTCCCCGTAGCGCAGCGCGTTGTCGACGAGATTGGCGAGCGCCTGGTCGAGCCGCAGCTCGTCAGCGTGCACGCGCTCCCCGTCGCCGGCCTCGACGCGGATCTCGCGCCCGCGCTCGCGTGCGCGGTCCGCGAAGCGCCGCTGCGTTCGCACGAGCAGCTCGTTCACGTCGAGCGATTCCGTCTGTACCGGTAGCGCGCCCTCGCCGGCGCGGGCGACGACGAGCAGGTCCTCCGCGAGCTGGACGAGGTGGTCGCACTCCTCGACGGCTGCCACGAGCGCCTCGCGTCCCTCCGGGTCGTGCGGGCCCGCGCGCAGGGCCAGCTCGAGCTCCGCCTTGACCACCGCCAGCGGGGTGCGCAGCTCGTGGCTTGCGTCGGCGACGAAGCGGCGCTCGCGCTCGAATGAGCGGCCGAGCCGATCGAGCATCTCGTTGAGCGTCTCGCCGAGCCGGCGGATCTCGTCCTCGGCCTTGGGCAGCGGCAGCCGCTCGTCCCCGCTCGCGAGCGAGACCTGGCGTGCGCGCCGGCGCATCGCCTCCACCGGCTGCAGGCCGGCAGTGGCCAGCCCGTATCCGAGCAGCGAGGCGAGCGCAACGGCGATCGGCCCGCCGATCGCGAACGACGTCACGACGCCGGCGAGGGTCTCATCGCGGTCGTCGAGCGACTGGCCGGCGACCACGACCCGGTCGCCCGGCCCGGCGCGGGCGAGCACGCTCGCGCTGCCCTCGATGCCCGGAAGGCGGCGCTCGAAAGACAGCTCCTCACCCGAGGAGACGCGCTGCAGCTCGGCAGGGCTGAGTGCCTCGCCGCGCAGGCCTCCCGAGCTGTCGACGACGCTGCCGTCGCGCGTCAGGAGCTGGGCGAAGCCCTCCTCCGCGTCTCCCGCCGCGCCGGCCGCGGCGGAGCCGGAGTCCGCCACCGCCGCGACGCGTGTGTTCAGGCCCATCGCGATGCTCTCGTCCAGGTCGTCCTTCAGGCGCAGATAGACGAACAGCCCCGCGGCGGCGAGCACCACGACCATCGCCGCCGCGAAGGCGGCCGTCAGGCGCACGCGGATTGGGAGGCGGCTCACCGGCCGCCGTCCCTGCGCACCCGGTAGCCGGCGCCGCGCACCGTCTCGATCGAGCTGACGTCGAAGGGCCGGTCGATCTTCTGGCGCAGGTACCCGATGTAGACCTCGACCACGTTCGAGCGCTGCTCGTAGCCGAGGTCCCAGGCGGACTCGAGCAGCTGCATCTGGCTGAACACGTGCCCCGGCCGGCGCATCAGCGTCTCGAGCAGCCCGAACTCGCGGGCGGAGAGATCGATCTGAGTGTCGCCGCGCCACACCTCTCGAGTGGCCGGGTCGACGCGCAGGTCGCCCGCCTCGAGGACGGTCGGGCGCTCGAGTGGCCCGCGGCGCACGAGCGCGCGCAGGCGCGCGGTCAGCTCGGCGAGCGAGAACGGCTTGGTCAGGTAGTCGTCGGCGCCTCCGTCCAGCCCGCGTACGCGGTCCTCGACCGAGTCGCGGGCCGTGAGCATGAGCACCGGCGCCCACACCCCGTCCAGGCGCAGCCGGCGGCAGGTCTCGAAGCCGTCGAGGCCCGGCATCATCACGTCGAGGACGATCGCGTCGTAGTCAGTCGCGCGGACCGTGCGCAGCGCCTGCTCGCCGTCGCTCGCTACATCGACGACGAGGCCCTCGAACTGCAGCCCCCGGCGGATGGCGGCTGCCATGCGCGTGTCGTCCTCGGCGACGAGAATTCGCATGCACCCATGATCACGCTCCCAAGCTGAGAAGAAGCTGAGAGCGCGCGGCGCCGCTGTATGTCAGTCGCGGATCACGCCGCCGACGTAGGTGACCGGAGCGGTATTGGGCTCGCCGTAGACCGAGCAGATAGCCCGCGGCACCGTGCCGACGTTCTCCCATTCGGTCTTTACGTGCGTCGACCAGCCGCTTCGGCTGCCCAGCGTGATGCCGAAGATGCTGATAGCGCGCGAGACGCTCTTTGCCGTGCCGCTGGAAGCCCATTCGGTGCTCTTCGGCGCGACGATGAGCCTGTGGTCGCTGTCCGCGGTGTGGCAGCTGCCGTCGAGCACGCTGGCGGCGTCGTCGTACTTCTTGTAGTACGACCCGCCCACGTGGTGGCTGGTCCGCAGGACCCTGGTCAGGTCACCGGGGCCGCGGTTGCAGTCGTTGCCGTGGAGGTAGAGGTAGTAGTAGGCGAAGCGCGTCTGGACGTAGCGCGAGAAGGCGCCGGGACCCGGCGGCCTGATGATCGAGCCGCGCTCGCCGACGGTCGTCTTCGTGACCGAGGTCTCGCCCCTCGCCTCGAAGCCGGCGCGGCCGTACGCCACCGCCGCTCCGATCTCGGAATCGGCCTGCGATCCGCTCGCGTAATAGAAGGTTGAGCGGAAGCCGCCCCATTGGTGCAGCTGGCCCACGCGCGTGTAGCGGTAGTAGTTCTTCGAGCGCCTCCACTCGCAGTCCGACCGCTCCTGGCTGGCGAGTGCCTTGGTGCTGGTGGTGCCATTGCCCCACGGGTGCAGGGGAAGGCGCGGCGAGGTCGAGGAGCGGGCGAGCCAGCCCCCGTCCGACAGCTTGCGCGTGAAGGGCAGCACGGCCTTGCCGGCCGCGGTCTTGACGAGCAGCAGCAGGTTGACGTTGCCGGCGTTGCGCCCCGCGACGCGCCGCAGCATCGGCGTGACGGGCGTCGTGACGTTGAAGTTGCCGTTCCTGACGGTCGCGAAGCCGACCGTGCGGAACGTGCCGCGCTTGCGGAACGCGCTCTCGTCGAGGAAGACGGTCGCGGTACCTGTCACCGCGGAGGAGGCGAACGCGCCCGGCGGCGGCGAGACGCTTCCCTCGATCAACTCCGGCGCGGCGTACGCCGGGGCGGCGCCGGCTGCGAGCAGGCAGAGAGCGATGGCGGGCGGGGCGAGGCGGCGAGTCATTGTCGTTGAATCTCCTGGGGACGCTAGGTTTTCCCATCTTCCCCTTGGGGCATGCAGGAGAAACCTGATGGGTTACAGGCGCGCAGTGAGGGTGACCGGCCGCCGGGCGGCACTGGCCGTCGCTGCCGTATTCGCCCCGGCGCTCGGGTCCGCTGCGGCCGGCGCTCAGACCCCCCCGCCACCGGGTGCGAGCGAGGAAGAGGTCATGAACTACCTCGACCAGCTCGACAGCCAGACGCCGGTGGAGCCCGCGCCCGTTCTCCCCGAGGAGCCGACGGCCGAGGAGCAGGCCGACATCGACGCCGCCGCGGACGACGTGCCGACACCCGGCCCGCCGCCGCCTCCGGAGCCGCCCGACCCGCCGGAGCCGCCGCCCGTTACACCGCCGCCCGTCGAGCCGGCGCCCGTGGTGCCGCCCCCCGTTGAGCCGCCGCCGGTCGTGCCGCCGGCCTCGGTCGAGGCCGTCCCGGCGCCGGTTGTCCCGGCGCCGCCACCGGCAGCTCCGGCTCCGGAGACCGCAACGCCGCCCGCTCCACCGCTGGGCGAACAGGCCGCTCCACCGCCGGCAGAGCGCCCGCCACAGCGCGTCGAGGCGACGCCGCCCGCCCCGCCCCAACCCGCAGCGACCGTGATCGAGCCGGTCCCGGTCGCGCCCGCTCCCGTGCCGGTGGTGGCTCAGGCCGAGCCTCCTGCCCAGGTGCGGGCAGCGGACTCGGAGCGCGTCCACGTCGTGCGCGCGGGCGAGTCACTCTGGTTGATCGCCGAGGACCTGCTCGGCCCCGGCGCCTCCACGGACGAGGTCGCCAGGGCCGTGGAGCGCCTCTGGGAGCTGAACGCCGAGCGGATCGGCAGCGGCGACCCGAACGTGATCATGTCCGGGCAGCGCCTGGTCGTCCCGCCGGGCCTCTAGCCCTCCACATCGCGGCGGCGCAGCAGTGCGACGCCCGCCGCGAAGGCGATCCCGATCCAGCCGAGCAGCGCGAGCGTCGCGAGCTGCGGATTGAGCAGGTTCGCCTCGTCGAGGCCGACAGCGGCCGGGTCGATGCCGGTCGCCGCTGTCGGCAGCGCGACGAAGGGGCCGAAGCGACCCACCTCCGGAACGATCGCGAGCACCATCGGCTCCAGGACGAAGGTCGCCACCAGCACGCCCACGATCGCTCCGACCTGGTTGCGGACTAGCGCACCCAGCGCAACGCCGAAGGCTCCCCCGAGGGCGGCGAGCCCGGCGCTCCGCATGACGTACTCGCCGAGCTCGCCGGCGGCTGGTCCCGGCAGGTCGCGCACGCCGACGAACACGAGCCCGACAACCGTCACCGCCGCGGAGATGAGAAGCGAGATCACCAGCCCCGCACCCGCGAACGCGACCGCCTTCGCGGCGAGGAAGCGCAGCCGGTCCGGCGCCGCGAGCAGGGCGCCGGTGATGGTGCGATGGCGCCATTCGCCCGTGATGCCGATGACGGCGAGGACCAGGATGAACACGCTGCTCATGTCATTGGCGAAGATGTCGGTGACCACATCCTCCGGCTGTGGGTCGGACAGCACGCCCGTGAGGACCGTCAGGAGCAGGGACAGCCCGCCCGCGACGGCGGTGAGCGCGACGAACGTGCGGGTCGTGCGCAGCTTGATGAACTCGGATCGCAACAGGGTGGTCATGCCGCCTCCGCGGTGAGGTCGAGGAATGCGTCTTCAAGTGAGCGGCCGGTGGCGGTGAGCTCGCGCAGCGGGATTCCCTCGCTCGCGGCCAGCAGACCGACTTCGGCCGGGGTCATGCCGGGGATGACGAGCGTGTCGGCGCCCTGGCGCTCCAGGGCCCGGCCGTTGTCGCTCAGCACGGCGGCCAGCCGCTCCGGCTCGCCGCTGCGCACGCGCGTGGCGGACTCGCCGTCGCCGCCCAGCACCTCGTCGAGCGGGCCGCTCGCCCGCAGGGCGCCTCCGGAGATGACGACCACGTCGTCGGCGCTCAGCGCCAGCTCGGAGAGCAGGTGGCTCGAGACGAGCACCGCGCGCCCGCGCCCGGCTTCGGCGCGCAGCAGGTCGCGCACCCAGCGGATGCCGGGCGGGTCGAGCCCGTTGGTCGGCTCATCGAGGATCAGCACCTCGGGGTCGCCGAGCAGCGCGGCGGCAATCGCGAGCCGCTGGCGCATGCCCATCGAGTAGCCCTTGGCGCGCCGGCGCCCCGCGCCGCTCAGCTCGACGAGGTCGAGGACCTCGTCGACGCGCGACTCGGGATGGTCGCCCGCCGCGGCCAGGACGCGCAGGTGGTTGCGCCCGCTGCGCCCGGGGTGGAAGCTCGCGTCCTCGAGCACCGCACCCACGTGCGTGCTGGGGCGCTCCAGCTCCTCGTAGCTTCGCCCGTCGAAGGTTCCCTCGCCGGAGTCCGGATGCACGAGCCCCAGCAGCATCCGCAAGGTGGTCGACTTCCCGGCGCCGTTTGGCCCGATGAAGCCGGTAACCCGCCCGGCGCGCACCTCGAAGGTGAGGTCACGCACCGCCTGGACGGATCCGAAGCGCCGGCTCAGCCCTCTTATCTCAATTGCAGCCATGCCGGCCAAGCTAAGTCGCGGCAGGCTCCACGACATCGGTCTGAGGAGTGGACCTGGAGGTCAGTCTTCAGGATGAGCGCGGCCGCACGAGCCCGACGTCGTAGGCGTGCACCACGGCCTGGACCCGGTCGCGCAGGCCGAGCTTGCGCAGCACCGAGGACACGTGCGTCTTGACGGTCGCCTCGGTGAGCACGAGCCGTCCGGCGATCTCCGAGTTCGAGAGCGCGAGCGCGACCAGCCGGAACACCTCGAGCTCGCGCTCGGTCAGCTCCTCGAGCATCTCGGGCGCCGGGCCGGGATCGGGCAGCGAGCCGGCGAAGCGGTCGAGCAGCCGTCGCGTGGCGCTGGGGGCGAGCAGCGCTTCGCCCGCCGCCACCACGCGCACGGCATCGACCAGGTCCGCCGGGCGCACGTCCTTGAGCAGGAAGCCGCTGGCGCCGGCGCGGACAGCGGCGAACACGTACTCGTCGAGGTCGTAGGTGGTGAGGACGACGACGCGGCTCGCGCTGCCCGCCGCGGCGATGCGGCGGGTCGCCTCGATGCCGTCCATGCCGGGCATGCGCACGTCCATCAGGACCACGTTGGGCTCGAGCTGCTCGACGAGCTCGACCGCCTCGGCGCCGTCGGCAGCCTCGCCGGTGACCTCGATGTCATCCCGGGCGTCGAGGATCATGCGGAAGCCGCCGCGGACGAGCGCCTGGTCGTCGGCGATGACGACCCCGATGCTCACGGGGTCGCCTCGAGCGGGAGACGGGCGTGAACCCGGTAGCCGCCTTCCGGCAGCGGCCCGGCTTCGAAGGTCCCGCCGAGCATCGTGGCGCGCTCGCGCATGCCCATGAGCCCGTGCCCGCCCTCCGTGGCGGTGCCGGCGGGCCGGCCGTTGTCGCGGACATCGACCTCGAGCGCATCGGGCCCCCGCCTCAGCACGACCTCGGCCCGGGTCGCCCGCGCGTGACGCAACGTGTTCGTAAGCGCCTCCTGGACGATGCGGTAGGCGGACAGGTCGACGCCGGCCGGGAGGCCGCCCTCATCTCCCTCGCGACGCATCACCACGTCGAGCCCACCGGCGCGGAGCGGCTCAGCCAGCTCGTCGAGCCGGTCCAGGCTCGGCTGGGGCTCGTGCTCCGGCGCGTCGGGGTCGGGCCGCATCGCGCCCAGCACCAGACGGAGCTCACGCAGCGCATCGCGGCCGGTCTGCTCGATCGAGCGCAGCGCGGCGCGCGCCTGGTCGGGACGCTCCTCGAACACGTCGTCGGCGGCGGCTGCCTGCACGACGATCACCGACACCGAGTGGGCCACGACGTCGTGGACGTCGCGCGCGATCCGCGCCTGCTCGTCCGCGACAGCGCGCCGGGCCTCCTCGTGGATCACGACCCTGCGGTTGCGCGCCGCCTCGCCGAGCGCCCAGGCACCGAAGCCGAGCACGATCGCAAAGGCGGCATCTTCGGCGTTGACCGTGAAGAAGTTGAGCGAGGCCACGGCGGTCACGCCCGCAAGACCGAAGAGCGAGACGCGCGGCGGGAAGACCGACGCGAGCGCTCCGACGGCGAAGTAGCCCGCCACGGGCATCACCGAGTCGGGGGAGATCGCCAGCACGGCGAGCCCCGTGACGAGCGCCACCGCCGTGACCGGGATCGGGTGGGTGCGCCGCCAGCGCATCGCCACTCCCTGCCCCACCGCGAGAGCCAGCAGCAGGAGAACCACGCCGGGCGGCGCCCCGTTCTCGCCCTCGCCCAGCGCGACCAGTGTCCCGAAGATCCCGACTATCCACGGAACCGCGACGTTCGCGAACCCGCGCAGACCGGTCGGTGTCCACGGGAGACGCATTCTTCGATCGTGCCCGATCGCCGCTGCCTCTGCATCCCTCGGAGGTATGAGATCGGCGGGGGTCAGGTCTTGCAATCGCGCACCGAAGGTGCTCGATTGCAAGACCTGACCCCTTGCGCCGTAGCATGGGCTGATGGCCACCCGACTCGTCCGCGGCGCGTGCCCGCACGACTGTCCGGACACCTGCGCGATGCACGTGACCGTCGAAGACGGGAAGGCGGTCGCTCTTGCCGGTGACCCGGATCACCCGATCACCGTCGGGTTCCTGTGCGGCAAGGTCTCCAACTACCTCGAGCGCGTCTACGCCGACGATCGCATCCTGCACCCGCTGGTGCGGAGCGGCCCCAAGGGCGAGGGGAACTTCGAGCCCGTGTCCTGGGACGACGCGCTCGAGCGCGTGGCCGCCGGCCTCGTGCGCGTGCGCGGGGAGCACGGCGGCGAGGCGATCCTGCCCTACTCGTACATGGGCACCCAGGGAATGATCCAGGGCAACATCATGAGCGCGCGCGTGATGAACGCGCTCGGCGCCACAGAGCTCGAGCGCACGATCTGCGCGACGGCCGGTATGCGCGGGACGACCATGGCCCACGGCGTCTCACCGGAGGTCGATCCCGAGGAGTGGCCGAACGCTCGCTACGTGCTGATCTGGGGCTGGAACCCGATGTCGACGGCGCCGCACCTGTGGCGCAAGCTGCTCGACGCGCGCAAGGCCGGCGCGCGGCTCGTGGTGGTGGACCCGTTCCGCAGCCGCACCGCCCGCGTGGCGGACGAGCACCTGCGCCCGTTGCCGGGGACCGACGCCGCGCTCGGCATGGGGATGATGCGGGCGATCGTCGACGCCGGGCTCCAGGACGAGGACTGGTGCCGCGCCCACGCCGAGGGCTACGACGAGCTGCTCGCCGCGCTGGGCGACTTCCCCGTCGAGCGCGCCGCCGAGGTCAGCGGCGTCGACGCCGACACGATCGCGCGCGTGGGCCGTGAGTTCGCCTCGACGCGGCCGGCGCTGCTTCGGCTCGGAGTGGGCGCGCAGCGCCACCTCGGGGCGCCGGCGGCCTACTCGACGCTCGCCTCGCTGCCGGCCCTCACCGGCGCCTGGCGCGAACGCGGCGGCGGCTGCTCCTACATTCCGACCGCGACCGCCTCAGCCGTCTCCGGGTACTCGCTCCAGGGCGCCGAGCTGCGGCCCGGGCCGGTGCGCACGATCAACATGTCGCAGGTCGGCGCGGCGCTCATCGACGAAGAGCTCGACCCGCCGGTCAAGGCGCTCGTCTGCTGGAACTCGAACCCGGCCGCGATCGCCCCAGATCAGGAGCAGGTGCTCGCCGGCCTGCGCCGCGACGACCTGTTCACGGTCGTGCTCGAGCAGTTCATGACCGATACCGCGCTGCACGCCGACGTGGTGCTGCCCGCCACCACCCAGCTCGAGCACCTCGACGTGCTGTTCTCCTGGGGCCACCACTACCTGACCTGGAACGAGCCGGCAATCGCGCCGGTCGGGGAGGCCAAGCCGAACACCGAGACGTTCCGGCTGCTGGCCGCGCGGCTTGGACTCGACGACCCGGTGTTCCGCGAGACCGACCAGGAGCTCGCCGACGAGCTGCTCGCCGACTTCGATGAGGACGGCCTGCGCGAGCGCGGCTGGACGAAGATCGATCTCGGTCAGGGGCCGGCGCCCCACGCCGACGGCGGCTTCGCCACCGAGTCCGGCAGGCTCGTTCTGCGGGCGGACTACGTCCCTCCGGCCGAGGTGGCCGACGTGGCGCTCGGCCAGCGCTTCCCACTCGCGCTGGTCACGCCGAAGACCCACCTCTTCCTGAACTCCACCTTCGCCAACCAGCGCCGCCAGCACTCGGCGCAGCCGCATCCCGAGGTGGTGGTGAGCCCGGCCGATGCGAGCGCACGCGGCATCGGGGACGGAGCCGCCGTGCGTGTCTGGAACGACCGCGGCGAGTTCAGCTGCGCCGCGCGCGTGTCGGACGACGCGCGTCCGGGCGTGCTCGTCGCTCCGATGGGCTGGTGGAACCGCGACTACGCCGCCGGCCGCAGCGCCCAGGCCACGACCTCACAGCGGCTGACGGAGATCGGCAACGCCCCCACCTTCAACGACAACCGCGTCGAGATCGAGCCGCTCAGCGGATGAGGCCGTAGTCGCGCTTGACGGAGAGGATCCGCCCGACCGCCCTGTCGAGACGCGCGCGCGGGATGCGCCCCGAGCGAACGGCCTGCAGCACGGCCACGTACGCGGCCTGCTGCTCGCCGGGCGCCCCCGACACCTGAATCATGTCCGCACCCGCGCGGACCGCCTCGACCGCAGCGTCGGGGACCGTGTAGAGAGTCGTGATGGCGGGGTCGGCGAGGTCGTCGGTGAGCGCGACACCCTCGAAGCCGAGCTCGTCGCGCAGCAGTCCCGTGGCCACGGCGCGCGAGAGCGAGGCGGGGACGGTGAAGTCGCTGAACGGGTAGAGCGCGTGCGCCAGTGTCACGCCGGGTACGCCCGCCGCGATGGCGGCCTCGAACGGGATCAGGTCACGCTCGCGCAGCTGCTCGAGCTCGAGTCCCACGGTCGCCGGGCCCTCCTGGGTCGCCTGGTCGGCGCCGCCGAGGCCCGGCAGGTGCGCCGCGGAGCTGAACACGCGCGCCGTGCGGTAGGCCTCGACCGTCCTCCGCGCATAGGCGGCCACCTCCTCCGGGTCGTCCGAATACACGCGCGCGCCAAGCGCCGAGCCCGACTCGGGCCCGACGTCGACCACCGGGCCGAGCACGCCGTTCACGCCGAGGCCGCGCAGCGCCCGGCCGGAGGCGAGCGCCTCGGCGCCGGCCTGCGCAGCGGAGGCGATGTCGGCCGGTGGGCTCGAGGGCGGCAGGCCCGGCAGTGAGTTGAGCTCGCCGCCCTCCTGGCTCGTTAGGACGAAGGGGGGCAGCCGCCGCGCGGCGGCCCTCAGCGACCCGGTGAGGGCCGCGAGCTGGGCCTCGTCTGCGTAGTTGTCGGGTCCGACCACGACCGCGCCGGCTCCCAGCCCCCCCAGGCGGTCGACGATGTCCGCGCTCGCGTCCGTCCCCTCGAAGCCGAAGGCGAACAGCTGCGCCACCTTGCGCTCGACGGGCAGCCGCCGGGTCAGCTCGATGACCCCTGCCGGCAAGGCCCCCACCTGTGCACGTGGCTCCGGGCGCGCTGCGGGTGGCGGGACGATGCGAGCAAGGAAGGAGACCCGTGTCTTCGGCTCGCTGCGCCCGGCCTGCGGCACGGGGTCGCCGGCCGGCTCGCCGGATTCGCGTGCGCCCAGCAAGGCGCCCGTCAGCGCCGAGGCGAGTGCCAGCGCGCCGAGCAGGATGAACAGCAGCCGACGCCGCCGGGCCGGATCCGCGAGCACGGCCGGAACGCTAGCCGCCCGCCGTCCGGACGGCGGCTATCTTTGGCCGCCAATGCCCTCCGCGGCGGTTGACACGGTGGTGATGAAGTTCGGCGGCACCTCCGTGGCCGACGCCGAGCGCATCCAGCGCGCCGCCAAGCGCATCGTGACGAGCGCCGAGGAGGGCAACAGCGTGGTGGCGGTGCTGTCGGCGCGCGGCAAGCACACCGACGAGCTCGTATCGCTGGCGCATGAGGTGTCCCAACGGCCGCACCCGCGCGAGATGGACATGCTGCTGTCGACCGGCGAGCGCGTCTCGTGCGCGCTCGCGGCGATGGTCATCAACGACCTCGGGCACGAGGCGATCTCGCTGACCGGCTCGCAGGCCGGCATCGTCACAGACAGCGGCCACACGAAGGCGCGCATCCTCGAGGTCAAGGCGCATCGCATCCGCGCCGCGCTCGACGACGGCAAGATCGTTCTGGTCGCGGGCTTCCAGGGCGTATCGCAGGAGTCGCTCGACGTCACCACGCTCGGTCGCGGCGGCTCCGACACCACGGCCGTCGCACTGGCCGCGGCGCTGGGCGCCCACGTCTGCGAGATCTACACCGACGTCGCCGGCGTCTTCAGCGCCGATCCCCGGATCGTGCCGGAGGCGCGCAAGCTGCCGGTGCTCACGTTCGAGGAGATGCTCGAGATGTCGGCCAGCGGCGCAGGGGTGCTGCAGCTCCGCTCGGTCGAGTACGCGCGTAACCACGGCGTCACGATCCACTGCCGATCCAGCTTCGACGACGGACCCGGTACCGTCGTCCAGGACGAGGAACTGACGATGGAACGACCGCTTGTCACAGCTGTGACCCACTCGACCGCCGAGGCGCGCGTCACCCTGACCGGCCTTCCCGACGTGCCCGGGGTGGCGGGCCGCGTGCTGACGGCGCTGGCCGACGCGAACATCAACGTCGACATGATCATCCAGAACGAGGCCGAGACGGAAGGGCACGGTGCGGACATGTCGTTCACCGTGCCGCGCGAGGACGTCGAGATCGCGCGCAGCTCACTCGAGGCGCTCAGGGACGAGCTCGGCTTCGGCGCCGTCGCGACCGACGAGCACATGGGCAAGGTCTCTGTCGTCGGGGCCGGGATGAAGAGCCATCCGGGCGTCGCCGCCAAGACCTTCACCGTGCTCGGCGAGGCCGAGGTCAACATCGAGATGATCTCGACCTCGCCGATCAAGATCTCCTGCGTCGTTCGCGAGGAGCACGTCGAGACGGCGGTCAAGCGGCTCCACACCGCCTTCGGACTCGGTGCGGACGCCGTGCTCCCCGAGGACGTCACGGGCGTCCACCGCCCGAAGGTGGCCTGACGATGCGCGTCGCCGTGGTCGGCGCCACCGGCGCCGTCGGCTCGACAATGCTCGAGGTGCTGGCGGAGCGCTCGTTCCCGGCCGACGAGGTCGTGCCGTTCGCGTCCGAGCGCTCAGCCGGCCGCACGCTGCCATGGGGCGGTACCGAGCTGACCTGTGTGGCGCTCTCGGACGACGCGATCCAGGGCTTCGACATCGCGCTCTTCTCGGCCGGCTCCGGCGTGAGCGAGGAGTGGGCGCCGCGCTTCGCCGAGGCGGGCGCCGTCGTCGTCGACAACTCCTCGCAGTGGCGCATGCACGAGGACGTGCCGCTCGTCGTGTCGGAGGTCAACCCCGATGCGCTGAGCGAGCACAAGGGCATCGTGGCCAACCCGAACTGCACCACGATGCAGACCGTCGTCGCGCTCGGCCCGATCCTGCGGAAGGCAGGGATCGAGCGTGTCGTGATGTCGAGCTACCAGGCCGTCTCCGGCACCGGCCAGAAGGCGGTGAACGAGCTCGCCGAGCAGGCGTCGGCCGTGGTGGGCGGCAGCGAGCTGCCGCAGCCGTCGGTGTATCCCCACCAGATCGCCTTCAACGTCCTGCCCCAGGTGGAGACGTTCAAGGACGGCGACGACTACTCGACCGAGGAGCGCAAGTGCATGCGCGAGACGCGCAAGATCCTCGGCCGCGACGACGTCGGCGTGTCCGCGACCTGCGTGCGCGTGCCGGTGTTCACCGGTCACTCCGTGTCGGCCAACGTCCAGACCCGCGAGCCGCTCTCGCCCGACGACTGCCGCGAGCTGCTCGCCGCCGCGCCGGGCCTGACCGTGCTCGACGATCCCGGCAACGCCCTCTACCCGACCGCACTCGATGCCGCCGGCCGCGACGATGTCCTCGTCGGCCGCATCCGCCGCGACCCCTCCCACGACCGCTGCCTCAACCTCTGGATCGTGGGAGACAACCTGCGCAAGGGCGCGGCGACGAACGCCGTCCAGGTGGCCGAGCTGCTGCACGTGCGCGGGCTGCTGCGGGCGGCGCCGGCGGCCTAGCGCGGCGGGCCCGAGGCGTCCGCGGTACGTTGACGGCGATATAGGCCGTCAACGTAGATGGCGTGAGTCGAGGCGGCCCCTTTCCTAGCGCCGCGAAATCTCGCTCAGCCGCACGGTCGAAGCCGCGCCCCGCTTCAGCCAGCGCACGCGTGCCGTCCCGGCGCGCGAGTCGACCGCCTCGACCTTGCCGATCTCGCCGGTCGCCCGCTTGCGGACGTGACCGGGCGGCAGGTCGGTCGAGGTCTTCTGAACGGGCCGCTTCGGCTGCGACCGCTTCGAGGCGGCCGGCTTATCCGGTGCGTCCCGGCGCGGCCTGCGGGTAGGCCCGGCCGGCTTCTCGTCCGAATCCGGCCTCTCCAGCACCTTCTCGAGCGGGCGCACGTTCGCGCCCGTGCCCTTCGTATCTGTGTCCAGCACCCAAGTCTTTCCCATGCTCCATCAAGGATAGAGCCGGGTAAGCCGGCCTAGGCGGCGGCCAAATCGGCGACCTTCCGGGCGACATCCCTCGTCGAGACCACGTGCTTGTTCATCCCAAGCTCCTTCGGCTCGAGACCGAGCGCCAGGCCGACGGCCTGCGGCAGGTGCAGCACGGGGATGCCGAGGTCGCGCTCGACGAACTTGGCCGCCGATGGCTGCTGCAGATCCAGGTTCAGATGGCAGAGCGGGCAGGGCGTGACGAGCGCGTCCGCGCCGGCGTCGATCGCATCCGCGAGATGGCGGCCGGCCTGCCGCAGCGAGGTCGTGCGGTTCATCGTGATCACCGGGAAGCCGCAGCACTTGCGAGCGCCCGCGTACTGGACCGGCTCGCCGCCGAGCGCCTCGATCACCCAGTCCAGATAGAGATCGCGCTCGGGGTGGTCGGCGAAGCCGAGCCGCTTCGAGGGCCGCACGATGTAGCAGCCGTAGAAGGGCGCGAGCCGCAGGCCCTCGAGCGGGCGCTGGACCTTCTCGCGCAGCGCGTCCAGCCCGATCTCCTCGACGAGGATCCAGAGGAAGTTCTTGTTCCACCAGCCGTCACCGGGCTGATAGGCGAGGCCCTCGGGCTCGAGGTGGGAGTTGACGACCTGCCGGTACTCGCCGCTTGCGTCGAGCCGCGACTGGCACTCCGACTGGGCGCCCTGACAGGTCGAGCAGATGTTCATCATGCCCGCGGCGTCCTGGACGCCCTGTGCCATCGCGAACGTGCGCGCGTTGAGGGTGTCGACGAGCTCCTGGTTGTGCTCGGCGAGCACGCCGGCGCCGCAACAGTTCGCGCGGTCGAGCTCGACCAGCTCGAGGTCGAGCAGCGGCGCGACTTTCGCTACCGAGCCGTGCAGCTCGGGGGTGAACCCCCGGGACACGCACCCGGGCCAGTACGCCAGCTTCACGACTCCTCCGCCTCCTCGGCGAACGCGCCGATCTCGGTTCCCTCGTCCGCCATCTCGCCGATGATGTAGAGGTTCAGCTCGAGGCGCTCATCCTTCGTCTCGATCTCCTTGATGATGCGGCGCACCTGCTTCTGGTCCGGCAGCTTCGGGTGGATCAGCGCCTTCCTCGGGCTCACCTTGCCGGACTTCAGCCCGTCGACCACCGTCGGCAGGTTCTCGGTCAGCTGCTTCGCTCCACTCGGGCGCAGCTGGCCCTTCACGAGTGACCCGTCGCCGAACGAGCGCGGCAGCAGCTGCGCCTCATGCAGCGTGCCCCACTTCTCGATGATGTTGACGAAGGCCTTCTCGTGGCCGTAGCCGTTGTTCTCGTCCTTGATCTCGTAATCCGCGGTGGCGCGCCGGCGCAGACGCATGATCTGGTCCATCGGCGCGACGTCCTTGGGGCAGACCTCGACGCAGGCGAAGCAGTGGGTGCAGTCGTAGATGCCGTGCGGGTCCTCGGCGAGGTCCTTGAGGCGGGCCTCCTGCTCGCCGTCGCGCGGGTCACCGACGAAGCGGTATGCCTTGGCCAGCGCGGCCGGGCCGATGAACTCGGGGTCGACCTCCATCGACAGGCAGGAGGAGACGCAGGCGCCGCAGTGGATGCAGGCCATGGCCTGGGTCACGTCGAGCATCGCCTCGGCCGGGACTATGTACTCCTGGTTCTCGGGCGGCTCCTCCGCCGGCAGGAGCCACGGAGTCACGCGCCGGACCTTCTTCCAGTGGACCGCCTCCATGTCCGTGATCAGGTCCTTGATCACCGGCATGTTGCCCATCGGCTCGACCGTGATCGCGCCGTCGCGGGCGCGCTCGGCGGCATCGCCGAGACGGGTGTTGCAGGCTAGTGCCGAGCGCCCGTTGATCTTGACCCCGCAGGAGCCGCAGATCGCGGCGCGGCACGAGCAGCGGATTCCGATCGAGGCGTCCTCGCGGTCCTTCACCTGCAGGATCGCGTCGAGCACGGAGCGCTCGGGCGGCAGCTCGGCCTCGTAGTCCTTCCAGTAGGCCGCCTCCCGGGACTCCGGGTCGAAGCGGCGGATCTTCAGCGTGAAATCAGCCAAACGGGATTACCTCCGCGGGGCATCCAGCCCCGCGTTCTGATGTCGAGTTTCGACATCCGGTCTCAATTCAGTATGTCCTCTCCTGCGGCTCCCACTGGGTCATGGTGACCTCGGAGTAGGAGATCTCGGGTTCGCTGCCGTTCGCGGCGACGTTGATGTGCTTGAGCCACTCGTCGTCGTTGCGCTGTGGGAAGTCGGTGCGGTACTGGGCGCCGCGGCTCTCCCTGCGCTCGAGCGCCGAGATCACGATGCATTCGGCGTTGTCGAGCATGAACTGGAGCTCGAGCGCTCCCAGCACGTCCTGGTTGAAGACGGTGCCCTTGTCGTCGATGGCGACGTTCTCGGCCTCTTGCTTGAGGCCGCGCACGCTCTCGAGTGCCGTCTGCAGACCGGCCTCGTCGCGGAAGACCGCCACATACTTGTCCATGAGGCTGCCGAGGTCGGCCTTGATCTCGGACACGCGCCGGCCGGACACCTGGCGGCTCACGATCGCGTCGATCGCGCGCGCCTCGTCGTCGAGCATGGCGCGACCCGGATCGGGCATGTGCATGCCGCGGACGACGTCGGCCGCATGGGCGCCCGAGCGGCGCCCGAACACGAGCGTGTCGAGCAGCGAATTGGCGCCGAGCCGGTTGCCGCCGTGCACGGAGACGCAGGCGACCTCGCCCGCCGCGTACAGGCCGGGAATCGGCGTCTGGCCGTGGATGTCCGTCCTGACGCCGCCCATCACGTAGTGGTTGCCGGGCTTGATGTGGATCGGCTCGCGCGTGATGTCGACTCCGGCGAAATCGCGGCCGACGTTGACGATCTCGCGCAGCGCCTCGTGGATCCGCTTGCGCGGCACGACCGTGATGTCGAGCGCGACCGTGCCGTCGTTGAAGCCGCGGCCCTCGTTGATCTCGGTCTGCTCGGCGCGCGAGACGACGTCGCGCGAGGCGAGCTCCATCTTGTTGGGCGCGTACTTCTCCATGAAGCGCTCGCCCTCGGCGTTGTAGAGATGGGCGCCCTCGCCGCGCGCGCCCTCCGTGATCAGAAGACCGAGCCCCGCCAGCGTGGTGGGGTGGTACTGGATCATCTCCATGTCCATCAGCGGCGCGCCGATCCGGTAGGCCATGGCGATCCCGTCCCCCGTGCAGATGAGGGCATTCGTCGTCGGGTCGTAGATCTGGCCGTTGCCGCCGCTCGCCAGGATCACGGCCTTGGCGGCGAACAGCTCCATCGTGCCGTTCCTGATGTTGCGCGTGATCGCTCCGGCGATGCGGCCCTCGTCGTCCTGGACGAGCGCGGTCGTGAACCACTCCTCGTAGCGGTAGACGTCTTCGAACTTCATGAGCTGCTCGTAGAGGACGTGCAGGATCGCCTGGCCGGTGATGTCGGCGACGTAGTAGGTCCGGGCGGCGCTCGCGCCGCCGAAGGCGCGCTTGCCGAGCCGGCCCTCCTCGTTGCGGTGGAAGGTCACGCCCCAATGCTCGAGGTCGAGCAGCTCCTCGGGCGCCTCGCGGCACATGATCTCGATCGCGTCCTGGTCGCCGAGGTAGTCCGAGCCCTTGACCGTGTCGAAGGCGTGCGACTCCCACGAGTCCTGCGGGTCGAGCGCCGCGTTGATCCCGCCCTGAGCCGCGTTCGAGTGGGAGCGAACGGGGTGGACCTTGGAGATGATGCCCACGGAAGCACCCTTCTCCGCGGCGGCGAGGGCGGCGCGCTGGCCGGCGAGGCCGGCCCCTATGACGAGGACATCGTGCTGAGGCATTCGTCGGGCCCGCGATTCTATGGAACGAGACCGGCGGGCCTCTCCGGCCTAGGCGGGCGCCGCCGTCCGCAGCGCGCGCTGCACGGCCTCGATCGTGACGATGCCGCGCAGGACCCCGTCGCCGTCGACCGCCATCACGGCACCGAGCCGCGCCAGCCCGTCGCGCCCGAGCAGGTCCGCGAGCGGGTCCTCCACGCGTGCTCGCAGACCGCTGTCGCCGTCGTCGCGTGCCATCACCGACGCGACCGCGCGGGTTCTGCGCTCGCGCTCCGGCACGCTCGCGATCGCCTCCTGGGTCACCACCCCGACGAGCCGCCCGGTGCCGTCCACCACCGGGAACCATGGCCAGCCATAGCGCAGGAAGAAGTCCTGCTCCGCCTGGTCGAGCGGCATGGCGTCTGGGACCGCCACGGGCTCGGCGTCCATCACGTCGGACACGCGGATCCCCCCGATCCGGTCTGCGAAGTCCGCCTGCGCGACCGCCGAGCCCGCCGCCTGCGCGAGGAAGAAGCCGATGAAGCCGAGCCAGATCCCGCCCACGAGGTTGTTCCAGGCGATCACCATGAAGATGCCGAAGCCGACCATCGCCCAGCCGACGAAGCGTCCCAGCACCCCCGCGAACCGGGTCGCCCGGTTGCGGTCGCCGGTGATCTTCCACGCGATCGCACGGGCGATCCGCCCGCCGTCGAGCGGGAAGCCGGGGATCAGGTTGAAGAAGAGGACGATCAGGTTGATCGAGGTCAGGTAGCCGAGCACCGCGAGCGTCGCCCCCGAGGTGGTGTCGTCGAAGCGGGAGCTCTCGACGACCTCCTCCGGGCTCGAGATGAGCGCGCCGAGGCCCATGCAGACGGCGGCGATCACGAGCGTGACGACCGGGCCGGCCACCGCGATGCGGAACTCGACGCCGGGGGAGTCCGAGTCGCGGCCGAGCTTCGCGACGCCGCCGAACAGCCACAGGTCGATGCCCTGAATCGGGATGCCGTTGCGGATCGCGACGATCGCATGCCCGAACTCGTGGAGCAGGATCGAGAGGAAGAAGAGCAGCGCGCTGATTGTGGCGAGCAGGAAGGCGCTCGAGCCAGGCGCGACGTCCTCGTAGTAGTCGGACAGCGTCCAGATGATCAGGAACAGGACGAGAAACCAGCTGATGTCGACGCCCACGCGGATGCCGAAGACGCGACCGAGCTGTATGGATCCGCCCCCGAACATGGATTTGAAATGGTGGCAGGCTTCCGGACCCGAAACAGAATCCCCGAAAGGAACTCCTTGACACACAGAGTCACCCTCATCCCGGGCGACGGCACCGGGCCCGAGCTTGCCGAGGCGACTCGGCGCGTGCTCGAGGCCACCGGCGTCGAGTTCGACTGGGACCTCCAGGACGCCGGCGTCGACGTCTACGAGTCGGAGGGCAACCCGCTGCCGGAGCGCACCCTCCACTCGATTCGGGAGCGCGGCGTCGCCATCAAGGGGCCGACCACCACGCCGGTCGGCTCCGGCTTTCGCTCGATCAACGTCGCACTGCGCAAGGAGTTCGACCTCTACTCCTGCGTGCGCCCCTGCAAGGCCTATGAGGGCGTGCGCACGCGCTTCCCCGAGACCGACCTCGTGATCATTCGCGAGAACACCGAGGACCTCTACGCCGGCATCGAGTTCGAGCAGGGGTCGGAAGAGGCGGAGAAGCTGCGGCGCTTCCTGGCCGACGAGCTCGATTCGCCGACCCGTGACGGATCGGGCATCTCGATCAAGCCGATCTCCGTGTTCGGGTCGGACCGCATCGTCGAGTCGGCCTTCCGGTACGCGGAGGAGAACGGCCGCAAGAAGGTCACGGCCGCGCACAAGGCCAACATCATGAAGTTCTCGGACGGCCTCTTCCTGGAGGTCGCGCGCCAGGTCGCGGAGCGGCACCCGGACATCGAGTTCGAGGACCGCATCATCGACAACCTCTGCAACCAGCTCGTGTCGCGGCCCGAGGAGTACGACGTGATCGTGCTGCCGAACCTGTACGGCGACATCGTCTCGGATCTCGGCGCGGGGATGATCGGAGGGCTCGGCCTCGCGCCCGGGGCGAACATCGGCACGACCGGCGCCATCTTCGAGGCGACGCACGGCTCGGCGCCGAAGTACAAGGGCCAGAACAAGGTCAACCCGACCGCCCTGATGCTCTCCGGCGTGCTGATGCTGCGCCACCTGAACGAGACCGAGGCGGCCGACCGCATGGAGCGCGGCATCGCCGAGGTGATCCGCGAGGGCGACAAGGTCACGTACGACTTGAAGCCGACGCGTGACGACCCCTCCGCCGTGGGTACGAGTGAGTTCGCCGACGCCGTAATCGAGGAGATGAATTCGTAGATGGCAACCACTGTCACCGTCACCGGCGCTGCCGGCCAGATCGGATACGCCCTGCTGTTCCGCATCGCCTCCGGGCAGATGCTCGGTCCCGACGAGAAGATCGACCTGCGCCTGCTGGAGATCCCGGACGCGGTCAAGGCCGCCGAGGGAACTGCGCTCGAACTGCAGGACTGCGCGTTCCCCCTGCTCGCATCGACCGAGATCTTCGACGACCCCGTCAAGGCCTTCGATGGCGTCAAGGTGGCGCTCTTGGTGGGCGCCCGGCCGCGCACCAAGGGCATGGAGCGCGCCGACCTGCTCGAGGCAAACGGGCAGATCTTCAAGCCGCAGGGGGAGGCCCTGAACGCCGGCGCCGCCGCTGACGTGCGTGTGCTCGTGGTGGGTAACCCGGCGAACACGAACGCGCTGATCGCCATGTCACATGCGGGTGACATACCGCGCGAGCGCTTCACCGCGATGACCCGCCTCGACGAGAACAGGGCCGTCGCGCAGCTCGCGGAAAAGCTGGCCGTGGGAGTCGACGACGTCCAGGACCTCGTCGTGTGGGGAAACCACTCACCAACCATGTTCCCCGACCTGTTCAACGCAAAGGTGAACGGCCGGCGCGCCTCCGATCAGGTCGAAATGGACTGGTACGAGAACGAGTACATCCCGCGCGTCGGGAAGCGCGGCGCCGAGATCATCGAGGCGCGCGGCGCGTCATCCGCGGCGAGCGCCGCGAACGCCGCGATCGACCACGTGCGCGACTGGACTCTCGGAGCGGACGGCCTGCGCTCGATGGCGGTACCGTCGGACGGCTCCTACGGGGTCGAGGAGGGAATCATGTCGAGCTTCCCGGTGCGCGTGCCGGGCGGCGGCGAGTACTCGATCGAGCAGGGCCTCGAGGTGGGTGACTTCGCCCAGTCGAAGATCGACGCCACGGTGAACGAGCTCAAGGAGGAGCGGAACGCCGTGCGGGAGCTGGGCCTGCTGTAGCTCCGGCCCGCGGTGGATCTCTTCGCCGTCCTGACTTGGGGGCGCTATACGCCCTCAAGTCAGGACAGTGACGATCGACGTAGCGCTCTAGGCCGGGTGCCAGCCGCCGTCCCGCTTCACTACCTGTCCCTCCGCCTCAAGCGTGGGCATCACCCGGTACAGGTAATTCGCCTTTATCCCCATCGCATCGGCGAGCTCGCCGATCGTGATCCCCGGACGGGTGCGTACGAGGTCCATCGCCTCCTTCGCGCGCGTCCCGCTGCCGCGGGGACGGCCGCGCCCGCGACCGCGACCGCGTCCTGACGCGCCGCCGCGTCGGCTCGCCGTGCGTCCCTGCGTGCGGCCGCCGCTGCCGACGCCCGCCAGGGCCGCCGCCGCCTTCTCGAGGCGCTGGTACTCGTCGACGAGCGGGCGCAGTTCCTTCAGCCGCGCGTCGATCTCTTTCCGCTTCTCATCCAGGAAGTCAGCCATGACCGATAACAGTAACTGTTATTCGACCAGTGACTTCAGTCGCTGCAAGGAGCCGTCCAGTTCCTTTTCGGTTACGCGTGAGACCGCGTGCCCGGCGATCCGGCCGACCGGGCCTCCCGGCAGGTCGTACTGGTTCATGTACGAGAAGCGAGTTCCGTTGCCGTTCTCGGCGAAGCTGTATTCGACCCGGGCCTGGGATCCGACCGGCCCGCGGCCCTCCCATACGACGCGCCGGCAGGGGTCGTTCTCCACGACCGTCCAGCGCACCGTGAAGCGGCGGCCGGCGAGCTTCAGGCACTGGGTGAGCTTCGAGCCGCGCTTCAGCCGCCCGTTTGGGGCATCCTCGAGGCGATCGTGGATCGTGACCCAGTCAGTCAGCCGCGACGGGTCCATGACGATGTCGTAGACCTGCTTGGCGGGCGCGGCGATCTCGATCGTGCGCTCGACCTTCATCGCGCCCCCAGCGGCTCGCTGGCCTCCCACTCGGCGAGCGCGTGGTCGAGCGCCCGCTCGAAGCTGCGCGGCCTCAGCCCGTAGAGCCGCGGCGCCTCGCCGGCGTCGCGGGGGAGGATGTCCGATTCGAGGCTTTCCATGAGGGGACGTACGAGCTCGAGCGGCTGTCCGGTTACCGCGGCCACCACGGCGCTCGCGGGCGGTGTCATCGAGACCCCCAGCCCGAGCGGCATGCGGCCGACGCCCATCGACTCCGCGATCCGCTCGATCATCTCCGAATAGGTCACCACGTCAGGACCGGCCACGTCCAGGGCACGGCCCTCGGCAGCAGGCACCGAGGGCGTGCGTGCGAGGTAGTCGATCACATCGCGCTCGTCGATGGGCTGCGTGCGGTTGACGCGCCAGCTCGGCAGGGGCAGCACGCGCAGCCGCTCGACCAGCCGCACCAGCAGGCGGAACGAGGACGAACCGGCGCCGATCACGATCGACGCCCGCAGCGCCGTCGAGCGCGGCACCGCGGCCAGCAGGATCTCCTCGACCTCGAGGCGCGAGCCGAGATGCACCGACTGTCGTCCCGCGGGGGCGATGCCGCCGAGGTAGACGATCCGCTCGACGCCGGCCGTCGCGGCGGCCCGGCCGAACGTCTCCGCCGCGCGGCGATCGCGGGCGGCGAAGCCGCCGTCACTCGCGGGCTCCATCGAATGCACGAGGTAGTAGGCCGTCGAGATGCCGTCGAGCGCGGCCTCGAGTCCCTCGCCGGAGAGCAGGTCGGCGCGTACCGACTCGACGCCCGGCAGCGATTCCACGCGCTCGGGCCGCCGCGCCAGCGCGCGCAGCGGCCGGCTCTCCGCCGCCAGCCGGCGCAGCAGCCGGCCGCCGACGTATCCGCTCGCTCCGGTGATCAGCTCCATGGAGCTCCCATGCTGCCCGAAGTTCGCCCCCCTGAAAAATCCGCTCCGAGCGGGGCCGTTTGGAGCGAGGCTGCAAACTGCGGCAAACCGCGACTGGAATCCCGGCCGCGGTTGTTATTGCATGGCACTCGTGCCGAAGACGAAGCCCGTCCGCTGCGAGGACTGCTTCTTCCGCCAGAACCAGCTCTGCGCGCTGAACCTGGGGAAGCCCTGCACCACCTTCCGCCCCGCCGAGCGCGGGCTCGCACCCGAGCGCCAGCTGGCGTTCGTCTTCCGGACGGAGCGCACCACGGCCGCGTACGCATTCCCCCAGCCAAACGGGTAAACGTCCAGCAATCGGGGGTAGGCTGCGCGGATGCGGTTAACCGTGCTCGGCAAGTCGCCCGCCTGGCAGGACGCCGGCGGGGCCTGCTCGGGCTACCTCGTCGAGGAGGCCGGCTGCGCGGTGGTCGTCGATTGCGGCAATGGCGTGTTCGGGAAGCTGCGCGAGCGGATCGACTACATCGACGTCGACGCGGTCGTCATCTCGCACCTCCACGCCGACCACTTCCTCGACCTCGTGCCGTACTCGTACGCGCTGACCTACGCGCCGCGCCAGCAGCCGGTGCCGGTCGACCGCTGGCCCGGCACCGACAACCCCGCCCGCCCCGAGCTGCACGTGCCGCCCGGCGGCCGCGACGCGTTCCGCCGGGTGGTCGGGACCTGGGGCAACGAGGACCTGATCGAGAACGCCTTCGACCTGCGTGAGTACGACCCGGCCAGCGAGATCGAGCTCGGCCCGCTGTGCGTTCGCTTCCAGGAGGTTCCGCACTTCACCGAGACGTTCGCGATGAGCATCGCGGCCTCGAACGGCAGCGGCGGCCGGATCGTCTACGGCGCCGACAGCAGCCCCACCGACGCCCTCAAGGAGTTCGCGCGCGAGGCGGACCTGATGCTCGTCGAGGCCACCCTCCCGCGCCCCGAGCGCACCGGCATGCGCGGCCACCTCACGCCGGCCGAGGCGGGCGCGCAGGCGCGCGAGGCGGGCGCCAAGCGCGTTGTGCTCATCCACATCTCCGACGAGCTCGACTGGGAGTGGGCGCGTGCCGAGGCGGCCGAGACGTTCGGCGGCCCGGTCGAGGTCGCGCGCCACGGCGACGTCTACGAGGTGTAGCCAAGCGCGTCCGCGATCTGCTCGCGGCCGCGGCTCAGGCGGCTCATCACCGTGCCCTCGCGTGTGCGCAGCGCCCGCGCCGCCTCCTTGTAGCTGAGCCCCGCGAGGTCGACGGCGGCGACCGTCTCCCTGTAGGGCTCGGGCAGCGCGGCGACCGCTGCGATCACCTCCGAGGCCTCGGCCGCCATGGCGGGCTGGGCGAGCGGCCGTCCCTCCACGAGCTCCTCGTGCTCCTCGAGCGGGTTCTCGCGCGGACGCCGGGCCTCGGTGCGGTAGCGCGAGTAGAAGGTGTTGCGAAGCACGCGCATGAGGTAGCCGAGGTCGTCGTCCGACCGCAGCAGGCGCGGCTTGCGCAGCACCTGCACGTAGGTCTCCTGGACGAGGTCCTCGGCATCCGCGTGCGATCCGCACAGCCCGACCGCCGCCCGGTAGAGACGGTCGATGTGATCGCCCAAGCGGGCGGGATCGAGCGGCCGAAGCGGATCTACGGACACCGTCGGGCAGTCAGTCTCCCGCACGGCTCAGAACGGAACCGCGCCGAGCCCCTTCCAGCCCGCCAGGTCGAGCAGCTTGGTCGCGGCCACGCCCTCTCCGCTGAGGATGCATGTCCGCCCGCCGCGCTCCCAGGTCACGACCGTGCGGCCGTCGAGCGCCACGTAGCGGAGCGGCGTGCCCTCGCGCCGCGCCCCCGCGGAGGGCTCGGGGGCCGGGAGCGAGTCCCCCGAGACGATCGTGTACGCGATCTCGCGCCCGGCCTTCTCGTAGAAGACGGTCACGGCGCGGCGCCCGTCGATCTCGTCCACGCGCCGGCCGCTCGGCTCCCAGCCGAACTTCTCGGCCCAGTCGGGGAACGGCAGGCCGAAGGCGGACGCGTCGAGCAGCTTCGGCTGCCCGGGCCCGGGTGCAGGCTCCGTGGCGGGGCGCGTGCCGAGCTCGGCGGCCTCGACCACCGTCGGGCCTCCCGCCCCCCCGGGGAGCAGGAGCACCACCAGCAGGGCGGCTGCCGCGGTCAGGCCTGCGAGCGCCCCGCCGAGACTCAGGCGGCGCCGCCGGGCGGGGCCTCGCGCCCGCTCGCGCTCCGCCTCGATCCGCTCGCGCAGCCCCAGCGGCGCCGTCAGCTCGAGCCCGCGCAGCGCGGCGACCGCGAAGAGCTCCTTGTCGCTGCCGGGGCTTCCCTCCATGTACTTGGTGATGCGCGCGGAGGCACATCTATTCCCACTCGAACTCGACAACGATCTCGTGACCCGCGAAAGTGTTTGACATGAGCGCCGTCGAGCTGAGGCCCCGCGCGCGCCGTGCGCTCGAGGCGATCTGCGACACCTTCGCGCCCGGGGGCGAGGGCCTGCCGGCGGCCACCGAGATCGGCGTACCGGACGCGCTGCTCGAGCTGGTGGCCCGCAATCCGCGCGCCGCTGAGCGCAAGCAGGTCGGCCAGCTGCTGGGCCTCTGGGACACGCGACTGCTCGCCGCCGTCGCGGGCGGAGGCCCCCGGCAGTTCAGCTCGCTCTCGCAGACCGAGCGCGAGCGGGTGCTGTTGTCCTGGGCCGACAGCCGCGTCCCGCAGCGGCGCGCCGCCTTCCAGGCGCTGCGCAAGGGAACGCTGCTCGCCTACTACGGCAGGAACGGCGACAACCCGGTGCTCGGCGCCATGGGCTACCCCGGGGCGCTCGGCCCGCCCGAGAACCCGCCGCCGCCCGGCATCCGGCCGCTCGAGGTGACGGCGGACACCGAGCTCGACTGCGACGTCGTCGTCGTCGGCTCGGGCGCCGGCGGCGGCACGGCGGCGGCGGTGCTGGCGGGCGCCGGACTCGACGTGATCGTGATTGAGGCGGGTGCCTACCACTCGGAGCGGGACTTCGACGGCGACGAGCTGTCCGGCTTCTCGCGCCTCTACCTGAACGCCGGCGGCATGGCCTCGCACGACGGGAGCATCGGGCTGCTCGCGGGCGCCTGCCTCGGCGGCGGAACGGTCGTCAACTACACGTTCTCGTTCCGCACGCCCGAGCACGTGCGGCGCGAATGGGCCTCGATGGGCCTGCCCGCCGTGGACGGGCCGGCATTCGACGAGAGCCTCGACGCCGTGTGGGAACGGATCTCGGTGAACGAAGAGCACAGCGTCCCGAGCCTCCGCGACGAGGCGATCCGGCGCGGGCTCGACCGGCTCGGCTGGGACTCACAGGTGATGAAGCGCAACGTGCGCGGCTGCCGCGCCGAGGTCTGCCGGCTGTGCCACTACGGCTGCCCGCTGGGCGCGAAGCAGTCGACGCTCAAGACCTGGCTGCAGGACGCCTACGACGGCGGCACGCGCATCCTCGTGCGGACGCGCGCCGACCGTGTGATCGTCGAGGGCGGCGCCGCGCGCGGGGTCGAGGCGCGGACGGCCGCGGGCCACCGCGTGACGGTCCACTCGCGCGCGGTCGTGAGCGCCGCGGGCGCGCTCAACACGCCGGCGCTGCTGGCCCGCTCGGGCGTGCGCTCGAAGGCCCTCGGCAAGCACCTGCGCCTGCACCCGGTGATGGTGGTCTGGGGCCAGATGGAGGACGAGGTGCGGCCCTGGGAGGGAATGCTCAGCGCGACCTTCTCCGACGAGCACGCGGACATGGACGGCAAGGGCTACGGGATCAAGTACGAGCACGTGGCGACCCCGCCGAGCATCCTCCTGAGCTTCTCGCCCTGGCGCGGCGGGCGCGCGCACCAGGACCTGATGCAGGCGCTTCCCTTCACCGCCGGCGTCGGCGTCCTGCTCCGTGATCACGGCCACGGCGAGGTGCGCCTCGGCCGCGACGGCGAGCCCGTCGTGCGCTACGCCTTCACCGCCGAGGACGTCGACCACCTGCGCCGCGGCATCGCCGGCGGCGCCGAGCTCGTCGAGGCGATGGGCGCGCGGCTGATCTACTCCTCGCATGCGAAGTGGGTCGCCTACGAGCCGGGCCGGCGCGGCGACCGCGAGGGCTTCCTGCGCGACGCCGACGCCTGTGGCTGGGGGCCCGGCCAATCGCAGCCGGTCTCCTTCCACATCATGGGCAGCGCGCGCATGGGCGGCTCGGAGCGGGACTCGGTCTGCGACCCGAACGGCCAGACCTGGAGCGTGCGCGACCTCTACGTGTGCGACGGCTCGGCGTTCCCGACCGCGTCCGGCGTCAACCCGATGGTCACCATCGAGGCGCTGGCGCACATGAATGCGCGTGCGCTCGCCGAGCGCCTCGGCTAGCCCCGAGCGGGCCACCGTCGTCGGCTCGGGCCCGAACGGGCTGGCCGCGGCCATCGCGCTCGCGCGGGCGGGGCTCGAGGTCACCGTGCTCGAGGGCGAAGAGAGCCCCGGCGGCGGCTGTCGCTCCGCCGAGCTCACCCTCCCGGGCTTCGTCCACGACCCCTGCTCGACCGTGCACTCGCTGGCGCTTGCCTCGCCGTTCCTGAGCACGCTCCCGCTGGGGCGGCACGGGTTCGAGCCGGTGCATCCCGAGGCGCCGCTTGCGCACCCGCTCGACGACGGCACGGCGGTGATGCTCGAGCGCTCGCTCGAGCTGACGGCGCGTGGGCTCGGCCGCGACGAGTCGGCCTGGCGGCGGCTGTTCGGCCCGCTCGTCCGCGAGGCGGAGCCGCTCTTCCGCGAGCTGCTCGGGCCGCTGCGGGTCCCGCGGCGGCCACTTCTGCTCGCCCGTTTCGGCCTCAGCGGCCTGCGCTCCGCGACCGGGCTGGCGCGGGCGCGCTTCGAGGGCGAGCGCGCCCGGGCGCTCCTGGCCGGCTCGTTCGCGCACTCGATGCTCTCGCTGACCACACCGGCGAGCGCGGCCCCCGGGCTCGTGCTCACGGCAAGCGCCCACGCGGTCGGCTGGCCCGTCGCGCGCGGCGGCGCGCAGCGGCTCGCCGATGCGCTCGTCGCAGAGCTCGAGACGCTCGGCGGCACGCTCGAAACGGGGCGCCGGGTCGAGTCGCTCGACGAGCTCGAGCCCGGCCTCGCGCTCCTCGACGTCGCGCCGCGCCAGCTGCTGCGGTTGGCCGGTGAGCGTCTGCCGGGACGCTACCGGCGCGGGCTCGAGCGCTACCGGCCCGGACCGGGGATCTTCAAGCTCGACTGGGCCCTCGACGGCCCGATCCCCTGGACCGCGAGCGAGAGCGCCCGTGCCGGCACCGTCCATCTGGGCGGCACGTTCGAGGAGATCGCTGTCTCCGAGCACGACGTCAGCCGCGGGCTGCATCCGGCGCGCCCGTTCGTGCTGCTCGTCCAGCCCACCATCTTCGATCCGGGGCGCGCCCCGGCTGGGAAGCACATCGCGTGGGCCTACTGCCATGTGCCGAATGGCTCCCGGGTCGACATGACCGCGGCGATCGAGGCTCAGGTGGAGCGCTTCGCGCCCGGCTTCCGCGATCTCATCGCCGCGCGCTCGGCGATGGACACGGCCGAGGTCGAGCGCCGCAACCCGAACTACGTGGGCGGCGACATCAACGGCGGGCTCCAGGATCTGCGCCAGCTGTTCGCGCGGCCGGTCGCGCGCCCGGTTCCCTACTCGACGCCGCTGCCCGGGGTGTTCCTGTGCTCGGCTTCGACGCCGCCCGGCGGCGGCGTACACGGCATGTGCGGCTACTGGGCCGCGCGCGCGGCGACGAAGGGGTCAGGTCTTGCAATCGAGCATCATGCTCGATTGCAAGACCTGACCCCTTATCCTCGGGCGCCGTGACTCCGCAGCACGACCTGTTCGCGAACTTCGAGCGCATGCGGCGTGAGATCGACGAGCTGTTCGGGGACGTGTTCGAGCGTCAGACCGGCCTGCGCGGGCGCGGCTTCTCGCCCTCCGTCGATGTCTACTACGCGGACGACCCGCCACGGGCGGTCGTCAAGGCCGATCTCGCAGGGATCGACATCCAGGACGTGGCGCTCGAGATCCGCGGCCGCCAGCTCCTGATCGCGGGCGAGCGCCGGCCCGCCGCCTCGACCGGGCGCCTCTACCAGCAGATCGAGATCGAGCACGGTCCGTTCAGGCGGCTCGTCGAGCTCGGCGCAGAGGTCGAGGCGGGCGCCGCGCGCGCCTCGTACGAGGACGGCATCCTGGCTGTGGAGATCCCGCTCGCGCGCCCGGAGCAGACGGTGCGCCGAGTCCCGATCGAGGAGGGATGATGACCATTCACATCCCCTCCTCGAACGGCGAGCCTGTGGAGGCGGCCGTCACGACGGCCCTGCCGAAGGTGCTGCCGGTGCTGCCGATGCGCGACAGCGTCCCATTCCCCGAGACGCTCACCCCGCTCGCGATCGGGCAGCAGCGCTCGATCACGCTCATCAACGACGTGCTCGCCGGCGACCGCATGCTCGTGATGGTCGCCTCACGCGACCCGGAGTCCGAGGAGCCCGGCCCCGACGATCTCTACCGCGTCGGCGTCGCGGGCGTCGTGGCGCGGATGCTCAAGGTCCCCGACGGAACGCTGCGGATCCTCGTGCACGGTGCCCAGCGCGTCGAGATCGGGGACTTCGTCTCGACCGACCCCTACCTGATCGCCCGCATCGAGGAGGCGCCCGACGTAGTCGAGCCGTCGCCGGAGCTCGAGGCGCTCCACCGCAACGTGCAGGCGACCTTCTCGCGCATCATCGAGGAGGTGCCCTACCTGCCCGAGGAGCTGCAGGTGGCGGTCGCGAACCTCGACGACCCGGCGGAGCTCGCCAGCATGATCGCGGGCGCCCTCCGCATCAAGACCGAGGAGAAGCAGGCGCTGCTCGAGGAGCGCGACGTGACCAAGCGCCTGCGCATGCTCTCCGAGCTGCTCGCCCGCGAGCTCGAGCTCGTCGAGATCGGCTCTCGCATCCAGACGCAGGTCCAGTCGGAGATGGAGAAGGGCCAGCGCGAGTGGTTCCTGCGCCAGCAGATGAAGGCGATCCAGGAGGAGCTCGGCGAGTTCGACGAGCAGGAGATCGAGGCGCAGGAGCTGCGCACGCAGATCGATGCGGCAGGTCTCCCCGAGTACGCCATGAAGCAGGCGGAGCGCGAGCTCGCGCGCTTCGAGCGGCTGCCACCGCAGGCGGCCGAGCACGGTGTGATCAGGACCTACCTCGAGTGGCTCGCGTCGCTGCCCTGGTCGGTCTCGACCGATGACAACCTCGACCTTGCGCACGCGCGCAAGGTGCTCGACCGCGACCACTACGACATCGAACGCGTCAAGGACCGCATCCTCGAGTTCCTCGCCGTGCGCAGCCTGAAGCCGGACGCGCGCTCCTCGATCCTCTGCTTCGTCGGACCGCCCGGCGTCGGCAAGACGTCGCTCGGCAGATCGATCGCAGACGCCATGGGGAGGAGGTTCGAGCGCATCTCGGTGGGCGGCGTGCGCGACGAGTCCGAGATCCGCGGCCACCGCCGTACCTACATCGGCGCGCTGCCCGGCACGATCATCCGTGCCCTGCGCGACGCCGGCTCGAACAACCCCGTCTTCATGATCGACGAGATCGACAAGACGGGCGCCGACTTCCGCGGCGACCCGGCGAGCGCGATGCTCGAGGTGCTCGACCCCGAGCAGAACTCGAGCTTCCGCGACCACTACCTCGACCTCCCGTTCGACCTCTCGAAGACTTTCTTCATCTGCACCGCCAACCTGCTCGACCCGGTGCCTCCCGCGCTGCGCGACCGCATGGAGGTCATCGAGCTGTCCGGCTATACGCACGAGGAGAAGCGTGAGATCGCGAAGCGCTATCTCGTACCGCGCCAGATGGAGCAGAACGGCGTCGGCCGCTCGAAGATCGAGTTCAAGGACGACGCGCTCGACCTGATCATCGACGGCTACACGCGCGAGGCGGGCGTGCGCGGGCTCGAGCGCGAGATCGGCTCGGTGTGCCGCAAGGTGGCGCGCGAGTTCGCCGAGGGCAAGCGGAAATCGAAGCGCACGATCAGGGCGGCGACCGTGACCGAGCTGCTCGGCAAGCCGCGCGTCCAGCCCGACGTGCAGCGCCGCACCGGCGTGCCGGGGGTCGCGACCGGGCTGGCGTGGACGCCCGTCGGCGGCGACGTACTGTTCGTCGAGGCCACCGCCTTCCCGGGCGACGGCAAGCTTCAGATCACCGGGCAGCTCGGGGACGTGATGAAGGAGTCGGCCGCCGCAGCGCTCTCCTACATCAAGACGACGGAGTCGGCCAACGGCGACGTGCCTTCCGACTGGTTCCGCACGCACGACATACACGTACACGTGCCGGCCGGCGCGATCCCGAAGGACGGTCCGAGCGCCGGGGTGACGATGGCGACGGCGCTCGCGTCGCGGATCAGCGGCAGGCCTGCCCGCGCGGACACGGCGATGACCGGCGAGATCACGCTGACCGGCCAGGTGCTCCCGATCGGTGGGCTCAAGGAGAAGGCGCTCGCGGCGCAGCGCGCCGACATCAACCGGCTGATCATTCCGCGCCGAAACGAGGCCGACATCGACGACATACCGGCGCATCTGCGCAAGCGGATGAAGTTCATCCTCGTCGACAACGCCGACGAGGTCTTGGACGCGGCGCTCGAGCGTCCGCGGCGCGGTTAGGGTGCAGCGCCCGGTTCCGGGTAGAGTGTCGGCAGCCGAAAGCGGATCGAGGAGAGCAATGGCAGCAAAGAAGAAGGCCGCCAAGGCCGGGGCCGGTGCATTCGCCGCGGGCAAGGCGGTCCGCTCCAACCCCTACGTCCAGCGGGTGATGGATGATCCCGAGCTGCGTGAAAACCTCCGCAGCGCGTTTGATTCCGCCCGCAAGGCGTACGGGCGGATGAACGGCAAGGGCCCGGTCAAGGCCGTGACGGAGGACAAGAAGACCCAGAAGGAGCTCAAGGACGCGGCGGCTTCGCTGAAGAACGCCGCGGACGGGCTGCGCGGCCAAAAGAAGAAGAAGAGCCGCAAGGGTCGTCTCTTCCTGCTCGTCATCGTGGGCGCGGGTATCGCACTCGTTGCGAGCGAGGACCTGCGCAAGAAGGTCCTCGATGCCCTCTTCGGCAAGGAGGAGGAGTTCGAGTACACGGCCAGCACCACGCCGGAGCCAAGTACAAGCGAACCGGTGGGTTCGACCTCCACCTGAATCGACAAGGGCGCCTCCGGGCGCCCTTTTCGTTTGCTCTTTCGGCGACCGGGTAGCCCTCGTGTCGAGGAGAGATGCGACGCTGGTACCTGCTTCTCGCCACTCTGGCCCTCAACCTCGTGGTGGCGGCCGTCCTGACGGTCGTCCTCGGCGATCGCGGCCGCACCGACGAGCTCGACGAGACCCGGCCCGAGGAATACGACGAGCTCGAGCAAACGCGCGAGCCGGCGCCGGCCGTCGGCGCCGGGGTGGGCTGAGCGCCCACCGGCTGGTCGGCCAGATAGGATCGCGGCCGAGGGATGGAGGCGGCTAGCGAACTACCGCGGCGGCTCGAGGGTGACAAGGCCCAGCGCATCATCGCCGCCATGCGCGCCAGCGTCGGCAAGCGCGGCGCGGCCGGCTCGACCTTCGATCACGTGGCCCGCGACGCGGGCGTCTCTCGCGGGCTCTTGCACTACTACTTCGGCTCGAAGGAGCAGCTGCTCGTCGAGGTCGTGCGCCACGACTGCGAGGTCCGCAACCGCAACATGGACGAGCGGCTCGAGCGGGCCGGCAGCGTCGAGGAGATCCTCGACGCGCTCGTCGTCGGACTCAACGAGTTCATCGAGGACGACGCGGGCGGCCAGGCGGTGATCTACGAGATGCTCTCTGCCTCTCGCCACTCCGAGGAGATCCGGGCCGAGCTGGCCGAGCTGTACCGGCAGTGGCGCGAGCGGCTTGCGGGCTGGCTGCGCGTGAAGGAGCGCGAGGGCGTCATCCGGCTGCAGGCGGAGCCCGAGGCGGTCGCGTCGATCCTCTTCGCGCTGGGCGATGGCTTCGGGATCCAGGTGCTCTCGGATCCCGACTGGGACCAGCAGTCCTCGTTCGAGCTGGGCGTCGCGAGCGCGCGCCGGCTGCTGGGCGCGAGCGAGTAGCGCCCGACGCCGTGTGACGAGGGTCACACACGCCGACCACCCTTTCGCCGATCTTTGGCTGGCCAGCCAACCAAGGAGACGCGATGCAGGCCGCCATGGACAGACTTGCCTCGTTCCTCGAGCGCCGCCGCTGGCTTGTGCTCGGCGCCTGGCTCGTCCTGCTGCTGGCCGCGGCGCCCTTCGCCGCCAAGCAGACCGACCACCTCACGAGCGGTGGCTTCGAGGTCCCCGGCTCGCAGTCGCAGATCGTCGATCGCAACCTCGAGCGCTTCGAGGGCGCGCAGCGTGAGTACATGGCCGTGGTCGTCGCACGTCGCGAGGCCGGCGATGCCGCCGCCGTCCGGCGCGAGCTCGATCGCGTCGCCCTGCTCGCCGGTCGTCAGGAGCACGCTGAGGTCGACCCGCGCATGCTCGCGGCGGCCAAGCGCGGCGCAGGCGACGCCTCGATCACGGTGCTGCCGCTCTCCGTGCGCGGTGACCAGGACCAGACGGCCGACCTGGCCGTGGACCTGCGCGACGAGCTGATCGAGTCGCCCACGCCCGGGACACAGCCCTACTTCGTCGGGCAGCAGGCTCTTTGGGCCGGCATGCAGGAGCTGACGAAGGAGGACCTGGAGTCGGCCGAGCGCATCGGCTTCCCGATCGTGCTCGTCATCCTGCTCGCGGTCTTCGGCTCACTCGCCGCGGCGGCCCTGCCGCTTGCGCTCGGCTTCGTGAGCGTCGCACTGACAGGCTCGGCGATCTTCTTCCTCTCCCAGCTCACACCGATGTCGGTCTTCGTCACGAACGTCGCCTCGATGATCGGCATCGGGGTCGCGGTCGACTATTCGCTGTTCGTGCTAGCCCGCTACCGCGAGGAGGTGCGCGCCGGCAGGCCACCGGTCGATGCCCGCCGCATCGCGCTGCGCACCTCGGGGCTCGCCGTCGCGTTCTCCGGCGTCACGGTGATCCTCTCGCTCGCCGGCCTGTGGCTCGTCGACTCGACCACGATCCGGTCGATGGCGATGGGAGCCATCATCGTGGTCGCCGTATCGATCCTCGCCGCCGTGACGCTGCTGCCGGTCCTCATGCGGCTGTTCGGACGGCGCGTCTTCGAGCGCGGCCGGATCGCTCGCGCGCTCGCGCACTTCACGACCCTCCAGCGCCGGCGGCGGCGCCGCCGCGGCTCGACCGCGCCCGGCGCGGCGGCCGCTCCGGGGTTCTGGGAGCGCTGGACGCTGCGGGTGACACGGCGGCCCTGGGTCTCGGCGCTCGCGAGCGCCGCCGTGCTGATCGCGCTGGCGCTGCCCGCGCTCACGCTCGATTTCGGGAACGGCGCGCTGCGCCAGTTCCCCGAGGCCAACGAGACCCGCGTGGGCGCCGAGCTCGCCGCTCGGGAGCTCGGCCCCGGCGCGACCGGGCCCACGCAGGTGATCGCCGAGCTCGACGCGGGCAGCGTGACGGACGCCGGCAACCGAGCCGCGCTGCGGGCCTATGCCGCCGGGCTCCGCCGCGATCCCGAGGTCGCGAGCGTCGCGCCGCCGCGCGCCTCGGCCGACGGGCGCTCGGCGCTGTTCGTGGTGGCGCCGCGGCACGACCCCGAGAGCGACCGCGTGGACGCGCTCGTCGACCGCCTGCGCGCCGACAGCGGCGCGCTCACGGGCGTCGCTCGGGTCGACGTCGGCGGGTCGACGGCGTTCGACAGCGACTTCACCGATCTCGTCTCCGGCTCGATGTGGAAGATCCTGTTGTTCGTCCTCGTGTTCAGCTACCTGGTGCTGTTCCTGCTGCTGCGCTCCGTGCTGCTGCCGCTGAAGGCCGTGCTCGTGAACCTGCTGTCGGTCGGCGCCGCCTACGGCGTGCTCGTGGCCGTCTTCCAATGGGGCTGGCTCGACGGCGTGCTCGGCTTCGAGTCGCTCGGCTACGTCAACGCGATGACGCCGCCGTTCCTGCTGGCGATCGTGTTCGGGCTCTCGATGGACTACGAGGTGTTCCTGCTCTCGCGCATCCGTGAGCGCTACGACGCGACCGGCGACACCACCCGCGCCGTCGCGGAGGGGCTGCGCTCGAGCGCCGCGACGATCTCGAGCGCCGCGCTGATCATGGTCGCCGTCTTCGCGGTCTTCGCCGGCACCGGCACGCCCTCCATCAAGGAGATCGGCGTGGGGCTGTCGGTGGCGATCGCGCTCGACGCGACGCTGGTGCGGCTGATCCTCGTCCCGGCGACGATGGAGATTATGGGCCGCTGGAACTGGTGGCTCCCCGAGCGGGTGGCCCGCGTCCTGCCGCGGGCCGCCTTCGACAGCGCCGCCGAGCCGGCCCGCTAGGAGCCCGCGAGCTTCGGCGAGCGCCAGGGCGCCGACAGCCGCCCGGTCAGCTCGTCGGCCAGCTCGTCGATCGGGATCCGCACCTGCTCGAGCGTGTCGCGGTCGCGCAGGGTGACCGTGCGGTCCTCGATCGTCTGGCCGTCGACGGTCACTCCCCAGGGCGTGCCGATCTCGTCTTGGCGGCGGTAGCGCCTGCCGATCGAGCCGCCCGCGTCGTACTCGGCCGGCATCCGCGTGCGCAGGTCCTCGTACAGCTCGCGCGCCAGCTCGGGCATGCCGTCGCGGTTGACGAGCGGCAGCACGGCGACCTTGACGGGCGCGACCTTCGGGTGCAGGCGCAGGACGGTGCGTGTCCGGCCCTCGACCTCCTCCTCGTCGTAGGCGTCGCTGAGCAGCGCCAGCATCGTCCGCCCGACGCCTCCGGCCGGCTCGATCACATGGGGGACATAGCGCTCCTGGGTGGCGGTGTCGACGTACTCCAGCTTCTCGCCCGCGTACTGCGCGTGCTGCGTGAGGTCGAAGTCGCCCCGGTTCGCGATCCCCTCCAGCTCGGACCAGCCGATCGGATAGAGGTACTCGATGTCGCTCGTCGCCGACGAGTAGTGCGACAGCTCATCTGGGCCGTGCTCGCGCAGCCGCAGGCGCTCGGGATCCAGGCCGAGCCCGATGTACCAGTCGACGCGCGCCTGCATCCAGTGCTCGTGCCACTGCTCCGCGTCGGCCGGCGGGACGAAGAACTCCATCTCCATCTGCTCGAACTCGAGCGTGCGGAAGATGAAGTTGCCGGGCGTGATCTCGTTGCGGAACGACTTGCCGACCTGGGCAATCCCGAAGGGTGGCTTGCGGCGCGCGTACTGAAGCGTCGTCTTGAAGTCGAGGAAGATGCCCTGCGCCGTCTCGGGCCGCAGGAAGACGGTCGAGCCGGCGTCCTTGACCGGACCGATCGTCGTCTCGAACATCAGGTTGAACTCGCGCGCCTCCGTGAGGTCGCAGTCGGGGTGGTCGCCCGGCAGCTTCGAGGGCGCCCGGCCGCAGCGGATCTCGGGGTTGTTCCCAGTGCCGGCGCGCTCCTCCGCAAGATGGTCCGCGCGGAAGCGCAGGTTGCAGGTGCGGCAGTCGACGAGCGGGTCGGTGAAGCCGGCGAGGTGCCCCGAGGCCTCCCAGGTGCGCGGGTGCTGGATGATCGCCGAGTCGAGCGCGACGACGTCGTCGCGCTCCTGGATCATCGCCTTCCACCACTCGGCTATCACGTTGTTCTTGAGGAGCACGCCGTAGTGGCCGTAGTCGTAGGTGTTGGCGATCCCGCCGTAGATCTCGGACGCCGGGAAGATGAAGCCGCGCCGCTTGCAGAGCGCGACGATCTTGTCCATGGTCACCACGGGCCGCCACCCTACTCGCAGCGGCACACGGCCTCTGTCCTCGGGCGAAAAGGGTCGGACGTTCGCTCCTTTCGCCGCCACCCGGGCGTCGAACGCCGTGGGCTGGGGTACGGTGGCGTCGATGGTCACGACGGCCCTGCGCCCGTTCGGTCACATCGCCGCCTGGCTCGTGTGGCACAGCATGCGGGTGTCGCTCCTCGAAGATCTCGAGCGGCCCGAGCCGCCCGTCGGCTGAGCGCCGGCTCAGGCCGCGGCGCTGGCCTTGCGCAGCCTGTTCAGGAGGGCCTGCTCCTCGGCGCGCCACTGATCGCCGCTGAGCTCCTTGCGGGCACTGCCCCACTTCAGCATCAGTGCGGCCTCCTCAAGGGTCAGGGACATGGAGACCAGGCGGAGCCGGGTGGGCTTGTTCTCGTTCATGGGCTTCTCGATATCTCGGTTGCGGGCCGCGCGGGCGGCGTCATCGCTCACGCGGGGCCGGTCGCGCAGCGTGCGATTCAAGCTAGCAGGGCTGAAATCGGCACTCCTATACTGAGAGTGCCATGCCGATCTACGAGTACCGCTGCGAGCGAGGCCATACGTTCGAGGCAATACAGCGGATGACGGACGACCCGCTCACGAGCTGCTCCACCTGTGAAGCGCCCGTGCAGCGCGTCTTCCATCCCGTGGCGGTGCACTTCAAGGGCTCGGGCTTCTACAACACCGACTACGGCAAGAAGAAGTCGGGCGCCAACTCGGCGACCGGCGAGGGCGGCTCGTCGTCCAAGGACTCGGACTCGTCTTCGTCCAAGACGGAGTCATCCTCCAAGAAGGACTCCGGCTCGAGCTCGTCCGGCTCCTCGTCGAGCTAATTCCCCTCGAGCAGCTTGCGGACGGCGTCCTGCTTGGACCCGTCGCTCACGAAGAGGTTGGTGCCGTTGTTGCAGCAGGTTGCCTCGAGCACCTCGGTGTCGCTCGAGTTGCCGGTCGCCATGTCGGCGAACAGGGCCATCAGCTGAAAGCCGCCCATGTCGGTCTTGAGCGTCTTGGGCGCGGTCCAGCTCACCCAGGGGAGCCGGAAGAACGTGCTCGGCGACTTGATCTGCGCGCCGATAGCGCGCAGCACCTCCTGCTGGCGGGCGGCCCGATCGCGGTCGTCCTCGGCCGGGGCGCACGAGTTCTTGCGCACACGGGCGAAGCCCAGCGCGCGCCGGCCGTCCAGCTCGTTCTCGCCCTTCTTGAAGCGAAGCCCCTTCCAGAAGTTGTCGAAGGGGGGCGAGCAGATGCGCGACTTCGACTCGACCGTGATCCCGCCGAGCGAGTCGATGAACTCCGGGAAGTCCTCGAAGTCGACCTCGACGAGGTGGTTGATCTCGAGCCCGTTGCCGAGGAACGCCTCGACCGTCTCGATCGTCAGCGCGGAGCCGCCGAGCGCGAAGGCCGCGTTGATCTTGTTGATGCCGTGACCCGGGACGTCGACCTCGACGTCACGCGGGATCGAGAGCTTGCGCACGCTGCCGAGCGAGGCGTGCACGAGCATGATCGTGTCCGAGCGCCCGGGCCCCTGGTCGCTCGCGTCAATCGACTCGCCGGTGCGCTGATCGGAGCCGAGCACGAGGATCGTGCTTCCGGTGAGCAGGTTGCCGCCCGACGCCAGGGCCCGCTCCGCAGCGGGCGAGACGCCCGGCTGGGTGGCGGAGCTGACCAGGAACAGCACGAGCGAGAGCACGAGCCAGCCGGCGACCGCCAGCGCCACCCATTTGAGCACGCGCCCCGGCGTGATCGGGCGCTTCTCGCGCGGCCCCTTCGGCGGCTCGTCGCCGCGGCTGCGGGACAGGCGCCGGCGCAGGGCGTCGAGATCGCCACCGCGCGCGAGCGGCCGTTTGCGCGCGCGGTAGACGTTGTACTCCGGGGGGTCCGGAGGGCCAGGGGTCGGTTCGGTCACCCCCCTCTGTATATCTACCCGCCATGCCACCGAGGCGGGTGATCGGTATCGACGCCGGCGGGACCAAGCTGCTGGGCGGCGTGGTCGACGAGGAGCTCGTCGTGCATCACCGGGTCCACCGCGTGTGGCGCGGAGCGGACCGCCAGGAGACGCTCGACATCTTTCTCGACTCCGTCGAGGAGGTGCGCGCGGCCGCCCCGGACGTCGAGGCGGTCGGCTTCGGCATCCCCGCGCTCGTCGAATGGGAGACGGGCGTCGCGCGCTGGTGCAACCACCTGCCGCTGCAGGACGTCCGCTTCCGCGACCTGATGAGCGAGCGGCTGGGGCTGCCGGTCGTGGTGGACAACGACGGCAACGCGTCCGTGCTGGCCGAGTGCCGCGCCGGCGCGGGGGCGGGCGCGCGCCACGTCGTGATGATCTCGCTCGGCACGGGAATCGGCACCGGGCTCTATCTCGACGGGCACGTGTACAGGGGCGCGACCGGGCTCGGCGCCGAGATCGGGCACTCGGTGCTCGACATCCACGGGGCCGAGTGTCCGAGTGCATGCCCGGGGCGCGGCTGCTTCGAGACGCTTGTCTCCGGCAACGCGATCGGGCGCGAGGGGCTGCGCGTCGCGGAGGAGCGGCCCGAGTCGGCGCTCGGCAAGCGCCTGCGCGCCGACCGCGAGATCACCGGCGGGATCGTGACCGAGCTCGCCCACAGCGGCGATCCGGCGGCGCGTGCGGTGCTGGCAGAGATCGGCGCGCGGCTCGGGTACGGGCTCGTGGGCGTCGTCAACATCTTCAACCCCGAGGTCATCGTGATCGGCGGCGGGGCGGTTCGGGCGGGCGACCTGTTGCTCGAGCCGGCGCGCGCCGTGGTCGCCGAGCGCGCGATGCCGCCGGTGCGCGCGAACGTGAAGATCCGCGCCGCCCACTTCGGCGACGAGGCCGGGATGATGGGAGCCGCGCTGCTCGCGTTCGACGAGCTCGTCGAGGCGCCGGCATGAGCGGGCGGCTCGTCGTCTGCCCGACGCCGATCGGCAACCTCGAGGACGTGACCCTGCGGGTGCTCTCCGCGCTGCGCGACGCGGACGTCGTCGCGTGTGAGGACACGCGCCGGACGCGCATCCTGCTCGATCGCTACGGCGTCAAGGCCAAACTCGTCTCCTACCACGAGCACAACGAGCAGGCGCGTGCCGCCGAGCTCGTCGGACGCATGCGCGAGGGGGCGGTCGTGGCGCTCGTCTCGGACGCGGGAATGCCGCTCGTGTCGGACCCCGGCTACCTGCTGGTCCGCGCCTGCGTGGGCGCCGGCCTGCCGGTTGAGGTGCTGCCGGGGCCGTCGGCCGCGATTACGGCGCTCGTCGCCTCCGGCCTCCCCGCCGACGAGTGGCACTTCCACGGCTTCCTGCCGCGCAAGCGGGGAGAGCTGCGGCGGGTGCTCGCCGAGCCGGGCGGCACGCTCGTCGCCTTCGAGTCGCCGCGGCGCGTCCCGGCCACGCTCGCGCTGCTCGCCGAGCTCGACCCGGGCCGCGAGGTCGCGGTCTGCCGCGAGCTCACGAAGGCACACGAGGAGATCGTGCGCGGGAGCGCGGCGGAGCTCGCCGCGCGCTACTCCGACGCGCCTCCCAGGGGAGAGGTCGTGCTGGTCCTCGGCCCGGCAGCGGCCGAGGTCGACGAGCCGGCCGGCGTCGATGCCCTGCGCCGGCTCGTCGACGCGGGCGCCCATCCCCGCAAGGCCGCCACGGTGGTCGCCGAGCTGACCGGCGCGAGCGCCAATTCGTTGTACCGGGCGCTGACGTCGGAGGAGTGAGGCCCCGGAACGCGGACGGGCCCTCCGGTGGGAGGGCCCGTTGGTTCCGCGGGGGGTGCTGCGAGTCGGCTTACGGCTGGTAGCGGAAGCCGTCGGTCTGCGGCATCACGGACGCCTTGTCGCCGGAGCCGTTCGTCACGTCGGCGCTGCCCTCGTTCGGGCCGCCGTCGTAGCGGGGGGTGTTGGTCTGCGGCGTCACGGACGCCTTGCTGCCCTTGGTCGTCACGTCGGCGCTGCCCTCGTTCGGGCCGCCGTCGTAGCGGGTCGTGCCGGCCTGCGACTGCCCAATCCCGTCAACCTGCTGGGACTGGCCCGGGAAGGCCTGCGCCTGGTTCGGCCGCGCCGGGGCGTTCGTGGACGGAGCGATGTCGGCGCTGCCCTCGTTGGGGCCACCGTCATAGCGCGGGGCCGGGGCCGTGTCGATCGCGCCGTCCAGCCTGCGCTGGGTGAGCGGGGCCGTGTCCGGGACGCCGGTCGCGCCGGTGCCGCCGTACTCGATGGCCGGCGTGCTCGTGCTCACAACCGTGTCGTCGTCATTGGCGACGATCACTACCGCCCCGGCCAGGCCGAGCACGGCGATCAGCGCTGCAATGAGGAGCGCGCGCAGATGGTTGTAGTGAGAGCGGAGAACCACCGCTGGATGCTGCTCAGGAACTGCCTTACCCATGACTTCCTCCTGTTGTTTGGTGCCGGTCGGACGTCGTGGGGCCATGCTGCAGGCAGGCGGTTGCGGGCCGGTGACAGGACGGCAACAGCCCGTTGCAAGCGGCGCTGCGGCCCTGCATCCGAGCGAGTGCAACGCCTGTGTAAAAGCCGGTTACAAGTCTGCGACGGGCTCGGGCGGGCCTCGCGGGGACGGCCGTACGGTCCCGCCCATGTACCGCGTCCTGGCCGTCACAGCCGCACTGTTCCTCGCCTCGCTTGCCAATGCCGGCCCCGCGCTTGGCATGTGGATCTGGCCGTTGCAGGGCGAGGTGATCACCCCCTACCGGAACGGGGACGACCCGTACGCGGGTGGCCAGCACCGCGGGATCGACATCGCCGGCGCGCTCGGCGCGCCCGTCACCGCCGCCACGGCCGGCGAGGTCCGCTTCGCGGGCACGGCGGGGTCCAGCGGGCTGACTGTGAGCGTCCGCACGGATGACGGGTTCGACACGTCGTACCTGCACCTGGGCGCGACCCAGGTCTCGGCCGGGGAGCGGGTCTCAGCGGGCCAGCGCCTCGGCGCCGTGGGCACTTCGGGCGTTCGCTCGACCGTGGCGCCCCATCTGCACTTCGGCGTTCGCGAGGCGGGGAGCCGGCACGCCTATCGCGATCCGCTTGGCTTTCTGTCGCCGCTGTCCGCGCCGCTGCCCGAGGCTCCCGCGGGGGCGCCTGCTCCGGAGCCAGCGTCGCCGGCGCCGGTTGTGGCGCCCGCTCCGCGAGCGCTGCCTTCACCCGGACGCTTGCCTGCGCGGCGGTCGGCCCCGGGCGCGCGCAGGTTCCCGCTGCCGCGGCCCGCGCCCGGGGCGCGGCGGCTTCCGGCGCGCCGTCGGATCCCCGCGGATCCGCGGGTGTCTGCCCGGCGGCCGGTTCCCACCCCGCGGGCCGTGCCGTCGCCGGTGCCCGCGGGCCAGAGGCTGAAGGCGCCCGAGCCACATCCGGCCGCTGCCGGACGGCCGGCGTCCGCGCCGTCCTCCGCGGGTGCCAGCACGGCCGCGCGTGACCTCCGCCGGCCGGCACTCGGGGCGGCGCCGGGCGAGATCGCCCGTTCGCCCGCCTCCGCGGCAGGGACTACCGCGGACCGGTCGCCCCGCGCTCCCTCAACTTCCGCCGGCGGTCCCGACATCGGCTGGGCGCTCGCCTGCGCAGGGGTTCTGCTGGCCGCCGCGATACTGGCGCTCGGCGGTGACGGCCGCGGCGCAGGCCGCCGCGGCGGGGCCAAGCTCGCCGCAGCTCGGCTCGGCGCCGCCATCCGGCCGCTCCTGGGAAGACGATGAAGGTCCCGTGCGGACGGCCAATGGCCGTTTTCGGCACACGGGTAGCATCGGATGGCGATGCCGTACTACGTGACGACGCCCATCTACTACGTGAACGGCGAGCCGCATCTCGGGCACGCCTACACGACGATCGCCGCCGACGTGCTCGCGCGTCACATGCGCCAGCGCGGCGAGGACGTCTTCTTCCTCACGGGCACGGACGAGCACGGCGAGCCGGTGGCGCAGGCGGCCGAGAAGCTCGGCGTCACCCCGCGCGAGCTCGGCGACACCAACGCCGTGCGCTTCAAGGAGCTCGCCGCCACGCTCAACATCACGAACGACTTCTTCATCCGCACGACCGACCCGGAGCACATGGCCAAGGTCGCCGAGGTCGTGCAGCGGATCCATGACAACGGGCACGTCTATGCCGGGCACTACGAGGGCTGGTACTGCCCGCGCTGCGCCGACTTCAAGACCGACTCCGAGCTCGAGGACGGCAACCGCTGCCCGATCCACAAGATCGTGCTCGAGATCGAGAAGGAGGACAACTGGTTCTTCCGGCTGTCCACGTTTCAGGAGCCGCTCGAGCGCCTGTACGCCGAGCGCCCGGACTTCGTGACGCCGCAGAACCGCTACAACGAGGCGCTCGCGTTCATCAGGAGCGGCCTGCGCGACTTGTCGCTGAGCCGCCAGCGGCTCAAGTGGGGCGTGCCGGTCCCCTGGGACGAGTCGCAGGTCATCTACGTCTGGATCGACGCGCTCCTCAACTACTACACGGCGCTGTCCTATGCGAGGCCCGGAGAGGACCTGACCGAGCGCTTCTGGCCCGCCAACGTGCATCTGATCGGCAAGGACATCCTCAAGTTCCACGCAGTGATCTGGCCGGCGATGCTGATGGCCGCCGGCCTGGAGGTGCCGCGCCGGGTCACCATTCACGGGTACCTTCTGCGCGGCGAGCACAAGATGTCCAAGTCGCTCGGCAACGTGATCGAGCCCTTTCAGGTCGCGGACCTGTACGGGCCCGACGCGCTGCGCTTCTACGTGCTCCGCGAGGTGAGCTTCGGCTCCGACGGCGACGTGTCGCCGGAGGGTTTCGAGACTCGCTACACGACCGAGCTGGCCAACGAGTACGGCAACCTCGCGAGCCGGACGCTCGCGATGATCGGCCGCTACAGGGACGGCGTCGTGCCCGACGCCGAGGCGCCCGCGGCGCTCGCGGCAGAGTTCGAGGGCATCGCCGAGGCGGTCCAGGACGCGCTCGACCGGGTCGAGCTGACCCTCGCGCTCGACGAGATCTGGCGGCGCATCAAGCTGCTCAACCGCTACGTGCAGGACGAGGAGCCCTGGCAGCTCGCCAAGGACGACTCGCAGGCGGAGCATCTCGACGAGGTGTTGTACGCACTGGCCGAGGGGCTGCGGCTCGTGTCGGTGCTGCTACAGCCGTTCATGCCGGGATCGGCAGACCGGCTGCTGGAGGCGCTGGGGCGGCCGGATCTGTCGCTCGAGAACGCGCGCTTCGGGGCCGTCGGCGGCGGCGCCGCCATCGGCGAGCTGGGCCAGCTCTTCCCGCGCGTCGAGGCGGAGACCCCGGCCGCGTAGGTCCTCCTTGATCGACACCCACTGCCACCTCGACGCGTGCGAGCCGCCGGACGCGGAGCTCGTCGAGCGGGCGCGCGCCGCCGGGGTGACCCGGCTGGCCACGGTCGGGACCGACGAGCCCTCGATCGAGCGCGCGCTCGCCGCCGCGCACAGCCACGACGGGGTGTTCGCGATCGTCGGGCGCCACCCGCATGAGACAGAGAGCTTCGGCGACGCGGACCTCGAGACGCTCGAGCGGGCCGCTGACGACCCGTGGGCGCGGGCGATCGGCGAGACGGGCCTCGACTACTACCGCGACTACGCGCCGCGCGATGACCAGCGGCGCGCCTTCGAGGCACAGCTCGGGCTGGCGGCGCGTGCCGCGTTGCCGGTCGTCATCCACACGCGAGCCGCGGAGGACGACACGTTCGCGATCCTGCGCGAGCACGCGGGCTCGCTCCCGGCGGTGGTGCTCCACTGCTTCTCGGCGCCGGAGCGGCTCGAGGAGTGCGTCGAGCGCCGCTACCTGTGCTCCTTCGCCGGCAACGTCACCTATCCGAAGGCGACCGAGCTGCAGGACGCCGCTCGCGAGCTGCCCGCCGAACTGCTCCTCGTCGAGACGGATTCGCCCTACCTGTCGCCGCAGCCGCTGCGCGGCAAGCGCAACGAGCCCGCCAACGTGGTCCACACCGCCCGCCACGTCGCGGCGCTCCGTGGAGTCGCGTACGAGGAGCTCGAGCGCACGGTCGAGGCGAACGCCGCGCGCGTGTTCGGGCCGTGAGTGAGGATGCGGCCGGTCCCCGCCAGGCCAGCCTCCGCCGCCTGCGGCAGTTCGGTATCCGGCCGAACCGAGAGCTCGGACAGAACTTCCTGATCGACGACAACATCCTGCGCCTCATCGGCGATGCCGCCGAGCTCGCGAACGTCGACGTGGTGCTCGAGGTTGGTGGCGGCCTCGGCGTCCTGTCGGAGTACCTCGCACCGCGCGTCGGCCACCTGCACGTCGTCGAGATCGACCGCACGCTCGAGGAGCCGCTGCGCGACGCGCTCGATCCGTTCGCCAACGTCGATCTCCATCTGGCCGATGCCGTCAGGCTCGACCTCGGCTCGCTCGACCCGGCGCCGGGAAAGGTCGTGGCGAATCTGCCCTACGGGGTCGCCGCCACGGTGCTGCTCAAGTCGATCGCCGAGCTGCCCGAGGCCACGCTCTGGGTGGCGATGCTCCAGCGCGAGGTGGCGGACAGGCTCGCGGCGCCGCCCGGCCGGCGCAGCTACGGCGCGACCTCAGTGCTCGCCCAGCTCTCCTGTGAGGTGCGCTTCCTGCGCAAGGTGCCGCGCACCGTCTTCCATCCGGTCCCGAACGTCGACTCGGCGCTCGTCCTGCTGCGGCGCACGGCACCCGCGCCGCCGGCCGAGCTGGTGGCGCTCGTGCACGCCGGCTTCGCCCACCGGCGCAAGGCGCTGGCCGGCTCGCTGGTGCTGGCGCCCGGCGCGCCGGAGGACATCCGGGCCGCCACGCGCGGCGCGCTCGAGCGCATGGGGCGGCCCGCCGACGCTCGCGCGGAGCGGCTCGCGCCGGCGGACTGGTCGCGGCTCGCGACCGAGCTCGGAGGCGAGCGGCTCGCCGCCCTGCGGCCGCGCCGCATCTAGCCTCCCCGCGGTGTCGATCCACGAGCAGGCCTTCGCGAAGCTCAACCTCGTCCTACACGTGGGCCGTCCCCGCGCCGACGGCCTGCATCCACTTTGCTCGCTGTTCGCGTCGATCGACCTCGCTGACGATGTTCACGGCGGCGCGGCGGGCTCCGGCGAGGACGGCGTGGAGTGCGCGGGCATCGAGGGCAAGAACCTCGCGCTCGCGGCGATCGAGGCGTTTCGCGAGCACACGGACGGGCTTCCCCCCGAGCGCGTCGCCGTGCGGATCGCCAAACGCATCCCCGTCGCGGCGGGGCTCGGAGGCGGTAGCGCGGACGCCGCAGCGGTGCTGCGGATCGTCAACCGCATGAGCGGCTTCCCGCTCGACCAGGACGCCCTGCGTGAGCTGGGCGCGCGCGTGGGCGCGGACGTCCCGAGCCAGATCGAGCCGGCCCATGCGCTTGTTCAGGGGGTCGGCGAGCTGGTGGAGCCGGTCGCGCTCCCGCCGCTCGCAGCCGTCCTCGTGCCGAGCGCGCAGGGCCTTCGCACGGGTGCGGTCTACGCGGAGCTCGACCGGCTCGGCGGCGGGCGCGAGCGGCTCGACGCCGAGCCACTGCGCGAGCTTGCCGCCGGCAGCCCGGACCGGCTCGGCGCCGCGCTCGAGAACGACCTCGAGCCGGCCGCGTTGTCGCTGCGCCCCGATCTCGGCGAGACCTTGAGCCTCCTGCGCGGGAGCGGTGCGCTGGGCGCGGCGGTCAGCGGCTCCGGTCCGACCTGCTTCGCGCTGTTCCGCGACCGCGAGGAGGCCGAGGCGGCCGCGGCGATCATCCCCGACGCGATCGTGAGCGCGCTCCGCCACGGCTGAGCCGCCGGCTTCCGTACCCTCACGCCCGATGGACACCCGCGAAGTCATCGCCGCTGTCGCGGCAGTGCTGGTCGCGGCCTACGTCGTCTGGCGATGGCGGCGGTTGTCGCTCGAGCGCAAGGGGATCGCGATCCTGATCGCGCTCGCGCTGGGCGTCTACGCGACCGGGGTCCTGTCCCAGCTCCCCGATCCGAAGGATGTGATCGAGGACATCGCCGAGGCGCTCGGCCCGTGGACCTACGCGCTCGTCGGCGTGATGGCCTTCCTCGAGACGGGCGCGTTCGTCGGGCTCGTGGCGCCCGGCGAGACGGTGGTGATCGCGGGCGGGGTGATCGCGGGCGAGGGCACCATCTCGTTGCTGCCGCTGATCGCGATCGTCTGGATCTGCGCGATCCTCGGGGACACCACCAGCTTCTACATCGGCCGCCGGCTCGGGCGCAAGTTCCTCGAGAAGCACGGCCCGCGTGTCAAGATCACGCACGAGCGGCTCGAGCAGGTGGAGGGCTACTTCGACCGGCACGGCGGCAAGACGATCCTGATCGGCCGCTTCATCGGCCTCGTCCGTGCGCTGGCGCCCTTCATCGCCGGCTCGTCGGGCCTCTCCTACAGGCGCTTCATCCCCTACAGCATCATCGGGACCGGCCTCTGGGCGACGATCTTCTGCACGCTCGGCTACATCTTCTGGCGCTCGTTCGACCGGGTGGCGCACCTGGCGGGCCAGGCGATCTTCGGCCTCGGCGTAACGGTGGCGGTGATCGTCGGCATCGTCGTCGCCTACAGACGCCGCCACGAGATCAAGCAGTGGCTGCTCGCCCACGAGCGCCATCCGCTCGTCAGGCCGCTGTTCGTCGTCGGGCGCCCGCTCTACCGCAAGGTCCTGCGGCCGGCCTACGACGCGGTGGCGCCGGAGCTCCGCTTCCTCTGGAATCGTGTGACCCCCGGTGAGCTCGGGCTCGAGCTCTCGACCGCCATCGCAGTCGCGGGCGTCGGGATCTTCGTCTTCGTGCTCTACATCGTCGAGCTGTCGAGCGACCTTGGGCCGACTCCCCTCGACACCGAGCTGCTCGACCTCTCCGACAAGCTCTACAACGCGGCGCTCGTGGACGTCGCCAAGGTCGTGAGCGCGTTCGGCGCCCTTCCCACGGTGCTAGCGCTCGTCGCGGTCACGTCGGCGCTGCTGGTCGCGCGCCGGCGCTGGACCGACCTCGTCGTCCTGATCGGGGCGACGGGCCTCATCTACGCCGCGGTGCATATCGCCAAGGCGGCGATCGACCGGCCCCGGCCCGCCGGCCCGCTCGTCGAGACGTCGCTCTCGTCCTTCCCGAGCGGTCACGCCGCCTACGCGACGGTCTGGATCGCGGTGGCGCTCATCGTCACCCGCCGCATCGGCCTGGCGGTCAACGCGACACTCGTGACGGTCGCGATCGTCCTGGCCGCGGCGATCGGCTTCTCGCGGATCTACCTGCGCGCGCATTACTGGTCCGACGTGGCCGCCGGTTGGGGGATCGGCAGTGGGATCTTCGCGGCGCTGGCCGCAATTGCCCTGATCGTCAACCACGTGCGCCACAATGGCGGGCAGCGCGAGCCCGAGCCGCCGCTCGTGCACGCCGAGCGATGAACCTCGACCTGTCCAACACCGAGATCGCGATCGCGCTGGCGGGCGGCCTTGTCGCCGCCTGCTACATCATGCTGATCCTGATCCCCGCGTGGCGCTGCTACGGGCGCGTGTGGGAGAAGATCGCGGCGAGCTTCCTCACGCTCTTCATCCTCGCCACCCTGCTGGGAATCGGCACGGCGATCGGCCTGGCCGTCGTCTGGACCTACGACACGTACGCGTAGCGTCCAATTTGCGGCGGTTTCGCATCGCGAGATGCGGGGCGTCGATACGATCGGTGGGTGGCCGCAAGCCGTCCATCCGTCGGCGTGGCCGCTCAGCCGCGTTCGTTTCTCGAGGCGCTGGACGAGGTCTCCGAGGCCGTCGAGTCCGGCGCCGGACTGCCCTCTGTCACGCGCGCGGCGGGGCGAGCTCTCGACGCCAGCGTGATCGTGCTCGACTCCTCGAGCAGCGTCCTGGCCGTGGCGTGCTCGTCGCCTGAGGACGAACGCCGGGTGATGGCGGGCGAGGACGACACGGAGACGGTTGAGCTGGTCGTGGCCGATGCCGTGGTCGGGCAGCTTCGCTTCCGGGCGCGCAGCGAGCCGCCGCCGCCCGCGCTCCTGCGGCTCGTCGCCAACCTGATCGGACTCGAGCTCGAGCGCGCGAAGGCCCCCGAGCGCGCGAGCGAGGAGGCCGTCGGCGACTTCCTCGGTGACCTGCTCGCCCGCCGCATAACCGATCGCGAGAACATTGCCGCCCGCTCGGCGGAGCTCGGCTGTGACCTTTCGGACGGCGCGAGCGCCTTGGTCGTGCGCGCGCGTCCACAGCATCCCGAGGAGGGCGACTGGCGAGCGCGCGTCCTGACACTTGCCGAGCGCGGCGCGCGGGCGGTCGAGCGCACGTCGCTGGCGGCGCTCGTCGAGGCCGGCTGGGCGGCGGCGCACGGCGCCCGCCCGAACGAGCTGGCCGGACTGCGTTCGGATCGGGAGCTCGTGATCCTCACGCCGGGGCCGAGCACCGCACGGCGCGTGGCCGCCGCCGTCCTGCGCGAGCTCGAGGCAAGCCTGGCGGGGTTCGCGCTGACGGTCGCGCGCTCGCGGCACACGGGTGACCCGGCCGACCTCCACCGCGCCGGCGCCGAGGCGCTCCTCGCCGCCAACGTGGCCGAGGCCCGCGGCCTCGCAGAGCTTTCGTTCGAGGAGACGGGCGCCTACAGGCTGCTGCTGCCGGCGATGAGCGAGGACCCCGGTGAGCTGCGCGGCTTCTTCGACGAGACGGTCGCCCCGCTCGTCGTCTACGACGACCAGTACGAGACCGAGCTCGTCCGCACGCTCGAGTCCTTCCTCGACGCCGACGGCAACGTGGCGCGGACCGCCGAGCGGCTCTTCACCCACCGCCACACGGTTCGCTACCGCCTCGAACGCGTCAGGGAGCTGACCTCGCTCGACGTCTCCTCGACCGATGGGCGCGAGCGCCTGTCGCTCGGGCTGAAGGCGATGCGCGTGCTCGGCATCCAGGCGCCCGGCGGCCCCACACGGGAGCGCGGCACCGAGGCGGGCCGCGTGCCGCGCGAGCGCAAGGACCGCTAGGCCGCGCATGGCCAGCTGGAACGACTTCGAGGAGGCGGCGCCCGAGCTCGCCGCGCGTGTGCGCGCCCGCCTCGACGCCCACACGCACAAGACCATCGCCACGCTGCGCCGCGACGGGTCGCCGCGCATCTCCGGGACGGAGAGCAGAATCTCCGACGGCGAGCTCTGGATCGGCTCGATGTGGCAGGCGCTCAAGGCGCGCGACCTGCAGCGCGACCCGCGCTTCGCGCTCCACAGCGGCTCCGCGGAGCCGGCGGAGTGGGAAGGGGACGCCAAGCTGGCCGGGATCGCCGAGGAGGTCACCGATCCGGAGCGAGTCGGGGAGAAAAACGACGCCGAAGAGCCCTCGGAGCCGTCGCATCGCTTCCGGCTCGAGCTGCGCGAGGTCTCGACGGTCGGCCTCAACGCCCAGCGCAACGCCCTCGTGATCGAGATCTGGACGCCGGAGCAGGGTGTCCGCACGATCACCCGCAGCTAGCGGAAGCTGGGGGGGAGGGACTCGAACCCCCGTTCCCGGGACCAAAACCCGGTGTCCTGCCAGCTGGACGACCCCCCAACGGCGGGTCTGAGCGTAGCCGCTGGCAGCGCGCCGCGACCGCTACGCTCACGAGCCCATGGCCGAGCCCTTCACGGTCCTGATCATGGCCGCCGGCCATGGCACGCGCATGCACTCCCACACGCCGAAGGTGCTGCACCACGTGTGCGGAAAGCCGATGATCGAGTGGGTCACGGATGCGGGGCGTGAGGCGGGCGCCGAGCGGGTGCTCTGCGTGGTGCGCCCGGGCGAGGGAGTCGCGGAGGGCCTGCCTGAGGGCGTAGAGGCCGTCGAGCAGCACGAGGGCGAGGGGACGGCGGCCGCGGTTCTCGCCGCACGTGACGCGGTCGACGGCGGCTCGCTTGTGGTCCTCTCGGGCGACCACCCGCTCATCACCGCGGAGCAGATCGCCGGGCTGCGCGCGGCTCAGCACGCGGACGGGGCCGCGGCGACGCTCCTGACCACCGACCAGCTCGACCCCAGCGGGTACGGCCGCATCGTGCGCGATTCCGAGGGACGCTTCCAGGAGATCGTCGAGACCAAGTACACCGAGGGCCTTCCGGCGGCGGTGCTCGCGATCCGCGAGGTCAACCTCGGCGGCTACGCGTTCGACGCGGAGGAGCTCTACTCGGCGCTGGACGAGGTCGGGCTGACGGACGGCGAGCTCTACCTCACCGGAGCCCTGCCGGTGCTGGTCGGCCGCGGCCGGACGGTGACGACACACGCGACCGACGATCCGGCAGTCGCCCTCGGCGTGAACGACCGGGCCGGTCTCATGGACGTAGAGACCCGCGCGCAACGCCGCATCGTCGAGGCCCACGCGCGCGCGGGCGTGACCTTCCTGCAGCCGGACACCACGCGCGTCGAGGCGGCCGTGACGATCGGCGCGGACACCACGATCGGTCCGGGGGTGAGCCTGCTCGGCAGCACGCGCGTGGGCGAGGGCTGTGAGATCGGCCCGCACACGACGCTCCAGGACGCGACCGCCGGCAGCGGCGCCACGGTCAGGCAGGCCTACGTGGTCGAGGCCGAGATCGGCGACGACGCGATCATCGGGCCGTTCGCGTACCTGCGCCCCGGCACGGTGGTCGGCACGGGGGCGAAGGTCGGCACGTACGTGGAGGTCAAGAACTCGGAGATCGGCGCCGGTGCCAAGGTCCCCCACCTCTCCTACATCGGCGACACGGAGGTCGGCGAGAAGGCGAACCTCGGGGCCAGCACCATCACCGCGAACTACGACGGGCGCAGGAAGCACCGCACGAAGATCGGAAAGAGCGCGAAGACCGGCGTGCACACGTCCCTGATTGCTCCCGTGGACGTCGGCGATCGGTCGTACACTGGGGCCGGTTCGGTCATCACGGGCGATGTTCCCGAGGGGGCGCTCGGGATCGCTCGGGAGAGGCAGAGAAACGTGGAGGGTTACGCGGACCGCGTAGAGGAGGACCCGCAATGAGCAAGCTCCTCGATACGGCCACTGCTCCAGCGCTGGCGACGAGCATCCATGCCGGCTACGAGAAGAGGCTGATGATCACCGCCGGCCGGGCGAGCCTCGAGCTCGGCGGCAAGATCGCCGAGAAGCTGGGCGTGGGGCTGACCGACGCAGGCCTCAAGACGTTCGCCGACGGCGAGGTGTACTGCCGCTACGCCGAGTCGATCCGCGGGGCCGACCTCTTCATCGTGCAGTCGATCTGCGGCTCCGAGCGCGAGGGCCTCACGGTCAACGACGCGCTCTGGGAGCTCCTGCTCATGATCCATGCGGCCAAGCACGCCTCGGCGCACCGGATCGTCGCCGTCACCCCCTGGTACGGCTACTCGCGCCAGGACAAGAAGTCGGCTCCACGTGAGCCCATCTCCGCGCGGCTCGTGGCCGAGGTGCTCGAGACCGCCGGCGCCGACCGGCTCGTGGCGATGGACCTCCACGCCGGCCAGCTGCAGGGCTTCTTCTCGAAGCCGGTTGACCACATGACCGCGATGCCGATCCTCACGCAGTTCGTCATGGACCGGCTCGGCGACCAGGAGCTCGTGATCATCGCGCCGGACGCCGGGCGCGTGAAGCTCGTGCGCAAGTTCGCCCAGAAGGTCGGCGCCCCGTACGCGCTGATGGAGAAGGAGCGGCCCGCGCAGCAGGTCGCCGAGATCGGCTACGTGATCGGCGACGTCAAGGGCAAGACCGCGGTGATCGTGGACGACATCATCGGCACCGGCAGCACGCTCAGCGCGGCGGCCCAGACGGTGCTCGACGAGGGCGCCGAGCGCGTGTTCGCGGTCGCCACGCACGGGCTCTTCTCGGGGCGCGCCTATGAGATCCTCGAGAGCGGGCCGCTGTCCGGCATCGTCGTGACAGACACGGTCCCGCTGCGCGAGGGTGCCCCGGAGCTGGTCACGCAGCTGACCTGCGCGGACATCCTCGAGGACTCCATCCGCCGCATCTTCGTCGACGACTCGGTCTCCGAGATCTTCGCCGGCGAGAACCAGCTCTTCTGAGCAGCCTGTGTACGAGCTCTATCTGGCCGTCCACATCCTCTGTGCCGTGCTCTGGGTCGGCGGCGGCGTGTCCGTGCACATCCTCGGCCGCTGGGTCCAGAAGTCGGGAGACCCCGAGCGCATCGTCGCCTTCAACCGCGACGCCGTGACGCTCGGCACCGTCTTCTACGCGCCGCTCGCCCTGATCCTGATCGTCGCCGGCGTCCTGCTCATCGAGGAGGTCGGCTACAGCTACGGCGACATGTGGATCGGGCTCGGCTTCCTCGGCTGGCTGTTCAGCCTCGCGCTCGGGCTCGCCTTCTATCCGCAGCAGTCGCGCAAGATCGAGGCGGCGATCGCCGCCGAGGGCCCGGTATCGCAGACGGCCCAGTCGGGCATCAGGCGCATCCTGCTCTTCAACTCCATCGAGATCACCGTGCTGGTCCTCGTGGTGATCGACATGGCGATCAAGCCGGGCTGAGCGGCCGGCTGGCCGCCGCTCAGGGCTCCGATGCCGGGCCGCTCGCACGGCGCGTGGCCGCCGAGCGGCCGAGGCGCGCCCGTATCCAGGCCTGTTCGCGGCGGCCGAGCTCGGTCGCGGGCGGCCCGCCAAACCACCATTCGCACCCGATCCGGTGCCAGTTGCGGGTCGCGTTCAGCTGGCCGAGCACCGCGAGCACCCCGGACTCCATGCGCCTGCCCATGAGCTCGTTGGCGGGCAGGTTCTCGCGCCGCATGAGCCGGTAGAACGAGGAGCGCGGGTCCGAGACCGCGGCGATCGCCTCCATCACGCGTGCTGAGTCGATCGTCACCTCGCGGTCCTCCATGTACCAGCCGCCGATGGCCCGCACGTGCTCCATCAAGAGCTCGGCATCGACCTTGCGCGGCTGATTGAGGAAGCCGAGGTCGTGGAGCGCCACGCGCAGGCCCTCGGGGTCGTCGTCGAAGATCGCCTTGAGCGCTGCGATCTCGAGCTCGATCTGGTCGCCGTCGAGCTGCTTCGTCATGCCGAAGTCGAGGAACGCCACGCGCCCGTCCGGCAGCAGCAGGTAGTTGCCGGGGTGGGCGTCGGCGTTGAAGTGCTGCAGGTGGTAGATCGAGCCGAAGCAGAAGCGGAAGACGATCTCACCGAAGCGGTCGCGCTCCTCCTGCGGCAGCTCGCGCAGCTCCTCGAAGCCGGCGCCGTCGACCCATTCGCTGACGAGGATCCGCTCCGTCGACAGCCGCGTCACGACGTCCGGGACGAAGATGAACGGATGCCCGCGGTAGCCGCGCGCGAAGGCGCGCTGCGACTGCGCCTCGAGCTCGTAGTCGAGCTCCTCCATCACGCGCTCCTTCAGCTCGGCCGCGGCGGCGCCGGCGTCGAGGCCGGGGGCCAGCGCCTTCGCCATCCGCAGGATCAGCCCGGCGTTCTGCATGTCCGCGGCGATCGCACGCGCGACGCCCGGGTACTGCACCTTCACGGCCACGCGTCGCCCGTCGGGCAGCACGGCGCGGTGCACCTGGCCGATCGAGGCGGCCGCCGCCGCCTCGTGCTCGAAGTCCTCGAAGAGCTCCTCGACCGGCTCCTCCCACTCCTCGTCGAGCACGGCGCGCACCTTCTTCCAGGGCATCGGCGGGGCCGTCGAGCGCAGCGAGGCGAGCTGCTCCTGGTAGAGCTCGCGGTACTCGGGCGGCAGGAACTCCGTGTCGATGAAGGATGCGAGCTGGCCCACCTTCATCGCGGCGCCCTTCATGCGCCCGAGCGTCTCGACCATCCGCTCGGCCGCCTCGAGATGACGCTGCTCGAGTGCCTCGGAGGCCTGCTCGGGGGAGCGAGCGAGGTTGGCGGCGCGGGTGCCGGCGTAGCGGGCGCCCTGCGTGCCGACAACCGATCCCACCTGGGCCGTGCGCCGTATCCGGCCGGTGGGGATCGAGCTGTCCTCATGGCGTGCCACAGGGTCAGAATAGGCACGCCGGGAGCGGACCGGCGGCAGGCGCATCGCTACACTGGCCAGCCGTCATGGCCACTTCACAGCGACCCACACTCACCGCCGACGAGCGCTCCGAGCGCGGCTCGCGCGCGGTCCGCCGCCTACGCCGCGAGGGCCTCGTGCCGGGCGTCGTCTACGGCGGGGGCGACGGCGACTCCACCTCGTTCAAGGTTGACAGCAGGGCGCTGCGCCAGGTGCTCGTCGACGGGTCGGCGCTGATCGACCTCCAGGTCGCCGGCCGCACGCTGCCCGTGATCGTGAAGGACCAGCAGCTGCACCCGGTGCGCGGCGAGGTCGTCCACATCGACCTGCTCGAGGTCCGGCTCGACGAGAAGATCCAGACCACGGTCGCCGTCCACGTCGAGGGCGTCGAGGAGTCGCCCGGCGTCAAGGAGGGCGGCGTGCTCGAGCAGGTGACCCACCAGCTCAACATCGAGGCGCTGCCGACGGCGATTCCCGAGTACGTGCCGGTCGATGTCTCCGGCATGGAGATCGCCGCCACGATGAACCTCTCCGAGGTGCCGGTGCCGGAGGGCGTGACCTTCCTCGACGACCCCGAGGAGACCGTCATCGCGACGGTCGTCGTCCCGACCGAGGTCGAGGAGCCCGAGATCGAGGAGGAGACCGAGCTCGTCGGCGAGGGCGTCGAGGGTGAGGAGGCTCCCGAGGGCGAGGAGGGCGCCGAGGCCGCCGAGGGCGAGGCGCCAGCCGAGGAGGGCGAGGAGTCCTGAGCCTCTTCCGCCGCTCAGGAAGCGGCGGCGGAAAGGCGGATTGGCTCGTCGTCGGCCTGGGCAACCCGGGCGACCGCTACGCGCGCACGCGCCACAACGTCGGCTTCGAGGTCGCCGCGCTGGCCGCCGAGCGCTGGGGCCTGCCGCGCGCGAAGAAGAAATACGGCGGCCTCCTGACCGACGGACGCACTGGGCCCGGCGGTCCGCGCGTCGCGGTGCTGCTGCCTCAGACCTACATGAACGAGTCAGGTGACGCGGTCGGACCGGCCCGCGGCGCGCTCGGGGTCGACCTCGACCACGTGATCGCCGTCCACGACGAGATCGACCTCCCCTTCGGCCGCATCGAGTCCCGCATCGGCGGCGGCCTGGCGGGCCACAACGGCCTCAAGTCGCTGAAGCGCGGCCTCGGCAGCGCCGACTTCCGCCGCATCCGCGTGGGCGTGGGCCGCCCCGACTCGACCGACCCCGAGATCGTCTCCGCGCATGTCCTGGGCCGCTTCTCGGAGCCCGGCGAAGACGTGCGCGAGCTGATCGAGCGAGCGGCGGACGAGCTGGAGCGGGTGGTGGGGGCGCCGCCGTCCTGAGTTGTGGGCGCCATGCGCCCCGAAGTCAGGACGGTGATGGCCGGGGGACCGCCGTACGTAGAATCGATTGAAGAGCCGCGCGGTGGCCCCGGGCGGCTGCAGCGCATGCTCAGGAGCCTCCTCACATACGCAAAGCACGACGCCTCGATCGAGGCGCTCGCCGCCGCCGCGCGCGGCGGTCCGCAGCGTGCCTTCGTGTCGGCGAGCATGCGCCCCTACCTGCTGGCGGCGCTGATCGACAGCGAGCCCGAGCGGCCCGCGCTCGTGGTGGCCGGCGACGACCGCGCCGCGCGTGACCTGGCCGCCGACCTGAGGGCCTTTCTGAGTCCGCGCAGGGTGCGCTTCTACCCGGCGCGCGGCATGCGCTACGAGTCTCATCTCGCGCCGCCGCCGCATCTCGTTGGGCTGCGTATCGCTGCGCTCGACGCGCTGCTCGGGGAGGAGCCCGCCGTGCTCGTCGCCAGCGCGGGCGCGCTCGCCGAGAAGGTGCCCGACCCCGACCTGCGCCCGCAGGGTTTCGAGATCGTCAAGGGCGGCCTCGTCGACCTCGACGAGACGGCCGCGCAGCTCGTCGCGTGCGGCTACGAGCGCGTCGACCAGGTTGAGGAGCGCGGCCAGTTCGCGATCCGCGGGGACATCCTTGACGTCTACCCGGCCACCGAGGAGCGCGCCGTTCGCTGCGAGCTGTTCGACATCGAGGTCGAGCGGCTCACCTGGTTCTCGACCTTCACCCAGCGCTCGCTCGAGGAGGCGGAGACGGTCGAGATCGCGCCCGCGGCGGAGCTCGGACCGGAGCACCGTGAGCTCGCCGAGATCGCGGCCGCGAGCGAGGAGTCGGAGCGCCCGGACATCGCGGACGTGCTGCCGGTGGACCGCTTCCGCGAGCTGCTCGACCTGGTGCCGCCGGAGGCGCTCGTGACGGTGGCCGCCGAGGAAGAGCTCGCGCCCGCCCTCCGCGACCTCTGGGAGGACGTGACTACGAGCTTCCACGACGACGACGCCCACCACCTCTACGTGAAGCCCGACGCGCTCGACGCCGCGCTCGGGGAGCGCGCGGCGCTCAGCCTGTCGAGCATCGCCCAGGATCAGCCGTTCGAGTTCCGCGCCCAGGCGGCAGACAGCGCCGCACGCTCGCTGCGCGACGCCGAGCCCGAGCTCGAGAAGCTCGTGCGCTCGGGCTACCGGACCTTCGTGGCGTGGGCGCGCCGGGGCGAGGCCGAGCGCGCGCGGCTCAACCTCGCGCGCATGCAGGCAGCCTTCCTGGACGGCTTGCCGGCGCCGGAGGACGCCTCGCTGACCTTCGCCCACGCGAGCCTCCGCGACGGCTTCATCGCGCCCCAGCTCAAGCTCGCCGTGCTGCCCGAGCACCGGCTGCTTCGCCGCCGCCGCGCGGAGCGGCCGAGCGGGCCGCAGGCGGGCGCGATCGCGTCGTTCACGGACCTGCGGGCGGGATCGCCGGTGGTCCACGAGGACCACGGCATCGCACGCTTCACCGGCTTCGAGACGAAGACCGTCGGCGGCGTGACGCGCGATTACCTGGAGCTCGAGTACCTCGACGGCGACCGCGTCTTCGTGCCGAGCGACCAGCTCCACAAGATCAGCCGCTACGTGGGCGCCGACGCCGGGGACCCGCCGCTCTCGAAGCTCGGCGGCAAGCAGTGGGAGCGCATGAAGCTCCGCGCCCGGCGCGCCGCCGAGGCGCTCGCCGGCGAGCTCATCAACCTCTACGCGGAACGCAGGCGCCGCGCGGGCCACGCGTTCCCGCACGACAGCGAGTGGCAGCTCGACTTCGAGCAGGCCTTCCCGTACCGGGAGACGCCGGACCAGCTCGAGGCAATCGAGGCCGTGCGCGCCGACATGGAGGAGGCGCGCCCGATGGACCGGCTGATCTGCGGCGACGTCGGCTACGGAAAGACAGAGGTCGCCATGCGCGCGGCCTTCAAGGCGGCCGAGGATGGCAGGCAGGTCATGTTCCTCGTGCCCACGACCGTGCTCGCCCAGCAGCACGTCGGCACCTTCAAGGAGCGGCTGCGCGACTACCCGTTCCGGATCGAGATGGTCTCGCGCTTCCGCACCCCTGCCGAGGCGCGTGAGGTGCTCGCCGACTTCGGCTCGGGCAAGGTCGACATCCTGATCGGCACGCACCGGCTGTTGTCGCGCGACGTCAGGCCGAAGGAGCTCGGCCTGCTGATCGTGGACGAGGAGCAGCGCTTCGGCGTCAAGCAGAAGGAGCTGATGCGCCAGCTGCGGCTGAAGGTCGACGTGCTGTCGCTCTCCGCCACGCCGATCCCGCGCACGCTCCAGATGTCGCTGGCCGGGCTGCGCGACATCTCCGTGATCGAGACGCCGCCCGAGGGCCGGCGCCCGGTGCGCACCTACGTCGGCGAGTACGACGATGACCTCGTCCAGAAGGCGATCCGGCGCGAGCTGGCCCGCGGCGGGCAGGTCTTCTTCCTCCACAACCGCGTGGAGACGATCGACGAGACCGCCGAGCGGGTGCGGGCGCTCGTCCCTGACGCGCGCGTGGCGGTCGCCCACGGCCAGTTGGCCGAGGGCAAGCTCGAGGACGTGATGCTCTCGTTCCTGCGCGGCGACGCGGACGTGCTCGTCTGCACCACGATCGTCGAGTCGGGGCTCGACATCGCGAGCGCCAACACGCTGATCGTCGAGCGCGCCGACGAGCTCGGGCTGGCGCAGATGTACCAGATCCGGGGCCGCGTGGGGCGCTCGCGCGAGCGGGCGTACGCCTACCTGCTCTACCCGAGCGCCGCCGCGCTGTCCGAGGAGGCGGGGCAGCGCCTCGCGACCCTCTCCGACTACACGGAACTGGGTTCCGGCTTCAAGATCGCCATGCGCGACCTCGAGATCCGCGGCGCCGGCAACCTGCTCGGCGACGAGCAGTCGGGCCACGTAGCGGCGGTCGGATTCGAGCTGTACGTGGGCATGATCGACGAGGCCGTCCGCCTGCTGAGCGGCGACTCCGCCGAGGAGGCTGCCGAGCCGGTCCGCATGGACCTGCCCGTCGACGCCTACGTGCCGGGCGACTACGTGCCGTACGAAGCGGCCAAGATCGAGATTCACCGGCGCGTGGCGGGCGCCCGCGAGATCGCCCAGCTGATCATGCTGCGCGAGGAGCTCGCCGACCGCTTCGGGCCGATCCCCGAGCCGCTGGACAACCTGATCCGGCTCCAGGACGCGCGCATCAAGCTGGGCCGCGCGGGAGCCGCGACGGTGGACTTCGCGGGAGGACGGCTGGCGGTCGCCCCGATCGAGCTCGACTCGCGCGGGGCGAAGGCCCTGCGCGAGCGGATTCCCGAGGCGATGTACGAGTCCGGCCGCGAAACCGTGCGGGTTCGGCTGCCCGATGAGGCCGCTGAGCGCTTCCGTGCCGTGGTCGTCGCAGCGGAGGCGATTCTCGAGGTGGCGACCGAGCCAGAGGCCCTCTGAGCGTTCGCTACCCTTCGCCACCGCTCCGGCCCCCGGCCCTCCTTAAGTGAGCTTTACGAACCCGCCCTAGACATGGCTGCGATGACACACGCCCCACTCAAGTTCACCCTCGGACTGGCCGCGATCGGCCTCTCCGCGCTCGCCATCAGCGCCTGTGGCAACGATGTCCCCTCGGGCGCCGTCGCCACCGTCGGCGACGAGACGATCACCCAGGACGAGTTCGACCAGTGGCTCAGCACTGCCGCGCGCGGCCAGGCCCAGGGCGGCGCCGCGGCCGTCCCGGATCCGCCTGACTTCGAGAAGTGCGTCGCCGCCAAGAAGAAGCAGCCGATTCCGAAGGGGCAGGAGCGGCCGAGCGACGCGACGCTGAAGAAGCAGTGCCAGACCGAGTACGACACCCTCAGGACCGAGGTCATGCAGTTCCTGATCCAGGCCGAGTGGGTCCAGCAGGAGGCTGATGAGCAGGACGTCAAGGTCTCCGACAAGGAGATCAAGCAGTCCTTCGAGGACCAGAAGAAGCAGGCCTTCCCGACCGACAAGGCCTACCAGGAGTTCCTCAAGACCTCCGGCATGTCCGAGGAGGACATCCTCTTCCGCGTCAAGCTCGACCAGCTCCAGCAGAAGCTGACGGCGAAGGTCACCCAGGACGCCAAGAAGGTGTCCGAGGAGGACATCAGCGCGTACTACGACAAGAACAAGAAGCGCTTCGCCCAGCCCGAGCGGCGCGATCTGCTCGTCGTGCTCACGAAGACCGAGGCGCAGGCGAACCAGGCGAAGGCGGCGCTCGAGGACGGCGACAGCTTCAAGCAGGTCGCCAAGCAGTACTCGATCGACGAGGCCTCCAAGGCGCAGGGCGGCAAGCTGCCCGCGGTCACGGAGGGCCAGCAGGAGCAGGCCTTCGACGAGGCGATCTTCGGCGCCAAGAAGGGCGAGCTCGTCGGCCCGGTCAAGACCCAGTTCGGCTGGTACGTCTTCGAGGTGAGCAAGGTCACCCCGGCGTCGCAGCAGACGCTCGAGGAGTCCCAGGAGGCGATCCGCAACCTGCTTCGCTCGCAGGGCCAGCAGACGGCCCTCGACAAGTGGATCAAGAGCTTCCGCGAGGACTACAAGGACAAGACGGACTGCGCGGACGATTTCCGGATCCCGGAGTGCAGCAACGCGCCGAAGGAGAAGACGAACACCGGTTCAGCCTCCGGCGGCCAGGGTGGCGCCCAGCAGGCTCCGCAGACGCCCGAGCAGTAGTGAGCGCCGAACCCGGCCGGCTGCTGGAGGCCATCCGGGGGCTGGACGAGATCACGCGCCGGCTACGCCGCGAGTGCCCGTGGGACCGTGAGCAGGACGAGCGCTCGATCGTTCCGCACACGGTCGAGGAGGCCTACGAGCTGGCGGACGCGGCCCACTCGGGCGACGACGCCAAGCTGCTCGACGAGCTGGGCGACGTCCTCTTCCAGGTTCTCTTCCTATCCCTGCTCCTCGAGGAGCGGGGACAGGGGTCGCTCGCCGAGGTGGCCGACCACTGCCGCGCGAAGCTGATCCGCCGTCATCCGCACGTGTTCGGCGACGTCGCCGCCGAGTCGGCGGGTGAGGTCATCCGCAATTGGAACCAGATCAAGCGCGAGGACGAGCGCGGCGGAGAGATCTTCGGCGAGATCCCCGAGACGCTTCCCTCGACTCTCTACGCGAAGAAGATCCTGAAGCGCGCGGAGAGCGCGGGGCGGCGCCGTGAGGGGACCCCGGGCGACACCGGGGAGCGCCTTCTGGCCGCCGTGCAGGAAGCTGTCGAGGAAGGCGTGGATCCGGAGCTCGCCCTGAGGCGCGCCGCGGACCGGTTCAGAGAACAGGTGGAGAAGACTTGAGCGAGATCGAGAGAGTGCACGGGCGGCAGATCCTGGACAGCCGCGGCAATCCCACGGTCGAGGTGGACGTGCTGCTGAGGTCGGGTGCCGCAGGCCGAGCGGCGGTCCCATCCGGCGCGTCGACCGGCGAGTTCGAGGCCGTCGAGCTGCGCGACGGCGGCCAGGAGTGGGCCGGCAAGGGCGTCAGCAAGGCCCTTGCCAACGTCAACGGCGAGCTCGCCGCGGCGGTTACGGGCATCGACCCGGCCGACCAGGAGGGCCTGGACCGCGCGCTGATCGACTGCGACGGCACCGACAACAAGGGCCGGCTCGGCGCCAACGCCATCCTCGGCGTGTCGCTCGCCGGCGCCAAGGCCGCGGCGGCCGAGAGCGGCCTGCCGCTGTGGCGCTACCTGGGCGGCGAGGCCGCCCACGTGCTGCCGGTGCCGATGATGAACGTGCTGAACGGCGGCGCGCATGCCGACAACAAGGTCGACTTCCAGGAGTTCATGGTCGTCCCGGTCGGCGCCGGGACGTTCGGCGATGCGCTGCGCATGGGCGCCGAGGTCTTTCACGCCCTCAAGCGGACCCTCCACGACCGCGGCTTGTCGACCGCCGTCGGCGACGAGGGCGGCTTCGCACCCGACCTCGACTCGAACGAGGCCGCGCTCGAGGCGCTCATCGAGGGGATCGAGGCCGCCGGCTACCGGCCCGGCGAGGAGCTGGCGATCGCGCTCGACCCGGCCACGAGCGAGCTCTTCGAAGGCGGGTCCTACGCTCTCGAGCACGAGGGCCGCACGCTCTCGTCGGAGGAGATGGCCGCCTACTGGGCCGAGATGGCCGGCCGCTATCCGATCCTCTCGATCGAGGACGGCATGGACGAGGAGGACTGGGACGGCTGGCGCGAGCTGACCGAGATGATCGGCGAGGGCGTGCAGCTCGTCGGCGACGACCTGTTCGTCACGAACACCGAGCGGCTGCGGCGCGGGATCGAGACCGGCGTCGCCAACTCGATACTCGTGAAGGTCAACCAGATCGGGACGCTCACGGAGACGCTCGACGCGGTGCGCACGGCGCAGGAGGCCGGCTACACGGCGGTGATGTCACACCGCTCGGGCGAAACCGAGGACACGACGATCGCCGACCTCGCCGTGGCCACCGGCTGCGGTCAGATCAAGACGGGCGCGCCGTCGCGCTCGGACCGCGTGGCGAAGTACAACCAGCTGCTGCGGATCGAGGAGGCGCTCGCAGGCGACGCCTCGTACCCGGGGCGCACGGTCTTTCGCAGCTAGCAGGAGCGAGCAAGTCGGCCGCGAAGCCCGTCCTGATGGGACGCGCTGCCGCCGCCTTCCCGAGCCGTCGCCGCTCGAGCATCCGCTGGGACCGCCTGGGGCGGCTCGCGCTGCTCGGCACGCTCGTGTTCATCCTGCTGCTCTACATCTCGCCCGCCAAGCACTGGATCCAGCAGTCGCGCACAGCGGGCCACCAGCAGGATGAGCTGAGCCAGCTGACCGCCGAGAACCGCGCGCTCAAGAAGCGCGTGAAGGCGCTCGGCGACCCCGGGGCGCTCGAGCGCGAGGCACGCCGGCTCGGCATGGTCCGGCAGGGTGAGCGCTCGTACGTGATCGAGAACCTCCCCTGAGGGTGTTCACCCCGGCCCATCGCGGCGGCGCGGGGCCGCCGCTCGTCCTGCTGCACGGCTTCGTCGACACCTGGCGGACGTGGGAGCTCGTGCTGCCCGCGCTCGAGCGGCGCCACGAGGTGCTAGCCCCTACGCTCGCGGGCCACGCGGGGGGTCCGCCCATCGCGGCCGCTGAGATGGGCGACACGTTGCTCGCCGACCAGGTCGAACGGACCATGGACGAGGCCGGCCTGGGCGTAGCCGACTTCGCCGGCAACTCGCTCGGCGGCTACGTGGCGCTGCAGCTGGCGGCCCGTGGGCGCGCACGCTCGGTAGTCGCGTTCGCCCCCGCCGGCGGCTGGGCGGAAGGGGACGAGTCGTACCGATCTACCCTCGCGGCGCAGCGCGAGATGATCGCGCTCCTGCGCCGGACGGCGCCCCAGGCAGACGCGTTCTTGTCCACCCCCGCAGGGCGGCGCCGGGCGACGAGCGCCCTCGTCGAGAGCTACGAGCACCTGCCCGTCGAGCTGATCGCCCACCAGATGCTCGGCGTGGCGGCGGCGCGCGGCTCGTACGAGCTAATCGAGCACGCACTGCGGGCCGGCTGGAGGCTCGAGCCCGAGCTGATCACCTGCCCCGTACGGGTCGTCTGGGGGACGGCCGACAAGATGCTCCACTGGCCCGCGGCGGCGGTCCGCTACCGGCGCGAGTGGCTCCCGCATGCCGACTGGGTGCTGCTCGAGGGGGTGGGCCACTGCCCTCAGCTCGAGGTCCCGCTCGAGGCCGCCGAGCTTATCCTGGGCCTCACAACCGACTGACGAGGATCGATGAGCCAGCTGGAGTTCGACGACCAGGAGGCCAGGCAGCTCGAGGCCATGTACGAGATCGGCGACGCGCGCCGCCGCCGCGAGCTCGCCCGCGCAGCCCTGGCGGCCGCGCCCGGCGAGCGGATCCTGGACGTGGGCTGCGGGCCGGGCTTCTACTGCGCCGAGCTGCTCGCCGAGGTGGGCGAGTCCGGGGCGGTCACAGGCGTCGACAGCAGCCCGGCGATGCTGGCATTGGCCGAGCGTCGCTGCGCTGGTCACGACAACGTGGAGCTGCTCGAGGGCGAGGCGGTGACGCTGCCGGTCCCGGACGAGAGCTTCGACGCCGCGCTCACGGTGCAGGTGATCGAGTACGTGTCCGACGTCGAGAACGCCCTGGCCGAGCTTCGGCGCGTGCTCCGCCCGGGCGGACGGGTGCTCGTCTGGGACATCGACTGGGACACGCTCTCGCTGCACTCCGGGGACGCGGAGCTGAGCGAGCGGGTCATCCGAGCCTGGGACGAGCACCTCGCACACCGCACCGTGCCACGCACGCTCGCGGGGCGACTGCGGGCGGCGGGCTTCGCGGAGGTGAGCATGAGCGCGCACGCGTTCGCCACGCTGGGGCACGACCCCGACAGCTGGGCCGCGGCGCTCGTGCCGTTCATCGGCACGTTCGTCGCCGGGCGGGCCGGCGTCAGCGAGCAACAGGCCCAGGCCTGGGTGGCGGAGCAGCGGCAGCTGGCCGAGCGGGGCGACTTCTACATCGCCTGCGTGCAGCTCTGCTTCACGGCGCGGAAGCCGCTCTAGCCGAGATGAGCTCCGGGCGGCTACCGCTTCCGGACGACGCGAGCGTGGGCCCGGAGCTCGCGGCGGAGTACACGGTCGCTCGCGAGCGCACGGGCCGTGTCATGGCGATCCTGCGCGCGATGGGCCCGCGCGCCGAGGTCGTGCGCGCCTTCCTCGACATGACGGAGGCTGTGCTCTATGGGCCCGCGGCGCTCGGCCGCCGGGAGCGCGAGTTGCTCGCCCTGGCGACCTCCGAAGCCAATGGTTCGGGCTATTCCGCCGAGGTCCACGCCGCCCTCCTCGAGGAATGCGGCGGCGGCCCGGACGGAAGCGAGCGCGACGCCGCGCTCGTCGCCTTCGCCCGCAGCCTCACTCTCGACCCGGGCGAGGGCCCCACCGCCGTCGCGGCCCTGAGCGAGCTGCTCTCCGCGGAGGAGGTCCACGACGCCATCGCGGTCGTCGGGCTCCTGAACCTCGCCAACCGGGCGGCGCTCGCCACGGCGATCGGCACGGATGACGACCTCAGCTAGGGCTTCGCGTGCGTCTCGCGCGCCCGCCCGCCCGCGAAGTCGGAGGCCTCGCGGGCATAGCGGTTGAAGGCGGCGTCCACGACCGCGGCGGCATCGGAGCCGGCAGCGCGTCGCCAGGCGATGTCGGTCGCCCAGTCGGTGCCCGCGGCGTACAGATCCGCGAGCTCCTCGACGACGAAGCTCGAGCCGAGCCGCCGGCGCAGCTCCTCCACGACCGCGTCGGCCGCGAGGTCGAGATCGGCCCGGGCGGGCTCGGGCGCGGCGGCGAGGGTTCGTTCTCCCTCGCGCCACTGGAAGAGCGCGTTCTCGAGCGTGTACGCCATGGAGGCCCGAGCGTAGCGGCGGATCCGCCTAGGAGTCGTCGTCCTCTTCGTCGGCCGCTTCCTCGCCGGCGCGGCTGATCACGATCCGATCTGGCTCGACCGTGACGGTTACGGGGCGGTGCCCCGCCCAGTGCTCCGCGTAGACGGGATCGTCCTGCACGGCGGGGTCGAGCCACAGGCCATAGCCCTCTTGGCCGTGATCGAAGGTGCCCTCGAGCGCCTTGGGCCGGCGCCGCCTGCCGCGGCCGCCGCGACGCCCGCGGCGCCGCCGGCGCGGCTTGTCGTCCTCGTCCTCGTCCTCGTCGGAGTCGCCAACCTCGGACTCGTCGTCCTCGGACGACTCGTCCTCCTCGGCCTGGCGTTCCGCCTCGAGGGCCGCGGCCACCAGGGCGTCGTCCTCCGCGCGCAGGTCCTGCTCATCCGGCTCCGTGGCGGCGCTGGGAGCGCTGCCCTCGGCCTCGCCGGCGTCCGCCGGAGCGAGGTCGTGCTCCTGCTTGAAGGCGCGGATGTCGGCCACCGAGACGTCCAGCTGATGGGCGATCCAGGCGTCGGTGCGGCCCTGGCGGACCCAGGTCCGGATCTGGTTCAGCTGCGGCTTGAGCGATCTGCGTGCCAAACGGCGCCGGAGACTAGCAAGGGGTCAGGTCTTGCAATCGCGCACCACGGTGCGCGATTGCAAGACCTGACCCCACGGTTGCCCATTGCGCACAGACGTCACCGGTGCTTTATTGGAAGAGGCAATTCCGTCTCGGCAGGGGAGGCGCCAACTGATGTTGGTTCTGACGCGCAAGTCGAATCAGAGCATCATGATCGGCGACGAGATCGAGATCTCGGTGCTCGCGATCATGGGAGAGAAGGTCCGCATCGGAATCCAGGCACCACGGTCGGTGCCCGTGTTCCGGCGCGAGGTCTACGTGGAGATAAGGGAGGACGCGAACGGCTCGAGCGTAGGCGCGAACGGCGCCTGACAAGACACCGCGCCGGCTCAGCCGGCGAGCATCGCGAGGGTCTCGAACATGACGATCGTCACGATCACGGCGGTCGCGATGAGCGTCAGCGCGAGCAGCAGGAAGCGGAAGGTCCCGGCCTTGCGCGTGCGCGCAACGCGCCGGAAGCGGGCGCGCTGCGCGGACTCCTTGCGCAGCCGCTCCCGGCGCACGATTGAGTCGGCGGCTTCCTCACGGAAGGCCTCCTCGAACTGCGCAAGCGATTGGCGCATCCGCATCGTGGGCGGAAGGCTACCACTGGGATTTGGGCCCCAGGTGCGCTTTCGCACCTTCAGGCTCATGCCGTCGCGTGCTCCTTGGCCGCCTCCACGTACACCTTCACGAAGCGCAGGTAGTTGTCCGCGATCTTCTGCGCGGCGTCCTCGCGCGAGAGGCTCCCGTCGAGGAATCCCTTGAGGGCGTCCCACCAGATGCTGCGGCCGATCGCAAAGCCCGCGTAGCCCGGCACGGCGGCGCCGGCGCGCAGCCACTGGTCGACCTTGTCGTCGTCAGCGCCCCGGCCCAGCACGACGCAGACCACTCCGTCCCGGCCATCGCGGCGGGACGTGCGGGCGATCATGTCGCAGTCCTCGGAGCTGTCGACCCCCTCGATCTTCCAGATGTCCGGCTCGACGCCGTTGTCCTGAAGCTCGACGATGGTGCGCCGCATCAGCTCCGGGCGCAGCTCGGCGTCGTAGCGATCCTCGTCGCCACCGACCTGCTCGAGCTGGGCGTCCGTAGCCGGAACCAGCAGCTCGAAGAGGTACTTGTGCCCGTTGTCGTGCAGCCAGTTGCCGAGCGTGGCGAGGCGCTCCGTCTGGCGCGCGTTCATATCGGCGTCGCCGTCCGGGTTGTAGCGGACGAGCACCTTGGAGAAGTCGGGGTCGAACTTGTCGACGTGGGCGCCGAAGTCGTCCCCGTACTCGAAGAAGAACTCCTCCTCTCCGGACTTCTCGACCGGCATGGCGAGCAGCAGCCCACGCTCCTTCGTCGCCTGGGGAATCCCGGACGGAACGCCGAACTGCTCGTCGACGAGCGCGCCGGTTGCGCCGGGCTCGGCCCCCTGCTCGGTCGCCTTCACGAGGCCCTCGAAGATGAGGTGCTTCGCGTCCGCGATCTTCTCGGTCTCCTCGGGCGTCGGGTCGCCCTCGATCCCGAACATCTTCTTCTGGAACGACCCGCGGTGGTCGAACGCGAGGATGTAGAGCATGCCGTCGTAGCCGAGTGCCATCGGTTCTCCTTCGTATCGAATACCCGGCTTTATACCCCGTTTCCCGCCGATACCTCCGGCTACGATGGCCGTGTGGAGCACCGTTTCACGGGCCCCTCCTACACCCTCGGGATCGAGGAGGAGCTCATGATCGTCGACACCGAGACGCTTGACCTGTCGAACTCGATCGAGGCCCTGCTCGAGGATCTGAGCGACGTCCCGACCGACGGCGAGGTCAAACCCGAGCTGATGGAGTCCGTGTGCGAGATCGCCACGACCCCCGTGCGCAACACGATCGAGGCCGGCGCGCAGCTGCGGGCGCTGCGCCGGACGGTGCAGCAGGTGGCCCAGCGGCGCGGCCTCTCGATCGGCTCAGCCGGCACGCACCCGTTCGCGTTGTGGGAGGACCAGCGCGTCGTCGCGCGCTCGCGCTACCGCGACCTGATCTCGGGGCTGCAGTTCGTGGCACGCCAGGAGATCATCTTCGGCATCCACGTCCACGTGGGTCTCGACGACCCCGACAAGGCGATCCATGTGACCAACGGGATGCGCGTACACGTCCCGCTGCTGCTCGCGCTCTCCGCCAACTCGCCCTTCTGGCGCGGCGACGCGACAGGGCTCGACTCCACCCGCACGCCGATCTTCAGGACTTTCCCGCGCGTCGGCATACCGCCTCGCTACGACGACTACGCGGACTGGGCGCGCCGGATCGACTTCATGGTGAACTCGAAGGTGATCGGCGACTACACGTACCTCTGGTACGACGTGCGTCCGCATCCGAACTTCGGCACGGTCGAGGTGCGCTGCATGGACTCGCAGACGCGCGTCGAGCACACGCTCGCAATCGCCGCGCTGATCCAGGCGATGGTCAAGGAGCTCGCAGAGCACTACGAGGCGGGCAAGGAGCTGTCCCGCTACCCCTACGAGATGCTCGACGAGAACAAGTGGCTCGCCGCCCGGCACGGGCTCGCGGGCTCGCTCGTCGACCTGCCGGACCGCAGCCGCGTGCCGGTGCCGGAGCTGGCACGGCGTCTGATCGAACGGCTGCGCCCGCACGCCGAGGAGCTCGGCTCCGGGGCGGAGTTCGACGAGCTGGAGGACATCCTCGAGAAGGGAAACGGGGCCTCGCGCCAGGTCGTCGTCTACGAGGCCAACCACGACCTGCGTGAGGTGGTGCGCGAGGTCCTCGACGCCACGGTGCCCGAGACGGCCGAGGCGCCGACCGAGTAGCCATTTCCGGCCGGGTACTCTGAGGGGGCGTGTCGCAGCCCGACCTCTTCGTCGTCTGCAAGAACTGCGGGTCCGAGGTGAGCCCGTACATCACCGAGTGCCCGTACTGCGGGCAGCGGATCCGCAAGCGGGCCCCCAAGATCGACCGCTCGGGCGGCGAGGCACAGCCCAAGCGCAAGGGCCGGGCGAAGCTGCCACGGCTGCGCGCGGAGGAGATAGCGGGGATCGCTCCGGACACGCGGCCCTACGCGACCTTCGCGCTGATCCTTGCCTGCGTCGTGACGATCCTCCTGTTCGCCGCGAACGTCGACATCGAGGCGTACCTCTCGGTCCCGATCCAGGACGAGGTATGGAGGTGGTTCGCGGCGCCCTTCCTGCACGCGGATCAGCTGGGCTACGCATTCGTCGCGCTCGTCCCGGTGGCGATCTTCGGGACGCTCCTCGAGCGGCGCTTCGGACCGCTCGTGCCTGTGCTCGTGTTCGTGCTGTCGGGCGCGGCCGGCGCCGGGTTGGCCGTGACGCTCGAGACGCCGCCCCTCTTCGAGGACGTCCCGGTCTACGCGGTGTTCGGCGCCAACGGCGCCGCGCTCGGCATGCTCTGCGCATGGCTAGTGGACGATCGCTTGGCGGCCCGGCGCGGCGAGGACCGCGAGAACGACCTGCTGGGCGTCTACGTGATCGCCGTGGTGCTCGTGCTGCTCTCTCTCACCACCGAGGAGGCCAACATCGCCGTTGCCGTCGGCGGCGCGGCGGTCGGGGCGCTCCTCGGGCTCGTGCTGCGGTTCTTCACGCGGAAGAGCGCCTACTGAACGATTCGATGTTCACGGACGAGCAGCTCGACGCCGCCGTCCGCGCGCTGTCCGAGCCGGGGCGCTTCGAGGGCGCCGAGCGGCTCGTGACGGCCGCGGCCCCGCAGCTCCAGCGCATCCTCGGCCAGGCGCTGGAAGAGGGCGGCTGGTTTGGCGAGGCGCACGCGTCGCAGGTCCGCGCCGCGGCGCGCGAGCCCGACGAGAACGAGCGGGCGGCCCGCATCGACGAGCTGATCGCCGAGGAGACGCGCATGGGCATGCTGATCGGCGTGGCGGTTGGGTGGGAGCTCGCGCGGGAATTGGAAAGGATGCCGGGCGAAGATGAACCCGAGACTTCCGGAGGAGCTTGACCGTGGACATCCGCTTCCTGGGCCATTCCTGCTTTGAGCTGAGCGACGGCGACACTCGCGTGCTCGTCGACCCGTTCCTGACGGGGAACCCGAAGGCTGCCGTCGAGGCCTCCGAGCCCGAGCCCACGCACATCTTCCTGACGCATGGGCACGCGGACCACTGGGGCGACGTCGTCGACATCGCGAAGCGCACCGGGGCCCAGTGCGTCGCGATCGCGGAGCTCGCGGGTGAGCTGGGCGACCACGGCGTCGAGAACACGACCGACCCGAACCTCGGCGGCACGGTCGAGTTCGACGGCGGCTGGGTGCGGCTCGTGCCGGCCTGGCACACCTCGACGACGCCCGGCGGCACGGTCAATGTCCCGGCCGGCCTCGTGATCAACCTCGGCGGCAAGACCGTCTACCACCTCGGCGACACCGCCCTCTTCTCGGACCTCCGGCTGGTCGCCGAGCGCGACCAGCTCGACGCGGCGCTCGTCTGCATCGGCGGCCACTACACGATGGACCGCCACGACGCCGTCATCGCCTGCGAGCTGATCAGCGCCCGCACCGTCATCCCGTGCCACTACGACACGATGCCGGTGATCGAGACCGACGCCCAGGCGTTCAAGGCGGACGTCGAGAGCCGGACCGCCGGCGAGGGCCGCCGGCAGACGACGGTCGAGGTGCTGGACCCGGGCGCGTCGGTAAGCATCTAGTGGGCCGACTTTCGGCGCTGCTGGTTGTCGCGCTGCTCCTCGCGATCTCGGGGTGCAGCGGCGATGACGACGACGACGAGACCACGGCCGTCTCGACTCCCACGGAGACGGAGACGACCGTCACCGAAACGGCCCCGGAGCCGGAGGTGGAGACCGAGGTCGAGACGCAGACCGAGGCCGAGACCGAGACAGAGATCGAGACCGAGACCTCGCCGGAGGATCAGCCGGGCGGGGCGGGCGACGAGGAGCCCGCGCGCTCGCTGGCGCTCTTCACCGCCTCGGGCGGGCGCGTGACGCCGCGCGTGGTGCGCGTGCCGTCCTTCATCGCGGTGCGCGTCGAGCTCCGCGCGCGCGACGGCGGGCCGTACACGCTCAGGATCGGCGGCCAGACGCTCGAGGCCGGCGGGGCGCTGAGCTCCGCGTCCGGGACGCTCGACGGCCTGCGCCCGGGCGACTCCTACGTCGGGCGCCTGAGTGGCGGCGCGAGCGGGACGGTGCGGGTTTCGGCGACCGCGGAGCCCGGCCCCTAGCGCTCAGCTGGCCGGCCAGCCAGCGTTTCGTTACCCTGGCCCGGCAAGGCGAGCACCGAGGAGAGAGAACGTCGTGAGCGATTCCGTCACCCAGCGGACCGACCGTGCGGACTTCCAGGCAACCAGTGATCCCGCGGTGCTGGAGTCGGCGGACCGCGGCGAGGTTCACCTGCTGACCTACTCGGAGCTGTACGAGCTGTGGGAGCGCCAGCAGTGGGCGACCCAGGACATCGACTTCGCCCAGGACCGTGTCGACTGGCACGAGCGCATCCCCGAGGACGAGCGCCTCCAGCGCATGTACGGCCTATCCTCGTTCTTCATCGGCGAGCAGAAGGTCGCCGAGGAGCTCGGGCCGATGATGAGGGCGGCGCCGACGGAGGAGATGCGCATCTTCCTCTGCACGCAGATCGCCGACGAGGCGCGCCACGTGCGCTTCTTCAATCGCTTCTACGAGGAGGTCGGCATCCTCGAGGCGGACACGCTGCACGGCCGCCTCGTGGAGACGAGCGACCACGTGAACCCGGAGTTCAACCAGCTCTTCGACGAGATGCTGAAGAGCCGCGTCGACCGGCTCGCCCGCAGCCCCGAGGACCTCGAGGCGCTGGTCGAGGCGGTCACGCTCTACCACATGGTCATCGAGGGAATGCTCGCCCTGACCGGCCAGCACTTCATCCTCCAGTACAACGAGGACGTCGGCACGCTGCCGGGCTTCTGCGACGGCTTCAACAAGATCGCCCGCGACGAGCACCGGCACGTCGCCTTCGGCGCCCGCTTCCTGCGTGAGATGGCGCAGGAGGAAACGCGCTACGGGGAAGCGATCACGCGCACGCTGACCGAGGTCGCGCCGATCGCGGACCGGGTGCTCGAGCCCAAGTGGTACGTCGAGGGTGAAACGCAGCTCCTCGGCGCCTCCCTGGAGGAGACGCGCGCGTTCGCGATGAAGGCGCTCGAGCGGCGCCTGAAGGTGATCGGCCTCGCGCCGGCCACCGCCTAGGCGCTCAGAACATCCTCCCGCCGACCGGCACGTCGGAGTCGGGGCGCAGCAGGATCACGCGGCCCTCCTCGTCCGGCACGCCTAGCGTGAGCACCTCGGATCGCATAGGGCCGATCTGACGCGGCGGGAAGTTGACGACGGCAACCACGAGGGTGCCCTCGAGCTCCTCGCGTGAGTAGTTGGTGATCTGGGCGGACGAGCGCTTCTCGCCGATCTCAGGACCGAAGTCGATGGTGAGCTTCCAGGCCGGGTTGCGCGCCTCCGGGAAGTCCTCCACACCGGTGATGCGGCCGACCCGGATGTCGACCTTCATGAAGTCGTCGAAGTCGATCACGGTGCGGCAGCGTCTCACAGCCCGCCGGGGTGCGTCGTTGGCGTCGTAACCTTGGCCGTTCCAGCCTCAGCCAGCGCTCCACCCACCCGGGCCCAGCTGCTCGCCGGCGGCGCCGCGCTCGTGACCGTCACCGCCTGGGCGTCCGCCTTCATCGGGATCCGCGACGCCGGCGAGCAGATCTCCGCCGGCGCGCTCTCGCTCGGTCGGCTCTTGATCGGCGCAGCTGCGCTGGGTGCGATCGTGGCCATCCGGCGCGAGCCGCTGCCGGCCCGAAGCGACCTGCCGGCGATCGCCTTCTGCGGGCTGCTCTGGTTCGGGATCTACAACGTCGCGCTGAACGAGGCCGAGCGCCACGTCGACGCGGGCACAGCCGCGATGCTCGTCAACGTCGGGCCCATCCTGATCGCGCTGCTCGCCGGGGTCGTCCTGCACGAGGGCTTTCCGCGCTCGCTGCTGGCCGGCTCGGCGGTCGCATTCGCAGGGGCGATACTGATCGGCGTGGCGACCTCCGACGGCGGTCTCGCGGCGAGCGGCGGCGCCGCGCTCTGCCTGGTGGCGGCGCTCGCGTACGCGGGCGGGGTCGTGTCCCAGAAGCCGGTGCTGGCACGCGTGTCGCCGCTGCAGGTGACCTTCCTGGCATGCAGCGTCGGCGCGCTCGCCTGCCTGCCGTTTGGCCCGACGCTCGTCGACGAGCTAGGCGGTGCGAGCGGATCCTCGGTCGCCTGGATGATCTACCTGGGCCTCGTGCCGACGGCGCTCGCCTTCACGACCTGGGCGTACGCGCTGTCGCGCACCACGGCGGGGCGCATGGGCGCCACGACCTATCTCGTGCCGCCGCTCGCGATCCTCACGGCCTGGCTGATCCTCTCGGAGACACCTCCGCTGCTCGCCGTCGCGGGCGGAGCGCTCTGCCTCGTCGGCGTCGTCCTGGCGCGCCGCTAGGGAACGGGCGCGGGCGGCGGCGGTACCACGGCAGGCGGGCTGCCGGGCTCGCCGGCCGGCGGAGCGGGCGGCGGGACCGGCGTGGTCGCGGTGCCCTCGCCGGGCGGCGGCGGCGGCACGGTCGGCTCGCCCGGGGCCGGCTCGATCGGCTCCGGCTCCTCCTCGCGCGGCGGCAGGACCACCGTCGAGGTGTCCTCCTGGACCGGAGCGGGAACGGGTGCCGGAGCGGGGGCGGGTGCCGGGGCCGGCGCGGCGACCGGCTCAGGGACCGGTGCGGCCACTGGCTCGGCGGGCACCGGCTTCACCTTGGCGGGCTCCGGCCTGTGCTCCGCCTTGGCGGGCTTCGCCGGCTTCGCCGCCGGGACGGCGGGCGCGACGGGCGCGGGCGGGGCCTTGGCGACGACTGCCGGCGGCGCCGGGGCCACGTGGCGGCCGGTCGCGTGCTTCACCTCGACGGCGCCGGCCGTGACGATCACGGCGGCGGCCATGCCGGCCGCGGCCTTCGAGGCGAGGGTCCCGACCCCTGCCGAGACGGCGCCGCCTGCGGTGATGCCGCCGGCGGCGGTCGCGGCGACGCCCGCCATGCCGGTGCCGGCCATGCCGGCGCCGGCGCCGCCGGAGGCGGCCGCGGCACTGGCGCCGCCGAAGCCGAGCTTCGCGACCCAGAGCTTCTTCAGGAAGAGGAAAGGCACCACCGGGTAGACGGCGGCCAGCGCCTTGGTCGTCGTGCGCAGCTCGCCCTTGAAGATGCGGCAGCGCTCGCACGCCTTGAGGTGGCGACGCACCGGCGGCGAGGAGCGGGCGAGACCCTCGGCGACCTGCCCGAGCTCGAGTCGCACCTCCTCGCAGGTGAGGAGCCGCGCCTCGGAGGCCTCTGCGAGCGCCACGCGCGCGCGTACAAGGAGCGACTTGACGCTCGGCACGGTCGTGTCCATCGCCTCGGCGATCTGGTCGTAGGAGAGCGCGTCGATCTCGCGCAGCAGCAGCGCGGTCCTCTGAGTCTCGGGCAGCTCCTGAACGTCGCAGACGATGTGGCGGAACTCCTCGCGCTTGTGGACGGTGTCGGCGGTGCTGGTGCCGCCGTCGCGCTCGAAGACGTCCATCGAGTCCTGGCCGGAGGGCTGGGGCCGGCGCAGGTGGTTGAGGCAGCGGTTGCGCGCGATCCGGTACAGCCACGGCCGCGCGTTGATGGGCCGCTCGTCGGCGCAGATCGCGTTGAACGCAGCCGCGAAGACCTCCTGCAGCACGTCCTCGGCGTCCTCCCGCGAGCTGAGCATGTGCCGGCAGAACGCGAGCAGCCGCGGCTGATAGCGCTGCACGAGCGCCTCGAAGGCGCCGTGGTGACCGCGCCGGATCAGAGCCACGAGCTTTTCGTCGCTCTGCAGCCGCAGAAGCGGCGAGCGGCCCGCAAGCGCGGGCAGACCGGCTGAGTGCCTGAGTGCAGAAGCTTCCAAGTAGTGACCCCTACGGGTGGGTACCCGCCGCCGAAACACCGTAGCAATGCGGGAGTTGCGCGACTCGCGGGGTTACGCTGTCCACACCGAGCGTCGGCAAGGTGACGGAGCTGCGTGAGGTGGACGCGCCGGCGGCTTAGCGAGTGAATGCCCGGGGTGGGACTCGAACCCACAATGCTCTTGCGAGCGGCGCCTTTTAAGGGCGCGGGCTGTGCCAATTCGCCTACCCGGGCAGAGGCAATGGTAGGCCGGGCCTGACTGGGCCTCCGCTCGTCGGGTATACAGCCCGCATGGCCAAAGTGCTCTTCACGCCCGTGTCGATCATCGGCGGGCTGCTCGCCGGTCTCCTGTCGAGGAAGATCTTCGACCAGGTCTGGGGCCTGATCGACAAGGAGGAGCCGCCGGACTCGAAGTACCAGGACATCAGATGGAGCCGCCTGATCCTGGCCGGCGCCATCCAGGGAGCGATCTTCCGCGCGGTCAAGGAGGCGTCCGACCACGCGAGCCGAAGGGCCTTCTACAAGACGACCGGCTCCTGGCCGGGCAAGAAGGGCCACCCGGAGCCCGAATAGGCATCCGGAGGGCTCGCTGAGCCGCTCCGAGGCTGAGATTCGTACTGGAATCGCTCGCGCGAAGGCGTACGCAAGCCTTTACGCAACAGGACGAACGGGTGGTACATGGGAATCCCCTGTCCCATAGTGGAGAAACCGATGCATACTGGAGCCGTGGTCCTGCTCACGGAGGAGACGCGCCGCGTGCCGTATGACGGCGCAACAGACCCGGTCTCGAAGGGGTTATCCGCCCTTGTACGCGTTTCGGGCCCGGTGGCGATTCACGCGCCGCCGTCAGAGCTGGACGAATGTTCGAATTATCGATTCGTTAACGGCTCAAGTTGTAGCCCAGAAATGCCGAAGTAGTCCAAGTGGTTCCGTTCCACCCCCTGCGTTACGAGGCGCGGGTCCGCGCGGCCCGTGCGCTAGCGAGCGTCGGCACCTTCGGTGCGATCGCAGTCGTGCTGCTGGGGGGAAGCGCCGGCGGACCGCTGGCAAGCGCCGAGGCGGGAGCACCCGCCGAGCCGGTTCTGGCCACTCCCGCCGAGGCAGTGCAGGCGGCTCCGCCGCCCGAGCCCGCCCCGCCGGTCGAAGAGCCGCTCCCCCCGCCTGTTGAGGAACCCGCTCCGCCGCCCGTCGAGGAGCCCCCGGCCGAGACGCCGCCCCCCGTGGAGGGGCCGCCCGTCGAGGAGCCTCCGGTGGAGGAGCCCCCGGTCGAGGAGCCGCCGGTCGAGGAACCGCCGCCCGGTGGTGGCGGCAAGGACGTGCCCGGCGACCCCGTCGAGCCCGGGACGCCGCCGACTCCCAGCGACCCCGAGACGCCCGACCCCGGCTCCGCTCCTTCCGGCAGCGACGACTTCGGCAGGCCCGGGGTCGACACCGGTACGTCCGCGCCGAGCGGCGCCGGCAAGCCCAGCAGTGATGTCGTCGATCAGGCTCCTGCGGGTCTCGGAACACCTGATGCTGGCCAGACCACCGACTCCGTGCCCCAGTCGAATGACGGGACGGATACACCCCTGCAGAGTGTCGCGCCGGGAACGCCCACCGGAAGTCTCGTCGAGGGCAACTCAGGCGCCGGTGATCCGGAGCGCATCACGACGAACGCCTCCGGCGGCAACGGCACCACCTCTCCCGACACCGGCTTCGGCATCGGCGCCCCCGGCGGCACGGGCGGCGGCGCCACCCTCGGCGCCAGCGCCGACTCGGCGGCGCTGAGCGTCGCGTCGATCGTTCCCGGCGCGGATGCCGACGGCGGCGGCGATTCCGGCGACGGCTCCGGCAACGAGAATGTGAGCAACGACAACCCCAGCGGCGAGCAGGCCGAGCCATTCGGCCCGGTTTTCGGTAGCGTTCCCGAGTTGCTCGAGTTCGTCCCTGACTCCTTCAAGATCGTGCTCGCCGGACTTGCCGCGCTCACGATTCTGCTGGGACTCGGCTACCTGCTGTCGGCGCTTCGCAACCGCCGGCTCGAGCGCCAGCGCAGCGAGTTGCTCAAGGAGGTCGGCCTCCTGCAGACCGCACTGTTGCCGCCGGTCCCCGACCGCATCGGCGCGCTGCGCACCTCGGTGGCCTACCGGCCCGCCGACGGCCCCGGCGCGGGTGGCGACTTCTACGACGTGCTGCCGCTTGCCGGCGGGCGCGTCGGCTTCATCCTCGGCGACGTGTCCGGCCACGGCCGCGGCGCCCTGGCCCGCACCGCCTTCATGCGCTACACGCTGCGCGCCTACCTCGAGGCGGGGCTCGAGCCGCGCGTCGCGCTGCAGGTCGCTGGGCGCGTCATCGACGAGAACCTTGGCGGAGACTTCGCAACCGTGCTCCTCGCCGTGCACGATCCGGAGACGGGCTCGCTGACGTACGCGAGCGCCGGGCATCCGGCGCCGATCGTCGTCGGCCCGCAGCCGCACGAGCCCGTGACGGCGGGCTCGTCGCCCCCGATTGGAGTCGGGGTCAAGACTGGGCTGCGCCAGACGACGGTGCCGCTGGTGCCCGGCGCAGTCGCGGCCCTGTTCACGGACGGCCTCATGGAGGCCCGGGTCGACGGCGGCATGCTCGGCCGCGAGCGTCTCGAGGAGCTGCTCGCCGAGCTCGGCACCGGCGCGACCGCGTCAGGTCTGATCTCGAGCGTTAGCGACGAGGCGCGGGTGCTCTCGGATGACATCGCCGCCGTCGTGATCCAGCCGACCACGGCCGCGACGGCGGGACTCTTCCGCACTGAGCAGCTCGAGCTCTCGAGCCGCGAGCTCGACGGCCCGGTCGCCACCAACTTCCTAGAGTCCTGCGGCTTCTCGACGGTCGAGATCGAGGCCGCGATCTACGACGCCCGCGCGCTCGCCGAGCGCTTCGGCGGCGTGATCCTCCACGTGGTGTTCGGCAATCGCCTGCGCGTCGAGGTGCTGCCGCGCAACGTGGAGTCGATCGAGGCCGCCTCGCGTCGCGCGGCCGCCACCCGCTAGGCCTTCGGCCAGCCCCGCAGCGCCGCGACGACGGCGGCCGGCTCGTCCTCCGGCACGTAGTGCGCAGCGCTTTCGACGCGCACCACCTCCGCGTCCGGAAAGATCTCCAGCCACTGGTCGAGGAAGACCGGCTGGAACACCGGGTCGCGCATTCCCCAGACGAGCTTCACCGGCACTCCCAGGCGTTCCAGGCCCTCGTGGATAGAGCCCATCAGACGGGCGCTGCGGTCGCGCTCCGTGAGTGGGATCTCCCGCTGAAAGGCGAGCGTGCCGACTCGCGACCAGTAGTCGGGGAATGGCGCGCGGTAGGCGTCCATCATCAGCGGATCGTGCTGGCGCTTGGCCATTCCACCCGGGATCGACTCGACGAACAGGTTGCCGCCGAGCGCCAGGATCTCGCCGAGCCCCTCGGCGCGGAACTCGCGCAGGAAGGGCGGCAGGAAGCTCGGCAGCTCCCACGCCCAGGTGTTGATGAGGACGACGCCGGCGAGCCGGTCGATCCGCTCGAGCATCGCCCCGAGCCCGATCGGGCCGCCCCAGTCATGGGCGACGAGCGTCACGTCGCGCAGGTCGAGCTGGTCGACCAGCGCGAGCGTGTTGTGGATGTGGGCCTGTAGCGAGTAGCCGGACAGGTAGGGCGGCTTGTCCGAGCGGCCGAAGCCCATGTGATCGAACGCGACGCAGCGTCGCCCGTCCGCCGACAGCTCGGCGATCGCACGGCGCCAGAGATAGCTCCAGGTGGGGTTGCCGTGCACGAACAAGAGCGGCGGCGAATCGGGGGGACCCTCGTCGACGTAGTGCAGGCGCACGCGCCCGACACTGGCGTAGCGGGGTTGGAACGGGAAAGTTCCCTCGAAGTCGCCGTCGAGTCCGTCCTTCATCGGCTCCCGGCTTATACCCGATCCAGTAGGGTCGCGACCCCGTGTCGACGGGAACCGACACCGAAGAGCGAACCGCGCTGCACGGCGGCCGGCTCGTTGCGAAGCGGCTGAAGGCCCATGGGGTCACGAAGCTCTTCACGCTTTCCGGCGGTCACCTCTTCTCGATCTATGACGGCTGCCGGGAGGAGGGTGTCGAGATCGTCGACGTGCGCCACGAGCAGTCCGCCGGCTTTGCCGCGGAGGGCTGGGCGAAGGCGACGCGCGAGCCCGGTGTGTGCGCGCTCACGGCCGGCCCGGGCGTGACGAACGGGATGAGCGCGTTCGCGTCGGCGCAGATGAACGGCTCGCCGCTGCTCGCGCTCGGTGGGCGCGCGCCGGCGCAGCGCTGGGGGATGGGCTCCCTGCAGGAGATCGATCACGTGCCGTTCGTCGCGCCGGTCACCAAGCTCGCGCGTACGGCCGAGTCGACCGCCGCGATCCCCGCGCTCGTCGACGAGGCGCTCGCGGCCGCGCTGACGCCGCCGTCGGGTCCGACCTTCATCGACTTCCCCATGGACCAGGTGTTCATGGAGTCCGACGTGGACGCCGACGCGCCCGCCTCGCTGCCCGATCCCGTGGGCATGCCGGTACCCGATGGAGACGCGCTCGATCGCGCGGTCGAGCTGTTGCGCTCGGCGTCGCGGCCGGTCGTGATGGCCGGCACCGGGCTCTACTGGGCGCACGGCGAGAACGCGCTGCGGGGCCTGTGCGAGGAGCTGTCGGTGCCGGTGTTCCTGAACGGCCTGGCCCGAGGGTGCATCCCGGCGGACCACCCGATGTTCTTCTCTCGCGCGCGCGGGGCGGGGCTCAAGGGGGCGGACGTCGCGCTCGTCGTCGGCGTCCCGATGGACTTCCGGCTCGGCTTCGGCGGCTCGTTCGGCGACGAGACGCAGATCGTCGTGATCGACTCGGCCCGCCCCGACCGCGAGCCTCCGCGCGAGGTCGCGGCCGAGCTCTACGGGGGCGTGGCGGCGACGCTCGACTCGCTGCGGGCGGCCGCAGGAGGAGGCTCCGCCGAGCGCGCGGGCTGGGTGTCGTCATTGCGCGATACCGAGAACGAGAAGCGCGCTGCCGAGCAGGAGGACCTCGCCGACTCGCGGGCGCCGCTCCACCCGATGCGCGTCTACGGAGAGCTCGCGCAGGTCCTCGACCGGAACGCCATAGTGATCGGCGACGGCGGCGACTTCGTCTCGTTCGCCGGCCGCATGATCAACACCTACGAGCCCGGCTGCTGGATGGACCCGGGCCCGTACGGCTGTCTCGGCGCGGGACCGGGTGCGGCGCTCGCCGCAAAGTTGGCCCATCCGGACCGGCAGGTTTGCCTGCTGCTGGGTGACGGAGCGTTCGGCTTCGCGGGCATGGAGTTCGACACCTACGTCCGCCACGGGGTGCCGGTCGTCGGCGTGATGGGCAACAACGGGATCTGGGCGCTCGAGAAGCACCCGATGGAGTTCCTCTACGGCTACTCGGTCGCGGCCGAGCTTCAGCCGGGTTGCCGCTACGACGAGGTGGTGCGCGCGCTCGGCGGGCACGGGGAGCTCGTCACGACGCCGGACGAGCTGCGGCCGGCGCTCGAGCGCGCGTTCTCATCGGGTAAGCCGGCGCTCGTGAACGTGCTCACCGACCCCGACGTCGTGTACCCCCGCAGGGCCAACCTGGCGTAGCGAGAACATTCGGCACCGGACTTTCCCTCGCGACGCTGGTGGGTTATAGTGTCGAGCGCTGGGTGGAGGGTCCGTGCGGCGAACCCGTCGGTCTTCATCCGGTGCATAGGTTCGGGCGAAGCCGCATCGTATCGGCGCCTCCCGCCGTCCGAACCGCAAGGCCCTTTCATGGCACGTACCCCTGCCCGTCCTGATGGGGCCGTTTTGAGAGCCGCCCGCATGATGCGGGCGGTTCTTTCTCTAGGGGCCGGTCTCCGCCGCCGCCATCGCGGCGCCCTGGAGGATGTCCGATTCGCTGACCTCGATCTCGTCGAGCCCGAACGAACGGATCGACTCGACGAGGATCGTCACGCCCGCGACGATGGTCGGCGCGCGGTCGGGGTGTAGCCCGGTGACCTCGCGGCGCGCCTCGACAGGCAGGGCGGCGAGCATGGCCTGGATCCGCTCCGCGGCCGCGAGGCTCACGCGGTAGCCGTGGACCTTCTCGGGGTCGTAGGGATCGAGCTCCTGGTCGATCGCGGCCAGCGTCGTGGCCGTGCCCGCCACGGCGATTCCCTCCGTCGTCTCGTCGCGGTACCGCGCCGGCACCTGCTCCTCGATCACGCGCTGCACGTCGGCGGCGAGCGCCTCGAGCTCCTCGTGCTCCGGTGGGTCGCTGTGGAGGAAGCGCTCCGTGTGTCGCACCGATCCCATCTGTGTCGAGACGTGAAACTCGGGTGCGGCGTTCGGCGACCCGACGACGTACTCGGTCGAGCCGCCGCCGATGTCGATCACCATCGTCGTCGCGGGCGACTCCGCAGCCGGCGTCCTTCCGCTGGTCGCTCCGAGGAAGGTGAGCCGCGCCTCCTCGTCGCCCGAGATCGTGCGCGCGTCGATGCCGAAGCGCTCGTTCAGCTCGTCGCGGAAGTTGGGGCCATTGGAGGCGTCGCGCATCGCGCTGGTGGCGACCGCGATCGTCTCCGCGACGCCCTCGCGATCCATCACCTCGCGGTAGTTGGCGAGCGCTGAGCGAACCCGGTCCATCGCCTCGTCCGCCAGCCGGCCGCTCGCGTCGACACCCTGGCCGAGGCGCGTGATCGTCGTCTGCTTGTCGAGCTCGGTGAGGACGCCATCGGCCACGTCGGCCACGAGCAGCCGCGTGGTGTTCGTGCCGAGGTCGACGACTGCGACGCGCATGGGCGGGCACCGTAGCGCGCCGCGGCGTTACGCGAGCGGCTCGCCCCTGGCGATCCGGCCGCGGCGAACCGTGAACGCGTAGGGGGCGCGCTCCTCCAGCTCGATCCCGCTTGCGCGGCCGCGCATGCGGGCGCTGATCGTGCCGACGACGCGGCCGTCCTCGTCCTCCTCGAGCTCTACCGGGTCACGCCGGACCTCGGAGAAGGCCTCAAACTCGGCCTCGAGCAGGCCGCGCAGCGCATCGACGCCGCGGACGACCGCCGGATTCAGCACGGACTCCGGCAGGTGCCACTCGACATCCGGGCTCAGGTACAGGGCCCCCTCGTCGAGGGCACGCCGGTTGAACGCACCGAAGGCGGCGCGCACGACGTCCGCCGGCGCCATCCGGTCCTCGCTCCGGGGTACCTCCGCCTGCATAACCGCAGCGTGGCAGCTGAGGTGGCCTCAGCACATCGGGGATCTCCCCTATTTGACCCCCTGACTTGGGCCCCGTTGACGCTCAGCCGCGCGATGGCTAGATTCGTAGGTCACGCCGCGGGGTGGAGCAGTCAGGTAGCTCGTCGGGCTCATAACCCGAAGGTCGCGGGTTCGAATCCCGCCCCCGCTACTCCCGAAGCCCCTGCTAACGCGGGGGTTTCGCCGTTTCGCACGGGAAAGTCTGACCAGCCGGCGTCCACCAATCGTCCACCAATTTGTCGCGGGAACGGTTGACAGCGCCCGTTCGGCGGGGGCGCGGGAACGGCCGAAGCCGCCCCGCTCGTGCCCGCCACGGCAAGGTCAAGCCGCTGTCCAACCGAGGTCACGTTGGTAGCCACGGCTCGGAGCCGCGCTTACGCTATGGGGATGAACGAGCAAGAGGCACGGACAGAAGCGACCCGCCTCAACGCCGAGCACCCCGAGCGCGGGACCTATCGTTGGGTCGCGCGTCAGGCCGGTGAGCATTGGGAGATCGTGAGGATCAAGGCTCCCGGCGGGATGGATCGCCAGCACCTCAACGAATCGACCGAAGCGTCCGCGAGGCCGCCTCAGCCTGATGACCCCCGGCCAGCGCATGACCGCAATGTCGGCGGCCCGTGGGTCGCCGGGGGCTAACGAGTTCACCCCCTACTGCGGCACCTGGTTCGGCCAGACCGCGCGACCAGCCAGGCGCGGCCGTGCGCCGCGACCGTTCACGGTCGGTCGGCCGCTTCGCTGTTTGTCGCTGACCAGCACCGGTGGGCCTGGCAGCGGCTGTAGGCGTTCACGTTCCAGCCGTTCCGATTCCAGTTCCGCGAGCGCCTTCGCGGCGCGCAGCAGCGCGCGCTCACCTTCCGTCGCCGGCTGCCGTTCGTTTGAATACGCGTTCGCCTATGCCGGATTCGACCCGACCGACGAAGACCCGCTCGGGGGAGCGCCCGTGACCGAAGGAGAATCGAGATGGGAAAGCTGATCGCGACAACGCAGGCCACCGTCGACGGCGTCATAGACCCGGTCGGCGAGTGGGTGCAGGCGGACGGAGACCACGGCGACTACTCGTTCGAGCGTCAGGCGAGATCCAGCGGGCTGGTGCTGGGCCGCAAGACCTACGAGGGGCTGGCGGGATATTGGCCGAGCCAGTCGGGCAAATGGGCGGACATGGTCAACCCGATGCCGAAGTACGTCGGCTCCAACAGCCTGTCCGGCGATCTCGAGTGGAACGCGACCCTGCTCGAGGGGGACCTCGAGGACTCGATCCCGAAACTGAAGGACGAGGTCGACGGTGACCTTTTCATGCACGGGAGCGGCGAGTTCGCGTACGCCCTCGCCGAGAAAGGCCTGATCGACGAGTACGAGGTCTACCTGAACCCGCTCGTCTGGGGCGAGGGAAACGTCCACGTGCTCGGCGACAGGGGAACCGTCCGGATGGAGCTCGACGACGTGAAGCGGTTCGACTCCGGAGTGGTCCTCCTCACCTACCTCCCGGCGTCTTGACCGCGGCTGGGGCGGCTCACCAGGTCGCTCTTCTCACTCTCAGCCCGCAGCGGCGGCGATCAGCGCGTCCTGCTCGCCGGCGGTCCTTCTGATCACACCAGGCGAGACGCCGATGACGCGCTTGAAGGCGCGGCTGAACGCGGCCTCGGACCGGTAGCCGAGCCGGTCGGCGAGCTGGCTCACCGTGGCGCCCTCCTCCTTCAGCGCAGCTACCGCGACATGCATGCGCCAGCGGGCGACGTAGCTCATCACCGGCTCGCCGACGAGCTCGGTGAAGCGGGAGGCGAACGCCGAGCGCGACATCGCCAGCTCGTGGGCGAGGGAGGCGACGGTCCAGTTCCGAGCCGGGTCGCGATGAATGTTTGAGATGGCGCGGCCGATCTGGGGGTCCCGGAGCGCTCCCAGCCAGCCCCGCTGCGCGGCCGGATCGCTCTCCATCCAAGCCCGGATCGCCTGAATCACGAGGATGTCGCCGAGGCGCGTGATGACGGCCTCGCTGCCGGGCCGGAGCTCGCAGGCCTCGGAGGCCATCAGTCGCAACATGCTCTGCATCCACTCCAGCCTGGGCGAGCTGGACGCCTCGATGTGGATCGTGCTCGGGAGGACCTCGATGAGGTTGCCGGCGGCAGGGTGCTCGAAGCGCACAGCCCCGCAGATCAGGCTGGTGGGTGCGCCACCCTCGCCGTGGCGAATGATCTCGTAGCGATCGCTGACGCGCTCACGCTCGAGGTCGAGAATGCCCGGCGCAGGAGCTCCCGGCTCGCTGCGCAGGACGTGGCCGTCCCCGTGCGGCACGAGCGCGAGATCTCCGAGCTGGATCCAGCCTCGCTCCTCCTCGCCGGTCTCGAGCCACATCCGGCCCGCGGTGACCACGTGAAACCAGATGTATCCCGGCGTCGGCGGCAGCGTGAGGCCCCAGGGTGCGGTGAGCTCGGCGCGGGAGTAGTACGCGCCGTTCATCCGCAGGAACTGCAGTGCCTCGCCGAGGGGATCCGACGGCGGGAAGGGGTCCGGAGCTTCCATGAGGCCAGTATGCCTGGTTGTACCCGGATCGTCCAGCCCGGTGGACGATCGAGCATGTACACGCGCGTTTCGGCCATAGACAGTCCTATATCAAGGCGGAAGACTGGACGTGTTGCATTAAGCGACCAGATCGAAGGCGGCTATGGCGTACAGAGGACAGACACTTGAGAACCCGGCAAGCGGAGAGCGGATCACGTTCCGCCAGACATCGGCGAACACGCGCGGCGAATGGCTCGCGATCGACCTCGAGCTTCCCGCGAACCGGCGGGTCCCGGGTGGCCAGCACATCCACCCGAAGCAGGAGGAGCGGTTCGAGGTCGTCGAGGGCACGATGCGCTTCAGGATGGGACGCAAGCGGGTCGTCGCGGGGCCCGGCGAGGTGGTCGTCGTCCCCCCTGGCCAGAAGCACGACTTCGCGAATGTCGGCGACGATGACGCGCTCGTCCGCGTCGAGGTGCGCCCGGCACTGAAGATGGAGCAGCTCTTCGAGACCGCCGTCGGCCTCGCCGAGCAGGGCCGCACGTTCCTGGGCGGCATCCCGAGGCCGCTCGACCTGGCCCTGTTCACCGAGGAGTTCGAGGACGAGGTGCAGGGAGCGTTCCCGCCCCGCTGGCTGCAGCGCGTCGTCCTCGCACCCCTGGCCTGGTTCGCGAGGCGCCGCGGTCAGCCGCGATCGGCACCGCGGCCGCTGGAGGTCCAAGCATGAACACGAGTCAAGAACCCACGCTGGTAATCGGTGGCACCGGCAAGATCGGCCGGCGGGTGGTGGAGCGCCTCACCGCACGCGGCCTGCCTGTTCGCATCGGCTCGCGTTCGGGCGAGCCTCGTTTCGACTGGGAGGACCCGTCGACCTGGGGCCCGGTTCTGGAAGGGGTCGGATCGGCCTACGTCTCCCATTACTGGGACGCGATTCCGGGCGCCGCGGAGACGCTGGGCTTGTTCGCCGACCTGGCCGTGGAGAGCGGCGTTCCGCGTCTCGTTCTGTTGTCCGGGCGCGGCGAGGAAGAGGCCGAGCGTGCGGAGCGGGCCGTGCGCGACTCCGGCGCCGAGCTGACGGTCTTGCGCTCGACCTGGTTCGCCCAGAACTTCAGCGAGGACTATTGGCAGGAACAGGTCCGGGCAGGCGAGCTTGCGCTTCCGGCCGGCGACACGCCCGAGCCGTTCGTCGACGCCGACGACATCGCCGACGTCGCGGTCGCGGCGCTGACCGACGATCGGCACATCGGCGAGCTCTACGAGCTCACCGGGCCCCGGCTCCTCACGTTCGCGGAGGCGGTCCTTGAAGTCTCCCGGGCGCTGGGCCGCGAGATCCGCTACGTACCGATCTCGATCGAGGACTTCGCCGCCGCCGCTGCCGAGCAGGGCGTTCCGAGCGAGGTCGTCGAGATGCTGACCTTCATCTTCGCTGAGGTCCTCGACGGCCGCAACGCCCGCCTGGCCGACGGCGTTCAGCGCGCCCTTGGCCGCGAGCCGCGCGACTTCAGCGACTACGCACGCGACGCGGCCGCCACCGGCATCTGGAACGCGCGGGCCACCCGGGCGGCTTGACGTCATCCGGATCCAGACACCCACCACAGCCCCACGGGGCGGAAGGAGGCCGACATGGCCAGCAGCACCACAGCCCGCAAGCCCGCCAACGGAGACCAAGGCCGGATGGAGGGGAACTACGCACAACAAGCGCAGGAGAACCACCCCACCGTGGACGACGCGACGCGCGCCGACCGCAACGCGGACATCGTGCTGGGCGCGGCCGTGATCGCCATGGGCCTGGTGGCGGGGCTCTTCTACTTCTCCGCGATCGCCGTCATGCCGGCCCTGACCGCGGCCGACGACCACACGCTTGTCGATGCGATGCAACAGATGATCGACAAGATCGAGAACCCGGCCTTCTTCTTGACCTTCCTCGGTGCTCCGGTGCTCGCCGCGGTCGCCCTCGTTCAGGCGCGTCGCTCCGGCTCGGCCAAGACCGCAGGCTGGATCGTCGCCGGCCTCGCCCTGTACACGGTGATGGTCGTCGTCACCTTCGCAGTCCACATCCCGCTCAACGAGGAGCTGAAGGAGGCGGGTGACCCAGCTCGCATCGAGAATCTAGCCGCTGTGCGCGACGACTTCGTGACCCCCTGGGTCGCCTGGGACATCGTCCGGACTGTGGCATCGACGGCGGCCTTTGCCTCCCTTGCCTGGGCGCTCGTCTTGCGCGGACGCATGGGCCGACCGGAGCAGCCACAACGGACCGAGGGTTATGTGCGCGGCTAACGGCTCGGGCTAGAGCGAGTCGCGTTCTCGCACTCGGTCGGGCCATGACCGCTCATGAGCGTCGGCGCGTCCGCCCTGCGTCGGGGGGTTGCGCAGGGTGGAACGCGCTGCCGCGACTCTTGCCATGGGCCCGGGCCTCGGATACTGTCCCCCTGCCCGACAATGGTCCGACCATTTAGCCAGTCCATGAAGGCGGTGTCTTGGGAAGGCAGTACGCGTGAGGCTCGCGCGAATTCGAACGAACGGCGGCCCGCCTGTGGCGGCGGTCGAGCGCGACGGCGAGCTCTACCCGCTGGCCCACGACCTGTCGGACCTATTCGGCGCGGCCGGTGAGGCAGCCATCCCGGCCGCCGACCCCGTAGACGACCCCACCCGCCTCGCGCCCGTCGCGCCGGGCAAGGTCGTCGCGATCGGCCTCAACTATCTCGATCACATCCGCGAGTCCGGGCTCGAGCGGCCGGAGCAGCCCCTGGTCTTTGCGAAGTTCCCTTCCAGTGTCGTCGGGCCCGGCGACGAGATCCGCCTGCCGCTCGCGGTTACGCAGCGCGTCGACTGGGAGGTCGAGCTCGCGGTGGTCATGGGCCGCCGCGCCACCAGGGTCGCGCCTGAGGACGCGCTCTCGTACGTCTTCGGGTACACGGTGGCCAACGACGTGAGTGCGCGCGACCTTCAACTCGCGGACGGCCAGTGGGTACGCGCGAAGAGCATCGACACCTTCTGCCCACTGGGCCCCGTGGTGGTCACGGCTGACGAGATCTCGGACCCCCAGGCCCTGCACCTCGCCTGCCGGGTGAACGGCGAGGTCATGCAGGACGCCACCACCGATCTGATGGTGTTCGGTGTCGCCGAGCTGATCAGCCACTGCTCTCACAGCTTCACGCTCGAGCCCGGAGACGTCCTGCTCACGGGCACGCCGTGGGGCTGCGGCGAGTTCATGGACCCCAAACGCTCCCTGGCGCCGGGCGACGTCGTGGAGTGCGAGATCGACGGCATCGGTACCTTGCGTAACCCGGTCGTGGCCGGCTAGGAGGAGGAGACCCGCCAAGTGGCATTAACCGTCGAGGTACCGGAGTCCGTGGCCGAGGTCGTGGCCATGCTCGGAGAGGACGATGTCGTGATCGCCGGCGGCACGGAGGTGATGCCGCGCGTCACGACGCGCGCGACCGGCGTTGCGCGGCTTGTGAGCCTGCGCCGCACGGGCCTCGCGGGCATCGAGGTGCACGACGGCCGCGCCGTCATCGGCGCCGCAACGACGCTGGCGCAGCTCGGCCGCGATGAGCGCCTCGCCGTGTTGGGGCCGGTGGTGGAGTCGATCGCCTCTCCAACGATTCGCAATCTCGCCACGGTGGGCGGCAACCTCTTCGTGGAGCAGCCCTACGGCGACCTCGCCGTCGCGATGCTGGCCCTGGACGCACAGGTCGACGTGACCGGGCCCTCGGAGACCCTGAGCCGGCCTGTCGGCGACATCCTCGAGGGCGGTCTTGGCCCGCGCGAGCTGGTGACCGCTGTCGCACTGGACGTGCCGGCCCAGGGCGAGTGGTTCTACACGAAGGCGATGCGCCGGCGGCAAAACTCGGGGTCGATCGTCACCGTGGCCGCCGTGGCGGCCGTCGAGGACGGCACGGTTGCCTCGGTCCGCATGGCGCTGGGCGGTGTTGGCTCCCGGCCGGTGCGCGCTCTGGCGGCCGAAGCGGCGCTGACGGGACGCCCGTTCGACAGACCGCATGTCGAGGCCGCCGCCAAGGCCGCCCTGGAGGACGCGAACCCGTTCGACGACGCCTACGCGAGCGCCTGGTATCGCCGCCGCGTGCTGCCCGTCCACATTCGCCGGGCCCTGCTGAAGGAGGAGGGCAGATGAGATCGCGCGTGATCGAGCTCGTGGTCAACGACGAGCCCAGGGAGTTCCTCGCTCCTCCGGGAACGACGTTGCTGACCGCGTTGCGCGAGTCGCTCGGCCTGACCGCCGCCAAGAGGGGCTGCGCGCAAGGCACGTGCGGCACATGCACCTGCCTGCTGGACGGCGACGCGGTCATGTCCTGCCTCGTCCCAGTCGAGACCGTCGACGGCGCCGAGGTGCAGACGCTGGAGGGCATGGGCGGGCCCGATGGCGAGCTGGACGAGCTGCAGGCGGCCTTCCTCGAGGGCTTCGCGACGCAGTGCGGCTTCTGCACGTCGGGAATGATCATGGCCGCCCGCGGGTTGCTTGCCGAGCAGCCCGACCCGACCCGCGAAGACGTCGTCCGCGCGATCTCCGGGAACGTGTGCCGGTGCACCGGCTACGAGTCGATCATCAACGCGATCCTGGATGCGGCGGCGCGGCGCCGCGCGGCGGTCGCCGTAGCGCAGGAGGCGTGACGATGACGGTCCAGACCGAGCGGATCGATCGGTCGTACTTCGACGCCGACCACGCCGGCGACGACTTCAACGTGATCGGCACGCCGGTACAGCGCTCGGACGCGCTCGGCCACGTGACCGGGCGTACGGAGTTCTTCGAGGACATCAACCCACCCGGGCTCGTGCACCTGAAGATGCACCGCTCCGAGCGCGACCACGCGCTTCTCAAGGCTGTCGACTTCTCGGCAGCGCTCGAGGTGCCGGGCGTGCTGCGGGTGCTCACGCACGAGGACGTGCCCGCGAACTGGTACACGATCCTCCGCCTGATCGGGGTGGAGCCGAACGACGAGCCGGTGCTCCCCGAGGACCGCGTCCTCTACCGCGGCGAGCCGATCGTGGCGGTCGTCGCGACGAGCGAGCAGGCGGCACTGGAGGGCGCCGCGGCGGTGAGGGTCGAATACGAGGACCTTCCCGCGGTGTTCGACGTGGAGGAAGCGCTTGCGACGGGTGCGCCGGCGATCAAGCCGCACGGCAGCAACTACTTCGTCTACGAGGGCCATCACTGCCGGCGGATTCGCTTCGGCGACGTCGACGCCGCATTCGCGCAGGCAGACCACGTCTTCGAGTGGAGCTATCGGTCGGCGCCGATCGAGCACGCGCCGACGGAGACGACCGGATGCATCGTCGTGCCGCAGCCCGACGACCGGCTGCGCATTCACTCGGACACGCAGGCTTGCTTCTTCACGCTCGACAACACGGCCCTGATACTCGAGACGCCCTTCAACAAGCTGCGGCTCATCGGCGGCACCGTGGGCGGCGGATTCGGCGGCAAGGTGGACGTGATCGTGGAGCCAATCGCCTGCATCGCGGCCATGGCGACCGGCAGGCCCGTCAAGTACGTGTATGGCCGCGCTGAGGAGATGCAGGTCTCCTCGCCGCGCGCGGCCGAGCGCATCTACATCAAGGACGGCGTCATGGCCGACGGCACGATCGTGGCCCGCAAGGTCACGCTCTACGTGGACGCGGGCGCGTACTCGCGGCACAGCCCCTACGGCACGACCAAGGCCGCCGCGCACATGCCCGGGCCGTACATGATTCCCAACGTCTGGGTCGATGGGCACTGCGTCTACACGAACCGCGCGCCGTCGAGCGCGATGCGTGGGTTCGGCGTGACCATCGCGGACTTCGCGCTGGAATCCCAGATCGACCGCATCGCGCGTGCGCTCGGCATGGATCCGCTCGAGCTGCGACTCAAGAACGCGTATCGCGATGGAGACATGAAGGCGCACCGCAAGCTGGCCGAGGGCACGGCCCTCATCGAGGTGATCCAGCGTGGGGCGGAGCTCGTCGGCCACGACCTGCCCGACGAGTACCGCCGCCTGTCCTCGACCGACGTCCGGGAGGCCTGAAATGGCGAGGCTCCGCGGTCGCGGCTACGCAGCGGTCAACTACCCGACCGGCATGAACCTGGGGGGCGACCCGTCCCAGGCGCTGATCCACTCGACGACCACGGGCACGTTCGTCATAACGCTCTCGTCCGTGGACCTCGGGCAGGGGATCAAGACGATCGCGGCCCAGTGCGCTGCGGAGACGCTCGGCCTGCCGGTCGAGAACATCCTGGTCGACACAGCCGATACGGACACCGGCCCGCACTGCATGGGCACCTTTGCGAGCCGCGGCACCCACCGCGTGGGCAACGCGGTCATCATGGCCGCGCGCGAGGCACGCGAGATCATGCTGCAGGTGGCCGCCGACGAGCTGGAGGTGGACCCGGACGACCTGGAGACGGACGGCACCGGCTTCATCAAGCTCAAGGGCTCCGAGGAGAAGAAGATCCACATCGTCGACCTGGCGCTGGCTGCGCACTTCCAGCACGGCAGGACGATCGCGGGGCGCGGCATCTTCCTGAAGGAGAAGAACGAGCCGGTGCCGGAAACGGGGGAGATGGACCCCGACTCCTGTCAGGCTCACGCGTGCACGGTGGCCGAGGTGGAGGTCGACGACGAGACCGGGATCGTCGAGGTGCTCGCGATGTACAACGTGTACGAGGTCGGCCGGGCTCTGAACCCGGCCATGGCCGCGCAGCAGATCGAGGGCGGCGCCTGGATGGGCATGTCGCACGCGCTGTTCGAGTCGACCGAGCCCTACTACCCGGCGCGCGAGCACGGGCCCGAGGACTTCAGCGAGTACCTCATGCCCGGGCCGGCTGACAACGCGCGCATGGAGAGCGTGATCATCGAGCGGCCCGCCTCCAACGGCCCGTTCGGCGCGAAGGGCATCGGGGAGATGACCGCGAACGCCCCGATCCCCGCGATCGCGAACGCGATCTTCGACGCCTGCGGCGCCCGCCTCGAAGCCATGCCGTTCACGCCCGAGCGCGTCCTGCGCGCCCTCGACGCCGCCCGGGCGGCGGAGGGCGCCGGCGAGTAGCCGTGGTTGCGGATCCCTTCGCGACGGAGCTCGGCGCGTGTTCGGTATCCGAGCTGGGGGACAAGCTCGCCGAGCACCGCTACTACGCCGACGAGGGGCTGCTCACCGCGATCCACCTCGCGCTTGTCCTCGGGCGGCCGCTCGCGCTCGAGGGCGAGCCGGGCGTCGGCAAGACCCAGGTGGGCAAGGTGCTGGCCGAGGTCCTCGGGCGCGAGCTCATTCGGCTGCAGTGCTACGAGGGCCTCGACGCGAGCCAGGCGCTCTACGAATGGGACCACGCGAAGCAGCTCCTGCACGTCCGCGTCGCGGAGGCCGAGGGCCGCGATGTCGGCAACCTCTACGACGAGCGCTTCCTGCTCGAGCGGCCGCTGCTTCGCGCGGTCCGCGCCGCGCCGGGAGCCGTGCTGCTGATCGACGAGATCGACCGCTCGGACTCCGAGTTCGAGGCGTTCCTGCTCGAGTTCCTGTCCGACTTCCAGGTCACGGTGCCGGAGCTCGGCACGCTACGCGCCGAGCGGCCGCCGATCATCGTCATGACGTCCAACCGGACGCGCGAGCTGCACGACGCCCTCAAGCGCCGCTGCCTCTACCACTGGATCCCGTTCCCGGAGGCCGAGCGCGAGCGACGCATCCTTCGCGCGCACGCCCCGGGGCTCGACGAGGCCGCCGCGGATGCGCTCGTCGAGGCGATCAAGCGGGTCCGCACGGAGCGGCTGATCAAGCGCCCGGGCATCGCCGAGACGATCGACTGGGCTCAGGGCGCGCAGACGCTGGCTCGCGAGGGCGCCCCGTGGCCCGAAGCGCTGCAACGCTCGCTTGGTCTCCTGCTGAAGGAACAGGAGGACCTCGAGCACGTCGCGGCGCGACCCGCGCTGCTCGGAGCGGGGGCGGGCACGTGAGCGTCGCCGTCCTGGCCCGCGAGCACCTGCTCGGTTTCCTGCGCGCGCTTCGCGAGGCCGGGGTCGCGGCGCCCGCGCCCAAGCGGGCCGACTTCCTGCTCTCGCTCGTCACCTCGCCGCCCGCGGACGTCGACGCGCTCTACTGGCGCGCGCGGATCACGCTGGTCACGTCCGCGGAGGACTTCGCGGCCTTCGACACGGTTTTCGACGCCTTCTTCCGCGGCGGCCGGCTCCTGCTCGAAGAGTCAGCCGGACCCTCGCAGGAAACCGAGGGCGAGACCGCCGCCCCCAAGGCCGGCGACGAGGGCGAGCTGGGCGCCCTGGAGCCGCGCGACGGTTCTGGCCTCCACGCGAGCCCACTGGAGAGCGTCGGCGTGCGCCGGTTCGCGCACACCTCGGCCGGCGAGCGCGAAGCCCTGCGCGAGATCGGCGAGGCAGTGGCAACCGCGCTGCCGGTCACGACCGCACGGCGTTCCGTGGGCGCGCGCCGCGGCCGCTGCATCGACCTCCAGCGCGTGCTTCGCGAAGCGAACCGCACGGGCGGCGAGGTGCTGCGCCTCGCCTGGCGTCAGCGGCCGCCGCGAGCGCGCCGCGTGCTGCTGTTGATCGACGTGTCCGGATCGCAGCGCGCGCACAGTGCGGACCTCCTGCGCTTCGCCCACGAGGTGGTGCGCGGCACAGAGCGCGCCGAGGCCTTCACGTTCGGCACGCGACTTACTCGCGTGACTCACGAGCTCGACACGCCGGATGTCGACCGGGCGCTCGACGACCTGTCGGCGATCGTGCTCGACGCCGACGGCGGCACGCGCATCGGAGTGGCCCTGCAGCAGTTCCTGGGCGACAGCCGGCTGGTCGCGCTGGCGCGAGGCGCCATCATTCTCGTCATGTCAGATGGACTCGAGCGCGGCGCCCCGGCGGCCATGGCCGATGCCACTCGCCGACTGGGGCGCCTGGGCCACCGCCTCGTGTGGTGGTCGCCGCTCGCGTGCGACCCCGCCTACCGCCCTGTCACGCGCGGTATGCACGCCGTTCTCGGGGACCTCGACGCGCTCGCCGGTGCGCGCGACCTGCCCACCCTGCTGCGCGAGCTGCGCGGCCTACCGGCCGTCGTGGCGCGTCCGCGCCGGAGTGCGCGCCGGGAGTGGGCGGCAGCATGATCCGCTCTGCCCAGCAGACCGCGGCGACCGTGACCGACTGGCTGCAGGCTGGGAGGCGCGTGGCGGCGGGCACGCTCGTCGCGGTGGAGGGGTCCTCGCCGCTCGACGTCGGGGCGAGCGTGTACATCGCAGAGGACGAGACGATCGAGGGCTCGGTCACCGGCGGCTGCGTGGAGAGCGCCGTCGCGCAGGAGGCCATGGCGATCCTCGCCGAGGAGGGACCTCCCCGCCTCGTCACCTATGGGATCTCCGACGAGCTCGCCGGGACCGTCGGCCTGATGTGCGGCGGGACGGTTCACATCTTCATCCATGAGCTGCGCGGGGATGCCCGGGCGGCCACGCTCGACGCGCTGGCGGCGATCAGGGAGGCGCGCCCCGCTGCATTGGCCACACTCCTCGACGGCGAGGATGCGGGAGCGAAGCTCTACGTCGACGCCGAGGGGACGACCGGCGGGCTCGGCGGCGCGGAGCTGCTCGAGCGCAACGTCGCCCAGGAGGCGCGCGGCCTGACCACCCAGGGACGTTCGCTGATCCGCGACTTCGGCGAGGACGGCGCCTCGCTCGGCCGAGGTCTGCGCGTCCACATCGCCGCCTTCGCGGAGCCGCCGCGCATGGTGATCTTCGGGGCGATCGACTTCGCTTCAGCGCTGGCGCCGCTCGCCAAGGGCCTCGGCTACAGGGTCACGATCGCCGACCCGCGTCGGGCCTTCCTCGAGTCGCCGCGCTTCACGACTTCGCGAACACCATGGCCGCATGGCCGGACAAGGTCCTGGCCGAGATGGAGCTCGGGCCGCGCGACGCGATCCTCGTCTTCACCCACGACCCCAAGCTCGACGTGCCCGCGGTCCAGGCCGCGCTCGGCAGCGGCGCCGGCTATATCGGCGCGCTCGGGAGCCGCAAGACGACCGCGGACCGCAACCGGCGGCTCGCCGAGGTCGGTGTTGCGGAGGAGGACATCGCTCGCGTGTACGCGCCGTGTGGGCTCGACATCGGATCCTCCACGGTCGAGGAGACCGCGGTCGCCATCCTCGGAGAGATCATCGCTCGGCGCACCGGCCGCGAGGGCCAGTCGCTGCGGCGCAGCTCGGGACCCATCCGGCGAGACCACGACGAGTCCGTGCAGCTCGTCGGTCCGGGCACTCAGGCCGGCGAGCCGCTCGCCTGAACCGGCGCCAGCGCTGCGTCCCGGATGCGGTGAATGTGGGCGGCCATCCCCGCGCGGGCGGCGTCGGCGTCTCCGGTCGCGATCGCCTCGACGATCGCCGCATGCTCGCCGATCGTCTGGTCGAGAACTCCCGGCAGCCTTGTGGTGTAGTCGCGACTCTCCGCCCCCAGCGCGGTGGTGGCCGCCCACAGGTGCTCGAGAAGCGGGTTCGCCGATGCCCGGACGATGCGCTCGTGGAGCTCCGTGTCGAGTCGGAGCATCGCGTCCGGGTCGTCGACCGCGTTCGCGGCACGTGCGGCGCAGTCGCGCAGCTCGCCCACCGCGTCCGGGGTCGCCCGTTCGGCCGCGAGCGCCGCGGCGCCCGGCTCGAGCAGCAGCCGCACCTCGAAGAGGTGCTCGAGGCCGCCGTCGGCCAGCGACAGGACGAACTGCAGTGGCGCCAGGAGCTCCTCCACGCTCAGCGAGGCGACGAAGGTCCCCGCGCCATGGCGACTCTCGAGGATGTGCATCGCCTGCAGCGAGCGGATCGCTTCTCGGACCGTGGGACGACTGATTCCGAGCGCCTCGCTCAGCGCCCGCTCGGACGGGAGCCGCTGACCGGGCGCCAGCCGGCCATCGAGAATCATGTCCTTGATCGTCCGGATCGCGTCGGCCACGAAGGTCCGGCGCGCCAGCGGCTCGAACTGCGGCTCGGTCACATCAACCCATGGTCTCGTAGAACTCGCGCCGCCGGTCGGCAAGCCGCGGGATCGCGTCTCCGAAGCCGTCGCGCTGGAAGTGCTCCGTCTCCGTGTGGGCGGTGTAGGCCGCCTCCTCGGCGTACTGCTCGTAGATGTGGAAGACCTTCGGGTCCTCGGGGTCGCGGTGGGGAATCCACATCAGGACGCCGTCCTCCGCGAGCGTGGGCTCGCGCAAGCGCTCGAGCGCGGCAGCGACCGCGTCCTCCTCGCCCTCCTTGGCGGTCCAGGTGACGCTCACTGCATAGGCCATGCGTTGGTCTCCTTGCTCGAAATGTCAGCGCTCGACGTGCGTCGACCCACCATCGGGGCCGAGGACGAGGTCGCGAGCGCGGTCGGGGACGTGGTCCAGCGGCACCGGGGCGAGCGCCTCCATGAATGTGACGCCGTGCTCGGAGTGCAGCTCGTGCTCGAGACCGCGATTGACGACGACGGTGTCCCCGGCCCGGAGCGTCCGGGTCTCGCCCTCGATCGTCATGGTCACCTCGCCTTCGAGGATGTACATCACCTGCTCGGTGTGCTCGTGGCTGTGCCGCCGCACCTCCTTGCCAGGCTCGTAGCTGACCTTGCAGAGCAGCACCTGCTCCCCGCCCACGGCGTGAAGGTGAACCCCCGGGACGAACTCGTAGGCATCGGTTCCCTCGAAGGTCCCGAAGGGGGATGTTCTGCTGCGCGTGCTCACCTCGCCGCCTCCTTGGTCTGATCGTCAAGTGGCCTGGCCACTCCCGGAGATTATCCCCCACGACAGAGGGCCCGTCCGCAGACGGGCCCTCTGATGGTTGCGGTGCTTAGGCGAGGATCAGCCGGCTGCCGGCGCCACGTCGCCCACCTGGGCGTGCGGAGGCCGGTTGCGCGGCGGGCGCGCGCTGAGCACGGTCAGCGCGAGTGCGCCGATCAGCAGCGCACCGCCGGCGCCGATCGCGCTCCAACCCAGCTCGTTCAGGAACGGAACCTTGGCCCCGGCGCTCACGTCCGCGGCCACGCCCCGGGAGCCGTCGGCGTTCATCACGACCACCGACCAGTCACCCTCGTCCACACGCCAGTCGAGCGTCTGCTCGCCGCGTCCCTGCGTCGAGGCCGCCCAGAACGACTCCTGAGCGGGAGCCGTCGGCCGGCGGTCGCCCGGCTCGTGCTGGTACGAGGCCTCGAACGGAAGCGTGTCGACGTCGGTCACCCGCGTGTGGTCCACCCCGCGCAGGTAGGACGCGACGTCCTCGGTGCGCGCGATCCCGACGAAGACCGGTTCGTCGCCTTCCGAGCTGACCTCGAGCTGAACCTTGCCGAGGTCGCCGGAGTCGACGAGCCAGTCGACGCCGTCCAGGTCGACGTCGAGGTTGTCCGTGGCCAACGCACGCGTGCCGGCGGCGAAGCGCTCGCTGTCGGTCGTCAGGTACCCGTCGTCGTTCTTCTCCCCGTCGGCCCACAGCGCAGCGGCGCCTAAGCCGAGTGTGCCCAGGGCCAGAACCCCCGCAACAGCGGCTGCCACGATGAGGCCGATGCGGCCTCGGGTGCTGCGTCCCCGGTTCGTCTGCATGTCGTTGTCGGTCATCTCGCGCTCCTGTTTCGGTTGGGCCTTGTGGATCCAAGATCCCATCGAGGAGCGCGCCAGGCACTGGGGCCAGCCGTCGGCCCACGGTGCGGCTAACCCCCGGCTGCTGCCTCAGCCGGCGCCGGCGCTGGGTCAGCTCGCGCCCGCAGCTCGGCGGCGATGTGCACGGCTGCCGAGGTGAGCGGAGCGGCAAGGGTCAGCCCGACCATGCCGAAGAGGGAGCCGGCGCCGATCGTGACGATGAGTACGACGAGCGGGTTGAGGCTCAGCGTCGCGCCCATCACGAACGGCTGGATCATCTGCTGGAGCGCACCGTTCGCAAGCAGAGCGACGACTCCGATTATTAGCGCGTCCGAGGTGCTCCCGGTGCTGAGTGCGATCAGGACCGCGAAGCCGCCGGCGACCCACGCGCCGACGTAGGGCACGTAGGCCCCGACGAACGTGACGACAGCGATCGTCCCGGCGAGCGGCACGCCGAGAACCAGCGCGGCGCCGCCGATCAGGACGGCGTTGAACGCGGCGATAATCGTCACGGCCAGGAAGTAGCTGCGGAGCGACTTGGCGATGTTGGTTGTGACGACGTTGGCGACGGGCTCGGGCACGCCGAGATGCCGGTTGATGAAGCGGTGCATGACCGGGCCGTCCTTGAGCACGAACAGCGTGCTGAGCGTCGCGAAAGCCAGGAAGAACACCAGCGATGAGAGGCCCGAGATGCCCGCCGCGACCCCGCTCAGCAGGGTCGTGCGGATCTCCGGCGCCGCGTTTTGGAGGTCCTCCTTGGCGCTCTGAGTGTTATCGACGCCCAGGTCGTCGAACCAGCCCTGGATCTTGTCCACAGACTGGGTGAGCTTCGCCGAGATGTCACCCGACTGGGAGGAGATGCCGCCGAAGACGAGGCAGAAGACGAGCACCCCGACGGCGACGAGCCCGAGCAGCACGAGGACAGCACCGCCGATGCGCGGAACGCGGTGGCGCTCCAGCCAGCCCACCGCGGGCCCGGCGACCGCGCCGACCACGGTCGCCACGATGACCGGCATGACGATCGTCGATGTCTCGCTGAGCAGCCAGACGAGCCCCACGATGACCAGCACGAAGCCGACAAGCAGCCATGACGAGAACCCCAGGTCGCGCAGCCACGTGGGCGCTGCGAACTGGACATTGCGCTCAGACGCCATGGCGGCCGGTCATCGTCGTGACATGGAATCCTGACTGACAGCCCGGTCGTCGTCGCCGTAGACCATGATCCCGTGAACGACGTAGACGCACAGGGCGAAGATGGCCAGCGACCACCACGGGTATGCGCCGCCCACAGACAAGAGGGCACCGATCGCTCCGAGGCTGCCGCCGATGACGCCGAGCACCCGGCCGTAGGTGTTGCCCGCGATCAGCGAGAAACCGCCCGTCAGCTGGATCACCCCTAGCACGATCAGCACCCACCCGAGCGTGTTGAGGTTCGTGAGGATGAACCTCTGGTCGCCCGTGAAGATATTTGCGTTGTCCAGGGCGCCGATGCCGTACAGGACATTCAGCGTGCCGGCGATCAACAGCAGCGTCGCCGCGAATACCACCCGGCCTCTACCTCGCATTGCTTCCTCCTTGTTTGTCTGTGAACCGCAGGGGCACTCGGGCTACTGCCTCGCCATCGCCACCCGCAGCAGCTCCTCGGGGCTGATCAGGTGGTCGAGGTCCTCGGCGGCCTCATCGACGTCGATCTGCACCCAGTGCAGGCGTCCGGTGAAGCTGTTCTCGTAGCCGTGGTCGTCGCTGACGGGCGTGGCGCTGTCGCGGCCGAGGTCGGTCGTCTCGTCGGCGGAGAAGATGACCGGCTGGGTGTGCTCGACGCGCCCCGCGCCGGCCTTGTCGCCGTCGACGTAGAGCGCTACGTCTCCGCCCTTGCCGAGGCCGCCGCCGTCGTAGGTGAACTCCATCCGCACCTGATGCTCGCCGGCCGGCACCGGCTGGTTGCCGTAGACCTTGAAGCGCTCCAGGCCGAAGAAGTTGTAACAGTAGGCCGGGCGTCCGTCGTGGAGGTAGAGGCTCCAGCCTCCGTAGGCGCCGCCCTGCGCGATCAGCACGCCCTCGGCGCCGCCCTCCGGGACATCGATCTGCGCCGTCACGGCGTGCGACTTGTTCTTTACGACGAGGACCGAGTTCTCCGACAGACGCCCCATCCCGCCGAACAGCAGCTGTGAGTTGCCGCGGATCAGCTGCGGGCGCCCCGCGATGTCCGGGTTGAAGCGCTCGAAGCGCCGGTCGTCGAGCGGGAGCACGTTGTAGCGGGCCGCCTCGATCAGGAACAGGCGCTGTAGCTCGCGCAGCCTGTCTGGCTGGTCCGCTGACAGATCGTGCGCCTGGGTCCAGTCCTCGGGCGCGTACAGCTCCCAGACGTCGTCGTCGTACTCCGGCATCTCGGTGGGCTTCCACGGGATGCTGTGGCGCGTGACCGCGGTCCAGCCCTTGTGGTAGATGCCGCGGTTCACGAACATCTCGAAGTACTGCGTCTCGCGGTGCTCGGGCGTCGCCGCATCGTCGAAGGTCGGCGCCATGCTCCTGCCGTGCAGCGGCATCTGCTGCACGCCGTGAACGAAGGTGGGCTCGGGCAGGCCCGCCACGTCGAGCACGGTGGCCGCGATGTCGATCACGTGGCTGAACTGCGTCCGCACCTCGCCGCGCGACTCGAAGCCGCGCGGCCAGTGCACGACGGTCCCGTTGCGGGTGCCTCCCCAGTGCGAGGCGACCTGCTTGGTCCACTGGTAGGGCGTATCCATGGCGTGCGCCCAGCCGACGGCGTAGTGGTTGTTGGCCGCCACGGTGCCGAACTCGTCGATGCGCGAGACCATGAACTCGGTGGTCTCGATCCCGGCCGCTCCGTTCAGGGAGATGATCTCGTTGAACGTGCCCTGCGGCGTGCCCTCGCCGGAGGCGCCATTGTCGCCGATGATGTAGTAGATCAGCGTGTCGCCGAGCACCTCGAGCTGCTCGAGCGCGTCCACGAGCCGGCCTACGTGGTGGTCGGTGTGCTCGAGGAAGCCCGCGTACACCTCCATCTGACGCGCGAGCACGGGCTTGAGATCGGCGGGCATGTCGTCCCAGCCGGGAATCTCCTCCGGACGCTCCGTCAGCTCGGCCTCGGGCGGGATCACCCCAAGTTCCTTCTGACGCGCGAAGCTCTCCTCGCGCAGCGCGTCCCAGCCCTGGTCGAACTTCCCCTTGTACTTGTCCGACCATTCGATCGGCACGTGGTGCGGCGCGTGCGTCGCGCCGGGGGCGAAATAGGCGAAGAACGGCTTGTCCGGCATCAGCGCCTTCTGCTGGCGGATCCAGTCGATCGCCCGGTTCGTTATGTCCTCGGTGAAGTGGTAGCCCTCCTCGGGCGAGCGGTCAGGCTCCACAGGCACCGTGCCGTCGTAGATCGCTGGCGCGTACTGGTTCGTCTCGCCGCCGATGAAGCCGTAGAAGTGCTCGAACCCGCCGCCACCGCTGGGCCACGCGTCGAACGGGCCGAGCGGGCTCGTCTCCCAGACCGGCACCTCGTGGCACTTGCCGAACTGAGCCGTCGAGTAGCCGTTCAGCTTGAGCGTCTCGGCGAGCGGGGAGGCCGTGTTCGGCCGGATCGAGTTGTAGCCGGGCGCCGACGTGGCGATCTCGGTGATGCCGCCCATCCCGACTGAGTGGTGGTTGCGCCCGGTCAGCAGCGCCTGGCGCGTTGGCGAGCACAGCGCCGTGGTGTGGAAGCGGTTGTACTTGAGCCCGTTGGCCGCGAGGCGCTCGGCGGTGGGCGTCGCGCACGGGCCGCCGAAGGCGCTCGAGGCGCCGAAGCCGACGTCGTCGAGCAGGACGATCAGCACGTTCGGCGCGCCCTCGGGGGGCCGCAGCGGCTCGATCGGCGGAAACGCCGTGTCCGGGTCCTTGGCGTCGTACGTGACGAGCCCGGTCTGCGGCTGGTCAGGAATCGGCAGGACGTCTCGCCGCATATCGCCTGAATTGCTCGCCATGTGGAGTCTCCTTTTCCTCAGTCCGTTGCGGGCACGGCCCCAAGGTCCGCGACCGTTCGTTCTATCAGCAGATCACGAAGACGATCCAGGCGGCCTTGCCGCCGCCGCCCATGTCGCTTCGGAAGATGTCGCCGATCACCCGAAAAAGAAGGACGAGCCAGATGACAAATCCGAAGAAGACGAGCATCGTCCAGATGATGTTCAGAAGGGGATAGTCCGCCGCTATCACCATGTGGTGCCTCCCAGTCGTTTAAGTGGCCTGGCGCATAATCAGGCCGGCCACAGCGAGCGGGCATCCCCTAACGGGCAGAATCACCTAGGGGAATCGGCTCGTCAGCTGTGATGGGAACCCGCCGGCCGCGGCGGGTGTAGCAGGGACATGAGACGCACCCTGGGCTTCGTCCTGATGGCAGCCCTGGCGCTCGCGCCGGCGGCGAGCGCCAAGGGCCCCCACGCCGTGCTGTCCTCCGGAGACAGACCCGTCGAAGCGGGCAGGGCGTGGCACGTCATGGTCGAGCTGGTCGAGTTCGGCCAGCGTCGCCCGCACCCGGTCTTGTTCGCGAGCAACGCTGAGCGCCTGATCGCCGTGCGCGGGTCACGCGGGGGTGCGAGGTATGCATTCAGAGTGGTGTTCCCGGCCGAGGGCCGCTGGCGGCTGACGCTGGCCGACGGCAAGCGCCGTTTCGTGTTCCCGGCGGTCTCGGTCGGGAGCGGCGACGTGCCGCGGGACTACGTCGCCTTCCCGAAGGGCAGCATGGCCGAACGACAGGGAGGCGGCGGCATCTACTACCAGGCGCCCGAGCCGTCGGGCATCGGGCGCGACACCCAGCTCCCGCCCGAGACCGTCTCGCTGGCCGAGCCGTCCCGCGATGGCGGCTTTCCGTTCTGGGTCCTCCCGGCCGCGGGCGTCGTGCTGGCCGGGGCGGGACTCGTGACCATGCGCGCCCGCAGATAGCGAACCGAGCCTGCCACGTGCGGCGGGCCCGGCGAGTGATCAGCGGGAGATGCGGCGGATCACAGTCATGTGGTCGTTGTCGGCCGCGTCGTCCAGAGAGCTCGCAATGCCGCTGCCTGATGCCTTCGAGTAGCTGCCGGTCCCGTGCACGACGACGAAATGCGAGAGGCCTGTGAACGACGTGGTGGTTGGAAAGCTGTGTGGGTCGCTTCGGCCGCGGTGCCTACGCGGGCGCTCGCACGAGATCGCTGGGGTCGAAGCGCTCGTTCTTGAGGACCGGGTTGCCGTCGGGGTCGAACCACTCGGCGCGCGGGCGGTCGTAGTAGAGCTCTACGCCGTTGCCGTCGGGGTCCGCGAGGTAGACCGAGACGGTGCCGCCGTGGTCCGAGCCGTGGTCGACTGGGTAACCGTGGTCGAGCAGCCGGCCTACGGCGCGGCCAAGCTCGCGCCGGTCGGGGTACAGAAGCGCCACGTGGTAGAGACCGGTGTGTCCTGGGGGCGGCGCCGGCGCGCCCGCGCTGTCGAACGTGTTGAGGCCGATGTGGTGGTGGTAGTCGCCGGCGGCGAGCAAGACCATGTCGATCCCGGCCGGGCGCGCGTCGGCGGTCACGCCAAAGCCAAGCGCGTCGCGGTAGAACGCGAGCGCGCGGTCGAGATCGGCGACGCGCAGGTGCACGTGCCCGACCCGCACGGCCGGATGGATGACTTCGTTGTTCATGCGTGCAGTCTCCCGCCGGCCGCACGTCCGGCCATCGGTGAAATCACCTAACCGGGACGCCGTGCGAGAGAATCAGCGCCGTGGACGACGCCGCGCGCCCCGCGCTGGTCGGAAGAATCCGGAGGCGCAGGCCGTCTTCGCCGGCTTCGGGGCAGAGCGCCGGCGGGACGAGGCGGTGCGGGAGCTGCGGCGGCTTGGGCACCGGATCCAGCGCCCGGCCGGGGGAACCGGCGGCGATCCCTTGACGGCCGGCGAGCGCGAGATCGCAGAGCTAGTCGCCAGGGGACACACGAACCGCGAGATCGCCGAGCAGCTCTTCCTCAGCCCCACGCACCATCGAAGCCAATCTACGCAGCATCTACGGGAAGCTCGATGTGCGCTCGCGCGTCGAGCTCACCCGTGCCGTCTAACCCAACAAGGAGGTATCAGGATGATCGTCATGCTCTCCGCCCGTCGCCTCAAGCCGGGTGCTTGGGACCAGTTCAGGCGGGCCTGGGATCCGGGCGACGCCAAGCCGCCGGGCTTTCAGCGCGCCTTCCATGCCCGCAACATCCGCGACGAGGACGAGATCATCTCCTTCGGCCTGTTCGAGATGACCGAGGACGAGTACCGGCGCTGGCGTGCCGAGGCGGACGCCGACGAGACGCAGCGAGTCGATCGCGTGTCGGCGTTCGTCGAGAGCCAGGCCGTCGAGGGCGTCTACGAGGTCATCGACGTCGTCGACGATTGAACAGCGCCTCGGCCGCGTCAGCTGAAGGTCACGAGCGCGTCGTTCATGCGCCGCGCCCCGGCTCGGCAGAGCTCTCGCGCTCGCGCGGCCGCGAGCCGGGGGCAGCCCGAGCGGGCGAACTCCCCGTCCGTCAGGACGGCGAGTGTCTTGCCGAGCCAGCGGAAGCAGGCCGCGCGCGGCGCACCGGTGAACACCGCGCAGCGCCTGATCAGATCGACGTGTGCGGACGTCGGGTACTCGAGGAGGTTCTGCACCTTGGTGCCGCGCACGCAGCTCTCGGCATCGGATGGCTTGGACATTCCCGCGCAGATCAGCAGCTGCGCGGCGGGGTCGGGCGGCCCGATCACCGATGCCCCGGTGATGCATGCCTCGCGCTGTAGGCCGACGAGGCCGGCGCACAGGCCGTCGAGGTCGCCCGGCGCCTCGACGCTGACGCCCTCCGGCCGGTTGTCGACGAATGCCCGGTACCAGCACGGCCTGACGAAGCCGACCGGCTGAGCCCCGCAGAGACGGCGGGGATCGGTCACGGCTCGCTCCGGCAGCGACGCGTCGTCCGCGCCGATCGCCGCGAACCAGTAGTCGTGGTAGGCGCCCTGGGCGCAGTCGGGTGCCGCCTGTGACCCGAGCGCGCGGCACATGCCGAGCGCCGGCCTCAGGCTGTCCGAGTAGATGCGCATGAAGGCGTGCCCCAAGCCGTGGGTGCAGCTGTAGCGCTGGTAGCGCGTGCCGGCTTCAGCGCACACGGCGGCGGCCGCCTCCGGCCGGCTGGTGTCGATGTCGGGGCCGACTGCGGTCACGAGCCCGTGCGCGAAGCCGGCGGGACAGCCCGGGTCGTTCGTCTGCGGCAGGTACTCCATGAGCGTCGCGAGCGTGACGCCGGCCTCGCGCGCGTAGCGCCGGCCCACGGTGTGCATTACTCCGTGGCAGTTCTCGAGCAGGAAGCCGCCCTGGCTCCAGGCCATGTCGGCGATCGTCTCCACGACGGGAAGGGGGTCTTGCTCGGCCCCGACCATCGCGCTGAACGCGCGCGCATAGCAGTCGCGCGCCTCATCCTCGGTGGCCCCCCGGCACTCCTCGGGACTCACCACCCGGGCGACCGGCCTGCCGCTGCCGTTGTCGGGGCGGAACGCGAGCAGGGCCGCCACGACGCTCGCCGCGGCGACAAGCGCCACGGCGAGCGCCAGGACGACCCGCTTGCTCAACCTGCGGGTGTGATCACGAACTGCTCCGAGCCCCTCGACACGTTGCCCTTGATGTCCTCGGCGAGCCACCGGAACGTGGTCGTCCTGCTGAGGTGGAAGACCTCGCCGGGCTCACGCGGACCGGTCGAGTCCCACATCCGCGAGCGCCTCGTCGGCCGCGATCCGTCGGTCGTGTAGCGGATCACCGAAGGCTCGTTGATGAACTCGAACGTGGTGTCGATCTGCGTCCTGGACTCGAACGGGCCCGTCATCTGGACCTGCGGCGGCTGCACGTCCCGCGCGTAGTCGAGTGCCGACTCGAGCAGGCCGTAGTTGCCCGCCGCGAACTCGAGCGCCTCGTGCTTGCCCTCCGTCGCGTAGTCGGGCTGGAAGCCGACGCCGGTCTGGACGGTCTCGCTGGCCACCGCCGATCCGGCTGCGTGGACGAGGGCGAGCGGTTCCGTCAGGAACACGTTCGGGGCGGGGCTCTCCGGATTCGGGTTGACGATGGAGGCGACGAAGCGCACCTCCTCGTTCGCCGTGCCCGGCTCGAACACGACCCTGTCGCCCACCCTGAAGCTGTTCCGGTTCGGCACCCGGATGCCCGTGGCGCCGGCCGCAGCCGCCACCTCGAGCGTCGTCCCGAAGCGGTCAGCGCCGGTCTCGAAGCTGTATGCGATCACGTCGCGGTTGTACCAGTGCTCGTCGGCGCTGTTGCCGGCCGCCGAGTAGAGCACGTCCGCGATCGGGCCGGTCCGCTCCGGCAGGATCGCCGTGTTGCGGTGCTCCTTGATGCGGTTGAGGATCCGGTCGCCCGCCTCGAAGAAATACTTCTCGACGCCGATGTTCGGGTGCACGAGGTCGCCCTCGCCCCGGTCCGGCAGGTACGCGCCCGGCGACCACATGAAGTAGCCGCCGAAGCTGTGGATGTTGTTCGAGAACTTGATGTTGTCGAACGTGTCCGCGATCCACAGCTCGTTCTTGATCTCCGGCTCGGACGCCTCGGCGGGGCCGGCGTATACGTCACTCGTGCACGAGTGCGACGCGCCGATGTAGCCGTCGAAGATCGTCCCGGACGTGTTGTTGCGGTTGAGGTCGACGCCCCACGCGTCGCGCGCGCCCGGGTCCGTGGCCGTGTAGACCTGGCCGGTGCCCGGGTTCACCCGCGGCCGCCAGAAGTTGGCCCCGTTCGGGTTGTCCGTTTCCTTTCCGCCGACGACGCAGTGATTGGTGAGGTTGCGCCGCTGCATGTTGAAGTTGTGCATCGAGTAGTGGGCGCCGTCCGGGTTCGACGACGGCAGGATGAAGATGTCCAAGTTGTTGACAAGTCGCCTCGTGAGCGGGTCGATCGCGTAGTTGCGCAGCAGCTGCTCCGCGGTCTCGAGGCAGGTGAGCGGGGTGGCCCACTCACGGGCGTGCTGCTGGCAGTAGAGGAACACGCCGACCTTGTCGCCCTGCGGTCCGCCCGAGCGGTTGCCGATGCGCAGAACGTCGTACTGGAACGGCCCGCGGGGGACGTGCGCGTTGGTTGCTTTTGTCAGGAAGTCGGACAACGGCGTCCTGACGCGCGGCTCGACGATCCCGGCGCCCGCGTTGCCCCGGTAGGTGCTCGCCACGACGAGGCGGCTGGAACGCCGCTCCGTGTTGATCTCGCGAGCCACCTCAGCGGCCGTGCTCGACGGCCCGCCGCCGGCGGCCGTCGCCAGGTCGACCACGATGTCGTTGTCGTTCACGGTGACGTCGAGGTCAGCGTTCGCAGTGCCCGGGTTGCGGAACTCTGCGGTGATGTCGTTGCCGCCCTCGTGGCCCCAGGCCCGCGAGGTGAGCACCACGGCCGTGCCCTGGAGGGCCTGCGGGACCGGGTTGCCGGGCGGGACCGGGTTGCCGGGCGGGATCGCGCTGGACATGAGGGCCTGCGCCCTACGCTGATAGCCGTTCGTCTCGTACGGCAGCGGCACCAGCCGGGCGATGTTCGGGAACTCGTCGGCGAGCGCCCGGGCGCGACCGTAGACCTCGGTCGGGTCCATGTAGCGGGTCGTGAAGTCCCTGATGAACCTCTCCGACATCGGCGGCAGACCGCCGCCGAGCCAGGTGTTGACGTCCGCCTCCGCCATCACGCCGCGGGTGCTCGACCCGACTCGGATGCGCGACGGCCGCGGCGGGTCCACCGTGCCGCGGTCGCCGATCCGGACCAGCAGGCGATGCTCGATGTACGTGTCCGGCGTGGTGTCGGGGTCGATGTTGACGCTCAGCGGGCGCGGCGGCGTGCTGATCGGCGTGCCCGGCCCGGTGTCCCAGGAGAGCGACAGAGCGGGTCCCGCGTAGGTGCCATCGAGCGCCACGCCGCCCAGCCGATCCTTCGCTTCGACCGACAGGAAGCGGCCGGCGTAGTTCTCGAAGTAGTCGACCCGCAGGATCACGATCTCGTCAGTGTGGGACGCCGTCCCGATCGACTTGCCCAGGGCGGCCGCGCTTGCCCGCCGCTCGGCGCGCCGGTCGCGCATGACCTGCGCGACACGCCGCTCCCAGGTGGCGGGGCCTTCGATTGTCGGCCCGAGCTTGTAGCCCGCTCTGGCGAGCCGGGCGAAGCCCTTCTCGGTGCCGAACACCGTCGCGGTCACCGTTCCGTTGCTGTTGCGGCGGAGGTAGTGCTCGTTGAACTCGACCTTGTAGCGGTGAGCCCTCACCTGGAGGCGCATGGCCGCCAGCTTGCTCGGGAGGTTGACCTCGACCAGGCTCAGGCCCTGGTTCGGGTCGATGCCGCGACCCACCTGACCCGCCGCGGGCGCCGTCACCGCCAGCCATGTACACACGCAAACCGATACAGCGATCAGCACTCGGCGGCCGGCGGCGAAGCTCATCCTGGGGCTCTCCTCTGGATCCGTTAATTGGCACCCGGTACTGGGGGCCAATCTGGCGGGTGGCACAGACAGCCCCCTGCCGGATGGCGCCGGGGGAAATACCCGGGCCGCGCGAAGCTAAACGTCAGCGCGACTCGGCCAGAGCCTCCAGACAATCTCCCCGAACGCCAGCCCGATCAGGATCCCGAGCGAGCTGTCGGCCACCCGTTCGAGGCCGATCTCGTCGCCCTGGAATTCGACGGCGCTCAGCATGAACAGAGCGGTGGGCGTGAGCAGCGCCACGAGCCAGAAGTAGCCGCGCGCGTCGAGCGCGAACAGGCCGAAGGCGGCTACCGCGGCGCCCGCGGCGAGCGCCCAGGGCTCGTGGGTGGAAACCGTGATGACGACTATCAGCGCCGTGCCGGCGAGGGTCCCGACGGCGCGTTGCACGCTGCGCACGCGTGTCGCACGTTCCTCCGGCTGCAGGATCGCAAGAGCCGTGAGGGGGACCCAGTAGCCGTGCGCGAGGTCGAGCAGGACGTAGAGAAGCGTGCTCGCCGCCACGGCGACTCCAAGCCGCACCGCGTGCGCTCGTAGCCCCGAATCGCGCCCCGTAACGGCCTCGCGCACGGCCCTCAGCGAGTCGCGGACGACGTGCTCCGAGGCCTCGGGCCCCCTACGAGCCGCGACCATCAGCACGACGCCCGCGATCGACCCGAGCGAAAACCAGAGCAGCCGCTCGCCGAACGGCTCCGGGCTGCCAGGGATGCCGGCCAGGATCACGAACACCGCCGCGGTCGCGAAGCCGAGGAGGGCGCCCGCCCGTCCCGCGGCGCGAACGAGTGCCCACCCGCTCACCCACAGAAGCGTCGCCATCACAAGGGCCCACTCGTGATCGCGGACGAGGTTGGCGAGCGCGAACGCCGCCACCTGGCTCACGGCCGCGAGCGAGCCCCACCACAGCCGCGAGCGCGGCCCCGCGGCCGGCACGCACAGCGACACGTTCAGCCCGCCGATCGCGGCGATCAGGCCGAGCACTGCGTCGCCGGAGGCGATCCCGATCGCCAATGGACCGACCGTGGCGACCGCGCCGGCGACGCCGGCACGCCACTCGAGCCCATGCTCCTCCGTGCGAAACGCTTCCCTGACGAGATCGCGCGCGGCGGACATCGCGCGATCTTCTCCGATCGGCCGGAGGGGCGGGCCACGAACACGTCCACGCAGCCGTCGACGTTCGCGGCCTTCGTCGGTTGCATCGAGCCCTCCTCCGCTCGCATTGCGGCCGCCGCGGGCGGCGGCAAGGCCGTCAAGCACCGCGCGAAGGCCCTCCGGGTCCGTCCGGGTAAGCGTATGACGGCGTCGTCCTCGTGCCGCAGGGGCGAGCGCCTCCTGCGCGGAGGTGCTGCGGTCACCTTCGACTCGCGGCCGTCCCGAGCCGAGCTGCGCGACCACGACTACCGCTACATCGTCGGGACCCGGCGTGTTCGGGTGACCCTCAGCGCGGGCACGATGGTCGGCGATGACGAGAGAGTCACTCTGCGGGTGGTCGCCGTGTGCCGCTAGCGCTCAGGGCGACACTGCGCTGCCGAGCGAGTTGGCTCCCAGGAACTTCGGGGTGCCGTCCTCGTAGTAGATGTCGACGTCCTTCACGTCGAAGCCGGCCGACCTGACCATCTCGACGATCGGCCGGGTCAGGTGGCAGCCGCCGAAGACCCGCTTCTGCACGGGCTCGAGGCGGTGCTGCCAGCGCTGCACGCCCTCGTCGGGCGCCAGGCCGTGCTCGACGAAGTGCAGCGTGCCGCCGGGCTTGAGGACGCGTCGCAGCTCGGCCAGGGCGGTGGGGAGGTCCAGGATCGTGCACATCGTCCAAGTCGACAGCGCCGAGTCGAAGCTGTCGTCCGGGAACGGAAGCGACTCACCGTCGAGGCCCGACCGGTCGACCGGGACACTCGACGCCTGTACGCGGTCTGCCGCCAGCTTCCAGCCGACGTCGGCCGGCTCGACGGCAGCCACCCGTTTGACGGCGGTCGGATAGAAGGGCACGTTCAGACCCGACCCGAAGCCGATCTCGACGACCTCGCCCTCGAGCCCCTCGCAGACCCTCTGGCGCTGTGGCTCGACGCTCTTGAGACCGCACACGACGTTGATGAAGCGCGGCAGGATCTGATCGCCGTATAAGCCCATCCGGGCATTCTGCCGCAGCCCGGGGCGGTCTGCCGGGCAAACTGAACCGTGTTCCAGCCGCGGCGATCCGGGTAGCGATTTCAGATGCAACTCAAGAGGAAGAAAAAGGCCACAAACAGGGCTCTGCCGCTGGTCGCGGTCGGTGCCGGCGTTGCCGCTCTCGCCGGCCTCTTCGGCCTTCTGCGCAATCGCAACCGCCGTGAGAAGGCGGGATCGGTAGCGAGCGGCGCAGCGGGCTCCGTCGGCACGACCGCGCAGCAGGCGGTCGAAAAGACGAAGGGTGCCGTACACGAGGCGACGGCACCGGTACGGCACTCCGGCCGCGAGTACGACGACGTCACGCTCGCGCGCAAGGTCGAGTCAGAGGTCCTCGGTGGCAACGCCGCGGCGAAGGGCTCGGTCGTGGTCAACGCCCGCGACGGCGTGGTGGAGCTGCGCGGCGAGGTGGAGCGCCCCGAGGACGGGGAGGCGCTGGGCGCGGCGGCGGAGAAAGTCGCCGGCGTCAGGGACGTCAACAACCTGCTGCACACCCCCGGCTCCGAGCCGGAGACGTCGCCGGTGAGCGATCCGGACGAGGTTCGCGAGCGCGCCGAGCAGGGCTAGCAGCGCGCGGCGGGACCCGCCCCCAGGCCGGGGGCGGGCCGCCGCCGGCAGCCGGTCAGCGCAGGGAGACCGCGACCTGCTCGAGCAGGTCCATCGACTCCTGCATCCCGCTCTCCATGCCGGATTCGATGATCATGTCGCGCAGCTCGCGGCTGGGGCATTGGGTCAGCACCTCGAGCCGTGTGCGGCCGTCGATCTCGGTGAACGTGATCGTGTTGACCGGCTCGTCCGTCGCGGGCAGCGGCTCGGCGCCCTCGTACATCTCGGTCGTGACGATGCGCTCATCCGGGACGATCTCGCGGAACTCGCCGTGGAAGGCGACCTCGAAGCCGCCGCTCGCGATCATCACGTAGCGCCAGCTGCCGCCGACGCGCAGGTCGATCTCCGCGGACGTCACCTCGCCGCGGTGGCCACTCCACCAGCGCTTCACGAGCTCGGGCGTCGTCCAGGCCTTGTAGACCAGCTGCCGAGGCGCGTCGAACTCGCGCCTGATCAGGATCTGCTCGTCCGTCGGGAGCGTCACCTTCGCGGTGCCGCTAGTCGTCATCGCCGCCATCTCCTTGCTCCTTTTCCTTGAGTTCGCTGAGCACGGCATCGAGCCGGCCGAAGCGCTCGGACCAGAAGCGCTCGTAGTCCTTGACCCAGTCGTGGATCGGCTTCAGCGCCGGCCCGTTGAGGCGATACAGGCGCCGGCGTCCGTCGCCACGCACCTCGACCGCCCCCACCTCGCGAAGCACGCGCAGGTGCTTCGAGACCTGGGGCTGAGGCAATCCCAGCACCTCGACCAGATCGCCGACCGGGCGCTCGCCGCCGGCGAGCACGTCCAGGATCTGGCGCCGCCGGGGCTCCGCCACCGCGTTGAATGCATCCGCCGTGGTCGCCGCTCGTGCCATGCGGGCAATATATACCGATATCGGCATATATCAAGTGCATATCTTCCCGGCATGACGCACATCGCCGCTGCCGACCGCTACGACTCGATGGAGTACCGCCGCTGCGGCCGCTCGGGGCTGAAGCTGCCGGCCCTCTCGCTCGGTCTCTGGCACAACTTCGGCAACGACCGCCCCCCGGACCTGGGCCGCGACATGGTGGTGCGCGCGTTCGACCTCGGCGTCACGCACTTCGACCTCGCCAACAACTACGGACCGCCCTACGGGTCCGCCGAGAGCAACTTCGGGCGCATCCTCGAGCGCGACCTGCGCCCCTATCGCGACGAGCTGATCATCTCGACCAAAGCCGGCTACGACATGTGGCCGGGGCCCTACGGCGAATGGGGCTCGCGCAAGTACCTGCTCGCGAGCCTCGACCAGAGCCTTGCCCGCATGGGGCTCGACTACGTCGACATCTTCTACTCGCACCGCTTCGACCCGGACACCGCGCTCGAGGAGACGATGGGGGCGCTCGACAGCGCCGTCCGCCAGGGCAAGGCGCTGTACGCGGGCATCTCCTCGTACAGCGGCGAGCGCACCGCCGAGGCGGCGGCGATCCTACGCAGGCTCGGCACGCCGCTCCTCATCCACCAGCCCTCCTACTCGCTGCTGAACCGCTGGGTCGAGGAAGACCTGCTCGACGTCCTCGGGGAGGAGGGCGTCGGCTGCATCGCGTTCTCGCCGCTCGCCCAGGGCATGCTCACGACGAAGTACCTCGACGGCGTGCCGGAGGGCTCGCGGGCGGCCGAGGGCCGCTTCCTTACGGGGGACATGATCACCGAGGAGAGCCTGCGTCACGTCCGCGCGCTCAACGACATGGCGGCGGCCCGCGGCCAGGAGCTCTCGCAGATGGCGATCGCCTGGGTGCTGCGCGACCCGCGCGTGACGTCGGCCCTGATTGGCGCGAGCAGCGTCGAGCAGCTCGAGCAGAACATCGCGTCGCTCGGCAACCTCGAGTTCTCGGACGAGGAGCTGGAGGCGATCGACCGGCACGCGGTAGAGGCGGGCATCAACCTCTGGGAGGAGTCGAGCAGCGCTTGACTCCCCGCACTCAAACCGGCTTTTGGCCGGAGTGCATGGTCGTCGGCGAGAGGTAGGCCGCCGACGCGGGTCCTCCTCGAGGAGGGCTCCCGAATCACCCTTGCGAGCGACGGCAAATCGCTCCCCGAGATGACGACGTAGGGGGCGTCCGGATTCAGGCTGTCCAGGCATCGACAAACCAGTCGCAACCGGACGAAAGGACAGCCAATGATTCGCAAGGGAGACCGTCTCGAGAACCCCGTCACCGGCGAGGTGCTCATCTTCCACACGACCTCTCAGGAGACGGATGGGGAGTCCGTGCTCGTCGAGACGATCATCAGCCCGGACGGCGCGGTCGCCGCGGCGCACGTGCATCCTCACCAGACCGAGCGGTTCGAGGTCCTCGAGGGCAAGGTCGGCTTCAGGGCCGGCCGCGAGGAGATCGTGAGGGGACCCGGCGAGGTCGTAACGGTGGAGCCGGGCACGCCCCACCGTTTCTGGAACGCCGGCGAGACCGACGCCCGGTTCCTCTGCGAGATCAGCCCGGCGCTCGAGTTCGAGTCGCTGATCGAGACGATGTTCTCACTCGCCGCGGAGGGCAAGACCAACCGGAAGGGCATGCCGAACCCGTTCCTGCTCGCCGTGATCGCGCGTGCCCACTTCGACACGGTGCGCCTGCCGAAGGTCCCCGCCTGGATGCAGCGCGCCGCGCTCGCGATGGGTTCGACGTTCGGCCGGATGATGGGCTACAAGCCAACCGTCGGGACGCCGGCCTACGCGTGAGGTGAAACGCCTGCGGCGGCAGCGAGACTGCCGCCGCATGGCTCACCTCAACGAATGGCAGGAGCACCTCCGCGACGGGTCGCCGTGGGTAGTGTCGGCCGGCAGTGGAGGACGACACCGTTCTTCTCGAACGACTGCGGGCCGGTGACGAGACGGCCTTCGACGAGCTCGTCGCTCGTCACGACGGCGCGTTGCGGCGCGTCGCCCGTACATACGTGCGGACGGACGCCGCCGCTGCCGACGTGGTTCAGGAGACGTGGCTCGGCGTGATCCGCGGCCTCGACGGCTTCGAGGGGCGCTCCTCGCTTCGGACCTGGATCTTTCGGATCCTCGTCAACCGCGCGCGCACGCGTGCCGTCCGCGAGGCCCGCGACCTGCCCTTCTCGTCGCTCGGGGACGACGAGCGGCCGGCCGTGGAGCCGAGCGCCTTCGGCCCTGAGGGGCATTGGTCGAGCGCGCCGCCGCGGCTCGACGGCGAGCCCGAGACGAATCTGCTGAGCGCCGAGCTGCGCGCGCACCTGCTGCAGGCGATCGACGGGCTCGCGCCAGCGCAGCGCGCCGTGATCACCCTGCGTGACCTCGTGGGGCTGAACGCCGACGAGGTCTGCGACATGCTCGAGCTGACCGAGGGCAACCAGCGTGTGCTGCTGCACCGAGCCCGCAGCCGCGTGCGCGCGGCTCTGCTCCCGCTCGTGGAGGCGGCGCGCTGATGCGGCTCTGGCCCTGGCGTCGCCACGACCACGATGAGCTCCGCTGCAAGGAGTTCGTTGAGCTGGTGACCCAGTACGTCGAGGGCGTCATGCCAGAAGTGGAACGGGCCCGCTTCAAGGCGCACCTCGCCGAGTGCCAGGGCTGCAGCGCGTACCTCGAGGACATGCGCCGGCTGGTCGGCTCGCTGCACGAGGTGGCGGAGCCGCCGCCCGACCCGGAGACGCGCGAGGCCCTCCTGCGGGCGTTCAGGGACGTGCGCCCGGGCTAGAGCCCGGAGCGCTTGCCCACGCCAGTGAGAAGCTCGCGCAGACGCAGTGGGCCGCCGCTGTGGGGGGAAAGCGGTGGTGTGTCGATTCCGGCTCCCTCGCGAATGCCGTCGAGCAGCTCGGTGAGCGCCTCGTCCGCACCGTGGTGCGGCGTCCAGCCGAGCTCGCGGCGGGCCCTCGTCGCGTCCATCAGCGGAACCGCCAGGCCCATGTCGAGCCAGCCGGGCTCCGAGGGCTGCAGGCGCAGCCTGTAGGTGATCGCGGCGCCGGCCCTGAGCACCTGGGGCGGCACGGGCACGGGACGCGCGCCGAGCAGGTTCGAGAGCCTCTCGATGTCGAGGACGGGCTCCGCCGCGATGTTGAACGGGCCGCGCGCATCGCCGGCGGCGGCGAGCCGGTAGGCCTCGCCCACGTCGTAGGAGTGGACGGCCTGGAAGCAGAGCCGCTCCGTCTTCGGCAGGACCGGTATCAGGGCGCGGCGCACGAGCGGGCTCGGCAGGAATGGCCCGGCGAACAGCCGGCGGATGCCGGACGCCGCCTCGCGCTTGAAGATGAGCGCGGGCCGCAGCCGCACGACGCGGACCGACGGGTGCTCGCCCTCGAAGCGGTCGAGGATGCGCTCGACCTCGGCCTTGTGGCGCGAGTAGAAGGACGACGCGGTCCCGCCGGTCGGCCAGCTCTCGTCGACGCGGCGGTCCTTGGGGCCGGGCGAGTAGGCGCCCACTGACGAGGCATAGACGAGCGCGGGCACGTCCGCCTGCGCGACCGCCTCGAAGACGCGCGCGTTGCCCTCGACGTTCGTGGCGCGGAGCGTCTGCTCGTCGCGCCCGGGCTGGATCAGCCAGGCGAGGTCGATGACCACATCGGCCCCGCGGAACAGCGGCACGAGATCCGAGTGCGAGACGTCCGCGAGCGCCCAGTCGGTCTTGCGCACGTCGAGCCCGGGCAGCCGGCGCGCTACGCCGAGCACCGAGTCGACGGCCGGTTCGTCCGCCAGCGAGCGCAGCACGCTCGTGCCAACGTTGCCCGATGCTCCGACCACGACGACCCTCATGTGCGGCGGCTACCCGGGCGCCCCTGCTGGAAACGGTGTCGATCCGGGCCTCCGCCGTTCGTCGTTAGGGTGCAGCGGCGAGAGGCGCCGCTCCGATTCCAAGGAGGCCCGATGAAGTACCTACTGACGTTCATCGTCGATGAGGACCGCACGGACTGGTCGGCCGAGGAGACGCGCGAGGGGCTCGAGCGCTGGCGCGCCTTCGACCAGGACGCGGTCGACGCGGGGGCGATGATCGCCTGCGAGCCGGTCGAGGAGAGCGCTACGACGAAGACGCTGCGGGTCGGCCCCGGCGCCGAGCCGGTTCTCACGGACGGCCCGTTCGCTGAGTCGAAGGAGCAGCTTGGCGGCTTCTGCCTGCTCGAGTGCGAGAACGCGGACGAGGCGGTCGAGTGGGCGCGCAAGGTCCCGATGCGGGAGGGCTCGATCGAGATCCGGCCGATCATGGACCTGGCGCAGTTCGGCTACGAGAGCAGGACACTCACGCCCGCACGCGCCTGAGCGCGCCCCCCGGCCGGGTGGCATGACCGGGGGTGAGGGCGTAGCGTGTTTTTCGTTGGAGCACAGCCGCGACGAGTTCCACAAGCGCCTGCTGGCCGAGTCGCTCTCGGAGCAATTCGGCCTTGCCCTCTTGACGGGCGATGCGGGGGCAGCCGAGGAGGTCGCCCTCGAGGCGCTCGAGATGAGCCTCGGCGAGGCGATGCTGTACGACCTGGTGGTCGGGCCGGCCATGCATCGCATCGGCCGGCTCTGGGCCAGCGGCGAGATCGGCGTCGGGCACGAGCACCTCGCGACACAGATCGCCACGCGGGTGCTCGTGCTCGCGCACGAGGCGACGGGCATTGCAGCTGAACGAGGCGAGCATCGGGCGATGCTCGCCGCGGTCGAGGGCGAACAGCACGTCGTGGCGCTCGATATGGCGGCGAAGCTGCTCGAGTCGGCCGGCTACGAGGTGCTGACCCTCGGGGCCGATGTCCCGACGGACGAGCTGCCGACCGTCATCTCGGACCACGGTCCGGCGCTGTTCGCGCTCTCCGCGACCATGCCCGCGGCCGGCGAGCGCCTGCCGACGGTGATCGACACGATCACCGAAGCGAGGGCGGACATCGGCGTCATCGTCGGCGGAGCGAGCACCCCGCCGACCGTTCTGCCCGACCCGCGCGTTGTCGTGGAGCGAACCGTGGCCGGCATCGTCCCGACGGCCGACCGGCTCGTCCGCCGCGCGGGTCTCAACTAGGACGAGCCGGGAACCTCCGCGCCGGACGGCACCCCGGCGGCAACGTACTTGTCGTACAGGGCTCGCCATTCGGGGGTGACACCGATCCCGGGTGCCTCTGCGTCCTCGCCGGCCAGCAGACGGTCCAGCTCCGTGAGGCAGAGCTCCCAGCCGGCGGCGTCCCGCGCGGCCTGGATGCGCTCGCTCAGGAAGTGGGTGAAGCTGAGCCGGCAGCCGTCGCCCGCCGCCTCGAGCTCGAAGCGGAGCAGCTCGCCGCCCCAGTCGAAGGCAAACAGGCGCGGCGGATCGAGCTCCGTTACCTGGCCCTCGGTGGTCGGCGCGTCCGGGTCGTCGAACTCGAACCTCATAGCAGCGCCGACCCGCGGCTCGTACTCGACCGCGGCCGGGAACCACTGTCCCATCTCGCCCGGCTCGGTGATCGCGCGCCACACGCGTTCCACGGAGTGGGGGATCGAGCGCTCGAAGCGGAGCGCGGGGCGGCCGTCGAGCTCGAGGTAGGTGCCGTTCATAGGTCGTCTTTCCTTTCGTCCAGGTGTCGCTCGAGCGCGTCGAGGCTGCGCGACCAGAGCCGCCTGTAGGGGGCGAGCCACGCGTCGAGCTCCGCGAGCGGCTCCGGGCGCACCCGGTAGAGCCGGCGCTGGGCGTCCGAACGGACGCCTACGAGCCCCACCTCGCGCAGTACGCGCAGGTGCTTCGACACGGCCGGCTGGCTCATGTCGAGCCGCTCGACCAGGTCGTTCACGGGCCGCTCACCCTCGCGCAGCAGATCCAGGATCTGCCGGCGCGTCGGCTGAGCCAGTGCCTCGACAGCGGTCATGAGAGCAATATAACCAAAGAGGCATATACGTCAAGGCCCGCACGGTCTGAGATCCTGAGACGCGATGTCGAACACCGACCTCCTCCTCGCGGGCTACGAGGCCTGGAACCGCGGCGACCGCGATGCCTGGCTCGCACTGCTCGACCCCGAGATCCAAATCGAGACCTCGGGGGTCTTCCCCGACCTCGCGCCCGAGTACCACGGACACAAGCGGGCCGCGAAGTTCTGGAGCCAGATGCTCGAGCCCTGGGAGGAGTTCCACATCGAGGTCGAGCGGATCGAGGAGGAGAGCGACATCGTGGCGGCCGGGATCCGCTTCCGTGCACGCGGCAGCGACAGCGGGGTGGAGGTCGACATGCGCTTCGGCAACGGAATCCGGATCCGCGACGGGCTCGCGATCGAGCTGCTGAACCGGCGCACGTTCGAGGAGGCCTTCGAGGCGCTGCGCCAGCACACCCGAGCGGCGGCCGACGACCACGTCCACAGCAGATCGCCCTAGGCGAGCGGAACGGCCTGGGTGTCGAACTCCGCGTCGACAGGTGTGCCGGCCAGGTTGGCGGCGAGGTTCGCCATCGTCGTGTACGCCACCTGCGTCACGACCTCGAGCGCGTTCTCCAGCGAGTAGCCGGCCGCGAGAAAACCCGTGAGCAGCTCGGCGGGCAGGTGGCCTCGGCTCCGCAAGAGCTCCCCCGTGAACGCATGGAGCGCCTCCTGGCGCGGGTCCGGCAGCGCCTTTCCATCCCGCAGCGCAGCGATGGCGTCGGGCGCCAGGCCCGCTCGCCCCGCAAACGTCGCGTGCGCGGCGAGGGAGTAGGCGGACAGGTTCTCGCGGCTCACGGTCAGCCCGACGATCTCGCGCTCCGCGGGCGCGAGCGCGCTGCGGCGCAGCGCCGACTGCATCGCGACGAAGGCCTGGAGGGCCGCGGGCGATCCCGCGATGGTCGCGGCCAGGTTCGGGATGAAGCCGACGTTCCTCTCGAGCGCTTCGAGCGCCTCACGGGCTGCCACTGGCGCCGACTCCGGTGTGTGAATGGTGAATTCGTTCATGGCGGGGAGGGTCCGCCGAATGGAGCTGCATTCCAATTCCCTCCGAGAGAAGTGCCGCGCGGCGGGACCGGCCGTACAGTCTCAGGTCGATGTCCACCAGCCCGGTCGGCACGCTGCTCCAGCACTGGCGGCGAGAGCGCCGGATGAGCCAGCTCACGCTCTCGACCGAGGCGGGGGTCACGCCCCGGCACGTCAGCTTCGTGGAGAGCGGGCGCGCGAACCCGAGCCGTGAGATGGTGCTCACGCTCGCGCGTGCGCTCGACGTTCCGCTGCGCGAGCGCAACCAGATGCTGCTGGCGGCGGGCTACGCGCCGCTCTATCGCGAGACCGGGCTCGACGCCGCCGGCCTTGCCCAGGTGCGCACCGCGCTCGACCGGATGCTCGCCCACCACGAGCCCTTTCCGGCCGTCGTGATGGACCGGCACTGGAACGTGATGATGGCCAACGACCCGGCCGCCGCGATGTTCGCTTTCCTGCTCGACGGTGAGGCGGCGGGCGATCCGCCCAACGTCGTTCGGCTCATGTTCGGCCCGCTGCGGGCTCGCGTCGCGAACTGGGAGCAGACCGGCGAGGCGCTCATCCAGCGCGTGCACCGCGAAGCGGTCGGAGGGATTCCCGATCCCGAGACCGTCCGGCTGCTCGACGACGTGCTCGCCCTGCCGGGCGTGCCCACGCGCTGGCGAACGCCAGACTTCTCCTCGGGCACGCTGCCGGTTCTGCCGGTCGAGTTCGAGCGCGCCGATGTCCGGGTCAGCTACTTCTCGATGGTCACCACGGTCGGCACGCCGCAGGACATCACGCTGCAGGAGATCAGGGTGGAGGCGTTCTTCCCGGCCGACGAACGGACCCGCCACCACCGCTGGGTGTGAGCGCGTAGGCGCCCAGCAGCATGTCGTAGTAGCCGTCGGCGATCTGCTCGGGGCTGAGACGCCCGCGCGGGCGCAGCCAGGTCGAGGTGTGGTTGACCATGCCGAGCAGCGCGCGCACGGTGAGCGCCCGGTCGGGGAAGCTGAGCGCGCCCTCGCGCTCGCAGCGCTCGAGCACGTCGTCGAGGATGAGCTCGAAGTCCTTTCGCCGCCGGCGCACGGTGCGCCACTGCGGGTCGTGCTCGATCAGATGGCGCTCCTGCTGGAAGACAGTCATGTGGTGCCGGTGGCGCGCGATGTGCTCGAGCCAGGCGCGCAGCAGCTGCCTCAGCTGTGTCACGGCCGGCTCATCGGTCGCCGCGATCGCGCGGGCCTCTGCGAGCAGTGGTTCCATCAGCTCGTCGCAGATCCGGAACAGGAGCTGCTTCTTGCTTCCGATGTAGTGATAGAGCCCGCCGGCGGCGAGGCCGGTGGCCTCGCTCAGGTCGGTCATCGAGGTGGCCGCGTAGCCGCGCTCGGCGAACAGCTCCGCGGCGACCTGAACCACGCGCTCCTGGCGGCGGTCGTAGCGCTCCCTCAGAGCAGGGCGAGTGGGAGGGGCTGCCGACGGCATGGGTTCGAATGCTCACTCTAACTTAGAGCGATCATTCGGTATTCTACGCCGATGCACTTCGACCTCTCGGACGAGCAGCAGGCGATCCGGACGCTCGTGCGCGACTTCGCGCTGGGCGAGGTCGCTCCGGTCGCCGAGGAGCTCGACCGGACCAAGTCGTTCCCCTACAAGATCGTCCGCAAGCTCGGCGACCTGGGGCTCATGGGGATTCCCTTCCCCGAGGAGTACGGCGGCGGCGGCGCCGACAACCTGAGCTATGCGCTCGCGATCGAGGAGCTGGCGCGCATCGACTCCTCGGTGGGCATCACCGTCGCCGCTCACACGAGCCTCGGCACCTGGCCGCTGTACGCGTTCGGATCGGAGGAGCAGAAGGCCGAGTGGATGCCGCGCCTCTGCTCGGGCGAGCAGCTCGGCGCCTTCGGCCTGACCGAGCCCGAGGCGGGGAGCGACGCCGGCAACGTCCGCACTCGCGCCTCGCTCGACGGTGGCGAGTGGGTCATCAACGGCGCCAAGCAGTTCATCACGAACAGCGGCACGGACATCTCGGGCTTCGTGATGATCACGGCGCGCACGGGCGACGACGAGATCTCGAACCTGCTCGTCCCCAACGGCACGCCCGGCTACGAGATCGGCGCGCCCTACCGCAAGATGGGCTGGAACGCGTCCGACACGCGCCCGCTCAGCTTCGAGGACTGCAGGGTGCCGGAGGCGAACCTCGTCGGCCCGCGCGGCATGGGCTTCAAGCAGTTCCTGCAGACGCTCGACGGCGGGCGCATCGGCGTCGCGGCCATGGGCGTCGGGCTCGCGCAGGGCGCGCTCGACGAGGCGCTCGCATACGCGAAGGAACGGGTTGCCTTCGGCAAGCCGATCGCCTCCTATCAGGCGATCCAGGCCAAGCTCGCCGACATCTCGACCGAGATCGAGGCCGCGCGGCTGCTGACCTACAAGGCGGCGGCGCTGAAGGACGCCGGCCGCAACTTCAGCCTCACCGCTGCGCAGGCCAAGCTCAAGACCGGCCGGCTCGCCGTGCGCGCCGCCGAGGAGGCGGTCCAGATCCACGGCGGCTACGGCTACATCGAGGAGTACCCGGTGTGCCGCTTCTACCGCGACGCCAAGATCCTCACGATCGGCGAGGGCACCGACGAGATCCAGCAGATGGTGATCGCCCGCGCGCTCGGAGCCTGACCGTGTTCGCGCGCGTGCTCGTGGCGAACCGCGGCGAGATAGCGCTGCGGGTGCTGCGGACGCTGCACGGGCTCGGGATCGAGAGCGTCGCCGTGTACAGCGACGCGGACGCGGACGCACTGCACGTGCGCGCCGCCGACCTTGCCGTGCGGCTGGGGCCGGCCCCGGCCGCCGAGTCGTATCTCGACGTCGAGCGGGTCGTGCGAGCGGCCCTGGAAACGGGCGCGGAGGCCGTACATCCCGGCTACGGCTTCCTCTCCGAGCGTCCCGCCTTCGCCCGCGCCTGCCGTGAGGCCGGCCTTTCCTTCATAGGCCCCTCGCCCGAGGCGATGGCGCTGCTCGGCGACAAGGCCGCCGCCAAGCAGGTGGCGGCGGACGCCGGCGTGCCGGTCGTCCCCGGGCTGCAGGGCGATTCGCTCTCAGACGAGGAGATCATCGAGTGGGCCGGCTCCCGAGAGCTGCCGCTGCTGGTCAAGGCGGTCGCGGGGGGCGGCGGCAAGGGCATGCGCGTAGTGCGCTCGCCGGACGAGCTCGCCGAGTCGCTCAGAGCGGCGCGCAGCGAGGCCCGCGCGGCCTTCGGCGACGACCGGCTGCTCGTCGAGCGCTGGATCGAGCGCCCGCGGCACATCGAGGTGCAGGTGCTGGCCGACGAGCACGGCTCGGTGCTGCACCTCGGCGAGCGCGAGTGCAGCCTCCAGCGGCGCCATCAGAAGGTGATCGAGGAGGCCCCCTCGCCGGTGGTCGGCCCGGAGCTGCGCGAGCGGCTCGGGGGCGCCGCGGTCGAGCTGGCGCGGAGCTGCGGCTACACGAACGCCGGCACGGTCGAGTTCATCACCGCGGCGGACGACCCGTCCGAGTTCTTCTTCCTGGAGATGAACGCCCGCCTGCAGGTCGAGCACCCTGTGACCGAGGCGGTCACGGGGCTTGACCTCGTCGAGCTGCAGCTGCGCGTGGCGGCCGGCGAGCCGTTGCCGCTCCGCCAGGCGGACGTCGTCTTGAACGGCCACGCGCTCGAGGCGCGCATCTATGCCGAGGATCCGGCGAGCGGATTCCTGCCCTCGAGCGGGCGGATCGTCGCCTGGCGGACACCGGCGGGGACGCGGGTCGACAGCGGCGTCGAGGAGGGCACGGAGGTGACCTCGCACTACGACCCGCTGCTCGCAAAGCTGATCGCCCACGGCCCTGACCGGGAGGCGGCGCTCGGCCGGCTGGCCGCTGCGCTGCGCGGCCTCGTCGCTGCCGGGCCGGCGACGAACGTCGCCTACCTGCGGGCGCTCGCAGAGCACGACGAGGTGCGCGCCGGCCGGCTCGACACCGGCCTGCTCGAGCGGCTCGGCGGGGAGCTTGGGCCCGAGCCCGATCCCGCACTGCCGGCGCTCGCCCTCGTCGCGCTGATCGGCGAGCCGGAGTCGGACGATCCGTGGGACGCGCGCGACGGCTGGCGGCCGGGTGAGCCCGGCTGGGCCCGCGCCCGCCTGAGAGGCCCGGCTGGGGACGTGCAGGCAGGCGTCCGCTCGGACGGGACGGGCTGGTTCGAGGCGGACGACGTGCGCGCTCGGCTCGAGGGGGAGCGGCTGCGCGTCGAGACGGGCGGGGTCACACGCCGGATCGACGTGATCCGCGACGGCGCCGCGGTCTGGCTAATCGACGACGGCGTGCCCACGCGCTGGACGCTCGCGGGCGACGAGGCCGAGCGGCGCGCGCTGCCCGGCTCGCTCGAGGCGCCCATGCCCGGCACCGTCCTGGACGTGCGCGCACAGGCCGGCACGCAGGTCGAGGAGGGCGACGTGCTGCTCGTCCTCGAGTCGATGAAGATGGAGCTCGCCATAGCGAGCCCGTTCGCCGGCGTCGTCGGCGACATCGCGGTTCGGGCCGGCGACCGCGTGGCTCGCGGCCAGGCGCTCGCGGACGTCGAGCCCGCCGAGGGAGCCGCTGCATGACCGTGCTCGCGAGCCGCGCGCGCCCCGGCTCGTCCGAGTTCGAGCGCAACGAGGCGGAGCACCGCCGGCTCGCCGCCGAGCTGCGCGAGCGTCTCGAGCGCGTCGCCCTGGGCGGGGGAGAGCGGGCCCGCGAGCGCCACGTGGCGCGCGGCAAGCTGCTGCCGCGCGAGCGCGTCGAGCGGCTCTGCGACCCCGCGGCTCCCTTCCTCGAGCTCTCGCCGCTTGCCGCCGAGGACCTGTACGACGGCGACGCACCCGGCGCCGGGATCATCACCGGCGTCGGCCGAGTGTCGGGCCGCGAGGTCGTGGTGGTGGCGAACGACGCGACCGTCAAGGGCGGCACGTACTACCCCGTGACCGTAAAGAAGCACCTGCGCGCCCAGGAGGTCGCCCTTCACAACCGTCTGCCGTGCCTCTACCTGGTCGACTCGGGCGGCGCGTTCCTGCCGCGTCAGGACGAGGTCTTCCCCGACCGCGAGCACTTCGGCCGCATCTTCTTCAACCAGGCGACGATGGCCGCCCGGGGGATCCCGCAGCTCGCGGCGGTGCTCGGCTCCTGCACGGCGGGCGGCGCCTACGTGCCCGCCATGAGCGACGAGACCGTGATCGTCCGCGGACAGGGCACGATCTTCCTCGGCGGGCCGCCACTCGTGAAGGCCGCGACCGGCGAGGAGATCACAGCCGAGGAGCTCGGCGGCGGCGAGCTGCACGCGCGGACGTCCGGCGTCGTGGACCACCTCGCCGCCGACGACGAGCACGCGCTGCGCATCCTGCGCTCGGTCGTCGCGACGCTCGCGCCGCGCTCGCCGGCGCCCTGGGAGCGCGCCCCGGCGGAGCCGCCCGCGGTCGACCCCGAGACCCTGTACGGAGCGGTCGCAACCGAGATGCGGACGCCCTACGACCCGCGCGAGATCATCGCCCGCATCGCCGACGGCAGCCGCCTGCACGAGTTCAAGGCGGAGTACGGCACGACCGTCGTGTGCGGCTTCGCGCACATCCACGGGCACCCGGTCGGCGTGATCGCTAACCACGGGATCCTCTTCTCGGAGAGCGCGCTCAAGGCGGCCCACTTCATCGAGCTGTGCGACCAGCGCGGCGTGCCGCTCCTGTTCCTGCAGAACATCAGCGGCTTCATGGTCGGGCGCGAGTACGAGGCCGGCGGCATCGCGAAGGACGGGGCGAAGATGGTCACAGCGGTGTCGACCACGCGCGTCCCGAAGCTGACCGTGATCGTCGGCGGCTCGTTCGGGGCCGGCAACTACGGCATGTGCGGGCGCGCCTACGACCCGCGCTTCCTGTGGATGTGGCCGAACGCGCGCATCTCGGTGATGGGCGGGGAGCAGGCCGCGACCGTCATGACCGAGGTCGGCCAGCCCGAGACGGGTGCGCGGCTGCGCGAGCAGTACGAGCACCAGGGCAACCCCTACTACTCCACCGCACGGCTCTGGGACGACGGCGTGATCGACCCGCTCGACACGCGGCGCGTGCTCGGGCTCGCCCTCGGCGCCTGCGCCAACGCGCCGCTGGCCGAGCGCGCCGCACCTGTCTACAGGATGTAGCCGGTGGAAGCGGGCTCACCGTCGCTGCGCCTGATCGGCAGGCCCGGGGACCTCGGTTGGGTCGTGGAGCGGCACGGCGCCGTCTACGCCGCCGAGTACGGCTGGGACATGTCGTTCGAGGGGCTCGTGGCGGAGATCGTCGCCGGCTTCGCGAGCGAGCACGACCCCGGGCGCGAGGCGGGCTGGATCGCCGAGCTCGGCGAGCGGCGGGCGGGATCGGTCTTCTGCATCGCGGCGGGCGCGCCCGGCGTGGCGGCGCTGCGTGCGCTGATGGTGGACCCCGGCGCGCGCCGGCGCGGCATCGGGGCGCTCCTGATCGAGCGCTGCATCGACTTTGCGCGTGCGGCCGGCTACGCGCGCATGGAGCTGGGGACGACGAGCGATCTGGCCGACGCGCGCCGGCTGTACGAGGCGGCCGGCTTCCGGATCGTGCAAGAGGAGCGAGAGCCGCGCTTCGGCACGGTCGTCACGAGCCAGCGGATGGCGCTCGAGCTCTGAGCGCTCAGCGCGGGAACATCCGGCGCGCCGACCACAGCCAGCGCAGATCGCCGCTCGGGCGCAGGCGGCGCGTGGCCGCGAGCCGCAGTCCGTCGACGCGGCCGCCGATCAGGTCGGCCCAGTCCTCGTAGCTGCACTTCAGCGTGACCGTGGGCGACGGCGCGTGGCCCGGGGAGACACGCGTGTCGCCGTTCGAGACCTCGAGGTGCCAGGGGGCGGCGTCGGGAAACTCCCACTGGATCGTCCCGGGCCGCTCGGGCGCCCGCCCGTGGTCGAGGCCGCCCAGCATCATCTGGAACAGAGCGGCCATCGTCTCCGGGTCGCGTTTAGGCGGACCGGTCTTCTCGCCGAGGATCCCGCCGCGGACTAGCTGCTGGCCCATGCGCGCGCGCTCGATCGGCTCGAGCTCGGTCGAGAAGATCGACGGACCCGGCAGCTCCTCCATGGGCAGCCCGGCGCTGCGCAGCTTCGTCTCGAGCGAGCTCGCGCCCTCGGCGCCGATCTCCTCGAGCGTGAAGCCGAAGACCTCGGTGTAGCGCCTGTCCCAGCCCGGTGGCACGAGCACGGCGGCCGTCCAGGGAATGACCTCGCGCAGCATGTCCGCGACCGCCCAGCGGCAGTCGGGATCTTCACGGCAGAGGTCGGCGAGCAGCTTCACGCCGAAGCCGATGTGGCGCTGCTCGTCCTGGGCGACCTTCTCCATGCCGAGGCGGAAGCCCGGCATGATCTGACGCTCCTCCAGGTAGCTCGTGATGAAGTGCTGGCCCGGCTGCGCGAGCGTGGCCTCGATCACCATGTGGTAGAGCGTCACGGCGGCGGCGAGGTTCGGCCGGGTCGGCTTGCGGCGCAGCTCCTCGCACATCGTCTCGAGCCGGCCGAAGACCTGCTTGAAGCCCCAGGTGAGCCGCGGCTCGATGGCGGCGAGCCGAGAGCCGATGTCCGCGCCGCCGATGCCGGCGACCTCGTGCATGAAGCGGCTGAAGAACACGGCGTGGCGCGCCTCGTCGACCTGCTGTGTCGCGAGGAAGTACTTCTGCTCCTCGAGCGGCGCGGCGTCGATGTACGGGGAGAGCCCGTCGGCCACCGCGTCCTCGCCCCAGAAGAAGAGCGCGTAGTTCCAGAGCGCGGCCTCGCGCTCGAAGTCGGTGAAGACCTCCTGCCACTGGCGGGCGTCCTCGCTGAGGTCGATCTCGGTGGCCTGCCAGTTGCCGCGCTCCCAGCGCGCGTAGAGATCGTCGTAGCTGATCCTGTCGCTGGCCGTCCTCATCGGTACATTTGTACGCATCCGAGGCACGAATGTACCAAGAGGGGAGGCGCGGCGCGAGGCCATCCTGCGCGCGACGCTCGCCCTGATCGGCGAGCGCGGCCCCGACGCCGTCACCCACCGCGCCGTCGCCGAGCGCGCCGGCGTGCCGCTCGCGTCCACCACCTACTGGTTCGAGTCCAAGGAGGACCTGCTCCAGGAGACGCTCCTGCTGGCCGCGCGCGAGGAGGTGGCGCGGCTCGAGCGGCTCGTGCTCGAGCTGGCGCCGAGCGACGTCGACGTCGCCGGCTGGGCTCGCGCGGTGGCGGCCGTGCTCGCGGGTGACGTCGAGGCAGACCCGGTGCGGCACGTCGCCTTCGTGGAGCTTGTGCTGGAGGGCACCCGCAGGCCCTGGCTGCGCGAGGAGATCGAGCGCTGGGACCGGGCGCACCTGAGCCTGGCGGAGCTCGGCCTGCGAGCCGCGGGCTCGCCTGACCCGCCCGGCGACGCTCAGCTCGTGGTGGCCACGATCACCGGCCTGATGCTCGGCCAGCTCGCGAGCCCGCGACCCGGTTTCGAGCAGAAGGTGTTTCGGCCGGTGCTCGAGCGGCTCTTCACGAGCCTGGTCGCCGAGCGCGCCGCGACGGGCTAGCCGGCACCCGCGAGAAACAGGTTCATTTATCATCGCCGCGGATGGAGTCGACCACCGCCGCCGACGCAGTAGCGTCCGCACTCGAAGCTCACTCCCACGAGGGCATTCCGTTCTCGCTCGAGCTGAACCAGGACCAGCGAGACGTGCGCGACTGGGTGCACGGGTTCGCCGAGAACGTCGTGCGCCCGGCCGCCCATGAGTGGGACGAGCGGGAGGAGACACCCTGGCCGGTGATCCAGGAGGCCGCCAAGATCGGCCTCTACGGCTACGAGGCGCTCGCGCAGTTCTGGGCCGACACGAGCGGGCTGACGCTGCCGATCGTTAACGAGGAGCTCTTCTGGGGCGACGCCGGCATCGGGATGTCGATCATGGGCACCTCGCTCGCGGTCGCGGGCATCTTCTCGGCCGGCACGCCCGAGCAGCTCGGCGAATGGGTCCCGCAGTGCTTCGGCACGGCGGACGACCCGAAGGTGGGTGCCTTCTGCGTCTCCGAGCCGGACGCCGGCTCAGACGTGGCGGCTCTGAGGACGCGGGCACGCTACGACGCCGAGCGTGACGAGTGGGTGCTGAACGGCCAGAAGGCGTGGGCGACGAACGGCGGCATCGCCAACGTCCACGTCGTGGTCGCGACCGTTGATCCCGAGCTCGGCGCGCGGGGGCATGCCGCCTTCGTGATCCCGCCCGGCACCAAGGGCCTCGAGCAGGGGACGAAGGTCAAGAAGCACGGGCTGCGCGCCTCCCACACCGCCGACGTCTTCCTCGACGACTGCCGCATCCCTGGATCCTGCCTACTGGGGGGCAAGGAGAAGCTCGACGAGCGGCTCGCGCGCGCCCGGGAGGGCGGCAGCTCGAAGCGGCAGGCGGCCATGCAGACCTTCGAGGTGACCCGCCCCACGGTCGGCGCTCAGGCGCTCGGCATCGCCCGCGCCGCCTACGAGTACTCACTCGGTTACGCCAAGGAGCGCAGGCAGTTCGGGCGGGCGATCATCGAGAACCAGGCGATCGCCTTCGCGCTCGCCGACATGAAGATGGAGATCGACGCCGCGCGCCTGCTGGTCTGGCGGGCTTCCTGGATGGGCCGCAACGGGCACAGGTTCGAGAACGCGGAGGGCTCGATGTCGAAGCTCAAGTGCAGCGAGGTCGCGGTGTGGGCAACCGAGCGGGCGATCCAGATCCTGGGCGGCAACGGCTACACGCGCGAGTTCCCCGTGGAGCGCATGCACCGCGACGCGAAGATCTACACGATCTTCGAGGGCACGTCAGAGATCCAGCGCCTGGTCATCGCGCGCGCGATCTCGGGCCTGCAGATCCCGTAACGGCGACCCGGTCGCCCGGACGAACCACCCCGGCGCGGACGACGCGCGCGTTGACTCCGCGCAGGTTCAGCTCGCGTCCCGCCGCGGAGTTGACGAACTTGAGCGCGTCCACGCCGAAGCGGCGGCTGAACTTGCCGCAGCCGAGGTGCGGCTCCGCCGTGATCTCGACGACGGCGGTCCCAACGGCCAGCCGCGTTCCCGGCCCTACTTCGTCGCCGCCGAGCAGCAGGTCGACGTAGAGCTGGTCGCCGGCGAGTGGCCAGCGCTCACGGGATCCCGCGACCAGCTGGGCGACGCGCGCGTTCATGAGCGTGAGCTGCCTGTCGGGATTGGCTCCGCCGTCGGGCGTGAAGCCGCTGCCGCGCACTGCCCAATTGTCGCCGGCAAGCCCCTCGAGCGGGTCGAGCCGGCCCTGCTCGAGCACCTCGCGCTCGTCCTCGGCCGGCCTCGCGACGACGAGCCGCACCACCCCCTCGCGCAGCGGCGAGTGCCGTATCTCGTCAAGGCCGGAGTTCAGCTCCGCGAGCGAGAGCTGGTGCGTCATCCGCGGCTCACGCGGCGGTGAGCGACCGGTCTTCCTCGAGATGTTGGTGTGAGGGGCAGTAGCTGAGTCCGGGCAGCGGCTCGCGCCGGCAGTTGCGGCCCGAGCGGGTGAGCGCGTTGCATTGAATCACCGTGCCCTCGGGCATGCGGCCCTCGGCGATCATCCGGTCGAGGTAGGCCGTGGCGAGATCCACATGCTGCGCGATCACCGTGTAGACCCGCAGCTGGCGATCCATCGGGAAGTACATCCGCACCTCCCTGAAGAGGGAGCGCGCGGGCCTCGGGAAGCAGCGGCGGTCGCGCGCGAGGCGGTCGAACGTCGCCTCGCAAGCGGCGAGCAGGTCGCGTGCGTCGGCGCTGCGGGGCCCGCGCAAGAGGTCTGGCTGGAGCTCTCGGTAGATGGCTCGGCTGAACTGATACATGCCAAGGCGCCGGCATCAGAGACACGACCGGCTCTCAAGTCACGCAATGGTAAACGACAGAGTCTCTGTATCAAGGCCGAAAATGGGCCTAGCGCCGCATCCGGACTGGTCACCGGACGGCACCAGTCTCGTCTACGCCTGGAGCGCCCGCCGCTCCGCCGCAGCCTGCTCCTCGCCGACGTAGGGCAGGAGCGCCGACTCGACGAGATCGGGCAACAGCGTCGTCAGCCGGTCGGTCTCCCCGGCCGCGATCATCCGATACACGGCCTCATACACGCCGGCCACGATCGTCTCCGCGTGGATCGCTGGGACGCCTCCGTGCGAGTCGAGCTCGGCCGCCGCCGTCTCCTCCATCAGAGCGGCGAACTCACCCATCACCGCGGTTCGCTTGGCGACCGCCTCGGGGCCCGCCGCCATCACCTCCACGATGCACATCCGTGCGAAGTCGGGCGAGGCCTCGAGCGACTCGAGGAACGCGCGGTAGCCTGCCGTCACACGCTCCGCAAAGCCGCTCTCGCCCTCGTTCGCTGCGCGCACGCCGGCGAGCAGCAGGTTGGCGGCCTGGTCGTACGCCTCGAGGAAGACCTGGTCCTTGTTCGTGAAGAGCTCGTAGAAGGTCCGGCGCGACACCCCGGCACGGCGGACGACGTCCTCGACGCTCATGCGCGCGTAGCCGCGCGCGGCGGTCGCCTCGGCCACCGCGGCGAGGATCCGCTGGCGCTGATTACGCGCCACGAAGCTGCGCGAGAGCCCGTGCCGGCCGGGCGGAAGCTGATGTGGGCCACGCGGAGTCCGTTGGTTCTTCTGGGCCACGCAGGGGAGAATGTACATCGGCGCGCCAGTGCGCATTGCCGGCGGCCGAGCCGTAGGCTGAACGCCCATGAGCTCCCCGGACGTGGTCGAGCTGACCAGGGCGCTCGTCGCTATCGATTCAGTCAATCCCTCGCTCGAGCAAGGCGCCGCGGGGGAGAGCGAGGCTGCCGCCTTTGTCGCCGGCTGGGCCGGTGACGCGGGGCTCGAGGTCGAGCTGGTCGAGGCCACCCCCGGACGGCCGAGCGTCGTTGCGCGTGCGCGCGGCGGCGGCGGAGGGAGCACGCTGCTCCTGTGTGGTCACCTCGACACGGTGGGGCCCGGCGCCATGGAGGCGCCCTTCGAGCCGCGCATCGAGGGCGATCGCCTGCACGGCCGCGGCGCGTATGACATGAAGGCGGGCGTCGCCGCCGCGCTTGTCGCCTGCCGCGACGCAACCGCGCTCGACCTGGCCGGTGACGTCGTGGTGGCCGCGGTTGCGGACGAGGAGCACGCGAGCTTGGGCGTCCAGGAGGTGCTGGCGACGGTCGAGGCCGACGCCGCGGTCGTGACCGAGCCTACCGAGATGGAGATCGTGATCGCCCACAAGGGATTCGCCTGGCTCGAGGTCGAGGTGAGCGGCCGGGCGGCGCACGGCTCGCGCCCGCAGCTCGGCGTGGACGCGATCGTGAAGGCGGGCCCGATCCTGACCGCGCTCGGCGAGCTCGACGGTCAGCTCGGCGAAACGCGCCACCCGCTGCTCGGCCGCGGCTCTGTGCACGCCTCGCTCATCAGCGGCGGCAACGACCTCGCGACCTATCCGGAGCGCTGCACGATCAGCATCGAGCGGCGCACGCTGCCCGGCGAGGGCACGGCCGAGGTGGAGCGAGAGCTGAAGCGCCTCCTGGCCGGCTGCCGCGACGCCGACCCGGTGCTCGAGGCGTCCGCCCGCACGCTGCTCGTGCGCGAGCCGCTCGAGACCAGCGAGGACGAGCCGGTCGTGGCCGCGCTGCGCGAGGCGGCGGCTGAGGTGCTCGGCTCGCGGCCGCCGCTCTCGGGAGCGAGCTTCTGGGCCGACTCCGCCTTCATCGCCGGCGCCGGCATCCCGACCGCGCTGTTCGGGCCCGGCGGCGAGGGCGCGCACGCCGCCGAGGAGTGGGTCAGCATCCGCGACACGGAGAGCTGCGCGCGCGTCCTGACAAAGGCCGCGAGTGCCTTCTGCGCCTGAGCTCAGACCCTGTGCCGCAGCACGGTGAGACCGACCACCCGTGACACCACCATCGCGATATAGCCGATGCCGGCCACCTGTTCGAGCATCACGAGGCTTCGGGCGAACGGCTTGATCGGCACCACGTCGCCGAGGCCGGTGGCCGAGAGCGTCGAGAAGCTGAGGAAGAGGAGCTCCATCCAGCTTCGGTCCGCCGCGGGGTCGATCGCGGCCGTGAAGCTGCCCGGTGCGATCGCCTGGCAGACCACGTACAGGTACGCGAAGCCCCAGGCCACCAGCGTGAAGGTGGCGCCCACGGCGAACAGCTCGTCGCGAGTGATGTCGTGGTCGGCGAGCATGTACGCCAGCAGCGCGCCGGCCGCGTAGAAGTAGATGACGGCCTCGAACGCGGACGACCAGGGCAGCAGGTCGTCACTGTCCGTGATCGCCTGGATGAGCAGGAGGACCATGGCGGGCACACCGAGCAGCACCACGACCCAGATCGGCACCGGTGAGCTGCGCACTGCGAGCAACACGAGGGCGAGGATCAGGATGCCGAAGACGCTGAACAGGGCGCGCCCGGCGCTGCTGTCCTCGGTCAGCGCATACACCAGGATGGCGACGAGCTGCGCGGCGAGCAGCGTGGCGGAGGGCTCGCGCCTGGCGAACGAGAGCACCGCGCGAAGCTATCTGCCGGCCCGGTCGCCACCGCTCGATACGGTTAGGCCATGGGCGACCTGACACCGAGTTCCGGCAGAGTTCCTTCCAGGCGTAATCGTGAACAGCGCGCGTATCGGCTCGTCGTAGCCGGTGGCGCCGCCGGCGCCGTGGCCGTGGTAGGCCTCGTGCTCGCGATCGTCGGCGTTATCGGGTACGCCCTGCCGGTGTTGGCGCTTGTGGTCGCCGTGATCTGCGCCTTTCTGTTCCGCCGCGCGGTGTCTTGACGACGGAGACCGCGCGCGAGGGGCTGCGGCGGGGGGTCCGGGCGGGGATCCCCTTCGGCGTTGCCGGACTCCTGCTGTCGATCTCCTTCGGCGTCGTCGCGCAGGACGCGGGGCTGTCCGCGCTCGCGGCGATCGTCATGTCGATCATCGTGTTCGCCGGCTCGGCGCAGTTCGCCGCGATCGCGATCATCGGCCAGGGCGGCACCGTGGGCGCCGCGATCGCGGCAGCCGCGCTCATGAACTCCCGCTTCCTCCCGATGGGTGCCGCCTTCGGCCCCTCGCTCCCTGGCGGGCCGGTCAAGCGAGCCCTGCAGGGTCAGGCTGTGATCGACGCCTCCTGGGCGCTGGCTGCCCGCGGTGATGGCAGCTTCGACCGCTGGATGCTGTTCGGCGCCACCGCCGTGCAGTACGTCACCTGGCAGACCGGCACGATCCTCGGCGCGCTCGCCGGCGACATGCTTGGCGACCCGGACGCGCTCGGCCTCGACGCCATCTATCCCGCCTTCTTCCTCGCCCTGCTGCTGGGCGAGATCCGCAGCCGGCGGGCCGTCGGCGTGGCGATCCTCGGCGCGGCGATCGCCCTCGCGCTCGTCCCCGTGGCCCCGGCGGGCGTGCCCGTGCTCGCCGCGAGCCTGGCCGCGCTCGTCGGGCTGACGCGCGCCGCCCAGCGGTCGGTCCTCGCGGAGCAGGAGTCGGAGGGAGCGCCGCGTTGAGCACCGCGGTGGTGCTGGTCGGCGGCTGTGCGCTCGTCACCGCCGTCCTGAAGGCAATCGGCCCGATTGCTCTCGGCGGACGCGAGCTGCCGCTCTGGGTGACGAGCGTGATCGTCCTGCTGGCACCCGCGCTGCTGGCCGCGCTCGTCTTCAGCCAGGCGTTCGCCGAGGGCGAGCGGCTCGTCGTAGGCGCCGAGACGGCGGGCGTCGTCGCCGGCGGGCTCGTCGCCTGGCGCACCGGCTCGATAGTCGCCTGCGTCATCGTCGCCGCGGCGCTGACGGCGGCCCTGCGCGCCCTGTGAGCGCGACCCACGAGCTTCCCGTTCGCCGCAACACGTTCCTGCTGTCCGCGGCGCTCGCCACCAACTCGGCGATGCTGCAGCTGTCGGCCGCGGTGGCATCGCTGACGCTCGTGGTGGTGCTCGACGTAGAGGGCCTGCTCGGACTCGGCCCGGCGATCGTGCTGGCGTCGAGCGCGCTCGCCGCGCTGCCCGCGGGGCGCGCGATGGATCGCATCGGCCGCGTGCCGGTGCTCGCCGCCGGATACCTCACCGGCGCGGCCGGCTGCGGCCTGGCGGCGCTCGGCAGCGCGAGCGAGCTGGCCCCCGCGGTGCTCGGCGGCCTCGTTCTGGTGGGGGCGGCGAGCGGCGTGGCGCTGCTCTCACGGACGGCCGCCGGTGACATGTACCCGACCGAGCGCCGCGCCCGCGGGATCGCGCTCGTCCTGTTCGGCGCGGTGTTCGGGGCGATCCTCGGGCCGGCGGTGTTCAGCCCGCTGCTCGCGGGCCGCGATCTCGACGGCGAGGCGCTGGCACCGCTCTGGCTCGCGGCGGGGGCATTCATGCTGGTGGGCTGCGCGCTCGTGTCGGCGGTGCGGCCCGACCCGCGCCGGATCGCCGAGCTGCTGGAGCACGAGCCCGCACCCGAACCTGGCGCAATGCGGATCGCTCCGGCGCCGGCCAAGCCGGCGCCCTCGCGCACTACCGCGGCGCCGCTGCGCGAGCTGCTCGACCGTCCGGGCGTGATCCCTGCGCTGATCGCGGCGCAGGCGAGCTTCGCGGTGATGGTCGGCGTGATGACGCTCACCGGCGCGGTCGTGGTCGATCACCACGGGCACGAGGGGCACGACGTGTTCCCGATCATCGGCGCGCACGTGATCGGCATGTACGCGCTCGTGATCGTGATCGGCGACCTCATCGACCGCATCGGCCGGACGCCGTCGCTCGCCGGCGGGCTGTTCGTCATGGCGGTGTCCGTGATCAGCCTGCTGTGGGTTGAGAGCGTGCCCGCCACAGCCGTCGCCCTGTTCGGCCTGGGGGTCGGTTGGAACCTCTCCTTCGTCGCGGCGACCGCTGAGCTCGCCGACCTGACGCTGCCCTCCGAACGCGGCCGGCTGCTCGGCTTCAACGACCTGCTCTCGGGCGCGACCGGCGCCGGCCTGGCGCTGCTGGGCGGCCTCGCGCTGTCCGCGCTCGGCGTGGCGGCGCTCGCGCTCGGAGGCACGCTGCTCGTGGTCGGGCCTGCGCTCTGGATCCTGCGCAACGGCATGCCGGAGCCGGTCGCGAAGTCGCCACCGCCCGTGTGACGAACATCGCAGTCGCCGCGTCCGGGCGTGGCTAGAACAGGTGCAATGGAGCAGGCACTAAGACTTCCCACCGCTCGGGCCCTCCTCGTGCCCCTGATCGCCTTCATCATCGGCGCAGGCGGAGCGACGCTCACCTACGCCGCGGTCGACTCCGGCTCGATCGACCTGACGTCGGGCGACGGTCCCGCGGCGAAGCAGGCGCCGCATGCCGGAACCGGCGGCGTCAGCCTCGACGGAAGCGACTGAGCAGCAGCCGCTCGATCCCGGCGAGCTCCCGCCAGGCGCGGCGAGCCGCGGTCTCGATGACGCTCGTGTAGCCGTTCGCGCTGACCGCCGCGGCGGGCCCGGAGGAGGGCAGCGCCGACGCCGGCCGCGCGACCTCGACGCCGTGCTCGACCACCATGTCGATCTCTGCGTCGAACACGATCTGCGCGCGCTGGCTGGTCACGCCGAGCTCTTGGCCGATCGGGTGGCTGTCGAGCTCGTGGATGGTCACGTCGGCATCGCGGCCGACGAGCTTGTTCGACACGCGCAGCACGTTCACCGGGGCCTCCACGACCGACTGGTAGCAGGCGCGCGTGCCGTCCTCGGCGTCCCTGAACTGCTTGAGGAAGAGCTGGTGGACCTGCCCCGCGAGCATGCTCTCGACCAGCTCGGCCGTGAGCCGGAGGTCAGCGAGCACGAGCTCTCCCTCGGCGTTGACGGCGGGCAGGTCGCCGACGAGCCGGCGCACCAGGCCCGCCGGGCCCTCGAGCGGCCGCTGAGGAGTGCCGTCGCCGGGGCCCACCTCCTCGACCTCCAGGAACGGACGCCAGGCGGCGCCCTCGTCGCGCCCGAAGTTGCCGCCGAACGCCTCCATCGTCACGTGCTCGCCGACCGCGTTCTCGGGCTGGAAGCGCGCCATCGTCTTCGCGTAGCCATAGGTCTCGCGCCCGCCCAGGTAGGACATCGGGTTGTCGACGAAGATGTAGGGAACGGCGAGTACGAGCCGCTCGGCCAGGAAGGTGGGCCCCAGGTCGCGGCCCGCCATCACCGGGATCCAGAACGAGGCCATGATCTCCGCGACCGACCCCCAACGGTCGAACGGTGGGGTGAGACACGAGACCCGCTCGAAGCCGCCCAGGAGCAGCAGCACGTTCGAGCCCAGCGAGCGGTAGTCCGTCGAGCCGCCCGCGGGGACGTTGAACATGCGGTCGACTAGGTCGGCGATCCGCTCCGCGTCGCCCTCGAGCACGAGCCCGCGCATGCGGCCGCCCTCGCTCAAGAACGGCGGCGGCGTCGTCGCGCGCCCGCCGTACTCGACATAGGGCGGCAGCTCGAGCGACCGCGGGCGCAGCCAGTCGGGATCGCGACCGGGAATGACGTGAGCAAGGCCGGTGATGCTCTCGGCGGCCTCGATGCCCGAAATGACCGCCGCCTCGACGCAGCCCCCGTCGATGCCGTTGCGCGTCCAGTCGCCGGCCAGCGCGAGGTTCTCGAAGCCGCTCTGGCCGGACGGCAGCCGGTGCTTCACCGAGCCGGCGGGCGTGAGCACGTAGCGCTCGCTCGGAGTGATGTTGGCGCGCCAGTACTGGGCGTCGAAGCGATCGGCGCCGCTCGCGCCCGCCTCGTCGACGAGCACGTCCCAGTCGAACGACCCGTCCGCCAGCCGCGCGAGCGGCCACAGCGTCGCCATGTCGTTCTCCATGAAGTCGAGCGCGTGGCCCTTGACGCGCGCCGTCGCCTCCTCGGGCGACTCACCGTCGACCTCGTCGAGCACGCCGCAGAAGTACGCGATCGTCTTCACCCCGGCGCTCGGCGCCCAGGACTCGCGCGGGATCAGGTGGCTCATGTCGCAGTAGGTGTCGAGCGGCTCGACGTAGCAGCCGGCGACCGAGTTCTCGTCGTGCTCCCAGCCGAGCTCGGCGGCGCTCCTGTTCGCCCACACCTGGAAGGCCTGCGTCTGGACCGTCACCGCGTTCTTGATGCCCGCGGCGAAGCGCTCGTCGTGCTCGATCAGCTCTTTGCAGATCGGCTCGAGTGCGCCGACCGGGATGGCTAGCACGACCTCGTCGAAGTCCGCGCGCTGACCCGGGCGCGAGCGCTCGAGCGTGCGCGCGCCCACGCCGAGCGGGTCGGTCACGAGCTCGAACTCGCGGTCCTTGGCGGACGGTTCGAGCTGGTCCCAGAGCGGCTCGCTCGGCCAGCACTCGAGCCCTTCGACGCCCGAAAGGGGTTGGTACTCGCGGAGGCCCGGGGCGAGCTTCGCCTGCTCGACCACGTCGATCTTGTCGATCCGGTTGAGCGGGCGCCTGCTCTCGTCGCGGCCGAGCCGCAGTGCCGTCACCGCGTGGAAGAACTTGAAGCGGACGCCGCGGGAGCGCAGCACCTCGTAGAGCGGCGTGAACACCGCGTCGCCCATGCCCGCCTGCATCTTGTACATGATCGATCCGCGATAGCTGAAGGCGAGCCGCAGCAGGTCGCTGGTCGCGGTGCCGGCCGCCACGTCCGCGGCGGGAATCGACCCGCCGGGGTAGCCGAAGGCGACGTCGTAGACCGAGCGCAGCACGGGGGCGCGCACCTCCGGGGTACCCCCGAGCGTGATCTCCTTGGCGCCGTGGCGGGCGAGCCAGGCCGACCACTCCTGGTCGTTGATCGCATCGAAGCCGCGCTCGAGCACCCCGTCCTCGACGACGCCCGCGAGCGTCGACACGCCCGCGTCCACGGTGGTGAAGAAGAAGCGCAGCCGCGGCTCGTCGTCGCAGCCCCCTCGCACCACCAGCCAGAGCCAGTCGCGGAAGCTCTTCAGGAGCCGCACCAGCAGGCCGGCCTGCGCCGCCTCGATGGGCAGCCGGTGATCGGTCGCGCCCGCGCGCGCCCGCGCGAGCCGCTCGGCCACGCCCAGCACGCGCTCCGCGCCGTCGATCGGCAGCTCGAGCAGGTCCGCAGCCAGCTCCCCGGCGAGGTTCTCGAACCACTCCGGCACGAACGGCAGGTCCACCTCGTCGAGCTCGACGAGGCCCTCTTGGCGCAGCCAGCGCCAGCCCATCAGCGCGAATCCGCATGCCTCGGCGGCGATCTCCCAGAAGGTGGGAAGCTCGCCGGCGTCCCCGGGCCGCAGGAAGTTGCGCGGGCAGTCGAACGAGAGGCCGTGCCAGCCGTCGCCCTGGCGGTCGTACAGGACGAGCTGGTCGCAGGGCTTGAAGGCGTCGTCTAAGCCGGCGAGCGGGGTGCCGGGCTCGCGGCCGAGCTCCGCGTAGGCGTCGCGCATCAGACGGAAGGCGTTGTCGTAGAAGCCGAACCAGATGTGCAGCCCGTGCTCCTCGATCCGGTTCGAGTGCGCCGCGTTGCGGCCGCTCGCTCCCTTGCCGCCCAGCCGCCAGCCGAGCTGGTACACGGTCACGGAGTGGCGTGCGCGCAGCTCCGGGGTGGCGGTCAGCTCGAAGGCCGCGCTGAGGCCGCCGACGCCCCCGCCCAGGACCGCTATCTCCTTTCGTGGCTCGCTGCCGTTCACGCCCCGGTCCTAGCTCCCATCGAAGTTCATGCGATCCTATCCCGGTGACGCAGACGAGACAGCACGTGACACCGGAGGAGCTCGACCTGGTCCGGCGGGGATACGAGCTCTGGAACTCCGGCGACTTCGAGGGCGTCGCGGAGCTCTGCTTCGCGGATGACATCGAGTGGTGGAACTCGCCCGAGTGGCCCGGAACGCGGGTCTACCACGGCTACGACACGGTGATCGAGTTCCTGAAGGACGAGGTCGCGAGCATCATCGAGCTCGGTGACATCGAGATCGAGGGCCTCGACGTCTATGCCGACGAGGTGCTGATCCGCATGCTCGCCCGCACCCGCGGCGCAGGCAGCGAGGTGGACATCGGCAAGATCCCGATCTTCCACGTGGCGCGCATCCGCGACGGGCGCGTGGCGCGCGTGCGCGTCTTCCTCACTCCGGGCGAGGCGATGGCCGCCGCCCGCGATAGCGGCGCCTGAATCAGCCGTCGTACTCGTAGAAGCCGCGCCCGGTCTTGCGGCCGTGGTGGCCTGAGACGACCATGCGCTTGAGGAGCGGCGGCGGGGCGTACTCGGGCCGCTTGAACTCTTCGTAGAGCGAGTCGCAGACGGCGTAGAGGACGTCGAGCCCGATGAAATCGCAGAGCGTGAGCGGGCCCATCGGGTGCCCGCAGCCGAGCCGCATGCCCTCGTCGATGTCCTCGCGGCTCGCGAAGCCGTCCTCGTACATGCGCACGCCGGCGATCAGATATGGGACGAGCAGCATGTTGACGATGAAGCCCGAGCGGTCCTTCGTGCGGATCGGGTGCTTCCCCAGCCGGCGCGCGAAGTCCTCGGCGCGCTCGACCACCCCCGCGTCGGTGTCGAGCGCGACCACCACCTCGACGAGCTTCATGACCGGCACGGGTGAGAAGAAGTGGAGGCCGAGCACCCGCTGCGGATGGTCGGTCCAGGACGCGAGCTGGGCGATCGGGATCGAGGAGGTGTTCGACGCCAGGATGACGTCCTCACCGAGCAGGCGGTCGAGCGTCTGAAAGACCTGGCCCTTGAGGGCGGCGTCTTCGACCACGGCCTCGACGACTACGCCGGCCCCGGCGAGCGCGTCCTGGTCGGTGGTCCACTCGACACGCTCCACGAGCGCGGACGCCTCCTCGGCGCTCAGCTTGCCGCCTTCGACCGCCCGCGCGACGGATGTCTGGATGCGCCCGCGCGAGCGCTCGAGCGGCGCCTCGTCGGGCTCGTACAGCTTCACCGCGAGGCCGGCGCGGGCCGCCGACTCCGCGATGCCCGAGCCCATGAAGCCCGCGCCGACGACCCCGACCGCGCCCGGCTCCGAGGCCATCAACGCAGCTTGCGGATCTGGAACGCCTTGACGATGTCGGTCACCCCGTGCAAGAGCGCCCAGATCCCGGCGAAGACGAGCAGCACGTAGGCCTTGGTGATGAAGAACTGGCCGCCGGTCCAGAAGGCCAGGATGATCATCAGCACGCCGGAGATCAGGCCGAGCCACCAGAGCTCGTTCACGTCGCGATCGACGAACGCCTGGATCACCCAGAACACGCCGACGAGCAGGAACAGGAAGCCGAGGATGTCGGCTATCGCGGCGAAGGTGTTCTCGGGGCTGATCAGGGCGATGATGCCCGCGACGATGAACAGCACGCCGAAGATGATCCACAGCCACTTCAGTCCCGGCGCGAGCGCGGCCACGACGAACTGCTGGAACCCCGACAGCAGGAACATGATCCCGATCAGGACGCCGACCGTGGTGACCGAGGCGGCGTCGAACTGCAGCACCACGAGCGCGATCAGGATCCAGACAATGCCGGTGACGAGCCACAGCCACCAGAGCCTTCCGACACTCATGTCGCCCAGCGATTCGGCCTCACGGCTGACGGAGCTTTCCACGACGTCCTCCTGACGTTTTCTTACCGACCCAGCGGGATCGTAGGCCCGCGATCGGTCGGGTGGCGGTCGCGCCAGACGCCGCCCGCCGGTTGCCTCAGGGGGACGCGGGGTCGATGATGGTCGGATGCGTCTTCCCCAGGCGATGGCGATGGTCGCGCTGCGACCGGTCGTGGGCGCGGTCCGGTTCGGCGGGCAGGTGGCGGAGGGCACCACGCTCGCGACCGTCGACGCGCTCCTCGGCTCGCGCGCGGCGACGGAGATCGCCGACCGCGTCGTCGACAGCGCGCTGGTGCGGCACGTCCTCAACCGCGCGCTCGCTGGGCCGCTCGTCGAGGAGGTCTCCGGCGAGGTCGTGCGCCATCGCGTGCTCGAGCGGGCCACCGACACCGTGCTGAGCGGCGACGCGCTCGACGCGATCGTCGAGCGGGCGCTCGCGGAGGGGGTCGTCGAGCGAGCAGTTGCGCGGGTGCTGGACGGGCCCGAGCTCGAGCGTGTGGCGATCGCGGCGCTCGACAGCCCCGTGGTGGAGCGGCTCGTGGCGCGCGCGATCGACAGCCGGCTCGTGGACGAGACGGTGGCGAGGCTGCTCGAGAGCGAGGACCTCTGGGTGGTGGTCGAGGAGATCGCTCAGAGCCCCGCCGTGTCCGACGCGATCACGCAGCAGAGCATGGGGTTTGCCGATCAGGTCGCTGACGGCGTGCGGTCGAGCTCGCGCAACGCGGACGCCTGGCTCGAACGGGCGGCACGGCGCGCGCTCAGGCGCCGGCCCGCCGCGCTGCCGCCGGAGACAGGCGAGCCGTGAGCCTGGCGGAGGAGCGCCCGCGCACCGATCCGGCGTCCAGGGTCGCGCCCGAGCGGGCCCGCGAGGTGGCGACGCGCATCCACGCGGATCCGGCCGCCGAGGCGCGCGCGCCGTCCTACGTGGGCCTGGTCACCCGCGTGATCGCCTTCACACTCGACGCCGCGCTCATCAACCTGGTTGCGCTGGCGGTCGGGGTTGCGGTGGGCCTCGCCGTCTCGATCCTCGATCTTCCGAGCGGGGCCACGGATGCGGTGGCCGTGGTCGGCGGTGTGGCCTGGTTCCTGTGGAGCGCCGGATACTTCGTGGTCTGCTGGGCCACCACGGGGCAGACCCCCGGCGATCGCCTGTTCAAGTTTCGCGTCTGCGACGCGGACGACTTCACGCCGCTGCCGCCCGGCCGCGCCGTCCTGCGGCTGATCTGCCTGACGCTGGCCGCCATCCCGCTGTTCGCGGGCTTCCTGCCGATCCTCGTTCGACGATCGCCGGCGCGGCGTCCACGACATGCTGGCCGGGAGTGTCGTCATCAGCACCGACGCCGGCTAGGCGCGCGCGCCAACTCCCCGGGCCGAAGGGCGACCGGGGTCTAACATTTCGAGAAGTCAGATGGTTGAAGTCGGAGTGGCCTTGGTGCTGGTCGGGGCCGCCTTACTGGTGGCCGAGGCCCACCTGCCCGGAGGGGTGCTGGGAGCGCTCGGCGGGGTGGCCCTCGTGAGTGGCATCGCCCTCGCGGTGGCCGGCGCCGGTGCCGGGCTCGCGCTCGTCATCGCCGCGATGGTCGCGGCAGTGGCGGTCTCCGGCCTGTGGCTCGCTGTCGCCACACGCAAGGCGCTCGCCACCCGCCGCCTGCGGGTGTCGTCCGGTCGCGAGGCGCTCAGCGGGCGCATCGGGGTCGTCCGCAGCTGGGGCGCCGGGGGCGGCCAGGTGCTAGTCGACGGGGCCCTCTGGCGGGCCCGCAACAGCTGGCCGGACGACGGGGCGGAGCTGGGGGTGGGGGACCCGGTCGTTGTCGAGAGAGTGAACGGACTGACCCTGGGGGTACGCAGGGCGGAGGAATGGGAGGAGCAATGGTAATCGCCCTACTGATAGTGCTGGGCGTGGTTGTCGCGACGGTGATCGCACTGGCCGCGGCGTCGGTGAGGGTGCTGCGCGAGTACGAGCGCGGCGTCGTGTTCCGGCTCGGCCGGGTGATCGACCAGAAGGGCCCGGGCCTCGTGCTGCTGATCCCGGCGGTCGACCGCATGGTGCGCGTGTCGCTGCGGACGGTGACGATGAGGATCCCGCACCAGGAGGTGATCACGCGCGACAACGTGCCCGTCAAGGTCGCCGCTGTCGTCTACTTCCGCGTAATGGACCCAAGGAGTTCCGTCGTCGAGGTCGAGAACCACACGAATGCGACGCTCCAGATCGCCCAGACGACGCTGCGTTCGGTGCTCGGCAAGGTCGAGCTCGACCACCTGCTCGCCGAGCGCGAGAAGCTGAACGAGAGCCTCCAGCAGATCATCGACGACCAGACGGAGCCCTGGGGCATCAAGGTGTCGGTGGTCGAGATCAAGGACGTGGAGATCCCCGAGCGCATGCAGCAGGCGATCGCCCGCCAGGCCGAGGCGGAGCGCAACCGGCGGGCGAAGGTGATCAACGCCGAGGGCGAGTTCCAGGCGGCCGACCGGCTCGCCCAGGCGGCCGACGTGATCAGGCCGAACCCGGTGACGATGCAGCTGCGCTACCTGCAGGCGCTCACGGACATCAGCGCGAACCAGGCCTCGACGATCGTCTTCCCGCTGCCGCTCGACCTGGTCAAGCCGCTCGTGGAGTCGCGCGCTGATACGCCCAAGTTGGAGGGCGGGAAGGGCGAGAAGGGCGAGAAGGCGCTGCCGGCCGCCGAGCAGGCGGCCGCGGCGCGGCTGCTCAGAGGGCCGTAGCGGCCGCCTTCTTCTCGATCCGGGTCGGATCGATCCGAACGACGTCCCAGGCGAGGCCGAGGGCCTCCATCGCGCGGATCACGAGCCAGGACGGGTCGACCGGCCAGCGGCTCATGCCGTGCGAGGCGGAGGTGGGGAAGGCGTGGTGGTTGTTGTGCCACGACTCGCCGAGCGTGAAGGGCGCCAGCCAAAGCAGGTTGCGCGAGTGGTCGTCGGTTTCAAAGCGGCGCCGGCCGAAGAAGTGGCAGAGCGAGTTGATGCTGTAGGTCACGTGGTGGACGACGAGCAAGCGCACGCCGCCGCCCCACAGCAGGCCGGTGAGCGCCGCGGTGAGGGTGCCGCCGATGGCATAGCCGAGCGCGAACGCGAGCGCCAGGCCGCCGAGCGCCCAGACGAGGAAGTGGCGATCGACCCAGCTGATCACCGGATCCTTCACGAGGTCCGGCGCATAGCGCTTCCTGGAGCCGCGCTGGGTGTGGATGAAGAGCCAGCCCAGGTGCGCGTGCACGAGACCATGCAGCGCGCCCTTCCAGCCGCCCTCGTGTCCGACATGCGGGCTGTGCGGGTCACCCTCCTTGTCGGAGAAGGCGTGGTGCTTGCGGTGGTCGGCGACCCACGAGATCACCGGGCCCTCGATCGACGCCGACCCGAGGATGCCGAGCAGCGCGCGAACCGGCCTGCTCGTCTTGAAGCTGCGGTGGGTCAGGTAGCGGTGGAAGCCGACCGTCACCCCGAGTCCCGTGAGCAGGTACATGATCACGAACACGAAGACGTCGCTCCAGTGGAGCAGGTCGTTCCAGAGCTGCCAGCCGACCACCCCAAGGGCGATGAAGGGCAGCACCGTGATCGTCCCGGTCGCAATCCGGTCAACCGTCTCGTGTTTGACCGGTTCGACGTCATCGGCCGTGGGCACGTGTGGGTCAGCCGATGTCGTCGTCAAGAAGCCTCCTTGGCTTGATCTTCACCGCCGCTCGAGAGAGCGCGAGCCTAACCGGCTCGCGCCCATCCTAGTGTTAGGGCTCCCTACCCGGAATCGGGGAGGAGTCACATCCAAGTTGCCGGTCGCTAGTGTCAGTGCGGTGGGCGGCGCTGTTGCCCACGAGGTTCTCGTCTCCGAGCGCATAGCGATCTGGGTCAGCTGAATCTCCCAGATCTTCCGCGGCCCGAGGCCGCGGCACTCGCAAGGAGCAAGAAGTGTCAACGCAGTCATTCGCCGATCTCGGCGTTTCATCCGCCGTAGCGCGTGCCCTGTCGGCACGCGGAATCACGGCGCCCTTCCCCGTCCAAACGGCGGTCATACCAGACGTCCTCGCCGGGCGCGACGTCCTCGTTCGCTCGCCCACCGGCTCCGGCAAGACGCTTGCCTTCGGGCTGCCGATGGTCGACCGCATCGAGGCGGACGACCCCCGCTGCGCCGCGCTCGTGCTCGTGCCGACGCGCGAGCTCGCGGCCCAGATCGTGGAGGAGCTCCGCGAGCCGGCGCGCGCCCGTGCCCTCGTGGTCGCGGCCGTGTACGGCGGCGTCGGCATCGAGAAGCAGGCGAAGCTCGCTCGGCGCGCGCACATCGTGGTGGCGACCCCGGGCAGGCTGGAGGACCTGATCGCGCGCGGTGCGGTGCGCCTCGACCGGGTGCGCATGCTCGTGCTCGACGAGGCGGACCGCATGCTCGACATGGGCTTCCGCCCGGCCGTCGAGCGGATCGTCGCCCAGGTTCCGGCCGAGCGCCAGACGCTCTTCCTCTCCGCGACCCTCGCCGGTGAGGCGGGTCAGGTCGCCCGGCAGCACACGCGCGACGCGCGCCGCCATGAGCAGGAGCCGCCGCAGCGCGAGCGCGGCCGCGTCGAGCACCGCTTCGCGGCGGTGGAACGCGAGGACAGGCTTGATCTGCTCGTCGAGGCCGTGCGCGAGGAGCCGGGTGCCCGCTCGCTCGTCTTCGTCCGCACCAAGCGCGGTGCCGACCGGCTCGTGAAGCGCTTGAAGGCTCGCGGCGTAGATGCGCTCGCGATGCACGGCGACAAGTCCCAGTCACAGCGCGAGAAGGCCCTCGCCCGCTTCGACTCCGGGCGGCTCGCCGCCCTCGTGGCGACCGACGTCGCGGCGCGCGGCATCGACGTCGACGGCATCACGCACGTGATCAACTTCGACGCCCCCGAGGACCGCGACAGCTACGTGCACCGCGTCGGCCGCACGGGCCGCGCGGGCCGCACTGGGATCGGCATCACGTTCGTGATGCACGACCAGGCTCACGACGTCGGCCGGATCGCGTCGGAGCTGCGCCTGCATGCGCAGTTCGCGGAGAGCGGGCTGAGCGCCGCCGGAGGACGCGACCACCGGCGGCCGCGGCCGAAGGGCGGCCCGCGGCGCGCCGCCCACCGCCGTGCGGGGCGCGCCCGTCGCTGATACTTCCGCTCCCTGTGGTGGACGAGTTCCCGCAGGTCCCCGGCGTCGAGCACCGCTACGTCGACGCCGGCGGGCTGCGCATGCACGTGGCCGAGGCCGGCGAGGGCGAGCCGGTCCTGGCGCTCCACGGCTGGCCGCAGCACTGGTACCTGTGGCGTGAGGTGATCCCGCGCCTCGCACCGCACGCCCGCGTGATCGCACCGGACCTGCGCGGGTTCGGCTGGTCCGGCGTGCCGGCGGGCGGCTACGACAAGGAGACGATGGCGCGCGACGTGCTGACGCTGCTCGACGCCCTCGGTCTCGAGCGCGTGCGCATGATCGGGCACGACTGGGGCGCCTGGATCGGCTTTCTGCTCTGCCTGCATCAGCGTGAGCGCGTCGAGCGCTTCGTCGCCTGCAACATCGTGCCGCCCTGGCCGTCGCGCGACCCGCGCGCCCCGCTCGACCTGTGGCGGCTCTCCTACCAGGCCGCGCTCTCGCTGCCGAGGCTCGGCGGCGCGTTCGGCCGCCGCTTCGCGCGGCTCGGGCTGGCCAGCACGCGCGCCCTGTCGGACGCCGAGATCGACGCCTTCGCCGACCGCCTCGGTGGCGAGCGCGGCCGCGCCACCGAGCTCCTATACCGGACCTTCCTGTTGCGCGAGACCGTGCCGGTGCTGCGCGGCCGCTACCGGGCGGCCGACCTCGAGGTGCCGACGCTCCTGCTCTTCGGCGACCGCGACCAGGTGATCCCGCTTCGGACCGTCAGGGCGGCGGCAGCCCAGTCGGCTGTCGTCGAGCTCGAGCCGGTACCGGGCGCAAGCCACTTCGTTGTGGACGAGCGGCCGGAGCTGGTGGCGGAGCGGGCGGTCGAGTTCTTCGGGCTGTAGGGCGCGTTACCCGGTGGGGGCACCAGGCCGGTAGGCCGGGAAGTGCCGCCCCTGGGCACCGACCCTTCTCCAGCCGCTGTTTACGGCCCTTCGGGCCGCCCGCAGCGCACCTGGTACACGTTCGTGAACCCGCTCTCGAAGCCGTTGCGGGCGGCGCGCAGGTAGAGGCGCCAGACGCGGACCCGCTCGCCGCCGCCGATGCGGATCGCATCGTCGAGCCGCTCGTCGAGCCGGCGGGCCCAGTGCCTCAGTGTCTCGGCGTAGTCGTCCGCGAAGCCCTCGACGTGGTCGGTCACGAGCCCGGCGCGCTCCATCGCGAACACGATGCGCGAGAGGTGGAGCGGCGCCGCGTCGGGGAACACGTATCGCTCTGAGAAGGGGCCGGCCTCGGGCTCGCCGTGGCGCACGCGGGCGATGCCGTGGTTCAGCACGCGCCCGCCCGGGCGCACCAGCCGCGCGACCTGCTGCGCGTAGGCGTCGATCTGGACGCTGCCGACGTGCTCGACCATCCCGATGCTGGAGACCGCGTCGAAGGGCTCGTCCGACAGATCGCGGTAGTCCATGACGCGGATGTCCACCTTGTCGGCCACACCGGCCTCCTCGGCGCGCCGGCGCGCCAGCTCGGCCTGCGGCTCCGAGAGGGTGATGCCGGTGACCTCGACGCCGCGGTTGAGAGCCGCATGGATCGCGAAGCTGCCCCAGCCGGAGCCGATGTCGAGCACGCGCTGGCCCGGCTCGAGCGCGAGCTTCTCGCAGACGAGTGCGAGCTTGGCCTGCTGCGCCTCCTCGAGCGTGGTCGCGCCGCGCGAGAAGAGGGCGCAGCTGTAGGTCATCGACTCGTCGAGGAAGAGAGCGAAGAAGTCGTTCGAGAGGTCGTAGTGGTGGCGCACGGCGCGGGCATCGCGCTCGCGGCTGTGGCGGCGCCCGCGCGGGCGCAGCTCCGCCGCCGGGATGGGCGGCGGGCGCACGATGCCGCATGCGCGCGCGGCGGCGAGCATCAGCCGGGCCCGCTCGCGGCCGTCGATGTGAGGCGGCTGCCAGCTGCGGAGCAGGTCGAGCAGGGCGTCGATGTCGTCGACCTCGAGCTCTCCCGACACGTATGCACGGCCGAGCCCGAGCTGGCCCGGCGCCCTCAGGGCGTGGGCGAGCGCCTTGCGTGAGCGGGCGCTGAACGTCGGCCCGTCGCCGGTGGTCGAGGACAACCTGCTGCCGTCCCACAGCTCGATCGAGAACGGCCGTTCCGGAACGGCGCGCTCGATCTCGGTCAGGAGTGGGGCGGTGCGGGACGAGCTCTGTAGCAACACGGCCTGCAACCTAACGTAGGCTGCGCTCATGCCGAGGCTCGCCGCCGCCCTGGCCCTCCTCGCGCTCGCACTCGCGCCCGCCGCCTCGCTCGCGGCCGAGGGCGACGCGGACGCCGCCGCGAAGAAGCGCCAGCGGCTTGCGAAGCAGGTGCGGCTGAAGGCGTTCGGCTCCTGCAGGGGCCTCGTCCGCTACGGCCGGCGCCACGCGCGGCAGGGTCCGGGCGCGCTCGCGCCGCCGCTGGCCGACCTGCCCACGCCGCTGATCGGCGCGCCGCCGCCGAGCCCCGCCCCTGGCGTTCCGGAGCCGCTCCCGGCCCCGGCGCCGATCCGCCGCGACGCGGCCGAGACCGAGTCCGAGGACTCGGGCACGAACGTCCAGGAGGTCGGCGTCGACGAGCCCGACCTGGCGAAGGCGGGGGGCGGGCGCATCTTCGTCGTCGCGGGGGAGCGGCTGCACGCCGTCGATGCCGGTGCCCTGAAGCTGCTCGGCAGCCTGCCGCTCGAGGGCTTCGGCCACCAGCTCCTGCTTGACGGCGACCGGCTGCTCGTGATCTCGCAGACCGGGGCGCTCGGCAGCGGGGGCGGGCGAATCCTGCCCGGCGACGGCGACGAGGTGACCCAGCTGACCGAGGTCGATGTGAGCAGCCCGGCGGCCATGCGCGTGCTGCGCACCGAGCGCATCCGCGGGCGCCACGTGAGCTCCCGCCTCACCGGACACAGCGCGCGCGTGGTGATCTGGACGCGGCCCCGGGCGGTCGTCGAGCCGCAGTTCCGTACCCAGCTGCGCGGCTGGCTTCCGCGCCGCGTCCTCAGGAGGGCGACCGGCGGGCGCCCACGGTTCCGGCTCGCCGCGCGCTGCCGGCGCGTCCTCCGGCCGGCGCTCCACTCCGGCATCGACATGCTGAGCGTGCTCACCATCGACATGGCGAAGGGCCTGCCCGCCGTCGATTCCGACGCCGTCATGGCGGGCGGCCAGACCGTCTACGCGTCGCCGAAGGCGCTCTACGTCGCCACGCCGAAGTGGTCGGCCGAAGACGCCATGCTTCCCGGCGAGCGCACGCAGATCCATAAGTTCGCCACCTCCGGCCCACGGAGCACGAGCTACCGCGCGAGCGGCCGGGTCGAGGGCCAGCTGCTCAACCAGTTCTCTCTGTCGGAGCACGGCGACGTACTGCGGGCGGCGACAACGGTCGGCATCGCTTCGGAGAGCGAGAGCCGGGTGACCACGCTCGCCGAGCGGAGTGGGGTCCTGGCGCCGGTCGGCCAGGTCGGCGGCCTCGGCAAGGGCGAGCGCATCTACGCGGTGCGCTTCATCGGTGACGTGGGCTACGTCGTCACCTTCCGCCAGGTCGACCCCCTCTACACGCTCGACCTCTCGGAGCCCGCGCGCCCACGGGTCGTCGGCGAGCTCAAGATCCGCGGCTACTCGGCCTATCTGCACCCGCTGGCCGCCGATCTGCTGCTGGGAATCGGCCAGGACGCCTCCGAGCGCGGGACGACGCTCGGCACCCAGGTCTCGCTGTTCGACGTCTCCGACCCGGCGCGGCCGAGCCGGCTGCATCAGTGGGCGGTGGCGGACGGGGGGTCGAGCGAGGCTGAGTGGGATCATCACGCGTTCCTCTGGTGGGCGCCATCGAGGCTCGCCGTGCTGCCGCTCGAGTCCTGGGGACGCGAGCGCTTCGCCGGTGCCGTGGGGCTGAAGGTGGAGCGGGCCGCGGGCATCGCCGAGGCGGGCCGCGTGAGCCACGTGCGCGACGGGGACCAGTGGCCGGTGCGCCGCTCGCTCGTCGTCGGCGGCCGGCTCGTCACGATCTCGGACGTCGGAATCGAACGCAACGACCTCGCGAGCCTGGCCGAGGAGGCCTGGCTCCCGTTCCCCTGAGCCGGGGCCGGAGCTACCCTCGGAGCATGCCGGTCGCTCGCTACGAGTCCCCCCAGCTCAGCTGGGAGATGGTCACCCGTGACGCCGCCGCGCCTCTGCGCAAGCACGTCCGCAACTACACCGGCTACGTCGAGCGCACGGCGAAGCCGCTCGTCAGGCGCGAGGTCCCGACCGGCGATGTGACGCTGATCATCAGCCCCGACACCACGCTGCGGCTGCCGGACGTTCGCGACGGATCGCGGCCGCCCGCTTCCCACGGCTCCTTCGTGGCGGCGCTGCACGACACCCACGCGCTCGTCGAGCACGACGGCTACCAGCACGGCATCGAGGTGCGGCTCACTCCACTCGGCGCGCACCGGCTGTTCGGGCTGTCGATGGACGAGCTCACGAACCGGGTCGTCGAGCTGGACGATCTGCTTGGCCGCGGGGCCGAGGAACTGGTGGGCCGGCTCTGGGACGTTGCCGGCTGGGAGGCGCGCTTCGACCTGCTCGACCGACTGATCGCTGCGCGCGTGGATGAGGCGCGTCCGGCCTCGGAGGGGGTCGCCTGGGCCTGGCAGCAGCTGCGGGAGACCCAGGGCCGGGTCGCGGTCGGCAGCCTCGCGACCGAGCTCGGCTGGAGCCACCGTCGCCTGATCGCCCGCTTCCGCGAGCAGGTGGGCATGCCGCCGAAGACGATCGGGCGCGTGCTGCGCTTCGAGAACGTCTCGCGCGCGTTGATCGGAACGCCGGAGCCGCGGCTCGCCGAGGTCGCGTTCGACTGCGGTTACTACGACCAGGCCCATCTCAACCGCGATTTCCGCGACTTCTCCGGGATGACCCCGGGCGCGTACCTCGCCGCCCGCCTGCCGGAGGGCGGCGGCGTCAGCGGCTGAGCGTCAATTTCGTCCAAGACGCCAGTTGCGGGCGCTCCTAGGCTGGCGCACATGAAGACGATCTATCCGGTCCTCACCTACGACGACGCGCCCGCCGCGATCGACTTCCTCGAGCGCGCCTTCGGCTGCGAGCGCCGTGAGGTGCACGAGGGGGAGAACGGCGGCGTGGCCCACGCCGTGCTCACCTGCGGCGAGGTGTTCGTGATGCTCTCCTCGACGAGCGAGGGCGACCCCACGTACAAGCAGGGCGCCGGCAAGACCAGCGTCTACGTGGTCGTGGACGAGACCGACGAGCTGTTCCGGCGGGCCAAGGAGGCGGGGGCCGAGGTCGTGATGGAGCCGACCGACCAGGACTACGGCTCGCGCGACTTCAGCGTGCGCGATCCCGAGGGCAACATCTGGGCGTTCGGCACATACGCCCCCTAGCCCGGCGGCTCCCAGCCGTTTGCGGGGCGCGCGCGGCGGGCACCCGTCAGGGGTGGATCGCGAGTCCGCCTCACCCGAGGACCTGCCGGCCCTCGAGCTCCGCAAGCTGCGCGACCTCGACGTCGAGGGGCCCTCGGGCGGCGGCCGGCCGGCGCACCTGAGCGCCGCCAGCGGCGTCGTGCGCCGCGCGGGCTACGTCTATGTGATCGGCGACGACGAGCTCCACCTCGGGGTCTTCGACATCTCCTCGGATCGCCCGGGGTACCTGCAGCGAGTGCTGGAAGGCGAGCTTCCCGACGGCCACGAGGACCGCTCGAAGGAGAAGCCGGACCTCGAGGCGCTCACCCTGTTGCCGCCCTTCGAGGGCAATCCGTACGGTGCGCTCCTCGGGCTCGGGTCGGGATCTGGGCCGCGCCGTGACCGCGGCTTCGTCTGCGCCCTGGGGGCGGACGGCGGGCTCGCCGAGGAGCCGCGTGAGATCAGCCTCGAGCCCGTCTATTCGTTGCTGCGCGAGCACGTTGCCGAGCTCAACGTCGAGGGCGCCGCGACGATGGGGGAGCGCCTCTGGCTACTGCAGCGCGGCAACTCGGAGCTCGGTTCGAACCTGGTGGCCGAGCTCTCACTCGATGACGTGATGCGCTCGCTTCGGGACGACCTCACGATCGACGCCCACGAGCTCGAGGCCGTGCGCAGCTACGACCTGGGCGCGATCGAAGGTGTCGAGCTCACCTTCAGCGACGCCACGCCGATCGCCGAAAGGCTGCTCGTGTTCACCGCCTCGGCCGAGGCAGATGACGGAACCATCCGCGGTTCCGTCGTCGGCACGCTCGACCGCGACGGCAGCGTCCGCAGGCTGCGCACGATCGACCGGCGCTGGAAGGTCGAGGGCGTGCACGCCGCGATCGACACGGGCGTGCTCGACTTCACCTTCGTCTGCGATCAGGATGACCCGGACGCTCCGTCGCCGTTGCTCTCGGCGACGATGCCCGTGGACGGAAAGCTCGAGTACGAGCCGCGAAGCTAGAGCAGCAGGATCAGGATCACGATCAGCAGGATGACGATGACCGTTCCTACACCGATGTACACGGGGCGCTTCCCTCCAACAGGTCGTTGACACAACCCTCATTGCCCGTGGGAGGCGGCGCAAACCAGTTGTCGGGTAAGAATGCCCCATGCGCTGGCGGCGGCCGGGCAAGAGCGGAGACGTCATCGACGCCCGCGGCGGGGGCGGCGGGATGCCCGGCGGCCGCATGGCTATCCCGGGCGGCCTCGGCGTCGCGGGCGTCCTGATCTTCCTTGTCATCCAGCTGCTCGGTGGTGGAGGCGGTAGCGGATCCGCGTTCGGCGTCGACAACCAGTTCGGCGAGACGCCGCAGGCGGGCGACGCCCAGGAGATCCCGGCGGCCCAGGACCCCGAGCGCGACCTCAAGGACTTCAGCTCGTACGTGTTCATCCGCGTCCAGGACACCTGGGAGGAGATCTTCCAGCGCGCCGGGCGGCAGTACGAGCGCGCGAAGCTCGTGCTCTACCGAGGCGGTGTGTCGACGGGTTGCGGCAGCGCCTCGTCGGCGGTCGGGCCCTTCTACTGCCCGGCCGACCAGCGCGTCTACGTCGACCTGTCGTTCTGGAACGCCATGGAGCAGCAGCTCGGCGCCCCCGGCGATTTCGCCTGGGCGTACGTGATCGCGCACGAGGTCGGGCATCACGTCCAGCAGGAGCTCGGCACCTCGGACGAGGTGCGCCGGCTGCAGAGCCAGAACCCGGGTGATCGCAACGACCTCTCCGTGCGGCTCGAGCTGCAGGCCGACTGCTATGCCGGCGTCTGGGCGAGCACCGTCTTCGACGAACTCGACGAGGGCGACATCGAGGAGGCAATCAGGGCCTCGGAGGCCGTCGGCGACGACCGCCTCCAGGCAGGCGCGGGGGGCAGCATCAACCCGGACTCGTTCACGCACGGCAGCTCGGAGCAGCGCAAGCGCTGGTTCGAGCGCGGCCGCGAGCGCGGCGAGCCGGGCGACTGCGACACCTTCTCGGTCGAGAACCCGTAGTACCGTGACAGGCGATGGGCGGCCTTGACCGGGGCACCCTGCTGGCCCTCGGGGCGATGGCGCTCGCCGTCTTCGTCATCGCCAACGACATCACCGCGCTGAGCGTCGCGCTGCCCGAGATCGAGAGCGACTTCGACTCGGACGTGAGCACGGTGCAGTGGGTGATCAACGCCTACGCGCTCGTCTTCGGCGTCCTGATCGTCACGGGCGGCCGGCTCGCTGACATGTTCGGCCGGCGTCGGCTGTTCTTCGTCGGGGCGGGCATCTTCGCCACGTTCTCGCTGCTCGCCGGCGTAGCCCAGGACGAGTGGTGGCTGATCGGCTGCCGCGCGCTGATGGGGGTGGGCGGGGCGATCATGTGGCCGGCCGTCCTCGGCATGACCTACGATGCCCTGCCGGCCGACAAGGCCGGCCTCGCCGGCGGCCTCATCATCGGCGTGGCCGGCTTCGGCAACGCGGCCGGCCCCCTCCTGGGCGGCTTTCTCACCGACGCGCTCAGCTGGCGCTGGGTCCTCTTCCTCAACCTGCCGATCGCGGCCATCGCGTGCTTTGCCACCTGGCGCGCCATCCCCGAGGACGGCGAGGGCGCGCGCGAGCGAATCGACTACCCGGGCATCGCCACGCTCAGCCTCGGCCTCGTGGCGCTGCTGATCGCACTCGACCAGGTGACCGATTGGGGCTGGACCGACCCACGCATCCTTGGGCTGTCCGCCCTGTGCGTGCTGCTTCTCGCTGCCTTCGGCCTGATCGAGCGACGGGCCGGCTCGTGGGCGCTCATTCCGCGCGACGTGATCGGCAACCCTGGCTTCCGGGCCGCCTGCCTCGCGACGCTGATGATGTCCGCGGTCTTCTTCGCCGCACTTCTGTTTCTGCCGCAGTTCTTCCAGAAGATCCTCGGCGACAGCCCGCTCGAGGCCGGCGCGGGGCTGCTGCCGATGATGGCCGTCTTCGCGCTCACGTCGTTCGTCGCCGGTGGCCTCTACAACCGCCTGGGGGCGAAGGTGATCGTGAGCGCAGGGGCAGTCTGCCTGACAGCGGGCGCGTTCCTCATCTCGCTGATCGAGCGCGACTCGGGCTACGGCGCGCTCGTGCCCGGCATGGTCGTGTTGGGGATCGGCGTCGGGCTCTTCTACTCGTCGATCACGACCGCCGCGGTGACGGCGCTCGACCCGTCGCGCTCGAGCCTCGCCGGGGGCCTCGTGTACATGTTTCAGGTGGCGGGCGGGTCCGTGGGGCTCGGGCTCACCACGACCGTCTTCGTCACGGCCAGCGAGGACCGGCTCCAGAAAGACCTCGCCGAGACGCGGCTCGACAAGGCCGACGTCGACGCCCTGCACGGCGCGCTCGCGGGCACGGAGAGCTCGACAGAGATCCTGGCTCGCTTCTCCCGTGGCGTCGCCGACCGCCTGTTGGAGCTGATTCGCGAGGCGTTCGCCGCCGGGATGCAGTGGGCGTTCCGGCTCGTCGCGGCGCTCGCGCTCGTCGGCCTCGTCATCTCGGTGCTGTGGGTCGGCGGCTCGCTGCTGCGCCCGCGGGCGCCCGAGGAGGCTGCTCAGCCGCCCTCGTGAAGCGCGAGCGTGGCCTCGCGGGCGGCACGAATCCGTGCGAGCGTCTCCGTGTCCGGCTCGGCGGGCGGCTCGATCTCCGTGCCGGCGCTCTTACCCCAGCGCCGCGCGACCTCATCCGGTGAGTCGCCCGACAGGCAGGCCGCCGCCTGTGCCGCGGCGCCGAGCGCGACCAGCTCGTCGGCGTCCGGTACGACCACGCGCCGGCCCGACAGCCGCGCCATCGTCCGCTGCCAGACCTCGCCGCGCGCGCCGCCGCCGATCAGGATGAGCGGCGCGTCCGGGTCGAGCCCGGAGCCGAGCCGGGCCAGCTGCTGAAGCGCCTCGACGAGCGACGCCGCGGCGCCCTCGTAGGCCGCCAGCAATATCTCCTCGCGGCTGGTCGAGTGGCGCAGCCCGGCGATCATCCCCGCGGCGTGCGGAAGGTTGGGCGTGCGCTCGCCGTCGAGGTAGGGGAGGACGATCACGTCGGTGCGCCCCGCGGCCGCCTCGCGCTCGAGCCCGAGCCACTCGGCGACGCGGTCGACGGCGAGCGTCGCGTTGAGCGTGGCGGTGAGCGGCAGGAAGCGCCCGCTCGCATCGGCGAAGCCTGCGACGGTGCCGCTCGGGTCGACGGTGCGCTCGTCCATCACCGCGTAGGCGGTGCCGGAGGTCCCCAGGCTCACGACGGGTTGGCCCGGCGCGGCGCCGAGCCCGAGCGCCGCACCCATGTTGTCGCCCGTGCCGGGCCCGACGAGCGCGCCGGCGGGGATGCCGAGCTCCGCCGCCGCGGAGCCCGTGACCTCGCCGGCTGCCTCGGCCGGCCCGAGCACGTCCGGGAGCAGTGCGGGGTCGAGCTCGATCAGCCCGAGTACCTCGTCCGAGTAGCGCTCGTCACGGGTCGACCACCAGGCGGTGCCCGAGGCGTCGCCGCGGTCCGTGCTGCCGCGGCCGCTGAGCCGCTCGGTGAGGAAGTCGTGGGGGAGCCTGACCGCGCGGGTCGCCGCCGCCGCCTCGGGCTCGTGGGTGCGCAGCCAGGCCCAGCGGGTGGCCGTGAACGAGGGGACCGGCACGAGCCCGATTCGCTCCGCCCACTCCGCCGCGCCGCCGAGCGCCTCGCCGAGCTCACGCGCCTCGGGCGCCGAGCGCGTGTCGTTCCAGAGGATCGCCGGACGCAGCGGCCGGCCGTCGCCGTCCGTCACGACGAGCCCGTGCTGCTGGCCGGCGATCGAGATGGCGCCGACCTCGCCCGCCCGGCCGGTTTCGGCGAGCGCCATTCGCAGCGCGTCCCACCACACCTCCGGGTCGGTCTCGCGCGCGCCGCCCGAGCCCGTCACCGTATGTGTGGCGCGGCCGGTGGCCTCGACCGATCCGCTGTCGGGATCGACGAGCAGGACCTTGGTGCCCTGCGTGGAGCAGTCGACGCCCGCGACCAGAGGGGTCATAACTCCGCAATTCGTTGACCGGCGGACAAGGCGCGTCTAGTTTGTTGCCACTACGGACTAATTGCAACAGCCGCAGCGAGAGGGGAGAGATGGCAACCGAGACTGGGGTGGGCGCAGAGGCACCGGATCTGACGCCGCGCCCGGACGACAAGTTCACCTTCGGGCTCTGGACCGTCGGCCACAAGGGGAACGACCCGTTCGGGGAGCCGACCCGCCCGGGCCTCGACCCGTCCGACACCGTGCGCAAGCTGGCCGACCTCGGCGCCTACGGGGTCTGCTTCCACGACAACGACCTGATCCCGCTCGGCACCGAACCGGATGAGCGCGAGCGCATCCTCACGAGCTTCCGCAAGGCGCTCGACGAGACCGGCATGAAGGTCTCGATGGCCACCACGAACCTGTTCGCGGACCCCGCGTTCAAGGACGGCGCCTTCACCTCCAACGATCGCGACGTGCGCCGCTATGCCCTCCAGAAGACCCTCCGTGGCATCGATCTGGGCGCCGAGCTCGGCGCACCGATCTACGTGTTCTGGGGCGGCCGCGAGGGGGTCGAGGCCGATGCGGCGAAGCCCGCGCGCGACGCGCTCGAGCGCTACCGCGAGGCTGTCGACTTCTGCTGTGAGTACGTGATCGACCGCGGCTACGACATGCGCTTCGGGATCGAGCCGAAGCCGAACGAGCCGCGCGGCGACATCTTCCTGCCGACGGTGGGCCACGCGCTCGCCTTCATCGAGCGGCTCGGCCATCCCGAGATGGTCGGCGTGAACCCGGAGGTGGCGCACGAGACCATGGCGGGCCTCAGCTTCCTGCACGCGGTGGCGCAGGCGCTGTGGGCAGGGAAGCTCTTCCACATCGACCTGAACGGCCAGCGCATCGGCCGCTACGACCAGGACTTCCGCTTCGGGGCCGTCGGCGTCAAGGACGGCCTGTTCCTCGTCAAGCTGCTCGAGGACTCGGGCTACGACGGCGTGCGCCACTTCGACGCCCGGCCGCTGCGGGTCGAGTCCGAGAAGGGCATCTGGGACTTCGCGTCCGGCTGCATGCGCACCTACCTCGCACTGCGCGACCGGGCGGCGCGGATGAACGACGACGCCGAGATCCAGACGGCGCTCGAGGAGGCGAAGGTGCCCGAGCTCGCGCTGGACACGATCGGGCCCTACTCGCGCGAGGCGGCAGACGCGCTCTTGGCCGAACAGCACGACCTCGAGGCGCTGCGTGGCCGCGAGTGCTTCAACGAGCGCGTCGACCAGCTCGTTGTGGACCTCCTGCTCGGGCTCCGATGAAGCCGGCCGACCCACGCGACGTACGCCGTCACAACCTCAGCCTCGTCCTGCGCGAGGTGGCGCTGCGGGGCCCGCGCTCACGCGCGACGCTGGCGCTCGAGACCGGCCTCAACAAGAGCACGGTGTCGAGCCTCGTGGCGGAGCTGGTGGAGCTGGGCCTGGTGCGTGAGTCCGGCCAGGAGCGTCCCGGGGCGGTCGGGCGGCCCGCGCAGAACGTCGAACTCGACCCGCGGGGACCGTACGTCCTCGGGCTCGAGATCAACGTCGACTACCTGGCCGTGTGGGCCGCCGACCTGAGCGGTGTGGTGCTGCACCGCTCATTCGTGGAGAGCGACAATCGCCAGCGCCCGGAGCAGGTGATCTCGAGGCTCGAGCTGCTCGCCCGGCAGGCTCTCGACCAGCCGTTCGCCGCGGGCCGGCGCCCGGCCGCCGCAACGCTCGCCGTGCCCGGCATCGTCGACGACTTCGGCGGTGTCGTCATGGCTCCCAACCTGCACTGGGAGGACGTCCCGGTCACGCGGATGCTGAGCGATGCGCTCGGCCCCGTGAACATCGAGAACGAGGCGAACCTGGGCGCCCTCGCCGAGCTGACCGACGGAGCCGGGAGGGGCCTGCGCGACTTCGTCTACATCTCCGGCGAGATCGGCATCGGGGCCGGCATCGTGATCGGCGGCGACCTGTTCCGGGGCGCGCGCGGGTTCGGCGGCGAGATCGGGCACCTCACGATCGACGCCTACGGCCCGCCGTGCCCGTGCGGCTCGCGCGGCTGCCTCGAGCGGCTCGCGGGTCAGGAGGCGATCCTGCGGCTCGCCGGCTGGGACCCCCGCGTGCGCTGCGCCGGCTCACGCCCGGAGTGGCCGGGCGCGATGCTCGCCGAATCGGCGCGCGGCGGTCACGTGAAGACGCTCGAGGCGCTCAGCCAGGTTGGGCACACGCTCGGGATCGCCGCCGCGGTGGCGGTCAACCTGCTGAATCCCGAGGCGCTCCTGCTCGGCGGCTACTTCGCGCCGCTGACCGAATGGCTGCGCGAGCCGATCGAGAACGAGCTCCACAGGCGGCTGCTCGCGGGCGACGGCTCGGGCTGCGCGGTGCTCGCGGCCCGGCTCGGGAGCGAGGCCGCCGTGCGCGGAGCGGTGGCGATGTCACGCCGGCAGGCGCTCGACGACCCGGCTGCGCTCGGCAGCGAATCGTTGTACGCCGGCGCCATCGGCTGAGCGCGTTGCCGCGGCGCAGCGCCGGCATCCTGCTGTACCGGCTGTCGGGCGACGCGCCCGAAGTGCTCCTCGTGCACCCCGGCGGGCCCTTCTGGGCGCGCAAGGACGCCGGTGTCTGGTCGATCCCGAAGGGTGAGTACGACGAGACCGAGGAGCCGCTCGCGTGCGCGCTGCGCGAGTTCGAGGAGGAAACCGGCACGGCGCTCGACCCGGCCGAGCCGGTCGAGCTCGGCACCGTCACGCAGAAGAGCGGCAAGCGCGTGATCGCCTGGGCCGCGGAGGGCGACCTCGACGCGGACGCCGTCCGGAGCAACACCTTCACGATGGAGTGGCCGCCTCGCAGCGGAAGCTTCCGCAGCTTCCCCGAGATCGACCGTGCCGGCTGGTTCTCGCTCGACGTCGCGCGTGAGAAGCTGAATCCCGCGCAGGTCGCCTTCGTCGACGGGCTCGAAGAGCGGCTCGGCCTGGATTCCTGAGCTCGCCGTTGCGCCTCGTCACCTGGAACGTCGCCGGTCGCGTGACCCGCCAGCCGGAGCAGGCCGCGGCGCTCGCGGCGGTCGAGGCCGATGTGGTGGCGCTGCAGGAGGTCACGGCACGGACGTTGCCCATGTGGCACGCCGAGCTCGAGCGAGCCGGCTTCGCTTCGGTCAAGACGGCCCTGAGCGAGGGCTTGCGGCCGGCCGCCGGACGGCGGCTGCTCGGGGTGCTGACCGCCGCGCGCGAGCCGCTGACTGAGCTCGTCCCGCCACAGGTGCCGTGGCCCGAGCGGCTCCTGTGCTGCGCCCTCCGGCACGTCGAGGTCGTCAACCTACACTCGCCGATCTCGCCGGCGCCGGAGCTCGCGAAGGTGCGGACCCACGAGGCGGTGGCCGCGTACCTGGCCGCGACGCCGGCCGGCGCGCCACGGGTGCTGTGCGGAGACCTCAACACGCCGCGCCGCGAGCTCGCCGACGGCAACGTGCTCACCTTCGCGCACGACAGCGCAGGCCGCCTGCGCCCCGAGCGTGGCGAGCGCTGGGATCGCGCCGAGCGGGCGCTCGTCCACGGCCTGCGCGAGCAGGGCTGGGTCGACGCGTTCCGGTCGCTGCACGGCTACGGCGAGCGGGAGGCGAGCTGGCGCTTCCCACAGGATCGCGGCGGCTGGCGCCTCGACCACGTCCTGGTGCACGGACTGCGTCCCGTCGCCAGCGCGTACGCCCACGACTGGCGCCGCGCGGGCCTGAGCGACCATTCCGCGCTCGTGGCGGACTTCGAGCCGGACCCGGGTACCCCATAGCCGATGATCGCCGCGCTTCTCGCCGCCTCGGTGGCGCTCGCGCCGGCGTCCAACGCGGCGGACCGCGCCGGGCAGGCGCTCCGCCGCCACCTGCGCCTGATCGCCCTCACGACCGACCTGCGCCGCGACCGGCGCGGCCGGCAGATCGCGAAGGCCCTCTGCACGCTGGTCGGCGACTCGGGAACGGCGGCCGACCCCTCAGGCCACGCGGTCTACGGGCGCAACGACGCGCGGTTACGGCCGTGCTGATAGCGGGGAAGCGGATACCATCGGCGCGTGTCCCACGCGCCCGAGCTCGTAGCCGAGATTGCGAACGAGCTCGAGACGTGGCCGGGTGTGCGCATCGAAGGGCGCCCCGACGGCACTGCGGTCGTGCGATACAGGGATGTCGAGCTAGGCGTACTTGCTCCGGACCGCGGCCTCGTCGAGCTGCCGTTCGCTCATTTGGAGCACGACGCGCTCGTCGAGCACGGAGACGCTGAGCCGGCCGACGATTCCACCCCGGAGTCGGAAAGGGTCAGCCACGACGTCGAGGGGCCGTCTGACGTGACCGGGGCGCTCGAGCTGTTCGACCGCCGCTACCGCGAAGCGCGCGGCGAGGAGTACCCCGACAGCACCGAGCACCAGGCCTGAGGCGCCCGCTCAGTCGCGGTAGCTGACCTCCTCGCGACTGCCGCCCTCCGCGGAGCGCAGGATCGCGTCGCACACCTCGGCGCAGCGGTAGCCGTCCTCGAACGTCGCGCCGTGGGGAGCCACGTCGGAGTCGTCGCGGATCGCCGTGAGCAGGTGGTGCAGCTCGTGGACGAAGCTGTGCTCCCAGCCGATGATGTGGCCGTGCGGCCACCAGTGCTGCCAGAACGGGTGGTCGGCCTCTGAGACGAGCACGTTCCGGAACCCCTGCGCCGACTCCGCCGGTGTCGATCCGGCGATGTGCACCTGCAGCTCGTTCAGGCGCTCCAGGTCGAAGGCGATCGACCCCTTGGAGCCGTTGATCTCCCATCTGAAGGCGTTCTTGCGCCCGGTGGCGAAGCGCGTGGCCTCGATCGTGCCGACGGCACCGTTGTCGAAGGAGACGACGGACTCGACCGCGTCGTCGACCTCGCGCCCGGGCTTGAAGGTCGCGGTGGCGGCCGCCACCGACTCGATCTCGCCCACGAGGTAGCGCGCCAGGTCGATCACGTGCGCGCCGAGATCCCCGAGCGCTCCCGAGCCCGCGAGCGCCTTGTCGAAGCGCCAGACCTCGTCGTCGATCGTCCCCCACTCCTGCAGGTAGGAGCCGCGGAAGTGAGTGATCTCGCCGAGGTCGCCGGACTCGATGATCTCGCGGGCCAGCCGCACGGCCGGCACGAAGCGGTAGTTGAACGCGCACATGTGCTTGACGCCGGCGGCCGCCACGCGCTGCCAGGCGTCGTACGACTCGGCGGCGTCACGGCCGAGCGGCTTCTCGCAGATCACGTGCTTGCCCGCCTCGGCGGCCGCGATCGACGGCTCGGTATGCAGGTTGTTCGGGCCCGAGTTGTCGAACAGGCCGATGCGCTCGTCGCCGATCAGCTCGTGCCAGTCGGTCACGTAGCCCTCGAAGCCGTAGCGGGCAGCCGCCTCGCTCACGGCCTCCTCGTCGCGGCCCGCGATCGACACGAGCTGCGGCATCAGCGGCGGCGGCCAGGTCATGTAGGAGAGCGTCTTGTACGCGTTCGAATGGGCCTTGCCCATGAACGCGTAGCCGAGCATCCCGACGCCGATCGTGCCGACGTCGGCGCCGCCGCCGGCGGCGCCCATCGTGACGAAGCCGACCTTCTCCTCGGCCATCAGCCTTCCCTCGCAAATGCGGCGTCGAAGGCCACCGAGGACGGCGCGAAGTCGGTGCGGCGCACGAACGCGAGCGCGTCGGGCGCGCCCCAGTCGCGGTCCATGCCCGAGTCCTCCCACTCGATCGAGAGCGGACCCTCGTAGCCGATCCGGTTGAGCTGGCGGAACAGGTCCTCGAAGTCCACGTCGCCGTGGCCCGGTGACACGAACGTCCAGCCGCGCTCGGGCTCGCCGAAGTCGATGTGGGAGCCGAGGATCGAGCGGCGACCGTTCAGCCGCTTCTTCGAATCCTTGACGTGCACGTGGTAGATGCGCTCGGCGAACTCGCCGACGAACTCGGCTGAGTTGAGGAACTGGTGCTCGAAGTGCGACGGGTCGAAGTTGATGCCGAAGCCCTCGCGGTGGCCGATCGCCTCGAGCGTCTTCTGCGTCGTCGGGAAGTCGTAGGCGATCTCGGTGGGATGCACCTCGAGCGCGAAGCGCACGCCCTCCTGATCGAACACGTCGATGATCGGGTTCCAGCGTTCGGCGAAGTCCTCGTAGCCGCGCGCGATGTCGGCCCAGTCGTTGGGCGGGAACGAGTAGAGCATGTGCCAGACGGGCGAGCCGGTGAAGCCGGTGACCACGCTGACTCCGAGCCGCGCGGCGGCCCGTGCCGTGTCCTTCATCTTCTCGGCGGCGCGCTGCCTGACGCCCTCCGGGTCGCCGTCGCCCCAGACGTCCTCGGGCAGCACGCCCTGATGACGCGAGTCGATCGGGTCGCAGACGGCCTGGCCGACGAGATGAGCGCCGATCGCCCAGCAGTCGAGCCCGTGGCGCTCGAGCAGCTCCCGCTTCGAGCGGCAGTAGCCGTCGTCGCGAAGCGCCTCGTCCACTTCGAAGTGGTCGCCCCAGCAGGCGAGCTCGAGGCCGTCGAAGCCCCACTCGCCGCATTTGGCCGCAAGCTCCTCGAGCGGCAGGTCCGCCCACTGGCCGGTGAACAGGGTGACTGGTCTTGCCATTGGATCTCCTCTCCTCAGGTGGTGGGAACGGGTTCGGCGGCGACCTCGATGGAGACGCCGGCACGGCGGTAGCGCGCGAGCTCCTCGGGCGGCAGCCCCGCGTCGACGATCAGCAGGTCGAGCTCCTCCGGCCGGCAGATGGTGAGCAGCGAGCTGCGCCCGAACTTGGACGAGTCCATCAGCGCCACGCTGCGGCCGGCGACCGCGCGGGCGGCGTTGACGACGTCGGCGAGCGGACGCCGCGAGGTGGTGAGCCCCTGCTCGAGCGTGACGCCGGCCGCCGACAGGAAGGCGATGTCGATGTTGATGCCGCTGAGGAACTCGATCGCCCAGCGCCCCGCGATCAGTCGCATGTGCTGGTCGACCTCGCCCGGGACCATGACCACGTGGATCTGATCGGCGGACAGCTCGAAGGCGATCGCCGGCGAGTTCGTGACGAGCGTGAGCGGGCCGAGGCCGCTGTCGGCGAGCGCGAGCGCCACTGCGAGGCAGGTCGAGGACGCGTCGACGAAGACCGTCGCGTTGTCGGCCACGAGGCTCGCCGCGCGCCCCGCCATCGCCTCCTTGGCGACCCAGCTCTGGCGCAGGCGCTTGTCCCAGTCGGTCTCGATCCGCTGTGCGCCGTTGCCGTCGACCGCGCGCGCGCCGCCGTGGATGCGCTCGACGAGCCCCTCGGAGGCGAGCTCGGCGAGGTCGCGGTGGACGGTCACCGCCGAGACGCCGTGGTCGCGGGCCAGCTCGGTCACGGTCACGCCGCCCTCCCGGCGGATCCGCTCGAGCATCTGCGAGCGTCGCAACGCGGGTGGAACCGAGGGGCTCAAACGCGGTCCTCGAACTCCCGTCGCTTGATCTCGGTGGTGAGCGGGCGGAACTCGTCGATGGCCGCGACGAGGTGGTCGGCAAAGCGCTCGAGCGCCTCCTCGCCCTTCTCGGCAGTGGCTGTCATCGGGTTGCCGATCACGCCCGTGCGCGAGAACTCGTTGTGGTCCATCGGGAAGACGAAGTACTGGTAGCCCTGGAACGCCACGTCGGGCGCGCCGTCCTGCTTGATGAAGGACTGGGGCAGCCACTTCGGCACCTGCGCGCGGTCCTCGGCGGCCCGCTCCATGTGGACGAGCTCGCTGTTGTGGGCGAGCACCTGCGAGGTCTCGAGCTCGGACGCGTGCCAGCCCGGCGTCTCGTCGGGCGGGTTCTCGAGCAGCCCCTCGAGCATGCCGATGTAACGCTCCGCGTAGGGCTTGTAGAGGCCGACGATCGCGCCGGTCTCGTACTTCACGCGCCGCAGCAGCGGGTCGATCACCTTCGTGTTCGAACCGTGCCCGTTGACGAAGATGAGCTTGTTCCAGCCGTGGTGGATGAGCGAGCGGCAGATGTCGTAGAGCGCCTCGTTCAGCGTCGAGGCGCGCAGCGTGATCGTGCCCACGCCGCTCTCGGGCTCGCGCATGTGCTGGGGCGAGTAGCCGGCCCAGAAGGGCGGCGCGTAGGGCACGTCCGCCTTCTCGGCCGCCCGCCGCGACACCTCGAGCGCCGTGATCGTGTCCGTGCCGAGCGGCAGGTGCGCGCCGTGCTGCTCGCAGGACCCGATCGGGATCAGCACGATGTCCGAGCGCTCCCGGAACCACTCGATGTCGGGCGGGGCGAGGTCGAGCAGGCAGTGCGAGACGGGGCGGCCTGACTGGCCGTTCTCAGACGACATCGGCGGTCTCCTTGACGAGCGACAGGTAGCGGGTGACGGTGAGGTCGGCGAAGTCGGGGTCGTCGACGTGCGCGTCGACCTCCTCGAACGGGATCGAGGGCGGTAGCGCCGCGCGCAGCGAGTCGATGAAGGCGCGGTCAGCGCCCGGGTCCCAGAGGTCGCCGCCCTCGACGTCGGCGAGCGAGAAGCCGCGGTTGGGGCACAGCACCAGCACCGGGCCGCGCGCGGCCGAGAGGCGGTCCGCGACGACGCGGCCGAGCTCCGCCTCCTCGAGGGCGGTGAGCCGGACCAGCGTCGCGACCGGGTTGTGGAAGTAGCGCTTGCGGTCGCGGTAGCGCTCGGGCAGCTCGGAGAGGGCGCCCTGGTTGAAGAAGTCGACGCAGCCGGGCACCACGACCTGCGGCAGCCCGTGCTTGCCCGCCACCGTCAGCCGCGTCGGCCCGGTGGCGTGGATGCCGGTCACATGCATCGAGTTGGCGAGCTCGGACAACGTGAAGTCGATGACGCCCGAGATGGCCCCCGCCTCGATCAGCCGCTCCATCGCCGGTCCGCCGACGCCGTTGGCGTGGAAGACAACGGGCGCGTGCCCCGCCTCCTCGAGCTGCGGCAGCATCCGCATCACCGCGGGCGTCGTGTGGCCGAGCATCGTGATCCCGACGCAGCGCTCGCCGAGGTCCGCGACCGGCCGCCCGGCGTCACGCGCCATTCCGACCACCGCCGCGGCGGCGTTGTCGAACACCGAGCGCGAGATCGGGTTGAGGCCGAGGATGTCCGTGACCGAGTGCATGACGAGCGTGTCGCCCTCGCCCATGAAGGGCCCGAACGGGCGCCGGCCCGACGCGCTCGGCGAGACGATCAGCTTCGGGACCCCGACCGGCAGGCCGGCGACGGCGGCGGCGCCGAGGAGGGCCCCCTCGGCACCGCCGAGGCAGAGCACGCCGTCGATCGCCCGCTCATCCCAGAGACGGTCGATCACGGCTCGCACTCCCACCTGCATCTGCTCCACCGCCGCGCCGCGCGAGCCCGCGCCGCGCACCTCCTCCAGCTTGTGTCCGGCTGCCTCGGCGACCTCCGCGCGCGACACGTCCGGCACGCATCCGGACGGCTCGCCGAGGATCCCGGAATCGATCACGACGGCCTCTCCGCCGAACGCGCGCACGCGCTCGCGCACGTACGCGATCTCCTCGCCCTTCGTGTCGAGGGTCGCTATGAGCGCGATCCGCGGCGTGTCGCTCAAACGGTTTGACCCACCGACTCGGCCGCCTTCTTGAGCCGGTCGATCGAGTCCTGCACGTACTGGTCGTAGAGCGCGGCCGGCACCGTGCCGGTGCCGTGGTCGCGCAGGAACTGCTCCATCCCCTGCGTGCCCTCGCTCTCCGACGCGTCCGTGATCTCCGTGCGCTGCGAGATGCGGCTGCGGTCGACCGTCGCCACGAACTCGACCGTCACGCATCCGTCATAGCCGACCTCGTCCAGGGTCTGCATGAGCTTCTCCCAGTCGAGCGCGCCCTGGCCGCACGGCATGCGGTTGTTGTCGGCCACGTGGAAGTCGACGAGCTTGTCGCCGACGCTCCGGATCGCCTGGGGCCAGTCGGCCTCCTCGATGTTCATGTGGAAGATGTCGAGGCAGACGCCGCAGTTGCCGCCGACGTCGTCGGCGAGAGCGAGCGCCTGATCGGCGCGGTTGAGGAAGTAGGTCTCGAAGCGGTTGAGCGGCTCGAGGCCGATGCGCACGCCGACCTCCTCGCCGTGGGCCTGGCACTCCTTGAGCGCCTCCACGGCCCAGTCCCACTCGTCCTCGGGCGAGCCCATCGGGACGACCTTGCCGACCGTCGAGGGGACGACCGTGATGATGTCGCCGCCCCACGCGGCGATCTGGCTCATCGTGTCCTTCACGTAGTCGATCGAGCCGCGGCGGACGTAGCTGTCCTCGTGCAGCAGGTCGCGGCCGCCGGTCATCAGGGTCACGGCACCCCAGCAGCCGATCCCGTGCTTCTCGAGCAGGCCGCGCACCTCGTCGGTGTCCCAGACGGCCGGCTCACCGGAGATCTCGATGGCGTCGTAGCCGCAGCGGCTGAGCCGCTCGATGGTGGTCTCGATCGGCTCGGCGCGCATCCAGTTGTGCATGGCGAACTTCAAGTGGTCTCCTCTCCTGTAGCTGCCTCCCGGGGAGGCCTCCTCATAGCCCGAGCTTGCCCGGGTTCATGATCCCGTTGGGATCGAGCGCGGCCTTGACGCGCCGCAGCGTGTCGAGCGACTTGCCGTGCTGGCGCTCCATGTACGGCGCGAGCTTCAGCCCGACGCCGTGGTGATCGTTCATCACGGCTCCGGCGGAGAACGCCGCCGCGAGCCCCTCCGCCCAGATCCGGTCGTGCAATTCGACGGCCTCGGGGCCGCCGCCGCCGTCCGGGACGACGAAGCGGGCGTAGATCATCGTGCCCCACGCGTACCAGTGGGAGAAGTGCATGCGCAGCTGGAGGTCCGTGTCCGCGAACGGGTCCTTGACCGCTGCGCGCAGCGCGTCGTAGACCGCCTCGATGCGGCTGTAGGTCGCGACGACGTCGATCGTGCCCCAGATCGAGGGCAGCTCCGGCTGGTGTGGCGGGTGGTAGAAGTCGTAGCGGCGGTCCCACCAGATCTGGCCGAGCTCGGGGTCGAGCTGCTCGGCGCCCGCCTCGCTGGCGAGCGCGAGCGTCGCGTTCGCCTCGGCGCTCACCAGGTCCGCGTCGCCGCCCTCGAAGGCGAACACCGTGCAGGCGCCGTCGAGCTCCTGGCCGACGACCGGCGAGAAGGCGAGCCGCGTGGCCTCGTCGTCGTACATGCGCACCACGGACGGCCGCGCGCCGACCGAGAGCGCGCGCCGGACCGCCTCGACGCCGGCGCCGATGTCGGGGAAGCGCACGGTCGCGAACCGGCGCAGCGCTGGCAGCGGCACGATCTCGAGCGTCACCCGGGTGATCACGCCGAGCGTCCCCTCGGAGCCGACGAACAGCTGCGTCAGCTCAGGCCCGACCGCGTGGCGGGGCACCTCGACGGTCTCGATCACCTCGCCGCCGGCGAGCGCCACGCGCATGTTGAGGACGAGGTCCTCGATCTTGCCGTAGCGGGTCGAGAGCACTCCCGAGCCGCGCGCCGCCACGTAGCCGCCGACCGTCGCCCACTCCTCTGAGGCGGGGTAGTGGGGGAGCATCAGGCCGCGCTCGTTCAGCTCGCGCTCGAGCCGGCGCCCGTTGACGCCGGGCTCGCAGGTGACCGTCAGCGAGCGCTCGTCTATCTCGACGATCCGGTCGAGCCCGGTGAGGTCGAGCACGACGCCCCCGCTCACCGGGACCGACCCGCCCTGCGTGCCCGAGCCCCCGCCCCACGCGACCACGGGCACCCGATTGGCGTCTGCGACGCGTAGGACGGTCGCGACCCCGGCCTCGTCGCGTGGTGTCACGACGAGCTCGGGTCGGCCGATCGGGGTGCCCGCGGCGCGTGCATGGAGGGCCAGCCAGTAAGTGTCGGCGGTGTAGGCGTCGAGGCGCTCCGGCGCGCTCGTCACGGCCTCCTCGCCGAGCTCGGAGGCGATTTCGCTATGGAGCCGGGCCAGCGAGTCGGGGTCGCTCGCGACCGTTCCGTACTCCGTTGAAAGCGGGACGCCCGAGGCCACGACGCTCCTTAAGGCTGCTTAACAAAAGCCATCATGTCCCTTCAGGACTTGACAGGGAACTCTGCATGAGTTTTCAATACGTGTCAAGCATGCGTCTACCTCTGAGACGCGGCAGCGCCGCAAGCGAAGTGCCGACCGCCGAGATCGTTTCCGGCTACCGCTATCTCCCTCGGGTGATCGGCGGCGCGGCGATCTTCCTCGGCGTGGGTTGGATCCTCGCCAAGGGACTCGGCGACCTGCGCCAGTTCTGGACGGTGTCGCTGAACGGCATCACGCTGGCCGCGCTCTATTTCGTAGTGGCGAGCGGCTTCACGCTGATCTTCGGGCTCATGCGGGTCGTGAACATGGCGCACGGCTCGCTGTACCTGCTGGGCGGATATCTCGCCTTCGAGATGCAGAAGGGCTGGTTCGAGAAGGAGACCGAGGGCCTGAACCTGAGTCTCAGCTCGCCCTCCGGCGGCGCGTCCGACTACGACCTCTTCGGCTGGCTCGTGCCGATCCTGCTCGCGGCTGTCGCGATCGGCTTCGTGGGGCTCCTGATCCAACAGGTCTTCTTGCGCTGGAACCAGGGCCAGGACCTGCGCCAGGCGCTGATCACGATCGCGATCTCGGTGATCCTGGCGGACCAGATGCTGGCCCAGTTCGGCGGCATCGCGAAGGACATCAAGCCGCCGTCGAACTGGCCCGAGAGCGTGGAGCTGTTCGGTGTCCAGTACGGCTTCTTCCGGCTCGTGATCGTCACCGGCGCCGCACTCATCATCGGCATCGGCCTGTGGTGGCTGATCAAACGAACGCGCTTCGGCCTGATCGTCCGCGCCGGGGTGGACGATCGCGACATGGTTTCGGCGCTCGGCATCAACATCCCGATCGTGTTCGGCGTGGCCTTCTTCCTCGGCGCCATGCTCGCCGGCATCGGCGGTGGGCTCGGCGGCACGATGATCGCGCTCGAGCCAGGCGAGGACGCGTCGTTCTTGCTCAGCTCGCTGATCGTGGTGATCATCGGAGGTATGGGCAGCCTTGGCGGCGCTGCGATCGGCGCGCTCCTTCTCGGGCTCGTCGACGCCTACGCGGACGTCTACCTCGTCTTCGGCGACACTGACCTCACGAACTACTCGATCCTGCTGACGTTCGCGCTGCTCGTGGTCGTCCTGGCCGTGAAGCCGCTCGGCCTTTTCGGGAGACCCGCGTGAGCGCCCGCCTCCCGCGCGGGCTCGACCCGATCACGGTGGCGGTCGTCGGCGTGACCGGCCTGCTCTTCCTGTTCGCGCCGCTGATCTTCTCGGACTTCTTCGTGAGCGTGATCCTCACGAAGGCGCTCTGGCTCGGGATCGCCGCCGCGAGCCTGATCTTCCTCTCGAGTTACGCCGGGATGGTTTCGCTCGGGTCAGGTCGGCCTCTACGCAGTCGCGGGCTTCACGATGGCCAACCTGGTGGCGGCAGACGGCGGCCTTGACGTCGCCTGGTCGCCCTGGGTGGCGGTGATCGTGGCCGTCGGTGTCGCGGGCCTCGTGGGACTGTTCTTCGGCGCCGTCGCGGCGCGGAGCGAGGGCATCTACTTCCTGATGATCACTCTGGCGTTCGGGGTCCTGGTCTACTACTTCTTCAGCCAGGTCACCCAGCTGTCGGGCTTCGGGGGCGTCAACAACGTCGACCTGCCGAGCCTCGTGGGGAACCCGACGGAAGACCCGTCGCGCCTGTTCTACGTGACGCTCGCGGCGTCCGTGATCGTCTTCTTCCTGATCCGGTACCTGGCCCGCACCCCGTTCGGCATGGCGATGCAGGGCATGCGCGACGACCCCACCCGGATGCGCGCACTCGGCTACAACGTGACGCTCCACCGCACGCTGGCGTTCGCCGCCGCGGCCCTGATCGCTGGCGTCGCCGGGATCCTCTCGGTTTGGTACAACCGGCGCATCTCTCCGGGCTCGATAGCGCTCGGCCAGACCATCGACGTCCTCGTCATCGCGGTCATCGGAGGCCTCTACAGGCTCGAGGGCGCGTGGGTCGGAGCGATCTTCTTCGCGCTGCTCGACAACTATTCGCGCGAGTGGACCCCGGACATCGGCAGCTTCCTGGGACCCGAGCGCTTCAACACGCTCATCGGCATCGTGTTCCTTGTGATCGTCCTTGTCTCTCCCGGTGGCCTGGTCGGCATCTGGGACAGGGGGAAGGAGCGGCTGATCGGCGCCCTCGGGGGTGGGCGCCCACGCGCTGGACCGGCGGCACCAGAGGGGCCGCCGGTCCAGGAGCCGTTGGAGCCAGGACAGGTGAGCAGGTGACTTAGGAGGAGCCCACGAAGTTCTAAGGAGACCGGGGGGCGGAGATGTCCAAGCGACAGAGGAGAGTGAGGAGAGGGAATGACGGACCGTAGTCACAGACGGCCCTGGCTGGCGGTGCTCATCGCCGCAGTCCTGGCCCTGACGCTGGTGGCCATCGGCTGCGGCGACGACGATGACGATGATGGTGGAGGCGGCGATCAGGCCGCCGATACCAGCGGCGGCGGCGGTGGGGGCACGATCAAGATCGGGATCCTGTCCGACTGCGAGGGCGCGTTCGGCGCGTTCTACGAGCCGGACATCGCCGGGGCCCAGGTGCCCATGATCAATCGCGGCGCCAAGGCCAAGAACCCCGACAAGCCGAGCGACGGAATCACCGGAGCGAAGGTTGCCGGGAAGGATATTGAGATCGTCGGCTACGGCTGTGCCGACGACACGGCCGACAAGGCCATCGAGGAGACCCGCCGGCTGATGGAGCAGGAGGACGCGGACATACTCATCGGCCCGCTCTCGGGCGACGAGGGCATCGCGGTGGCCAACTACGCCAAGGAGCACCCGGACCAGACGTTCGTGAACGGGACCTCCGGCGCGCAGGACGCCACGCTCAAGGTGCGGGCGCCCAACTTCTTCCGCTACCACACGGACGGAGCTCAGTGGTCGGCCGGACTGGGCGACTACGCGTACAACGAGCTGGGCTGGCGCAAGGCGGCGATCGTGGGCGACGACTACTCGTTCCCCTACACGTCGCTCGCCGGATTCGTGGCCGAGTTCTGTGCGATCGGCGGAGACGTCACGAACCGCGTGTGGCCGCCGCTCGGCGAGAAGGACTACTCGTCCTTCATCTCGCAGATCCCCGATGACGTCGACGGCCTCTACGTGGGCATCGGCGGCTCAGGCCTGATCTCGTTCCTCAAGCAGTACGAGCAGCAGAAGGGCAAGATCGATCCCAAGAAGGTCATGGGCAACGTCTTCTTCGACGACCCGCTCGTGCTCAAGGAGGTCGGCCCGCGGCTGGTCGGCGCGATTACCGCCGGCCCGACCGCCGGCGACTCGACCACGCCCGAGGCGCAGGCGTACGTGAAGGAGATCGAGGCGGTGTACCCGGAGATCGCTCCGCTCGCCTCCTCGGTGTTCGTCTACAACTACTACAACGCAGCCGAGGCGCTGCTGCAGGGCCTCGAGAACGTCGACGGCAACATCGGCGGCGGGCAGAAGGAGCTGCAGAACGCGCTGAAGGACATCCAGCTCGACGCGGCCTACGGCCAGATCGAGCTCGACGACAACCGCAACGGGATCGCCGACAACTACGTCAAGCGGATCGTTGCCGACGCAAACAACGACGGAACCCCGGACGTCCAGACGTTCCGGCAGATCCCTGCCGTGGACCAGACGTTCGGCGGCTTCTTCAGCCCCGAGACTCCCGCACCGGATCGTGAGAACCCGGTCTGCGAGAAGAAGGACCCGCCCTCCTGGGTGGGCAAGGCCGAAGCGGTCGACTTCTCCAAGTAATCGGAGAGAAGTGGAAGCAGCAGCACAAACCACCGACAGCGCCGAGTCGATCCTCCGCCTCAGGGGGGTCGGCCGGCGCTTCGGCGGGGTCCACGCCGTTCGCGACGTGGACCTCGATATCCGGCCCGGCGAGCGCCGGGCCATCCTTGGTCCGAACGGCGCCGGCAAGACCACGCTCTTCAACGTGATCTCGGGCGAGTTCCCGCCGACGTCGGGGACGATCGAGCTGTTCGGCCGGGACGTGACGCTCGAGCCGGCGCGCAAGCGCGCCCGGCTCGGCCTGTCGCGCACCTTTCAGACTTCGAGGCTCTTCCTCGGCATGTCGGTCGAGGACAACCTCTACCTCGCCCTCCTCGGAGTGCGCTCGGGGCACCTGCGACCGGTGCGCACCAAGGCGGACGGCGAGATGCGCGAGCGCGCCCGCTCGATGGCCGAGCGCGTCGGACTCGAGGACACTCTCGACCGGACGGTCGGCGAGCTCTCGCACGGCGAGCAGCGCCAGCTCGAGGTCGGCATGGCACGCGCCACCGACCCCAAGCTCATGATGCTCGACGAGCCCGCGGCCGGCCTCTCGCGCGTCGAGCGCGTGCGTCTGACCGAGATGCTGCGCGAGCTCGACCCCGAGATCACGCTGATTCTGATCGAGCACGACATGGACGTGGCGCTCGGCGTGGCCGGCTGGGTCACGATGATGCACAACGGCAGCGTGCTCGTGGAGGGGACGCCGGACGAGATCCGCGCCAACGAGACCGTGCACGAGCTCTACCTGGGGAGCGGTGACGGCGGTGCCTGACGAGCTGCTCGCGGTCGAGGGCCTGAACGGCTACTACGGCGCCGCCCACGTTCTGCAGGGCGTCAGCTTCGAGATGGGCGAGGAGCCGGTCGCCGTGATCGGCCGCAACGGGATGGGCAAGTCGACCCTCTGCGCCGCGCTCACCGGGCTGCTCGCGAAGGCCGACGGCTCGGTGCGCTTCGGCGGCCGCGAGCTGATGGGGAAGCCGGCATACCGGATCGCGGCGGCGGGCATCGGCTTCGTGCCGCAGGGACGGCGGCTGTTCCCCTCCCTTAGCGTGGAGGAGCACTTGAAGCTCGTCGCCGGTCGCGGCAACGGCAAGCGTTGGACGCCCAAGGGCATCTACGAGCTCTTCCCACGGCTAGAGGAGCGCCGCAAGAACGGCGCCGCCCAGCTCTCGGGCGGCGAGCAGCAGATGCTCGCGATCGCGCGCGCGCTCCTCCTCAACCCCAAGCTGCTGATCATGGACGAGCCCTCGGAGGGGCTCGCCCCGGCTGTCATCGAGGACCTGGTCGAGACGATCCGTGGCTTCGCCGCCGAAGGGACCGCGCTGCTCGTGGTCGAGCAGAAGCTCGGCGTGGCGACGGCGCTCGCCGAGCGCCAGCTCGTCATGGTCGGCGGCCAGATCGCCGCCGAGACGACGGCCGCGGAGCTGCAGGACGATCCGGACGCCCAGCGCCGCTACCTGGGTGTCGAGCCAATCGCCACGGAGGAGTGAGGATGGAAGCCGTCGACGCGGCGAGCAAGCCGGTCCAGTCGTTCGACTGGGGCGTGATCAAGTGGTTCGTGACCCCAGACGACACCGAGGGCGCGAATCTGACGTTCGGCGAGGTCGTGCTCCTGCCCGGCAAGGGCCACGAGCGCCACAACCACCCCGAGTCGGAGGAGATCCTCTACGTGCTCGCCGGCGAGGGCGAGCAGATGCTCGACGACGGCGGGGAGAACAGCTTCCCGATCAAGGCGGGCGACACGATCTACGTGCCGACGGCGATGTTCCACTCGACCGTCAACACCGGCTGGCAGCCGCTGCGGCTGCTCGCGCTCTACAACCCGGGCGGTGCTGAGAAGGCGCTTCGCGACCTGCCCGACTTCCGTGAGGGGGCCGGTCCGGACTGGGCGCTGAGCGGATGAGCCCGACGGTCCTGCTGATCGGGACGCTCGATACGAAGGGCGACGAGTACGCGTTCCTGCGCGACCGGCTCACGGACGCCGGGGTCGACGTCCTGCTGGCGGACGTGGGGACGCTCGAGCCGCCGCGCGCGACGCCGGACATCACGCGCGAGGAGGTAGCGGCGGGGACGGGCGCGGACCTGGGCGCGCTCGCGGAGGCGCGCGACCGCGGCGCGGCGGTCACGGCGATGGCGGACGCGGCCGCTGTGCTGGCGAAGCGGCTTCACGACGACGGCCGCATCGACGGCGTGCTGGCCGCGGGCGGCTCCGGCAACACGGCGATCGCCACGCGCGCGATGCAAGCGCTGCCGGTCGGCGTGCCGAAGCTGATGGTCTCGACCATGGCGGCGGGCGACACGCGCGACTACGTTGGCGCACGCGACGTGGCGATGATGGCTTCGGTGGCCGACGTGGCCGGGGTCAACTCCGTGTCGGCGCGCGTCCTCGCCAACGCGGCGGCGGCGATGGCGGGAATGGTGAGCGCCCCGCCAGTGGAGCTCGCGGAGGAGCGCCCGCTGGTGGGAGCGACGATGTTCGGCGTCACGACGCCGTGCCTCACCACCGCGCGCGAGGAGCTCGAGCGGCTCGGCTACGAGCCGGTCATCTTCCACGCCACGGGGGTCGGCGGGCAGGCGATGGAGGGCCTCATGGAGTCGGGCTTTCTGCGCGGCGTCCTCGACGTGACGACGACCGAGCTGTGCGACGACCTCGTGGGTGGGGTGCTGTCGGCCGGGCCGGACCGGCTCGAGATGGCGGGCCGCCTCGGGCTGCCCCAGGTGGTCTCGGTGGGGGCGCTCGACATGGTCAACTTCGGCGCGCGCGACACCGTGCCGGAGCGCTTCGAGGACCGCAACCTGTACGTCCACAACCCGTCGATCACGTTGATGCGCACGACGAAGGATGAGAACGCGGAGCTGGGGCGGCGGATCGCGTCGAAGCTGTCGGCGGCGACGGGGCCGACGGCGTTGTTCATCCCGCTCGGCGGTGTCTCGATGATCGATGCGGAGGGCCAGCCCTTCCACGATCCCGAGGCCGACGCCGCGCTCTTCGACGAGCTGCGCAAGGTCGGCGCGGGCGTCGAGCTCGTCGAGATGGACGAGCACGTGAACGACCCGGAGTTCGCAAAGGCGATGGTGGCGAAGCTCGACGAGTACATGAGCGAGGCTCCGAGGTGACGGGCGACGAGGCGCGCGCCAAGCTGCGCGCGACGCTCGACGGCGGCGGGGTGATCATCGGCGCCGGCGCCGGCACCGGCCTCTCGGCGAAGTGCGCCGAGGCCGGTGGCACGGACCTGATCATCATCTACAACTCGGGCCGCTACCGGATGGCGGGCCGCGGCTCGCTGGCCGGTCTCATGCCCTACGGCGACGCCAACGCGATCGTCATGGACATGGCGAGCGAGGTGCTGCCGGTCGTGAAGGACACGCCGGTGCTGGCCGGTGTCTGCGGCACGGACCCGTTCCGGCTCATCCCGAACTTCCTCCGCGACGTCCGCGACGCCGGCTTCGCCGGGGTGCAGAACTTCCCGACGGTCGGGTTGATCGACGGCACCTTCCGCGCGAACCTCGAGGAGACGGGCATGGGCTACGACCTCGAGGTCGAGATGATCGCCGCGGCATCCGAGCTCGGCCTGCTCACCTCGCCCTACGTGTTCGACCCGGAGTCCGCCGAGGCGATGTCGCGCGCGGGTGCCGACGTGCTCGTCCCGCACATGGGGCTGACCACCAAGGGCACGATCGGAGCGCACACCGCCAAGACGCTCGACGAGTGCGTCGAGGAGATCCAGGCAATGCGGGACGCCGCCGTGGCGGTCAACCCCGACGTGATCGTGCTCTGTCACGGCGGGCCGCTCGCCGAGCCGGAGGACGCCGCCTACGTGCTCGAGCGCACCACCGGCGTGGTCGGCTTCTTCGGGGCATCCAGCATGGAGCGGCTGCCGACCGAGGTCGCAATGACCGAGAACATGAAGCGCTTCAAGGCGCTCGCGCCGGCCTAGCGGTCCGGGTCTGGCGAAGAAGCTCCACGGGGATCCGCGGACGCGGAACTCGTGATAGACAACGGCCGCCGATGGCCTCCCAGTACGTCGCCCTGCTACGCGGGATCAACGTCGGCGGCAAGAACCTCGTGAAGATGGCCGACCTTCGCGCGTCCTTCGAGTCGATGGGGTTCGCCGACGTCGCGACCTACATCGCGAGCGGGAACGTGCTGTTCCGGGCTCCGAGACAGAGGCGCGAGGAGCTGGCGGCCCGGATCGAGTCAGAGCTGATCGGGCGCTTCGGCAACGAGCTGAAGGTCGTGCTGCTGACCGAGGCGCAGCTGAAGGCGGTTGTCGAGGGCGCCCCCCGCGGGTTTGGTGGGGACGCCCACCTGTGGGACGTGGTCTTCGTGCGGAAACCGCTGACGGTGAAGAAGGCGTTTGGCGAGGTCGAGATCCGGGAGGGCGTCGACCGCGCCTGGCCGGGGAGGGGCGTCCTCTACTTCTCGCGGCTCGCGGCGAAGGCCACGAGCAGCCGGCTCAACAAGGTCGCCTCGCTGCCCGAGTACAAGAACATGACCATCCGCAGCTGGAGCACAACGACGAAGCTGCTGGCCCTGATGGAGTCGAGAGTCGAGCGGCCAGTCTGAAGCGCCGCCCGCGGGCACGCGGTCGCCGGGCGCTCTCTGAGTCCTGCGAGCCGCACAACACTGATGGTGTTGCCACTTGAGCCGACGTCACTCCCCGCCCGTGTCGCTGGGTTCCCGCAGGATGTCGCGAGCATCGTCCAGGTCTTGCGGTCGGACGACCAGCTCGTAAGGGCCGCCTGGCATGCCGTCAGCCGCCCCCGCTCCGAAGTTCGTCTGTCGGCCCGCGCATTCGATACCAGCACTCCGCAGCAGCGAGCACAGCAGTTCGGCTTCCGGCTCACTCCCAACGACTTTGACGACCACCAGTTCGTCCATGCCCACAGCCTATGCGGCGAGGCCGAGGGCCTGATCGTCGTCGAGCGCCAGGCGCCTCAAGGCGCTCGCGCCGGCCTGGCCCGGGCGGCGTTCCTGAGCGCCTCGAGCGCGGCCGCCAGCGCGGGCCGGCGCGCGGCGGCGCGGCGGGCGAGCGCGTCGATGTGACGCTGCGGCGGCGCGGGCGCGGCGATCTCGGCGAAGCGCACGGCGTCCGAGCCTATGCAGGCGAGCGCCGGCAGCAGCCCGATGCCGGCTCCCTCCGCGACGAGCGCCTGGAAGAGCAGCGCGTCGTCGGCCCGGTGGACGACGCGCGGCCGAAAACCGGCGGCGCGGCAGGCCTGCTCGAGCGCCGCCGCGAACTGCGTACCGGCGAGTCCCGCGATCCAGGCTTCCTCCGCGAGCGCCTCGAGCGCGACCGGGGCGCGCCGCTCGTCGCCGCGCGGCAGCACCAGCAGCAGCGGCTCGCTCATCAGCAGCGTCGACTCGAGGCCGCCGGCCGGTGCCGGCTCGACCTCCTCGTAGCGCTCCGAGACGAGCAGGTCCAGCTCGCCCGAGCGCAGCAGCTGGATGCCGTCCTCGGGCTCGTGCTCGCGGACGCTCGCGACGAGCTGCGGGTGGTGCTCCGACATCTCCGCCACGGCCGGCACCACGAGCCCGGCGGCGGCGCTCGGGAACGCGCCGATCACGATCTCGCCGCGCACGGACTCGTGCTCGGCAGCCAGCTCCGCCTCGGCCGCATCGAGCTCCGCGAGCGCGCGCTCGGTACGAGCGACCAGCCCGTGCGCCGCGGGTGTCAGGCGGACGCGGCGGCCGTCGCGCTCGAGCAGGGCAGTGCCGGTCTGGCGTTCGAGCTGCGCGAGCGCCTGCGAGACCGCCGAGGGCGTATACCCGGCGACGCGCGCGACCTCGGCGATGGTGCCGCGCCGCGAGAGCTCTGAGAGGAGGCGCAACCGCCGGAGGTCGAGCATAAGCTCAGCTTACGCCGAGGGCAAGAAACCGGTACTTGTGCTTCCGCCGCGGCGCGCCAGTATTGAGCGGGTCGCCAATCGAGGTCCAAGCCAGCCGGGGCGCCCGCAGCCCGATCGCTACGAGCCGCTTCCAGACGTCACCCGGCTGCCCGGCTGGATCTGGCAGCGCCTGGGCCGCGGCGGGCGCATCGCCGGGGCGGTCTTCCTGCTGGCGCTGGTGGCCGCCGGGGTGGCGCTCCTGCCGAGCATCCAGGAGTCGAAGGACGACCGCGCCCGCTCGGAGGAGCGCGCGCGAGCCCAGGCGCGCGCGGACCTCGCACGCAGGCTCGCGGCCGAGCAGCGTCCGCACTTCGCGCGCTCCGCGGTGGCGCCCGCGGCGGCCGCTGCGGAGCAGCGACTCGCCGCGCGCGCAGAGCTGATGGACGACCTGGAGGCCAATGTGCTCGCGGATGCCCGGAAGCGCGTGCGCGCCGGCTCGCTCGAAGGCCCCATCCTGCGCGTCGAATGCGAGCCGTTCCCGCGCAGCGTCGACGCGGTTGGCGCCGACAGCGATCTCTCGCGCCGAGAAGGGCGCTACTCGTGTCTGGCCGTGACCGCCGAGTTCGAGCGCACCGAGCAGTCGATCGGAGGCGTTGTGGGTCACCAGTACCGCACGCTCGTGGACTTCGAGAGCGGCCGCTACGGCTACTGCAAGATCTCCGGTCAGGCCGGGCCCTCTCGCGACCAGCTCGTGACGACCCCACGCGCCTGCGGCGGGTAGCGCGCAGACGGCGCGCGGCGGATTCCCGCTCCACAACGCCGGGTCTGCCTGAGCGGGAGCGCTTATGCTGCCCGCGCGTGAGGAGGAGACTGCGTGAGCTCGGCTACTCGACCGGCCGCTTTCCCACGGGCGAGCTGAACGCGCTCGTGGACGTGCCGGGGGTGCTCGTCGGCCACCGGACGCTCGACGAGGGCGTGAGCCGGACGGGCGTCACGGCGATCCTGCCGCACGACGGCAACCTCTACGAGGACAAGGTGCTCGGCGCCTGCCACGTGATCAACGGCTACGGCAAGGTCGCGGGGCTGACGCAGCTCGACGAGGTCGGCACGATCGAGAGCCCGATCCTGCTGACGAACACGCTGTCGGTGGGGCCGGTGTGGGAGGGCGGGCTGCGCCACCTGCTCGAGCACAACCCCGGCGCCGCCCGCGACCGCGACACCGTGAACGTGATCGTCGGCGAGTGCTTCGACGGCTGGCTCTCCGACGCCCGCGCGCTCGCCGTGCGTCCCGAGCACGCCCTGGAGGCGATCGCGGCCGCGACGGCGGACGAGGCGAGCGAGGGTGCGGTCGGCGCCGGCACCGGTACCACCTGCTTCGGCTTCAAGTCCGGGGTCGGGACGGCGTCACGGCGGATCGGCGCGCACACGCTCGGTTGCCTCGTGGTCGCCAACTACGGCAGCAGGCGCGACCTACACATGCTGGTCGGGCCCGTCGAGGACGCCGGTGCCGGCGGCGCCGAGCCGCCCGCCCAGGGCGGCTCGATCATGATCGTCCTGGGCACCGACGCGCCGCTCGGCGAGCGCCAGCTCCGCCGCCTCGGGGCGCGCGCGGCGTTCGGGCTGGGCCGCGCCGGCTCGTTCGCCGGCAACGCGAGTGGCGAGTACGTGCTCTCCTTCTCGACCGCGCAGCGCGTGCCGCACCGCAGCGAGGACGGCCACCTCGAGCTGCTCATCCTGCGCGACGACTCGGCCGCCCTGCGCGGGCTCTTCGAGGCGGCCGGCGAGCTGGTGCACGAGTCCGTGCTCAACTCGCTCTGCTCCGCCGCGGCGATGGAGGGGCGCGACGGCAACCGCGTCGAGGCGTTCCCCTACGAGCTGCTCGAGTCCGCCCCCGGGCTGCGCCGCACCTGAAGGCGCGGGAGGGCGCGCCTCGTGGATGCCGGGCCGACGATCGACGAGCTCGTGGTCGCCGACGAACCGGCCGCGTGGCGCGCGGCGGGCTTCAGTGTCGAGCGTGAGAGCGCCGAGGTCGGCAGCGTGAGGCTCCGCTTCGAGGGGCGCGGCGCGCGGCGCGGAATCGTGCGCTGGTCGTTGCGCGGCGCGGAGAGGCTCGCGCTCGACGGGCTCGACACGACCGCCTCCGAACGCCCGCCGGCGGCCGGGGCCGCGCATCCGAACGGCGTCGTCTCCATCGATCACGTGATCGTCCTGACGCCCGACCTCGACCGCACGGCGGAGGTCCTCCGCGGCGCCGGTCTCGACTTCCGGCGCCTCCGCGAGGGCGCCACGCCCGGCGGCTCCGCTCGCCAGGCCTTCTTCCGCATGGGCGAGGTGATCCTCGAGCTCGTCGAGGCCCCGGAGGGAACGAGCGTCGCCGCCGACCCCGATGGCCCGGCGCGGCTCTGGGGAATCGCGTTCCTCATCCCCGACATGGATGCGACCGCGGCGGCGCTCGGCGACCTGCTCGCCGCGCCGCGCGACGCCATTCAGCCGGGCCGCCGGATCGCGACGCTGCGGCGTGAGGCGGGCCTCGGTCCAGCCGTCGCTTTCATGACTCCGGGTCCCGGCGCGGCCTGAGACCCGGGCGAGACCAACTCGATACTGACTCGAGCCGGGTTGCGGCATACGGTCGTCCACAAGGGCGCGACTCGGCCATGCACGGACTCAGGAACATCTCTCGGAACGACTCCGCCCATGGCGGCCTCCGCGTCGCCAACGCGATCCACGGCCACGCGGTCGTGGAGAGCGTCACCAGCACGGGCGTGACCCGCGAGGACAACCCCGAGGTCGAGCTCGTGCTGACCGTTGCGCTGCCAGGCCGCGAGCCCTACGAGGCGACCGTTCGCCAGGTGGTGTCGCGGCAGGTCCTGCACAACCTGGGTCCCGGCCAGCCCGTTTCGGTGACCATCGACCCGGACGAACGGGCGCACCTGGAAATCGGCTGAGAAGGGGCACCCGCCCTCGCAGGTAGGGTGGCGCCATGGCGGACATCGAGCTGCGCGCGGGCGAGGACGTTGTCTATGAGGGACATCCGTCGTGGCGGGCGCTTACCGGCTTCTACCTCGGCGGCCTTATCACGGCGCTGGCGATCTTCGTGATCGTCGGTCTACTGATCGACGAGTTCGCGATCGGGCTGGTGGGCGGCGCGGTCTTGGCGGCGCTGACGCTTGTGATCGGCTGGTTCCGTCGCGTCTCGACCGTCTACCTCATCTCGAACCAGCGCCTGCGGATCAGTCGCGGCGTCGTGCGCCGGCGCGTGCAGGAGACACGGCTCGATCGCGTGCAGAACGTGAACTTCGACCAGAGCGTCGTGGACCGGATGCTCCGAGTCGGGACGGTCGACTTCGACACTGCCGGGACCGACGACTCGGAGTTCCGCTTCGACTGGGTGAACAATCCCGAGGAAGTGGTCCGCTCGGTCAACGACGCGATCCACGAGCGCGAGACCGAGCTCGGACGCTAGCTCAGCCGCGCTCCCCCTCGAGCGCCGGGAGGGGAGAGCCGAGGTCGCGCTCGGACGCTCGGCTGCCCCCGGGTAGCGCCGCGGCGGCGGCCGCACCTGCCAGCGAGAGGCCGGCACCGACCGCTATCGCGGGCGCGAAGCCGTCGGTGAACGCCTCGGGAGAGGCGAAGCTGCCCGCGCCGGCGAACACCGCCACGAGCACCGCGATCCCGAAGACGCCGCCGAGCTCGCGCATCATGCTGTTGGCCCCGGCGGCCTTGCCCAGGTCGCCGTCGGCCACCGAGCCGACGACCGAGTTCTGCGCCGACGGGATCGCCATCGAGACGCCCACCCCGGCGACGATGAACGGCAGGATCAGCTCCGAGTAGCCGAGCCCAGGCTCCGCGATCAGCGCGATCCAGACGAGGCCGGCGGCCTGCAGCGTCAGCCCCCCGACGAGGAAGGGCCGCTCGCCAAAGCGGTCCGCGAGCGCGCCCGCTACCGGCGCCACGGTGATGAACGTGATCGTCCATGCCATCAGCCGCAGCCCCGCGTCGAGCGGCCCGTAGCCGAGCGTGGTCTGAAGCAGCTGAGCGAAGAAGAACACGCCCCCGAACAGCGACGCGAAGGTGAAGAAGATCGCCGCGTTGCCGGCCGAGAAGGCGCGCGAGCGGAAGAGGCGCATCGGCAGCATCGGCCGGCGCGCCCGCAGCTCCCACGCCACGAAGGCGGCGACGAGCGCCGCGCCGAGCGCCAGCGCCCCGACCACCTCGGAGCTGCCCCAGCCGGCGCTGTTGCCCCGCACGAGGCCCCACACGACCCCCAGCGCCCCGCCAGTGATCAGCGCGACGCCGCGGATGTCGAGCGCCGTGTCGGCGCCGAAGTTCTCGTTCATGCGCGTGAGGACGAGCGGGATGGCGACGAGCCCGATCGGCACGTTCAGCCAGAAGATCCACTCCCACGCGAGGCCCTCCGCCACGGCTCCGCCTACGAGCGGGCCGCTCGCCACCGCGATGCCCGTCACCGCGCTGAAGATCCCGATTGCGGCGCCGCGCTTCTCGGGTGGGAAGGCGGCGCTCAGGAGCGCCAGCCCGAGCGTCATGATGAACGCCGCGCCGATGCCCTGGACGGCGCGCGCGCCGATCAGCCAGGCGCTGTCAGGAGCGAGCGCGCAGCCGGCCGACGCCGCCACGAACACGCCGAGCCCCACGACGTATAGGCGCCGGCGCCCGAAGCGGTCGCCGAGGGCGGCGGCCGTCATCAGGAGCACGGCGAAGCTCAGGTTGTAGGCGTTGACGGTCCACTCGAGCTCCTCGACGGTGGCGCCGAGGTCGAGCCGGATCGTGCTCAGCGAGGTCGACACGACGAGCGTGTCGAGCGCCGTCATGAGCGAGCCGATTCCTGTCAGTGCGAGGACCCATCGAGTGGATCCGGGTGTCGGGGATGCCATCTGCCTCCTTTCGCGTGGCGGCCCTGGCCGCCGTCGCGAACTGAGATCCCTGCCGGCTCCCGAATCCATCGCTCGTCGGGCTCGAGGAACGCGGTTATGTCCTGCACCCGTCCGTCGGGCGCGAGCGTCAGCACCTGCACCGCGTGCGCGGGCTCGCCGCCGCCGGGCGCCGTTCCGTAGCTCGCGAACGCGAGCTGTGCGTTGGCCCGCGTGGCGACGAGCCGCCAGCGGCGCTCGCCGGACAGCGGCCAGCCGGCCAGGAAGGCGCGGATGGCATCGCGGCCGCGGTACCAGCTCGGCCGCGGCGGCATGGTGATCGTCGCGTCGTCGGCCAGCAGGTCGAGGATCGCGTCCACATCGGCGTCCTCCCACGCTCGGACGAAGCGCTCCACGAGCTGGCGGACCCGCCCGTCCCCGAGCGAGCGCAGGGTCTCCTGCTGGCTGCGCTCGGGGAGCCGTTCGTTGACCGCTCGGTGGGCCCGCTGAAGGATGCTGTAGACGGCGTCCGGTGCTGCGTGCAGCGCCTCGCCGACCTCGCCGGCCGAGAAGCCGAGCACGTCGCGCAGGATCAGGACCGCGCGCTGGCGCGGCGGGAGGTGCTGCAGCGCGGCGACGAATGCGAGCTCGACGCCCTCGCGCTGCTCGTAGCCGGCGTCGGGCGCCTCCGGGTAGGGCTCGAGCCAGGCCACCTCGGCGACCGGCGCCGAGGGGCCGTGGTGCGGGTCGGCGGCCGGGCCATAGTCGAGCGGCAGCACGCGCTTTGGTCGGCGCTGGATCAGCTTCAGGCAGCTGTTGGTCGCGATCCGGTAGAGCCACGCGCGCAGCGAGCTCCTGCCCTCGAAGCCGGGCAGCGCGCGCCAGGCGCGCAGCAGGGTGTCCTGGAGCGCGTCGTCGGCGTCGTGGACCGAGCCAAGCATGCGGTAGCAGTGGGCGTGCAGCTCGGGACGGAGCGGCTCGACGAGCTCCCGGAACGCGTACTCATCGCCCGCCTGGGCAGCCTCGAGCAGCCCGCGCTCCGGTGTTGCGGCTGAAAGGGCGTGTCTCATCTCTGCTACTAGGACCCAGGCCGCGCCTGAAATCCATCGGTCACCTGTCGTATTGGCCCCTGCCGGGACGCTAGCCTCCCCCCGCTTGTGAAGCTCGCGACCATCACCGCGGTCTTCATCGCCGCCGTGCCCGCGGCCGATGAGGTCAAGGCTCCGCCGCCGGAGTCGTTCTTTCCCGTGCGCGGGCACGCCGACTTCGGCGAGTCCGACGCGCGCTACGGCGCGTGGCGCAGTGGGCACATGCACGAGGGGCAGGACGTATTCGCCCCGGCCGGAACCCCGCTCGTGTCGGTGCGCGCCGGCAAGGTCGTCGAGAAGGGGGACGACGGCGGCCGCGGCAACTACGTTGCGATCTGGGACAGCGAGGCGCGCCGCACCTTCGTGTACCTGCACATGATCCGGCCGACGGCGCTGGCGCTCCGGTCGCGGGTGCGGGCGGGCGAGCAGATCGGCGCCGTCGGCTGCACCGGCTCGTGCTGGGGCGACCATCTCCACATCGAGGTGCGGCGGGGGCGAGGCACGACCGGAGCCACGGTCGACCCGCTGCCGCAGCTACGACGGGTCCTGGCGTCCCGCGACGGCCCCAGGCGCGCAGCCCTTCGGCGCCGGGCTTTCGTAGATTCTCGGTCCCGTGGACCAGATGGAGCTGCGCAACCGGCTGGTCATGGCTACTCAGATGTGGCGGCAGGCGACCGATGAGCCGCTGCCGCGGATGCCACCGGGCGACCCCGGCGAGCAGCTCAGCGGATTCGAGCTCAGACTGATCGACATGCTGTGCGCGCAGGCGACGCCGCAGACCGCGCGCGACGTCGCCGACAAGACGTGGGACCTGGTCCACGCCCGCCCCGACGACGACCCGGTCAAGCAGCGGGTCGTCGAGTGCCACGAGGCGCTCGCGCGCCTATCGGCGCGAGGGGGCGGACCGGGTTTCTAACCTTCTAGGCCGGTGAGGGAGCTCCCCGAGCTTTTCGACTTGCGTCTTCAGGCGCGCTCGCTGGCCTACCTCTTCATCGCGGGGGCCGCGCTGGGGCTGCTGACGCTCGTCTTCCCGCACTCGGATCAGATCCGCGACTTCGAGCTCGTGATCCTCGCGGCGGCCGCAATCCTGATCGCCGTCGTGATCTGGGTCTTTGCCGACCGCGTCCGGCCCTGGCAGCTGCACGTGGTCCTCGCCACGGGCACGATCATCCTGTCGCTGGCGAACTACTACGTCGAGGCGACCGTCATCTACCCCGTCCTCTACACCTGGACGGCGCTGTACGCCTTTTACTTCTTCCGGCTCGAGATTGCGCTCGCGCACATCGCGCTGATCGCCGTCGGCTACGCGGTGGTTCTCGTTCTCGTCGAGCCGTCGAGCGCCGTGGTGCGCTGGCTGCTGGCGGTCGGGACGCCGCTGATCGCGGGCCTGTTGATCTCGCGACTGCTCGGCATGCTGCGCGTGGGCGTGCAGGACGCCGAGCGGCGCACCCGCGCGCTCCAGGAGAGTGAGGCGCGCACTCGGCTCGTACTCGACGGCGCGCCGGACGCATTCGTCGCGCTGGACCGCGACGGCGTCATCACATCCTGGAACACCGCGGCGGAGCGGCTCTTCGGCTGGAGCGCGTCGGAGGCGATCGGCGTCCCGTTCCGCTCGCTCGTGACACCCGAGGAGTTCCGCGACCGCCACGACGAGCGCCGCACGGCGCTGATCGAGACGCCGCAGGTCGTGGCCATGCAGCGCTACGACACCGACTTCGTGCGCCGCGACGGCACGCGCTTCCCCGCCGAGGCCACGGTCTCGAAGATCGAGATCAAGGGCGAGCCGTTCGTCTCCGGCTTCATCCGCGACGTCAGCGAGCGCATGCGCCGCCAGCAGGAGCGCGAGACGCTCCTGCGCGAGCAGGCTGCCCGCGCCGAGGCGGAACGCGTGGCCGAGCTCGTGAGCGGCATGCAGCTGCTGGTCGACGCGGCGCTGGCGCACCGCACCCTCGACGACATCCTCGAGGACCTGATCATGCGCGTGCGGGGCGTGCTGCAGGCCGACGCCGCGACCATCCTGCTCGCCGACGAAGAGGAGCGGCTCACCGTGGCGGCGTCGTCGCTGCCGCGCCCATCCCAGGGCGAGCCCGGCGAGCAGATTGAGCCGCTCCAGGTCGGCGAGGGGTTCGCCGGCCGCGTCGCGCAGACGCGCGAGGCGATGCTCGCTCATGATCCCGGGCCGGCCGACCTGCCCGACCCCGCCCTCGGACAGCTCGAGATCGAGTCGCTGATCGGCGTGCCGCTACTGGCGGAGAACGCCGTGACCGGGGTCCTGGTGGTGGCTTCGGTGGCGCCGCGCCGCTTCTCGGCGGAGGACCTGACGCTGTTGCGGCTGGCCGCCGACCGGGTCGCCCTCGCCATAGAGCACGCGCGCGTCTACGAGCGCGAGCACAAGATCGCCGTGACGCTCCAGGAGAGCCTGCTGCCCGCCAAGATGCCGGACGTGCCGGGGCTCGAGGTGGCGGCGCGCTACCTGCCGGCCGCCACGGAGGCAGACGTGGGAGGGGACTGGTATGACGTGATCCCCACCCCGACCGGCGGCCTCGGCCTCGTGATGGGCGACGTGGCCGGCAAGGGGCTCGCCGCGGCTTCGATGGTCAGCCGGCTGCGCAGCGCGCTGCGTGCCTACGCGCTCGAGGGCCACGAGCCCGCGCGCGTCATCGAGCAGCTCAACCGGCTGGTCTGGACCGAGGCGCGCGACAGCCAGATGGCGACGCTCCTCTACATGGTCGTCGAGCCGGGCGAGAGCCGCGTCGACTGGGTGAATGCCGGCCACCCGGCTCCGTTGCTCGTCAACGGGCGTGGCGCCGGGCACTACCTGGAGGGCCCGAGCTCGGTTCCGCTCGGCGTCCTTCCCTTTCCGACCTACGAGACCGTGACGTCGGCGATGGAGCCGGGCAGCTCGATCGTCCTGTTCACCGACGGCCTGATCGAGCGACCCGGCGAGCTGATCGACGACGGCATGGCGCAGCTCGCCGCCCGCGTGAGCGAGGCGCCCGACGACCTCGAGGAGCTGTGCGACCACCTGCTGGAGACGCTCGTGCCGAGCAGCGGCGCGACCGACGACGTCGCGATCCTGATGCTCCGCAACCTGCCGGTGACGGACCGCTTTCGCGCCGAGTTCGAGGCCGAGCCGGAGGCGCTCTCGCAGATGCGCGCAATGCTGCGCCGCTGGCTGCGCCACGCGGGCGCCGGCGACAACACGATCGCCGAGATCACGACTGCCTGCGGCGAGGCAGCCACGAACGCGATCGAGCACGCGGGCGGCGGCGCCGCGGCGCGCTTCGAGATCAGCGGGCGGAACCGGGACCGCGAGATCGAGATCGCCGTGCGCGATCGCGGCAGCTGGCGCCACCCGCGCGAGGGCGACCAGGGGCGCGGCCTCTCGCTCATGCGCGCATTGATGGATACGGTGGAGGTGGCACCGTCGCCGGAGGGAACCACCGTTCGGTTGCGACGGAGACTCGACAGTCAGGGAGGATCTGGGTGAAGGACGGGCTCGTGGGGCTCGAGATCAAGGAGCTGGAGGGCGTGGTGGTCGCGCATGTCACGGGCGAGCTCGACATCGCGGGCGCACCTCACGCCGGTGAGCGGATCGCCGAGGCGGTGCCCACCTCGGCGCGTGGCCTCGTCGTCGACATGAGCGAGCTCGACTTCATCGACTCGAGCGGCGTGGCGATGCTGTTCGGCCTCGTGCGCCGGCTGTCGAGCCGCCGTCAGGAGCTGCGCGTGGTGGCGCCGAAGGGCAAGCCGGTCGCCCGCGTCCTCGAGATCGTCGAGTTCGAGCGCGCCGCTCCCATATGCCCCGACGTCGAGCGCGCGGTGGAGGCGATCGACTAGGTCGCCACGGGCTCGCGCGCCGAGCCGATGAAGTCGAGCACGGCCGCGTTGAACTGCTCGGCCCGCTCGATGAGCGCGCCGTGCGGCGCGCCCTCGATCAGCGTCAGCTTCGCGTCCGGGATCAGCTCGGCGAGCTCGCGCGACTTCCACACCGGCACGAGGATGTCGTGCTCGGCGCCGATCACGTGAGTAGGAATCGAGAGCGAGCGGAGCCGGTCGCGCGTGTCGTGCCGGCTCGACGCCGCGAGCTGGCGCGCGAAGGCGTCCGGCGACTGCGGATACGGGTTGTCGAGCATCAGCCCGCGCATGTAGCCGATCGCGTCGGCGTTCTCGAACAGCTCCTCGCTGTGCGTGAGCAGCAGCAGCTCGTCGATGTGCTCCTCGCGGCTCAGCTTGTGGACGCGGGCGGACCAGACCTCGCTTAGCGTGCGTGCCCAGGCGCCGCCCGCCGCGAATGTCACCGACAGCGTCAGCGTGCGGAGCCGGTCGGGCGCCTGGCACGCCATCTCCTGGGCGATCGCGCCGCCCATCGAGTAGCCGAGCAGGTGGAAGGACTCGAGCTCGAGCGCGTCGGCGAGCGCGAGCGTGTCGCGTGCCATGTCAGCGATCTCGTAGGGGCCGTCGTCCTCGGACGAGCGACCCACGTCGCGATTGTCGAAGACGATCGTCCGGTGGGCGGCCGAGAACGCCGGTACCTGCAGCGCCCACGTCTGGATGTCCGCCGCCAGACCCATCACGCACACGAGCGGCTCGCCCCCGCCGTGCTCCTCGTAGTAGAGAGTCTGGCCGTTCGCTTCCACCGTGGGCATCTAGCTCCTCCCGCTCGCTCCCGCCGACCGGCGGAAGGGTACTGGCCGGCCAGCCAACATTGCTAGTCTCGCGCTGCTCCATGGGGAAGGTGTGCGTCATCGGCGCGGGCTCGTCGGGGATCGCCTCGTGCCAGGTACTGCAGGCGCGCGGGATCGACTTCGACTGCTTCGAGAAGGGCTCCGGCGTCGGGGGCAACTGGCGCTACGGCAACGACAACGGCATGTCGTCCGCCTACCGCTCGCTGTTCATCAACACCTCGCGGCGGATGATGCAGTACGCCAGCTACCCGATGCCGGACGACTATCCGGACTATCCGCACCACGAGCAGATAGCCGCCTACTTCGACGACTACGTCGACCACTTCGGCATCCGCGACCGGATCCGCTTCAACACCGAGGTCGAGCGGGTCGAGCCGGCCGGCGAGGGGCGCTGGACGGTCACGACGAGCGACGGCACGTCGACCGCCTATGACGCTGTCTTCGTCGCGAACGGCCACCACTGGAACCCGAAGTGGCCGGACCCGCCCTTCCCGGGTCAGGAGACCTTTACCGGCGAACAGCTCCACTCGCACCACTACCGCGAGCCGGACGAGCGCTTCCAGGGGAAGCGCGTCCTCGTGCTCGGCATCGGCAACTCCGCGACGGACATCTCGGTCGAGATCTCGCGCCACGCTGAGATGACCTACCTGGCGATGCGGCGCGGCGCGCACGTGATCCCCAAGTACATCGCGGGCAAGCCGACCGACGAGCTCGCCCCGGAGTGGATGTCGCACTTGCCGTTCCAGGTCACGCGCTGGTTCTTCACGCGCCAGCTCAAGCAGATTCAGGGCAGCATGGAGGACTACGGGCTGCTGAAGCCCGACCACAAGCTCGGCGAGGCGCACCCCACGATCTCCTCGGACCTGCTGCTGCGGATCGGGCACGGCCGCATCACCCCGAAGCCGAACGTCGCGCGCATCGCCGGCGGGACGGTGCACTTCGTGGACGGCTCGAGCGCCGAGATCGACACGATCGTCTGGTGCACGGGCTACCGGATCACGTTCCCGTTCCTCGACTCCGAGGTGATGTCGAGCGACGGCAACCACGTGCCGCTCTTCCGGCGCGTGGTGCACCCCGGTCGCCCGGGGCTCTATTTCATTGGGCTCGTGCAGCCACTCGGCGCGATCATGCCGATCGCCGAGCTCCAGTCGGAGTGGATCGGCGACGTCCTCGAGGGGAAGGTGCCGCTCCCGGACGCTCCCACGATGCGCGCGGAGATCGCCGCCGAGGAGGCGGCGATGCGACGCCGCTACGTTGCCTCGACGCGGCACACGATCCAGGTCGACTTCCACCCTTACATGCGGTTGCTGCGCGAGGAGCGCAGGCGCAGCGAGGGCGTCCGTCATCCGCTCGGCCGGCCCGCAACCCTGCAGCGGCCGGCGCCGGCAGCCTCCTGATGGCCCGCATCGCGGTCGTCACGGGCGCGGGTCGCGGCTTCGGCCTCGAGATCGCGCGCCGGCTCGCGGGCCGCGGCTACGAGGTGCTCTGCACCGACATCGACGAGCAGGCAGCCGCTCGTACCGCGGAGCGGGTGGGCGGCTTCTCGCTCGCGCTCGACGTGCGCGACCCGGAGGCCCACCGCGCGGCGGCGCGCGCGGCGGTCGAGCGCGGCCGGCTCGAGGTATGGGTCAACAACGCCGGCGTGCTGCGTACGGTCAAGGCGTGGGAGCACTCCGACGAGGAGCTGCGACTGCTGGTCGAGGTCAACCTGCTCGGAGTGATCTACGGCTCACGCGCGGCGATCGAGGCGATGCGGAGCGAGCCCGGCGACAACCGCCACATCATCAACCTGGCGTCGCTGTCGGCGCTCTCACCGGTGCCCGGGCTCGCGGTGTACGCCGCGACCAAGCACGGCGTGCTGGGCTTCACGACGTCGCTCCAGGGCGATCTGGAGCTCGCGGGCATCCCCGTAAGGGTGCACGCCGTCTGCCCGGACGGCGCCGACACGGACATGGTGCGCGAGCGGGCCGGCGACGAGGACAGCGCGATCATCTGGTCCGCCCCGCGCCTGCTGCGCGCCGAGGAGGTGGCCGAGCGCGCGGTCGGGCTGCTCGATTCGCAGGAGCTCGTGGCGGTGATCCCGCGCTGGCGCGGCTGGGCGGCGCGTGGGACGGCGCTGCTGGGGCGCCACGGCATGCGCGGCGCGGCGCCGCTTCGCGCCTACGGCCGCCGCCGGCGGGCCCGTGCGAGCTAGGTTCCCAAGGACGATCAAAGGAGACGACGTGTCCGAGACGATCATCGCCCCCCAGACCGACAGCGTGAATGCCTCCCTGAGGCCGGTGATCGAGGTCGAGAACCCGGCGACGGGCGAGATCATCGCGCACGTCCCCGTGACGACGCCCGAGCAGGTGGCCGAGGCGGCCACGCGCGCTCGCGGCGCCCAGCCCGGCTGGGAGGCGCTCGGCTTCGAGGGCCGTGCCGCGATCCTCGACCGCTGCCGGCGCTGGATCGTGGACAACTCGGAGCGCGTGATCGAGACGATCGTGTCCGAGACGGGCAAGACCTACGAGGACGCGCTCACCGCCGAGATCGGCTACGCCGAGGCCGCGTTCACGTTCTGGGCGAAGAACGCCTCCAAGTATCTCGCCGAGGAGAAGGTCAAGACGGCGTCGCCGTTCGTGAAGGGCCGCAAGCTGATCGTGCGCTACGCGCCCGTCGGCGTCGTGGGCGTGATCGGCCCCTGGAACTACCCGCTCACCAACTCCTTCGGCGACTGCATCCCGGCGCTCGCGGCCGGCAACGCCGTGCTGCTCAAGCCGTCCGAGGTCACGCCGCTGACATCGATGTTGATGGGCGAGATGCTGCGCGAGTGCGGCCTGCCGAGCGACGTGTTCCAGGTGGTGCCGGGCTACGGAGAGACGGGCGCGGCGCTCGTCGACGAGGTCGACTTCGTGATGTTCACCGGCTCGACGCCCACCGGCCGGAAGGTGATGGAGCGTGCCGCCAGGACGCTCACGCCGGTCGCGCTCGAGCTGGGCGGCAAGGATCCGATGATCGTCTGTGCCGACGCGGACCTCGAGCGCGCGTCGAACGCCGCCGTCCACTACTCGATGCAGAACGCGGGCCAGACCTGCATCTCGACCGAGCGCGTGTACGTCGAGGCGCCCATCTACGACGAGTTCGTCCGGATCGTGGCCGACAAGGTGAACGCGCTGCGTCAGGGCCAGCCCGCCGGCCCGGGCTCGACCGACCTCGGCGCGGTCATCCACCCGCCGCAGTCGGACATCGTCGAGCGCCATGTGAACGACGCGCGCGAGCGCGGGGCGCGGGTGCTCGCCGGCGGCAACCGGCGCGACGAGCATGGGCACTACTTCGAGCCCACCGTCCTGGCCGACGTGGACCACTCGATGGAGTGCATGCGCGACGAGACCTTCGGCCCGACGGTGCCGATAATGAAGGTTGCCGACGCCGACGAGGCGGTGCGGCTTGCGAACGACTCGAGCTACGGCCTGCAGGCCTCCGTCTGGACCTCCGACACCGCGAAGGGCGAGCGGCTCGCGCGCCGCGTCGAGGCGGGCGCCGTGACCGTCAACGACGCCCAGGTCAACTACCTGGCCCTCGAGTTGCCGATGGGCGGCTGGAAGGAGTCCGGGCTCGGCACACGCCACGGGGCGGACGGGATCCGGAAGTACACGAAGAAGCAGTCGCTGCTAGTGACGAGCTTCGCGCCGCTGAAGCGTGACCTGCACATGATGCCCTACGGCGCACGCCGCACGAAGCTGGTCGACCGGCTGCTGAAGCTGGTGTACGGGCGCGGTCGCTGACGCGCCCCGATGAGTTGTCGCCCGGGGCGCGGTCGCACCAGGCATGACGACGCTTACGGCAGGAATGACGATGTCGCTCGACGGGTTCGTGGCCGATCCTCAGGGCAATTCGGCGCGGCTCTACCCAGATCTCGGCGATCTGGGGGGCACCGACTACATGAACGACGCGATCGCGCAGACGGGCGCGGTCATCATGGGCCGCCGGACGTTCGAGATGACCGATCCGGACTCGTATGTCGGCAACTACGAGTTCCAGGTCCCGATCTTCGTGGTCACGCACCATCCTCCGGCGACGGCGCCGCAAGCTTCGCATCGACGTGATGCCGGTTGTGCTCGGCGCAGGCCTTCGGCTTCTCGAGAACGTCGACCCTGACCGCGTTCGGCTCGAGAAGCTGTCTGTCGAGGAGGTCGGCGCGCGGACGAGCCTCGGCTTCCGCGTCGTGAGCTAGGGGTAGAGGTCGCCGTCCTCGCCGGCGACGAAGATCGCGCTGACGGGGCAGTTCGAGGCCGCGGCGATCACGTCATCCAGTGAGGCGCCGTCGGGATCGACGACGACGGCCTTGTCCTCGTCGTCGAGCTGGAACACGTCCGGCGCCGTGTCGACGCAGTCGCCGGAACCGATGCAGAGCGCGCGATCGACCTTGACCACGATGCGGTTCCCCGGCGAGAGCTCCGGCATCAGCGCCGGCGCCGCAGCAGGATCAGCGCGAGCGTGGCGACGAGCAGCATCAACGGCGCCAGCAGGCGCGGGTCGAAGCCCGCGCCCTCGGCGTCCTCGCCGTCTCCATCGGCGCCGGCGGGCATCGGGAACTCCTCCGCCGCCAGCACATCGTGGGGCTCCTGGATTCCGCTCGGGTCGGCCGGATAGCGCTCGTCGCGCGTCCCGATTCCGAATTCCTCCGCCGCGAGGATGTCGTGCGGCTCGTCGATTCCGCTCGGATCGGAGGGGAGCTCGGGCGAGTGGCCTTCTGATTCAGTCATCGTCCCTATGGTTCCAAATCAATGGACGAGCAATCACGCACCGAGCTCGAGGCGGCAGCTTTCCGGCAACTGGTAAAGCACCTGCGCGAGCGCGCCGATGTTCAGAACATCGACCTGATGGAGCTCGCGGGCTTCTGCCGCAACTGCCTGTCGCGCTGGTACAGGGAGGCGGCGGAGGAGCGCGGTATCGATCTCGACGACGCCCAGGCACGTGAGATCGTCTACGGAATGCCGTACTCGGAGTGGAAGTCAAAGCACCAGACAGAGCGCGCTACCTCGTAGCCCTGATCGCCCTCGCCGCGGCCCTCGCCGGCTGCGGCAAGGCCACGTCGCAGCCGGGCGCGGAGGGCGCCTCCGCAGCGGCCGATCCGGCCTCCGATGAGGTGGTGCTCACCCCGGAGAGCGCGCGCGAGGCGCGTGAGCGGCAGCCGGAGGAGACGCCCGCGGGACATTCCCGACCTCAGGTCGTCGAGCTCGAGGGCGCCGGCTCGCAGGGTGCGCCGAACGGAGACCCGCGGGCCGACGCGCCGAGCCCCGGCGCCCCGACCGACGCCGAGGTGCGCGCCGAGCTGCGCGAGGCCCGCGCCGCGCTCGCGAACTTCAAGAAGCACCTCAACACGACGGCCTTCCTGCCGACGGGCAAGCGCGCGCGGGTGCTCCCCGACGGCACCGCGGTCGCGCCGGAGAACGCGCCCGACGTCGTCAAGCGCGTGATCCTCGCGGCCAACGAGATCGCCAAGTTCCCGTACAAGTGGGGTGGCGGCCACGGCGCCTGGCGCGACAACGGCTACGACTGCTCGGGCTCCGTGTCGTTCGCGCTGGCCGGCGCGGGCCTGCTCGACAGCCCGCTCACTTCGGGCGGGTTCCTCGACTACGGCGCGCCGGGTCCGGGCCGCTGGATCACGATCTACACGAACTACGGGCACGTCTGGATGGTCGTGGCCGGGCTGCGCTTCGACACGAGCGGCCAGGGCCGGGCGGGCACTCGCTGGCAGGCGGAGTCGGCCTCCACCTCGGGCTTCGCCGTCCGGCACATCCCGGGGCTCTAGCCCGGGTTGTAGGGCGGGGCCTCGCCCCAGCCCCAGCGAGGCACCGGTGCCCGCGCGGGCGGCGCGGCGCCCGGCTGCGAGTTGGCGACGGCGATGCGCGTGCCCCACTCGATGTAGGCGACGAAGGCCGAGCGGAACTCCGGGTCGGCGGGCAGGCTCGCGTCGTCCGCCGCGTCGCAGATGAGGCTCACCCAGCGCCGGCGCATCTCCTCGCTGAGCGCCCGGTTCAGGTGCTTTTGCATCATCTGCGGGTAGCCGCCGCGCTCCTCCGTGTAGCGCGCGGGCCCGCCGAACACCTCGCCGAGCCACATCGCGACGTACTTGGGGTGATCGCGGTCCATCCCGCGGAAGACCGGCTCGAGGAGCGGGTCCTCGCGCACCTTCGCGTAGAAGGTCTCGGTGAGCCGCTCGAGCGCTTCGGCGCCGCCGGCCCATTGGTACAGGGTGGGAGGTGAGTCGCTCACAGGTCGAGCTCCGCCGGGGTCAGCTCGACATTCTGCTCGCGTCCGGCGCGGAGTAGCCGCACCGTCACCGGCACCCCGATCAGGTCGGCGACCATGAGTCGCTGCAGGTCCTCGACGCGCTGGGTGCGGGTGCCGTCGACGGCCACGATCAGGTCCTCTGCGCGCAGGCCGGCGCGAGCGGCGGGACTGCCGTCCACCACCTCGACCACCTCGATGCAGGCGCCCTCGCCCACCGCGGGGCGCGCCGCGGGCGGGACGGGGCGCGGGCCGCCCGCGATCCCGAGGTAGGCGCGCCGCACGCGTCCGTCCGCCATCAGCTGGGAAATCACGCGCCCGGTCGCCTCGTTGATCGGGACCGCGAGGCCGAGGCCGACGCCCGCGACGGCGGTGTTGATGCCGACCACCCGACCGCGGCTGTCGGCGAGCGCGCCGCCGGAGTTTCCGGGGTTGAGCGCGGCGTCGGTCTGAATCACGTTGTCGATGATGCGCTGGGCCCTTCTCGAACGGGCGGGGAGCGAGCGGCCGAGCCCCGACACCACGCCGGCGGTCAGCGAACCGCCCAGCCCGTTCGGGTTGCCGATCGCGACGACGAGCTGGCCGACCTTGAGCCGGTCCGCGTCACCCAGCTCCGCGGGGGTGAGGGCGGCGCCCTCGGCGCGCAGCAGCGCAAGGTCCGAGAGCGGGTCGCGACCGATCACCTCGAAGCGCTCCTCGCGCCCGTCGGCGAAGCTCGCCCGGCCGCGGGCGGCCGCGCGTCCCACGACGTGTGCCGAGGTGAGCATGAAGCCGTCGGGGGTGAGCGCGACCGCGCTGCCGGCGCCGGTCGGCACGCTGCCCCCGCGCGTCCGCCGCATCACCCGCAGGCTGGCGACCGAGGGCGCGAGCCGCTCCGCCACGGCGATCACCGCGTGTGAGTAGGCGTCGAGCGCCTCGGCGTCGGGCTCGTCGATCGGCCGCGGCTCGGATACGCCGGCGGGGCTCATGCCGCCTCCTTCGCCGCGGCGAAGCTTGCCGTCACTGTGCGCTCCTCGGTTCCGCGCACTACGGCCAGCTCGAGCTCGCCGCCGCTCACGGGGAGCTCGTCGAGCGCTCCGTACAGCGCCTCGACGCCATCGATCTCGCGCCCGCCGGCCGCGACGATCAGGTCGCCGCGCTCGATGCCTGCGGCGTCCGCCGGCCCGTCCTCCTCGACCGCGCGGACGAGCAGGCCGTCGCGCTCGGGCAAGCCGACCGCCCGCCGCATGCGGCGTGCCGCGCGCGGCGGCGCGACCGCCACTCCGAGCCGATGCGGGGCGGGCGCCTCGCCGCGTGCGAGCAGAACGACCCGCTCGCGTGCCGCCCCGTTCGCGGGGGCGGCGAGGATCAGGCCGCCATCGAGCCGGATGCTGTTGATGCCGAGCAGGTTGCCCGCAGGGTCGACGAGCGGGCCGCCGGACGACCCGCGCGGGAGCGGGGCCGTGTGCTCGATCGCGCCGCGCACGCGCCGGCCGCGCGGGCCGCGGAAGCTGCGCGCCTCGGCCGACACGAAGCCGAGTGTCGCGCGCAGGCCGCGACCGCCGGGGTTCGCGAACGCCACCACCGCCGTGCCGATGCCGGGCTCGCCCGCCGGCTCCCAGGTCACCGCGGGTGTGTCGCCGGTCGGGACCGAGAGGACGGCCAGCCCGAGGTCTGGATCGACTCCACCCGGCGCGGCGGTCTCGCGGCCGCCGTCGGCGAACACGACGGTCAGCTCCTCGCGACGGAGGTTCTGAGCGGCGGTGAGCACCTGCCCGTCACCGATCACGACTCCCGCTCCGAGGCCCCAGCCCCGGCCGAGCCCCACCACCGAGGGGCCGACCCGGGCCGCCACCTCCGCGATCGTGTCCTGCAGCTCCTGAACCGCCATTCGAGCCTCCCGCGAAAGGTTTCTGCCCGCCGCGGCGAGCCTGTTCGGTCCCAGGGCGAGGCAGTCACTTGCAAATTGCAAGCGACTATACACCCTCCGTTCCGTGTGCCAGCATGGACCCGTGGCCGATAACCCGACCCCGCTCGCGGCGGCGCTCGACGCCGTCGGCGACCGCTGGACGCTCCTCATCGTTGAGTCGCTGCTCGACGGGCCCCGCCGCTTCGGCGACCTGCAGGACGGGCTGTCGCGGATCGCCCCCAACGTGCTCAGCCAGCGCCTGCGCCGGCTCGAGGGGGAGGGGCTCGTCGTCGCCCAGCCCTACTCGGAGCGCCCGCAGCGCTTCGTGTACGAGCTGACCGCGTCAGGGCATGAGCTGGCCGGGGCGCTGCGCCTGCTCGCCGACTGGGGCGCGCGCCATCGCGAGGCCGGCGAAGCGCCTCGCCACGACGTCTGCGGAACTCCCGTCGAGGCGCGCTGGTGGTGTCCCACCTGCGAGCGTCCGGTCGACGGCGAGGAGGCCGCCGACCTGCATTACGCCTAGCGCTGAAGCTCGCCTTGCGACCGGCATCCGGGCTCGTGCCGACTGCTACCTTCCGCCGTTCGTGGAGGACGAGCCCACACGCCGTCTGGAGCCCGGACGGCCTCCGGGCGGGCCGCGTCGCCCCCCTGGCCGGGAGAACGACTCCGTTTACAGGCGCCGGCGGCTGATAGCCGTCGGGGTCTTCGCTGCCGTGTTCCTGCTCCTGATCGTCATGATCGTGACCGCCGGCGGAGGCGACGAGGAGCCCTCCGACGCGCCGGCCGACCTCGGCGTGCCGACCACCACTCTGGAGGCCCAGGACCGCGACTCCGACCGCACCGACACGGACACGGAGACGACCGACACGGAGACGGAGTCGGCCGGGGGCGTCACGCCCACTCCGCCCGTGACCCCGCCGGCCGGAGACGGCACGACGGGCGGCGGGACCGTTACGCCCACTCCGCCCGTGACCCCGCCCGCGCAGCAGGGCGGCGGCGAGGGCGCACCCGCGACTCCGGCACCGCCGCCCCCGACGGGCGAGGGCGGCGGAGCGGTCGCTCCGCCCGGCGACGGCTAGGTGTAGGACCCGAGCGCGTTGTTCAGCTCGGTGAGTCGAGCTGCGGGCGGCTTGCGGCCGAGGGCGCCGTGGTTGCGTTTGAAGTTGTAGCGCCAGAGGAAGCCGGTGAGCGCGGCTGTGCGCTCTGAGCTGGAGCAGTAGATCGCGCTGTAGGCCCATTCGGCCAGCATTGTGCGGATGAAGCGCTCGGCCTTGCCGTTGGTTTGCGGCCGGCGCGGCCGCGTTCGTAGGTGCTTGATCCCCAACATCCGGCAGCAGAGCGAGTGCAGCGCCGAGCGATAGCCGGGCCCGTTGTCGGTGAGCACGGCCTCGACGCTGATCCCGTGGCGGCGGTAGTAGGCGACAGCGCGGCGCAGGAACGCCACGGTCGTGGACGCGCGCTCGTCCTCGAGCACCTCGGCGTAGGCCAGCCGGGTCGCGTCGTCGACGCAGACGTGGACGTATTCCCAGCCCGCATCGCCGATCCGGCGGCCGTCCGGCGTGTAGGTCGTGCGGCGCCCGCCCTGGCGGCGATTGCCGGTGACGCGGTGGCCCGGGACGACGATCCGCCCGAGCTTCTTGACGTCGATATGGAGCAACTCGCCCGGACGCTGGCGTTCGTAGCGCAACACCGGCTCGAGCCCCAAGCGGCCGAGCTTGCCGAGCCCGATCCGCGTCAGGATCCCCGACACCGTCGTCTCCGGCATTCCGAGCAGCTCGGCGATCTGAGCCCCGGTGAAGCGCAGCCGCCGAAGCGCCGCGATCGCCCCAATGCGTAGCTCCGACGTGCGGTTGTGGACGCGGCGGGCCGCCGACGAGCGGTCGAGCAGCCCGAGCTCGCCGTCCGAGCGATAGCGGGCCACCCACTTCCCAGCCGTGCGCCCGCTGACTTCGGCGGCCTCGGCCGCCTTCGTCAGCGACCAGCCCTCCCCAACAACACGCCGACAGAGCAGCTGCCGCTTCTTCAGGCTGAGAGCAGCGTTACCGTGCAGCACCATCCGGTGTCCTCCTTGGACTGAGTGGCTTGAGCACCTCTCAGCCTCCAAGGAGGCCCGGATGAACAACGCGCTCAGGGATTACAGCTAGGCCTCGTCGAGCGGCCGCCGGCGCATCCGCTTGACATCGCCCCGGCGGCGCTTTGTCTCGAGCCGTCGTCGCCGTGACGCGCCGGTGGGCCTCGTGGCGCGCCGTTTCTTCGGCACTATCAACGCGGACTCGAGCCGCGCCCGCATGCGTTCGAGCGCGAGCTCCCGGTTGCGCGTCTGGCTGCGGGTGTCCTGCGCGACCGTGCGCACCACCGGGCCGAGGCGCGCGCTGATGCGGCGCTTCTGGTCATCGTCGAGGGAGCGCGAGGCGTCCACGTCGAACACCGCCTCGACGCGCGACGCCGTGACGTTGGCGTGCTGGCCGCCCGGGCCCGACGAGCGGCTCGTGCGCAGCTCTATCTCGGCGAGAGGTACGGCCGCGCCGCGCCCGATGGGGAGGGGGTCCTCCATGGGCGCAGGAAGCTAGCGCGAGGAGAGCGCCGCCGGCGGCCGCGCCACTCGCGCAGCGTCTGCCCGTCCGGCACGTCGCACTCGAGCGGAAGGAAGGCCAGCTCGCGGACTGTCTCGGTGATGGCGGTCATGGCCCTCCAACCGCCTCGTTCGCCCTGAATTACGTCGTTCCTGCGCGCGGGCTCGCGTAGGCTGCCCGGCCATGCACGCAGCGGTGGTCGGGCACGTCGAGTGGATCGAGTTCGTCGAGGTCGACCACGTCCCCGAGCCCGGCGAGATCGTCCACGCGGACCGCACCTTCCAGCTGCCCGGAGGCGGCGGCGCCGTCGCGGTGGTCCAGCTGGCGAAGCTCGCGGGGTCCGCCACGTTGTTCACCGCGTTCGGTGACGACGAGCTGGGCCACCGCGCCGAGCGCGAGCTGCGCGAGCTCGGGGTCGACGTCGAGTGCGTGTTCCGGGACGAGCCGCAGCGGCGCGGCTTCGTCTACCTGGACAGCGACGGGGAGCGGACGATCACAGTGCTGGGCCCGCGCCTCGGGCCGAGCGGCGCCGACCCGCTGCCGTGGGAGCGCCTCGACGAGGCGGACGCTGTCTACCTGACGGCGGGCGACGCAGAAGCGGCGCGTCATGCGCGCCGGGCGCGGGCGCTCGTCGCAAGCGCGCGGGGGCTCAGCACGCTCGAGGGCTCGGGCGTCGAGCTCGACGTCCTCGTCGCGAGCGGGAAGGACGCCGGCGAGCGCTACATGCGCGGGCAGCTCGACCCGCCGCCGCGGTTCGTGGTGCGGACGATGGGCGCCGCGGGCGGCAGCTGGGAGACGGCCGACGGCTCGGAGGGAAGCTGGGAGTCGACGCCGCTGCCGGGCCCGCTCGTCGATGTCTACGGCTCCGGCGACAGCTTCGCCGCCGGGCTCAGCTATGGCATCGGCGAGTACGGCGATATCGCCGAGGCAGTGAAGCTGGCGGCGCGCTGCGGAGCCGCCTGTGCGACCGGTCGCGGGCCCTACGAGGGTCAGCTGCGACTCGCCTAGTGGCGGGCGACCGAGCCGTCCTCCGGCTCGATCGGCTGGCCGCCCTCGACCCAGGCGAGCAGGCCGCCGTCGAGGTTGTAGGCCTCGTAGCCGGCCGCGCGGAAGGCGCCGGTCGCCATCGCCGAGCGTTGCCCCGAGCGGCAGTAGAAGACGACCGGCCGCTCGCGCTCGATCGCAGTCGCCTGTGCCGGCAGCTCATCCAGCTCGATGTGCTGCGAGCCGGCGATGCGGCCCGCCTCGACCTCCTCCGGCGTGCGCACGTCGACGAGCTGTGCATCGCTGTCGCGCACGAGCTCGGCGGCGCGGGCGGGGCTGATGTCCACTTCGGCGGCCATCCGGAGTGACGTTAACGACCGGCACGGGCTCGCCGTCCCCCGGTTAGGCTGGCGCGCATGGACGACTGGACCGTTCGCGGCAAGACCGTGTTCATCACCGGCGCGGCCCGCGGGCTCGGCGCCGAGACGGCGCGCCGGGTCGCGGCGCGTGGGGCAAACGTAGCGCTCGTGGGGCTCGAGCCCGAGGAGCTCGAGCGAGTGGCCGCGCAGTGCGGCAGGAACGCGGCGTGGTTCGAGTGCGATGTCACGGACCGCGAGGCGCTCGCCGCCGCGGTCGAGGGGACGGTCGGGCGCTTCGGCGGCATCGACGTCTGCATGGCCAACGCGGGCATCGCGCCGATCGGGCCGGTCCGCTCAACCGACCCGGACGCCTTCGAGCGCACGATCGAGATCAACCTGCTCGGCGTATGGCGGACCGTGCGCGCCTGCCTGCCGCACGTGATCGACAGGCACGGCTACGTGCTCGTGATCGCGTCGCTCGCCGCGGCGATGCACGCGCCCGGGATGGCCGCCTACGCCGCGAGCAAGGCCGGCGCCGAGGCCTTCGCCGACTCGCTGCGGGCCGAGGTCAAGCACTTGGGCGTGGACGTGGGCGTCGGCTACTTCCACTTCATCGACACCGACATGGTGCGCGGCGCCGACTCCCACCCGGCCGTGGGCGAGATGCGTGCCGAGATGGCCAGCTGGCCGCTCTCGAAGACCTACCCGCTCTCGGACGCCGGCCAGGCGATCGCAGACGGCATCGAGAAGCGCCGGCGCTGGGTAGTCGTGCCCGGCTGGGCCCGCGCCCTGCTCGTGCTGCGCACGGCGATAGCGCCCCTGATAGAGCTCGGCGCCCGCGACTGGGCAGCGGAAGGGGACGCCCGCTTCCAGGCCGACGTGGACGCGCGCGGCGCGAAGGCAGCCTCCGCCCCGGTGGGCCCGGGGGGAGCGGCGGCGGCGCCGGAGCCGGAGCGCGAACCCGAAGCGACCCCGAGCGGCTGATCCCACAGTCACTGTCCTGACTTGAGGGGGCATAGCCCCCCAAACTCAGGACGGTGCCGAACTCAGCAGCGACCGTAGCTCGCGCAGCATCAGGGCCGGGCGGACGAAGACGTCGTCGTACGTGTAGCGACGGAAGTTGTCGCCGCGCGCGTACGCCTCCCGCTCGCGCCGCCGGTCCTGTTCCCACGCGTATCGCGACGAGTGGTAGCGATAGCCGTCGAGCTCGACCGTCAGCCGCTGCGCAGGCCAACGGCAGTCGACGCGCCGCCCGCCGGCGTGGCGGTTCGTCCTCGGCAGCGGCAGGCCGGCAGCACGAAGGCGCGTAAGGAAGCGGGACTCGAGCCGACTGAGCGTGATCGGAGACTCGCCCTCCAAGATCCTTCTCAGCTGTCTCGCTCCTCGACTGTTCGGCCGCCTGTCGAGCAAGGCGGCAACCTGCGCCGGCGTCGTCCTGTAGCGCACGCCCGCCTCATGGCACGCGCGCTTCAGCGACTCTTCATCGAGCCGTCCTGCGATGTCCACGAGCGTTCGGGCAACCGAGGCCACCGGCACGCCGCGACATGTGACGCCGGCATCCGCGTCAGTGCGGCGCACGCGGCGAGTCTTGACGCCCTGGACTCGACGCTCGGTCGGTGCGGTGACCTCGGCCGTGGGAGCCGCTCCCTTGATGAGGCCGAGCAGATGCGCCGCGGCGAGGCCGCTGAGCAAGGCCCCCTCACCGCACGCGAGCACAGCGGCGAGATAGCGAGACTCCGCAAACGGTGCCCGGTGCCCGACCCTGTAGACGCCTCGGTGCTCCGAAATGAGCGATCCCTTTCGAAGCCGAGACTTGATCTGGTCGGGCGTCACACCCGCCTCGAGGAGGTCGGTGCGCGTGACGATGCCGTGCGCGCGCGTCGCCATCCGCGCCAGCAACATGTCCACCGTCCTGACTTGAGGGCGCACTACGCCACTAAGTCAGGACGGTGGCTACTTCGCCCCCGCCGCACCCACAGTTATCTTCACCTCATGGCCAAGCGTGACCCCAGGATGATTCCGCTCGGCTACGGGAAGTTCGTCCGGGCGGACCGGATCTATGCGCTCGTTCCCATCGAGGGCGCCGAGCGGCAGGACGGGCGGCGCACCTACGTGCACGTCGACGGACTGAGCGAGCCCGTCGTCGCCTCGCGCTCAGAGCGGGCGATCCTCGCCGACGTCGAGACCGCGCTCGCCGAGGCAGCGGGCCTGCCGCGGCGGCGAAGGAGTGCGCCTGGGCAAGAGAGCCTCCTGTAGCCGCTTCGGGTAGCTTCGGCCCCCTCCCGAGCCCAGGAGGAGTCCGGTGACGAGTCGAGCACGGCGGATCTGCACGGCGGTGATGGTGGGAGCGGCGCTGGTCGCCCCAGCGGCCCCCGCGGCGGCCGCGCACGACTGGGGCGGCGAGGAGGATCCGCTCGTCATCGGCCACCGCGGCGCCAGCGGCTACCTGCCCGAGCACACGCTGCAGTCCTACGCGCTCGCGATCAAGCTCGGCGCCGACTACGTCGAGCCGGACCTCGTGGCGACCAAGGACGGCCATCTGATCGCCCGCCACGAGCCGATCATCACCGACACGACCGACGTCAGCGCCAAGTTCCCCGGTCGCGAGACGACGAAGACGGTCGACGGGGTGAAGACCACCGGCTTCTTCGCGTCCGACTTCACGTTGCGCGAGATCAAGCAGCTTCGCGCCGTGCAGACCTTCCCGGAGCGGCCGCAGCGCTTCAACGGCAAGTTCGAGATCCCCACGCTCAAGGAGGTCATCGACCTGGTCAAGCGCGAGTCGCGCAAGCGCGGCCGCACGATCGGCATCTATCCGGAGACGAAGCACCCGACGTTCCACAAGGAGCAGGGCCTGGCGCTCGAGCCGCGCCTCGTCAAGATCCTGAAGCACGCCGGCTGGGACAGCCGCCGGGACCCGGTCTTCATCCAGTCCTTCGAGCAGTCCAATCTCAAGCGCCTCAACCGCATGATCGACGTGCGGCTCGTCCAGCTCGTCGACGCAAATGACGTGCTCGCCGACGGCTCGCTCGAGTACGTGGCGCCATTCGACCGCCCCTACGACTGGACCGTCTCCGGTGACCCGGAGCTCAAGGCCCGCACCTTCGGGTTCTTCGCCACCGACGATGGCCTCGAGGAAATCAGCACCTACGCGGACGGCATCGGTCCGTGGAAGCGCTACATCGTGAGCACCCTGGGCACAGGGCCGGAGTCGTCACGCACGCTCGCGCGGCCGACTGACCTCATCAAGCGCGCCCACGATCACGGCCTCCAGATCCACACCTGGACGTTCCGCAACGAGCAGAGCCGCCTCGTCAGCGACTACGGCGGCAACCCGATCAACGAGTACCTGCAGTTCTACGAGCTCGGCATCGACGGGGTCTTCTCGGACTTCCCGGACACCGCCGTCACGGCTCGGGAGCTGCTGCGCATCGAGTGAGAGCGCGGGGCCCCGGCCGCGTCAACCTGATCGGGGAGCACACCGACTACAACGACGGCCTCTGCCTGCCCTTCGCGGCAGAGGCCGGCGTGACGGTCGACGCAGAGGCGACTGATACGGGTGAGGTCGAGGCCGAGTCGCTGGCGTACGGGGAGGCGGACCGCTTCGACGCGGCCGACCCGCAGCCGGCCGAGGGCTGGCGCGCCTTTGTGCGCGGCACCGTCGCCGAGCTGAACGCGGCCCGCATCACAGTCCCGGGCGCGCGCCTTCGCATCGAGAGCGACCTGCCGGAAGGCGCCGGCCTGTCGTCGTCCGCCGCGCTCGGGTCCGCTCTCTGCCTCGCGCTGCTGGCCCTCGCCGGCGAAGCTGAGCCTGACCGCCGCGACCTCGCCCGCCTCTGTTCGCGCGTCGAGCACGACTGGGTCGGCGCGCAGACCGGCATGCTCGACCAGATGGCCGCCTTCTTCGGCGCGCCGGGCCACGCGCTGCTGCTCGATTGCCGCGACCTGAGCGTCGAGCAGGTCCCGCTGTCGCTGGGCGGGTGGACGCTCGGCGTAGCCGACTCGGGCTCGCGCCACGAGCACACGGACTCGGGCTACAACGAGCGCCGCCGCGAGTGCGCGGAGGCCGCCCGGCGGCTCGGTGTGGCGAGCCTGCGCGATGCGACGAGCGCGGAAGGTCTCCCCGAGCCGCTCAACAGACGCGTCCGCCACGTGCTGAGCGAGAACGCGCGCGTGCGCCAGGGCGTGAAAGCGCTCCGCACCAAGGACATGCCCGCCCTCGCCGCCCTCCTCGACGCCTCACACGCCAGCCTGCGTGACGACTACGAGGTGAGCGTGCCGGAGGTGGAGCGAACGGTTGAGCGCATGAAGGAGGCAGGCGCGGCCGGGGCGCGCATCATGGGCGGCGGCTTCGGCGGCGCCGTCCTGGCGCTCTTTCCGCCCGGGACGGAGCCCCCGGCTGACGCGCTGGCGGTCGCGCCCGCCGAGGGTGCGCGCCTTCTCGGCTAGGGAGGCAGCGCCACGAAGCGCGCCTCGCCGGTGCGCTCGAGCCGGGTCCCGAACGGGTCGCAGGCGGAGGTGAGCCTGGCGGCGATCCCGTCCGCGGCGGTGCCGCTCGCGAGCGCGGTCTCGCAGAACCGGAGCTCGAGCCCCACGAGCTCGAGCCGGGGCTCGCCGACCGGGCGCCAGAGCGCGACTATCCCCAGGTCGTTACGCAGCCGCGGGTTGACGGCGTAGTCGTCGAGAGCACCTCCCAGGTCGTAGATGACCGCGTGTTCGCCGATCCACTCGATGCCGTGGAAGACGTGAGCCGAATGCCCCGCCAAGAGATCGGCACCCGCCGCGACAAGCTCGCGCGCACGCGCCCGCTGCCAGCCCGCCGGCTCGCTCGTCATGTTGGGTCCCCAGTGCGGGAACGCGAGGACGACGTCCGCCTGATCTCGAAGCCTTGCCAGTTCGGCGCGGATCCATTTCGGTAGCCCCGCGCGCAGGTCGGCGAGCGCCACGCCGGGCGAGCCCTCCCCGGCGCCGAACTCCTTCGGATGGTCGGTGGCCGCGATCAACCCGAGCCGAAGGGCGCCCGCCGACAGGACCGCGCCGCGCCTCGCCCGCTCGACGTCAGGCCCCGCGCCGACCGCGGCGATCGAGGCCGCGGCAAGGTGGTCCAGGGTGTCGAGGAGGCCCAACGTCTCGAAGTCGAGCGCGTGGTTGTTGGCGAGCGACACCGCCGTGACGCCGGCCGCCGCGAGCGCGCCCGTCGCGGACGGTGGAGCGCGGAAGAAGAACGGCTTGCCGGGGATTCGAGCCGTGCGGTTGTCGTGCTCGGACACACAGCACTCGAGGTTGCAGATGACGGCGTCGCAGGCGGCGCACAGCTCCGCGACCTCGCCGGACCAGACCGTTTCGGGCGGCGCCTCGGCGAGGCGCTCCGCCACCTTCCGGCCGAGCATGACGTCGCCGAGCAGGGCGATCGTGGGCCCCTCAGCCGTCATCGAATCCGTAGGCCCCGTACAGCTTCACGAAGTGAGCCAGTGCGACGCTCCGTCTGCGCACGATGTCCTTGCCCGCGCGCTCGAACAGGACCACCTCGTCGCGTCCACCGGGCCCGATCGGCTGCACGAGTCGCCCTCCGGGGACGAGCTGCGCCGCCAGCGGGCGCGGCACGCTCGTGAACGCCGCCGAGACGACAATCGCGTCGAAGGGCGCCCGCGCTTCCATCCCGGCGCTCCCGTCGGCGACGATCACCTCGACGTTGCCCGCAGCATGGCGACTGAGATTGCGCTCGGCCACGCGCGCCAGTTCGGCCACACGCTCGATGCTAAGCACTTGGGCGGCGAGGCGGGCAAGCAGCGCTGTCTGGTAGCCGAAGCCCGTGCCTACCTCGAGTACACGCTCTTGTCCCTCGAGCGCGAGCGCCTCGAGCATCCGCGCCACGAGCGACGGCTGAGTCGTCACCTGTCCGTCTGGGATCGGGATCGGCTCGTCCAGGTACGCGCGCCGCTCCGCCCCGACCGGCACGAAAGCCGCGCGGGGCACCTCTGCCACCGCCTCGAGCACGCGGGCGTCGCGGACGCCCGCCGCGCGCACGAGCTGCGCCAGGTCCTGTGGACCGGCTGACATGCGCTCACTATTCCGCAGGACGCCCGGCGCCCGGCGACCGGCGACCGAAGGCTCTAGAGGTCCTTGACCTCGGCGAGCACCGCGGCCACCGACTCCTTCGCGTCGCCGAAGAGCAGAGCGGTGTTGTCGTTGTAGAAGAGCGGGTTGTCGATGCCCGCGAAGCCGGTGTTCATCGAGCGCTTCAGCACGATCACCTGCTCGGCCTTGTCGACGTCGAGGATCGGCATGCCGTAGATCGGCGAGCCCTCCTCGCTGCGCGCCGCCGGATTCGTCACGTCGTTCGCGCCGATCACGAGCGCCACGTCCGTCTGCGGGAACTCCGGGTTGATGTCGTCCATCTCCTTGAGATGGTCGTAGGGCACATCGGCCTCGGCGAGCAGCACGTTCATGTGCCCCGGCATGCGCCCGGCCACCGGGTGGATCGCGTAGTCGACGCGCACGCCGCGCTTCTCGAGCTCGTCCGCCAGCTCGCGCACGGTGTGCTGCGCCTGTGCGACGGCCATCCCATAGCCGGGCGCCACCACGACCTTCGACGCGTAGGCGAGCTGGATCGCGACGTCGGCCGGGCCGGTCGAGCGCACCGGCCGCTCCTCGCCGTCCCCACCCGCGCCCGGCGTGATCGTCACGCCGCCGAAGCCGCCCGCCACGATGTTCGGGATCGAGCGGTTCATCGCCTCCGCCATCAGCATCGTGAGGATCGAGCCCGAGGCGCCGACGAGCATGCCGCCGACGATCAGCGCCACGTTGTCGAGCGCCAAACCGGCCGCCGCTGCGGACAGGCCGGTGAAGGCGTTCAGCAGTGAGATCACCACCGGCATGTCGGCGCCGCCGATCGGCAGCACGAACAGGTTCCCGAGCAGCGCCGCGCCGACCAGGATCGCGAGGAAGAGCAGCTCGGACTCGCTGCCGGCCGCGATGATCACGGCGCAGGCGATCACCACCGCGAGCAGAGCGATGTTGAGGATCTGCTGCCCGGGCAGCTGGATCGGGCGCCCGGGGATGATCTCCTGCAGCTTCCCGAAGGCGATGTTCGAGCCCCAGAACGAGATCGAGCCGACGATCGCCGCGAACAGGATCGGGATGAGCTGCTCGAGGATCGGGTTCGCGCCCGTGTGCTCGAGCGCCTCGCGGTACTCGACGAACGAGATGAGCGCGACCGCGCCGCCGCCGACGCCGTTGAACAGCGCCACCATCTGCGGCATGGCGGTCATCTTCACGCTGCGCGCCGCGGGCACCCCGACGGCGGTCCCGATCGCCATGCCGAGCGCGATCAGCAGGTAGTCGCCGACGAAGTCGTAGAGCAGCGTCGCGACGACCGCGAATGCCATGCCGATCGCGGCGATCATGTTGCCCTTGCGCGCGGTGCGCGGGTGGTTGAGGAAGCGCAGCCCGACGATGAAGCAGATGAAGGCGATGATGTAGAGGACCCGGATGAAGTCCGGGTCCTGGAAGAAGCTCGCGATGTACATCAGTCGCGCTTCTTGAACATCTCGAGCATGCGGTCGGTGACGAGGAAGCCGCCGACGACGTTGATCGTGCCGAAGGCGATCGCGATCACGAGCAGCAGCTCGTCGAGGAAGCCGGTCGCCTCGCCGATCAGGAGCAGGCCGCCGAGCAGCACGATCCCGTGGATCGCGTTGGTCGCCGACATGAGCGGCGTATGCAGGGTGTTCGGGACCTTCGAGATGACCTCGAAGCCGACGAACGCGGCGAGCACGAGGATGGTGAGCTCGGTGAGCAGGTCCATGGCTAGGCGGTAACCCCGGCGGCGGCGCGTGCGCCCTCGTGGACGATCTCGCCGTCGCGCGTGATGCAGGCGCCGGCGAGGACCTCGTCGTCGAAGTCGAGGCTGAGCTCGCCCTCCTTGACCATCAGCTCGAGCAGCGACTGCACGTTGCGCGAGTAGAGCGACGAGGCGTGGTCCGGCATCGACGCCGGCAGGTTGAGCGGCCCCGCGATCGTCACGTCCTCCTTGACGACTGTCTCGCCGGGCTCGGTGAGCTCGCAGTTGCCGCCGGTCTCGGCGGCCAGGTCGACGATCACCGAGCCGGGGCTCATGTTCCGCACGGCCTGCTCCGTCACGAGCAGCGGGGCACGCCGGCCCGGCACGGCGGCGGTGGAGATGACGGCGTCCATCTTGCCGATCTCGATGGCGAGCAGGTCGCGCTGCTTGGCCTGCTCCTCGTCGGTCAGCTGGCGGGCGTAGCCACCGGCCGCCTCGGCATCGTCGAGCCCCATGTCAAGCTCGAGGAAGCGCGCGCCGAGCGACTCGATCTGCTCCTTGACGGCGGAGCGCACGTCGAAGGCCTGCACGATCGCCCCGAGCCTGCGCGCGGTCGCGATCGCCTGCAACCCGGCCACGCCGGCGCCCAGAACGAGCACCTTCGCGGGCCGCACCGTGCCGGCGGCGGTAGTGAGCATCGGGAAGAAGCGGGGCAGCTCCTGGGCGGCGATCAGCGCGGCCCGGTAGCCGGAGACGGTCGCCTGCGACGACAGCGCGTCCATCGACTGGGCACGGGTGATGCGCGGGATCGCCTCCATCGCGAAGCTCGTCACGCCTGCGTCCGCCAGCGCTCGCACGCTCTCGCCCGCCGTCAGGGGCTGGAGGAAGGCGATCAGCACGGAGCCCTGACCGAGGCGCCCGATCTCTTCCGCGCTCGGAGGCGCCACCTTCGCCACCACCTCGCCCGACCAGCCGTCGCCGACCTGGGCGCCGGCCTCCACGTACTCCGGGTCGGGATGGTGCGCGCTCGCGCCCGCACCGGCCTCGACGGTGATTTCCAGGCCGGCCTTCACGAGCCGGTCCGCGACCTCGGGAACGAGTGCGACGCGGGTCTCGCCGGGCGCGCTTTCCTTGGGGACGGAGACGATCATTCGTTTCCCGACGGGGGATCGGGGGCGCGGCACTCTAGCCGAGAGCGACCTCGGACGCGCCGTGCAGCACAGCTAGGCTGCGCTGCCCGATGCGCCGTTTCGTGGTCATCGCCGGAGCTCTCGCGCTGCTTGCCGCAGCCGCTCCCGTGCCCGCCGTCCCCGCCCGGCAGAGCCTGCCGGCGTGTGCCCTGGGCGGCGGTGACAGCGCGCTCCGGGACTTCTACGCGAAGCAGCTCGAGCGCGCCGAGCGGCGCTTCGGAGGCACGCGCCGGGCCCGCCGCACCTTCTCGGCCGGCGTGGCGGCGTACGTCTACGGATTGGCTCCGGTGGCCGTCCGCCAGACGGTGCAGCGCTTCCCCGAGAACCAGCTCGTGAGCATCGGGGCGCTCGTCGACCCGGCCGTGCGCACCGTCGTCTTCCCGAACGTCGATACGACCTACACGATCGGGCGGCTCAACCTGAGCGCGGGCCCGCGCGTGATCGACGTGCCGGACACGGCCGGCCGCTACTACGTGATCCAGCTGCTCGACGCCTACTCGAACACCTTCGCGTACGTCGGCCGCCGGACCACCGGCACCCAGCCGGGCTCGTACGCGATCGTTCCGCGCGGCCACTCGGGGCCGCTGCCGGCCGGAGTCAGGCGGATCGAGAGCCCCACGAACCTAATCTGGGTGATCGGCCGCACGCTGGTGCGGGATTCCGCCGATCTTCCGGCGGCCACCCAGCTGATGGGCGGCTACCGCATGACAGACCTGTCCTACTGGGCCGCCGGCGGCCGGCAGCAGCCGCTCGTGCTGCCGGCCTTCCCGTCGAGCCCGCCGCTCCCGATCCCGCGCGACCTAAGCTTCTATGACGCCCTCGGCGACGCGCTCGCGGAGAACCCGCCGCCGGCGGGCGACCGCTGCGCCCTGAGGGCCTTCGCCGCCGCCGGCATCGGGCCGGGACGGGCGCCGAGCCTCGAGGCCAGAGGCGCCGCCCGCACGGCGCTCGGGGCGGCGCCGCGAGCGGCGCTCGCGATCGTGAACCGCGCATATCGCGCCGGGAACCGAGCCAGCCGCGCCCGCAACAACGGCTGGCTGGTGGCGCGCGGGTACATCGGCCGCTACCGCCGCAACTGGCTCGGCCGCGCCATCATTGGGCTGACGGCACTCGGTGCAAACACTCCGCCCGAGACGGTCTATCCGATTGCGCTCACCGACTCGCGCGGGCGCCCGCTCCACGGCCGCAGCCGCTACACCGTCCGCTTCGAGCGCGGCGAGCTGCCACCCGTGGGCGCGTTCTGGTCGCTGACCATGTACGGCGACGACCTCTACCTGGTCGACAACCAGATCGGCCGCTACGCGATAGGCGACCGCACGCCCGGCCTGCGCCGCGACCGCGACGGCTCGCTCACGCTCCACATCCAGCGACAGCGGCCGGCCAAGGCGGCGGCGCGCGCCAACTGGCTGCCCGCGCCCGAGGGCCGCTTCCGGCTCGGCATGCGCCTCTACGAGCCGCGCCGCAGCGTTCTGAGGGGCGACTGGCTGCCGCCGCCGGTGCGACGCGCCGGGCCCTGAGCGACTCTGCCAAGAGGTCCTCCAAGCCCGACCGTCGAGGAGACTAGACTCGTAGCTCCGGCGCCGGGTAAGCGCCGCTTACATGGACAACAAGACGCTCGAGAAGAAGGACCGCGTCGTCGTTCGCTTCGCAGGGGACTCCGGCGACGGGATGCAGCTCACCGGCAGCCGTTTCACCGATGCCACCGCGGTAGTCGGCAACGACCTGGCCACCCTCCCGGACTTCCCCGCCGAGATCCGCGCCCCGGCCGGCACGCCGCACGGCGTCTCGGCCTTCCAGATCCACTTCGCCTCGCGCGACATCCTCACGCCGGGCGACCATCCGAACGTCCTCGTGGCCATGAACCCGGCCGCGCTCATCACCCAGCTGACCGCGCTCGAGAAGGGCGGCACGCTGATCGTCAACGAGGACGGCTTCAGCGCGCACAACCTGCGCAAGGCCGGCTACGAGTCGAACCCGCTCGAGGACGGGTCGCTCGACGACTACCAGGTCTTCTCGGTGCCGATGACCTCGATGACGGTGCGCGCCACCGAGGAGATCGACGGGATCACGCCGCGCGACGCGGCGCGCTGCAAGAACCTGTTCGCGCTCGGCCTCGTGTCCTGGATGTACGGGCGGCCGACCGAGCCCTCGACCGACTGGATCGAGAAGAAGTTCGCCGACAACGAGCCGGTGCGCGACGCCAACCTGGCCGCCTTCCGCGCGGGCTACAACTTCGGCGAGACGGCCGAGCTGTTCGCGGTCCACTACGAGGTGGAGCCGGCGCCCGCGCCGCCAGGCACCTACCGCAACGTCAACGGGACGCAGGCACTCGCCTATGGACTGATCGCCGCGAGCGTGCAGTCGGGGCTGCCGCTGTTCCTCGCGTCCTACCCGATCACGCCGGCCTCCGAGCTGCTGCACGCGCTCTCGCGCCACCGCCGCTTCGGCGTCCACACGATCCAAGCCGAGGACGAGATCGCCGCCGCCAACATGGCGCTCGGCGCCGCCTTCGCCGGCCGCCTCGGCGTGACCGCGACGAGCGGCCCCGGCATGGACCTGAAGGCGGAGACGATCGGCCTCGCGGTGGCGATGGAGCTGCCGCTGGTGGTCGTCGACATCCAGCGCGCCGGCCCCTCGACCGGCATGCCGACGAAGACCGAGGCCGCCGACCTGCTGATGGCGCTCTACGGCCGCCACGGCGAGTCGCCGCTGCCCGTGGTCGCCGCCTGCACGCCGTCCGACTGCTTCCACTCGGCGATCGAGGCGGCGCGCATCGCGGTCACCCACCGCACCCCGGTGATCCTGTTGAGCGACACTTTCCTCGCGAACTCCTCCGAGCCCTGGAAGCTGCCGGACGTGACGGCGCTGCCCGAGATCGACCCGCGTTTCGCGACCGAGCCGAACGACGGCGACCGCTTCATGCCCTACCTGCGCGACGACAAGCTCGCGCGGCCCTGGGCGGTGCCCGGCACGCCCGGCCTGCGCCACCGGATCGGAGGCCTCGAGAAGGAGGACGTGACGGGCAACATCTCCTACCAGCCCGAGAACCACGACTACATGACTCGCCTGCGCGCCGAGCGGATCGCGCGCGTCGAGGTCCCGGACGTGGAGGTCGACGACCCGAGCGGCGAGGCCTCGCTGCTGGTGCTCGGCTGGGGCTCGAGCTACGGCGCCATCGAGGGTGCCGCCCGGCGGCTGCGCCGCGAGCAGGACCTGAGGCTCGCCACGGTGCACGTGCGCCACCTCAACCCGCTGCCCTCGAACCTCGAGCAGGTGCTGCACTCCTACGAGCGCGTGCTGGTGCCGGAGATGAACATGGGCCAGCTCTCGCGCGTGCTGCGCGCCGAGTTCCTGATCGACGTCGAGAGCTACACGAAGGTGGACGGCCTCCCGATCTTCACGCGCGACGTGATGGAGCAGGTCGAGGCGAGGATCGGATGAGCGAGCGGACGAACGGCCATCACAGCGGCAACGGCCACGCGCCCGAGCGCGACGCCGAGCTCGGCTTCGGCCAGCCCGGCGAGCAGGCCGTCTCGGACGGCCCCGTCGAGCTGCCGCTCTCCAAGGCCGACTTCTCCTCGGATCAGGAGACGCGCTGGTGCCCGGGCTGCGGCGACTACGCCATCCTCGCGTCGGTCCAGTCGTTCATGCCCGAGCTGGGCATTCCGCCCGAGAAGATCGTCTTCGTCACCGGCATCGGCTGCGCAGGGCGCTTCGTCTACTACATGGACACCTACGGCATGCACGGCATCCACGGCCGTGCGCCCGCGCTCGCGACCGGCGTGGCGACCTCGCGTCCCGATCTCTCCGTGTGGGTGGTGAGCGGCGACGGCGACTCGCTCTCGATCGGCGGCAACCACCTGATCCACGCGCTGCGCCGCAACGTGCCGCTCAAGATCCTGCTCTTCAACAACCAGATCTACGGCCTCACCAAGGGCCAGTACTCGCCGACGAGCGAGGAGGGCAAGGTCACGAAGTCGACGCCGTTCGGCTCCCAGGACCACCCCTTCAACCCGGTCTCACTGGCGCTCGGCGCCGAGGCCTCGTTCGTTGCACGCACGGTCGACACCGATAAGGCGCACGTCACGGAGACGCTGCGCGCCGCCGCGGCGCACGAGGGCGCGGCGCTCGTCGAGATCTACCAGAACTGCAACGTCTTCAACGACGGCGCCTTCGACGCCGTCCGCGCCAAGGGCCAGAAGGAGCACAACCAGATCCGGCTCGTCCACGGCGAGCCGATCCGCTTCGGCGCCGACGGCGAGCGCGGCGTCACGCGCGGGGCGGACGGCCGGCTCGAGCTCGTCGACGTGGCCGAGGCGGGCGAGGACAGCATCCTCCTGCACGACGCCGAGCGGCCCGAGCCCAGCCTCGCCTTCGAGCTCGCGCACCTCGCGGCGCGCCCGACCGGCCCGACGCCGATCGGCATCTTCCGCTCGGTCTCCCGCCCCGTGTACGGCCGCGACCTGGCGATCGAGCTGGAGCGCTCGAGCTCCGAGGTCGGAAGCGAGCAGCTGAGCGAGCTGCTGCACTCGGGCGAGACCTGGACGGTCGACTGAGCCTGCCGCGCGCGCGGCAGCGCCCGCGCGCGGCGCTCGAGGCCGGCCTCGACGAACTGCGTGGCTCGCCGGTGGGGCAGGGAGAGCTGGCGCTGATCGTGCGGCGCCCAGCCGAGGGCGAGCGCGAGGTCCTCTCCGAGGCGACGCTCGACGAGACCGAGGGAATGGTCGGCGACCGCTGGCGCGCAACCGACTTTGGAGACGGACCCCGGACGAGCGCGAGACCTGGCCGCCGGCGCGGGATCAGCTCTACGTCGAGTTGAGCCTCGCCGCTGACGACCTGCCGCCGGGGCAGCCGCCTCGAGATCGGCAGCGCCCTCATCGAGGTCACCCTAGGTGGCGATCAAAGTGGTAACCAGCGTCCCTCAGACGTGCGGCGCACGTCCGGAAATCACGACGGCATGGCTCTCGTCCATGAGCACGCCCACCTCGACGCCAACACGCGGGACCGACTGGTCCAGAGGCAGGTGCGCGATCAGCGGCTCGCCCGCGTCCAGAGCGACCTCCCAGCGTCCCGGGCCCGGAGATACGCGCTTGACAATCCCGCGCAGCGGCGTCCGGTCTTCCGGGCTCAACCTGATCGCCGTCCCCCAGGCTGCAAGCGTCGCGGCTCCCTGAGTCGTCTTGGCCGAGACGCCGCAGGAAACGCCGTTGATCTGGACCTGCCCGGACGCGTCGATCTGGACGGGAATGACATTCTCGTACCCGACCAGGCGTGCGACGGTGCCGTCCACGGGCTGCCGCACGACCGACGCCGGCGTGCCGAGTTGACGGACCGTTCCCCCGGTGAGCACTGCAACGTGGTCGGCGAGGCGGAGTGCTTCCTCGGCGCGATGGGAGACGTGCACGACCGTGGTGGCGCGGTCGTCCAGAGCGCGTTCGAGATCATCGAAAAACGCTCGGCGAGCCTCGGCGTCGAGTCCCGCCGCTGGCTCGTCAAGCAAGAGCAGCGTCGGCTCGATCGCGAGCGCGCGCGCGAGGCTCACTCGCTGCGCCTCGCCGCCGGAGAGCGAGGGCGCCTTTCGGTCGCCGAGCTGCGCGACGTTGAGGCGCTCCAGGGCCGTCAGGGCGGCGGCCCTCCGGCTCGCCCCGTCCAGGCCCCGCCAGCGCAGGGGAAGTTCGACGTTGCGGATAACGCTGGTGGAGAGCAGGCCGGGGCGCTGCGTCGCGTAGCCGATGCGGCGCTTGACGTCCACCTCAGCAACGGCGATCGCCTCGCCGTCGATCTCGACCCGTCCGGTCGTTGGTGCCTCAAGGCCGGCCAGGAGCCGCAGCAGCGTCGTCTTGCCGGCTCCGTTCGGGCCGAGCACCGCAAGCCGCTCGCCCGCTCGCAGCTCGAGCTGGTCGATCGCGAGCACCTCGTGGCCGCCACGAAGGTGGCGGACGTTGCGCAGCCTTACGACTGCGCCCACGAGGCGGCGCGCTGCTGAACCGACGTGAGCACCGCGTTGATCATGAAGGCCAGCGCCAGCAGGATTCCCGCGTAGAGGAGCGCCTCGTTGAAGTCGCCCTTCCTCACCTGCTCGACGATCGACGTCGTCATGACCTGCGTCTGGCCGTGAATGTTGCCGCCGACGATCAGCGCCGAGCCGACCTCGGAGATCGCATGCCCGAAGCCGGCCATGGCGGCGGCGAGGATCGGCACGCGAGCCTCAATCCAAAGCCGGAAGACGAGCTGGGGCGTGCTGGCGCCGAGCGCTCGAAGCTGATCAGGCAGCTCTGCCGGCAGCGCCTGGAGCCCTGCCATCGTGATTCCGGCGATAAGCGGGGCGGCGATCAGGACCTGAGCGATGATCATCCCCCGCAGGGTGTAGATCAGCTCGAGGTTGCCGAGCGGACCGCTTCGCCACAACAGGAGCGCCACCCCCAGCCCCACCACAACGGTGGGCACGGCCATGCCCGTGTTGACCGCGGTCGCGAGCACGCCGCGACCCCTGCGACGCCCGAGTGCGAGCCACGTTCCGACGGGGACTCCGAGCGCAAGCGCGATCGCCGTTGCAGTCAGCGAAACGAACGCCGAGCGCCCGAGCACCTCGTGGACGGCGTCCATCAGCCCTTCGCGTCGGGGACGAAGAGCGGCTCTCCGTACTCGGCCATCCCAAAGCTGCCGATCTCGTCCTGGGTCTCTGGAGAGGTGATCCAGTCGGAGAACTCCTGCGCGCACTCGCGGTTCACGCCCTCGGCTTCGACCACGATGACGTGGTACGGGTTGAGCAGGTCTTTGCCGCCTTCGACCAGCAGCTCGGAGTCGAGATTGTCCGTCGCCAAGAACGTGCCTCGGTCAGAGAGCGTGTACGCCTGCTTCTGGCTCGCGATCGTGAGGGTCTCACCCATCCCCTGGCCGGTCTCGATGTACCAGGAGCCCTTCGGCTCGATCCCCGCCGCCTCCCAGATCGACAGTTCCTTCGTGTGCGTACCCGACTCGTCGGCGCGCGACGCGAACGGCGCTTCCGCCTTCGAGATGCTCGTGAAGGCCTCGGCGGCCGAGCCGGCACCCTCTATTCCGGCGGGATCGTCCTCCGGCCCGACCACGACGAAGTCGTTGTGCATGACGGCCTCGCGGCTAGCACCGTGACCGCCGCCCATATACTCCCGCTCGGCCTCCGGTGAGTGCACGAGCAGACCGTCGGCGTCTCCCTTCTCGCCGAGTTCGAGCGCCTCGCCCGAGCCGACGGCGACAGTCTTCACGGAGCATCCGGACTCGTCCTGGAACTGGGGCACCAACTCGTCGAGCAGGCCTGAATCCTGCGTGCTTGTCGTGGTGGCGAGAATCATCTGTCCCTCGTCCGCTCCCGCCTCTGACTGATCCGAGTCGTCGTCCCCGCAGGCCGCGAGGGCGAGTGTCGCCAGGAGCGCCAGAGCTGTCGCCGTGCGTCTCACGCAGCCCGCCTCAGCTCGCCGCTCATTGAGAGGTCGTAGCCCGGCATCGCGCTGAGTCGGGCCTGCACGCTCGCGTCGGCCAGCGTGGCCAGCAGCGGCTCCGCGGCTTCCTTCGCGGCGGGGTCGAGCGCCAACTCGAACGGCTCACTGATCACCGGCACCCAATCGAGGCCTGCCGACTCGGCGACCGCGCGCACGGCCAGACCGGCATCCGCTGCTCCTGTCGCAACTGCGGCCGCGACCGCGAGGTGGGATTCCGCCGGCTCACCCAGCTCCGGGTGCGGGACGCAGCCTTCGGTCAGCATCAGCCGCTCCAGCAGCAGGCGCGATCCGGTGCCCGGCGGCCGCCACGCGATGCGCCGGCCTTGGAGATCCGCGACTCCGGCGATGCGGTGCGGGTTCCCGCGCGCGACCACCAGGCCCTGCTCCCGTCGCCAGAAATGGATGAGCTCGATGCGCGCGCCGCCGAGAGCGCCTCGAGCTATCGGGTCATTCCAGCGACCGCTGGCCACGTCGAGCAGGTGGAGCGTCGTGGCGTCCGCTTCGCCGCGCGAGAGCTGGACGATGCCGTTGACGCTGCCCCTGGGGCCTGGGAGCACCGCGACAGCATCGCCAGTCGCCCGAATGAGGAGGTCGAGGGCGGGATCGTCGCTGCCTCCGAGCCGGAGCGCCTGGGCGTCCCCGCGCCATCGCGCCGCGGGCGCCGCTCCGCCCGCAGCGACCACGAAGCGGGACCGCGGACTCCCCGTCAGAACGCCCGAGTCACGGAGCGCCGTGTACGCCCGGGCCGCGGTCCCCGGCGAGCACCCGACCTCTCGCGCGAGCTTCCGCACGCCTGGCAGGGGCTCGCCCTCGGCCCACCGGCCGGCCGCTATCTCCTGTGCGAGGTGTGCCGCGAGCGAAGCTGATCCCATCTGTACCAGCGCAGAAGATACAGATGGCCTCGCAGCGGCCCGCCACCCGATGGGTCATTGCCCGACATGGCGCGTTTCGCTCCTGCGCGATTTGCAGAACTGAGCGTCTCGCGAAACGCTCCTGCGCACGACGCGAGCGGGAGCCGTCAGCCCGCTGGCGTTCACGGACGCTGGCGCAAAGGCTGGGCCGGCGCTAGGCGGCGAGATCCATCACGAGCTCGTCGACGCCGTGGCCGACGTGATGGCGCTCGAGATGGTCGCTGAGCTTGCGCATCAGCTTGTGCGCCGGCTCGTTGTCCGCGCCCATCGTGGCGGTGAAGCGGCGAATGCCGAGTTCACGCGCGCGGGCGGCGAGCAGCTCGGCGAGCGTCGTGCCCACCCGGCGCTGCTGCCAGTCGTCGGCGACCACGATCGCAACCTCGGCTGCGTCGGGATCGTCGGCTAGACGAACGAAGCGTGCGACCGCGATCAGGCGGCGAGCCGGCTCAGCCGGATTCTCGACCACCAGCGCCACATGATCGCGGCCGTCCACTTCAGTCAGGTATCGCAGCTCCGCCCGGCTGAAGCTGCTCTTGGGAGTGAGGAAGCGCCGCTGCACACTCTCTGCCGAGAGGTACCGCAGCCCGTTCTCCAGCATGCGCTTGTCGTCCGCGCGGATCGGCCGGATCAGGATCGGGGCTCCGTCTGGAAGGCGCTTGAGCACACCTGAAGGGTTTCGCGCCGGCGCTGCGGCTTGTGTGCAATGGATCACGCACTCATGCCGCCGCGCAGCAGCCAGGCGATCTGGGCCTGGCGCTCCACCGACTGGCACGTCACGAGCGCCTCCGACGGCGTATCCCCGATGGCCACGACGCCGTGGCCGCCCAGCAGCATCGCCCGGCGGCCGTCGAGCGCCGCCACGCAGCGCTCCGCCACCTCGTCCGAGCCGCTCGGCGCGAAGGGCGCACTCCGCACGGCGCCGCCGGCGTGCTGCTCGAGCTCCTCTGTGCCGGTGTGGAGCGGCTCGCCGAGGAGGCTCCAGGCGGTGGCGTGGACGCTGTGCGTGTGGACGATCGCCCGGGCGTCCGGCCGCGCCGCGTAGACGGCGAGATGGACACGGCGCTCGCTGGATGGCTCGCGATGCCCGGCCAGGACGCGGCCGTCGGGCGCCAGGGTGACCAGATCGGTCTCGGTCATGTGGTCGTAGGGAAGCCCGCTCGGAGTGATCTCGATGCGCTCCCCGTCGCGCGAGCTCACGTTCCCGGAGGTGCCGGTCACGAGCCCGAGCCGCAGCATCTCGCGGCCGGTCGCGACGATCTCAGCGCGAAGCGACATTCCGGATCGCCTCCTCATAGGGCGGCTCGAGCACCCCCGCTTCCGTGAAGATGGCCCCGACGAGGTCGGCCGGCGTCACGTCGAAGGCCGGGTTGAAGGCACCCGGGGCGATCTCCTCGGCGTCACGCTCCTCGATCGGAATCGAGGCGCCCGTGGGCGTGGCCCGGTCGATGGTGGAGACCGGCGCGGCGACGTAGAAGGGCACCCCGTGGCGGGCGGCGAGCACCGCCAGCGAGTACGTCCCGATCTTGTTGGCGACGTCGCCGTTCGCGGCGATTCGGTCGGCGCCGACAACGATCCGGTCGACCGCGCCGGCCGCGAGCAGCGAGCCGGCCGCCGAGTCGGTCACGACGCGGTGGGGGATGCCGGCCTGGCGGAGCTCCCAGGCCGTGAGCCGCGCGCCCTGCAGGAGCGGGCGCGTCTCGTCGACCCAGACCTCGGTCAGCCGGCCCGCCTCCCAGGCCGCGCGCAGCACGCCCCCGGCGGTGCCGTAGCCGCCGGTGGCGAGCGCGCCGGCGTTGCAGTGCGTGAGCGCGCGGTCGCCCGGCTCGAAGCGCTCCGCGCCGAGTCGCGCCAGCCGCCGGTCCGCGTCGAGCTGATCCGCGTGGACCTGCCGGGCGAGCGCGAGCAGGTCGCCGTCGCCCGCCTCGAGCGCGCGGTCGAGCGCCCAGCCGAGGTTGACCGCGGTGGGACGGGTGGCCCGCAGCATGGCGGCGGCCGCCCCCAGGTCCTCGCCGCGGGAGGCGGCGAGCGCCATCGCGTAGGCCGCGGCGATCCCGATCGCGGGCGCGCCGCGGACGGCCAGCGTGCGGATGCAGCCCGCGACCTGCTCGGCCGTCTCACAGCGGATCGAGCGCTCCTCGCCGGGCAGCGCGCGCTGGTCGAGCACGAGCAGCGCGCCGGCCTCCCAGCGGAGCGGTTCGACGTTCACGACTCCGACGCTACCGCGAGCCGCGCCAGGCGGTCGTCGACGAGCCGGACCTGGCGCTCCCTGCTGAGAGCGCGCTGATCGAAGGTAGCCTGGATCGCAAGCCCGTCCACGAGCGCTATCAGCGCCGCGCCCTCGCTCTGCGCGTCGAGCGAGTCGTCCACGAGGCCCTGGCGCTGCGCGGCGGACAGCGTCTTCGCCACGCGGTCCCGCCACAGGCGGTAGGCGTCGCGGCCCGCCTTGGCGAGCCGCGGGCGTGTCTCCGCAAGGCCCAGGAAGGCGAACCAGACGCGCACCTCGGCGCGCCGCTCGGCGTCGATCGGAAGACCCTCGATGAGCTGCGTGCGCAGCAGCTCGAGCGGGTCGCGCGTGTGCTCGGCGGCCCTGACGACCCGCCTGCCGACTCGGTCCGCCACGGTCTCGAACGCGAACAGGAGGAGCTCCTCCTTGTCCGCGAAGTAGTGGGCGAGGGCACCGGTAGACCAGCCGGCCTCGGCAGCCACCGCCCGCATTGTCAGCGCGTCGAGACCCTCGCGTGAGGCGAGCCGCCAGACCGCCGCAGCCAGCTCTTCACGGCGCGCCCCGTGGTCGACGATCTTGGGCATCAACCCTCGATTCTAATTTGAATCTATTTCGAACGTATGATATAAATAACCGCATGGAACTGAAGTGGATCCTCGCGATCGCCCTGGAGGCCGGCTTCTGGCTGATGCTGGCGGCCTTCCTCGTGCTCCGCTACCGCTACGGGATCGACAGCATCACGCGCCTGTTCGTGATCGGCGTGGTGATCGACACGGCCGGGATAGTCGCCCTCGGCGTGTGGGACTTCGCGAGCACCGGCCACGTGAACACCTATACGGCGTTCATCGCCGCGCTCGTCGTCTACGGCGTGACCTCCGGGAAGGAGCACTTCGTCTCCCTGGACCGCTGGATGGCGCGCAAGATCAAGCCGAAGCGCGCCCGGCAGCGGGCGGGCTCGCGCCCGCTGCCGGAACGCTGCTGAGCGGTCAGCTGCCGCCGACCAGCCCGCTCTCCTCCAGGTACTGCCCAGCGACGGCCTCGGGCGTCTCCTTGTCGAGGTCGACGCGGGCGTTCAGCTCCTGCATGACCTCGTCGGTCAGGCCCTTGGTGGCGAGGGCGACCGTGGCGTCGAAGTCCGGCCCGGCCTTCTCGATCACGTCGTCGCGCACGACGAGCGTCGAGTTGTAGGGCGGGAACATCCCCTTGTCGTCCTCGAGCAGGACGAAGCCCTCGCGCTTGATCTGCGGGTCGGTCGTGAAGACGATCGACACGTCGGCCTGGCCCTTCGTGAGGACCTCGTGGCGCAGGGCGATGTCGACCGGCACGAACTTCTTGAACTTGAGCCCGTAGACCTGCTCCAGGCCGAGCAGGCAGTCGAGCCGCTGGCGGCACTCGGGTGTCCCGTAGAGCGTCAGGTCCTGCGACTTGCCCTCCAGGTCCGAGATCTTCTGCAGGCCGAGCTTGTCGGCGGTCTCCTTCGTGACCGCCACCTCGTTCGAGCTGACGAACGGCGTCGGCTCGAGCGCCGTGAGGTCCTTCTTGGCGAAGTCAGCCTTGACCTGCTCGTAGGCCTTCGTCTCGTCGCTCGGCAGCTCGTCGGCCTTGACGCCGAAGAACGACAGCAGCGCCGTGCCGGTGTACTCGGGGTAGGCGCTGATCTGCCCGCCCTCGAGCGCCTTCAGCGCAGTCTGCTCGTCGCCCAGGTTGAGCTCCTTCTGAACGCTGTAGCCGGCGGCCTCGAGCGCCTGCGCGTAGATCTCGCCGAGGATCTTCTGCTCCGTGAAGTTCTTCGAGCCGATGGTGACGTCGACGGCCGAGTTGGCGTCGTCCTTCTGAATCTGGCCGGCCGCCTGCTCCTCGGAGGTCGATGCGCCGCCCCCGCCGCCGTCGTCATCGTCGTCGTCGCCGCAGCCGGCGACGGCGAGCGCCGCGACGAGCAGCGTGAGCAGGACCAGCCAACGTTGCTTATTCATGTCGTGGCTTCCTTCCTCTTGATGGGTATCGCGAGGCGACGTGCAGATCCGCCTGCCTCTAGCTTCAGGCCCTTCGGGGTCACGGCGCGCTGCACCAGCCCCAGGAGGACCTCGGTGGCGACGGCCAGGAGCGCGACGACGATCGCCGCCGCCAGCCTCCCCTCGTCGCCGTAGGTGTTCACGTTGATGATCGGGTCGCCGAGCGTGATCACGCCCGCGAGCGGGGCGATCGCCGCGGTAGCAACGACGTTCACGCCGGAGATTCGTATGCCGCCGAAGATGAGCGGGAGCGACAGCGGGAGCTCGACCCGCCGGACGATCTGCGCGCCGGTCATGCCCATCCCGCGTGCGGCATCGACCGTGTCCCGCTCGACCTGGCGCACGCCCGTGTAGGCGTTCGTCAGGATCGGCGGGATCGCGAGCAGGACCAGAGCGAGCGTCAGGTTGGTGAAGCCGACGCCGATGTAGGCGACGAAGAACGCGATCAGCGCGAGGCTCGGCACGGCCCGGCCGACGTTCGACGCGTTGATCGCGAGGAAGCCGCCCTTGCCCACGTGGCCGAGCCACAACCCGAGCGGGATCGACAGCGCGCAGGCGATCGCCATCGCGGCCGCCGAGAGCTTGAGGTGCTCCCACATGAGCTCCCAGATCTCGCCGAGGCCGCCGACCTGCGTGCCGCCGGCGGGCGACTCGCGCTCGTTGAATATGAAGTCGACGGCGTCGCCGAACTGGCCGAGGAACGCGATCGTCGTGCTCATCGCGCGGCCACCGCCCGGGTCCAGGGCGTGACGGCTCGCTGGGCTAGCAGGATCAGCCCATCGAGGACCGCCGCCAGGAGCACCGCCATGAGGCCGGCCACGACCACGTTCGACTTGAAGGTGATGTCGGCGAAGATCTGCTCACCGAGCCCGCCGGCGCCCGCGAAGAACGCGAGCGTGGCCAGCCCGACCGTCGTCGTCGCCGCGATCCGCAGCCCCGCCATGATCTCTGGCAGGGCCAAGGGCACCTCGACGCGCCAGAGCAGCTGCCGGTCGGTGAGGCCCATGCCGCGACCCGCGTCCTTGATGTCGTCGGGGACGTTGTCGAGCCCGGTCAGGACGTTGCGGAAGATGATCAGCAGTACGTAGGCGACGAGCGCGATCTCCGCGGTGGTGAAGCCCCGCCCCGTGATCGGCAGCAGCAGGAAGAACGCGGCGATGCTGGGGACGGTGTAGAGGACCCCCGTGACCTGCGTGACCGGATTGATCAGCCAGCGCCGGCGGTAGGCGAGCAGCGCGAGCGAGAACGAGATCCCGAACCCGATCGCCATCGCCACGACCGTCAGCAGCACGTGCTGGAAGAAGGGGTCGACGTAGCGGTCGAAGTTGTCCAAGATCCAGTCGGGGCAGAAGCCGTTGTCCGCGACGCAGGTGTCCTCGCGCTGGCGGATCTCGACCTGGGCGATCGGCACGGTCACAGCGCGTCCGCCCCGCTCGGGACCTCCTCGGGATCGGTGCGCAGCGCGTGGCTCAGGATCTCGATCGACAGCACGCCCGTTACGGCGCCGCGCTGGTCGACCACGGGGCCGTATTGAGCCTCCTCATAGAGCAGGTCGGCGAGCGCGTCGCGCAGCACGTCGTCGAGGTCCAGGATCGGCTTCGGGTTCGAGCGCAGCTCGTCCTGGACGCGCTCGCCTGCAAGGCCCTTCTCCGAGAGCCAGCCGAGCGGCCCGCCCTCGTCGTCGACGAGCAGCGGGTACGGGACCTCGGCGTCGCTCAGCTTGGCGCGCACCTCGGCCACCGGCTCGCCCACGCGGACGAGCGGAGCCCTCCACAGGTCGACGTCGCGCACGCGCTGGAGCGCGAGTCGCTTGAGCGCGCGGTCGGCCCCGACGAAGTCCTCGACGAACGAGTCCGCGGGGTACATGAGCAGCTCGGCGGGTGAGGCGTACTGGGCGAGCTTGCCGCCCTTCTTCAGCACCGCGATGCGGTCGCCCATCTTGATCGCCTCGTCGATGTCGTGGGTCACGAACACGACGGTCTTGCGGATCTCGCGCTGGAGCCGCAGGAACTCGTTCTGGAGCCGCTCGCGGTTGATCGGGTCGATGGCGCCGAAGGGCTCGTCCATCAGCATCAGCGGTGGGTCGACGGCGAGCGCGCGGGCCACGCCCACCCGCTGGCGCTGACCGCCGGAGAGCTGCGCGGGGTAGCGGTCGCGCGTCTCATGTGGGTCGAGGCTCACCAGCTCGAGCAGCTGGTCGACGCGCGCGCGGATGCGCTCCTTGTCCCAGCCGAGCAGGCGCGGGACGGTGGCGATGTTGTCGCTCACGCGTGAGGTGTGGAAACAGCCCGATCTGCTGGATCGCGTAGCCGATGTCCCGGCGCAGCTCGGCAGGGCGGCGCTCCTTGACGCTCCTGCCGTCGAGCAGGATGTCGCCGTCGGTGATGTCGATCATGCGGTTGACCATCCGCATGGCGGTCGTCTTGCCGCAGCCGGAAGGCCCGACGAGCACGCAGATCTCGCCGGCCGGGACGGTCAGCGACAGGTTCTCCACCGCCGGCTCGCTCCGACCGGGATAGCGCTTCGTCACGGAGCGGAATTCGAGCGTCGCCGCGTCCGACATTGGCGACGGCCCCTTGGTATGGGCGGATTCAGGTGAATTCACGGGTGCGGGGTCCCGGAGGAAGCGCCAATCCTACCCGGGTGGGGTAGCCGGCCCGCGGGCTGTTCTCGAAGCCTTAATGTCGGCGCTCGCCAGCCGCTCGAGCTCGCGCCGCAGATCGTCGCGAAGGGCATCGACCTCCGCGGCGGGCATCTCGGGATCGGACTCGGCCGTCTCGACGAGCGCCGCGGCGAGGGACTCGCTGGCGTCCCATAACTGGGCCTCGGCCTCCGCGCGCTGCGGCGCCGCCGTTCCGCGCAGGGCCAGCGCCTTGTCCTTGGCATCCTCGGCCACCCCCGCGAGCCGCTCGCGCTCCGGGGCAGGGAGCACCCGCCAGCGCCCGTACAACGAGCGCGCCACCCGGATGCCCAGGGCCGCGGTCGCGGCCGCCCCGCCGATCAGCATCTTGGACGGAGGCATCGTGCGGATCATGCTGGCGCGCGCGGTGGACGGAATCAGAGGACGATCGAGGCCAGCTCATCGACCTGGGCGGGGTCGGTCGTTGCCGGAAACATGATCAGCTCGTCGGCGCCCTGCTCCTCGAATGCGCGCACGCGCGCGCGGATCTCGTCGGGTCCCTTCGCGGTACCCGCCACAACCATCTCCTGGTACTGGGGCACGAAGGAGTAGTAGTTCCCGATCGAGGCGCGCGCGGCGGCCTCGGGATCCTCGGCCAGCGAGTAGTAGGTGAGTGATGCCTTGTACGGCGTCCCCTCGCGGCCGGCCTCCCGCCAGGCGGCCTCGAGCTTCTCGCGCGCGGCCCCGAACATCTCGGGCGGGCCGCCGCCCATCATCCAGCCGTCGGCCACCCGCGCGGCCCGCTTGAAGACGGCATCGGTCTGGCCGCCGAGGACGACCTTCGGCGGGTCGTCGCTCACGTCGGGACCGACTCCGCCCGCGAAGCCGCGCTTCTCGCCCGCCCAGAGGCGCTTCATCTCCTCGAGCATCTCCATGAGGCGGTCCCAGCGCTCCTTCGGCGACATCGACAGGCCGTAGGGCTCGTAGTCGTCGTCGCGGCCGCCGACCGCCATGCCGAGGACGAGCCGCCTGCCGGAGAGGTGGTGGAGGGTGGCGGCCTGCTTGGCGAGGATCGCCGCACTTTCCCGGTAAGGGACGATCAGGATCGCCGTCGTCAGCCTGATCCGCTCGGTCACGGCCGCCGCGGCCGCGAGGGCGATCAGCGGCTCGTAGTTCGGATAGGTCAGCCGGTCGATCGTCCCGAGCGTCGAGAAGCCCGCGGCGTCGGCGCGCCTGGCCCACTCGATTACCTCGTGACCCTGGACTCCCGGAATGGTGCTGGGCAGGCCGATGCCGATCTCCATGCGGCTCCTCTCGTAGGCTCGAGCCGTGACGCTAGAGGACCTACCCGGCTGGGCCCGCGACCTGCTCGCCCGGGAGCGCGTGGGCCGGCTCGCCTTCCTCGACGAGGAGGACCGGCCGCGCGTCTTGCCCGTGACGTTCGCACTCGTCGGCGAGGCCGTCTGGAGCGCGATCGACGAGAAGCCGAAGCGCACGCCCGAGCCCGCGCGCGTGCGGCGCCTGCGCCGGCGCCCGGAGGCCGCCCTCGTGGTGGACGTGTACTCGGACGACTGGTCGCAGCTCGCCTGGGTGCAGCTGCTCGGCCGCGTCGAGTGGCTTGCCGTGGAGCACGGTCCCGAGGGGATGGAGGCGCTCGCCGCCAAGTACGAGCCCTACGCGAAGCGCAGGCCGCCCGGCCCGCTGATGCGGCTCGCGGTCGAGCGCGCCTACTCCTGGCGCGCGACCGGGAGCCCACGGCGCGACCACTCGCTCCAGGAGCCGGGGTAGAGCCGCGCCGCGCCGACACCGGCGAGCTCGGACGCGAGCACGATGACGCAGGCCGCCACGCCGGAGCCGCAGTAGGCGCCGAGCTCCGCGGCGCTCGACGCCCCGGCCGCCTCGAAGCGGGCGCGCAGCTCGTCGGGCGCCAGGAAGCGGCCGCCGGGCGCCAGCTCGCCCGCGGGCAGGTTGTGGGCGCCGGGGATGTGGCCCGCAACCGCGTCGATCGGCTCGGTCTCGCCGCGGTAGCGCTCGGGCACTCGCGCGTCGAGGAGGAGCGGCCCGCCGCCGCCCTCGATCTCCTCGAGCTCGATCGGCCTGCCCCGGCTCGCACCGGCGCTGAACGGGGTCAGGTCTTGCATTCGCGCACCGCTGCGCGAATGCAAGACCTGACCCCTCTCGAGTGGGCCGCCCTCCGCGCGCCAGCCCGCAAGGCCGCCGTTCAGCACCGCCACCTCGTCGTGGCCGAAATGCCGCAGGAGCCACCAGAGCCGGGCAGCGCCGCCCTCGGCGGCCTCGTCGTAGGCGACGACCCTCGTGTCCGCGGAGATCCCGGCTCGGCTCGCGGCGGCCTCGAAGCTGGCGGGCTCGGGCAGCGGATGGCGTCCGCGCTCGCCGGGCTCGGCGGACAGGTCGCGGTCGAGGTCGAGGAAGGCGGCGCCGGGGATGTGGCCTTCGCGCCAGAGCCGCTCGCCGGCGCCCGGGTCGCCGAGCCTGAAGCGGCAGTCGACGACGCGCAGCCCGGGCTCGCCGAGTCGCTCGCGCAGCCATCCCGGCTCGACCAGTGGGCCCATGCCCGGGAGCGTAGCCTTGCGGCGGTGCTGGCGATGGTTCTCGAGTCGGCGCGCCGGCCGCTCCGCCCCACGGAGCTCCCGGATCCCGAGCCCGGTCCCGGCGAGCTGCTGCTCGAGGTGTCTGCCTGCGGCGTCTGCCGCACCGACCTGCACATCCTCGACGGCGAGCTCAGCGAGCCGAAGCTGCCGCTGGTGCAGGGCCACCAGATCGTTGCTCGCGTGCTGCGCGGCGGCGAGCGCCACGCGCCCGGCGCGCGTGTCGGCGTTCCCTGGCTCGGCTGGACCGACGGCGAGTGCCGCTATTGCCGGAGCGGTCGCGAGAACCTCTGCGAGCGGGCGATTTTCACCGGCTACGGGCGCGACGGCGGCTTCGCCCAGCTGGCGGTCGCCGACGAGCGCTTCTGCTTCCCGATCCCAGAGGACTACCCCGACCTGCAGGCCGCGCCGCTCCTCTGCGCCGGGCTGATCGGCTTCCGGACGCTGCGCATGGCCGGCGACGCGGAGCGCATCGGCATCTACGGCTTCGGCGCGGCCGCCCACATCATCTGCCAGGTGGCCCGCCACGAGGGCCGGCGCGTGTTCGCCTTCACGCGCGCCGGCGACCGACCCGCGCAGGAGTTCGCACTCGAGCTGGGCGCGGAGTGGGCGGGGGACGCGCTCGGGCCGGCGCCCGAGGAGCTCGATGCAGCGCTCATCTTCGCTCCGGCTGGTGAGCTCGTGCCCGCCGCGCTGCGCGCCGTGGCCAAGGGCGGCAGCGTCGTGTGCGGCGGCATCCACATGAGCGACATCCCGTCGTTCCCGTACGAGCTGCTCTGGGGCGAGCGCGTCCTGCGCTCGGTCGCCAACCTCACTCGCGCGGATGGGGAGGAGTTCCTTGCGCTCGCGCCGCGGGTCCCCGTGCAGACACGAGTTGCGACCTTCGGCCTCGAGCAGGCGAACGAGGCACTCGCGCACCTGCGCGCCGGCGACCTGCGCGGCGCCGCGGTCGTCGTGCCGCCGGAGGCTCAGGCGGCGCGCGGATAGCGCCGTGCGGGCGCCCGGGCCGGTCGCGCGTCCGCGCGGGCAAAGGAGCCGAGCGCAGCGGCGATCGCGCGCCAGGCGGCCGGCGAGACGGCCATCCCGCAGTGCGAGCTGCCGACCTCGACCTGGTCCGCGTACGGATCAAGGCACGCGCGCCAGTCGACGATCCCGTCAGACTTCGAGTAGACGCTGACGAGCCCGACCTCGCTCGGCATCGGCTCGGGCAGGTCGGCCCAGAAGGACGCGCAGCACTCGTACTCGAGGCAGGTGCGCTTGAAGAGCCCGGGAGCTCCGAGCGAGCCGAGCCGCGCGACCGCCTCGACCTGCAGGCGTACGAGCGCGTGGACAGCGAGCGGGTCGAGCTGCGGCGAGCCGAGCGCGACCACGCCGCAGACGAGGTCCGGCCGCCGCCGGCCGAGCACCCGCGCGATTGTCCCGCCGCGGCTCTGGCCGACGATGACGGCTCTGCGTCCCTGTTCCGTGACCAGCTGCTCGAGCAGCTCCTCGAGCCGCGTGGTGATCGTGCCCGAGCAGTCCACGTTCAGTCGCATCCCGGCCCGGCTCGGGCGGTAGCCGGCTCGCTTGAGCCAGCCGGCCATCATCGCGAGCGAGCCGTCACCGGCGAGGAAGCCCGGGATCAAGAGCACAGGGCGCCCGCGGCCCTCGGGAACGCCGTCGCCGCGCAGGATCGGGTCGCGCAGCAGCGCCGCGGTCTCCAAGCCGAAGCGAGCCTCCCGCCAGAGCGGGGGCCGGAATCCGGCCGTGATGAACGCTGGTGGCTTCACGAGCGCGCCGTCAACCTAGTAATCCGCCTGGACACATTCGATTCACAGCGCACCCCTCCTTCAGAAACGTCCCGCAGCGGCTAGATTTCCCGCCCCATGCGGGCGGTGACGATCAGGGACGGAGGGCTCGTGGTCGAGGAGCACCCCGATCCCGAGCCCGGGCACGGTCAGATCCTGGTGCGCGTGCACGGCGCCGGGCTGAACGGAGCGGACATGCTGCAGCGCCGCGGGGCCTATCCCGCGCCGCCCGGCGAGCCCGCGGACATCCCGGGCCTCGAGCTCGCCGGCGAGGTCGCGGCCGTCGGGCCGGGCGCGCGCCGCTTCTCGGAAGGCGACCGGGTGATGGCGGTGGTCGGGGGCGGCGGCCAGGCCGAGCTCGCGATCGTGCACGAGCGCATGGCCATGCCCGTGCCCGAGGGGCTCGACTGGCCCCAGGCGGGCGGCCTGCCCGAGGTCTTCACGACCGCCCACGACGCGCTCTTCACCCAAGCGGGCCTGCGGCCCGGCGAGCACCTGCTCGTGCACGGCGCGGCAGGTGGAGTGGGCACCGCGGCCGTGCAGATCGGCCGCGCCGCCGGCGCGCGGGTGACCGCCACGGTCCGGCGCGAGGAGCTGCGCGAGGAGGTCGAGGCCCTCGGCGCCCGTGCGATCGCACCCGAGGGATTCGGCGACCACGGGCCCTACGACGTCATCCTCGAGCTCGTCGGGGCGGGCAACCTCGAGGAGAACCTCGCGGCGCTCGCCCGCCGCGGCCGCATCGCCGTGATCGGGGTCGGCGGCAGCGGGCCGACCGCCGAGATCAACCTGCACGCGCTGATGCAGAAGCACGCGCGCATCCACGGCTCGACGCTGCGGGCCAGGCCGCTCGAGGAGAAGGCGCTCGCGGCCCGTCTCGTCGAACGTGAGCTCCTGCCGCACTTCGAGACCGGTGCCCTCACCGTGCCGGTCGCCGCCACCTTCGGGCTCGACGAGGCCGAACAGGCCTACGACCGCTTCACGAGCGGCGGCAAGCTCGGCAAGATCGTCCTGCTGCCATGACGGACGAGCGGGCGACCTGGAGGGCGGAAGCCCTGGGGCCCGCGCGCACACTGGACCTGGGCGGCGGGCGCCGCATCCGGGCGCACATGACCGGCGCGGGGCCTCCGGTGGTGTTCGTACATGGCGCCCTCGTCAACGCGAACCTGTGGCGCAGGGTGGTGCCGCTGCTCGATGGCCGCACGCGTGTGGCGCTCGACATGCCGCTCGGGTCGCACATCGAGGCGATGCCGCGCGACGCGGACCTGGGCCCGCCGGCCCTCGCGGACCTGATCGCGGATGCGCTCGCAGCGCTCGAGCTCGAGGACGTCACGATCGTCGGCAGCGACACCGGCGGCGGCCTCACCCAGATCCTCGCCACGCGCCGGCCCGAGCGGCTCGGGCGTGTCGTCCTCACCTCCTGCGACGCCTTCGACAACTTCCCGCCGAAGCTGTTCCGCTACGTGCTCGCACCGGCGCGCGTGCCGGGCGCCATCCCGGTCGTCTTCGCCGGTCTGCGTATCCGGCGGCTGCGCCGCCTGCCGATCGCCTACGGCTGGCTTTCGAATGAGCCCCCCGAGCCCGAGGCCGAGGACTCCTACGTCCTGCCGGTGCTCACGCGCGGCGACATCCGCAGGGATGTGCGCAAGCTGCTCGCCGGGCTCGACCCGCGCCACACGCTCGACGCGGCGGCGAAGCTGACCGGCTTCGAGAAGCCGGTGCTGATCGCCTGGTCCGCCGGCGACCGCTTCTTCCCGCCCGCGCACGCGGAGCGCCTCGCGCGGCTCATTCCGGACGCGCGTCTCGAGTGGATCGAGGGCGCGCGCACGTTCAGCGCCGAGGACGCCCCGGAGCGGCTGGCGTCCCTGATCGCCGGCTTCTAGTTCAGTCGCTCGACGAGCATGGCCTGGCCCTGGCCGCCGGCCACGCACATCGTCTCGAGCCCGATCGTCTTGTCGTCCGTCTCGAGCCCGTTGAGGAGCGTCGTCATGATGCGCGCGCCGGTCATGCCGAATGGGTGCCCGAGCGCGATCGCCCCGCCGTGCGGGTTCAGCTTCTCGAGCGGGATGCCGGTCTCGGCCATGATCGGGATCACCTGCGCGGCGAAGGCCTCGTTCAGCTCGACGGTGTCGACGTCGTCGATCGTCATGCCGGCGCGCTCGAGCACCTTCTTGACCGCCCAGATCGGCGCGACGCCCATGTACTCGGGCTCGTTCGCCGCCGTGGCCGAGGTGATGATGCGGGCGCGCGGCTTCAGCCCGAGCTCGTCCGCCTTCGAGTCCGACATCACGAGCACCGCGGCGGCGCCGTCGTTCAGCGGGCACGAGTTGCCCGCCGTGACCTTGCCGTCCTCCTTGAACACGGGGTCGAGCTCGGCGAGCTTCTCGAGCGTCGACGATGCGCGCGGCCCGTCATCCTTTGCGACCACGGTCCCGTCCGGCAGCGTCACCGGCACGATCTCACGGTCGAAGTAGCCGTTCTCCTGCGACTCGACGGCGAGCTCCTGCGAGCGTTGCGCGTACTTGTCCATGTCCGCCCGCGAGACCTCGTAGCGCTCGGCCACGTTCTCGGCGGTGAGGCCCATGGTGATGTAGGCGTCGACGTCGCCGTTCTTCCCCTGGAGGTGCTCGTTCTGGTCCTGCGGTCGCGCACCCTCGACGGCCTCGTTGTAGCGCGAGACCCACTCGACGCCGGCCGCGATGTAGACGTCGCCCTGGCCCGCGACCACGGCGTTGGCCGCCTGGCGGATCGACTCGAGCGACGACGCGCAGTAGCGCGACACAGTGGTCCCGTTCGTGCCGAGCGGGAGCCGCGCCGAGAGGAGCGCGATGATGCGGGCGATGTTGAAGCCCTGCAGCCCCTGTGGGAGCCCGACACCGCAGTAGATCTCCTCGACGAGCTCCGGGTCGACCTCGGCGTTGCGCTCGAGCAGCGCGTCCACGACGAAGGCGCCCATCTCGTCCGGGCGCAGCTGGGCGAGCGAGCCCTTGAAGGCACGCCCGATGGGCGTGCGGACGGCGTCGACGATCACGGCTTCGGGCATTTTGCGGCGGCTCCTTATCAGGCGGCGGGGGAGCCTTAGAGGCTACTCACGCCCGGCGGCGCTGGCTCCCTGTCGCCGCGGCACCGACGCCAGTAGGGCGTTGAGTGCCGGCGTCGTCCGCCGGTCGCGCGGACGTGCGGATCGAGTAGGCCGGTGATTGCGCAGAGCAGGATGAGTGGCGCCAGAACGGTGTCCCGCCACGCCACGCCCGACATGCGACGGGGGCGTTTCTCACGGGCCGCGGGGTCGTCCGCGGCTGGTCGGAGCACGACGATTGCGTATACGCACACCTGCAGGACCGCGAGTTCGCGCAATTTGCGGGAATCGCGATGCGCGCCTGACACCCGCCTGGGGCTTCGAACATAGCTTGGGTTGTGCCGTCGCCGGCAGTGTCAACCCGTGATAACGAACGTGAGTGAAGCCAGTGGTACGGGCGGCGTCACGATCGGCCGCGGCAGCCGCATGTCTCTCGTTGCGCTGATCACCGTTATCGCCTTTGCGCTGCTCGTCCCGCCCGCGTCGGCGCAGGTCAGCGGTGGCGAGACAGAACCCGGGGTTGACGCGACAACTCCCGTGGAGGGCTCAGCACCGGGTACAAACGCGGAGCCGCCTGCGCCTGAGCCCGAGCCCGCACCGGCGCCGAGCCCGGAGCCTGCGCCTGAGCCCGAGCCCGCACTGGAGCCGACGCTGGAGCCGGCGCCGACGCCCGAGCCCGCACCGGGCCCGCGCCGTCGCCCGCGCCGTCGCCTGCGCCTGACCCCGAGCCAGCACCGGAGCCGGCGCCCGAGCCGTCGCCTGCGCCTGAGCCCGAGCCCGCACCGGCGCCGACGCCCGGAGCCGACGCCCGGAGCCGTCGCCTGCGCCTGAGCCCGAGCCCGCACCGGCGCCGAGCCCGGAGCCGGAGCCAACGCCCGCGCCCGTCGCCTGCGCCTGAGCCCGAGCCCGCACCGGCGCCGAGCCCGGAGCGCCGGAGCCGACGCCCGAGCCCTGCGCCCGAGCGCCGGCGCCGGCGCCGAGCCCGACGCCTGAGCCCGAGCCGCACCGGCGCCGAGCCCGGAGCCGACGCTGGAGCCGGGGCCCGAGCCGTCGCCTGCGCCTGAGCCCGAGCCCGCACCGGCGCCGAGCCCGGAGCCGACGCCGGAGCCGGGGCCCGAGCCGTCGCCTGAGCCCGAGCCCGCGCCCGCACCGGCGCCGGCTCCCGAGCCGTCGCCTGCGCCTGAGCCCGCACCGGCGCCGACACCGGAGCCCACGCCTGCGCCGACCCCCGAGCCGACGCCGGAGCCGTCGCCTGCGCCTGACCCCGCACCGGCGCTGGCACCGGAGCCCACTCCGGCGCCGACCCCCGAGCCCACGCCTGCGCCTGAGCCCCTACCGGAGCCGACCCCAGAGCCAATACCTGCGCCGGCATCTGAGCCGACGCCCGAGCTCGCACCAGCGCTGACGCCGGAGCCGACGCCGGAGCCCGCACCAGCGCTGACGCCGGAGCCGACGCCCGAGCCTGCACCGGCGCCGACCCCCGAACCCAGGCCGGAGCCGACCCCCGAGCCCGCAGCGGCACTGACGCCAGAGCCTGCATCAGGCCCGATCCCAGAGCCCACATCCGCGCCGGTTCCCGAGCCCCCACCGGAGCCGCTCACACCCGCCGACGGGCGCACACCCCCGGTTGGCGACTCCCCAGCCCGGGCCGAGACGCCAGCGGAGGCCGTGTTCCGCGAGGCGCTCAAGCTGATGGACGATCTGGCCGGGGTGAGGGCCGCGATGGCTATGTTGGCGGAGCAAGGTCAGGCGCCGGCTGCGGCATCATCGCCCGCACGGCGGGACTCCGTCCCGCCCCGCGAAGATCCTTCGCCGGCTCCGTCGCCCGAGCCGCCTCCGCTGTCCGGGGGTGCGCCATCCGGAGCAGCGGGAGCCGGCTCCTCCGGTGGCGGATCCGCTGCCCTCTATGCGCTAGTGATTTCCCGTGCCGCGTTTGCCGGCGGACTCTGGGGCCGGTTGCAACTGGTTCCGGTTCACTGGCATTCGGTGACGATCGTCGCTCTGAACGAACGGCCCGGCTAAGGCCTCCACGCCAGCCCGTCCGACTCGGGTGCCGTGGGCGCCCGGGTGCACCGTTCGATTCAGGAGTAGGACGATGAACAGGAGATATTGCGTGGGAGGCACGCGGGCATCGGCGGTGAGCGTCATGGCTTGCCTTGTCGTGCTCTGTGTGCCGGTCGTGAGCATCGCCGCCGATTCCAGCGACTCCACTGCAGGAGCCGCAGACCGGGCGAGCGCACTGCTCGTCGGCGGAGCCGGCTACGGGCAGCCGCAGGGCGAGCCGCGCGTGCGGGCGCTGCAGCGCAGTCTGCTGGCCCTTGGCCAGCGGCCGGGACCCGTTGACGGTTTCTACGGTCCGCTGACGGAGGCGGCGGTCGAGCGCCTCCAGCGCGACAGCGGGCTCGCGGTCGACGGAATCGTCGGACCGCAGACCCGTCGGGTGCTGAACGGCAAGACGCCGCAGCTCGCTCGGGGCGCCGGCTACGGACAACTCGGAGGGTCGCCGCAGGTGCGTGCCATCCAGCGCCGGCTCCGTGCTCTCGGCCACCGGCCGGGACCGGTTGACGGCCTGTACGGCCCTCGTACCCAGGCTGCCGTGGAGCGCTTCCAGCGCGCGGCCGGACAACCTGCCAGCGGCGTGTTGTCGCGTGCGACGGCTGTCGCCCTCGCGCGCGCCGGCGGAGACCAGCCTGCCCGTCGTGCAAGCGACACGGGCCGCGCCAACGAGCCCCGCCAGCGAGACCGTCGTCCGGAAAGCCGTGCGGAGGCTTCCGGCACGAATGACCAGTCCGGTCGAGCTGACGGCAGCACACCGGCGGGAGTACAGGAGCAGAGCCGAACCCGAACCCCTGCGGCTGCCGACGATCGCACCGAGGGGACCGATGGAGCAGAGTCCCCACCTCCGCTGCTCATGGCGCTGGCGGGGCTCGCGCTTGCCGCGATTGGCCTGGCCCTTTCCCGTTGGCTCAAGGGAGCGCGTGGCAGGCCGGAGGCAACCCGCTCGACCGGCGGAGCGGTGGGGCCCGAGCCCATGCCGAAAAGCGACCGGAAGGGACCGAAGCCGAACGCAGGGGCAACGGCCCCGTCAAGCCCAGATCCGGGCCGAAGGCGCAACGGGGCCGCGGCGCTCGGCTATGTGAGCGTCCGTGAGCAGGAAGCGGTGGACGGCCGGGAGCTCGGAGGCCAGATGGCCGCGATCGATGCGGCCTGCCGTCAGCGTGGGCTGGAGCTGAAGGACGTCATCCGGGACCTCGAACAGGTCGATGGCACCGTGCCAGAGCGTCCTGGCATGCAGTACGCCCTCCGGCGACTCGCGGCGGGGGAGGCCTCGTGTCTGGTAGTTGCGGAACTGGGGCGGCTGGCCCGCTCGGCTCGCGAGGTCGGCCACATCGTCCTGTGGCTTCGGCGGCGGGAGGCGCGGCTCGTGTCGGTCAATGAGGGGCTGGATACGGGCACCACGAGCGGCAGTGAGATCGGCGACATGCTGGTGTCGCTCGGTACCTTCGACGGGCAACGGCGTCCGTCGGCGCGAACCGTCCACCCTGACCCCGTGCGCGAGCCGCGACCGACCAAGAGGGCGAGTGGCAGCGGCCGCCCGGCGATAGAGGACGTCTCGGCCTTGAAGGAGCGCATACGGGCAATGCGCGCGAGCGGGATGACCCTTCAGGCGATCGCCGATCGGATGAACGCGGAGAACGTGCCAACGCTTCGTGGGGGGATAAAGTGGCGACCCTCCGCGGTGCAGTCGGCGACCGGCTACCGCCGGCCACGCCCCGACGCATCCGAGCCGGGTAACCGGGGCGAGCGGGACGGGAGGTCCCGGCCACCTACCTCCACCCGCAGCGGAGGAGGGACCCGATGACAGGGAGACCAATCGCTGGCGGCGGGCTCACCGAAGCGGCGCGTGCGGTGCTCGGGCCGGTGCTACTCGAGCCGCAACGCCTGTCCCGCCGGGAGGGAGGTGCGCAATGAAGCGGGAGATCTGGCTGCCGGCCACGCCCGCTAGCGCTCAGGCCGCGCGTTCCATCGTCCGCGAGGCGGCCGCCGAGGCGGGTCTCGACGGCGAGCCCGCGTGGGATCTGATGCTTGCCTCGACCGAGGCGATCACCAACGCCATGCAGCACGGCAAGGCCTGGCCGAACGACTGCGTACTGTTCGCAACCGAGCCCTGCCCGCGGGGGCTGCGAGTGGAAGTCTGCGACCTCGGGAGCTTCGACAGCGCTCTCGAGCCCGCCCCGCTGGAGGCGACGTCTGGCCGCGGAATGCAGATCATCGCGGCGCTCGTCGACCGCCTCGAGGTGAGGAAGGGAGACGGGTGCACGCTTGTGCGGCTCGAGAAATACGGAGGCCCGGCTTCGCCGGCAGCGAACGCGAGCTCGAGCAGGAGACGCCTTCGGGCCGCGTGAACTGTGTCACCGCAGGGGCGCCCTGCGCTCCACGAGCACGCGCGCCGCCGCGGGCCGACAAGCTCGTGCCTGGCGGGGCGCTAGCGAGGCGGCATCCGCAGAGCGCCGTCCAGCCGGACGACCTCGCCGTTCAGCATCCCGTTCTCGGCGATCTGGCAGGCAAGCTGTGCGTACTCCTCGGGGCGTCCCAGCCGTGAGGGGAAGGGGATCTGCTTGCCGAGCGCCTCGCGCGCCTCGTCGGGCAGCCCCGCGAGCAGCGGCGTGTCGAAGAGGCCCGGCGCGATCGTGCAAACGCGGATTCCGAGCCGCGCGAGGTCGCGGGCGGCCGGCAGCGTGAGCCCGACGACCCCGCCCTTCGAGGCGGAGTAGGCCGTCTGGCCTATCTGCCCGTCGAAGGCCGCGATCGACGCGGTCATGACAACGGCGCCGCGCTCGCCATCCTCGCCCGGCTCGTTCTCCGCCATCGCTGCGGCGCTGAGTCGCAGGACGTTGAAGGTCCCGATCAGGTTGACGCGCACAACCGTCTCGAACGGGGCCAGCTTCGCCGGGCCCTCCCTGCCGACGGTGCGCTCCGCCCAGCCGATGCCCGCGCAGGAGACGGCGAGGCGCAGGCCGCCGAAGGCCTCGACCGCCTCTTCGACCGCCGCGCCGACGCGCTCCTCGTCCGTCACGTCGGCGGGTGTGAAGAGGCCGCCGAGCTCCTCGGCGAGCTGTGGCCCTCGCTCCTCGTTCAGATCGAGAATCGCCACGCGCGCCCCACGAGCCGCGAGCTCACGCGCGGTCGCCTCACCCAGTCCGGAGGCGCCTCCTGCCACCAGCGTGCCAGTGCCGTTCAGGTTCATCGGGGGAGGGCAGGCTATCCGCCGGCTGAGCCTCGCGGTGCACGGCCACTCCGGCGATCACGAGCGCCACGCCGGCGATCTCCGTCCAGGACGGCACCTGAGCGAGCACGACGACGCCGATCACCGTGGCGGTGGCGGGCAGGAGCGACACCATCAGCGCGTAGGTCGAGCGCGCGAGCCGGCGCATCGCGAGCTGGTCGCTGACGTACGGGATCACCGAGGACGAGATGCCGACGCCGGCACCGGCCAGCAGCGCCACCGGGTCGGTGATCGCGGGCAGCGCCGCCCAGCCCGCCAGCGGCGTGACCACGACGAGCGCGACCAACATCGACAGGGCAAGCCCGTCGATGCCGCTGAGCGTGCCCAGGCGGGCAACACGGTGGGCCAGCACGATGTAGACGGCGAACAGGCCTGCGTTCGCGAAGGCCAGCGCGACTCCCAGCGCCTCGCCCGCGATCTGGATGCCGGTGAGCAGGTACACACCGGGTACCGCCAAGAGCAGCGCGAGCGCGTTGCGCGGGGTGCGGGCGCCGAGCGCGGCGAGCAAGATCACCGGAAGGAACTCGATGGCGGCGACCGTGCCGAGCGGCAGCCGGTCGACGGCGAGGTAGAAGCAGCAGTTCATGACGGCGAGCACGGCGCCCCATGCCAGGAGCAGCGCCCGGCCGTCGCGGTCCAGGCCCGCGACCGCGCGCCAGGGCCGCCGCCAGGCGGCGAACACGAGCGCCGCGGCGGCTATACGTAGCCAGGCGACGCCGAGCACCGGCACCCGCGCGAACAGCAGCACCGCGAAAGCCGGGCCAAGGTAATGGAAGACGGCGCTTACGACGAAATAGAGGTGAGGCGGGATCCGGTCGCTGGACACGCACACAGCTTCGCCCGCAGGCGCCGCCCCGGCCAGGGCGCTCCGAAGCTACATTGCACATAATGGCTACGAATCGAAGGCAGAACGGCCTGGACAGCACCAACATCGCCCTGCTCGAGCAGGTCCAAGCCGACGCCCGCCTGTCGAACGCCGAGCTCGGTCGCCGCGTCGGCCTTTCCGCCCCCGCGGTGGCGGACCGGCTCGCGCGGCTCGAGGAGGCCGGTGCGATCACGGGCTACCGCGCCGAGCTCGACCCGCGCGCGCTCGGCTACGCGCTGAGCGTGGTGCTGCGCATCCGACCGGCGCCGCGGGAGCTGAAGAAGGTGGCCGAGCTCGCCCGGCGCACCCCCGAGGTCGTCGAGTGCCACCGCGTCACGGGCGACGACTGCTACTTCATGCGCCTCTGGGTCCGCGACGTGATCCACCTCGAGGAAGTGATCGACCGCTTCGCGCCCTATGGGCAGACGACGACGTCGATCGTCCAGTCCTCGCCAGTGGCGCCGCGCGCCGTGCCGCTCCAGGCCGACTAGCGCGCCAGCGCGGCGCAGGCACCTCGCTCGAAGGCCTTGCGCAGCGCGCGGAACGCCGCGGGTGGGCCCTCAACGGGACTGAGCTGCATGTTCGCCGAGACGGTCACGGCGCGCCGGGCGTTGGGGCTCGCAGCCGTGAACTGCGTGTAGCCGAAGAAGTTCCCCGTGTGTGGCCGTGCTGGTGCTCGTGCTGGACGAGCATCTCGGCGATGAACGACGACACGCGCCCGAGCGCGCGCCAGGTCCGCTCGCGCACGGCCTCCATCTAGGCGGGCAGCTCGTCGTGGCGCAGGTAGCGGAGGCCGCCGCGACCGGTGCGCGGCGTCTCGAAGGCGTCGTAGACGTTCGCGAGATCCTCGCGCAGCAGCTCGGTGCCCGCCTCGCGGCTCACCCACAGGTCCTCGAAGGCCGCGATGTGCCCTAGGTCCCAGGCCAGCGGGCTCATCAGCGGGTCGTGCACGCGATCGAGATCCGGCCGGCTGACGCCGTCGACGAGGCGCAGGGTGCGCTCGCGCGCCTCTTCGAGTAGCGCTTCGACCCCTCCGAGGGGCTGTGAGCTGGGGGTACCTGTGATCACGGGCGGGGCTCGGGAGACGGTCTCCCGTAGCCGGCGGGCGTTACACGCGTTCTACTCGCCGACGCGCTCCACCAAGAAGGAGATGCGCACGAGGGCGCGCCACTCGTCCAGGTTGTCGCCACGAAGGCCCGTGGACACGACGTCCACCGCCTTGATGTTGCGGAGCGACTGGCGGGCCTCCTCGAGCGCCGCCTTGACCGCGCCGTCCGAGCTCTCCGGGGAGCTGCCCACCACCTCGATGATCTTGGTGACCGCCATCCGCCTCTCCTCTCGTCGTTGGCGGCCGCAGCGTAGCCGTTGTAGCCTCCGCCGTGATGGAAGCCTCCAGGGCCGAGGGGAGGGGCGGCTACCTCGATTTCTCGCGACTGACGCCGGGCGAGTTCTTCGGGATGGGCTGCTCGCTGGTGCTGTTCGGGTCGCTCTGGCTGCCCTGGTTCACCACCAGCGAGGACAACCCCAACTCGGTCCTCGCCGGCGCCAGCGGCGGGGACGGCGCCAACGCCTGGCAGGTCTTCTCGACGCTCGACTGGCTGCTCGCGCTCGCCTGCACGGCGCCCTTCATCCTGTCGTGGATCATCGCCCGCGCGCACCGGCTCACGTGGAAGCCCGGCGAGGTGACGATGATCGTCGGGATCGTCGCCTTCATGCTGATCCTCTGCAACGGGATCATCCTCGGCCGGCCGGGCGACAGCGTCGACATCGGCCTCGGCATCGGCTACTTCGTCGCTCTCGTGGCGTCGGCGGGCCTGCTCGTTGCCGGCTACCTGCGCCAGGCGATCTACGGCGACCCCAAGAAGCCCCCCGGAGTGATCTGATCTGATGGAATCCTCAGCCCCCATGCAAGCAGCCACCGAGGCCCGTCCCGGCCGCAACCTCGCCATGGAGCTCGTGCGTACCACCGAGTACGCCGCGCTCGCCTGCGCGCGCTGGATCGGGCGCGGCGACAAGGAGGGCGCAGACGGCGCCGCCGTCGACGCGATGCGGCTGCTGCTCGACACGGTGTCCATGGACGGCACGGTCGTGATCGGCGAGGGCGAGAAGGACGAGGCGCCGATGCTCTACAACGGCGAGCGGATCGGTGACGGCACACCGCCCGAGGTGGACATCGCGGTCGACCCGCTCGAGGGCACCGACCTGTGTGCCAAGGGCCTGCCGAACGCGATCGCCACCATCGCCCTGGCCGAGCGTGGCACGATGTTCGATCCGGGGCCGTGCGTCTACATGCTGAAGATGGCCACCTCGCGTGACATGGCGCATCTGCTCGACCTCGACCGGCCGATCGGCGAGACGCTCAAGCTGATGGCCAACGAGAAGGGCGTCCAGGTCGGCGACCTCGTCGTGATCATGCTCGACCGTCCCCGCCACGACGAGTACATGGCGGAGATCCGCGAGGTCGGGGCGCGCATCCGGCTGATCCCGCACGGCGACGTGTCGGCTGCGCTTGCGGCCGTGACCGAGGGCTCGGCGGTCGACCTGCTCTACGGCATCGGCGGCACGCCCGAGGGGGTGCTGGCCGCCGCTGCGATCAAGTGCACCGGGGGCCAGATACTCGGCCGCCTGTGGCCGCGCTCCGACGAGGAGCGCAGCGCCGCGCTCGAGGCCGACTACGACCTCGAGGAGGTGCTCGACCGCGACCGGCTCGTCTCAGGCAATGACGTGTTCTTCGCGGCGACGGGCGTGACCGACGGCGAGATGCTCGAGGGCGTCCACTACAGCGGTCCGCAGGGCGCGACGACCGAGTCGGTCTCGATGCGCTCGCGCTCCGGCACGGTGCGCACGATCACCGCTCGTCACGACCGGGCGAAGCTGCGCGAGATAACTGGCGAGCGGCTCGGCTGAGCGAGCCCACCCGCGACGGCTCCAGCTCGAGGTTCGCGAGCGAGCGCAGGAAGGCGTGCGTGATGAGCACGTGGATGCGCAGCTGGGTCTGGTTGTAGAGCAGCTGCCCGATGCGCGCGAACCAGCCCCAGCCGGCGATCAGCGGGTAGAAGTTGACCACCTCCGAGCTGACGGTCGTGACCACCTCCTCGCCCTCGGCGTCGGGGTCGCGGCTGACCGCCAGGCGCAGGTAGCCGCGGCCCCGCCCGGCCGGCGCAACGAGCAGCCCCCGCTCGATCGGCCAGCCGACCGCGCCGCCGTTTGCATTCGTCTCGTACTCCGGCTTGCGGAAGCGGAGCAGCACGAAGGGCCTGGTGAGCACGACCACCTCGCGTGAGCTCTCGCCGTAGACGACGCGCAGGATCCCGAGCGAGAAGCGGGTGAGGAAGCTCCAGTACGTGCGGGCGAGCCGCTCCAGGTACTCGGGCGACCAGACGCGCTCGAGCTCCGCCCGGGGCAGCGTGATCTCGGCGACCTGCTTCGAGCCGATGGCGCCGTCACGTGCGTACTCGGACTGCGGGCCGTGCAGGATCTTGACCCGCTCGCGCGCGCGCCGGCGGCGCTCCCACCACCTCCGTGGGTCGCGCGGCCTCACAGGAGCAGGACCTCGACGCGCTCGCCGGCGGCCAGCTCGCCCTCTCCGGCCGCCACGAGCGCGAGCCCGTCGGCGCCGAGCATCGAGCTGAGCATGTGCGAGCCCTGTTCGCCCGTGGTGAGTGCGTGCAGGCCATCGGCCGCGTGGCGCAGCCGCACGCGCACCGCCTGCTCGCGGCGCGGGTTGCGCGCCACCGGCTCGTCGAGCGTCGCGGGGGCGCGCCGGGGGGAGGGGTCGGCCCCCTGAAGCGCGGCGAGCGCGGGCGCCACGAAGAGCTGGAAGGTCACCATCGCCGAGACCGGGTTCCCCGGCAGCCCGAAGACGAGCGTGTCACCGCGTGCGCCGAACCAGGTCGGCTTGCCGGGCCGCAGGGCCACACCCCAAAAGCGCTCCTCCACGCCCAGCTCGCGCAGGGCTCCCTTGACGTGGTCGTGCGGCCCCACCGACACGCCGCCGGAGGCGATCAGGATGTCGGCGGCGCCGAGCGCTCGCTCGAGCGCGGCACGGGTGCCCGCGGCGCTGTCGGGGACCGTCTCGCGCAGCGCGAGCTCTCCGCCGGCCGCCGCGACCTGAGCGGCCAGCGCGAACCCGTTCGAGGAGTAGATCTGGCCGGGCCGCAGCGGCTCGCCCGGTTGCACGAGCTCGTCGCCGGTCACGAGCAGCGCCACCCGCGGGCGGCGGGCGCAGACGAGCTCCGCGCGCCCGACGGAGGCGGCGACGCCGAGCTCGGCGGGCCCGAGAAGGGTGCCGGCAGCGAGCACGACATCGCCCGCGCGCAGGTCCTCGCCGGCACGGCGGATGTTGGCGCCCGCGCGCGTCTCCTCCACCTCGACGCGCGCGCCGTTCTCGCTCGTGCGCTCCACCGGTATCACGGCGGTTGCACCGGCTGGCACCGCGGCCCCAGTCGAGATGCGCACGGCCGTCCCGGGCATGAGCTCGGCCTCGTGCGGATGGCCGGCCCGCGCCTCGCCGCTCACGTCGAGCGCGCGCGCCGGGCCCGCCTCGAGCGCGAAGCCGTCCATGGCCGAGGAGTCGAACGGCGGCACGTCGACGGCGCTCGTCAGGTCCTCCGCCAGTACCCTCGCGCGCGCGTCCGCGAGCGCGACCCGCTCGGAGCCGAGCGAGCCCACGGCCCCGAGCACCCGCTCGCGACCTTCCTCGATCGAGATCAGCACGGCGAAGATCTTTGCACTGGACCTGTCGTCCTTCCGGGGTAGGATCGTCCGAGCCACCTGGGACGCCCGGTGCAAAGCTTGAAGGTCGCCTCATGACAACCCTGCGGGGCCCACTTGCGCGCCTCGACCGCTCACGCGACGAGCTCGCCAAGGCCTGGCTGGTGCGCGTCATCGAGCGCGCCTCGCTCGACGAGATCCGCGAGCTGCCGACCGAGCAGATCGCGCGCGAGCTGCCGGAGCTGATCACCGACATCGTGCGCGCCGCCTCCGACGGCGGAAACGGCCGCGACCCCTACGCGCTGTCCGAGGAGCAGGCGAGCCGCGCCGCGGCGCTCGCCGGGCTGCGCGGCAGCGCGAGCGACGGCGCGGCGGCCGACATCGCTCGCGATGTCGCGTCGCTGCAGCGGGTGCTCGTGGGAGCGCTTCGCGACGAGCTCGCGAACAGCGACCCGGAAGCCTTCGCCGAGGCGGTCGAGCACCTGGTGGACGCCACCGGCGCGGTTCAGGCGGCGGCCGTCGAGGCGCTGGTCAGGGGCAGGGCCCGCGAGCTCGAGTCGCAGGCCAACACCGACGCGCTCACCGGGCTCGGCAACCTGCGCTCGCTACAGCGCGAGCTTGGGCGGCTGGTGGAGCTCCACAAGCGCTACCGGCACCCGTTCGCCGTGCTCTTGCTCGACATCGACGGGCTGAAGCGGATCAACGACGCGCACGGGCACCCGGCCGGCGACCGCGTGCTGATGCAGGTCGCGATGTCGATGCAGCGCACGATCCGCTCGGTCGACAGGGCGTCGCGGCTCGGCGGCGACGAGTTCTGCGTGCTGGCGCCTGAGCAGGACATGAAGAGCGCCGGCGTGCTCGCCGAGCGGCTCGCCGCGGCGGTTACGAGCGACGTCCCCTCGCCCGCCGATCCGTCGGTCAGCATCTCGGTTGGTGTGGCCGCCTGCCCCGAGCACGGCGAGGAGGCCGACGTCCTGATCGAGACGGCCGACCGCGCCATGTACGTGGCGAAGGCGGGCGGCGCTATGGTCGCGCTCGGCTCCGCGCCGAACGGCGACGCGCTCGCCGAGCAGGCGAAGACCTAGTCGCCGGCGGCGAGCAGCGCGCGCGTCGACTCCTCGATGTGCGGGCGCAGCGCGTCGGGCCCGTCGGCTTCGAGCCGGCGGACGAGTTCGAGGTGGTCGGCGGCCATGCGCTCGAAGGTCCACGAGGGAGGCAGCTGCAGCACGAACAGGCGCAGCTCGGCGCCCGCCTGGCGGTGAACGGCTTCGATGCGCGGGCTGTCCGCTGCGCGAACGATCTCGTGATGGAAACTCTCGTGGGCCTCGGCGACGGGTCCCCAGGACGGGCGCTGCCGCCGGCACAGCGAGGCGAGCCGCTCCGCGGCGTCGTGCACGCTGCCGGGCAGCTTCCCGTCGCCCTGCTCGAGCGCCCTGCGCGCCGCCTCGACCTCGAGCGCCACGCGCAGGTCGGACAGGCCCTGGACGTCATCCTGCGACAGGCTCGTCACGCGCGCCCCGCGGTTCGGGAGGATCTGAACGATCCCCTCGCCCTGGAGCGCGCGCAGGGCCGAGCGCAGCGTGTGGCGCGCCACGTCGTACTCGCCGGCGAGCGCCTCCTCGCGGAGCGGGGTGCCGGGCGCGAGGTCGCCCTCGAGGATGCGGTTGCGAAGCGCCTCGGCGAGCGCGTCGACGGCCGACAGGCGAGCGAGCCGCGCCGGCTCGCCGCGGGTGCTCACTCGATCAGGCCGTGCCGTATCCCGATCGCCACGGCCTGGGTGCGCGTGGAGGCCTCGAGCTTGGCGAGTATGCGCTTCGTGTGGGTCCGGACGGTCTCCGTCGAGAGCCCGAGCTTTTCGGCGACGGCGTCGGTCTGCATCCCATCGGCGAGCATCTGCAGGATCTCGCGCTGACGGGCGCTCAGCGTGCGGTCGCCCTCGTCGAGCACGATCGTCGAAGACAGGCCGGGGTCGACGTAGAACTCACCGGCGCGGGCGGCATCGATCGCCCGGATCAGGTCCTCCGAGGGCGAGTCCTTGCGGACGTAGCCCTTGACGCCCGCCTTGAGCGCGTCGCTCAGGAGCCGCGCCCCGCCGTCGGAGGTGAAGACGACGATCGGCGCATCGAGCTCCGACTGCAGGCGGCGCACCACGTCGCCGACATCGACGCCGGCGCGCCAGGGGTCCACGATCACGACGTCCGGGGCGCCGCTGGTGGCGTCGCCGAGCTCCTCGACCGACTCCGCGTCGTCGATCTCGGCGCCGGTGAAGGCCTGCTCGAGCACCGCCCTGACGCCGGCTCGCACGACCGGGTGGTCATCGACGATGAGACAGTGGGGGGCCCGTTTGGAGTTGCCAGTCATCGTTGCCAGCATACCTCGTTTGGAAGAGGCCGTATCCCCTGCCCGGAGGAAGGCCTACCAGCCGCGCGGTGACAGCGTCAGGGGCGGGGCAGGCGGCGCAGGACTTCCTTCGTGACGCCTCCCGCGACCCGGACTCCGGTGCCTGCGATCCGGCCGGCGAGGTGCACCGCTTCCTCGACCGGGCCCCGGCTCCGCGGCTCGGGCGGGGGCGGCGCGGGCGGCGCCTGCGGCCGCTTCGGGCGCGCCGCCGCGGGCGTGCGCGGCCGGGCGGCGCGCTTCGGCCTGGGTGCCTTCGCAGCGGCGCTGTCAACCGCCTCCGCCTTCTCGGCCGCGGTACCGGCGGCCTCGGCCGGCCGGCCGGCGTCACGCTTCTCGCTGCGGTGGCCCGGCCGCGAGTGCGGCAGGTTGCCCAGCACGCCTCCGTCCGGCGTTCGCGGTGGATCCTCAGCCATGCGCGGCCAGTCTAGTGTGGGCGACTCTCGGGTAGTCCTACGGGCGAAGGAGTTCACGGGTTTGAGGGCTGCCCCGTTCAGGGGACGGGAGGGCTCAAAACAAGTCGCGCGTCAAACCGCCGTGGAGGGGCTACATTTGAGGCGTTGGCTGACCGGCTAATCGGCGGGAGTTTCCGCATCAGAACGCTTGACTTCACTATATGCAGCGTTAGTGTGTGCACAGTCTGATTGACTGGGCCCAGCGCCCTCGCGCTGGGTCCTGCGCGCAGTAAGGAAGAGAATGTCTGTAGCTGAACTGCAAGAGCTCGAGGAGGTCAAGCTCCTCGTCGCAAAGGGAACCGCGACTGGAGTGCTGACCTACGCCGAGGTCGCCGTTGCGCTGGCCGAGGTCGAGCTCGACGAGGGCGACATCGAGGAGCTGCACGGCTACTTCGAGAAGTCCGAGATCGAGCTGGTCGAGGACGACCCGACGCACTCGGAGCCCCAGGTCGAGCGGGCGGTCGATCGCCGCTCTCGCCGCAAGAAGGCGACCATCGACCTGAAGCCGGACATGACGACCGATTCGCTTCAGCTTTTCCTGAAGGACATCGGCAAGGTCAGGCTGCTCACCGCGCAGGAGGAGGTCGACCTCGCGAAGCGCATCGAGCGCGGCGACCTCGACGCGAAGCAGAAGATGGTCGAGTCGAACCTGCGGCTCGTCGTCTCGATCGCGAAGAACTACAGGAACCAGGGCCTGCCGTTCCTCGACCTGATCCAGGAGGGCACGCTCGGGCTCGTCCGCGCCGCCGAGAAGTTCGACTACCGCAAGGGCTTCAAGTTCTCGACCTACGCGACCTGGTGGATCCGCCAGGCGATCGCCCGCGCGCTCGCCGACAAGGCGCGCACGATCCGCATCCCGGTCCATGTGGTGGAGAAGCTCAACAAGATCGGCCGCGCCGAGCGCAAGCTCGTGACAGAGCTGGGCCGCGAGCCCACGCCGGAGGAGATCGCCGACCACACGGGCATCGAGCCCGAGGAGGTCGAGTCGATCAAGCGCTCCGCGCAGGCGCCCGTCTCGCTAGAGAAGCCGGTGGGTGACGAGGAGGAGTCCGAGTTCGGCCAGTTCATCGCCGACGAGCGGGCCGAGTCGCCCTACGAGCGCGCCGCGGAGATCCTCACCAAGGAGGCGCTGCGCGAGGCGCTCGAGAACCTCTCCTACCGTGAGCGCCGCGTGCTCGAGCTGCGCTACGGGCTCGGCGGCGAGCATCCGCGCACGCTCGACGAGGTGGGCCGCACCTTCAACGTCACGCGCGAGCGCATCCGCCAGATCGAGAACCAGTCGCTCAAGAAGCTGCAGTCGCTCGCAGAGGCGCAGAAGCTTCGCGACGTCGCGTGAGCCGGGCGCTGCTCGCCATCGCGGCCGGTATCGCGACCCGTTGCGCATCGGTCGCCTGACCCGTGCTCACCGTCATCGGCGCGCCGACCAGCGCCGGGGCGTACGCGCCCGGCCAGGAGGACGGGCCCGGGGCGCTGCGCGCCGCCGGCCTGCTCGAGGCGCTCGGGCCTGACGCTCGCGACGCCGGCGACGCCGAGCGCTTCCGCTGGCGGCCAGATCCCGAGCGCCCGCGGGCCGCGAACCTGAGCGCTGTCGCCGAGCGGGCGCGCCAGGTGGCCGCCAGGGTGGCGGAGGCCCTGGACGACGACGGCCGCGTGCTCGTGCTGGGCGGCGACTGCACGACGGGCGTGGGCACGATCGCGGGCTTCGCCGGGCGCGACGCCGGCCTCGTCTACCTCGACCGCCACGCCGACCTGAACGTGCCCGCCTCCACGATCGACGGCGCACTCGACTGGATGGGCGTGGCCCACATGCTCGCCATCGAGGGAGCGGAGCCCGAGCTCGCCGGAATCGCCGGCGCGCCGCCGCTGCTCGCCCCGGAGCGGATCGCCTTCCTCGGCCTTGCGCCGGTGACGCCGCCCGAGCAGGCCGTCATCGACGAGCTCGGGCTGCCAGTCGTGCCGCTCGACCGGACCGTCGCCGACCCGTCCGGAGCGGCCCGCGAGGCGCTCGCGGCGCTCGCGGACTGCGCGGAGATCGTCGTCCACTTCGACGTCGATGTGCTCGACTTCCTCGACGCGCCGCTCGCCGAGAACACGGACCGCGCGCCCGGTCTGCCGCTCTCCAGCGCCGCGACCATTCTCGAGGAGCTGTTCGTCCATCCCCGCGCGCGGGCCCTGACCGTCACGGAGTTCAACCCGCATCACGGCGACGCCGCGACCACGGCGCGGCTCGTGCAGACGATCGCCGGCGCTCTCGTGCGTCCAGACGGCCGCGGCTGAGCCTCAAGCGAGGCGCCGCCATGCCGATGCGAACTACATGTTCGACATCGACGCCGCCCTGATGCGCGTGATCGAGATGGAGGGCTCCGACCTCCATCTCAAGGTTCCCGCGCGCCCCGTCATCCGTCGCCACGGCAAGCTCGAGCCGATCGAGGGCTCCGAGCCGCTGCGTCCCGAGGACACCGAGGCGACCCTGTTCCACATGCTCACGGACGAGTCGAAGCTCGAGGCGTTCCGGGCCGAGCGCGAGGTCGACTTCTCCTACTCGATCCCGGGCGTGGCGCGCTTCCGCGTGAACGCGTTCGTCCAGCGCGGCTCGGTGTCGCTCGTCTCGCGCGCGATTCCCTTTCAGGTCAAGTCGGTGGCCGAGCTGCTGCTGCCGCCGGTGATCTCCGAGATCGCCGACGAGGAGCGCGGGCTAATCCTGCTGACCGGCACGACCGGCTCGGGCAAGTCGACGACGCTCGCCTCGATGATCGACCACATCAACGACACCTACGCGAAGCACATCGTCACGATCGAGGACCCGGTCGAGTTCCTGCACCGCGACAAGCAGTCGATCATCAACCAGCGCGAGGTCGGCGAGGACACCGCCTCGTTCGCGCGGGCGCTGCGGCGCGTCCTGCGCCAGGACCCGGATGTGATCCTCGTCGGTGAGATGCGCGACGAGGAGACGGTCCGCACCGCGCTGTCGGCGGCCGAGACCGGCCACCTAGTGCTGTCGACGATCCACACGGTCGACGCGACCGAGTCGGTCAACCGCATCATCGACTTCTTCCCGCAGGCCGAGCAGCGCCAGGCGCGTGCCATGCTGGCCGGCACGCTCAAGGCCGTGATCTCGCAGCGGCTCGTGCGCACGCCCGACCGCAACGGCCGCGTCGCGACCTGCGAGATCCTGCGGATGACGGGCCGCGTGCGCGACATGATCATGGACCCGAGCGAGACAGGCCGGCTGCCGGAGGTGGTGGCCGAGGGCGGGTACTACGGGATGCAGACCTTCGACCAAGCGCTGCTCCACCACGTGCAGGCGGGGCGCGTCTCGATGGACGACGCCCTCAAGGCGGCCACCCATCCGCACGACTTCAAGCTGCTCGTCTCCTCGGACGGCCAGCGCCACACGTCGGTCGAGTCGGTGTTCGCCGGCGACCTCGAGGAGGAGGGCGACGAGCCCGCCACCTCGGCCAACGGCGCCGAGCCGGCGATCAGCGGGAGCGGCGGGCCGGGCGGGCCGGCGTCACCCGCAGGCTGAGCCGGACCCGTCCCTCGAAGCTGACCTTGTCCGAGCGGTGGACGAGCTGCGGCTCGTGGCCCTTGATGCGCGCCTCGATGCCGCGCGGCTCCTCCACGTTGCTGACGGCGGCGGCGAGCTCGCGCACACTCTTCGGCTCATCGCTCTCCTCGCCAAAATCGACGAACTCGATGATCGTCCCGAACAGCTGCTCGAAGAGCTCATCCTCGAACGAGGGGGCGTCGCCGTTCCCACGGATGACGAGCGTGTGCATGCCCGGGCGGAGCCCGCGCGGCACCCTCACCGGCACGCTGAGCGAGCGCTCGCCGTCGTGTCGGCGTTGCAGGTCGAGCCGCACGCGGATACGCCGGCCCTGCCGGACTCGGCCGGGCGCACGGCCGCTCACGATCACGTCGCTCGTCACCCCGCGCCGCGCGCGCACGCTCACCTCGACGCGTCTTAGGCCGAGCGGGCTCAGGTCGTAGCCCTCGACGAGCCGGGCCGCCTCCGTCAGGTCGAACAGCGCGGCGTCGATCCCGAAGTAGGTGTTGCAATAGCTCATCGGCCGGCGCCGCTCGCGGACGCTGAAGCGCGCGCAGGCGGAGAGCGTGGACGGGCCGCGCGATCGCAGCAGGCCGTCGACGGCCTGGTTCACGGCCAGCGGAGCTACCAGAGAGAGGCCGGCCCCGTAGCCGAGCGCGCGCTCATCGGCGAGCTGCGAGTCGAGCGTCACGGTGCCGCCGGCGCGGTCGCGCGCCGTGACCTTCAGCGGAATCGAGGCCGGCGGTGCGCCGACGGTCCCGGCGATCGAGGCGAAGCCGTCGGCGCTGACGCTGCCCTGAAGGTGGCCCCCCGAGGACGCGAGCTTGTACGTGCCCGCGCCGATCTCGGGGACACCAAACGGATTCTGGATGACCCCGTAGACATAGGCGTCGGTGAGGAAGAGCGAGCGCCGCCCGAGGCCGTCGAGCTGATGCCCGAAGGCCCAGAGCCTGTCGCCGTCGCGATAGGTGACGGTGCCGACCGCGCTCAGCGCCAGGTCGCCAGTCGAGATGGCGGCCGCCACCGCCGCCCCCGGCACGAGCGGAGCGGGCGCGAAGCCGCCCTGCGGCCCCGACGGAGCGGCGAGCAGCGGGCGTCCCGCGTACCTCGCGGCGCCCTGCAGCAGCCGCAGGCTGCGACCGGACAGCCCGGACACGGTGAGCGGCGCCGCGAGCGGCCGCGCGGAGCGCAGGAGCGCCGGGTCGCGGCGCGCGGAGACGGGCGCCCGCGGCTGCTCGCGCAGCATCTCCTCGATCGGCGTCGCGAGCACAACGTGGTTGCCGTACTCGCCGATGCTCTCGGAGATGGCGCCTGCGTTGCGGCCGCCGCAGAGAATCGGCGAGCCCGAGAAGCCGGGCCCGACACCGCTCGCGTCGACGGCCGGGCCGGACACCCGGACGAGGATCCGCGGACCGGTCAGGCCGGTCTCGCCGGCGATCACGTCGAGGACCTCGACGCCGAACGAGGAGACTTCGGTCCCGCGGATCACGGACAGCCCGGTGCAGCTCATCCCCGGGCGCAGCTCGGCCAGCGGCAGGATCGGGTCCGCGGCCCGCGCCGTGGGCGCGGCGGCCAGGGTCAGGAGGACGAGGACGAGGGCCCGGCGAGCCAAGGGAGCGCAGGGTAGCGTGAAGGGGTGCCGTAGCCAGCGAACTGAAAATGACAAGGAGTACAGGTGCAGAGCACACTCGGTGAGTTCCAAGAGACGCAGTCCGAGCAGGCGTTCGCTCTCCAGAACTCGAAGCTGCTGAAGGTGAGTCTCGATCAGGTCACGATTCAGGCCAAGTCAGGTGCGATGGTCGCCTACCAGGGCGACGTGGCGTTCGAGTACGCCGGCTCGGGCGGCATGAGCAGGATGCTCAAGAAGGCCGTGACGGGCGAGGGCACCAGGCTCATGAAGATGTCGGGGACGGGAGAGGTCTTCCTCGCCGACACCGCTCAGGACGTGCACCTTCTCTACCTCGAGAACGACGCGATCACGGTCAACGGCTCGAACCTGCTCGCGTTCGACGCCGGCATCGACTGGGACATCAAGAAGGTCGAGGGCGCCAGCGGGATGGTGGCGGGCGGCCTGTTCAACACGGCGCTCCAGGGCAGCGGTTGGGTGGCGATCGTCTCTGACGGGCCGCCCGTGCTCCTGAACACGGGCGAAGCGCCGACCTTCGCCGATCCCCAGGCGGCGATCACCTGGTCGTCGAGCGTCCAGACCGGCCTCAAGACCGACATCAAGCTGAAGAACCTCGTCGGGCGCGGCTCCGGGGAGTCGATCCAGATGTCGTTCGCCGGCGCCGGCTGGGTCCTCGTCCAGCCGAGCGAGGGCCGCGTCTACGCCGCCGCCGGCGGAAGCGGCGGAGGCGGGGGCCTGCTGAGCGGCCTGGGGGGCTAGCGGCGAAGGGGTCAGGTCTTGCATTCGCGCATATGCGCGAATGCAAGACCTGACCCCTTTCCTTTACTTCACTTCGTGAAGTCTTGCGGTACCATGGCCTCCATGGGCGATCCCAGCTGCCCCGTCTGTGCCACCGCCGACATCATCTGCGGCAAGTGGACGATTCTCGTCATCCGTGACCTGGCCGAGGGCCGGAGTCGCTTCTGCGAGCTCGAGCGCTCGCTCGCGGGAATCAGCCCGCGGACGCTGTCGCTGCGGCTGCGGGCGCTCGAGGAGCAGGGCATCGTCGAGCGCCACACCTATGCCGAGGTCCCGCCGCGGGTCGAGTACTCGCTGACCGTCAAGGGCGAGGCACTCGTGCCGCTGATCGAGGACATGCGCAGCTACGGTCGCGAGTGGCTCGGAGTCGACGAGGACTCCTGCGCCACGACGCGCGGCCGGCCCGCCGTCGCGGCCGCCTGAGCGCGGCTGTTAGCAGGACACCGGGCGCGTTCATCGAAATCGCGCCTCATGCGCAATCGTGCTCTTCACGACGCGCTGCGGGACTTCGCGCTCGAGGCCGCGGCGCTCCTCAGCGATGACCTCAAGGCGGGCGCGGAGGTCGAGTTCGACGTCGTCGACGAGGGCGACCGCCGCGGCCCCGTCCTCTACCGCTACCAGCCGCGCACCGGCGCCTTCATCGGCGGGCGCTGGGAGCGCCTCCGCGAGCTGCCCGCCTGCCACCGCGCCTGCCTCGAGCTCGGCGCGGGCGCCGCGAGCTGGCTGAGGGTCAACGGCCTGCGCGGCGAGCAGGCCGAGCCCGCCCTGCAGGCGCTGCTCGAGCGGCTCTACGAGGACGCCACCAGCTTCGGCTTTCCCGAGGAGCGCTTCGAGCGCGTCTACCGCGAGGTGGAGACCACCCTGTTCCGCGACGCCGTGCGCGACCGCGTCGTCGCGCCGCTCGACGGGGCCTGGATGGAGGCGGAGCGGATCGACTTCGGCGGAGGGCTCTCGATCGTGCGCGGCGACCACGCGGACGCGCCGACCGAGGCGGTGTACCCGGAGGGGGGCGACGGGGCGCCCGCCCTCCTGTGCGCGCTCGACAGCGACATGGCGGCCGACGAGCGCCTCGGCGCGGGCGACGCCGACGCGCGCATGCGCCGGCTCGTTACCGCGCTGCGGCTGTGGCGCGCGGGCGCGGTGAGCCTCGGCGCGCCCGGCTGGCGGCGCACCGACCACGGGCGCTGGTCGGCGGTGCCGGTGGGCGGCACGGGCGCCGGCCGCGGGCCCGGCTGGCAGCTCGCCGCCGGCGAGGAGGGCGCACTGCGCGAATTTGTGGCTGTGATCGAGGGAACCCGGCCCGGTGGAACGGTCGCCTGGGCGCTCGCACGCTTCGAGATGGCCTGCGAGCGCCCGCGCGACTCGGAGGCCCTGTCGGACCTGTTGCTAGCGCTGCGTGGCCTGCTCGACGCGACCGGCGAGGCGGGCCAGGCGAGCCTGGCGCTGCGCGTGGCGGCGCTCTGCGCCGAGGAGGGCAGGCGCCGTGAGGTGCAGGGCCACATCGAGTCCGCGATCTCGCTCGAGCGGATGCTGATGGGCGGCGGCGGCCGCGTGCCGGACGGCTCGCCGCGCGAGATCGTCGCCCAGCTCGAGGACCACGTGCGCGCGCTGCTGCGCGACATCCTGTGCGGCTACCTCGACTCGGACCTGAAGACGGTGGCCGACGAGATCCTGATCGAGTCGAACGAGGAGCCCTTCCCCGAGATTCACGCGCGCGACATGAGGGGGGAGCGCTTCACTCGCGAGTCCGAGCCGGCGCCCGAGCCGGAACCGGAACCTGAGCCCGAGCCCGAGCCCGAGCTCGAATACGAGCCGGAGCCCACCCACGAGCCGGAGCCCGAGTACGACCCGGAGCCGGCGCCCGAGCCCGCCGCCGTGGCGTCGCCGCTCCTCCTCGAGGAGGAGGAGATCGACACGTCGGAGATGGAGCGGCTCACGGAGGACGCGGCGCACCAGCCGCACCTCGAGGGAGTCACGCCCTCGGACGACTGGGCCTACGACGACCCCGAGGACTACAGCGCGCCTGTCTGAACCGGCGCGCGCCGGGAGGCGAAGGCGGGATGGGCCTGGTCGAGGTACCAGCCGAAGGCACGGTTCACGAGACGCTGGCGGCCGAGCCCGCGCAGCATCAGCGTGAGCGCGCGCGGAGGCAGGCGCGGGATCAGCCACTGCAGACGCAGGGCGATGCCGAACGCCCTGTGGTGTGACGCGCTGAACGCGGCATAGCGGCGCAGCGCCTCCTCGACGCCGCGCTCGCGCGCCAAGACGCCGCGCAGCTCGCGGCCGCAGGCGATCCCGAAGTAGAACGCCGTCCGGATGCCCTCACCCGAGAGCGGAAAGCAGTGTCCGGCCGAGTCGCCCACGAAGAAGACACCGCCCTCGGCGGCGCGCCGCAGGCGGTGGGGGAACCAGTTGCCCTGATAGCGCACCGCGTCGCGCTCGAGGCGCCCCGCGAGCGCGACCGTCGGCGCACGGACGTGGTCGCGCGGCTCGTAGGAGCCCACCCCGACCCGCTGCTCGCCGCCGGCCGGCACGCTCCATCCGTAGCCGGAACGCACGAGCGAGCGGTCGATCCACACGTCCAGGTCGACTCCGCCGCCGTCCGGATGGACCTCGAGCCCGCGCGACAGCGGCGCCTCGGGCGGCTGATTGGGGCTGCCCGCGAGCACACGGCGCCAGCCGAGGGCGTCCACCACGAGCGGCGCGCGGAGGCAGCCGCGGTCGGTCGAGACGCCCCGGTCGTCGCGTCCGCGGACTGTGGCGATCTCGAAGCGGGCGTCGCACTGCGCGTGGAGGAGCCGGCAGAGCTTGCGGTAGTCGAACGCCGCCCAGCTCCACGGCAGGCGGTAGCGCGCCGAGCCGTGCGGGGTGTGGAAGCTCATGTGCGGGATCTCCTGGCGAATCGCCTCCGCCACGCCCATGGCCTCGAGCCATGGCCGCGGAGCCGCGCAGGCCGAGGTGGCCCGCTCGCCGATCTCGTAGCGGTCGACGACGAGCACGTCGGCACCGCTGCCCGCGAGCTCGCGAGCGACCGCCAGGCCGGCGAAGCTCGCGCCGCACACGAGCACGTCCGCGCTCGTGCCCTCGAGCGAGGTCCGCTCCGCCCCGCGCAGCGTCGCGCGCCGCGTCATGCGCTCGCGCGCAGCCCCGTCGCCACGGCGCCGGCGAGCTCCCACGGCGGCAGCGCCGCGCGGTGGCGCAGGACGTCGAAGCCGAGCCGCTCGACGCGATCGAGCACTCCCTCGTAGACCGAGCGAGCCATCCAGATTCCGCGCCGGACGCTCGGCGAGACGAGCTCCGCCGCAGCGGCGCCCTCCCGGAAGAGGCCACGCGCGCGCTCGACCTCGAGTGCGAGCACGCGCCGGAAGCCGGGCGTCGGCTCGCGGCTCGCGATGTGCGTGGTGGAAACGCCGAAGCGCTCGAGATCCTCGGCGGGCATGTAGACGCGATCGAGCTCCCAGTCTTCGCGCACGTCGCGGACGAAGTTGGTCAGCTGGAAGGCGAGCGCCAGGCGCTCGAACGGCTCGGGGTCGCTTCCCGGCGCGCCGAGCAGCGCGCCCAGGATGCGGCCCACCGAGCCGGCACTGCCTCGCATGTAGTGCTCCAGCTCGTCCCAGGTCTGAACACGCACCGGCGCGCAGTCGATGCGCATCGAGTCGAAGTACAGATCGAGCTCGTCGAGCGGGAGGTCATGGCGCCGGCCGGCGTCGACGAGCGCCGCCACCACGGGATGCCCGCCCGGCCCGCCCGCGCGTGCGAGGCGCAGCCGCTCCTCCCAGAGCAGGACGGCGCGGCGGCGCGCCGCGGTCGGCACGCGGCTGGGCGCGTCGACCACGTCGTCGACCTCACGGACGAGCGCATAGAGGGCGTGCACGGCGGGCCGGACCTCGTGCGGCAGCCGGCGCGTGGCCCAGTAGTAGGTCGGGTCGCGGCGGCGATGCAGCCGGCGACAGCTCTCGTAGCAGTCGTGAAGCCCCGGCTCGATTCGTGCCGCCATATCTGTCCTACGGATGACTACCCACCTCGAGACAACGTAAGGGACCGGTTACCCGAACAGGTACTCGTCCATCAGCCGCAGCCCGTGCAGGTCATGAACGTCGGCATCCAACTGGGGAATCTCGATCATGGGGCTGCGGCGCAGGCGCTTGCGCAGGCGCTCGAGATTGGCCTGGTCGCGTGCGCCGAGGCGGCGCTCGTCCTCGAAGCTGGCGAGCACCTTGGCGGCCAGCTCGCCGCCCACCATCTTCTCGAGCTCGGCGCCCGCGCCGTTCTCCGCGGGCAGCTCCGGCCGCACCCGGTTGGCCACGATCCCTGCGAAGGGCAGGCCCGCGTCGAGCAGCCGGTGGTGGAAGAAGGCCGCCTCATCGATGGCATCCGAGCTCGGGGAGGTCACGAGCACGAAGGCGGTGCGGCTGTCCGCGAGGAGCCGGTTGACGCCGTCGGCACGCTCGCGGAATCCCGCGGCCATGTCGCCGAAGCTCCGGAAGAACTCGGACAGGTCCTCCAGAAGGTCGATGCCGGTGGCGCGCTTCATCACCGAGAACAGCATTCCGGTGCCCCGGCCGAAGACCTTGAGCCCGAGAAAGCCCGGCGCGGTGAAGAACTGCAGCGAGCGAGAGTCGATGAACGCGGCGAGCTTCTTCGGCGCGTCGATGAAGTCGAGCGCGTTGCGAGTGGGAGGTGTGTCGAGGACGAGCAGGTCGTAGCGGCCCTGCTGGTGCAGCTCGTGGAGCTTCTCCATGGCCATGTACTCCTGCGAGCCCGCCACCGCATTCGACAGCTCCTGATAGATCCGGTTGGAGAGCACCGCGTCGCGTGTCCGCTCGTCGGGCGCGTGCCATTCGATCAGGTCGTCGAAGGTGCGCTTGGCGTCGAGCATCATCGCCCACAGCTCGCCGTCGACGTCCGCCTCCACGCGGCGCTCCTCGTTGCCCAGCTCGTGCAGGCCGAGCGCGCCTGCCAGGCGCTTGGCCGGGTCGATCGTGAGCACCGCCACCTTCTTCCCGCGTGCGGCCATCCCGAGCGCGATGGCCGCCGAGGTGGTCGTCTTGCCGACCCCGCCCGAGCCCGCGCAGATGCAGATGCTCTTGCGCTCGAGCCAGCTCTCGATCACAGCTGCCCCTCCAACAGCCGCGCCAGCTCCTCGAGCTCCGGGCGGCCGAGCGCCGGCGCGAACAGGAAGGGCAGGGTGCTCACGCCGGCCCCCGCCTCCTCCCGCAGACGGCCGAGCTGCTCGCTCTGGCCCGCAGCCCGCCGGTGCTCGAGGAGCGCTGTCTCGAGCGCGGCCCGGGCGGCCGGCCCGCCGCGACCGTTCAGGCTCTCGAGCACACCGATCTCGGCGGCCTCGTAGCGCTCCGGCATCACGCCGTTGACGACGATCGCGTCGAGCGCCATGTCGTCCGCGGCGAGCCGGTCCTCGAGGTCGAGCGTCTCGGACACCGGCATCTCCTCCGGCAGCGCCGCGGCGATGATCCCCGTGGTCGCCGGATCGCGGGTGAACTCGTCGATGCGGCGAGCCTGGCGTGCGACCGGTCCGGCTCGGGCGATGCGAGCGTAGGTGCCGGGCGCTCTGAGCAGCCCCAGGCCGTGCCCGGTCGCAGGCGCGTCGACGATCGCGATGTCGAAGACCGAGCCGCCGGTGCGCCGCTCGAGCTGGGCGAGATCCCAGATCTTGCCCATGGTCACGAGCTCGCTGACCCCGGGCGCCGCGGCGGTCAGCAGCTGGAAGATGCGGCTCCCGCCGAGCAGGCCCGCGAGCGTCCCCGAGCGCAGCTGGTGGCGCAACCATTCCTCCATCGCCCGCTGCGGATCGATCGAAAGGCCGAAGAGGTTGCGGTCGAGCTGCACCTCGTCGTGGTCGCGCGCGCCCTTGCCGAACAGGCCCAGCAGGCGCTGCTGCTCCGACACCTCGACCACGACCGTGCGCCGGCCGCGCCTGGCGGCCGCCAGGCCGAGTGCAGCCGCGATCGTAGTCTTGCCGGTGCCGCCCTTGCCCATGACGAGCACGAGCCGCCTGTCGAGGATGTTCTCCATCAGCGCCTCCTGCCATGTTGACGAAGAGGCTTCCGCTACCCGCGCAGGAGGAATAAACCCGCTGCGTGCGAATACGGCTCTCGTAATGACGCCCAAGGCCAAGGTCATCGCCTTCACCAACCAGAAGGGCGGCGTCGCGAAGACGACCACCACCCTCAACCTCGCTGCGGCGTTCGTCGAGCGGGGCCATCGCGTGCTCTGCGTCGACCTGGACCCACAGGGCAACCTCACGATGAGCCAGGGCATCGACCCGGACTCGCTCGAGGCGTCGATGTACGACGTGCTCGTGCACCAGCTTTCCATCCGTGAGGTCATCCGCAAGCGCGAGGTGGACGTCGCGTGCGCGTCGATCGACCTGGCCGGGGCGGAGATCGCCATGTCCATGATGATCGGCCGCGAGCGCTCGCTGAAGAAGGCGCTCGCGCCCATCCTCGAGGACTACGACTACATCTTCATCGATACGCCGCCCAGCCTCGGGTTGCTCACGATCAACGCTCTCACGGCGTCCGACAAGGTGATCGTCCCCGTGCAGTGCGAGTATTTGTCCATGCGCGGGCTGATCCAGCTCCAGAACACGCTGTCGATGGTGCGCGAGGAGCTCAACCCGGATATCGAGATCGAGGGCATCCTGCCCACGCTCGTGGACAACCGGACCGTGCACGCGAAGGAGGCGGTCGAGATCCTGGAGGAGAACTTCGGCGATCGGGTGTTCGCGTCGCGGATCAACAAGACCGTGCGGTTCGCCGAGGCGCCGGTCAAGGGCATGTCGGTGCTGAAGTACGACCCGGACGGGAAGGCGGCCTACGCCTACCGCCAGCTAGCTGAGGAGGTCCTTGCGAATGGCAAGCGGTAACAGGGCGAGCATGCGCGAGGGTCCTCTGGCGCAGCTCTTCCGCAAGACTGAGGACGACGCGCCGCAGGGCGCCGAGAACCGCAAGCCCGAGCAGGAGCCGAAGGCCGGCCGCCCCCTGCCCAAGGACGGCCCCGCCCCGCAGACGACGCGCCACGTGCCGGAGCCCCAGGGGCACCAAGAACAGCATCGCTCCGGTCCGGGCCAGGCCCGGCCCCTCGCGCCCGACGAGCCGGAATTGAAAGACGAGCTGCGCCCGATCCCGACGCAGCGCATGACCGAGGCCGCCCGCCGCGCCGAGGAGCGCGAGGAGCGCCGGCGCGAGCGCGAGCAGCGCTGGAGCCGCTACGAGGGTGTGCCGAGCCCTGAGGACCGGCTGCGTTCGGTCTTCTCGTCGGACATCCCGGAGAACATCCTCGACCACGCGCCCGAGCCCCACGAGCCGGCCGTCCCCTCGCAGGAGCCGATGATCAGCTCGATGTCCGCCGGCGTGACCGAGCCGAAGCTACGCGTGGTGGGCGTCGGCGGCGCCGGCGTCAACGCCGTCAACCGCATGATCGAGGCACAGGTCGAGGGCGTCGAGTTCATCGCCGTCAACACCGACATGCAATCGCTCGAGGGCTCCGCGGCGCACACGCGCGTGCACATCGGCAGCGACCTCACGCGCGGGCTCGGCTCGGGGTCGAACCCCGAGCTCGGCCAGGCCGCCGCGCTCGAGAGCTACGACGAGCTGAAGGGCTACCTCAAGGGCTCGGACATGGTGTTCATCACCGCCGGCTCGGGCGGCGGCACCGGCACCGGCGCGGCGCCCATCATGGCGCGTATCTCACGCGAGATCGGCGCGCTCACCGTCGGCATCGTGACGAAGCCGTTCTCGTTCGAGGGTGCGCGCCGCGGCGAGCAGGCCGAGCAGGGCGTCGAGGAGCTGGCGCGCGAGGTGGACACGCTCATCGTGATTCCGAACGCGCGGCTCCTGTCGGTCCTCGACAAGTCGACCTCGATGGTCGAGGCCTTCCGTGTGGCCGACGACGTGCTGCGCCAGGGCGTCCAGGGCATCTCCGACCTGATCACCCTGCCCGGCCTCATCAACCTCGACTTCGCCGACGTCCGCACGATCATGGCGAGCGCCGGCCAGGCGCTGCTCGGCATCGGCATGGGCACCGGCGAGCGCAGGGCGATGGACGCCGTCGAGCACGCGATCGAGTCGCCGCTGCTCGAGACCTCGCTCGAGGGTGCCCGCTCGATCCTGCTCTCCGTCACAGGCGGACGCGACCTGTCGCTGTGGGAGGTCAACGAGGCCGCCAAGGCGGTGGCCGAGGCGGCCCATCCCGAGGCGAACATCATCTTCGGCGCCATGGTCGACGAGAAGGTCGAGGATCAGGTGTGGGTGACCGTCGTCGCCACCGGCTACGGCGACCGCCCGTTGCCACGTGCGCCGCGGCGCGAGCACACGATCCCCGCCGACGCCGAGCCGCGCGTGCGCCGCACCCGCGAGCGCGAGCGCAGCGGCGCCGGGATGCTGAGCGACGTCGACGTGCCCGAGTTCATTCCCCGCGGCTAGCCCGGGCGGCCCGAGGCCGCCGCGGCGGTAGGCTCGCGCGACCATGAGAGGGGTCGTCGCTGCCGGCCATCCGCTGACGGCGCGAACAGGAGCGGATGTGCTGCGCGCCGGCGGCAATGCCGTCGACGCTGCCGTCGCCTGCGTCCTGATGTCGTTCGTCGCCGAGTCGCCGCTCACCGGGCCGGGCGCCGGCGGCTTCATGCTGGTTCACGTCCCGGATGGCGGCACGCACCTGCTCGACTTCTTCGTGGCGGCGCCCGGGAAGGGAATCGACGACCCTGAGCCCGCCGCGCTGATGCCGATCGACGTCTACTTCTCAGAGGACGCGATCCAGCGCTTCAACGTCGGCCCCTCGTCCTGCGGTGCCTACGGCACCACGCTCGGGCTCGCGCACGCGCTGGAGCGCTTCGGCGGCGCGTCGCTCACCGAGCTCACCGCTCCGGCGGCGCGCGCGGCGCGCGAGGGCGTCGAGGTGGTGCCGATGCAGGCCTTCCTGTTCACGGTGCTCGAGCCGATCCTGCGCTCCTCGCCGGAATGCGATGCGATCTACGCCCCCGCCGGGCGGCTGCTCCGCGAGGGCGACACGATCCGGCTCCAGGAGCTCGGCGACCTGCTCGAGCGTCTCGGCGCCGAGGGGCCCGGCTTTCTCTACACGGGCGACACGGCAGAGCGCGTCAGCGACTGGGTGCTCGAGCGCGGCGGCCTCCTCACACGCGAAGACCTCGCCTCGTACGAGGTGCTCGAGCGCCCGCCCGCGAGCGTGACGTATCGGGGCCGCGAGGTGCTCACCAATCCGCCGCCGTCGTCGGGCGGCATCCTGATTGCCGACGCGCTCGGCATCCTCGAGCGCCTGGAGGAGCCCACCGACGCCGCCGTGATCGCCGAGGTGATCGCCTCCACCAACCGCGCCCGTGACGAGGAGTTCCTCGAAGGGCTCGCGACCGAGGGTTACCTCGAGCAGTTCCTCGCCAAGGAGGCGCTCGACTCGGTGGCGACCGAGGTGCGCTCGCGGCTTGGGAACACGACCCACATCTCGGTGATGGACGCCGAGGGCGCCTGCGCATCGGTCACCTGCTCGAACGGCTCCTGCTCCGGCGTCGTCGTGCCCGGTACCGGCATGCACCTGAACAACATGCTGGGCGAGCAGGACCTCAACCCGCTCGGCTTCCACCGGCACGCCCCCGGGGCGCGCGTGCCGAGCATGATGGCGCCGACGGTCGTGCTGTCCGCGGACGACCAGCCCGAGATGGCGTTGGGCAGCGCCGGCTCGAATCGGATCCGCTCGGCGATCATCCAGACGATCATCGGCGTCGTCGACCGCGGCCTGACGGCACAGGAGGCGGTGTCGAGCGCGCGCATCCATGTGGAGGGGCGCGAGGTCGAGGCGGAGCCCGGCGTGGCTCCCGAGCCGCTCGACCGGCTCGAGGAGGGCGGGTGGCGCGTACGCCGCTGGACCGAGCAGAACCTCTACTTCGGCGGCGTCCAGGCCGTCGCGCGCAATCCGGAGACGGGCGAGCTGACCGGCGGGGGCGACCCGCGCCGCGGCGGGGCGGCGGAGACGGTTCCCTAGTACGCGCCTTCGACCGCCTGTCGAATCCGGCCGCGCGGGCGCGGCCGGCCCCCCGCTTCTACGGCCGTCGCGGTCTGAGCCACATTGACCTGGCCGGAGGCAGCAACTAGGTTCTGGCGGCAAGCCGATTGAGAGGAGACAGCATGGCCGACGCTGGCTTGTTCATCGGGTGGGGCGCACCGGTTCGCGGGCGTGAGGCCAAGGGCCTCGAGGTCTTCAGCGAGGCGCTCGCCTATTACGCGCGCCTGCAGCAGGACGGGGTGATCGAAGGCTTCGAGACTGCGATCCTTGAGCCTCACGGCGGCGACCTGCAGGGACTCGTGCTGATTCGGGGAAGCGAGGAGAAGCTTGCCCAGCTGCGTGTCGATCCCGAGTTCGTGCGCCTGTCGACCCGAGCAGATCTGATCGTCGAGGGCCTAGGCGTGATCGGCGCGGCGCTCGGCGAGGGCCTCGAACAAGCGATCGCGACTTACCAGGAGGCTATCTCCGAGCTGGCCTAGCAACCTCTCGGTCGTGAGGAGGAGGCGCGAGGACGGCCATACTCCGTCCATGCCCGCGCCACTGATCGAGTTTCCGGCCGATGATCCGGATCGCGCCCGCCGGTTCTGGCACGGAGTCCTCGGGGTCACGCTCGCGCCACGGCCCGCGGCGGCCGGATCCGGATGGCAAACCGACACCGACGGCCTGCGCCTCGGAGTGCACGAGCGCGGTCCGGGCCCCGGCGACACCGCCTCCCTGCCCTACTTCACCGTCGCCGACCTGGCCACCACACTCGAGCGCGTCCGTGAGCTCGGCGGCTCGATCATCCACCCCGGCGATCGGTGGGCCGTGTGCCGGGACTCCGAGGGCAGCCCGTTCGCGCTGGCCGCCGCGCCCGCACCCCGTGAGTAGCACTGACGCGATCGCTTCCCGCGCAAAGCCATAGCGGCAGGTCGGTGTTGCGGCTCACACGCCACACTGCTCGTCCGCTACCCGCACTAGCTGAACCTGCCGCGATCGCTGCCCGCAGGCGGCGTCAAGTCACGGACCTACCACCGCGCCCCGAGCGCGGGTGGCAGGCAAAGCACACTTTCGTGCCCCGAGCGGAGCGAGGGAGTGCGAAAGGAAATTTGCCTGACAGGACCCGCGCCCTGGGCAGTGCGGCAAATGAAGACCGGGCTCAGGTCGGCAAATGGCCGTTTCCGCGCGCCCGCTCGGCGGCGAACTCGGCAAGGCGGATGCGTTCCAGAGCCTCTGCAAACAGGGCGTCGAGCTGCTCGAGCCGGCCGCGCTCTGAGCGCAGCTCCAGGAGCTGCTGCTTGGCCGCGGGCTCGACGTCGAGGGTGGCGGCCATGCCGTAGGCGTCGAGGTCCGCGAGCGCCTCGTCCTCGGGCCGTGACTCGGTGAGCTCCTCGACCAGGTCGGCGTAGCTCCGGCGGGCCTTGTCGGCGGCCCCGTCATCTCCCTCGCCATCGTCAGGCAGCACCTCGACGTCGCCTGCCGGGTACGGGAGGTCCTCGATCTTGCGCAACAGCCGGAACGGCTCCGTGCCCTGCACGAGGATGTTCAGGCGGCCGTCGTCGAAGCGCTCGAGGACCCGCGCGATGCGCGCGGAGCAGCCGGTCTCCTTGAGGCCGTCGTCCGAGAGCCAGATGATTCCGAACTCGGTCTGCTCGTCGAGGCACTCGCCGATCATCTGCTTGTAGCGATCCTCGAAGATGTGCAGAGGGACGAGCTCGTGGGGCAGCAGGACGAGACCGAGCGGGAAGAGCGGGAAGCGCTCGATCGTGCGCGCCATGCTCATGAGGCTACCGTGAGGGCCGATGACGGCCGTCGTGTGGCTGACGAGAGACCTGCGCGCGCATGACCACCCCGCGCTGCGCGCCGCCTTGGACGGGCATGAGCGCGTCGTGCCGGTCTTCTGCTTCGACCCGCGACTCCTGAACGGCCGGCACGCTTCAGCCACGCGCACGCGCTTCATGCTCGAGTGCCTCGAGGAGCTCGACGAGCGCCTGGGCGGGATCGCCTTCAGGGAGGGGCCGCCGGAGCGCGAGCTGCCCGCGCTGGCGGCCGAGCTCGGCGCCGAGGCGGTCCACGCGAGCGCCGACGTCGGGCCGTTCGCGCGGCGGCGCATCGATGCCGTGGGCCGGGCGCTCGAGTGCGAGCTCGTGCTGCACCCCGGCGTGGCGGCCGTCGACGACCTGGACGCGATCCGCACGAACGCCGGCAAGCCCTACACGGTGTTCAGCCCCTTCCACCGCTCCTGGCTGGCCGAGCCGCGCCGTGAGCTGATCGGCGCCCCGCGCTCGTTGCCGGGCCTGCCCCCGGGGCTGCGCGAGGGGAAGCTGCCGTCGCTCGACTCGCTCGGGCTCGACGGCGTGGTCGACAACCCGCCGCGCGGCGGCGAGCGGGCGGCCCGCAGGGCGCTCTCCGATTTCCTGAGCGGCGACGTGCGCGGTTACCACGACCAGCACGACGCGCTCGGCGACGACGCCACCTCGCGCCTGTCGCCCTATCTCCACTTCGGCTGCATCTCGCCGCGTGAGATCGAGGAGCGGCTCCCGTCGGGCGCCGGCCCCGAGGCGTTCCGGCGCCAGCTCTGCTGGCGCGACTTCTACGCGCACGTGCTGCTCCACCACCCGCGCAACGCGCGCTCCGAGTTCCAGGAGCGCTACCGCGGCTCGATCTCGTGGAACCGCTCTGAGCGGACCTTTGACGCGTGGCGCGAGGGCCGCACCGGCTACCCGCTCGTGGACGCCGCGATGCGCCAGCTCCGCTCGGAGGGATGGATGCACAATCGCGGCCGGCTCGTCGTCGGCTCCTTCCTCACGAAGCACCTCGGGATCGACTGGCGCTGGGGCGAGCGCTGGTTCATGCGCATGCTGGTGGACGGCGACGAGGCGAACAACAACGGCAACTGGCAGTGGATCGCGTCGGTGGGCGTCGATCCGCAGCCCTTCTTCCGGCGTATCTACAACCCGACGCTGCAGATGCAGCGCCACGACCCGGAGGGGCGCTACGTGCGCCGCCACGTCGAGGAGCTGCGCGAGGTGCCGGGCGAGTACCTCGCCGAGCCCTGGACCATGCCCAAGGAGGTCCAGGAGAAGTGCGGCTGCGTGATCGGCCGTGACTACCCGGAGCCGATCGTCGACCACGCCGAGGCTCGGCGCGCCGCCTTCGACCGCTACGGATAGGCGTCCAGCCGACGGCACCCCGGGTAAACCGCGCCCGGGTAGCGCGCCGATAGGAGATTCATGTCCATCGAGGTGACCAACGGTCTCCCGGTGAGCGCCGACAACGGCGTGGCTCTCGAGCTCACGCTGGCCGAGGCCGAGGCGGTCAAGTTCTGGCTGCTCAAGCCGTCGGCGGACGGCAGCGCCGCCATCGACGACGAGAACGCGAAGTCGGTGATGGTGAAGCTGGGCGCCAAGCTGGATTTCATCCAGGGCGTGCAGCAGGTCCGCGACGAGCTGGAGCAGTCGGGTTTCGCCACCGAGAGCATGAGCGACGACCAGGTCGCCGATCTCGGCCGGCGGATCGCCGAGTCCCCGATTCGACGCTTCTCCGGAAGCTAACCCCCCACAATCCTGACCACGACCCGGCGCGGGTGCGGCGCGCGGCATCCGCCGAGCCGCCCCGCGGGGGTCGTCCGCTGCCCGCTACCGTCGCCTGATGGCGACAGCCGCTTCGAAGGGCCGCGGGACCGATGCGTCTGCCGCCTCGGCCGGGCCCGCGCACGTGGCTGTCGTTTCCTTCCTGGCTGCGCGCGCGGCCCCCAGTGGCGGCTTCTGGATCGCCCTGGCCGGCGGCGTCGCCCTCGCTCGCGTGGCGCAGCGCCGCGGCGCCCGGACCGGCTTCGGCGCCAGCATCGCCGCGATGCTCGAGACGGTGGCGATCATCGGCCCGGCGCGCTTCGGCATTCCGCTCACCCAGGCCGCGACCGCGCCGCTGCTGGGGCGCCTGGAGGCGCGTGGCTGGCCGGCGCTTCCGCAGGTCGCCGTCTGCGCCGTGCTGCGCATCCTCCACAACAGCGCGACGACCGCCTTCTTCATCTGGGTCATCACCGGCGGGCTCGACGCCTACGCCGGCACCTATGACGCGATCGGCCGCCGCTTCGGCCTCGACGTCGGGACGGACGACGCGCTCGCGCTGACCGCGGCCGCCCTGCTCGTCTGGGGCGTTTTCGCGAGCGTCGTGCAGGTGCTCGTCTACCGCCGCGGTCTCGGCCAATGGTCCGGCGAAGACGACGCGAGGGACGTTCCCGTTGATAATCAACGGGAACGGACCACAGAGCACCGGCGGCGCTTCGATCCCCGCGCCATCACCCTCACGGCCGTCGTTCTCTTCGGGGTACTGCTGGCGAGCACGGACTGGATCGTGCTTGGCACCGTGGCGCTCGTCTTAGCAGGGGCGTGGCTGATCTCAAGGCCAGACCGCGAACCGCTCCCCACGGGCCTCCTCTTCGCCGCCATCCTCGCCCTCGGCGCCCTCATCTTCGCCCTCGGCGGCGGGCTCGGGATCGACGTGGCGCTCCGGCGCGCCCTGCGGGCGGCGCTGATCGTGATGGTGGCGACGTGGCTGCGGGCGGCCGCGGGGGCCGACGGCCTGCGCGAGGTGTTCAGGCGCGTCCTCGGCCGGCTGCGGGCGATTCCGTCACTGCCCGAGGCGGCCGTGGTCCTCGACGGGATCGCCGCCGAGGGCCGGCTCGCAGCGGCGGGCCGCTCCCTAGCGGAGCAGCTGCGAGACGTGAGCCTGCGGCCGATCCCGTTCTGCGACGCGGTCCTCGCCTGGGTCGCGGGCGAGGCGCGCTCGTTCCGGCCGGAGCCGCCGGCCGCGCCGGCCCGGCTCACGCTACGGCCGGTCGACCTCGCCCTGCTCGTGCCGGTGGCGACGGCGCTCGCCGCGCTCGCGGCCGCCTAGTTCGTGTTCTCTTCGGTCAGGTCGCATTCCTCGCCGAGATAGGTCTGAACGCGCCGGCCGGCCTTCTGGGTGGCCTCCAGGTCGACGTCGGCAGCCTCCTCCGCGTTCCAGGCGTCCATCACCATGTTCCAGTCCTCGGAGATGTCCTCGGGCGGCTCGACCTTCTGCAGCCGCTCGATCGCATCCTGGAACCGGCGGGCCTGCTCCTCGGCGCCGCCCTGGTCGTTGTCGCTCGTGAGGATCGACTTGACCTCGTCGCAGAAGGAGGCCGTGTCGGAGCCGCCTCCCCCGCCGCCGTCGTCGTCGTCATCCCCGCCACACGAGGCGAGCAGCGCGACCAGCGCCAGGAGGGTGGCCGCGAACGCAAGCCGGGTCAGCAGGGTGCGGCGGGGGGTGGGGGAATGCACGGTGTCTCCTTATCGGGGTGAGCGCGCCGAGATCAGCAGGTTGTAGAAGAGCGCCGGCGGCAGGCGCGGCTCGAGCAGCGAGCGGTCCAGCGTCTGAAGCAGGAGGTAGCCACGGTAGGCGTAGACACGCCACGCCCACGGAATGTCGTCGGGCTCGGCGCTGGCCTCCAAGGTTCTGTTCGCCCAGCCGAAGAGCGATGCCGCGAGCTCCTCACCGCTCACGTGGACGCGCTCGAGCCCGGCGCGCTCGGCGTGCCCCTGGAGCGCCGCCGGCGTGAACGCGTGGACGTCGACCTCCCGCTCGAGCCGCTCCTCCTCGGTCCAGCCGGACGCGCCGTTCCCGTTCTGCCGCTCCGAGGCGCCCATCAGCGTGCGCCACAGCGGCGACAGCGCACGCGCGCCGCGCTTCGGCACCGCCGCGATGCGGTCGCCGTAGCGGGAAGGCTCGCCGCAGAAGGCGATCAACCCACCGGGCCGCAGGACGCGCCGGAACTCGCGGAAGGCGGCGTCGAGGTCGGGCAGGTGATGCAGTACCGCGTGCCCGAATACGAGGTCGAAGGAGTCGTCGCCGAAGGGCAGCTCGGCGGCCTCACAGGCTGCGGTCTCGACGCGCTCGCCGAGCTCGCCTGCTGAGCGCTCGAGCGCCTGCAGCATCCCGGGTGAGATGTCGGTCGCCACGGCGTCGCCGATCACGCCCGCCCGCAGCAGGTTGAGCGTGAAGTAGCCGGTGCCCGCGCCGATCTCGAGCGCGCGGTCGTAGTGGCCCGGCTCGTGCCCGAGCGCCTTGCGCAACTTGCCGGTGACCTGCGCCTGGCCGACCTCGTCGTAGTTGATGCCCCACTTGGAGTCGTAGTGGGCTGCCGCCAGGTCGTGGTAGCGGACGTTCGCGTCGAGGATGTCCGTCTCCTGCGGCGGCATGGGCGCGGGAGGGTAGTAGCTAGCCTCCCTCCGCCGATGCACGAGACCGTCCAGAGCGACCAGCCGGACGGCGTCCCGCCGCTCGAGCTGACGGGCGAGCGCACGCTGCCGGACGTGCCGGCGGAGAACTACTGGTTCAGGCGCCACCTCGCGGTCTACGAGTGGGTGGCCGGGCGCTGCGCGGGGCTCGAGGTGGTCGACATGGCCTGCGGCGAGGGCTACGGGGTGGACGTGCTCGCCCGGAGCGCGCGGAAGGTCACCGGCGTCGACGCCAACCCGGAGGCCCACGAGCACGCGCGGCTCAAGTACACGCGGCCCGGCGTGCGCTTCGTCCGCGATCTGGTCGAGAGCTGGTCGGAGCCCTGCGACGCAGTCGTGTTCCTGCAGACGATCGAGCACGTCCACGATCCCGCCGCCGTGCTCGCCCACTTCCGCGACATGCTGCGGCCGGGCGGTGCGGCCTACGTCTCGACCCCGAACCTGCTGACGCTGGCGCCGCCCGGGGCGGACAAGTCCGACAACCCCTGGCACGTGCGCGAGTACCGCGCCGAGGAGTTCCGACGGCTGTGCGCGGGGGTGTTCGGGCAGGTCGAGCTGCTCGGGCTCTTCCACGCGCGCGCCCTGCGGGCGCACGAGCTGGCGCTGCAGGCGGGCTGGGACCGCGTGCATTCCGCGCTCGGCATCACGCAGGCCTTCTACGACCGCTTCACGCCTGCCATCTCGGCGCGTGACTTCGCGCTCCGGCCCGGCCCGCTCGAGCGCGCGCTCGACTTCGTCGCCGTGCTGCGACCGTGAGCAGGCCCGGCCGCCCGGGCGCGCTCGCGCTCGTCCTGCACTCGCACATGCCCTACGTGGAGGGCTTCGGCACCTGGCCCTTCGGCGAGGAGTGGTTGTGGGAAGCGGTCGCGTGCGTGTACCTGCCGCTGCTCGAGCTGCTCGAGCTGCTCGACGGCGCGCCGGTGACCGTCGGCCTCACCCCGGTGCTGTGCGACCAGCTCGACTCGATGCGGGGCGAGGCCGGCGAGCGCTACGTGCGCTTCCTGCGTGAGGTGCGGGCCCCGATCCACGAGGAGGACGCGGCCGGGCTCGAGCGCGGCGGCGACTCCTCGCTGGCGGCCGAGGTCAGGCGCGCGGCCGGCGACTACTCGGCGGCCGAGCGCGCGTTCGAGGCGCGTGGGCGCGACCTCGTGGGCGCCTTTCGTGGGCTCGACCGCGTCGAGCTGTGGACCTCGTCGGCCACCCACGCCGTGCTTCCGTTACTCGCCACCGACGCCGGGCTGCGGCTCCAGCTCGGCACCGGGGTCGCCTCGCACATCGCGCGCTTCGGCGCTTGGCGGGGCGGCCTGTGGCTGCCCGAGTGTGCCTACGTCCCGGGGCTCGAGCGCGAGCTCGCCGACCACGGCGTGCGCGCGTTCTGCGTCGACCAGACGCGCGCAGCGGGCTTCGACCATCTCCTGCCGGTCGCCACCCAGGCGGGCCCGGTCGCGCTCCCGATCGACTGGCAGACGGTCGAGCTCGTCTGGCACGACGAGCGTGGCTACCCGGCCGACGGGAGCTATCGCGACTACCACCGGCGCACCGTCCACGACCTCAAGCCGTGGAACAACGCCGGCGGGCCCTATGACCCCGAGGCGGCCGCCGCGCTCGCGCGCAGGCACGCGCGCGACTTCGTGGAACGCGCCGCAGCGCGGGTCGAGGGAGGGGGACTGCTCTGCTGCGCGCTCGACACCGAGCTGCTCGGGCACTGGTGGTACGAGGGGCCGATCTGGCTCGCTGCCGTGCTCGACGAGGCGTCGCGCCAGGGCCTGCGGCTCGTCACCGCCACGGAGGGCCTCGAGCTGGTGGAGCCCGCCGAGCGCTCGCTCGTCGCGTCGAGCTGGGGGAGCGGCAAGGACCTGTCGACCTGGGACGCTCCGCGCGTGGCCGAGTTCGCATTCGCCGCACGCGCGGCGGAGCTCGAGACGGTTGCCGCCGCCGCGAGCGGCGCCGGCCACGGGGATGGGCTCGCGCGGGCGGCGCGCGAGCTGCTCGCGCTGCAGGCGAGCGATTGGCCTTTCATGGTCGCTCGCGAGCTGGCCGGGGACTATCCGCAACAGCGTCTCGACCTGCATCGCAGGGGCTTCGACGCCGCACTTGCCGCTCTGCGAGACTCACGGGCCGCGCCGGACGCGCGGCTGCGGGATCTGGCGCCTCACCTGGACTTGGCCTCACTCACGACACCCTGATGCGCGCCCTGATCCTGTCCTGGGAGTATCCGCCGCTGATCGAGGGCGGGCTCGCGCGCCACGTGCGCAAGCTGGCCGAGAACCTGCCCGAGCACGGCGTCGACGTGCATGTTCTCGCGCGCGGGCGCGAGGAGGATCCGCTCGAGGAGGAGCGCGGCGGCGTGACGATCCACCGCGTGCGCGAGCCCAAGCGGCCTCGCGACCTCGGCGAGTTCGTCGCCTGGATCGAGCACATGAACTCGGACATGCTCGCCACGGGCGTCGAGGTCGGCGACAGCTTCGACTTCGACGTCGTCCACGGCCACGATTGGCTTGTGGCGTCCGCCGGCGACCACCTCGCCAAGCGCTTTCGCGCGCCGCTCGTCGTCACGATCCACGCCACCGAGTACGGGCGCCACCAGGGCTGGATCGACAAGCACCCGCAGTCGTACATCCACGGCGTCGAGCGCTGGATGGCGAACCGCGCCGAGCGCGTGATCACCTGCTCCGCCTACATGCGCGAGCACGTATCGGACATCTACGGCCTCGAGGAGCGCCGCGTCGCCGTCATTCCGAACGGAATCGACCCGTCCGAGCTCGTGCCCGTCGATGACCTCGACTCGCTGCGCGCGCGCTTCGCGGACCCCGACGAGCGGCTCGTCCTCCTGGTAGGCAGGCTCGTCTACGAGAAGGGCTTCCAGCTCGCGCTCGAGGCGCTGCCGGGGCTGATCGAGCGCGTCGGCAACGTGCGCTTCATCGTGGCCGGTTCGGGGACCGCCGAGGCGGAGCTTCGCCAGCAGGCGCACGACCTGGGCCTCGACGAGCACGGCACCTTCCTCGGCTGGATCGGCGACGACGTCCTGCATTCGCTCTATCGGATCGCCGACCTCACGGTCGTCCCCTCGATCTACGAGCCGTTCGGGCTCGTGGCGCTCGAGGCCATGGCCTCCGGCTGCCCGTGCCTCGTCGCCGACACGGGCGGCCTCCGCGAGGTGGTGCCGAACGAGGACGTGGGGCTGCGCTTTCGCTCGCGCGACCCCGACTCGCTCGCCACGATGGCGGAGCGCCTCCTCACCGACGACGCGCTGCGCGACCGGCTCGTCGCCGAGGCGTCCGAGCACGTGCTCACGTTCGACTGGGCGGACGTCGCGCGTCAGGTGGCCGGCGTCTACCGCGAGACCCAGCGGGCGACGTTGCGCACCGGGTAGCGGATAAACACCACGGATGCCCACATGACCCAGGCGAGCGTCGCGCTCAGGAACGCCATGGGCACGCTGAGGAAGAAGACCAGCGCAATGCCGAGACCGATCAGCTTGTCGGCCGGGTCGACGGGCTGCATTGCGCTCTCCTTCAAGAGGCCGGCCCGGCGGGCGTGGTCGCCCATCGACCAATTGACGAGCGCCGCCAGCCCGAGCGTGGCGCCGAAGGTGGCGGACGCGATCGGTGCTGTCGAGTACCGGTCCGAGAGGTTCGTCGCGAACGGGACGAGCGCGATCAACATCAGGAAGAGGAGGTTGAGCACGAGCAGGCGCGAGTCGACGCGCGCGAAGGTCGCGAACAGGCGGTGGTGGAGGAACCAGAAGCGGCCGATCAGCGCGAACGAGAGCACGTACGCTCCGAGCGACGGCAGCAGGTCGACGAGCGCGTCGCCGAGATCGTCCTTCGCCACGTCCGGCGTCTCGATGTTGAGCACCAGCAGCGTGATCGCCACGGCCATGACACCGTCCGAGAAGGCGCCCACCCGAGACAGGTCGTGGTGCTGCACACCGAGAGCAAAGCCGCCTCGCCGGATGGAGAGCTGACTAGCTGCTCGCGATGAGGCCACGCGCCGCGCTCGTGCCGCTGCGGATGGCCCCCTCCATCAGCGCCGCGTGGACGCCGCCCAGGTGCTCGCCGGCGAAGGCGAGCGGGCCGAGCGGCTCGGCCGAGAGCGCGGCCAGCTCGGGCGGGGGCGAGGTGGAGTAGGCGGCCTGCACCCACGGATCGTCGGCCCAGGTGGACAGCAGCGCGCCGGCGGTGTCGAGCGCAAGCTCGCCGCGCAGGCGCGTGAGCGAGCCGAGCCAGCGCTCCGCGCCGGTGCTGACCGCAAGCCGCTCCAGTGCGGGCGCCGAGCCCGCGAAGGCGCTGACGACCGGCTGGACCTCGCCGCCCTCGCCGCGGGCCGTCCACGTCCAGTAGCGCTCTGGCACCGACATCACGGCAGTGGGCGGCGCCGGTGCGCTCAGCGGTACGAACAGCTTGGCGGCGTGCCCGTAGCGCACCGATGCGAAGGCGCGCGCATGCCCCTCGGGCAACACCGGCTCGAACTGGATCCTGCCGAGCACGCTCGCCGGCACGGCCACCACGCAGGCGTCGGCGTCGAGCTCGGCGCCGGCCGCCCGGACACGGACGCCGCTGGAGCTCCACTCGATCCGCTCGACCGGCGAGCTCAGCCGCACGGCGTCGCCGAGCTCGGCGGCCAGGCCGAGCGCGAGCCCCTGGTTGCCGCCGGCGACGCTGGGAGCGGGCTCTTCGTCGACGTGCGCGATGCCGGCGAGGTCACGGGCGGCGACCTCTGTGGCGGGGCTCGCGCTCGAGATCTCGACGCGGGCGAGCAGCGCCTCGCGCACGCCCACGCCGATGTCGATCCCGTCCAGGAACTCCTGCGCGCTCACGCCGGCCGGAACGTCCGCGAGCGCGCGCTCGATCTCCGGCACGGCCGCCGCCATCTGCTCGTGGCTGGTGGCCGCGCCCCCGCGCGGCTCGCGCCTCCCGTAGGCCATCCCCTTGTCCCACAGCCCGAGCCCGAACCGGGCGGCCAGCTCGCGGACCGCCGTGTTGCCGGGCAGGAGGTACTCGGCGCCCATCTCGACGACGGCTCCGCTGTCGAGCCGGCGCGACCAGACGCGCCCGCCGACGCGCTCACGTGCCTCGAAGACCGTGACCTGGGCCCCGGCGCGGCGCAGCTCGTCCGCCGCGCTCAGCCCGGCCAGGCCGGCGCCGGCGACGGCGACCCTCAAGCCGGGCCCGCGGCGGCCGCGTCGACCACGGTCACACCGTGCTCGTGGACGAGCACGGGGTTCAGCTCGACGAGCGCTAGGCCCCTCTCGAGCAGGAGCTCGCCCGTCGCCGCGGCGAGCCGCGCGGCGGCCGGGACGTCGAGCGCGGGCCTTCCCCGGCCGCCGGTGAAGAGCGGCGCGGCGCGCAGTCCGGCGATCGCCCGCTCGACACGCTCGGGCGTGGCGGGCAGCGGGACCACGGCTGCGTCGCCGAGCAGCTCGGTCCACAGCCCCCCGGCCGCGATCACGAGCGAGGGCACGACGCCGTCGGCCCGCGCCGACACGAGCAGCTCGGCGCCCGGCTCGGCCATGCGCTCGACGAGCACGGCGGCGCCCGGGACTGCGAGCGCGGTCAGCCGCGCGTGCACCTCCCGCATCGTGACGTCGTCGCGGATGTCGAGCGTGAGCGCGCCGATGTCCGACTTGTGCTGGAGCGAGGCGGCCGCGAGCTTCGCCGCCGCGCGCCCACCGAGCTCGACGAGCGCCGCCACGGCGTCGTCCTCGTCGGCCACGAGCCGTCCGTCCACCACCGGCAGGCCGTGCTCGCGCAGCAGCTCCTTGGCCTCGTGCTCGGATAGCCAGCCGCCCCCGTTTCCGGGCTCGCGAGCGGCACTCGCGATCTCCCGCAGCCGCACGGGGTCTCCGGGCGGGCGCCCCAGCGCGGCGACCGCGACGAGCCCGCTGCGCAGACCCGATATTGCGGGGATTCCCGCCTCGGCGAAGCGGGCGCCCGCCTCGTCGTCGAGCAGCTCGGGCAGCGTCGAAGCGACCATCACCGGCACCGAGCTGTAGTGCGCCCCCCGGCGGATTCCCTCGCGCACCGCCGCCCAGGACTCCTCCATTGCGCCCTCGAGCCCAGCCGGCTGGTCATACAGAATCAGCACGCGGCCGACCTCCGGATCCTCGCCCGCCGTCACGACGAGGTCGTGGAGGCGCTCTGTGTCGCCCCAGATCAGCGCCGTGTAGTCGAGCGGGTTCGCGACCGTGGCCGCCTCGGGCAGAAGCTCCCCCATGCGCTCGCGCGTGGCCGGCGTGAGTGCGGGCAGCGGGATGCCGATCCGCTCGCACTCGTCGGCGGCCAGGGCCGAGTCGCCACCGGAACAGGTGAGCACGGCCAGCCCCGCGCTCGGCCTGCGCGCGCCCGGCACGGCGAACGCCTTGGCGAGCTCGAGCAGCTCGTGGAAGTCCGATGCCCACGCGCCGCCCGCCTCCTCGACGAGCGCGCGGAAGATGCGCTGATCGCCGGCCAGCGCGCCGGTGTGCGCGGCGGCAGCCGCCGACCCGGCGGGCGAGCTGCCCACCTTCAGCACCGCGACGCCGACGTCCTCCTCGGCGCAGCGGGCGAGCGCCTCGCACATGTGCGCGCCGTCGCCATCCGCCTCGAGGTAGAGCGCGATCGAGCCGACGCCCGGGTCGGCCGCGAGCTCGGCGACCCAGGCCGCCGGATCGAGCGCCACCGAGTTCCCGCACGAGACGACGGTGTGCAGACGCAGGCCGCGGCTCGCGTTCAGCGCGTTGACCGCGAAGTTGCCGCTCTGCGAGACGAGCGCGACGCGGCCCGGCTCGAAGGGCGACAGGGCGTCACCCCAGAGCGGCGCGCGCTCGTGCAGGGCGACGATGCCGTTGCCGTTCGGCCCGCAGACCGGCAGCTCATGGGCGGCCGCCACGGCCGCGAGCTCGGCCTCGAGCGCCGCGCCGGACTCGATCTCGCCGAAGCCCGCGCCGAAGACCACCGCGCCGCCGCACCCGAGCCCGCCCGCCTCCTCGACGACCGGAACGACGCCGGCGGCCGGGATCGCAACGACCACGGCATCGGGCGGCGAGGGACAGTCGGACAGCGACGGGAAGCACGGCACTCCGTAGACCGAGTCGCGGCGCGGGTTCACGCCCCAGACCTCGCCGGCGTAGCCGGCCATCCGGAGGTTGAGCAGTGTCTGGCTCGCGTACGAGCCAGGACGCTCGGTCGCGCCGACGACCGCGACGGAGCGCGGGTGCAGTAGCCGCGATACGTCCACCGCTAGTGCAGCGTACGCTCCACGCCGCGGCGCTCGAGCGCGCGGGCGATGATCAGCCGCTGGATCTCGCTGGTGCCCTCCCAGATGCGGTCGACGCGCAGCTCGCGCAGGAAGCGCTCCGCGACGTTCGTGCGCATGTAGCCGCGCCCGCCGAAGATCTGCACGCAGCGGTCGGCGCAGCGGCAGGCGGCCTCGCTCACGAACAGCTTCGCCATCGACGCCTTCGCGTGCACGAGCTTCGGGTCGGCCCCGGCGTCCGCGAGGCGGGCGACCTCGAGGGTCAGCAGCCGGCCCGCCGCGGCGTCGGCCGCCGAGTCGGCGAGCGGGAAGGAGACGCCCTGGTAGTCCATGATGCGGCTGCCGCCCTGCTCGCGCTCGAGCGCCCAGGCCGTCGTGTCCTCGAGCAGCCGCCACATCGAGCCTACGCCGCGGGCGGCGATTCCGAGCCGCTCCTCGGTGAACCAGTGGCGCTGGAGGTCGTCGCCGCCACCGAGCCCGCCGACGATCGCGTCGTCCGGCACCTCGACCGAGTTGAAGCGGATCGTGGGGTGGCCGTGCGGATAGGTGTGCGTGAAGGGCGGGTCGTCGACGACTTCGATCCCGTCGAGCTCACGGTCGACCAGGAACAGCGTCCCCATGGCCTCGCCGTCGACGAGCGCGTTCGCCATCACGATGTAGACGGACGCGATGTCGCCCGTGGTCACGAACCACTTCTCGCCGTCGATGACCCAGCCGGCCTCGGTCTTGCGCGCGGTCGTCCGGATACCGGACGGGTCGGAGCCCGCGTCCGCCTCGGTGACCGCGTAGGCGTCGTGCAGCTCGCCGCGCAGCGCAGGGCGCAGGTAGCGCTCGACCTGCTCGGGCGTGCCGCTCGCCAGCACGTTGTAGGCGTTCGGGATGTACCAGGAGAGCGCGTTCGTCGAGCGCCCGAGCTGCTCCTCGACGAGGAACCAGTCGGTGATCGACCAGCCCTGGCCGCCGTGCTCGGGAGCGTGCAGGCCGCCCGCGAGGCCGGCCGCGATCGCCTCGCGCTTGATGCGCTGGATCAGCTCCTCGGGAATCCGGCCGCCGCTCTTCTCGGCGAGCTCCTCGTTCGGGATCAGGACCTCCTCGACGAAGCGGCGCGCGCGCTGCTGCAGGTCGGCCTGCTCGGGGGTGAGGCCGTCCGCGGACGCGGGCGCGGTGGGGGTCACAGTCATGCGCTTCCTCCGTTGAATCGCTTCGTCGTGCCTCTCCTGCGCCGCCTGGCGAGGCCGAGGGCCAGATTGTCGTGGTTCTCGAGAATGTCGTCGATCGTGGCGCGCGCCTCGGCGAGCGCCTTGTCGCCCTCAGCGGCCCGGGCCAGCTCCCGCGCTTCGGCGAGGTAGCCCCGCCACTGCCGGCGGCTTCCGTGCGTCACCAGACGCTCCGCACGCGCACACTCCCGCTCGACCATCTCCCCGGGCGGTGGGCCTCCGGCTCGCAGCGTCGCGATCGCCTCGGGCAGCTCCCGCTCGGGTTCCGGTGTCAGTGAAAGCCATGCGTGGCGGGCGCCCAGCGGACCCACGAGCGTCATGATATCATGCGACTGATCACAAAGTCAGGATACGCCTTGGCCTCCGCCGACACCGTCTCAGCGTCCGTTCCAGCGGCGCTCTCCCCGCACCTGTACCTGGACCCCGACGTGATGCCGCTCGAGGACGAGCGGATCTTCTCACGCACGTGGCAGTTCGCCGGCCACGTCTCTCAGGTGCCCGAGCCCGGCACCTACCTGACCGCGAACGCCGGCACGCAGCCGGTGCTCGTGCTGCGCGACGACGAGGGCGAGCTGCGGGCCTTCCGCAACGTGTGCCGGCACCGCGGCTCGCGCCTCCTGAGCGGCTCGGGCGAATGCAAGAAGGCGATTCGCTGCCGCTACCACGGCTGGACCTACCGCATGGACGGCCAGCTGATCGGCGTGCCCGAGGGTCGCCAGATCCCCGGCCTCGACAAGTCCACGCTCGGGCTGTTCCCGGCGCGCGTCGAGGTCATGAGCGGGCTCGTCTTCGTGAACCTCGACGTCCACGCGACTCCGCTCGCCGAGCAGGTGGCGGGGCTTCCGGAGCGGCTCGCGCCCTATGGCTTCGAGAACCTGAAGCCCAAGGTGGAGAAGGAGTCGAGCCAGCCCGCCAACTGGAAGATCGTCGTCGACAACTACCTCGAGGGCTACCACGTGCCGATCGCGCACCCCGGCCTGATGCGGCTCGTCGACTACAAGAACTACGACGTCGAGCTGCATGACAACTGGGTCTGGTTCGACGCGCCGCTGCGCGACAAGCCGTCGGGCAACTTCCTCGAGCGGACCTACCAGCGGCTCGTCGAGCCGATGCCCGGCCTCGGCCCCGAGCACACGCGCGTCTGGCATTACATCCTGATCTACCCGAACACGACGATCGACCTCTATCCCGACCAGATCGGGATCTGGCAGGTCCTGCCGAAGGGCGTCGACGCGACCCACGATGTCGCCATGACGCTGATGCCGCGCACCTCCAGCGCGCGGACGCGCGCGGTTCAGTACGCGAACCGCAAGGTCAACCAGCTCGTGAGCGACGAGGACGTGGACCTCGTCGCGAACCAGCAGGCCGGCATCGCGACGCACGGCTTCGAGCCCGGGCCGCTGTCGCGGCGCGAGGCGGCTGTCGGCTGGTTCGCGGAGCGGATCCGCGCCGACCTCGGCGAGGCCGGGTGAGCGACCCTCCCGGGCGCAGCGCCCGCGAACGGATCCTTGCGGCGGCGGTCGACCGGATCGCCAGCGACGGAATCGACGACATGCGAATCGCCCGCGTTGCGACCCAGGCGGGCGTCTCGACCTCGCTCGTCCACTACCACTTCGAGACGCGCGAGGCGCTCCTGGCCGAGGCGCTCGAGTACTCCTACGAGCTGACGGGCGAGGTCCGGATCGGCGAGGGGGAGGGCGAGGCGCGCAGCCAAGCCGAGCGGCTCGCCGCGCTGATCGACCAGTTTCTCCCCTACCCGGGGCACCTCCAGAAGGACTGGATCCTCTGGGTGGAGCTGTGGCTGCGGACGGTGCGCCATCCGGAACTCCGACCGACCGGCGTCCGGCTCTACGGACGCATGCGCGACTGGCTCGCCGAGGCGATCGCCGCGGGCATCGAAGACGGCGCCTTCGACACGAGCGCCGACCCCGGTCGGGTGGCGGACCGGCTCATGGCGCTCGCGGACGGCTTCGGCGTGCGCGTGCTGATCGGCGACCTCGACATCGACTACGCCCGCCGCCAGGTGTGGGCCGGGCTCGCGGACGAGCTCGGGCTGCCCGAGGAGCCGCCCCCGCCGCTCCCCGCCACGGCGCCGGCCGAGGAGGCGCGGGCGCGCTCTTGACCCCACTGGCTCGGGCGGCTACGTTATCTGAATCGCGGTTCAATTTACTCGGGGGGATTGACTCGATGAGCCCGCGGCCACGGCTCGACCACGTCCGCCGCCCGGAGCTCCTGGAGGCCGCCGCCACGGTGATCCGGCGCCGAGGGCTAGTCAACGCGCGGGTAACCGACGTCGCCGAGGAGGCCGGGACGAGCCCGCCCTCGGTGCTCTACTACTTCTCCTCGAAGTCGGAGCTCCTGAACGAGGCGCTCACGTCCGCCGAGGAGCGCTTCTACGATGAGCTGGCGGCCCGCATCGGCGGCATCGAGAGCGCGGTCGAGCGGCTCGGCGTGATCGTCGACTCCGGAGTGGGCGAGGGCGACTACGACGCGGCGCTCTGGATGGAGCTGTGGGCGGGGGCGCTTCGCGACCCCGAGCTGGCCGCGACGCGCGCGGAGCTCGACGGGCGCTGGCGCCGGACCATCGCCGACGTCGTCAGCTACGGTCAGGCGCGCGGCGAATTCGGCCCCGCTGACCCGGAGCGGTTCGCCGTGCTTATGGGCTCGCTTCTAGACGGACTGTCCGTGCAGGTCGCCCTGCGTGACCCGGAGGTCACGCCGGCTCGCGTGCGTGAGCTCGCGGTGACGCTCGCGGAGGGCGAGCTCGGCTGTACATTGCCGGACGCCGCGGGGGCGCCTGCATGAACGCGCGAGTGGGGGAGGCTGTCAGGTGACGGAGAACGACGAGCGCCTGATGCGCATGCTCGAGCGGCGCATCGGCCGGCGGGACCTGTTGCAGAACGGTGCGGCGATGGCGCTCATCGCCGGGCTGGCCGGCTGCGGCGTCGGCAACGCGAGCAGGGGCAGCAAGGAAGACACGGAGAAGCCGATCGCGAAGAAGATCGACGGCGACCTCCTCTACTTCAACTACTCGGAGTACATCGATCCCGCGCTCGTAAAGGGCTTCGAGAAGAAATACGGGGTGCGGGTGCGCGAGTCGTATTTCGACTCGATGCCGGCGATGACCGCGAAGCTGCGCGCGGGGATCGCGTACGACCTGATCTTCCCGAGCGGCGAGTACGTGCAGCGCCTGATCTCGGGCAACCTGCTCCGCCGCATCGATCGGGAGAAGATCAGCAACATCGACACGGTCTACGACTACTTCGCGAATCCCTGGTACGACAAGCACTCCGAGCACTCGACGCCCTACGGCATGTATGCGACCGGCCTGGGCTACCGCGCGGACAAGGTCAGCGGGATGACCGGCTCGTGGCTCGACCTCGGTAACGCCGACTCGGACGACAAGAGCTTCCTGCTCGACGACTACCAGGAGGCGATCGGCATGTCCAACCTGGTCAACGGCTACCCGCTCAACGAGGTGAACGAGGAGAAGCTCGAGAACACACTCGACTACCTCGTCGACCTGAAGCCGAAGCTGCGCGGCATCTCGACGGACACGATCACGAACATGACGAGCGGCAACGCCTACATCCAGCACCTCTGGAACGGCGACATCGTGAACATCCGCTTCAGCGTCGACAACCCCGAGGACTTCAAGTTCCAGAAATGCGAGGAGGGGATCCCGGTCGGCAGCGACAACCTCTGTATCCCGGTGAACGCGAAGCACCCGGGTACGGCGCTGATGTTCATCGACTGGATGCTCGAGCCCGAGCACGCCGCCCAGAACGTCGAGTGGATCGGCTACCCGATGCCCTACGACGGCGCGCCCACGGAGGCGTTCCAGGGCCTCGTCAAGGACGACCCGGAGATAAACGTGACCGTCGATGACCTCGAGAACGGCGAAACGTTCGAGAACCTGAAGGGCGACGGCCGGATCGCCTGGGACAAGGTGTGGACCGAGTTCAGGGTCTCGTAGCGAGTCGATGAACGAGAACCGCTTCGCGTCGACGTTCCTCATCCCCGGCGGCCTCTGGCTGCTCGCGCTGTTCGTCACGCCGGTCGTGCTGGTGCTCGCCCTGTCGTTCGGTTACACGGATGACCTCGGCGAGGCGATCTACGGCTTCGAGTTCACGAACTACGAGCGCGTTTTCGACGCCGACCTGATCCCGGTGCTGGTGCGCTCGGTCGGTTTCGCGCTCGCCACGGTCGTCATCTGCCTGCTGATCGGCTACCCGGTCGCGTACTACATCGCGATCTTCGGCGGGCGCTGGAAGAACGTCCTGCTCGCGCTCGTCGTCCTGCCGTTCTTCGTCAACTACCTGATCCGCACCTATGCCTGGATCGCGATGCTCGGCGACGAAGGTCTCGTCAACGGGCTGTTCGACACGAGCATCCGCTTCATCAACACGCCCTATGCCGTGATCGGCGGCCTCGTCTACGGCTTCCTCGCGTTCATGATCCTGCCGATCTTCGCCTCGCTCGACAACATGGATCGCTCCTTGATCGAGGCGGGCAAGGACCTGTATGGGGGGCCGTGGCAGACGTTCCGCCATGTGACCCTGCCGCACAGCTATCAGGGGATCCTGGCCGGTGCGGTGCTGGTCTTCCTGCCGGCCGTCGGCGACTTCGTGTCGGCCTCGCTCCTCGGCGGCCCTGAGGACGTGATGATCGGCAATCTCATCCAGCAGCAGTTCCAGGCCTCCGACAACTGGCCCTTTGGCGCCGCGCTGACGATCGTGATGATGGCCTTCCTGCTCATCTGGATGTCGCTCTACCTGCGGAGCGCTGCCCGTGAGGCCAGGGAGCAGGCCGCGTGAGCACGGACGTGGCCCAGAGCCCGCCCGCGCCGGCGGCACCGCGGCCCGCGCACAGGAAGCCGCCGAAGCAGTTCGACCGCCCGCGCTTCCTCAAGCTCTACATGGCGCTTTTCTTCCTGATCCTGTTCGTCCCGATCGTGCTCGTGATCCTGTTCTCGTTCAACTCGAGCCGATCGCTGCAGAGCTTCGAGGGCTTCAGCACGCGCTGGTACGAGACGTTCTTCGAGACGGAGTCCCTGCGCGACTCGCTTGTAGCGAGCATCGAGATCGCGCTCATCACGATGGTGGTCGCGACGATCCTCGGCACGCTGCTCGCCTACGGGCTCGTGCGCACCCGCACGCGCTGGTCGAACTCGGTGAACATCCTGGCGCTGATCCCGCTCGTGACCCCGGAGATCGTGGCCGGGGCCTCGGCGCTGCTGCTCTTCACTCAGGTGGGACTGGAGCTGTCACTCACGACGATCGTGCTGGCCCACATCACATTCTCGATCTCATATGTGACGGTTGTGGTGCGCGCACGGCTGGTATCGCTTGGGCGCGAGGTCGAGTCGGCCGCGATGGACCTGGGCGCCACGCGCTGGCAGACGTTCAGGCTCGTGACCCTGCCGGCCCTCTGGCCGGCGGTGCTGGCGGCGGGCCTGCTCGTCTTCGCCCTGTCGTTCGACGATTTCGTGCTGTCGTTCTTCACCACCGGCGAGTCGCCGCAGCCGCTGCCGGTGCGCATTTGGACACAGATCAGGTTCGGCGTGAGGCCGACGATCAACGCGATCGGCACCTTCATGCTGGTGGTCTCGGTGCTGTCGATCGCCCTGGCGCTGTTGATTCCGCGCCTGTTCGGGCGCAAGGAGAGCGGGCTCAAGGTGCTGCTCGGGAGGGAAGGGACATGAGCGAGGAAGGGTCCGGTCCGGCGATTACACACCGTGCGGAGCCGGCCGAGCCGGCTGCTTCGGCAATACGCTTCGAGGGCGTGACGAAGCGCTTCGGCGAGGCCGTGGCGGTCGACGACCTCAACCTCGAGATCCAGCCCGGCGAGTTCTTCTCGCTGCTCGGCCCGTCGGGCTGCGGCAAGACGACGACCCTGAGGATGGTCGGCGGCTTCGAGCAGCCGAGCGAGGGCCGCATCTACCTCGGGGGAGAGCCGGTCGAAACGGTGCCGCCGTACAAGCGCAACGTCAACACTGTGTTCCAGAGCTACGCGCTCTTCGAGCATCTGTCGATCGAGGACAACGTCGCCTTCGGCCTCAAGCGGCGCAAGGTCGACAAGGGCGACATCCGCCGGCGCGTGGCGGAGGCGCTCGAGCTCGTCGAGCTGCACGAGCGCGGCGACGCCCGGCCGCGCGAGCTGTCCGGCGGGCAGAAGCAGCGCGTGGCGCTCGCCCGCGCCCTCGTCAACCGTCCCTCGGTCCTGCTGCTCGACGAGCCGCTCGGCGCGCTCGACCTCAAGCTGCGCAAGCAGATGCAGGTCGAGCTGAAGGGCATCCAGCGCGAGGTCGGGATCACGTTCCTGTACGTGACCCACGACCAGGAGGAGGCGCTCGCGATGTCGGACCGGATCGCCGTGATGGACGGCGGGCTGATCCAGCAGTGCGGCAGCCCCGAGGACATCTACGAGCACCCGCAGGGGCCGTTCGTGGCGGGCTTCATCGGCGTCTCGAACCTGCTGCCCGGCGTTTGCGAGAACGGCGGGGTCCGGCTGGCCGGGGGGACGCTGTGCGATGCGCACGTGCCCGTCGACTGCTCGAGCGGCGCCGAGGTCCAGCTGTCCGTGCGCCCCGAGAAGATCGCCGTCGATGAAGAGGTCGAGGACGGCATGGTCACGGTCGAGGGCACGATCGTGGAGCGCGTCTACGTCGGCACGAGCACCCAGATCATCGTCGAGCTGTCTCCCGGGCTGCGGCTGATGGCACTCGAGCAGAACTGGATCCGCGCGCGCTCCGACGACCGCTGGGAGATCGGCCAGCGGGTCAAGCTCGGCTGGAGGCCCGAGCACGCCCTTGTGCTGCGCTAGAGGTGCAGTAGCTCACCCAACTGGGTAGGTCCGCCCCAGACGGACCGTCATCTACTGGAGGGACCCCATGCGGAGGAGAGGTGCACTGGCGGCCTACGCAGCGATGCTGGCCGCGCTGCTCGTGATCGCCGCGCCGGCTTCGGGCGCGTCGAAGAATGTCGAGCTGCTGGACAACCTGCCAGAGGCCAAGGACGCCACGGCGATCAACTTCATGAGCTACGGCAAGCACGAGTCCGACGTGATGCTCGTGACCGGGCGTTTTGGGCTCAAGTCGTACTCGCTCGACGACCCGGCTCATCCGGAGCTGCTCGACCAGATCACGGCCGAGGACCTGCGCCTGCCGGGTGACCCGGCGGTCAACTTCGAGCCCGCGTCCGCACCGTTCTCGACGTTCTGGCAAAACGAGGACATGGATGTTGACCGCAAGCGCAAGCTCGCGCTGCTCTCGCGTGACCCGCGCGCATACGCGGGCTCGACGAGCCGCGAGCCGGGCGAGGCCGACCCGAACGGTGCGACCAACATCGCCGGCGTCTACGTGATCGACGCCAGGGATCCCGCAGATCTCGAGCTGCTCAGCTTCCAGCAGCTGCCGACGGGCCACACCACCACGTGCGTGAACGACTGTCGCCAGCTCTGGACAGGCGGCCCGGCCAGCACCACCACGCAGCGTGACGCGCTCGGCTGGACCTTCGGGCGGCCGATCATCGTGACTGACCTGTCGAACCCCCGCAAGCCGCAGGCGTTCCCGATGGAACCGGTCGACCTGTTCAGGCGCGACGGCGTCACCGCCTACTCCCACGACGTCCAGGTCGACGACATGGGCATCGCCTGGGTGTCGGGCGACGGCGGCACGCGCGGCTACTGGACCGAGGGACGGCACTTCGACCCGATTCAGGGCCGCTTCCGGACGGCGACCGCGCTCGACCCGATCCCGTACGCGGGCGGCGGACTGCCCGCCTCGGTCACGGGCGACGAAACCGGCGGCTTCGAGCACAACGCCTGGCGACCGGTTGGCCGGCGCGCGCCCGATGGCGACTCGCGCTATCGACGCGGCAAGCTGCTGCTCGCCACCGAGGAGGACTTCGGCCCGGCCGAGGAGGCGTGCTCGAAGCGCGGCCAGTTCTCGATCGCCTCACTCGAGGGCAGCTTCGGCGGAGAGGCCTGGCGCTCGACCGCGGCGAACCCGTTCCGCCTCGAGGTCGTGGGCACCTGGAACCCGTTCGAGAAGGAGGGCTCACGCCCGATAGGCGGGCCGTACAACCCGCTCGCCAACTTCTGTTCCGCCCACTACTTCGACGTGGACGGCGGCACGGTGACCTACGCCTGGTACGGAGAGGGGACGCGCTTCCTCGACATCTCCGATCCGGAGAACCCGACCCAGTTCGCCTACTGGCGACCCGACGACGGCATCGTCTGGGCCTCCTACCTGCACGACGGCTACGTCTACACCGCGGACCGCACGCGCGGCGTGGACGTCCTGAAGCTGACGGGCGGGGCGAAGGCGGCCCGCGCCAGGGGCAAGGAGGTGTCGGCACCCGCGCCGTCGAGGCGCCAGCGCGCATTCCTGACGCAGGTGGCGACGCAGTACAAGGTGGATCCCGGCACCGCCGGGCTCTGCCTGCTGCAGACGTTCTAGGAGCCTCAGTGATCAAGCCCCGCGCCGTGTGAGCGGCGCGGGGCTTCTTCTTGGTACAACGGCCTCATGTCCGAAGAGAGCATGGTCGAGGTCGTCAACGAGGCGCTGGCCTCCGCCGGAATCGAGGACTCGGTGACCGCGGTGGGCGAGTTCTACCCGCGCGGCCACACCGGCGCCGGGTTCGCCGGCGGCATGATCGGCGGGGACTTAGGTGACTCGCTAGGCGGCGCCGCGGGCGCCGTGGGCACGGCCGGTGGCTACGTGGCGGGCACGCGGGCGCACGACGCGGCGAGTGGCCTGCCCGAGCAGATGCTCGTGGGTGTGTCCGACTCGGCGATCTACGGCTTCTCGGGCGACCGGCGCCATGCGAACGCGCTCGTCTTCCGCGTGCCGCGCGAGGGCATCGAGGTGCACGTGCACCAGCGCGTGAACGTGCGCGTCCTCGAGCTGATCGACAGCGCGAGCGGCTCCCGGATCGAGCTGGAGGGCAACCGCCTCCCGATCACCCACTCGAAGGACGTGATCGCCGAGCTCAGCGGTTGAGGCCCTCGTCGGGCGTCGCGAACAGGCGCTCGGCGTTGTCGTTGAGGTCGTCGAAGCGCTCGACCATCTGGGCGGCCACGCGCCAACGGTCGGGCGCGTGCCGGAGCCGCCAGCTGTGGTAGCAGGAGCCGCTGAACTCCTCGCTCGTGGGGGAGGGCGCCTCCCAGCGACGCAGGAAGAACTCGAGCCGCGTGCGCGCATGCACCTCGTCGTCCGGCCCGCCGCCCAGCTCGAGCACGTCCTTGACCTGATGGTTCTCGTCGAAGAAGCCGTCGCGCTGCGAGAGGAAGTCGCGCAGGCCGTCGATTCCCTTCCACGTGAACCCGCCGACGAAGCCGGTCTCGAAGTCATCGGTGAGGATCGCGCTCATCATTTCCTCAGCGCTCGAGTGCCGCTGTAGGATGGTGAGGTACTCGGCCAGGTGCGTACGGAGCTCGTCCTCCGTCACATGGCCAAGCTAGCGCGCTCGGGCGGCCTGACGCAAGCGTCCGCGCAGGCCGCCGCGGCGGTCCTTGAGGACCCGCATCGCGGCGTTGTGGCCGCAGGCCGCCATCACGCCTCCGCCCGGGTGCGTGCCGGCGCCGCACAGGTAGAGACCGTCGACCGGCGTGGCGTATTGGGCGATGAGCGGCGACGGGCGCATGAATGCCATCTGCTCGAGGCCCTGCTCACCCTGGAAGATCGAGCCGCCCTGGAGCCCGAAGATGCGCTCGAGATCGGGCGGCGCCAGCACCTCGTGGTGGACGAGCGCGTCCTTCACGTTGGGCGCGTGGCGCGCGACGATGTCGAGACAGCGCTGTCCATACGCCTCGCGCGAGCCGTCGGGCCAGCCGGCCTCGTCGTGCGGGCCGTATTGCGTGAAGAGCGTCATGACGAAGGTGCCGTCGTCGGTGAGGCTGTCGTCCACGGCGCTCGGCTGCTCGATCTCCACGTAGGGGCCCTCGGCCGGCTCGCCGCGTGTGGCGTCCTGCCAGGCACGCTCCAGGTAGTCGATGGACGGGCAGAGCGCGATCCCGGTGCTCAGCAGGAGCTCGGCCTCCTCGGCCGAGACGCCCTCGTAGCGGGGCGGCTCGGAGAGGATGCAGTTGACCTTGACCGAGCCGCCGCGCGAGCGGAAGCGCTCCATGTCGCGCACCACATCCTCCGGAAAGTGGCGCGCCCCGGCGAGGTCGAGGATCGTGGTGCGCGGGTGGGCGCCCGACACGACCAGAGGGGCCCGGATCTGCTCGTCGCTATCGAGCGTCACGCCGGTCACGCGCCCGCTCTCCACGTCGATCGACTTCACCTCCGCGCCGGTCCGGATCGTGGCGCCCGACGCCTCGGCGCTGCGGGCGATCGCCATCGAGATGGCGCCCATGCCGCCGCGCACGTGGCCCCACAGGCCGCTCACGCCGTCGAGCTCGCCGAGCGCGTGGTGGAGCAGGTTGTAGGCCGTGCCGGGCGTGCGGGGGCCGGCCCAGACGCCGACCACGCCGGTGGAGGCCCAGGCGCCCTTGAGCACATCCGACTCGAACCACTCGTCGAGCAGATCACCCACCGACATCGTCATCACCCGGAACAGCTCGAGCACGTCGCGGCGCGCGAGGCCGGCCGTGCGCCCCGCTTCGCGCAGGAGCGAGAGCAGATCGCCCGGGCGCTTCGAGCCGAGCGCCGGCGGCGGGCGCAGCATCAGCGGGCGCAGGAAGCCCGCCATCCGCGCGAGCATCTCCTCGAACTCGGGGTAGCGCTGCGCGTCGCGTTTCGACAGCCGCGCGACCGACGTGCGCGTGCGCTCCGCGTCACCCCAGAAGAAAACCGGCAGCCCGTCCGGTGTGATCGTGCCGAAGGCCGGGTCGAGCGGGATCGGCTCGTAGCCGAAGTCGCGCAGGCGCAGATCCTCGACGACCTTGGGCTGCAGCATCGAAACGACGTAGGAGGCGCGCGAGACGCGCTGGCCCGGCCAGACCTCCTCGGTCACGCACGCGCCGCCGAGGATGTCGCGGCGCTCGAGCACGCAGACGCGCAGGCCGGCGCGCGAGAGGTATGCGGCGGCGGTGAGGCCGTTGTGGCCGCCGCCGACGACGATGGCGTCGTACGCGGAAGCTCCGTTGGGCCCGCTCATCGCGCGACCGCCATGCGGTCGCTCGCCTCGTCCAGCGCCCCGCCGAGTATCCGGACGATCTCCTCGAACTCGTCCGGCCCCGCCACGAGCGGCGGTGAGATCTGGACGACAGGGTCGCCGCGGTCGTCGGCGCGGCAGATCAGGCCGCGCTTGAACAGCTCGGGGGAGAGGAACCCGCGCAGCAGCTCGTCGCACTCCTCGTCCGAGAAGCTCTCCCGGCTGGCTGAGTCCTTGACGAGCTCGAGGGCATAGAAGTAGCCGCTGCCGCGCAGGTCGCCCACGATCGGAAGCTCGAGCAGCCGGCTGAGGGCGGCGTGGAACTCGTCCTGGCGCTCGGCGACGTTCGCGACGATGCCATCGCGGCGCATGATCTCGATGTTCTTGAGCGCCACGGCCGCCTGCACCGGGTGGCCGCCGAAGGTCATGCCGTGCGTGAACATCGCGCCCGGCCGCTCGAACGGCTCCATCACGCGGTCGCTCACGAGCAGGGCGCCGATCGCCGCGTAGGCGGAGGAGAGGCCCTTCGCAGTCGTGATCATGTCCGGCCGGATGTCGAAGCGCTCCGACGCGAACCAGTGGCCGAGGCGGCCGAAGCTCGTGATCACCTCGTCGGCGCAGAGCAGGATGCCGTAGCGGTCGCAGAGCTCGCGCACGCCCGCCCAGTAGCCGGCGGGCGGCATGAACGACCCGCCCGCGTTCTGCACCGGCTCCATGATCACCATCGCCACCGTCTCGGGGCCGGCCTGGCGGATCGTCTCCTCGAGCTCGTCGAGCAGGAGGCCCGTGAACTCCTCGTCGGTCTCTCCCTCCGAGCGCCGGTAGCGGTTCGTGTTCGAGACGTGCAGCACGTCCGGGACGAGCGGCTCGAAGGGGGTGCGGAGCTCCGTGCAGCCGTTGATCGAGAGCGCGCCCATCGTGGTGCCGTGGTAGGCGACGCGCCGGGCGATCGCTTTCCAGCGCCGCTCGCCGCGCGCGCTGTGGTACTGGCGCGCGAGCTTCCAGGCGGCCTCGACGGCCTCGGAGCCGCCGCTCACGAAGAAGGCGCGGTTGATGTCGCCGGGCGCCAGCCGGGCCAGCTCGGCGGCCAGCTCGATCGAGCGCGGGTGGGCGAAGGTCCAGTTGATGGCGAACGGCAGCTCGCGCATCTGGCTCGCCGCCGCCTCGCCCATCTCGGCGCCGTAGCTGTAGCCGGCATTGACGCAGAAGAGGCCGGCCAGCGCATCGAGGTAGCGCCGGCCGTGCTCGTCCTCGAGATAGCAGCCCTCACCGCGGACGATGATCTGGAGCTCGTCCGGGTCGAGATCCCCCATGCCGGTGAAGTGGAGCCAGAGGTGGCGGAGGGCGTCCCGGGACAGGCTGTCCGCATGGCCATTCGAACCCATCCGGGGCGATCATATCGTGCGACTGACTACAAAGTCAAAGATGGCGCTAGACTGGCCGCGTGCATGACGTGATGGTGCTGGGCGCCGGACTCGCCGGTCTGGCCGCCGCGCGCGACCTGGCCGCGGACGGCGCCGACGTCGTAGTGCTGGAGGCGCGCGGGCGCCCCGGTGGCCGCGTCGAGCAGCAGATGCTCCCCGACGGACGTCCGGTCCAGTGGGGCGGCGAGGTGGTCGCCGACTGGATGCACGCGTACGGCGAGCTGGTCGGCGAGCTGGGGCTGACGCTCGAGCCGAGCTACACCGCCATCGATCTGCCGCCCGCCTGGGGCGCCGCCGAGGGCGTATCGGTCGGCGAGCGCGCACCCTGGATGGACGACGCCGACAGCGACGACCTCGCGCGCGTCGAGGTGGAATTCGGGCGGCTCGCGAGCGGCGTCGACCCGGCCGACCCGTGGAGCCACCCGGATGCGGAGCGGCTCGACCGGCTCAGCATGGGCGCCTGGCTGCGCTCGCAGGGCGCGCGGCCCGGGGTGATCCGCTACCTCGACCACATGCAGCTCTCGCTCTCGATCGACTCGGTCGAGCGCACGTCGCTGCTCGCACAGCTCCGCAAGGAGGCCACGGCCGGCGCGCGCGGGTTCTACGACGAGCGCCACTGGGAGCACCTGCGTGTGGCCGAGGGGTCGGCCACCGTGGCGCTGCGCATGTCCGCCGAGCTGGGCGAGCGCGTCCGGCTCGGGAGCGTCGTGGTGGCGGTCGGCGTGACCTCTGCCCGCTGCACCGCCTTCCTGCGAGACGGGGACCGCATCGAGGCGGAGGCCGTCGTCTGCGCCCTGCCGGTCGGGCCGCTGCGCGACGTGATGGTGAGCGGTGTCTCCGAGGCGCGGCTCGAGTCGCTTCACCGGCAGCGCAGCGCGCTGGCCGCCAAGACCGTGGTGGCCTACCCGAGCTCGTTCTGGGACGTCGGCGGCGCCACCTGCGACGGCATCTGGAGCTCCGTCTGGATTCAGCGCGAGGGCGTCCTCTCATCGCTCACGCCGCCGGACCGGCTCGGCCCGTTCCTCGCCACCCCGGAGCCGCAGCGGCGACGCGAGTTCCTCGACATGCTGGCGGGACTGATGGGCGACGAGGCGCGCGAGCCGATCCTGTACGGCACGCGCGCCTGGGGAATCGACCCGTTCACGCAGGGCTACGTCACGGCCTGGCGGCCGGGCGATGTCATGGCGGTCGGCCCGCTGCACGGCACGCACGAGCCGCCGTTCTACGTGTGCGGGTCGGACCAGTGGGTCGCGGGCTACATGGAGGGCGCCGTGCGCAGCGGGCGCGACGCGGCCTCGCAGGCGCTGGGCCGCGGCCCGCGCGACTACTCGGAGCCGCGGCCTTCGGTGAACGCTCTCGCGCCCTCGAGGAACTCGGGCGTCGCCATCGCGCGCGAGTAGGCGGGGAAGCTGCCGGCGGCCATTGCCGCGAAGGTCTCCTCGACGGAGAGGCCCTCGCCCCGGCGGGCGATCTCCTTCGTCGCCTGGACGGCGAGCGGGGGGCAGCCGGCGATGCGGTCGGCGACCCGGCGCGCCTCGTCCATGAGCTCCGCTGCGGGGACCACCGAGCAGGCTAGGCCGCGTCGCTTCGCCTCGGCCGCGCCGAGGCGCCTGCTCGTGAGGAGCAGCTCCATGGCGAGGAACCAGGGGAGCCGCCGCGGCAGTCGCTGAGCGCCGCCGGCGTCCGGGACGATGCCGAGGCTGAGCTCGGGCAGGAACAGCTCGGCATGGTCGGCCGCGACGATGAGGTCGCAGGCGAGCACCAGCTCAAAGCCGCCGCCGGCGGCCAGCCCGTTCACCGCCGCGACCACCGGCTTGTCGAGGTCGAACATCTCGGTCAGGCCGGCAAAGCCGCCCGGGCCGAAGTCGGTCGAGGTGTCCTCCTCGCCGGCGGCGGCCGCCTTGAGGTCCCAGCCGGCTGAGAAGAAGCGCTCGCCGGCGCCGGTCAGGATCGCCACGCGCAGATCGTCGTCGTCACGCAGCCGCACGAAGGCCTCGTGGAGCTCGATGCCCGTCGCGCGGTCGATCGCGTTCGCCTTCGGCCGGTCGAGAACGACCTCGAGGACGCCGCCGCGCACCTCAGTCCGGACGGCCGCCATCGCTAGCGCACCCGGAAGCTGGTCTCGGCGAGCACGCTGTAGCCGTCGTCGAGCATGAGCGTGGCGCGATAGCGGCCGGGGTCGAGCGTCCCGAGGTCGGCCTTCGTGAAGCTCAGGCGGCCGCTCGGGCGGGCGGCCGTGTACTTGAAGCCGAAGTAGTTGTAGAGGTCGTCATCGCCGGCGCGGTAGATGCCGATCCAGTCGAGCTTGTTGGCGGGCGCGCCGCCGAAGCGCAGCCCGATCGGCTCGCCGCGGCCGTAGCTCGCCTGCGTGGCGCGGATGCTTGGGCGCGTGCCCGGAGCCTCGATCCAGAAGCGGTAGCTCGCCTCGACGCTGCCGTCGCCGCTCAGGAGCGCCGCGCGGTAGGCGCCGGGGCGCAGCGTGCGCGTGCCGAAGTAGGACGCGAGGTGGTCCGAGGCGTCGTAGATCGGGATCGACATTAGCGGCCTGCCGTCGCGCATGACCGCGATCTTCCTGCCCGCGCCTCCGCTCGTGCGCGTGTAGCGGACGCTGAGGCGCTCACCGCGCGTGACGACGCGCGGCTCGGCGCTCACGAGCGCGGGCGCGCGCCCCGGAGTGACCGCGAACGTGGAGGCGACCGCGCGGTGGTCCGACCCGTAGGGGTCGAGCCCGACGTCGACGTCCTGCCCGCCCGCGTCGCCGACGAGCCGGCTCGCGAGCGTGCGCGCCGGGCCCGCCGCCATCACCCAGTCGATGCGGTCGAGCGTCTCCTTGCGCCGGATGCGCGGCGGCGGTGTCCCGGGGGTCCATGTGTAGCCGGGGTTCGCGACCGGGTCCGGATGGGCCTCGCGGTAGGAGTCGTGCCAGCCGGCCCGTGCGAGCGCCCGCGACACCGGCCAGTCGAGCGCAAACGGCACGCGCTCCGGCCGCGCCAGGTGGACGGGCTCCGTCCAGTCGAGGTGGGAGGGCGAGTTGAAGTCACCGGTGAGGAAGGTCGGCGTACCGCGTCTCGAGACCGGGCCGAGCGCTCCTATCTGCGGCTTGATCTCGGGAAGCCGCAGCGAGCGCTCGAGCGCCAGCACCCGGCGCGGGCCCTTGCCGGAGGCGGCCTCCTCGGGGCCGTAGGGACAGCAGGTGAGGTGCACATTGCCGACGGCCACCACCTGGTCGAGGCCGAGCGCCGCATACGCGAAGCGCACGCCGCCGCGTTCCACCGCGAAGAGCGGATAGCGGGAGATGAGGTGCAGGCTGTCGTCGACGTACGGCAGGCCCGCCGCGGTGGCGAGCCTGCGCAGGTTGCCCTCGGGCTCCTGGACGCCGACGATGTCGGCGTCCGCCCGGCGCACCGCCCGCGCCACCTGGTCGAAGTCGACCTGCACGCCGCCGTACCAGATGTTGGAGGTCATCACGGTGAGCGGCCGCTCGGCCTGGGCGGCCGCTGCCGGCGGCGCGGCCTCCGCAGCCACGCCGCCGGGCAGGGTCGCGAGTCCTGCCAGTGCCAATGCGGCCAGCAGGGCGGCCAGCGTCCGCGCCCCCCAGCGCGACGTGACACGTCCTTGTGCGACTGACCACAAAGTCAACGGCTAGCAACTTACCTCACGCGGCCGTTCGTAGCAAGCGTGTGGCAGCGCGGGACTTCAGACGCCGCGACGCCCGCCGGAGGGCGGGCGCCGCGGGTCATACCGGTTGTCTCTGAGGCCTACGCCTCGGCCGGCTGGGGGTCGTGCCGGGGCTGGATGCGACGCTCCTCGATCGGCTCTCCCGAGCCCTCGAGCGCCGGCCCCTTCGGGAGCCACTCGAGCCACTTCGGCAGGTACCAGTTCCAGTCGCCGAGCAGCTTCATCGTCGCCGGCAGCAGCACGCCGCGGACGAGCGTGGCGTCGATCAGGACCGCCACCGCCAAGCCCACGCCGAACTGCTTCATGTCGATGAACGACAGCGTGGCGAAGATGGAGAACACGCCGACCATCACGATCGCCGCCGCGGTCACCACCCCGGCCGTCGACTTGATGCCGTGAGCCACGGCCTCGTCGTTCGACTCACCGCGGTCCACCGCCTCCTTGATCCGGCTCAGGATGAACACGTGATAGTCCATCGAGAGGCCGAACAGGATCACGAACAGCATCAGCGGGAACCAGGCCGTGATCGCGCCGGTGGAATCGAAGTTGAGGAAGTCCTCCAGATGCCCGTCCTGGAAGACCCAGGTCACGATTCCGAGCGCGGCGGCCACCGACAGGACGTTCAGGGCGATCGCCTTGATCGGAATCACGATCGACCGGAACGTCACCAGCAGCAGCATGAACGCCATCGCGAAGACGAAGGCGAACACGTACCAGATGCGCTCCGCCATCAGGTCGTTGAAGTCCATCGACCCGGCGGTGAAGCCAGTCACGCCGACGAGCTCGCCGCCCTGGACACTCCCGAACACGTCGGGCACGACGTCGTCACGGAGCGTCTGGACTGCGTTCATCGACGCGTCGTCGGTGCCCGTGCCGGCAACCGGCACTTCGATCACCGCGACGTCGCCGTTCGGGCTCATGTCGACGGTCACCGGCTCGTGGAACTGGTTCGACTCGGCCGCGAGCGTGCGCAGCTCCTGCGCGTACCCCTGGACCTGGGCCTTGTCGAGGTTGTTGCCCTCGAGCACGATGTCGGCCGTGAACTGCTCACCCGGGAAGGCGGCCTGCATCCGGTCGTAGGTCTGCATGACCTCGAGCGAGCGCGGCAGTCCGTCGACGCCGGAGTCCGCCGTATGGATGTGCAGCACCGGGACGGCAAGCACGATCAGCACCGCCGTCGCCGCGATCACTGAAGCCAGCGGGCGCGCCAGCACCCGGTTGAGGATCCAGGACCACACGCGCGGCTCACCGGTCCGCCGCTCCGGCTTGAGGAACGGAATCCGGCCCTTGTTCACCCGGTCGCCGAGCTTCGACAGGACGGCCGGCAGCACGGTCAGCGAGCCCAGCACGGCGATCGCCACCACGAGGATCGTGCCCGTCGCGAACGACAGGAACGTCGGGGCGCCGCCGAAGTACATGCCGGCCATCGCCGCGATAACGGTGAAGCCGGACACGAGCACGGCACGACCCGAGGTGGCCGCGGCCGCCTCGAGCGCCGCCTCCTCGCTACGCCCGCGTGCGCGCTCCTCGCGCTCACGGCGGATGTAGAAGAGGGCGTAGTCGACGCCCACGGCGAGGCCGATGAGCAGCACGACGGAGTTGATCGACTCGTCGACCGGCCACAGCTGCGAGATCGGGCCGAGCAGGCCGATCGCCGCCGCCACGGCCGTCACGGCCAGCAGCAGAGGGACGAACGCCGCCAGCAGCGCTCCAAAAGCAAGGATGAGGATGATCAGCGTGATCGGCAGTGAGGTGATCTCCGCCCGCTGGAAGTCATCCGCGAACGCCTTCGACAGCGCCCTGTCGGCGCTGGCGTCGCCGAACTCCTCAATCGTGTAGCCGGCGTGCTGGCGATCCAGCTTCGAGACCTTCGCGAGGGTGCCCTCGACGAGGTCCTCCGCCTGGCCGTCCTTGTCCGGCAGCTCGAAGGTGATGAGCGCCGAGTGGCGGTCCTCCGACAGCTGGCCCTGGTTGCCGTTGCCGTAAGGGCTGCTGACATTCCGCACGCCCTTCGCGTCGCGGAGCGAGGCTTCGACGTCGGCGACGACGGCCTTGAACTCAGGATCGCCGGCTGACGCGTTCTTGTTCTGCACCATCACGCTCTCGGAGGCCTTGTCCGGGAAGTTCTGCGACACCGCGGTGTCGGCGCGGCCGGACTCGCCGATGCCGTTGTCATCGACGTCGTCGAGCGTCTTGGTGCCTATCGAGCCGCCGATGAAGACGGCCAAGATCACGAAGAGAAGCCATCCGACGATGGCCTTCTTCCGGTTCTGGGCGCTCCACCTTCCGGCGCGCGCCGCGATGTTGTTTGGCTTGGATCGGCTCATAGGCAGATCCTGCGCCCCGGCCACCTCCGTTCCAATGCGGAATCCCCCCTAAGGGAGGTGGGGCTAACCGAACGCTTTTTGGACGGCTTTGATCGTGCGCGCGACGCGTTCGGGCTCGGTCGTCACCTGGAGCCAGGTGAAGCGCAGGGTGGTGTAGCCGGCCTCGGCGAGCAGCTGGTCACGGCGGCGGTCGGCCTCGAAGGCCTCCCTTGTGCCGTGCGTCGTGTGGCCATCTGTTTCGACGATCAGCTTGGCGTTCGGCCAGAGGAAGTCGGGTGAGAAGCCGATGCCGTCCAGCTGGATCCAGCCGTTCACGACCGGCTGGGGAAGGGAGTGTGTGCGGCAGAGGGCGAGCAGCAGGCGCTCGATCTCGGTGCGGGTCAGGGCTCCGCTCGGTTCCAGCTGCTCGAGCGTTTCGCGCAGCCGTTTCGTGCCGCGCTCGCCTCGCGCCCGCGTGACCAGCGCATGGAGCGCCCGGCCGTCGAAGAGTCGCAGTTGCTCGGCGCGATCGCAGGCGTTCTCGAGTTCCCGCGGGGAGACCGCCGCTAGGTCCAGCAGGGTGCGGGCCACCGAGGTACACGGAATGCCGCGGCAGGAGCCACCGTCGATTGCAGCCACAGAGGGACGCCAGTGGACCCGAATCGCCGCGCGGCCACGGCCGACGCGGCGGATCGTGGTCACGTCCACGCGCGCGCCGCCTCCTGCGCGCAGGCCCCACAGGATCGCGGCCGACCGGTGCGAGAGGAGCGCGCCGTCTCCGCAGGCGAGCACCGCAGCCATCCAGCGTCCCTCGGCGGTGAGGAGAGGGTGGCCGACGGTATAGACGCCCTGGTGCACTCGATGCAGCCGGCCCGCCGCAACCCTCGCCCGCACCGCCCGGGCCTGCAGCCCGAGCCCGACGAGCTGGGGAAGCGCTACAACCCCATGCTGCCGACCGGCGAGCCGGGCAACGGCTCGATCCGCGCGAGTGGACGATTCCGGCATCTATATGTCCGTCATCGTCCACTCGGGTGACACGGGGCGATCGTCGCGCGATTCGCGTCACGGTTCAGCACCCGCGCGTGACAACTCGGCGACGCGCGCGTTACGAGAAGCGCAAGCGCTGGGGCGTCTCGCGCATGCGGATCAGGCGGGCCGGCACGCCGCCTACGACCGCGTTGGCCGGGACGTCGCGGGTCACCACGGCGTTGGTGCCGATCACGGCGTTGTCGCCGACCGTCACGCCGCGCAGGACGCAGGCGCCGTAGCCGATCCAGACGTTGTTGCCGACGCGCACGTCGCGCTTGTAGATCCCCTGCAAGCGGATCGGGCGCTCGACCTCGACCATGCCGTGGTCGAAGTCGATCAGCATCACCCGGTCGGCGATCACGCACTCGCGGCCGATCGAGACGTGCTGGAACGACGAGATCGTGCACTCCTGGCCGAGCACCGTCTTCGCTCCGATCGACACGCTGCCCTCGTGCGAGCGGATCTTGCAGCCGTGGCCGACCCAGGACCAACGCCCGAGCTCGACGGTGGCGCGGCGGCCCACCTCGATCGAGCAGCCCGGGCCGATGAAGGCGAGCCCGTCGAGCAGGAGGCGCTCCCGCAGGCGCAGCTTCCACCAGCCGAGCCGCACGACCAGGCGCCCGTACTTGAGGTTGAGCATGCCCTTGCGGCGCATGAAGCGGATCAGCGCAAGCGGCCCGCCGCTTCGCGGCGGCGGCTCGCCGCGGAGCTCGGGCGGCAGCTCGGACGGCGGCGCGGCAATCGGCTCGGTGGCGCCCTCCATGAGGAGGGCGGATGATAGGCAGGCCCGGAGGTGTGGCTATCCGTATTGGCTAAATGCCCGGCCGGGTACACAATCTGCGCTGAGATGGCGATCACCGTCCTCATCGTCGACGACCACCCGAGCTTCCGGGCCAGTGCGCGCATGCTGCTCGAGGCCGACGGCTTCGAGGTGGTGGGCGAGGCGCCGGACGGCCGCGCCGCGATCGAGGCGGTACGCGAGCTGCGCCCGCAGATGGTCCTGCTCGACGTGCAGCTGCCCGACATCGACGGCTTCGAGGTCGCCGCGCGCATCTCGGCGAACGGCTCGGCGCCCGCGGTCGTGCTCACCTCGAGCCGCGACGTCGACGACCTCGGGCCGCTCGGCGAGAGGACGAACGTCCGCGGCTTCATCCCGAAGTCAGAGCTCTCGGGCGCGGCCCTGGAGGCGCTCCTCTGACCTCGCTGCGCCGTGCCCTATGGGGCCTGGCGGGCGCGGCGGTCGCGCTGGGGCTGATCGACCTCGCGCTGATCCTGACCAGCGACTTCCTGCCCATGCGCGGCGTGCTGGCGGTGCTCGGGCTGGTGGTCGGCTGGGGCTTCGTGGGGGCCGGGCTGTTCGCCTGGTCGCGCGACCCGGAGAACCGGGTCGGCATGCTGATGGCGGCGACCGGCTTCGCCTGGCTGCTCAGCCTCACCGGCGCCTCCGACATCCCGCTGCTGTTCACGTTCGGCACGGCGATCGGATCGCTCTTCTTCGCGACGGCGGCCCACATGCTGTTGGCCGCACCCGACGGCCGGCTCCACTCCACCTTCGAGCGCCGCCTCGTCGCCGCCATCTACGGGGTGACCCTGCTCGTGTTGCCGCTCTTCCTGTTCACCGACCCGCAGCAGTCCTATGACTGCGACAACTGCCCCGAGAACCTCCTGCTGATCAGGTCGAGCGAGACCGTCGTCGACGTGTTAGGCGCCACGATCGACGCGACCGGGCTCGTGCTCGTCGGGGTCGTCCTGTTCGTCCTGATCCGCCGCTACCGCCGCGCAGTCGGGCCCGAGCGGCGCCTCTACGGCCCGCTCTACCTTGCGGGCATCGCGCTGATGGTCGCGCTGCTGGCGACGCTCGCGGTGGGCGCCGCCGCGCGGGACAGCGACGCCACCGACTTCGCCTGGATCGCGGCGATGGTGCCGCTGGCGCTGATGCCGTTCATCTTCCTGGCGGCCTTCATCCGGGCGCGCATGCTCCAGGGCGGCGCGGTCGGCGAGCTGGTCTCGCGGCTCGGGGAGGCGCCACGGCCCGGCGAGTTGCGCGACGCGCTGGCGGAGGCCCTCTCCGACCCGTCGCTCGAGCTCGTCTATTGGCTGCCCGAGAGCACCCGCTTCGTCGACGGGACGGGGCGCGCATACACGCTGCCGAAGCAGGGCTCGGGGCGGGCGGTCGCGCCCGTCGAGCGCGAGGGCGAGACGATCGCGGCGATCATCTATGACGGCTCGCTCACCGGCGCGCGCGACCACGTTCGCGCGGTGGGGGCCGCCACCGCGCTCGCCCTCGAGAACGAGCGGCTCGACGCGGAGCTGCGTGCGAAGCTCCAGGAGCTGCGCGGTTCGCGCGAGCGGATGCTGCGGGTGGGCCTCGAGGAGCGCCGCCGGCTCGAGCGCAACCTGCACGACGGCGCGCAGCAGCGGCTCGTGTCGATCGCGCTCACGCTGCGGGTCGCGCGCTCGAAGCTGCGCCAGGACCCGGCCGGCGCCGAGACACTGCTCGCCGGCGCCGGCGAGGAGCTCGAATCGGCGCTCGAGGAGCTGCGCGAGCTCGCCCGCGGACTGCACCCGGCGGTGCTCTCAGAGCGCGGCCTGCGCACCGCGATCGAAACGCTCGCCCTGCGCGCTCCCGTCCCCGTGGAGCTCGGCCCCGTGCCGTCCGAGCGCCTGCCCGAGGCGATCGAGCTGGCCGCCTACTTCGTCGTCTCCGAGGCCCTCACGAACGTGGCGAAGTACGCTGCCGCCAACCAGGCGACCGTGAGCGTCGAGCGTCACAACGGGCGAGTCGTTGTGGCGGTCACCGACGACGGGGTCGGCGGCGCCGACCCCGGAAGGGGCAGCGGCCTACGCGGCCTCGCCGACCGGATGGCGGTGCTCGAGGGCCGCCTCGAGGTGGAATCGGAGCCCGGAAGAGGAACGACCGTGAAGGCGAGCATCCCATGCGCGTAGTCGTGGCCGACGACTCCGTCCTCCTGCGCGAGGGCGTCGTGCGGCTGCTGGAGGAGTCGGGCTTCGAGGTGGTCGCGCAGGCGGGCGACGCCGAGGACCTGATCCGCAAGGTCGGCGCGCACAAGCCCGACGTCGCCGTCGTCGACATCCGCATGCCGCCGACCAACACGGACGACGGGCTGCGGGCGGCGCTCGAGATCAGGGCCACCCACCCCGAGACGGGCGTGCTCGTGCTCTCGCAATACGTCGAGGAGGGCTACGCGCTCGAGCTGGTGAGCGACAGCGCGGGCGGCGTGGGCTATCTGCTGAAGGACCGAGTGGCCGACGTCGAGCGCTTCGTCGAGTCGGTCAAGCGCGTGGCCGAGGGCGGCTCGGCGCTCGACCCCGAGGTCGTCGCGCAGCTCGTGGGCAGGGCTCGCCGCGACGACCCGCTCGCCGAGCTGACCCCGCGCGAGCGCGAGGTGCTCGAGCTGATGGCCGAGGGTCGCTCTAACCGGGCGATCGCGGAGCACATGGTGGTGACCGAGCGCGCCGTCGAGAAGCACGTGACGAGCATCTTCGGGAAGCTCGGCCTCACGCCGGCGGCGGAGGACCACCGTCGCGTGCTGGCGGTGCTCGCGTTTCTCAGGACGTGAGGGCGAGCGGGCACATGCCCGCGAGCCCTATCGATTCATCACGGCGCTGAGGTACTCGCCCTCGAAGCGCAGCGTCCCGTCGTCGGCGAGGTTCTCCTGCTCGAGGAACCCGAGATACTCGGTGCGCAGCTCCCCGCCACGTGCGCCGAGCACCTCGCGGGCATTGAGCAGCGGGCCGAAGCTCTCGAGCATGAAGTCCGCGTAGCTCTCGACCGAGGAGTCTCGCCACTCGACGTTCCGTCGCTCCATCGGGCCGTCCCCGAGCAGCTCGCGCACGTGCTCCTCGGTGCCCCACAGGAGCGGGGACGATGAGCCCGGCGGGGGCGGTATCAGACCGGCGACCATCTGGAACATCCGCCCGATCGAGCCGGTGGGCGTCCAGCAGCACACACCGATCGTGCCGCCGGGACGGCAGACGCGCTTCATCTCGGCGGCGGTGGCCTCGTGATCGGGGGCGAACATGTGCCCGAAGGTCGAGATCACGCGGTCGAAGCTGCCGTCCTCGAAAGGGAGGTCCTGGATGTCGGCCTCCACCCACTCCACCTCGACCATCGCGTCCGCGGCGCGCTCGCGGGCGATCGCGAGCAGCTCGGGGGAGAAGTCGACCCCGGTGACCCGCGCCCCGAGCCGCGCGGCCGGAAGCGTGGCGTTACCGCTGCCACAGGCGACGTCGAGGACCGTCTCGCCGGGCTCGAGCCCGGCAGCCTCGACGATCTGCTCGCCGACCGCGCCGATTTTCTCCGCGACTGCCGCGTAGTTGCCTGAGCCCCACATGGTCTTCGGGTCCATCGGCGCACTATGACCGGTTAGCCGTACCGCGGTCAACGGGGCGGGCGTGCAAGTCTGCCGGGCATGGATTCGATCGTCACCGCAACCGACGTGCGGCGCCGCTTCGGCGAGGGCGACGCCGCAGTGAATGCGCTGGCCGGCGTCAGCGTCGGCTTCGAGCGCGGCCGCTTCAGCGCGATCATGGGGCCGTCCGGCTCGGGCAAGTCGACCCTCATGCACATCCTCGCCGGGCTCGACCGGCCGACCTCGGGCACTGTCACGATCGACGGGGTCGACCTGACCGGACTCGACGACGCCGCGCTCACGCGCCTGCGGCGCGACAAGTTGGGCTTCGTCTTCCAGTTCTTCAACCTGATCCCGGTGCTGACGGCGGAGGAGAACGTCGTGCTGCCGCTGTCGATTGCCGGCGTGAAGCCCGACCCCGACTGGATCGAGCGGCTGATCACGACGGTCGGGCTCGGTGACCGGCGCACGCATCGGCCGGCGGAGCTCTCGGGAGGTCAGCAGCAGCGCGTCGCGGTGGCACGCGCGCTCGCCTCGAAGCCGGCGGTGATCTTCGCGGACGAGCCGACCGGCAACCTCGACTCGAAGTCGAGCGAGGAGGTGCTCCAGCTGCTGCGTCAGTCCGTCGACGAGTTCGGCCAGTCCGTCGTCATGGTGACCCACGACCCCGAGGCGGCCTCGCACGCGGACCGTTTGATCGTGCTGCGCGACGGCCTCGTCGTGCACGACGCCCAGGCCGGCTCGGCGGACGAGGTGATCGAGCTGATGAAGGAAGTGGCGTGACCAAGGTCGCCCTGCGCGGCATCGCGGCCCGCAAGCTGCGCGCCTTCACGACGTGGCTGGCGATCTTCCTTGGCGTAGCGCTCGTCTCCGGCACCTACATCCTCACGGACACGATCAACGAGTCGTTCGGCGAGATCTTCAGCGAGTCGCTGAAGGGCACCGACGTCGCGATCACCGCCAAGACCGACATCGCGAGCGATGACACCGGCCCGCCCGCCTTCGACGCCTCGCTGCTCCCGCGCGTGCGCGACGTCGAGGGCGTCGAGGCGGCGTCCGGCTCGGTCTTCTCGATCGGCAAGTTCGTCAAGGCGGACGGCGAGGCGCTCACGGACAGCTTCGCCCCCAACTTCATCTCGTCGCTGCTGCCGCCGCGCTTCGAGACGCTCGACTACGTCGAGGGCCGCAAGCCGCGCACGGCATCCGAGGCCTCGATCGACACCCAGACCGCGGACAACGGCGGGCTCGAGATCGGCGACGAGCTGCGCGTGGCGGGCGCCACGGAGGTCAAGGCCTACGACGTGGTGGGGCTGACGCAGCTCGGCGACAGCAACTTCGGGGGCGCCGGCATCGCCCAGATGACGCTGCCCGAGGCGCAGCGCGTGACCGACCGGGTCGGCAAGTTCGACCAGATCTCGGTGGCCGCGGCCGAGGGAGTCTCGGCGGCCGAGCTGCGCGACCGGATCGCCCGGATCCTGCCGCCCAACCTGATCGCCGAGACCGGCCAACAAGCTGCACAGCGCCAGTCGGACGACATCGCGAGCGACTTGGGCTTCCTGCGCATAGCGCTGCTCGTGTTCGCCGGGATCTCGCTGTTCGTGGGCGCGTTCCAGATCTTCAACACCTTCTCGATCACGGTGGCGCAGCGCACGCGTGAGTTCGGGATGCTGCGCACGCTCGGAGCCTCGCGCGGGCAGATCCTCTCGTCCGTGGGCATCGAGGCGCTCGTGCTTGGTCTGCTCGGCGCCGTCGGCGGGCTTGCGGCCGGGATCCTGTTCGCCGGCGGCATCAACGCACTCTTCAAGGCGATCGGTGCGGATCTGCCCAACACGGGCACGGTCGTGCTCGCCCGCACGGTGATCGTCTCGCTGCTGATCGGGGTCGTGGTCACGCTGGTCGCAGCGCTCGCGCCCGCCCTGCGGGCCACGCGCATCACCCCGATGGCGGCCCTGCGCGAGTCCGAGCTGCAGGACTCGAAGCCGCGCGGGCGCCTGACGCTCATAGCCGCGCTCCTGCTCGGTGGGCTCGGGCTGGCACTCATGCTCATCGGCCTGTTCGGCGGGATCGAGGAATCCGGCACGGCCGCCGGCCTGCTCGGCGGCGGCGCGGCGCTCATCCTGTTCGCGACCTCGCTGTTCTCGCCGCGGCTGGTCCGGCCGCTGGCGTCGCTCGCGGGCAAGCCGATGGAGCGCGTTCGCGGGCTGACCGGCAGGCTCGCGCGCGAGAACGCGATGCGTAAGCCCGGCCGCACCGCCACGACGGCCGCGGCGCTGATGATCGGGCTCGCGCTCGTGACCTTCGTGACCGTCTTCGCCGCCGGCCTCAAGTCGTCGATCGCGAACACGATCGACGAGAACTTCAAGAGCGACGTGATCCTCCAGAACACGGACGGCTTCTCGCCGATCCCGCGCGACGCGGTGGCGGCCGCCAGCGACGTCGACGGCGTCGCGAACATCTCCGCCGTCACGTACGGATCGGGCGAGTACAAGGGCGAGCAGATACGCGTCGCCGGGATCGACCCGGAGACGATCAACGGGGTCCTGTCGCTCGACTTCGTGGACGGCTCGCCCGCAGTCCTGCGCGGGCTCAACGACCGCGAGGCCGTGGCCGACGAGGCGTGGGCCGACTCGAAGGGGCTCGAGGTGGGCGACACCGTAAGCGTCCGAACGCCTCTCGAGAAGAGGGCGATCTACACGATCCGCGGCGAGATCGAGGGCGGTCTCGACCTGTTCGGCAAGATGCTCGTCAACGACGCGACGCTCCAACCGCTGTTCGGAGCCGACCAGCCGAGCCTCGCCTTCGTCCGGCTCGAACACGGCGCGTCCGCGGCCACGGTCCAGAGCGACCTGGAGGCGGCGCTCGCCGCCAGATATCCCACCGTCGAGGTGCAGAACCAGGAGCAGCTGAAGGAGAACCAGGAGTCACAGGTGAACGCGCTGCTGCTGCTCGTCTACGCGCTCCTGTCGCTGGCCGTGATCGTCTCCCTGTTCGGGATCGTCAACACGCTCGCGCTCTCGATTCACGAGCGCACGCGCGAGCTCGGCATGCTGCGCGCCGTCGGGATGTCGCGCCGCCAGGTGCGCACGATGGTCCGCTACGAGGCGGTGATCACGGCGCTGATCGGAGCCATCCTCGGGATGGTGCTGGGCGTGCTGATGGCGGCGCTCGTGTCGCGGCCGCTCGCCGACGAGGGCTTCACGCTCTCCTACCCGATCGCCACGCTGATCCTGCTGCTGGCGCTGGCCGCGCTGGCGGGCGTGGTGGCTGCCATCGGCCCGGCGCGGCGGGCGTCGCGGATCGACGTCCTGCGCGCGCTCGCGTACGAGTAGGGTCGGCCGCATGAGCGGCATCCCCGTCAAGGGCGTGTCGGAGCTGGTGCTAGAGGTGGTCGACCTGGAGGCCGCGGAGGAGTTCTACGCGGGCGTGCTCGGCCTCCCCGTGGTGGAGCGCTGGCCCAACCGTGAGGCGATCTGGGTGATGGCCGGCGAGCGCACGCGCATCGGGCTGTGGCGGCCGCAGGTCGGGCTGATGGGCGGCCGCGGCGGGCTGCACGTCCACTACGCGATGCAGATCGCCGATGAGGACTTCGACAGGGCGGTGGCGCTGCTGCGCGAGCGCGGCCAGGAGGTCGAGCTGCTCGAGTTCCCCGGCGCCGGGCGCGCGGCGTACGTCGACGACCCGGACGGCAACGTCGTCGAGCTGTGGACCTGGGACGTGGCCGAGCATCTACGGGGTCCCTAGGATCGGCGCTCCGTGCCCGCTCCCGGACGCACCGCCGCCGACCTCGCAGAGCGCCTGCTCGCGGGCGACAAGCGCGCCCTCGCGCGCGCGATCTCGCTGGTCGAGAACGACGATCCCGAGGGCTGGGCGCTCGTCCGCGAGGTCTACCCGAGCACGGGCCGCGCCGCGATCGTCGGCTTCACGGGCCCGCCCGGCGTCGGCAAGTCGACGATCATCGGGCGGCTCGTCGAGCACGCCCGCGCGGCCGAGCGCGAGGTGGCGGTGCTCTCGATCGACCCGAGCTCGCCGTTCACCCGCGGCGCCCTGCTCGGCGACCGCATCCGGCTCAGCGACCACTTCCTCGACCCGGGTGTCTACATCCGCTCGATGGCGACGCGCGGCTCGCTCGGGGGGCTCTCCGAGGCGACGCTCCAGGCCGTGCTCCTGATGGATGCCTCCGGCAAGGACGACGTCTTCCTCGAGACGGTCGGCGTCGGGCAGGCCGAGGTCGACATCATCGACCACGCCGACACTGTGGTGCTCGCGCTGATGCCCGGCTCGGGCGATTCGATTCAGGCACTGAAGGCCGGTGTGATGGAGATCCCGGACGTGATCGTCGTCAACAAGTCCGACCACCCGCTCACCGACACGATGGTGCGCGAGATCCGGGGCGTGCTCTCGCTCGGCCCGCAGGAGGGCTGGCGCGTCCCGATCGTCAAGGCCGAGGCAAGCAGGGGCGAGGGGATCGAGGAGCTCGGAGAGAAGATCGCGGAGCATCGCGAGTTCATCGAGGAGCAGGGCACGCTGGCCGAGCGACGGCGCCGCAACCTGCTGAACGAGGTCGTCGCACTCGCCGCGGCGCGCCTCCGGCGCCGGCTCGAGGCGCAGGTGAAGGACGACGCCTCGGTACAGGAGCTGCTGGACGAGGTGGTGGCCCGCCGCCTCGATCCCGCCAGTGCCGCCGCAAGGCTGCTCGAGCGTGAGCAATGAGCTCGGGACTGGGTAGGTTGGGCTCGTGAGCGACGCGCGCGAGTACCGGCTGAAGCGTGGCGAGCCGCTCCCGGAGGGCATCGCGCGCGTGGCCCGCGGGCGCATCGACCACGCGATCGACGAGCTGAGCGGCGCGGTGGAGAGCAGCCCGGAGGAGGCCGTCCACAACGCCCGCAAGGACATGAAGAAGCTGCGCGCGCTGCTGCGGCTGGTGCGCGGCGAGCTCGGCGGGAGCGTGTACCGGCGCGAGAACGCCTGCTTCCGCGACGCCGCTGCCGCCCTGGCCGGGCTGCGCGACGCGGACGTGATGCTGGTGACCCTGGAGAAGCTCGAGCTCGACGAGGCGGTTAGCGGGCCGCTGCGCCAGGCGCTCGAGGCGCACCGCCTGCGCACGGGCGGGGGCGGCCGCCAACAGGCCGCCGGCGAGGCGATCGAGATCCTCAGCGAGGCTCGCGCGCGCGTCGTCGACTGGCCGCTCGAGGACGACAGCTTCGCCGCGCTCGAGCCGGGCCTGCGGCGCATGTACCGGCGCGGCCGGTCCGAATGGCGGGCGATGCAGAAGAACCCGAGCGTCGAGGGCCTCCATGAGTGGCGCAAGCAAGCCAAGGAGCTCTGGTACGACCACGAGCTGCTGCGCGAGCTCTGGAAGCCGGTGATGAAGGCGGTCGGCGACGAGGCCCACGAGCTCTCGGACCGGCTCGGCGACGACCACGACCTGGCGGTCCTGTTGCAGTGGGCGCGCGACCACGCCGAGCCGGTGCCCGAGCTGGTCGAGGCGGCCGAGCGGCGCCGCAGCGACCTGCAGGCGGAGGCACTCGAGCTGGGGGCCCGCCTCTACGCCGACCGGCCGAAGGTCTTCCTCCGCCGGCTCGAGCGGCTCTACGAGGCCTCGCGCGAGCCGGCAGCGGTCTAGGGCGCCGGCCGCAGCTCGATCACCGGGATCTCCCGGTGAGTGCGCTTGCGGTACTCCGTCCAGCCCGGGTAGATCTCGACCCCGCGCGCGTACCAATGCTCACGCTCGTCGCCGCTGAGCTCGCGCGCGACCACGTTTCGCCGCTCGCCCTCGAAGAGGATGTGGGCGTGGGGGTGGGCCCGCAGGTTGTGGTACCAGGCCGGGTTGTTGTCCTGCCCGTAGTTGGAGGCGATCACCACCACGCACTCGTCGTGTGGCACGCCGATCACCGGCAGCGTTCGCCTGCGGCCGCTCCTCGCGCCGGTGGTCGTCAGCATCATGATCGGCAGCCCCGCGACCCAGGAGGTAAAGGTGGTCCGGCCGCGGCTCGCCCGGTAAACCAGACGGTCGATGTGATGCAGGGCGCGGGCGTAGAACCAGGTGATCGGCGGCACCGCTCCGGAGAGGCGCATGACGCGCCGCGGCCAGTTCGTCTGCTCGTAGCGGTACATCGCTGTGGTGGACGTCTCAGGCGGAGGAATATTCCCCGCGCCTAGGCCGCCTCGTCGCGCTCCTTGACGAGCGTCTTGGGCGCCGCCAGCCGCCAGGCGTCCTCGACCACCTCGGCCAGCTCGTCGTCGTCGATGTTCGCCAGCCGGACCAGCATGTAGCCGTAGCCCTGGTAGTGCGGAGTCTCGAAGAAGACGTCCGGCTCGGCCTCCATCAGCAGCCGCTTCTCGCCCTTCTCGACCTTGGCGACGAGCACGGTGTCGTCGTCGCGCAGGCGTGCGAAGAACTTGCCGCGCACCTTCCAGGAGGGCGTTCCGTACGAGGTTCCCTCCTCGACGCCGGGGAGGGCCTCGGCGAGCCTGCGCGCCGTGTCAGCGTCCGCCATGCCGCACAGTCTGCCAGCGCGCCGACCTCAGCTCGATCAGCACGAGCGCCGTCAGCGCCGCCCCGAGCGCGCCGGCGAGCCAATACGGCCAGTCGTCGCCCGAGCCGAAGCGCGGCAGCGCACCGGTCAGCGGCCCGAAGGGCGCTTCGGGAGGGTCGTCGACGAGCGAGCCGCCGCCCCAGCGCACGTCGACGAAGAGCCACACGGACGCGGCGAGCGTGAGCGCCGCCAGCGCGCTGCCCACGCGCGGGGCATGGCGGAGCCCCCAGGCGACCAGCGGGGTCGCGAGCGGCAGCACGGCGACCAGCTGGCGGGGTGGGAACCAGAAGCCGAACATCGTCGGCGCGAGGAACGCCGCGACGAGCAGCTGCACGCCGAGCACCGCCGCGCACAGCCCGGCCGTGAGCTCGACCTCGCGGAGCTGCGGGACGGCCCGGGCGAGCCGGTCGCGGCGCGTGCGCCAGAGCCACCAGAGCCCGGCGAACGCGAGCAGCAGGACCGGCGCCCAGCGGAGCAGCCCGAAGTCGCGGTCCAGGAAGAGGGCGACGAGGCGGTAGCTGCGCTCGAGGTAGCCCCCCGGCGATGAGCTGCCGGTGGCGCTCTCACCGGGATCGAGGGCGGCGTAGGGGGTGGGGCCGCCGAAGAGCGCCTCGTTCAACCCGACGTAGAGCGCGAGGCTGAACAGGGCGAGCTCGACGCTCCCGACGGCGAGCGTGCGCCGCCGTGCGCGCCAGAGCGCACGCGCAGCCACGTAGCCGACGAGCACGCCGGCCGCGCTGAACCTGAGCCCTAGCCAGGGCAGTGCGCCGAGCAGCGCGAAGCAGGAGATCGCGTCGCGCCTGCCCGCGCGGCCGTCGAGCCGCACCGCGAGCAGCGCCGCTCCGGCAAGTGCCGCCGCGGCGGCGGGCTCGGGGTAGACGGCGCTGCCGTAGGCGAGCAGCGGCGGTGACAGGCCTACCGCCGCCGCGCCACCGAGCGCCCACGGATCCGGCACCACGCGCAACGCGAGCCGGTAGGCGAGCGCCACCGCCAGCGCCGCGAGGGCGGCCAGGAAGAGCTCGACCGCCTTGGCGCCGCCGAGCGCGTACGCCGGCGCGATGGCTGCGGCGAAGCCGATCCCGAAGGGTTCGTGCAGGCGCCCCTCGGTGTCCCGTCCCTCGGGGCGCAGCTCATACGGGTAGAAGTCCTCGTACGCCCGCGTCGCGTACTGGTTGCGGAGGTCGAAGTCGCCGTCCTCCACGATCGACTCGGCCGTGAGCAGGTGGTGCGGCTCGGCGCCCGCGTATTCGGAGGCGCCGAAGGCGTGCAGCCCGATGGTCGCCGCGTAGGCGCCGAACAGGAGCAGCCACAGAAGGAGCGAACGTCGCAAGCCGGCGCCTGGGGCTCAGATCACGCGCCGGAGCCGCCGGCTCATCGCCGCGCCCGATGCGCCGAAGGCGGTGCAGAGCAGCTGGAAGCGGTCCGGGCGCGTGCCGATGCGCTCGTAGTGGCGGCGGATCAGCCTGGCGGGCATCAGCAGGGCGGCGGCGAACTCGTCCGCCTCGGCCTCGGCGCGTGGCCGGGCGGGGACGGGGGCGTCGCCGTCGGGCGGGTCCACCGCGTGCTTGCGGCACCAGACGGCGCCGTCGGTCCGGTGCAGGCACCAGTGGCCGAGCTCGTGCGAGATCGTGAAGCGGCGCCGGCCGGGCCACTCGCGCGCCTCGGGTGCGCTCACCCAGATCTCTCCGATCGAGGGCAGCAGCAGCCCGGACAGGCCGCGCGTCTCCTCGATCACCGGCACGCCCGGCGCGCTGCGCAGGTCCTCGACCTCGCGCACCCACAGGCCGAAGCACGAATCGGCGATGTCGTCGACCGGCACCGGCAGCGTCTGCCCGTTCCAGAGCCAGTCGGGAACGCCGGCCAGCACCTCCTCGGCCCGCTGCTCGATCTCAGACTGCATGAGCCCCTCGATCGTAGGCGAGAGCCGGCGCGGCTACGAGATGAGCCGGCGCAGCACCGCCCGCACGACGCGCTCGCCCGCCGCCGAGGGGCGCGGCGGCGAGCGCGGCAGCTCCTGCAGGTCGAGGTCGGCGCGCTCGTGCAGGGCGCGATCGGCTCGCAGGGCACGGCTGAGCGCGGCCGCGAGCCGCCGGTCTCCGGAGCGGAGGGCAGCCCTGTACAGGGCGAGCAGTTCGTGCATGGGGGTGTGGTCGCCGCGCCCGCGTCAAGCTGACGGAGGCGCGCCACGGAAGAGGCGGTCGACCTCGTCCCACTCCGCGGCCGGCGCCTCGTCGGGCATCTCGGGCCCGGGCGCCGTCGCGGCCCCGCGGTGGGTACGCGCGAACACCGCGCCCGCGTCGCTGCGCGGCGGGCCGGGGGCCGGCATGTCGCCCGCCTTGCGGAGCGCCTCGGCGCTCCAGCCGACGATCTTGCCCAGCGCCTCGAGCACCGTGTCGGACACGCCCGCCGCGGGCAGCAGGCCCTGCTCCATGCGGTGGTAGTACTCGCCGACCTTGCGCTCCTGCGACTGCGCGCCGAGCCGGGCCGCGAGCTGGTCCACGAGCTCGGCGCGCCTCAGCTCGGACCGTTTGCGCAGCCGTGGCAACAGCGCCGGCCAGATCCCGCTCTCGCCGGCGAGCGAGCGCTGCACCCCCTCGGCGATGACCCCCGCCGCCGGCGCCGCTCGGAACGCCTCGGCGTCGAACTTGCGCCGCGGCGCGCGCTCGAGGTACGCGTCGATCATGCCGGTGAGCAGCTCGCGATCGCTGCCCGAGACGCGCTCGAGATAGGGCCGCGGATCGGCGCCGGCCGGATCCTCGCGGTCGGCCTGCTTGTACTCCGAGAGCAGTCGCTCGACGTCCGTCATGGCGCACCGGCAGTATCGCTGCCCTCTTCGATCAGCTCCCGGACACGCCTCTGGAAGCGCGACGAGATCTGATGCACGTTGGCCTCCGTCATCTCGTCGCCGACGAGCTCCGCCGTCCGGGCTGCGCTGTGCGGGCCGAGCACGTACAGGTCGATCACGTGCCGGTGGGCGCCGTTCTCGAGCTCCCCGTAGGCCAGCTCGAGACAGCCGCGGGCGTGCAGGGCGTCGCCCTCGAAGGGCTCGCTCGGCTCCGTGCCCCAGACCTCCTCGTCGCCCTGGTGCTCGCTCGGGAGCGGCGCGGTCTTCGGCTTGCGGCTCCTGTCGTCGTGGTAGTCGGCGATCCGGCGCGAGAGGATCGTGTGCATCCAGCTCCTGAACTCGCCGATCGACCTGCCGTCGAAGGCGGATGCGATCGCGCTGAGGAGCGTCTCCGACACCACGTCCTCGACGTCGGCCTCGGGCAGCTTCAGGCGCGCGCGGTTCAGCAGCGTGCCGTAGTAGCCGTGAACGAGCACCGCGATGGCCGCCTTCATCGCCTCGTGGCGCCCGGCCTCGCGGGCCGCACGCAGGTAGTCGATGAGCTCGTCATCGCTGAGCCCGCTCAGACCGTGCTCGGGAAGCTCTCGGAACGTCGCCAATGAAAGGAGAGTCGGGGGACCGCCTCGTTTCTGACAGATTCGGCGCGCCGGGCTTCCGTCCGGCGCCCGGTGCAGTCTCGCACTCGGACGTGACCGAGATCTCGATCACGCGGGCGGGTGCCTCGGCGCGCTATGCGCTGCCTTCGGACCGGCACTACCTCACGCCGCGACACGTGTGGGCGCAGATGCAGGACGGCGTGGCGACCGTCGGGGTGACGGCACCGCTCGGCGAGATGCTCTGGTTCACCCCCGAGATCAGGTTCTGGGCGGTCGAGCGGGTCGATCACGGTCAGACGCTCGCGACCGTCCAGGGCCGCTCCGGGCGCACGGTCGTGATCTGCTCGCCGCTCGCGGGCTCGGTCGTGGCGCTGAACGGGCTGCTCGAGCGCGCGCCCCACGCCCTGCTCGCGCAGCCCTACGGCGGCGGCTGGGTCGCGCGCATCGTGCCCGACAGCTGGGAGCGCGACCACGCGTGCATGACGAGCGCACGCTCATACCGGCGGGCGCTCGATGCGGAGCTGCCGATCGGGCGCGAGTTCTGCTTCGGCGGAGCGCTGTTGCCGCCGCCGATGATGCCGCCGGCGGGCTAATCTCCTCTATCCCGACCAACTTTATAGAGAATTGCTATGGTCAGCGCCGTGGCGAGTGCATACGACGTCCACCAGCACCTCTGGCCGGAGACGGTTCTGCGCGTGCTGGAGCTCCGCGCAAGTGCCCCGCGCGCCGTCTGGCGGGCCGGGCGCTGGGAGATCAGCCTCGAGGCGGAGCCCGCTTTCGAGGTCGACCCCCGCGACCACGACCCGCAGCTGCGCGCGGAGGCGCTCGCCCGGCAGGGCGTGGACCGTGCGCTCGTCGCGCTCTCGTGCCCGGTCGGGGCGGACTCCCTCCTCTCCGCCGTCTCGGCCTGGAACGAGCACGGGGACCTGCTTCCGGGCGAGCTCGGCTGGTGGGCCGCGGTACCTCATCCGCCCGCGGCCGACCGAGCCGAGCTCGCTCGCGAAGCGCTCGCTGCCGGCGCGGCGGGCGTGTGCCTGCCCGCCGCCGAGCTCGGCTCGCCGCGCCCGGGCGCGGAGCTGCGTGAGCTGCTCGACGTGCTCGAGCGGGAGAGCGCGCCGCTGTTCGTGCACCCGGGCCCCGCGGGCCGGTCGCGCACGTCGGCCGACCCGGCCTGGTGGTCGCCCTGCACCGACTACGTGGCGCAGCAGCACGCCGCCTGGCACGGCTTTCAGGGGGCGCTCCGGGCCGAGTTCCCGCGCCTGCGCGTGATCTTCGCCATGCTCGCCGGACTGGCGCCGCTGCAGGCAGAGCGCACGGCCGCGCGCGGCGGCCCTGAGCGCGAGGCGGCGCTCCACGACGAGCTCTGCTTCTACGACACCTCCTCCTACGGCGCGCGGGCGGTTGGGGCGATGGCGAGCGTCGTGGGGATCGGCCAGCTCGTGCACGGCACCGACCGTCCCGTAGTTGCGCCCGGCCCCGACCCCGTCGAGCAGGCATTCGGCGAGGGCTTCTCCGACATCGTCCGCCGCAGCAGCGTCGCCCGCGCGCTCGGCTACACCTGGGTCCCGGCGTGAACCAGCCGGCGCTCTGCGAGACGCTGCTCGAGTGGGCGGAGCGGCGAGAGCTCTGGGCGCCGCTCGCGCGCCACGACCCCGACGAGCGCACCTACGTGCTCCTCCACCGCGACGAGCACGTCGAGCTGTACCTGGTCTGCTGGATGCCCGGGCACGACACGGGCTTCCACGACCACGACGACAGCGCCGCGGCCATCGTGGTGCTCGACGGAAGCATCAGCGAGGAGCGGCTCGCGCTCGGCGGGACCGTCGAGGTCACGCTCGGCACGGGCGAGAGCGTCACGATCGCGCCCGAGGCGATCCACCGCGTGCGCCATGCGGGCGCGACGCCGGCGGTGAGCCTGCACGCGTACTCTCCGCCCCTGCGGCGTGTGGGAACCTACGAGGTCGCGGAGAACGGCGCGCTGCTGCGCCACCCGCGGCCGTCGGAGACGCCGCTGGAAGCCGCGGCCTGACGATTGAAAGGAACGAGATGAGCGAGACCGACACGTTCCTCCAGAACAACGAGGCCTACGCGGCCTCGTTCGAGAAGGGAGACCTGCCGCTGCCGCCCGGCCGCAAGGTGGCGGTCCTCGCCTGCATGGACGCGCGGCTCGATCCGGCCCGCGTGCTCGGGCTCGAGGAGGGCGACGCGCACGTGATCCGCAACGCGGGCGGCGTCGTAACCGACGACGCGCTCCGCTCGCTCGCGATATCCCAGAACCTGCTTGGCACCGAGGAGATCGTGATCATCCATCACACCGACTGCGGGATGCTCACCTTCAGCGACGAGGACTTCGCGCAGCGGCTGGAGAGCGAGACCGGCAGCCGGCCCCCTTGGAACGCGCAAGCCTTCGAGGACCTCGACGTGGACGTGCGCGATTCGATCGAGCGCATCCGCGAGAGCCCGTTCGTGCCGCGCACGGACAGCGTGCGCGGATTCGTCTACGAGGTCGAGACGGGGCGGCTGCGCGAGGTGAGCTGAGCAGGGGCCGTGGCCGCGAAGCCGACTCCGGCGAGCACGACGACCACGCCGGCCAGCTGCAGGGCGGACGGCGACTCGGAGAAGATCAGCATCCCGAGAAGCATCGTCCCGACCGGCTGCAGCATCAGCAGGATCGACGTGAGCAGAGCCGGCAGGCGCGGCAGCGAGGTCGAGATCAGCATCCAGCCGAGCACCTGCGACGACAGCGCGAGCAGCAGCAGCCAGAGCTGCGATTCGAGTCCAGGCAGGAAGTCGATGTCCCCGACGGCGAGGCCGCCGAGCGCCGCGAACAGCGCCGCGCTGAGCGTGGCGTCGAAGAGCGGCCCCGCCGGGCGGCGGATGTCGGCATTGATGTTGCGCAGGATCAGCAGGAAGAGCGCGTACATGACGGCGTTGGCGAGGCCGAAGGCGACGCCCAGTTGCGGATCGTCGCCGTAGGCGCCCGAGCCGATCACGCCGGAGATCAGCACCACGCCGCTGAACACCACGGGGACCGCCACGAGCGAGCGGTTGTTGGGCCGCTCGCCGAGCGCGGCCCAGGCGAGCAGCGCCACGAAGACCACCTGGACGTTCCCGAGCACCGTCGAGAGCCCGGCGCCCACCGCCTCGATCGCGTGATGCCAGAAGATCAGGTTCGCGGCGAACAGCACGCCGGCGATCCAGCCGAGCAGGTGGTCACGGCGCGAGCGGCCGCCGTAGCGGTCGTGCTCCCGCCAGGCGAGCAGCGCGAGCAGCGGCAGCGCGTAGAAGCAGCGGAAGAAGGCGGCGGTCGAGGGCGATACCTCGGCCAGCTTCACGAGAATCGCAGAGAAGGCGATGACCAGCGCGCCGAGGGCGCCGGCGAGAACCGGTCGATCGCTCACGGCGACCGAGACTAGAGGGGTCAGGTCTTGCATTCGAGCACCGGCCGTACGGCTCGCCGGGGCCGCGCGTGCTCGAATGCAAGACCTGACCCCTGACCGGCTGGCTATCGTCCGCCGGCGTGTCGCGCAACACGGTGCTATGGACGCTCGTCGTCTTCTTCGGGGCGTCGCTCATGTTCGGCTACATCCGCAACGCCACCGAGGACGCGAGCACGGGTACGACGCTGGCCGCGCAGATCGTCGCCGGCCTGCTGCTCGTCGCCGTGATCATCCTGTACCTCCGGCGCCGGCGTTGAGGCGGTCATGGCGCGCTGGCTGATCGACGGCATGAACGTGATCGGCTCGCGGCCAACGGGCTGGTGGCGCGACCGCCCCGGTGCCATGCGCGCGCTGAGCGAGGAGCTCGGCGAGTTCGCGCGCGCGACCGGGGACGAGCTCACCGTCATCTTCGACGGCCGCCCCTTCGAGCTCGAGGCGCCGGCCGGCGTGAGCGTCGAGTTCGCGACGAGGCGCGGGCCGAACGCCGCGGACGACGACATCGCCGCCCTGGTAGAGGGTGACCCGGAGCCCGGTGAGCTGACCGTCGTGACCTCCGATCGGACGCTGGCCGGGCGCGTCCGCGGTGCGGGCGGCGCGGTCGTCGGCGCCGCGGACTTCCGTAGAAGGCTCGACGGGTGAGCGAGGCGCGCTACCGGACGGCGCTGCTCGACTGGCTCGCGTGCGCCGCCGCCGGCCGCGACGAGCCGGCCGCGCGGGCCGCGGGCGCGATCGGCGACCGTGTCGCCTCGGCCGGCACCGCCGGCCACGTCCTCGACTTCGACGACACCTACCTGCCGGGCATCGCGCACCTGAGCGCCCCGACGGCGCCGGCCGCGCTCGTGGTCGCGGCCGAGCTGGGGCTCGACGCCGGCACGGCGCTCGACGCCTACGCCGCCGGCTTCGAGGCGATGGGCGCGCTCGCCCGCGCCGGCCACCCGGCGCTCTACGACCACCACTGGCACCCGACCGCCCTCTGCGGCGGCGTCGGTGCCGCCGTCGCCGCGGCGGCGCTGCTCGGCGCGCCGCGCGAGGACGCCATCGCGATCGCGCTGCTCCGTGCGAGCGGATTGCGGGCCGCCTTCGGCTCGCACGGCAAGTCGCTGCAGGTCGGCCTGGCGGCGTCCTCGGGCGTCGAGGCGGCCCGCTTGGCGGCTGCGGGGGCGCGCGTCCCACTCGGCCCGGCCGCGCGCGGCTACGAGGAGGCCACCGGCGGCGCGTTCGCCGAGCCCGACCCGGACCGGCTCGCCGTCGCGGAAAACTGGATCAAGGCCTGGCCCTGCTGCCTGCAGACGCACGGTGCGATCGAGGCGGCCGCCGGGATTGGCGAGCGCGCGCCAGAGCGCCTCAGCGTGACCGTCCATCCCGTGTCCCTCCAGGCCGCGGCACATGGGCCCGAGCCAAAGGACGGGCTCGAGGCCAAGTTCTCGATCCCCTACCTGACCGCCTTCACGGTGCTGCACGGGCCGCCGCGCGTCGAGAGCTTCGACGCGGTCGACGCCGCCGTCGTCGAGCGAGCGCGGCGGATCGAGGTGCGGACCGACACGTCACTGCTCGAGTCCGAGTTCGTCCTTCACGACGGCGGGGGAGAGGTCGCACGCGTGAAGGCGGCGCTCGGCTCGCCGGACAACCCGATGGACGCGGACGCGCTGCGGGCCAAGGCCGAGCGGCTCGGCGGCGCTGAGCTGGCCGGAGCGCTCGACGACCTAGGCCGCCCGGCCGGCGAGCTGCTCGCGCTGGCGGAGCTCTGAGCTGCGCTCGGGCGCCAGCCGCTCCGCGACGATCACGCGGCAGCCGCGCGCCGGGACCACCGTCACATGCCGGACCTTGGCGCGCTCGGGTCGCGGCGAGGCGGCGCGCAGCGTCACCCGCTTCAGCACCTCGCGCATGACGATGCGCATCTCCACCTGTGCGAACGAGGCGCCGATGCAGCGCCGCACGCCGCCGCCGAACGGGATCCAGGCGTAGGACTCGGCGCCACCGTCGAGGAAGCGCTCGGGGCGGAACTCGTGCGGTTCGGGGTAGAGGTCCGGGCGCATGTGGACGGCCGCGATGCCCGGCAGGACGAGGATGCCGGCGGGCAGCTGATAGCCGCCGAGCACGATCGGCTCCTTGAGGACGCGCGCGACGTCGACGATCACGGGCCGCACTCGCAGCGACTCCTTCACGACCGCGTCGAGGTACTCGTCGTCGTCGAGCGAGCCGAGCAGGTCCTGAAGCACGCGCGGCGTGCGCAGGAGCCGCTCGAACGTCCATGAGAGACCGGTGGCGGTCGTCTCGTGGCCGGCCGTGAGCAGCGTCATCAGCTGGTCGCGCAGCTCGAGGTCCGTCATCGCCGAGCCGTCCTCGTGGCGCGCGGCCAAGAGCAGCGAGAGCACGTCGTCACGCTCGCCGCCGGCATCCGCGGCGAGCGCCGCCCGCCGGTCCGCGATCTCGGCGTAGATCAGCTCGTCGACCCTGGCGAGCGCCTTGCGGAAGCGCGCGGCGGTCGAGAGCCCGCCCAGGTCGCGCTGCATGAAGGGCAGCCAGTCGAGCGGATTGCTGAGCTCGCCGAGCGGCGGGATGCGCTTGCGGAACAGGTCCATGCGCTCGCCGTCGCGCACCCCGAAGACGGCGCGCAGGATGACGTCGAGCGTGATCGCCTGCATGCGCGGGCGCAGGGCGAACGGCTCTCCCACGGGCCAGGACGAGACCTCCCGCGCGGCGGCGTCCGCCATGACCTCGGTGTAGCGGCGCACGGACTCGCCGTGGAACGGCGGCAGGAGCAGCTTGCGCTGCGAGAGGTGACGGCCCTCGTCGAGCGTGAGCAGCGAGTTCTCGCCGAGTGCGTCGCCGAGCGCCGTCGCGTTCGCCTCACCCGCGTGGAAGACGGCCGGCGAGCCCGTGAAGACCTGCTTGATGAGCTCGGGGTCGGTCACGTAGACGACTCGGCCGAAGAAGGGGAAGTGCGAGCTGAAGATGTCGCCGTGGCGCTCGCGTCGCTCGACCATCCAGGCGTACGGCTCCGCCGTGAGCCTGGCCGCCTGAACCAGGCGGGGCAGGCGCGGGCCGGGCGGGAAGCTCATCGTGCAGTTGTAGCGGACCGCGCGCGAAGGAACTCCAGCATCGCCCGGTGCGTCTCGCGCGGGCGCTCGAGCTGGGGCACGTGCCCGCAGTCGAGCTCGACGTGGCGAGCTGCCGGCAGGGCGCGCTCCACGTGGCGCATGAACCCGATCGGGACGAGCGCGTCGCGTTTCCCCCAGATGAACAGCGCGTCGGGGGCGAGCGCCTCGAGCCGTGTCCAGAAGCCCTCCTCGCCGTGCGGCTCGTCCAGGTAGACGTTGCGCGCGGCGGCGTAGAAGGCGGCCCGCCCGCGCGGGGTGAGGTACGCGCGCAGGAACTCGTCGACCCCGGCGGCGGCCCAGCCGTCGCTCGCGGTTGGGACGAGCCGGCGCGTCATCTGCTCGACGACCCGCCGCGGCGCCATCTGGAGCAGGCCGAGCTCTGGCCGCAGCAGCCGCACGATCGGGGCCCAGCGGCGGTCGCGCAGCCAGGCGAGCGCGGGGCACAGGAGCGTCAGCGACGTCACCCGCGAGCGGTCGCTGAGACCGGCCTCGATCGCGACGCGGCCACCCATGCTGTTGCCGGCCAGGTGGACCGCCTCGAGCCCGAGCGCGTCCATGGCCTCGAAGGTCGCGCGCGCGAACCAGGGGGCGTCGTAGGGGGCGCCGATCGGCTTGTCGGACTCGCCGAAGCCCGGCAGGTCGAGCGCGATCACGCGGTAGTCGCTGCCCGCGAGCGCCGCGAGCGTAGGCAGGAAAGACGCCTTGGTCCCGCCGAGGCCGTGCAGGCAGAGCAGCGTCTCGGGGCCGGTGCCGGCGGATACGAGCGAGAGCCGGCCGCTGTTCGTGGCGATCCGGTCGAAGGCGAGGCGCCCCGGGTCCCGCGAGCCCGCGGTGGCGGCGAGGAAGCCGACCCCCACATGCAGGCTGCCGCGCATCCGCAGGCGGCGTTGCCGGAAGGCGCCCATCGCGCCGCGCGGGTCCTCGGCGATGCGGCGCCAGGTGTCCGGGTCGGCGGCGATGACGGCGTCCGGCTCGCGCTCCTCGTTCGCCGGAGCGAGTTCGAGCTCGAGATCGCGCACGCGCGCGTCCCAGGCCGTCTCGCCCGCGACCTCGAGGCGGATTAGCGCCCGCCCGTCCGGCAGGTCGATCACGTCCGGGTCCCAGCGCTCGGCGAGCACCGTTATGCCCGCGGGCGCGCTATCGGTCGTCTGGCGTCCCGCGGGCACGTCGCGCGCCAGGTTACGCGGAGAGGGCGACGGGACGGCCCGTTGCGGCGCTCTCGTAGAGGGCGGAGATCGTCCGCGCCTGTCCGAGGGCGTCCTCACGCCCCAGAAGCGGCTGCCGCCGGCCGGCGACGGCCGCGGCCAGGTCGCGCAGCTCGCAGGCGTAGGGGTTCTCGCGCTCCGCCTCGACGCGCTCGACAGAGCCGTCCGCGGCGCGCACCTCGATGACCGGCTCGAGCGAGTGCCACGGATCGTGAAGCAGGAGCGTGCCGTCCCAGCCGACCACCTCGAGCTCGTGGCGGTTCGCGCAGTCGAGCGCGCAGTCGAAGTGGCCGAGCACGTCGTTCTCGAAGCGCAGCACGGCGCCCAGCCGGGCGTCGACGCCGTCGCCACCCTCGACCTCGATCGCGCTCACCTCGACCGGCTCGCCCGCCACGAGCCGGGAGCCGCTCACGCAGTAGCAGCCCACGTCCATCAGCGCCCCGCCCTCGAGCTCGCGCGAGAGGCGCACGTCGCCGGGATCGGCGAGCGGGAACGAGAACGAGGAGCGCACGAGCTTCAGCTCGCCGACCCGCGGGAGCAGCTCGACGAGCCGCCGGGCCTGCGGGTGATGGCGCCACATGAACGCCTCGGTGAGCACGCGGCCCGCGCGCTCGGCGGCGTCGAAGGCGCGCTCGACGTCCTCCGGGTGGCGCGACAGCGGCTTCTCGCAGAGCACGTGCTTGCCCGCCTCGAGCGCCCGCAGGGACCACTCGACATGGAGCGAGTTGGGCAGCGGGATGTACACCGCGTCCACCTCGGGGTCCTCGAGCACAGCCTCGTAGGACCCGTGTGCGCGCTCGATGCCGAACTCGGCGGCCTGCGCCTGCGCGCGTGCGCGGTCGCGCGACCCGATGGCCACGAGCTCTACCTCGTCGACATCGCGCGCGCCCGCGACGAGCTTGCGGTTGATCCCCGCCGTCGAGAGAAGCGCGAGGTGCAGCGTCAGGCTCTCCCGGTCTGCGCCTGCCTGCGCCGCGACAGCGAGTCGACCGTCACGGCGAGCAGCAGCACGCCGCCCGTGATCACGAACTTCTCGCCCGAGCCCAGACCGAGCAGGCCGAGCCCGTTGTCGATCGACGCGATCACGAGCGCGCCGAGCAGCGCGCTCTTGATGTGGCCGATGCCGCCGAACAGCGAGGTGCCGCCGATCACGGCCGCGGCGATCGAGTAGAGCAGGATCTCGCCGCCGCCCGCGTTGGTGTCCACGCTTCGCAGCCGCGAGGCGAGGATCAGGCCGCCGACCGCCGCCATGAACGAGCAGATCGCGAAGCACATGATCTTGATGCGGTCGACGTTGATGCCCGCTCTGCGTGCGGCCTCGGCGCTGCCGCCCACCGCGTAGACGTAGCGGCCGAAGCGCGTCCGGCTGAGGACGAAGCCCCAGAACAGCAGGAAGAAGCCGACCAGCAGGAAGACGTAGGGGATGCCGCGGTCCTCGTTGGCGACCCAGACGACCACGCCGAGCGCCAGCGCGAGGAAGCCGATGCGCAGGGCGATCAGGCTGATCGGGTCGTGGTCGAGGCTCGCCTTGCGGCGCACGCGCAGCTCGTTCAGCTGGATGCCCGCGAAGATCAGTACCGCGACGAGCCACAGGATCCAGGAGGTCGCCTCGGGCAGGAAGTCGTTGGCCAGGCCGATCAGGAAGTCGTCCTGGAGCACGACGGTTCCGCGGGCGCCTATCAACAAGAGCACCACACCGTTCCAGGCGATCAAGCCCCGCGAGCGTCACCACGAACGAGGGGATGCCGATCTTCGTGATGATCAGGCCGTGGAAGGTGCCGATCGCGATCCCGGACAGGAGGGCGAGGCCGACCGCGATCCAGGTGGCGACCTCGTTGCCGTCCGGGATCAGCAGCACGGCGGCGATCACGCCCGCAACGCCGGAGACGTAGCCGACCGACAGGTCGATCTCGCCCAGCAGCAGCACGAACACGATGCCCATTGCGATCGTCGTGTAGGCCGCCGACTGGACGATCAGGTTGACGAAGTTGCCGGCGGTGAGGAAGCGGTCGTTCTGGGTCTGGAAGACGATCGCGATGATGACCAGGCCGAAGATGATCGGCAGCGAGCCGAGCTGGCCCTCGCGGACGTCGGTCCACCACTCGCGGAAGGCGCCGGCGAGGCCGGCCGAGGCGCCGGTGGGTGCGGGAGGGGCTGCGGTGCTCACGCCACGGCCTCCTCGTCGACGACGCCGGGCACCTTCGTGAGCTTCCCGGCGGTGATGGCCTCGACGACCTCCTGCTGGGTCGTCTCGGTGCGCTTGAACTCGGCCACGTTCTGGCCGAGCCGCAGGACCGTGATGTTGTCGGCCACCTCGAAGATGTCGTGCAGGTTGTGGGAGACGATGATCACCCCGAGGCCCTGCTCTGCCAGCCGCTTGACGAGGTCGAGCACCTGGCGCGTCTGGGCCACGCCGAGCGCGGCGGTCGGCTCGTCGAGAACCACGAGGCGCGAGTTCCACATCACGGCCTTCGCGACCGCCACCGACTGGCGCTGGCCGCCGGAGAGCCCCGCCACCGTCTGGCGCACGCTGCGGATCGTCGTGACCGACAGGCTCTTGAGCGTGTCGCGCGCGCGCGACTCCATCTTGATCTCGTCGAGCGTGCGCAGCCCCTCGAGCTCCTCGCGGCCGAGGAACATGTTCTGGACGACGTCGAGGTTGTCCGCCAGCGCGAGGTCCTGGTAGACGATCTCGATCCCGAGGTCGGCGGCTTCGCGCGGGCCGTGGACGTTGACCGGTTTGCCGTCGTAGAGGATCTGCCCGCCGTCGATGCGGTAGATGCCGGCGACGCACTTGATGAGCGTCGATTTGCCCGCGCCGTTGTCACCGACCAGCGCGGTGACACAGCCGGCCGGCACCGTGAAATCGACCTCGTGCAGGGCGATGACGGCACCGAAGTGCTTGCTCACCCCGCGCAGCTCGAGCAACGGTGTATCGCTCATTCAGCTCTCTCCCCTGGGTTGCGCCCGGCACTCTACGCGGCCCTGCCCCGGAGCGCCTTCGCGCTCCGGGGCGTGGGACACGCGTCGTCTGTCAGCTCAGAGGCCGAGCTTCTCGCAGTTCGCCGCGACCTTCCCGGCGCAGATGTCCTCCTTCGTCGGGTAGTCGGGATTGCCGAAGTACTCGCCGATGTTGTCCTTCGTCACCGGGACGGGCTCGAGCAGCACGCTCGGGACCTCCTCGGTGCCGTTGTCGATCGGCGTGGTCTCGACGGTCGGCTCCTCGCCCTTGGCGAGCGCGATCGCCAGCTCGGCGGCCGCGTCGGCCTCCTTCTGGATCGCCTTGTAGACGGTCATGCACTGATCGCCGTTGACGATGTTCTGGAGGCCCTCCAGCGTCGCGTCCTGGCCGGTCACCGGGATCTGCGGCAGCTGGCGCTGCTTCAGAGCCGAGATCGCGGCGTTGCCGAGGCCGTCGTTGGCGGCCAGCACTCCGTCGACCTTGTTGTCGGCGGCCTGCAGCATCTGCTCGAAGATCGTCAGCGCCTGCTGGTTGTCCCAGTCGGGCACGGACTGATCGTCGACCTCGGTCCAGTCACCCGAGTCGAACTTCTTGTTGATGACCGAGTCGTAGCCGTTCTTGAACAGCGTCGCGTTGTTGTCGGTCGGCGAGCCGTTCAGGACCGCGATGCGGGCGCCCTGCTTGTCGCCGATGCAGTCGACGAGCCCCTGGCCCTGGAGCTCGCCGACCTCTCTCATTGTCGAACGAGACGTAGTAGTCCGTCGCGTCCGTGTCGAGCGTCAGGCGGTCGTAGTCGATCACCTTCACGCCCTGCGACTGGGCGTTTGCGGCTATCGCTGCGCCCGAGCCGGAGTCGAGGTTCACCAGCAGCAGCACGTTGGCGCCGTTGGTGATCATCTGCTCGGCCTGCTGCTGCTGGGTGTTCTTGTTGCCCTCGGCGTTCTGGATGTCGGCCTCGACGCCTCCGGCCTCGAGGGCCTCTTGAAGCGCCGGCCGGTCGACCGTCTCCCAGCGCGTCGACGACTTCGTGTCCGGCAGCAGGACGCCGACGCGCGGGGTGTCGCCTCCGCCTCCGCCGCCTCCGCCGTTTCCTCCGCCGTCATCGTCGTCGTCGCCGCAGGCGGCCAGGCCGCCCAGGGCCAGTACGCCGGCCGCGGCCAGCGCCAGGAGCCTGCTCCTCTTCAACACGTGTCTCTCCTCCTTGTAGGGCCTCTGCCCTCTCGCTTTCATGCCGCCGCGCCTCCCGCCACACGCGCGGCCACTTCATGCTCGGACTGCATGAGCACAAGGGCGAGCGCTCCGAGCAGATTCGCCCGCTCGCCCAGCTCTCCCGCCACGATCTCCAGCCCCGCGGCCGCCTCGGAGAGCGCGTCACGCATGACGGCCTCCCGCAGCGGCTCGAGCAGGAGCTCTCCCGCTTCCCCGAGATCGCCGCCGATGACGACCATCTCGGGAGAGAACAGATTCACCAGACCCGCGACCGACGCCTCCCACGACGCGGCCCGCGTCCGCAATAGCCCGCCTGCAGCCGGCGTCGCCGGCAAGCGCCTCCGCGATCATCTCCTGCACCGTCAGCTCATGCCCGCGGCTCGCGCTGACAAGCGCCAGCAGCGCGCCCGTGGAGGCAACGGTCTCGAGGCAGCCGCGGTTGCCGCATCGGCACAGCGGGCCCTGCGGGTCCACGACCACATGGCCGATCTCGCCGGCGGTGCCGCGCGCGCCGCGGTAGGGGCTGCCGTCGACCACGATCCCCGCGCCGACGCCAGACCCCACCTGGACGTACGCGGCGAAGCGCGCGCGGCGCCCGGCGCCCAGCGTGACCTCCGCCAGCGCGCCCAGGTTCGCGTCGTTGTCGACATACACGGTCATGCCAAGCCGCTGCTCCAGCTCCGCACCGGCGTCCACGTCGGCCCAGCCGGGCAGGACGGTCGAGTTGTGGAGCGCCGCGCGGTCGTGGTCGATCGGGCCCGCGAGCGCCATGCCCGTCCCGAGCACCCGGTCGCGCCCGATGTCGACCTCGTCCAGCAGCTGTTCGACGAGGTCGGCGGCGAGGTCGAGCGCGCCGAAGGCGTCGTGGTCGACGTCGTAGCGCGCACTGGCCTCGGCCAGGACGATGCGCGACAGATCCGAGACCGCGACGCGCAGCCGGTCGTGGTCGAAGTCGATGCCGATGGCCGCGCCTGCCGAGGGGTCGAGCTGAAGAAGGGCGGCGGGCCGGCCCGGCTGCCCCCCGCCGGCGAACTGCCCCGGCTGCTCGACGACGATCCCGCGCCGTTGCAGGTCGGATACGAGCGTCGACACGGTCGAGCGCGCCAGCCCGGTCCTTCGGGCGAGCTCCGCGCGACTGGCGGTGCCGTTGATGCGCAGGAAGTCCACGATTCGGAGGCGGTTGAGCTCTCTGAGGGAACTCAATGAGCCGGAGCCCGGGGCCACGGGGCGGACCCTCCCACGCTGTGGGCAGTTCTGTCAAGCCTCGGACATAAAGACCGTGTTACGAGGTCCATTAAGTTCGGGTTAAGCACTAATTGAGCGGAGTTGTTGCCTACGTCACCCACACGTGCGCCGCGTCTCCGTACGGTCGGCGGCCATGCAAGGGGTTCCGGCCGGTGATGAGATGGGCCAGGCCAGCGTCGAGTGGGTGGGGCTCGTGCTGGTCGCGGTGCTCGCGCTGGGAACGCTCGGCGTGTTGGCCTGGACGCGGGCGGACCGCGCGCCGGCGAACGACCGTGGACTGGGGAAGCTGGTCGCGCAGCGGCTCGTGTGCGGGGCGCGCCGCTCGTGCGCGGGCCGGATCGGGGTGCGGCCGGCGGGCTCGCCGGCCCTTCCGGGCGCTCCACAGGCCGCTCCGACCGCCCCGCCCTTGGTTCCGGCGTCCCCGCGCGCCGGCGCTCGGCTGTCGCGGGCGCGCGCGATCGACGCGCTGCGGCGGCTGCGTGCCGTCGGCGCCACGCTCGTCAAGCGCGCCTGGATCGTGTGCATCGGCTACCAGCGCTTTCGCTACGAGCTCGAGCATCCACGCGCGCCGAACGAGGCGATGCCGCTCGACGAGGCGATCGACATCGCGAACGGCTGCCTCAACCCTTACGCCTTCCTCGTGGAGGACGGGTGAGCGCCGGGCGGGCCTCGGCGCTCGAGCGCATCCACGCCTGGGCGGCGGTGATGTGGCTCGCCCTGATCGGCGGAGGCGGCCTCGGGTTCGTGGTCCGCGACCTACTCGACGCGGGTCATCCGCTGGTCGCGCTCGCGTGGGTGGCAGGCGCGGCGCTTCTCGCTGCCCCCGCGCTCGCGCGCAGGCGCGGAACTGCTCGCGGGCGCCCCGGCTACAGGGGCGAGCAGGCGACCACGGCGGGCAGCGGCGCGGAGCTCGGCCAGGCGACGATCGAATGGGTCGCGCTCGTCCTCGCCTGCGCGCTCGCGCTCGGGGCGCTTGGCGCGTTCGTGCCGTCCGTCGAAGGGCGCTCCTTCGGCGCTTCGCTGGCGCATCGCATGGTCTGCGCCGTGCGCGCGGGCTGCGACGACGGCGACCGTGCCCTCGCCCGGGCGTACGGCGAGCGCGACGGGGCGCTCGTGCGGGCGCACGCGCCGAACCTCGTCTACGAGCGCGGCGAGCGCGAGCTCCCGGTGGACTGGCGCCTCTGCCGCGAGCGCCGCTGTGCGACCGCACCCGAAGAGGCCGCTCTCGACGTCCACCGCGGTGACGGCGGGGCCGGCGCGACCGTGTTCACGCGCCTCCTGCGGCGCGGCGGGCGGACCTACATCCAGTACTGGCTCTACTTCCCGGACTCGAACACAACCTTCGCCGGTGCCGACCGGGCCTGGGAGGCGAGCTGGCTGCTGCCGAGGATCCGCGAGCTCGTCAGCGGCAGCGGCGATTGGCCGGGCTACCACCGGGACGACTGGGAGGCGGTGCAGGTGCGGCTCGACCCGGACGGCAGCGCCTGGACGCGCGCGAGCTCCCACGGCCACTACCAGGGCTGCAAGCACGACGACTGCCGCAACCGCTGGTTCCCCGCGACCGGCTGGTCGCGAGTGTCGTACGGGAGCCACGCCGGTCACATTCCGGCGCCACTCGACCCGCGCGAGCGGACGACGACCGCCGAGGGGCTGCGCCTGATCCCGCTCGAGACGCACCAGACCCGCCGCTACCGGCGCCTTGACGGCGACGTCAAGCCGCCGTGGCGCAAGCGGGCGTACCACGACCCCGGGAGCGACGAGTCGTGAAGTCCGCGAACCCGAACAGCAGCGAGTAAGGGGGCCAGGCCGGCGAAAACGCCCGCCCCCCGCCAGCGAGTGGACGATTCCGGCTCCTATGGGTGCGAAATCGTCCACTCGTGGTTCCGCCGGCCCCGGGCCGGCGCCGTCCGCCCGGTAAGCGCTTACCCTGGGAGGGACGATGAAGGTCGGGTTGGTGCTCGGAGCGGGCGGGGTCCTCGGCGGCGCTTGGCTGACGGGGGCGCTCGATGCGCTTGCACGCGAGACCGAGTGGGATCCTGCCGGCGCGGAGTACATCGTCGGAACCTCGGCTGGATCGATGATCGGGGCGCTGGTGGCGTCCGGGATTCCGCCCTGGTTCATGGTCGCCCACTCACGCGGGGAGGTGTTCGAGGGCCTGAACGGCCCCGACGGGCGCCCGGCCGCGCAGGCCGACCGCGCGGCCGGGGCGGTCTTCAAGCTCCATCGCGGATTGCCCGTGATCGGGCCGGGGTCGCTGCGCATGGCCTTCACATCGCTGCGCAACCCGTTGCGCCACACGCCGCTCCAGATGCTCGCGGGCTGGCTGCCGGCGGGGATCGTGTCGACCGACTCGCTGCAGGAGCTGGTCCGCCGTGCCGTGGCGGACGAGTGGGTCGGGCACCCGAACTTCTGGGCGGTCGCTTGCGACTACCAATCGGGACGGCGCGTCCCGTTCGGGCGGATCGATGCTCCGCGCGTGGATCTCGCCAAGGCAGTCGCGGCGTCGTGTGCGATCCCGGGCTTCTACCGGCCGGTCAGGATCAACGGGCGGCGCTACGTGGACGGCGGCGTCTGCTCGGTCTCGAACCTCGACCTCGTGGCGGGGCGCGGGCTCGACCTCGTCATCTGCCTAAACCCGCTGACGAGCTCGGACAAGGAGGAGGGCCTGCTCGACCTGCTGCCGGTGTTCACGAACGGCAGCGGCCGGCGCCGGCTCGCGCACGAGGAGCGCAAGCTGCGCCGCTTCGGCAGCGAGGTGCTCGTGATCGAGCCGACGGCGGAGGACCGGGCGGGGATCGGCCGCAACTGGATGAACGGCGAGCGCCGCCAGCAGGTAATCGAGACCGCACGGCGGACGGTGGCGAAGCAGCTGCGCGCTTCGAGCGCGCGTACCCTCCTGGAGAATCTGCCCGCGGGCGAGCCGCACAAGATCGAGCAGCCGCCGGGCCCTGTGTCGAGCTGGCCCGAGCTGGGATCGAGCGCCCGCCGCCGGGCGGCCTGAGACCGCGCGCGGGTCTGCGGCGCTCGCGGCGCCGAGGCTTCACAATCCAGGCCGGAGAGTCACGAGGATGAGGGGACCCATCAGTTGAGCGAGTTCGTCAGAAGGCTGCCCGGGCAGGTGTCCCACCAGCTCGGGAACGTCAAGGTGCTCGCGGACGCCGGCGTGATCCGGCCGATGCGGCCGGACCGGCTGTGGGACGTCCTGCGGACGCTGCAGCGCTGGGGCCGCAGCCCGGCCGCCGGCGCCATCTCGCTCGCGGCGCGCTACCCGGACGACCCGATGATCGTCGACGAGCTCGGGACGCTCAGCTACTCCGAGGTCAACGCGCGCACCAACGCAATCGCGCACTCGCTCTCCGACGCCGGCGTGGTCGAGGGGGACGGCGTCGGGATCATGTGCCGCAACCACCGCGGCTTCATCGAGGCGACGATCGCCGTCTCCAAGCTCGGGGCGGACGCGCTCTACCTCAACACGGCGTTCGCCAGCCCGCAGCTCACCGAGGTCGCGAAGCGCGAGAAACCGCGCGCGCTGATCTACGACGAGGAGTTCGCGGGCCTCCTCGAGGAGGCCGGCAAGCGGCGCAAGCGCTTCGTCGCGTGGCACGACTCCGAGAGCCCGTCCGACCCGACACTCGACGAGCTGATCCGGAGGGGCGACCCCGGCGAGGTCGTGCCGCCACAGCGCGAGGGGCGGGTCGTCATCCTCACGAGCGGCACGACCGGCACGCCCAAGGGCGCCTCGCGCGGCAACCCGCAGTCGCTGGAGCCGGCGGTGTCGCTGCTGTCGAAGATCCCCCTGAAGACGCGCCAGATCTCGCACATCGCGGCGCCGCTCTTCCACTCCTGGGGCTTCGCCCACTTCACGCTCGGCCTGATCCTCGGCACGACCTACGTGTTGCGGAGGAAGTTCGATCCCGAGGAGTCCCTGGCGACGGTGGCCCGCTACCGCTGCGACTCGCTCGTGGTGGTGCCGGTGATGATGCAGCGGATCCTCGAGCTGCCCGAGGAGACGCTCACCAAGTACGACCTCTCCTCGCTCAAGGTGGTGGCGGCGAGCGGCTCGGCGCTTCCCGGCGACCTCGCCACCCACTGGATGGATGCGGTCGGCGACACGCTCTACAACCTGTACGGCTCGACCGAGGTCGCGTGGGCCTCGATCGCGACGCCGGAGGATATGCGCGCCGCGCCGGGGACCGCCGGCCGACCGCCGCGCGGGACGCTCGTGAAGCTCTACGACGAGTCCGGCGAGGAGGTGCCGGAGGGCCAGCCGGGCCGCATCTTCGTGACGAACGAGATGCTCTTCGAGGGCTACACGGGCGGCGGCACGAAGGACGTGATCGGCGCGTTCATGTCGACCGGCGACGTGGGTCGCTTCGACGCGGACGGGCGCCTGTTCATCGAGGGCCGCGACGACGAGATGATCGTCTCGGGGGGAGAGAACGTCTTCCCCAAGGAGGTCGAGGACACGCTGGCCCGCCACGAGGCGGTATCGGAAGCTGCGGCGCTCGGCGTCGAGGACGCCGACTTCGGTCAGCGCCTGCGCGCGTTCGTCGTGCTCGAGGAGGGCCGTGAGGCGAGCGAGGACGAGCTGAAGGGGCACGTCAAGCGGAACCTGGCGCGCTACAAGGTGCCGCGCGAGATCTGGTTCCTCGACGACTTGCCGCGGAACGCTACGGGCAAGGTGCTGAAACGCGAGCTGCGCGAGCTGGACGAGCCCGAGGCGGCGGCCGCGAGCGACGCGAAAGAGGGGTAACGCCCGTCTTTTCGGGGTAGCTGGTCAGGGCAACCGACGAAGGAGTCGAGAATGTCCACTGGAGCCATCATCGCGATCGTTATCGGTGTCCTTATCGTCCTGGCGCTTGTGATGTGGCTCGCCAGGAGGGGCCGCGAGGCGAAGCTGGAGTCACGTCGCCACGAGGCGCGCGAGATTCGCCGGGAAGCCGAGGTTCGTACCGCGGAGGCCGACGAAGCGAGCGCGGAGGCCGACGAGCGGGCCGCGCGGGCTCGCCGCGAGGAGGCGCAGGCGCGCCAGCAGGCGGCGCGGGCGGACGAGCAGCGCCGCGAGGCCGACGCACACCACGAGCGTGCACACGATCTCGACCCGGATACGAAGGGCGACTTCGTGCCTGACCGCGACCGCTCGACGAGCGACGCCGCGGGCGCGGGCACGACGGCCGGCGCGACGAGCGCGGACGACGCGCAGTACGACCGGCCGGAGGGGACGACGGACGCGGACGCCGACCGCACCGTGCACGAGGTGCACGAGGAGCGGACGACCGCCGACCCCGACCGCGACCCCGAGGTCGTGCGCGAGGAAGAGCACCGCAGGGAGTACCGCTAGGGACCGGCGGTACGCGGGGCGGCAGGCTTACCGAGTCGCCGCCCCGCGGCCCCACAGCGCCGCTAGCCGCAGACCGGCCAGTGGCCCGCGCCGTGCCGGCTCAGCAGCAGCCATGCGCGCCAGGTCTGCTCGTGACGCGAGGCGGCGGCCGGGTCGCCGGCTCCGCCGACGATCTGCCACGTGCCGAAGCTGAACTGGTACATCCCGCGGTAGGTCCCGCCGCCGCCGACGGCACGAGGGTCGCCGTGCGACTCACACGCGGCGATCGACGCCAGCTGCTGCCGGCCCCATGCCGGGATGCGCTTCACCTTGAAGCGGAATACGACGCTGCGCCCCTCCTCGCTGCCGAGGAAGCGGCGGAAGCTCGCCTTCATGCGGCTGATCGAGCTGCGCAGCTCGTCCGACGTGGGCGGGCGCTGGTCAATGCGGGCGGCCGCCACTAGGTCCCGGCCGCGCCAGAGTCCGTGTCGGTCGAGCTTTCTTCGCCAGCGGCGGTAGGCACGCTGCTCTCGAGCGCTCGCGGCCTCGGCCTGGGGGAATACGGCGGGCCCGATGCCGCCGGTCGTGGTGGACGTGGTTTCAGTACCGGCCTGGCTCGTCTGGGCCAGGGCCGGAATTCCGGCTGCAAGCGCGGGCACGAGCGCGCACGCGCACAGCAGCAGGATCGTTGCCTGCTTCATGGGCGGAGCTACCTCCGGGGTTGCCCGGCGCCCGCGTCAGATGACGCCCGCCAGGGCTTGCCGTGTCCGCGCGTTCTCTCCCGCACGCGGACAGGGCCGACTTCGACTTACCGGGTCACCGTAACCACCCGATTCGCGAGTCAAACCGGAGTGTGACGTATGTCACACAACGTGAAACTGCGTGAAACTTAGGCCGCGGAGGCGCGTGCCAGCTCGATCAGCGCGCGGGTGCCGAAGCCGCTCGCGCCCTTGCCGACGTAGTTGCGGCTCATGCCCCACGCCGTACCCGCGATGTCCATGTGCACCCAGGGCCGGTCGTCGACGAACTGGCGCAGGAACTCGGCCGCGTAGCTCGACATCGCGACGCGCTGGTCGGAGGCATTGGTGAGATCCGCGTACTGGCCCTTGGTCAGCTCGAAGAACTCCGTGTGGAGCGGGAGCCGCCAGCCGATCTCGCCGCTGGCGTTGCAGGCGGCCTCGACCTGGGCGCACCAGTCGTCGTCGTTCGAGAAGAGCCCGCAGTAGGTGTGTCCGAGCGCCACCAGGACCGCGCCGGTGAGCGTGGCGAGGTCGACGATCCGCTCGGCGCCCTGCTCGACCGCGTAACAGAGGGCGTCGGCGAGGATCAACCGGCCCTCGGCGTCCGTGTTGTTGACCTCGATGGTCGTGCCGTTCTTTGCCGTGACGATGTCGCCGGGCTTGACGGCGTGGCCGCTCGGCATGTTCTCGGTCGAGGGCACGACGGCAGTGATCGTGGCCGGGATGCCGAGCTCGGCTATGCCGGCCATCGCCTCGATCACCGCGGCGCCGCCCGACATGTCGAACTTCATCTCCTGCATCTTGGCCGAGGGCTTGATCGAGATGCCGCCCGTGTCGAAGGTCACCGCCTTGCCGACGAAGCCGAGGTGCGGCCCGCTCGCCCCCGGCGGGCGCCAGCGCAGCACGATCAGCCGCGGGTCGACGTCCGTGCCCTGCGCGACCGCCGCGAAGGCGCCCATCTCGTTGGCGACGATCGCGTCGCGGTCGAACAGCTCGACCTCGAGCGTGTCGTACTCGTCCGCGATCTCCGCGGCTCGCTCGGCGAGGAAGGCGGGCGTTGCGACGTTCGCCGGCAGGTTCTGCAGGTCGCGCGTGGCGTTGGCCGCCAGCGCGGCCACGCGGGCGCGCTCGACCTCCTCGCCGTCGACGGCCTCGCCGCTGACCTCGAGCGACTCGATCCCGTCGTCCTCGTCCTTCGAGCTCTTGAAGCGGTCGAACGAGTACAGCTTCAGCAGCGTCCCCTCGACGATCCCGGCCGCGACGCCCTCGCCCGCCGGTGCCGCCCACGACAGCGACACTGCGCCGAGCTCCTTCGCCCGCCCGGCCGCCGCAGCGGCGGCGACCCGCGCGCGCTCGGCGTCGAGCTCGTCGCGCTTGCCCAGTCCGGCGATCAGCACGCGGCGCTGGCCGCCGCCGGGCGCGTCCTCGTGCGCGACGGCGACCTTCTTGAGGCCGGGTTTCGCCTCGCCCAGCTCGACCAGCCGCTGCAGGGCAGGGTCGGCAAGCGACTCGTTCTCGAACAGGCCGACGACGCGCGTGTCGGCGGCGGTCTCCTCGGGCGGCCCGCTGCGGGCTGTGACTATCGGTCCAGGCATCGGCGCGGGAGCATAACCCGGCGATATCGTTCGCGACCCACGTGACCCGCAAGGAGACGCAGCTCAGATGCCCAAGACCGTGATCCTCGGCGCCGCCCGGACGCCGTTCGGAAAGATGGGAGGCGGGCTCGCCTCGCTCGACGCGACGGAGCTCGGAGGAACCGCGATCGCGGCGGCGCTCGAGCGCGCCGAGGTGGCGCCCGAGCAGGTCGAGCACGTCGTGTTCGGGCAGGTCCTGCAGGCGGGGCAGGGGCAGATCCCGAGCCGCCAGGCGCAGATCAAGGGAGGGATCCCGAAGGAAGTCTCCTCGGAGACGGTCAACAAGGTCTGCGCGTCCGGGATCCGCTCCGCCGGCATCGTCGACCAGGCCGTGCGTGCCGGTGACCTCGACGTCGCCGTCGCGGGCGGCATGGAGTCGATGTCGCAGGCGCCCTACCTGCTGCAGCAGGCCCGCTTCGGCTTTCGCATGGGCGACGCCAAGGCGCTGGACGCCATGGTCCACGACGGCCTCACCAACCCGTTCAGCGGCAAGCACATGGGCGAGGAGGCGGACGAGGTCGGCGAGGAGCTCGAGATCACCCGGGCGGACATGGACCGCTTCGCGCTGCGCTCGCACGAGCTCGCCGTGGAGGCGACCGACGAGGGCCGGCTGCCGGAGGAGATCGTGCCGGTCACCGTCAGCTCGCGGAAGGGCGACACCACGGTCGAGGTCGACGAGGCCCCCCGGCGCGACAGCTCGCTCGAGTCGCTCGCGAAGCTGCGCGGCGCGTTTCACAAGGACGGGGCCCACACCGCCGGCAACGCGCCCGGCGTGAACGACGGCGCGGGCGCGCTCGTGCTGTCGTCGGACGAGTGGGCGAGCGCCAACGGGCGCACCCCGCTCGCGACGATCGTCGCCCAGGCGGCCGTCGCCGATGACTTCCCGTACCTCGCCCGCACTCCGGCCAACGCCGCCAAGAAGGCGCTCGAGCAGGCCGGCCTGTCGGTCGACGACATCGACCTGTTCGAGATAAACGAGGCCTTCGCCTCGGTGGCGCTCAACTCGGTGCGCATGCTCGGGGTGGACGAGTCGAAGGTCAACGTGAACGGCGGCGCCATCGCGCTCGGCCACCCGATCGGGGCAAGCGGTGCGCGCATCCTGATGACGCTGGTGAGCGAGCTCCGCCGGCGCGGCGGCGGCCTCGGCGTGGCGGCGATCTGCTCGGGCGGCGGCCAGGGCGATGCCATGATCGTCGAGGTGAACGGCTCCTAGCCCGCGCCGCCGCGGCCGCTCATGTGCGGCTGGCGAGCGGCCGATTCTGAACAGACAATGGCCCCCAACGTGATTCCGATGCCGGAAACAAGCGTGCCCGCCATGGCCGAGCGGGTTCTGCGCCTGAACGACAACGGCGGCTACACCGTCCCGTCGCGCTCCACCTACCCGCACCAGTGGAACTGGGACTCCGCGCTGGCAGCGCTCGGCTGGGCCGAGATCGACTCGGATCGCGCCTGGACCGAGCTGGAGACGCTCGCCTGCGCCCGCGACGCGGGCGGGATGATCCCGCACATCGCCTTCCACACGCGTGTCTCCGACCGGCTGAACGGCCGCCTGCGCAGCGTGCTCACGACGGTCGCCCGTCCCTACGCCCGCTATCTCCCCGGTCCGCGCTGGTGGGGCAGGCGCTGCGCCGTCGACGGGCGCCGCATCTCCGGCATCACCCAGCCGCCGCTCGCGGCGACGTGCGCGCGGCTCCTATTCGAGCGGCACCCGGAGGAGCGGCGTGCCCGCGCGCTCCTGCGCCCGCTGCTCGCGTGGCACCGCTTCCTGCTCGAGGAGCGCGACCCGCGCGGCGTCGGCGAGCCGGTGCTCGTCCACCCGTGGGAGTCGGGGCGCGACAACGCCGTCGAGTGGGACGGGCCGCTCTGGCGCGTGCTGCCCGAGGTGGCCGTGCTCCACCGGCGCGACACCGACTCGGTCGACGCCGCCGAGCGGCCGAGCGACGAGCACTACCGGCGCTTTCTCACGCTCGTGCGTCGCGGGACGGCGATCGGCTGGGACCAGGCGCGGCTCGCCCGCACCGGCCAGTTCCGCGTGCTCGACCCGGGCTTCTCGGCGATCCTCGCGCGGTCCTGCCTCGATCTGGCTGAGCTCGCCACGGAGCTCGGCGAGAGCCGGATCGCGGAGGAGAGCCACGTGGCCGGGGCGCGCGTGGCCGCGTCGCTGCGGGCGCGCGCCGGCGCGGACGGCCTGATCCGCGCGGTCGACCTGATCGACGGCTCGACGCTCGGCGCCACCGGCGCGGGCAGCGCCCTGGCGGCGCTGACGCCCGGGCTCTCGAGCGCCCAGGCGCGCGCGCTGGCGACTGAGGTGATCGACGGCCGGCTCGCGTCTCCCTACGGGGTGCGGACGCTCGCCCGGGACGACCCGGAGCGCTCGGCGCGCAGCTACTGGCGCGGCCCCGTGTGGGCCAACGTCACCTGGCTCTGCGCCCGCGGGCTCGAGGAGCACGGTGAGCGCGCGGCGGCCGCCACGCTGCGAGCCCGGATGCTCGAGGCGATCGAGGGCGGCGGCATGCGCGAGTACTTCGTGCCGGACTCGGGCCGCGGGCTCGGCACTCAGGACTTCACCTGGACCGCCGCCCTCGGGCTGCGCACGGCGCGCGCCCGCTCCAGGGCCGCGGCCCGGCGAGCCGCCGCCTAGGCGACCTAGACTTCTGGCGATGGCAGTCGAGCCACGCGCGATGACGGATGCGGAGCGTTGGTTCCGGGAGCGCTATGCGCGCGTGCCGGAGCGGGATGCGCTGTTCTCGACGTTGAGCGGCGAGCCGGTGGCGCCGCTCTACACGGAGGCGGACCTGCCGGGGCCGGAGCGGATCGGGCTGCCGGGCGAGTTTCCGTTCACCCGCGGGGTCTATCCGTCGATGTACCGCGGACGCCTGTGGACGATGCGCCAGTTCGCCGGGTTCGGCACCGCGGAGGAGACGAACGAGCGCTTCCGCTACCTGCGCGACCACGGGCAGACGGGCCTGTCGACGGCGTTCGACATGCCCTCATTGATGGGGCACGACTCGGATCATCCGCGCTCGGAGGGCGAGGTGGGCCGCGAGGGCGTGGCCGTCGACACGCTCGATGACATGGAGCTGCTGTTCCGCGGGATCCCGCTGGGCGAGGTGTCGACGTCGATGACGATCAACGCACCCGCGGCGGTGATGTTGGCTTTCTACGTGGTCGCGGCCGAGCGCCAGGGAGTGGGGGCCGAGCGGCTGCGCGGCACGATCCAGACGGACATCCTCAAGGAGTACATCGCGCAGAAGGAGTGGTGCTTCCCGATCGACCCGGCGATGCGGCTCGTGACGGACATGGTCGAGTTCTGCGCCCTGCGGATGCCGCTGTGGCATCCGATTTCGATCTCGGGCTATCACATACGCGAGGCGGGCTCGACGGCGGTGCAGGAGCTCGCGTTCACCCTGAAGGACGGCTTCACCTACGTCGAGCACGCCCTCGAGCGGGGGCTCGACGTGGACGAGTTCGCACCCAGGCTGTCCTTCTTCTTCAACGCCCACATCGACTTCTTCGAGGAGATCGCGAAGTACCGCGCGGCCAGGAGGATCTGGGCGCGCGAGCTGCGCGACACCTACGGGGCGCGCGACGAGCGCAGCCTCTTGATGCGCTTCCACACGCAGACGGCGGGCGTGTCGCTGACGGCTCAGCAGCCGCTCAACAACATCGTCCGCACCGCGACCGAGGCGCTCTCGGCCGTGCTCGGCGGAACGCAGTCGCTGCACACGAACAGCTTCGACGAGGCGCTCGCGCTGCCGACCGAGGAGGCGGTGCGGGTTGCGCTCCGGACCCAGCAGATCATCGCCCACGAGACCGGGGTCGCGAGCACGATCGACCCCTTGGGCGGCTCGTACTTCGTGGAGGCGCTGACCGACCGGATGGAGGAAGGCGCCCACGACTACTTCCGCCGCATCGACGAGCTCGGCGGCATGGTCGACGCGATCAAGCAGACCTTCCCGCAGCGCGAGATCGCCGACGCGAGCTTCCGGCTCCAGCAGGAGATCGAGCGGGGAGAGCGCGTGATAGTCGGCGTCAACCGCTACCAGCAGCAGGACGACGCCGACACCGATCTCCTCAAGATCCCGGTCGAGCTCGAGCGCAAGCAGATCGGCCGCCTCCAAGCCGTCCGGGCCGGCAGAGACACTGCCCAGGTCGAGCAGACGCTCGCCGCGCTGCGCGAAGCCGCAGCGACGGATCGCAACCTCATGGAACTCCTCCTAGAGGCAGCACGCGCACATGCAACCGAGGGCGAAATCGTGGAATCCCTCCAACGGGTCTTCGGGACCTACACCGAGACACCCGTTTTCTAAGCGAGCGGGCGCCCGCCAGGCGGCCCAGGCAGGTCCATCCCGCTCCGGGGCCGCTAACGGAAAAGGGCATGCGAGCCGATGATGTTCCCACCGGCATGGGAGGACACTTGAAGCGCTGCATCTGCCTCGTCAGCTCACTCATCGCACTGGCGCTTGCGCCGAGTGCCCTGGCTGCCGACGAGCAGGGCGACGCGGGCGCCGTGCCGGCCACCGCTCAGGACCTGACCCAGGCGCAGCTGACGACGATCAACGGCCAGGTAGCCGACGGCAATGACGCCGACCTGTTCCGCATCTGCCTGAGCGGCGGACAGACCTTCTCGGCGACCACGGTCGGGCTGAGCGACGTCGACACCCAGTTGTTCCTCTTCGACGCCGCGGGCTTCGGGATCTACGCCCACGACGACGGCACCACGAAGCAGTCCACGCTGCCCGCCCGGCATCCGCTCACGCCGCAGTCGTCCGGCGAGTACATCCTCGGCATCAGCGCTTACGACAGGGATCCGCACAGCGTCGACGGGGAGATCTTCAGCGACGTCGCATTCGTGACACCGGCCAACGGCCGTGGCGCGGCGGCCCCGGTCGACAGCTGGGATGGGATCCCGCGCGACTCGGGCACCTACACGATCGCGCTCACGGGCACGTGCACGGACGACGAGAGCACCGCACCCCTCATCCGCCTGGACAGCCCCGTTAACGGCGACAGCGTGGCGCTCGGCTCCGAGGTGATCGTCGACTACTCGTGCAGCGACGAGGGTGGCTCGGGTCTTGTCTCTTGCGAAGGCAACGTCGCCGACGGAGCGGCGCTCGACACCTCGACGCTCGGCCCCAAGACGGTCACTGTCAGCGCCCGCGACGGTGCCGGCAACGAGGCAACCGCCTCGGTCACGGTCGAGGTCGTGGACCTCGGTGCCCCGGTGGTCAATCTGCGCACGCCTGTCGACGGGGCGAGCTACGCGATGGGCGAGGACGTGCTCGCGGACTACGACTGCAGTGACGAGCCGAACGGCTCGGGCGTCCTCTCGTGCGTGGGAGACGTCGCGGACGGCGCGGCGCTCGACACCTCGACGCCCGGTCCCGGCAGCTTCACCGTCACCGCGACTGATGCCGCCGGCAACAGCGCCTCGACCACCGTCGCCTACGAGGTGGTGGAGGAGCCGGACGACTTCAGGGGCTTCCGCCGGCCCGTCGAGGACTTCCCCGCCATCAACCGCTGGATTGCCGGAGAGGCGGTGCCGGTGCGCTTCTCGCTCGGTGGCTATAAGGGCATGGACGTGCTCGCGCCGGGCTACCCGCAGGTCGCCGAGGTCGACTGCGGGGCCGGCGAGGAGCCCACCAGCGGCAGGCCGGCCCGCAGCGTGTGGTGGCAGAAGGGCCTGCGCTACAAGCACCGCAGCTACATCTTCATGTGGCGCACCGATCGCGACTGGACGCGCGGATGCCGCCAGTTCCTCATCCAGCTGAAGGACGGCTCCGTCCACCGTGCCGAGTTCAAGTTCGTGCGCAGCTGGTGGGACCTCTGGCCGCGCGACCACGACTGAGCGCTGCCGCGCCAACCTCGGGCGCGAATGCGCCTCCTCGTGAGAGGGTGATCGCATGCAGGATGCGACAAGGGTTAGGGTCGGCCGCTCATGAGGCACTGGCTCGTGCTCGCCGCGGTGTACGCGCTTCTCGCCGCGCTGATCGTCCCCGGCCCGCTGGGCGCCCAGGAGGAGACACCGGACGCAACTGGCGCTCCGGGCGAGGCCATCCCGGGCGATCCGGGGCCCGTCGAGCCGGTTCCGGCTGAGACGGCTCCCGCGGAGCCCGCTCCCGCGCCCGCGGAGCCGGCGCCCGCAGAGCCTGCACCCGCGCCGGCCGAGCCCGTCCCGGCCGAGCCTGCGCCGGCCCCCGCGGAGCCCGCACCGGCGCCCGCCGCGCAGCTGCCCGCCACGCCCGCCGAGCCCACGGAGCCGTCGCCGAAGCGGCGCGCCAAGAGGAAGCTGACCGCCGTCGCCGCCGCGACCGAGAACGTCACGATCGTCGACTTCGAGTTCACGCCGGCCTCGATCACGATCCAGCAGGGCGACACGGTCACCTGGTCCAACGAAGGCCCGACCGCCCACTCGGCCACATCATCCGACGGCAGCTTCGACACGGGCATCTTCTCTGCCGGCGGCAGCCGCTCGGAGACCTTCAACGAGGCCGGCACCTTCTCCTACATCTGCACGCCGCACCCGAACATGACCGGGACGATCACGGTCGAGGCCTCGAGCAGCGGCGACGGTGGCTCCGGCGGCGGCGGCTCGGGGTCGACGGACACGGGCTCGACCGACAGCGGCTCCACGAGCACGGACACCGGCAGCTCCACGAGCTCGGGTTCGGGCCTTCCCGCCACGGGTGCCGATGCGCTCGTCCTGGCGGTACTCGGCCTGTTCATGCTGGCGCTTGGATTCGCGCTCCAGCGCCGCTCGGACGGCCCAGAGAGCGGCGCGGCCGGGCGCATCGGCTGGTAGTCCGAGCGCTCGCACGGGGTAATCTGGCGGCCGTGTCCAGCCGCAAGATCCGCGTGGTGGTGGCCAAGCCTGGCCTCGACGGCCATGACCGCGGGGCGAAGATCATCGCCCGCGCGCTGCGCGACGCCGGCATGGAGGTGATCTACACGGGTCTCCATCAGACGCCCGAGCAGATCGTGGAGACGGTGCTGCAGGAGGACGCGGACGCCGTGGGGCTCTCGATCCTGTCGGGTGCGCACATGACGCTCGTGCCGCGGATCGCCTCGCTCCTCAAGGAGGAGGGCGCGGAGGACGTCGTGCTCGTTGTGGGCGGGACGATCCCGAGCGACGACATCCCGGAGCTGAAGGAGCTCGGCGTCGCCGAGGTCTTCACGCCCGGCGCACCCGTCCAGGGCATCATCGACTTCATCGAGGGAGCCGTACCCGCCTGAGCGGGTATGCGATTGACTCGTCAGTCAATGAAGTAAGATGCCAGCGCCGTGGGAGGTGGAGGCCCTTCCATCCGCCTCGCCGCGCGCCACGTATCCAGTCAAGGAGAAGCTTCCGTGAAGATCTGCGTCCTCGTCAAAGAGGTGCCCGACGCCGCAGTCGAGAAGCGCATGGACCCGGGTTCCAAGCGTCTCGACCGCTCGGGCGAGACCACGCTGAACCAGTTCGACACCCACGCCATCGAGGCCGCCATGCAGATTCGCGAGGGCGGCGCGGCGGACGTCGAGGAGATCGTCGCCGTGACGATGGCGCCCTCAGAGGCGGGTCGCACGCTCAACAAGGCCGTCGCCCTCGGCGCCGACCGCTCGGTCCACCTGACCGACGAGGCGCTCGCCGGCTCGGACGTCTGCGCCACCGGCTACGCGCTCGCGAAGGTGCTCGAGTCCGAGTCGCCCGACCTCGTCCTGCTCGGCCAGCAGTCCGCCGACGGCGAGTGCTACACGATCGGCGCCGTCGTGGCGGACCACCTGAAGATGCCCTCGCTGACGCAGGTCATCAAGCTCGACGTCGAGGACGGCAAGCTGCGCTGTGAGCGCCAGGCCGAGTACGGCTACGACACCGTCTCCGTCGAGCTGCCCGCCGTCATCTCCGTCGGCGACGCGATCAACGAGCCGCGCTACCCGTCGCTGAAGGCGATCATGGGCGCGAAGAAGAAGCCGCGCGACGTCCGCTCCGCCGGCGACGTCGGCATCGAGGCCGGCAAGGTCGGGCAGGACGGCTCGCGCACCCAGGTGCTCGCCGTCAACCCGCCCGCCGAGAAGGCCGCCGGCGAGATCATCGAGGACGAGGACACGAACGAGACGGTCGAGCGGATCGTCACCTGGCTCGAGGAAAGGAAGCTGCTGGCATGAGCATCCTCGTTTACGCACTTCACTACGAGGGCGAGTTCAACAAGAACTCGCTCGGCGCGGTCTCCGAGGGCGCGAAGCTGGCCAAGGAGCTCGGCGGCGAGGCCGCCGCGCTCGTCATCGGCGGCGACGACCTCACCGACGAGCTGTGCGGCTCGCTCGGCAAGCACGGCGTCTCGAAGGTCTACCGCGTCAAGGGCCCGGAGGGGCTCGCGCAGCCCGTCGTCGACGCGATGGCAAGGGTGATCGCGGACAACGGCTTCAAGTACGCCCTCTTCGGCGGCGGCCTGCTCGGCTTCGAGATCGGCGCCGGCCTCACCGCGCGCCTGGACGCCGGCGTGACCATGGAGGTCACCGCCGTGCGCGTCGAGGACGGCAAGCTCGTGGCCGAGCGCCCGATCCTGCAGGACTCGCAGGTCGTGGACGTCGGCTACGTCGGCGAGCCCGGCATCATCATCGGCCGCCTGAACGCGTTCGACGCGGTCGAGTCCGGCGACGGCGCGGCCGCCGTCGAGGACGTCGACGTCACCTTCGAGGAGCACTCGACGAAGGCGACAATGGTCGAGCGCGGCGAGCAGCGCGGCGCGGACGTCAACATCGAGGACGCGAACGTGCTCGTGGCGGGCGGCCGCGGGCTCGGCAACGCTGAGGGCTTCGAGCTCTGCGAGTCGCTCGCCGACGCGCTTGGCGGCGCGGTGGCGGCGACGCGCGCCGTGGTCGACGCCGGCTGGTATCCCTACGCGGCCCAGATCGGCCAGACCGGCAAGACGGTCGCGCCGAAGCTCTACGTCGCGGCCGGCATCTCCGGGGCGATCCAGCACAAGGTCGGCATGCAGTCCTCGGAGAACATCGTCGCGATCAACAAGGACCCGAACGCGCCGATCTTCGAGTTCTCCGACCTCGGCATCGTGGGCGACCTCAACAAGATCATGCCCAAGCTGACCGAGGCGGTCAGGGCGAAGAAGGGCTAGTGGTCGGGGTCCACAGATGAGCACCGCGCCGATCGAGTTCCCGCCGCCGGTCGACTCCGCCAAGGAGTTCGTCGGCGCGCCGACCGACCCGGAGGACGAGCGGATCGAGGTCGGCGTGGTGATCGTGGGTGGCGGGCCGGCCGGGCTCGCCTGCGCGATCCGGCTGACCCAGCTGCTCGCCGAGGACGAGGAGCTGATGGAGTCGCTCGGCGAGGTGCCCGTTGCCGTCGTCGAGAAGGGCAAGGGCCCTGGCTCGCACCTGCTGTCCGGCGCGATGATGAACCCGTCGGCGATGCGCAAGCTGTTCCCGGACGTCGATGAGAGCGACTGGCCGACCTACGGGACGGTCGACAAGGACGCGGTCTACCTGCTGCCGAACTCGAAGCGCGCGATCCCGCTCAAGCCGACCCCGCCGCCCTTCCGCAACCACGGCAACCACGTCACCTCGGTTGCGCAGCTCGGCCGCTGGCTCTCCGACCAGGCGGAGGAGGCGGGCGTCTACATCCTCGGCGAGACCGCGGCGGCCAAGCTGCTCGTCGAGGACGGCCGCGTGGTGGGCGTGCGCTCGGGAGACAAGGGCCGGGGCCGCGACGGCGAGGAGCTCTCGAACTTCGAGCCGGGCGCCGACCTGATCGCCAAGGCGACCGTGCTCGCCGAGGGCACGCAGGGCCACCTCACGGGCGCCGCCATCCGCCACTTCGACCTCGGCTCCGAGGACCCTCAGCAGTGGGAGCTCGGCGTCAAGGAGGTGTGGGAGGTCCAGAAGCCGCTCGACCGAGTCATCCACACGATGGCCTGGCCGCTTCGCTTCGGCGCCAAGTACCAGGAGTTCGGCGGCTCGTTCATCTACCCGATGGGCGAGGACCGCGTCTCGCTGGGCTTCGTCTGCGGACTGGACTACCGCGACGCCACCTTCAGCGTCCACGATGCCCTGCAGCAGCTGAAGGGCCACCCGCTCGTGGCTGAGATCATCGCCGGCGGCAAGCGCGTCGCCTGGGGCGCCAAGACGATCCCGTCGGGCGGCTACTGGGCCCAGCCGCGGCGCTTCTGGGCCCCGGGCATGGCGATCGCGGGCGACGGCGCCGGCATGGTCAACATCCCGACGCTCAAGGGCGTCCACTACGCCATGCACGCCGGCATGTTCGCCGCCGAGGCGATCGTCGAGCGCCTCAAGGCGGGCGGCGAGGGCACCGCCGACCTCTCCCCGTACCAGGCCAAGGTCGAGGGCTCCGAGATCGAGAAGGACACCCGCCGCTCACGCAACATGCGCCAGCCGTTCTCGAAGGGCTTCTTCGTCGGCGGTGCGATCGCGAACCTGATGGAGATCTCCGGCGGCCGCATCCCGGGCGGGCGCTGGAAGACCCACGACGACGCGACCATCGACGTCTTCATCGGCGACCGTGACAAGCACTACCCGAAGCCCGACGGCAAGACGACCTTCGACAAGCTGTCCTCTGTGTTCGCGACCGGCAACGCCACCCGCGACGACGCCCCCAACCACATCCGCATCCAGGATCGCGTCCCGCTCGAGATCGCCCTCATGTGGCAGAACATGTGCCCGGCGGCCGTGTACGAGGTGCCCGAGGAGGAGCTCGAGGCGGCCCGCGCCGACGGCAACGGCAAGCTCGACGGCAAGCACGAGGTCAAGCTGCAGATCACTCCCTCGAACTGCGTCCAGTGCGGGGCGATCACCGCGAAGGGCGGGCGCCTGACGCCGCCGGAGGGCGGCGACGGTCCCAACTACCAGGCCACATAGGGGTCAGGTCTTGCAATCGAGCATCCCACCCGCGGTGGAGCCCCGTGCACGCCCCGAGATGCTCGATTGCAAGACCTGACCCCTCGCTAGACTCGAAAGCCGAATGAAGCCGGATATCCATCCCGAGTACGGGCCGTCGCACGTCCGCTGCACCTGCGGCAACGAGTTCTGGACTCGCTCCACGAAGCCCGAGCTGCACGTCGAGATCTGCTCGAATTGCCACCCGTTCTACACGGGCCGTCAGAAGCTCGTCGACACCGGAGGCCGCGTCGAGCGCTTCCGCCGCCGCGCCGCACGCTCGCGGCGCTAGCCACGGCCGCAACTCTGAGGCCCGGCGCCTGTTCTCACGGGGCATGCGTCGCGCGCTCCTGATCACCGCGCTGGCAGTCGCCGCACTCGCGGCGCTGCCCGCGGCTGCTCAGGCCCAGCAGCTGAAGACCTCGGTGCGCATCGTCGAGTGCTCGTTCGAACAGCACCAGGCGATCTTCCGCGGCAGCATGCGATCGATCGAGGGGAGCGCGCGCATGGCGATGCGCTTCACGCTGCTCGAGCGCACGGGGGCCGAGGGCTTCAAGCCGCTCAAGGCCCCCGGGCTCGGCCGCTGGCGGCGCGCCAAGCCGGGCGTCGTCAGCTTCGGCTATCGCCAGGTCGTGAAGGCGCTGCCCGAGAACGCCGTCTACAAGATGCGCGTCGACTTCCGCTGGTCCGCCGCCGACGGCAGCGTGCTGGCGCAGGTACAGCGCAACTCGCCGTCCTGTCGCCAGTACTCCGCGCTACCGAACCTGAGCGTCGAGCTGCTCGGCGCGTCCGCGACCAAGGTCGCCGGGGTGGTCCGCTACCGGGTGCTCGTGACGAACGACGGCCGCGCCGAGGTCACCGCGCCCGTTGAGCTGTCCGTGGACGGCGCCGCCGTCGACACGGCGAGCGTCACGCTCTTCCCCGGCGAGTGGCGGCGGCTCGACTTTCGCGGCCCCACCTGCACCGAGACAGTGAGCGCCGCCGCCGACCCGGACGGCACGATCGTCGAGAGCTCGGAGAGCGACAACGTCGACGAGCTCGGATGTCCCAAGACGGCGCGGCGGGACGACTCGGTTCAGGGAAGCAGCTGAGCCGCCGATACGATGAGGACGGTGAGCGCCCCCCCGTCCACTAACGGCAACGCGCCGGACCACCTGCGCGAGGCCACCCGGGACGCCCCGATCGGCGGCCAGGCCGTCCTCGAGGGGGTCATGATGCGCGGCATCTCGACCTGGGCGGTCGCGGTGCGCAAGCCCTCGCCCGAGCAGCTGGCCGCCGGTGGCGCCGACTCGAAGGAGGGGGCGAAGGGCGAGATCGAGGTGATCTCCGAGCCGCTCGTCTCCTGGACGAAGCGCCATCGCATCCTGCGCGTGCCGGTCATCCGCGGCGTGGCCGCGCTCGTCGAGTCGCTCAAGATCGGCTTCCGCGCGCTCGGCATCTCGGCCAACGCCCAGATGCCGCCGGACGAGGAGGGGGAGAAGACCGAGATCGGCGGTGGTGCCTGGGTCGGCACGATCGTCTTCGCGCTGCTGTTCGCGATCGGGCTCTTCTTCCTGCTGCCCGCCGGCCTCACGAACATCTTCCAGGACCAGATCCCCAACTCGATCGTGTTCGTGGTGATCGAGAAGCTGGTGCGAATCACGATCTTCCTCGCCTACCTCGTGCTGATCTCGCGCATGCCCGACCTGCAGCGCGTCTTCGAGTACCACGGGGCCGAACACAAGACGATCTCCTGCTACGAGGCCGGCGAGGAGCTGACGCCCGAGAACGCGCAGCGCTACTCGCGCTTCCACCCGCGCTGCGGGACGAGCTTCCTGCTGCTTGTGATGATCGTGGCGATCGTCGTGTTCGCGCCGCTCGGAAAGCTCGACTGGCAGTGGCTGTTCCTGTCGCGGATCCTCGGTATCCCGATCGTCGCGGGGCTTGCGTTCGAGCTGATCAAGTGGTTCGGCAAGAACCGCACCAAGCGCTGGGCCCGCATCCTCATGTGGCCCGGCATCCAGCTCCAGCGGCTCACGACGCGCGAGCCCGACCTGTCGCAGCTCGCGGTCGCGATCGCTGCGCTCCAGGCTGTCCTGGCCGTCGAGAACCCGCGGGCGGCGTCCGACGACGACAAGATCGGCATGGAGGTCGTCGCCTAGGTTTCGTCCGGGCGCTGCACGGAAAGCCCTAAGTGATGGGCGCTGTGCTTATGACCGGCGCCACGGGTTTCGTGGGGATGGAGTTGCTGCGCCGTTTCATCGAGCGCGGCGATCGACGGATTCACGCGCTCGTGCGCGCAGCCGACGACGAGGCGGCCGCTGAGCGGCTGCCGGCACACCCACGCCTGAGCGCCGTTGCCGGCGACATCGAGCAGCCCGGCCTCGGGCTGTCCGAGGAGAACCGCGAGCGGCTCGCCCAGGACGTGACCACGGTCGTGCACTGTGCCGCATCCGTTTCATTCGATCTGTCCCTGGAGGAGTCGCGCCGCGTGAACGTCGACGGCACCCGCAACGTCGTCGACTTCGCGCAGCGCTGCCGCCGGCTCGAGCGACTCACGTACGTGTCCACCGCGTACGTGGCCGGCGAGCCGCGCGGCCTCTTCCGGGAGGATCAGCTCGACGTCGGGCAGCGCTTCCGCAACACCTACGAGCGCTCGAAGTTCGAGGCCGAGCGGATGATCCGCAGCGAGGCCGCCGGGCTGCCGCTCCAGATCCTGCGCCCGAGCATCGTCGTCGGCGACAGCCGTACCGGCCGCACCTCCTCCTTCAACGTGCTGTACGGCCCGCTCAAGGCCCTGGCGCGCGGCCGCATCCCCGCGATTCCGGCGCGGCGCTCCTCGCCGGTCGACATCGTGCCGGTGGACTACGTGGCCGACCGCGCCTACGGGCTCGTCACGGACGGGCCCGACGGGACCTTCCATCTCGTCGCCGGCCGCAACGCCACGACCGTCGGGCGCTTGCTCGAGCTCGCCTCCGGGCATCTGCGGCGCCCGGCGCCCACCGTGTTGCCGCCGGGGCTGTACCGCCGCGTCGCGCATCCGTGGCTGCGGCGCAAGTACCGCGGGCTGCGCCGGCTGGAGGTGTACTTCCCCTACTTCTCGATGCGCGTGCGCTTCGACGACCGCGGTCTCGGTCCAGGGCCGGCCGTCGAGGGCTATTTCCACAGGCTCGTGGAGTTCGCGCAGCGAGCAGGCTGGGGCCGCGTACCCTCTGCCATGTGATCGAGCGGCTCGTCGAGCAGATCGAGGATCGCTTCTCCGAGCTCTCGGAGCAGATGGCCGATCCCGAGGTGATCAGCGACCAGCGCCGCTATGCCGACGTGGGCCGTGCCTACCGGCAGCTCGCGCCCGCGCACGCGCTCGCCGGCGAGTGGCGGCACGCAACCGACGACGCGGCGGGCGCCCGCGAGCTGCTCGCCGAGGACGGCGACGACCCGGAGCTGCGCGAGCTGCTGCGCTCCTCCGAGGAGCGGCTCGGCGAGCTCGAGGAGGAGATCCGGCTCGCCATGGTCGAGCCCGACCCGAACGACGACAAGGACGTGATCGTCGAGATCCGCCCGGGTGCGGGCGGCGAGGAGGCGGGCCTGTTCGCGGGCGACCTGTACCGCATGCTCGGCCGCTACGCCGAGCGGCGCGGCTTCAAGCAGGAGCCGATAGAGGTGGGCGAGGGCCACTTCACGTTCGCGGTCAAGGGCCGCGGCGCCTACAGCGTCTTCAAGTACGAGGGCGGCACTCACCGCGTGCAGCGTGTGCCGGAGACCGAGTCGCAGGGACGCATCCACACCTCGACCGCAACCGTTGCCGTGCTCCCGGAGGCCGAGGACGTCGACGTGCAGATCGATCCGGGCGACCTCCAGGTCGACGTCTACCGCTCGTCCGGCCCGGGCGGGCAGTCGGTCAACACGACCGACTCGGCGGTGCGCATCACCCACAAGCCCACCGGGCTCGTCGTCTCGATGCAAGACGAGAAGTCGCAGCTCCAGAACCGCGAGAAGGCGATGCGGGTGCTGCGCGCGCGCCTGCTCGAGCGCGAGCTCCAGGCGCAGCAGGCCGAGCAGGCGGCCGCGCGGCTCGCCCAGGTCGGAACCGGCGAGCGCGCCGAGAAGATCCGCACCTACAACTTCCCGCAGGACAGGGTCACCGACCACCGGGTCGGCCTGACGAAGGGCAACCTGCCGGCCATCCTCGCCGGCGAGCTCGACGAGTTCACCGCAGCGCTCGAGGCCGAGGAGAAGCGGCGCATGCTCGAGGCCGCCGAGCCGGTGGGCGGATGACTGTTCGCGACGCCCTCGACGCCGCCGTCACCGCGATCGAAGCCGCCGGCTGTTCGACGCCGCGGCTGGACGCGGAGCTGCTGATCGCCGACGCCCTCGGGGTCGACCGCTCGCGTCTCTTCACGGAGCCGGACATGGAGATCCCCCCGGCCGCCGCGCGCATCATCGGCGAGAGCGTGCGCAGGCGGGTGGCGCGCGAGCCGGTGGCGTACATCCTCGGTCGCAAGGGCTTCCGTCACATTGAGCTCTGGATCGACCGGCGCGCGATCATCCCGCGGCCGGAGACCGAGCTGCTTGTGGACGTGGCCGGGGAGCAGCCTGCCGGCGCGCGGGTGCACGACGTGGGGACGGGCGCAGGGGCGATCGCCCTCGCGCTGCTCGACGAGCGCCCCGACCTGAAGGTCACCGCCAATGAGCCCTACCAGCCGGCGGCGGCGGTGGCGCGCGAGAACGCGGAGCGGCTCGGCCTGCCGCTCGAGGTGACGGACGAGTTCGGCGTGCCGGAGGGCGATTTCGACCTGATCGTGGCGAATCTCCCTTATGTACCGGACGGCGACTGGAACCAGCTGCAGCCGGAGATCCGCCGCTACGAGCCGCGCGAAGCGTTCGTGTCCGGGGAGGACGGGCTCGACGCGATCCGCGCGCTGCTGGCCGGCGCCCCGTCGGGGACGCAGGTGGCGCTCGAGCACGGCAACGAGCAGGGCGCCGCGGTGCGCGAACTGCTCGAGGACGCCCGTTCGTACCCCGACCTGGCGAACTGGGAGCGGATGACGGTCGGGCGCGTGCCCCAGCGCGAGTGACCCCGGAGGACGTCGCCACCTTCGAGCGCTGCATCGCTGTCGGCGGCGTCGCGCTGTTCCCGGCCGACACCGTCTACGGCCTCGCGACCGACCCCGACTCGCGCGAGGGAGTCGAGCGCCTCTATCAGCTCAAACGGCGCCGCCCCGACCGGCCCGCGGCGGTGATGTTCTTCCGGCGCGAGCTGGCCCTGGAGGCGCTGCCCGAGCTCGGTGAGCGCACGCGCGGCGCGCTCGAGCGGTTGTTGCCCGGTGGGGTGACGCTCGTGCTGCCGAACCCCGCGCGCCGCTACCCGCTCGCCTGCGGTCCCGTCCCCGAGCGGCTCGGCCTCCGGGTGCCGCTCCTGTCCGGCGCGCTCGAGCCGCTGGCGGCTGCCAGCTGGCCGGTGCTGCAGTCGAGCGCCAACGCTTCGGGCGGCGCCGAGGCCCGCAGCGTCGACGGCGTCGACGGGACGATCCGCGCAGGCGTGGACATGGTGCTGGACGGCGGCGAGCTGCCCGGCACGCCGTCGACGGTCGTCGACCTGAGCTCGTACGAGGCCGACGGGAGCTTCACGATCGGGCGCGAGGGGGCCGTACCCGCTGCGGAGGTCGAACGCGCTCTGGCGTGACGCGGCCGCTGCTAGCGTCCGGCAGATGAGCGATCTCAGCCCCGACTTCTTCACCAAGCACGTCGCCGATGTCGATCCCGAGATCGCCGGAGTGCTGAAGGACGAGACCGCCCGCCAGGAGCGGACGCTCGAGATGATCGCCTCGGAGAACTTCGTCCCGCAGTCGATCCTCGACTGTCAGGGCTCCGTGCTCACCAACAAGTACGCCGAGGGCTACCCGGGCAAGCGCTACTACAGCGGCTGCGAGTACGTCGACGTCGCGGAGCAGCTCGCGATCGACCGGGCCAAGGAGCTCTTCGGCGCCGAGCACGCCAACGTCCAGCCGCACTCGGGCGCGCAGGCCAACTCGGCCGTCTACATGGCGCTGCTCGAGCCCGGCGACCGCATCCTCGGCATGAAGCTGGACCACGGGGGCCACCTCACGCACGGCATGAGGATCAACTTCTCGGGGCTGTACTTCGACATCGTCGGCTACGGGGTGCGCGAGGAGGACTCGCGGCTCGACATGGACGAGCTCCAGCAGATCGCCGAGGACGCGCGGCCGAAGCTGATAATCGCCGGCTGGTCCGCGTACCCGCGCCAGCTCGACTTCCAGCGCTTCCGCGAGATCGCCGACTCGGTCGGGGCGGTGCTGATGGCCGACATGGCCCACTTCGCGGGGCTCGTGGCCGCCGAGGAGCACCCGAGCCCGGTGCCGTACTGCGACATCGTCACGACCACGACGCACAAGACGCTCGCCGGCCCGCGCGGCGGCATGATCCTCTGCAAGGAGGAGTATGCGAAGAAGATCAACTCGCGCGTGTTCCCGGGCCACCAGGGCGGGCCGCTCATGCACGCGATCGCGGGCAAGGCGGTGGCGTTCAAGATCGCCCGCTCGGAGCTGTTCCGCGAGCGCCAGCGGCGCACGCGCGAGGGCGCGGCGATCGTGGCCGAGGAGATGCTCGGCGCGGGCGTCAACGTGCTCACCGGCGGCACCGACGTCCACCTCGTGCTCGCGGACCTGCGCGAGTCGGAGCTCGACGGCCAGCAGGCCGAGGACCGCCTCGACGAGATCGGGATCACCGTCAACCGCAACGCGGTCCCGTTCGACCCGCGGCCGCCGGCCGTCTCGTCGGGGATCCGGATCGGCACGCCGGCGCTCGCGACGCGCGGCCTCCAGGCGGACGACTTCCGCGAGGTCGGCCGAGTCATCGGCGAGGCGCTCGCGGGCGACTTCTCGGATACGAAGAAGGCCGAGCTCAGCGAGCGGACCGCCGCGCTCGCCGAGCGCTACCCGCTCTACCCGCAGCTGGCCGAGCCGGCCATCGCCTGAGCCGTTCGAGCGGCGGTACCCTGGGTCGCAGTGACCGAGGCCGCTCCTCAGCCACTCCTCGCGTCTGCGCCGCGGATCGCCAAGCCTCGGCTGCGCGGCGTGTCGCACCAGTGGGCCTTCTTCGTCTCCTGCGCGATCGGCGCGGCGCTCGTGATCGCGGCGCCGGCGGGCACCCCACGGCTCGCCGCCGCGGTCTATGCAGTGAGCGTCACGGTGCTGTTCGGCGTCAGTGCGCTCTACCACCGCGTCAACTGGGCGTCGGTGCCGGCGCGGCGCTGGATGCGCCGGCTCGACCACTCGGCGATCTTCATCCTGATAGCCGGCACCTACACGCCCTTCGCGCTGCTCGTGCTCGACGGCGCGCTTGCCACGGTGATCCTCGTGGTCGTGTGGGCCGGGGCGCTCGGCGGCATCCTGCTGAAGCTCGTCTGGATCGACGCGCCGAAGCTGCTCGCTGCCATCGTCTACGTCGCGCTCGGTTGGGTCGCCGTGGCGGCTTTCCCCGACCTGTTCGAGGAGCTCGGCGTGACGGGTGCTGCGCTCGTCGTCGCCGGGGGCGTCCTGTATACGGCCGGAGCGCTCGTCTACGCGCTGAAGCGGCCCGACCCGGTGCCGACCGTGTTCGGCTACCACGAGGTCTTCCACGCGCTCGTGATCGTGGCGGCCGCGCTGCAGTACGCGGTGGTCGCGTTCTACGTGCTGCCGGCGGCCAGCTGACCCGCTCGCAACACGTTGCTCACGGCTTTCCGCCGGAGCGCCATTAGGCTCAGGTCACATGGACGAGCTCGATGCCCTATGGGCGTTTCTCGTCGCCGCCGTGGTCGCGTTCGCCGTCACGCCTCCCGTGGCGCGGCTCGCAACGCGAATGGGCGTAGTCCACCAGCCGCGCGAGCGGGATCTGCACGAGCGCCCGGTGCCCGGCCTTGGCGGCCTCGCGATCCTCGCCGCGGTACTGGTCGCCGCGGTCTTCTTCATGCCCGCCGGGCAGGAGACGCGCGGCATCATCGGCGGCGCGATCGCGATCACGCTGGTCGGGGCGATCGACGACATCAGGCCGGGCGGGCTGAACCCCGCCCTGAAGCTGGCGGGCCAGCTCGCCGCGGCAGCCATTCCCGTGTTCGCCGAGGTGCGTGTCGAGAACATGACGCTGCCGTTCATCGAGCCGATCGATCTCGGCAACTGGGGCTACCCGCTGACGCTCCTCGGGATCGTCGCAGTGATGAACGTCGTCAACTTCACGGACGGAGCGGATGGCCTGGCTGCCGGCGTCTGCACGATTGCCGCGGCCACCTTCGCGGTCATCGCGCTGTCGCTCGACCGCGATGCCGCCGGCATCCTCGCGGCGCTCACCGCCGGCGCGGCGATCGGCTTCCTGTGGCACAACTTCCACCCGGCCTCGATCTTCATGGGCGACGCCGGCTCGAACCTGCTCGGGTTGCTGCTCGCCTGCGTGGCTATCCAGGGTGTGCTGAAGACAGCCGCGGTCGTCGCGCTCTTCTTCCCGCTCGTGATCCTCGCCGTGCCGGCGCTCGACGCGACGTTCGTGGTCGCGAAGCGGATCAAGTACCGCCGCCCCGTCTACTCGGCGGATCGCTGGCACTTCCACCACCGGTTCGCGAACATCGGCTTCTCGCAGCGGCGCACCGTGCTCTACCTGTACGGCTGGACGCTGTCGCTGGCGGCGCTCGCGCTCGCGATGCGCTTCGTGCCGTACTCGGAGGACGACGGCACCCTGCACGCCGGCTGGACGCTCGTGATCCTCGCCTTCGCCGCGGTCGCGGTGGCCGCGAGCATCTACCTCGTCGTCGTGCTCGAGATCCTCAAGTTCCGTCGCTTCCGCGAGCGCGAGATCAGGCGCCAGGTCGAGACCGGCGAGCTGCCGGCGCTCAGCGAAGACGAGATCGACGCCGAGATCGGCCGCGAGGTCGAGACCGGCGAGTTCGACGCGGTGCGCCCGCCGGAGACGGGGGAGTTCGAGGCGGTCGCGCGCGACTGAGCCGGACCCACGCGCGTCAGAACAGGCTCTCCTGGACCGCCTCCTTCCGCTCCTTCGCCCGCGGAGTGAGCACCGGATCGCTGCCACCGCCCGGGTCGGGCCTGCTCGAGTCCGCCGCCGCGCCGCCGAGGCCGGGGCCCGTGCGCCGGCCCGGTCGGGCCAGCGCGGCGATCCGGTCGCGCTCTGCCTTGGGCGCGTAGGCGCCGCGCGCGTAGAGGCGCTCGTAGCGCGGCACGAGGTCCGGCCGGTACGACGCGAGCCAATCCATGAAGATCTGGCGCACCTCGCCGCGCAGGTGCAGGCAGATGCCGCCGATGTTGACGGCGCCCGCCTCGCCGCACAGCTCGAGGATCTGCTCGACCTGCTCCGGCGCGTCGTTGATCCCCGGCATGAGCGGCGCGACCAGGACGCCACAGGGGATGCCCTGACGGTTCAGCTCGGCGACCGCCTCAATCCGCTTGCGCGGATGCGGCGTGTGCGGCTCGCTCGACCGCCAGGCCCGCTCGTCGAGCGTCGGAATCGAGAGATTCGCCGCGAAGCCGGCAACCTCGTGGATCTGCTTCATGAGGTCGATGTCGCGGAGCAACAGCGGCGACTTCGTGAGCACCGACGACGGCGTGCGCGAGTCGCGCATCGCCTCCCAGATGCCCGGCATCAGCTTGTAGCGCCCCTCGACCCACTGGTACGGATCGGTGTTGGTCCCAAGCGCGACGTGCTCGCGCGTCCACGACGGCCGCATCAGCTCCGCGCGCGCGACCTCGGGGACGTTCACCTTGACGACGATCTCCTTCTCGAAGTCCCTGTCCGCGTTGAAGTCGAGGTAGGTGTGGGTGGGGCGGGCGAAGCAGTTGTGGCTCACAACGCCGTTGGCGATGAAGTCACCGCTGCTCGTGGTGATGTCGAACAGCTCCATCTCGCCCAAGGGCTCGATCTCCGTAACCAATAGCCGGGCGGAGGTCTTGATCGCTCGCTCCTGAATTGATCGCTTGCGGGTGATCGCCGGATCGCTCAAATGGAAGAAGCGCAGCTGCTCGGGGAGCCCTCCCAGCAGCCGTATGACCTTGAGCCGGTTGTTCCGGCGGGCATCCTCGACGACGAAGCGAAAGCCGAAGCGGCTCAACCCACGTGCCGTCCAGTCGAGCATCTCGGGATCCGTATTTGCAATCCGGAGGACGCCTTCGGAGCATCCTCCCTCGGCGTCGAATATGCCCGCTAGGAAGCCGCGGCTCCAGTCGGCGCTCGGCCATATCGGCCAGCGAACGGTCTCGCGAATCAAGGCGACCTTGTCCCATGACTGCGTGCGAATTGCCCGCAGCCCGCGGCGACGCTTCGTGGCCACCTGAAACTCGAACTCCTGCGTGGCGACCTCGAGAGCGGCCAGATAATCACGTGTACGGCGAAGGCCTTCGAGGTCGGTAAGGGCGAGGCGGAACTGGGCCACGTTCCCGTGGCGGCGGCCCGGCCGCTCGTACGAGTGACAGCCAACCGTCCCGTCACCCCGGATCATTCCGGTCAGGTAACCGGCCCGGTACTCGGCCGAGTAGGTTGGTCCCGCAGCGAACTGCCCGGTGCCCATCAGCTTGCTCTGCAGGGTTAGATGCGGCCTGCGCAGCCGACCCTGCTCCCGCCCGGTGACGTGCTTCCAACCGCGGCTGGTCAGGAAGCGGTGGTCGCCGCTCGCCACGAGTCTCGTACCGTCCTCGAGAGTGATCGCGAATGCCTGCTTGTTGGATGACCAGTGCGCCAGAACCTGGCTCGACATGTAATGGCGGTAGGTGTCGCCGCGCCGGGTTCCGTAGATGCGATCGCCGGGCTCGAGATCTGCCAACGGCCTCGTTCGACCGTCGGCCATCAGGATCGGGGTGTCGCCAGAGCTGCAATAGGTACAGGCATGCGCGCATCCCCTGTACGGATTGATCGTCCAGCGGAACGGCATCCGCGACGCCTTCGGCACGCGGTTCAGCGCAGACTTCGAGCGGACCTCGTAGAAGCGAGTGTCGAGTGCCTCGGGCGCGTCGAAGGTGCGGATCGTCGCCGGCTCGCGGTAGCCGGGCAGCGTTCGGCCCTCCTCGGCGTCGATTCGCAGGTTGTCCCAGCGCACGAACACATGTTCGCACATCCTGCGGCCGGAGAGGTCAGCTGAGCGCGCACGAAACGGCGCAGCGAGGATATCTCCTGGACGGCCATCGGCGCGATGCTCGCGGCGCGCGCCGACGCTCTCAATCCTGCCCTGCGAGCGCCTCGCTCAGCTCCTGGCGTGAGCGCCTCGCTGAGCTCCTCACGCCCGTGCAGCTGCGCGGGCGTCGTCTGGAACAGCCCAACCGACCAGCCGCCGGGGCCGCGCGCCGCAACGAGCGTCTGGACGGCCTTGCGGTCGGGCATGATCTCGGAGGTCTCGGGTGACGGCATTCCGGCGACCGCCCATAGCAGGGCGGTGTCCTCGCTCAGCTCCCACGCGCGGCGGACCTTGGTCACGTACCCGGCCGTCTCGTGGTCGGCGCAGATGCCGCCGAGCTCGGCCGCGATCTGGTCGCGGCCGACGACTTGGCTGCCGTCAAACCCGATCATGAGGGCGTCCGCCGCCATCGGGCTCATGGCGACCGGTTACCCGGATCGGGCCGGTACGATCGAGCGGTGCCCGAACGCCTCTACTTCACCGACTCCGACGACGCCTGCGCCCTGATCGCAGCTGACCCGATGGCTCTGCTCGTCGGCTTCGAGCTTGACCAGCAGGTCACCGTCCGCAAGGCGTTCGCCGGCCCGCTCGCGCTGAAGGAGCGCCTGGGTGCGGTAGACGCCGAGACGCTCGCGTCGGCGGATCTCGAGCCGGTCTTCCGCGAGCGCCCGGTGATCCACCGCTACCCGCGCTCGATGGCACAGCGCGTCCACGACCTCGCGGTCCACGTGCGCGACCGCTATGACGGCGAGGCCGCGCGCGTCTGGACGGACGCGGCGGACGCGGCGCAGCTGCGCGCGAACCTGGCGGCGTTGCCCGGTTTCGGCGAGATGAAGATCAAGGTCCTGGGCGCGGTGCTGGCGAAGCACTTCGGCGTGGCGGCCGCCGAAGAGCTCGTCCCATGGCATCCGACGCTCGGGGACGTCGACTCGCCGCAGGCGCTCGACGCAGTACGAGGCCCTGAAGCGCGAGCACAAGGCCGAGTGGGCCAAGGCCCAGGCGCCGGCCTAGCGGCCCGGCTCATTCGCCGACGGCCGTAACCACCACGCTGCGCGAGCCGCCGTTGTTGCGGTGCTCACACAGGTAGATGCCCTGCCAGGTGCCGAGGGCGAGGCGCCCGCGAGACACGGGCAGCACGAGCGAGCTGCCGGTGAGCGACGCCTTGATGTGGGCGGGCATGTCGTCCGGCCCCTCGAGCGTGTGTGAGAAGTAGTCCGCGCCGTCCGGGACGGCGCGGTCGAACCAGGCGGCGAAGTCGCGGCGCACGTCCGGCGACGCGTTCTCGTTCAGCGTCAGTGAGGCGGAGGTGTGCTGCATGAACACGGTGGCGATGCCCACCGACATGGACTGCAGGTCCGGCACCCCGGCGACGATCTCGTCGGTCACGAGATGGAAGCCGCGCGGGCGCGGGCGAAGCTCGATCCGAGTCTGGATCCACACGCCCGGGATTCTGGCGGCAAACCGTCAAGCGGCGCGTCGTCAGGGGCCGTTCCAGCCCACCATGCGGATGGTGTCGCGGGCCGCGTGCTCGACGCCCGCGATTCCCACGGCGGCAACGAGGAACAGCGCCAGCGTCAGCACGACGGGCGTGCGCCGGCGCGCGAGCAGCAGGGCGGTCAGGGCGGCGAGCAGCTCGAGCGCCAGCACGAGCCGGGCGGCTCGGCCGGTCCACTCGCCCAGGAGCAGCCAGGCCTCGCCGGCCAGCGCACCTGCCAGCAGGGCGATGCTCGTGGCACGGATCGCCGGATTGCCGTCACGCCACAACGCGCCGGCCAGCCCGAAAGCGGCGCCGGCCGCGCCGGCCGCGAGCGACCAGGCGGCCGAGACCGGCAGCACGTAGCCGACGACGCCCGGCCCGCTGAGCGCGAGGCTCACGAAGTACCAGGCGAGGGTGCCGAGCACGAGCGCTGCCGCTCCGGCGAGGGCAGCACGGCGCCGCGACCCCGCCAGAGCGCCGAGGCCCCAGGCCGCGGCGAGCCACGGCGCTCCGAGCGCCTTGGCCTGCGCGCCGGCAAGGGCAACGTCCTCGCCCCGGGGCAGCTCCCAGCCGACCCGCACCAGCACCCGTCCGCCCACGCCGAGGGCAACGGCCGTGGCGACGGTGAGCCAGAGGAGGCGGGAGGGTCGCACCCCACCGATTGTGGCGGAGGCGATCGGCCGTCCCGGGCGCCGCTACGAGCGTGCGCCGTCCCGCCGCGCCTGGGCGAGCAGCTGCTCTCCCTCGCCGATGGTCTCTACGGCGCGAGCGAGGTCGCCGCCGGCGGCCCGTCTCCGGGCCGCCGGCGACCCCCGTCGCGGCGTGATTCCGGGGCGATCACGTGCGACCGATGACGGCGCCGTCACCTCGGCCGGAACGAGCGTGATCGTGGCGTCGAGCGTCAGGAGCCGGAGCCCCAGCAGGCGCGCCAGGATCGAGGCCTGGATGAGGATGCCGTCAGAGGGGCGCCTCGCCCCCGTCGGTGAGGCGCTCCCGGCGTTGACCCTCACGAGTCGTCTCGTGTGCCCTCCCTACGGCGTCTCAGCGACGAGATGCCGGCGCTCGCCGCCGTGAGGCCGGCGAGGCCCCCGGCGGCGATCAGGCCTGTCTTCGCTGCCTTGTTCGAGCCCACGCTCGGCAGGCTGGACTTGACCCCGCTCGGCACATCGAGCGAGTCGGCCAGCGACTCGAGAAGATGATCGAGCCGGCTCTTCCTGTTGAAGGGTCGAATGTTCATTCTCGGTGTGCCTCCGTCTAGCGCTTGGCGCGAGACGTCTTCGCGATCGCGTTGACGAGCTCGTCCTTGGTCATGGTCGTCCGGCCCTCGATGCCGATGCCGGCCGCGAGCTGAAGCAGCTCCGGCTTGTTGTAAGCCTTCAGATCACCGTTCGTGGGATTGCTTTCGAGCTTGCGGGCGGTCTGCTTCGCCGTCGCCTCGGAACGCTGCCGCAGCTGTTCGGCGGCTGCGACCTGGGCCTCGGCGTCGCCTGCCTGCTGCTCCGCTTCGTCGGCCAGCTGCTGCGCCTCTTGCTGCGCCTCCTCGGCGGCCGCTCGCGCGGCTTCGGCGGCCTCGTTCGCGAGCCGCCTTGCCTCGGCCAGTCTCTCGGTGGCCTCGTCCACGAGCTCCTGCGCCCGGCTCTGGGCCTCCTCGGCGTCGTCCTGGGCGTTCTCGATCTCCTCGTCGACCTCGGCGGCCGCCTCCTGGCGCTCCTCCTGGGCCTCAGCCTCGGCCTCGCGGCGAGCGCGCGCGACGGCCTCGTCGGCTGCCTTCTGGGCCTCGGCGATGCGCTGCTTGACCGATCGGTTCGTCTCCCGCTCCACCTCCGTGATGCGAGCACGACCGCGTTCGCTCACCTTGCGCGCGTGATCGGACCGCTCCTTGGCGTCCTCCGCCGCCTCGACGGCGTGGTCCTCCGCCTCGCGCGCACGCTCAGCGGCCTCGCGCGCCCGCTTGAGCCGAAGCTCGACGGAGTCCCCTCCGCCAGGGATGGCGTCGATGACCGTTGCGCTCAAACTGCGCCGCTTGTCACGGGCACCCGCCCTCGCATCGCCCGCCGCCGTCCCCACGGCATCGGCCGGCTGAATGGCCCGGGACACGAGCCACGCAGCGTTGGACGGCATTTCTCGCAAGCCTGTCTTGGCCCGCTCTGACAGCGACATCTTACCCTCTCCTTGGACACGAACGCATTGCGATGAGACAGTAGCATCTCATTTTGAGAGCGACTACACTTCGTCCGCGACATCTATGTCTGAAGCAGCCCACCGACAAACTCTGCAGCAGCGCGTCGCGGCGGCGATCCTCGACGGCGCGGCCAGGACGTTCGCGGCGCAGGGAGAGAACGCGAACATGAACGACGTGGCGGCGGCCTCCGGTGTGGCCCGGGCCACCGTCTATCGCTACTTCCCGAACCGTCAGGCTCTCCTCGACGCGCTCGCCAGTGCCGCCGTGAGCGACGCCGACGCGTTGCTGGCCGCCGCGAGGATCGACGAGGTCGCGCCGGAGGAGGGACTCGCAAGGGCCGTGCGGGCGCTGGTGGAGGTGGGCGACTCCTTCGTGCTGTTGGCGCGCGAGCGGACGCGGTCCGACCCGGAGCGCTTCGAGCGGAGCCTCGCGCAGCCGCTGCGCCGGCTGTTCGAGCGCGGCCAGCAGGAGGGCGACATCCGCGCCGACATTGCGAGTGCTCACCTCACCGATTCCCTGATCGGGATGATCAGTCGGAGTGCTCACATCGAGCCGCGTCTTGGGCAAAGAGGACATGATCGCCACGATCACGGGCCTGTTCCTCGAGGGAGCCAGGGCCCGCGGTCCGCGACCTGAATGAACGAAGCAGCGCCCGCACACACCGGAGGAGGAGCAGATGGCCCAAGAGGCCGACAGCCAGACCGCTGAGAAAGAGCCGGATCAGTCTGAGGAGGAGCGGGCGGATCGGTCAGAGGACGAGCCGCCGGCGGAGCGCTCCGACGGCGACAACTCCCAGCTGCTCGAGCTCGTCTCCTACCTGCGCGACTGCCGCACCGAGTTGCGGGAGGAGTGGGCCCGGCGGATCAGCGAGGCCGACCTCCTGCAGGTGATGTCGGATGACGAGATCTTCTCGGAGGCGACCGAGGTCTACGACAACTACATGGATGCCCTCGAGACCGGGAGCATCGAGACGCTCCAGAAGTACGCCCGCGAGCTGTCCGAGCGGATCATCCCGCGCGGGGTTGAGACCGAGGAGGTGCTCGGCATCGTCCTCCTCCTGCGCGACGTGCTGGCGCGCTCGCTGTTCGCGAAGTACCAGGACGACCTCGACCACCTGAATCGCGTGCTGGACGCGTACGAGCCCGCGGCCAACCGGATTGCCGTGACCGTCGGGGTGAGCTTCGTCGAGGAGCGCGAGCGCGTCATCCAAGATCAGCAGGAGTCGATTCGCGAGCTGTCCACGCCGGTCCTTCTGCTGCGCGAGCGCCTGCTGATCCTGCCGATCATCGGGGTGCTGGACTCCTCGCGCGCCCGCCAACTCACCGAGCAGCTGCTCGGGGCCATTCGGGACAACCGGGCCACAGTGGTGGTGATCGACATCACCGGCGTCGCCACCATCGATCGCACGGTGGCAAACCACCTGGTTCAGACCGTTGAGGCATCGAGGCTCATGGGGGCGCGTACGATCCTCACGGGCCTGTCCTCGGAGATCGCTCAGACGGTCGTCGATCTCGGGGTCGACCTCAGCATGATGCGGACGGTCGGAGATCTGCAGGGGGGCATCGAGGAAGCCGAGCGGCTGGCCGGCTATGGGGCCGAGGCGAGCGACTCCAACGGCGACGAAGACCCCTAGGCCGGCGCGCCGTGTCGGTCGCCATCCTGCGCCAGGCGGACTACATCATCGCCTCCATTCAGTCGGACCTGTCTGACACGGAGGTGATCGAGCTCCGGCACCAGCTGGCGGAGCTCGTGGGAAAGCATCGCGCCTGCGGGATCGTGATCGACGTTGCCGCCCTCGACGTGATCGACTCGTTCGTGGCCCGGTCGCTGCGCGCGATCGTCCTTACGGCGCGGTTGCGCGGCGCGGAGACGGTGATCGTGGGCATTCAGCCCGACGTGGCGATCGCGATGGTGCAGTTTCGCCTGAACCTGGAGCCGCTGCGCGTGGCCCTCGACCTCGACGCGGCCACCACGCTGCTCGATCAGCTGACGCAGGGGGACCCAGAGGATGGAGAGTGAGGTCCGCGTCCCCATCGAGGCCGACGCGGATCTGGTGACCGCGCGCGCGGAGGCGCGCGCCATTGCAGAGCGGCTTGGATTTCCCCGCCCCGATCCGACTCTCATCGCCACCGCCATCTCCGAGGTCGGGCGCAACATCGTCGTACACGCCGGCCAGGGCGAGATCGTCCTGAGACCACTCGACGAGCCCGACCGCTACGGCATCGTCGTGATCGCCACCGACGACGGGCCCGGAATCCGCGACCTGGACGCGGCCCTGCGTGACGACTTCAGCGGCCGGGGCGGTCTGGGCCTGGGCCTCCCCGGTGCCCGTCGCCTCATGGACGAGTTCGAGATCGCCTCGGATGCGGACAGCGGCACCACGGTGACGATGAGGAAATGGCGTCATCGCGACGAGCTCGCCCGCCTTCGTGAGGAGCGTCGCCGCCGTGCTTGAGCGCGTGCCCGGCAGCGGAATCGAGTGGGGCATCGCCGGGAGATGCAGACGCGGGGAGGCCCTGAGCGGCGACCTGGGCGTGGTGGCTCCGCGTTCGGACGGCGTACTGGTCGCGGCGATCGACGGCGTGGGACACGGAAGCGAGGCTGCCCTCGCGGCACGCCGGGCCGCCACCGTCGTGCGGGAGACGGGGAGCCAAGACCTCGTGTTGATCACGAAGCGGTGCCACGACGCGCTGCGGGGCACCCGTGGTGCGGCGATCAGCCTTGCGTTCATCAGCGCCCGGAGGAGCATGCTGACCTGGCTGGGTGTCGGCAGCGTCGAGGGGCGGGTGCTCAGCGGCGACCTGTCGGCATTGCGGCCGAAGGGCTCCCTGGCGCTTGGCAACGGGGTCCCCGGGCACGAGCTCCCAGGCTTGACGACCACGACCCTCGAGATCCGCCCGGGCGATCTCCTCCTCCTCGCGACGGACGGCATCGGGGCCGGCTTCGGAGACTCGCTGGACGTCTCGGGTTCGACCGAGGCGATCAGCGAGCGAGTCGTCGCCGGTCACTGGAAGCCCACGGACGATGGGCTCGTCGTTGCAGTGCGCTTCCTCGGCGGGCGCAGGTGACGGGCGCCCTGTCGTTCCGAGCGGCCTACGCTGCGGCTCTGGCCGGATACGTGGGGGACCCGAGCGAGCGCGCGCTGCAGGCCGCGTACGAGCTCGGCCGGGATGCGGTGAGCCGGCAGCTGAGCGTTCTCGACCTGGCCGTGACCCATCAGGAGGCGCTGCTGTCGACACTGCGTGGATCGGCCGGGCCCGCGGAGGTCGAGCACGCGGTGAGCGCGGCCGGTGACTTCTTCCTGGAGAGCCTGTCCTCGTTCGAGATGGTCCAGCGAGGGTTCGGCGAGGCGCGTGAGGCCGCCCGCCTCGAGCGTCGTCAGACCGAGCTCTCGCGTCAGCTGTCGACCTTCCTGGCCGACGCGTCCCTCGCACTCGACGCCTCCCAGTCGCTGGAGGAGATGCTGCGACTGGTTGCCGAGCAGGCGCGCGAGCTCGTGGGTGCACGCTGCTGCGTGGCGACCGTCGCGCTGCACGGTCAGCCGCGCGCGGCCGAGGCCGCCTCGTACGACGACGACAGGAGCTGGCCGGCGTTCGTGCGCTGGCTCGACCTGCTCGAGATCTACCCTCTACTTCGCGCGAACGGCGGGTCGATCAGACTCGCCGGCGAGCAGCTCACTCAGCTCTCCCCGTTCCGGACCGCGGCCTCCCGTGGCCGGCCACTCGATGGGTGGCTCGCCGCGTCGCTCACCGCCCTCGACGGCAGCGACCTGGGGGCGGTCCAGCTGTTTGACAAGGAAGACGGAGCATTCACCGGCGACGACGAGGCAGTGCTTCTGCACCTCGCGCAGATGGCGTCGGCCGCCGTGGAGCGGACCAGGCTGTACGAGCGTCCGTGAGGCGTGCGGATCCGCCCTTCAAGACGCGCCCAGATCGCTCCGATAAAGACATGACATGGGGATTGTCGAGGTCCTCACCCTCTATCTGCCCAGCGCCTGTGCACTTGCACTGGCCGGCGTCGCCGTGCTCCAACGCGGCCGGATCCGCGCGCTCAGGACGCGCATCTCGGACGCTGCACGCTCCGACCCGCTCACCGGCCTCCTCAACCGCCGCTCGTTCGACGAGCTGCTCGACCTCGAGGTCGAGCGGGCGCGCCGCACCGGCCGGCCGCTGTCGGTGCTGTTCGGCGATCTCGACAACTTCGCCTACGTGAACGAGGAGCAGGGTCATGAGGCAGCCGACGCGGCGCTCGAGCTCGTCGCGCGCGATCTCGGCAAGTGGAAGCGGCGCATCGATCGGGCGGCTCGGATCGGCGGCGACGAGTTCGCGCTGCTGTTGCCAGAGACCGACGAGCACGGGGCCCACATCCTCGCCGAGCGCCTGCGCCGCGCGACTCACCGCAGCTTCGGCGATGCCCCGGTGCCGCTCACGATCTGCTTCGGCGTCGCGAGCCATCCCTGTCACGGCGGCGATTCCGCGACGCTGATGAGATCAGCGGAGCGGGCGATGCTCGCCGCCAAGCAGTTCGGCCGCGACCGCTCCGTCGTCTACAGCGCCGACGTCCCGACCATGCTGGGAGTGGCCGGCGCCCCGGGGGACCTCCAGCTCGCGACGGTGATCGCGCTCGCCGAGGCGCTCGACATCCGTGACACGGGCACGGCCAAGCACTCCCACATGGTCGGTCGCTACGCCGAGCTGATGGCGATCGAGCTGGAGCTCGAGTCCGCGCACGTAGAGCGTGTGCGCCTGGCCGGCGTGCTGCACGACGTGGGCAAGATCGGTGTCTCCGACGCGGTCCTGTCGAAGCCGGGGCCGCTGAGCGCCGACGAGTGGGTCGAGATGAAGACGCACCCGGAGATCGCTGCCCGCCTGTTGTCACGGCCGGAGTTCGACGACGTGCGCGGCTGGATCCTCGCCCACCACGAGCGGCCCGACGGGGGCGGCTATCCATTCGGCCTGGGGCGCGAGCAGATTCCGCTCGAGGCGCGCATCCTGGCCGTGGCCGACGCGTTCGAAGCGATGACCGCCGATCGTGTCTACCGCGCCGCGATCGGCCACGCGGCGGCCCGTGCGGAGCTTGAGGCGGGCGCGGGCACGCAGTTCGACGCCAAGGTGGTGGAGGCCTTCCTGCGCGCAGTCGACCGCGCCGCGGCCTCTATGGAGCCAGCTCCGGGGCGAACGCCGCGAGCCGCGGCCAGCTGACCGCTCGCCGCAGCGCCGCTCGCGACGCCGGGTGCGTCGACAGGCGGAACTCGGGCTTCAGCGAGGCCGACTGGTAGTAGACGGCCATGCGAACGCGCGGATGGCTTCTGAGGAAGCCGAAGAACTGGCCCACGAAGTCAGGTCGGTCCGCGCCCCACACGCCCCATTCGGCGAAGGCGAACGGCTTGCGGCGCCACTTCGGATAGCTGTAGAGGCTGTCCATCGCGCCTGAATTGCGATACGGCGAGTACCAAGTCGTCCCAACCCAGTCGACGTAAGGGCCTCCGGGCCAGAAGTGCTTGGGGTGATTCTTGGCGATCTCGGGGTTTCCGAACGAGAGCGGCACCCACATCAGGGCCACCTGGGGCGTGGGGAGCACGTCCGCGCCGGTGCGGACAGGCGGTAGTCCGAGCCGGCGCAGCCGCGCGTCGATCTCGGCGACCTCGCCGCCGCGCACGACGAGCGCGAGCCGACGCCACGCCTGCTTGAACTGGGAGGTCGAGAACGCGGCGCCGCGCGGGCGTCCCGAGAGGTCGTAGGGCGAGTACGAGTTGTTGCCGTTGTTCATCTCGGACAGCGGCCGCAGGTAGGTGATCCCGCCTTGCTCGGCGAGCAGCCGCCCAAGCGTGATCAGGAAGCCGTCGCCGCCGCCGCGGGCGAGATCGCGCGAGGAGAGGCCCGTGCCGTCGGTCGACACCGACAGCATTGCGCGCGAGCGCATGCGCTCTGCATCGGCGAGCCGGAACGAGAGCCAGTGCATGTCGGAACGCGACGCCCGCCAGGAGATGAAGTAGTTGAACACCGCCGGATGCTTGCCCGATTGCCTCGTGAAGTCGCCGATCGACGCGGCGCTGTAGCCCCCTTGGCCGCCCCAGAGGACCTTGTTGCCGGGCGCGGTGAAGGGGTCGGCGCCCGCGGCCGCCGGCATGGCGAGCAGGACGAATAGCAGGCCGAGTGCGGTGCGCAGTCTCATGACGGACCAACGCGCGCGGGCGGCACGCGCTTCGTCGCCGCGGCGCGAGCTCAGTCGCGCTCGTCGTCCTCGGCTTCGCGAATGTCCTCGGCCACCCGCTGCTTGAACGGCTTCAGCTTCTCGTATAGCTGATCCGGGGGAACCTCCTCCTGAGGCTCCGATTCCCCGACGAGCCAGGGCGCCGCCTCGACCGCCGTTCGCCAGGCAGCCTCGTCGGCGTCGGTGTCATCGCCGCCCCGCTCCTCGATGGGCGCGGGCTCCACCTTGTCCAGGTAGACGTTGGTGTACTGCCCGCGCTGGTTCTCGTGGAACTCGATGCGGACCCGCTGTCCCTGCAGCTGGCTGGCGCGCTCGCCGATCGCCTCGCGGAAGGTCGTGTACTCGTTCCCGTCCGTGTCGCGCACGACGTAGCGGGTGTTGCCCCGACTCGTCTCGAAGGTGCGCACCTCGTCCAGGGTGACCTCGGCCTCCACGGTGCCTGACCTATACCCAGTGCATCGTGTTCGCGCGCGCATGTCCGAATTTCGGACCGGGGATCGGCGTCGTCGCAACGTTGCGTGGGTAGGCGCACTTATCTGACCTTGGAGGTGGGGCCCGCATGCAGGGTGCGAGGACCGTCGTCGCAGCAGCCGTACTTTTCGCAGCGGGCTTTGCGGGCTCGTCGTCAGCGCAGGTCCCCGGCGTCAGCCTGCCTCAGGTGCAGACGCCGCAGGTCCAGGTGCCGTCGGTGCAGACGCCCCAGGTCCAGGTTCCGTCCGTGCAGACCCCGTCGGTCCAGACTCCTTCGGTCCAGGTGCCACAGACACCCGTGACGCCGCAGGTCGACGTGCCGAGCGTGGAGGTCCCGAAGGTGAACACGCCGAGCGTGAACGCCCCCAGCGTCAGCACCCCCGAGGTGCGGGCGCCGGCCGTCTCGGCCCCGCGCGTGCCTTCCACATCGAAGCCGTCGGTGGGGCTGCCGAACTTGGTCACTGGCGGAAATGCCGAGCCGGGCGCCTCGAGCGGGGCCGCCGGCGCCGGCAGCGCGTCCGCAGCGGGCTCCGCGGGTGCCGCCGGCGTGCCGGGGGCGGCCGCCGGCACAAGCGGACGGGCCGCCAGAAACGCTCGCGCCGTCAGGATGGCGCTGCTCCGCGGCGGCACCGGCGTGCTCGGCACGCGCTTTCACTCCGGCCGCGAGCTCGTGCGCGCTCTGACCGGCTGCGTCAGCGGCCTGCCCGCACAGCAAGAGCAGCTCCTCACACTGCGCTACGGGGTCGGCGGCAAGGCCCCGCTCCCCGCCAGCAGGGTGGCAAACAGACTTGACCTGTCCGCCGGCCAGTACACGCAGGTGCGGCGGCGTGCGTTCCGCGGCCTCGTCCGCGCGGCACGAGCCGGCGGCTGCGAGGCCGGCGGCGCCGGTGCCGGCGGGACAGGCTCACCGGCAGCGGGCGCTGCCGCGGCCGCCACGCCCGGCGACACGGCCAGCGCGTCGCAGCACGCCGACGTCGGCGTACTCGCGAAGAACGCTTCCGGCGGCTCAGACGAGCAGGCAGATGACGACGGCTTCCTCAACGGCCTCCTCGGCCTGCCGAGCCTGTTGGACGGCGGCGGCCCGGTCAACGCGACGCTCGCCGCAGCCATCTTGGCGGCTGCGCTTGCGCTGCTCCTAGCGGCTGCGCGCAGGCCGCTGCTCGCGGCAGCTCGCCGGCGCCACGCAGTGAGCTACGGGCAGGAGCTCGACGAGCGCGACGAGCGGTTCTTCACCCAGTTCAACAGGCGCGTCGAGTCGGCGGAGCCGTCGAAGCGTGAAGGGCCCGCACGCATGGCGCGCCAGCGCCGCAAAGTGCGCTAGGGGCCTGGTGGCTCACCCCGGTGAGCCAACTGTCACAAAGTAGTCACAAAGTCGCGCGCTCATGTAGGTTTCCTGGCCCCGGGTAGGAGCACCGAAAGCCGCCCGCCCTTCGCTCCCCCGGCACACCCTTTGACGAGTCACGCTTTGAAAGCATCCGACCCCATGCCGCTGCGCATGTTGCGGTACCTGGATCTGTACGTGCTCGCTCTCGCGCTGCCGATCTTCGTCGTCGCCGACCTGCCGCTGCTCGGCTGGGCCGGCGCGGCGGTCGGCTGGATCATCCAGCGCCTGATCGCGGCGGGGCTCACGCGGCGCGCGCAGGAGTCGGGCGACCCGCGTACTGTGGCGGGCCTCATGACCGGCTCTATGATCGCGCGCGGCTGGATCGTCGCCGGCTCGATCTTCGTGGTCGGGCTGAGCGAGCGCGAGGCCGGTCTGTCGGCCGCGATCCTGTCGATCACCCTCTTCACCTTCTACTTCACCTCACAGCTGATGACGCGACCCTTCGAGCAGGAGCGGCCTTGACCACCTCCGCCGCGGCGGCCCCACCAGAGCAGGGCGGCCTGAGCACGAGGGCCAAGGTCCTGATCGGGCTCGCCATCTATCTGGGCGTGGCGATCCTGCTGTACGTCATCTTCGGCTCGGACGGCAAGAACGAGGAGTTCAAGCCGCAGGACGAGTTCAAGCTCGATCCCTGGATCGAGTTCAAGATCGGGGGCCTCGACCTCTCGTTCAACAAGGCGGTCCTGTACCTGCTGCTCGCCTGCATCCTCACGATCGGGACGATGGTCATGATCGCCAAGCGGATGCAGCAGAAGCCGAACCGCACGCAGGTGATCGTCGAAGGCGCCTACGACCTGACCTACTCGCAGATAGCCCGGAACAACATGTCGGCCGAGGCCGCTGCGAAGTGGTTCCCGCTCGTGGCCACGCTGTTCTTCTTCATCTGGTTCTCGAACATGCTCGGCTACATCCCGCTGCCGGTGAACGACCACGAGACGATCGACATCTTCGGCTTCGCCTTCCCGGCCTTCGCGCTCTACGCCGCGACCGCGAACCTCTCGATCCCGCTCGTGCTGACGCTCTCGGTCTTCATCCTCTACCAGGCGGAGGGCATCCGCAGGCACGGCGTGATCCAGTACCTGAAGGGCTGGCTCCCGGCCGGCGTGTCCGGCCCGGCCGCTGTCCCCATCTTCTTCATCGAGGTGATCTCCCAGTTCATGCGGATCATCTCGCTGTCTGTCCGACTGTTCGCCAACATCCTGGCCGGCCACCTGCTGATCCTGTTCATGGGTGGCGGGCTCGCAGTGCTGCTCGGCATCACCGCGCTCGGTTGGATCACGCTGCCCGTGGCCGTCGCGTTCTTCACGCTCGAGGTGGGGCTGATCGCCACTCTGCAGGCCTTCATCTTCGCCACGCTCACGTCTATCTACTTCGGCGAGGCAAGCGCCGGAGGCCACTAAGGAGGATCCATGGACCTTGCAGTGCTGCTCCCAATCGCCCAGGCGGCCGACCCAACGGACGGCCTGAAGGCGATCGCGCTCGGAGTTGGCGCCGGACTCGGGACGATCGGCCCGGGCATCGGCGTCGGATACATCTTCGGCAAGGTGATCGAGTCGGTCACCCGCCAGCCCGAGATGCGTGAGGAGATCACGAGCATCCAGTGGCTCGGGTTCGCCCTCACCGAGGCGATCGTCTTCTACGCCTTCATCTTCGGCCTGATCGCGTTCTTCCTCTAGGCCACGGATGGACTTCATCGGGGACATCGCGAGCTTCCTCCTGATCGCCCAGGAGACCACCGAGGGTGGCGGAGAGGAGGAGGGAGGCGGCAGCTTCCTCGTCAGCCCGAACGTCGGGCTGATGATCTGGACGCTGCTCGCGTTCGGCACCACTCTCTACCTCCTCAACAAGCTCGCCTTCCCGCGCATCGCCGAGGCGCTCGACAAGCGCCGGCAGACGATCGAGAAGTCGCTGGACGACGCGGCGCGGGCGAAGCAGGACGCGGACAGGCTCCTCGAGGAGTACCGCGCTCGCCTCAGGGAGGCCCGCGAGCAGGCTGAGGACATAACCACCCGCGCGCGCAAGGCAGCCGACTCACTTGCCGACAGCGCCAAGGCGGACGCGAGCAAGCAGCGCGAAGAGCTGCTCGCCGCGACCCGGCGCGACATCGAGGCGGAGACCCGCCGCGCGCTCGACGAGATCCGCAAGGAGGTCGCGAACCTAACGGTGATGGCGACCGAGAAGGTCACGCGCAAGTCGCTGACGCCCGACGATCACCGGCGCCTGATCGAAGACGCCCTCAAGGAGGTCGACTTCTCGACGCTGGCGGGCGAGGAAGGCTCGCGAAACTAGATGGCCGCTCCTGTCAGTCCACGCCCGTTTGGCGGCTGCAAGTCTTCGCCTGGCGGCGTCCCCGCTCGCCGCCATAGCGCTGCTATGCCGGCTTCGCGGCTCCTTGCCATGCTCGACTTTCGCTCGCCAAGCCGGACGTGCCCTTCCAGGAGAGGCCCCTGATGGAAGAGATCGCCGAGGTCTACTCGCGTGCGCTGTTCGAGGCGGCGAAGGACAACGACGCCCTCGATCGCGTGCACGACGAGCTCGGCCAGTTCACTGACGCGCTCGACGAGGACCGCAACCTGCAGGTCTTCCTGTTCTCGCCCTACTTCTCCTCGGAGGAGAAGAAGAAGGGGATCGGGCAAATCGTCGACGACGCGGACCCGCGGCTCTTCAACTTCCTCGAGCTGCTCGCCGAGCGTCACCGGATGCCGGCCCTGTTCCGGATCCGGGGCGAGTTCGACTCGATGTGGGCCGAGGAGAACAGGCTGCTGCCGGTGAGCGTCATTAGCGCCGTTGAGCTCGACCAGGGCATCGTCGAGGACATCGGCCGCGAGATCGAGAAGCAGACCGGACGGCGCGTCGAGCTGTCGAGCAGCGTCGATCCCGATGTGCTCGGTGGGCTCAGGGTGAGCGTTGGCAATCTTGTCCTCGACGCAACCGTGCGCAACAGACTCGAACAGCTACGCAAGCAAGTGGCCCGGGCGGCCTAGCCGCAAGCACCCGGCTCGGCCGGGTGCGCGCGGACAAATAAGGAGACTTCGAAGTGCAGATCAAGCCAGACGAGATCACCAGCATCCTCAAGCAGCGCATCGAGGGGCTAGAGGACGGCGGCGCGGACCTGTCCGAGGTGGGCACGGTCCTGTCGATCGCCGACGGCATCTCGCGCGTGCACGGGCTCGACAACTGCATGTCGATGGAGCTGCTCGAGCTGCCGCACGACGTGACCGGGCTCGCGCTCAACCTCGAGTCCGACAACGTCGGCGCCGTGCTGTTCGGCGAGTGGGACAAGATCGAGGAGGGCGACCAGGTCAAGCGCACCGGCCGCCTGCTGGAGGTGCCCGTGGGCGAGGCGCTGCTCGGGCGCATCGTCGACCCGCTCGGCCGCCCGCTCGACGGCAAGGGCGACATCAACACTGAGGAGACTCGGCCGGCCGAGTTCAAGGCCCCGGGGGTGGTCCAGCGCCAGCCCGTGAAGGAGCCGATGCTCACCGGCATCAAGCCGATCGACGCGATGACGAACGTCGGCCGCGGGCAGCGCGAGCTGATCATCGGCGACCGCCAGACCGGCAAGACGTCGATCTGCATCGACACGATCATCAACAACAAGGGTCAGGACCTGATCTGCATCTACGTCGCGATCGGCCAGCGCATGTCGACGGTCGTGGAGGTGGCGCAGCAGCTCGAGGATGCCGGCGCGCTCGACCACACGATCATCGTCGCCGCTCCCGCCGACGAGGCCGCCCCGATCAAGTACCTCGCCCCCTACGCCGGCGCCGCCATGGCCGAGCACTTCCTCTACAACGGCCAGCACGCACTCGCGATCTACGACGACCTGACGAAGCACGCCTACGCGTACCGGCAGATGTCGCTGCTGCTGCGGCGCCCGCCCGGCCGCGAGGCCTACCCGGGCGACGTCTTCTATCTGCACTCGCGCCTGCTCGAGCGCTCGGTCAAGCTGAACGACGAGCTCGGCGCCGGCTCGTTCACGGCGCTGCCGATCATCGAGACGCAGGCCGGCGACGTGTCGGCGTACATCCCCACGAACGTCATCTCGATCACCGACGGCCAGATCTTCCTCGAGGCCGACCTGTTCCGCTCGGGCGTGCGCCCCGCCATCAACGTGGGCATCTCGGTGTCGCGCGTCGGCGGCTCGGCGCAGACCACGCCGATGCGGAAGGTGGCCGGCAGGCTGCGGCTGGAGCTCTCCCAGTACCGCGAGCTCGAGGCCTTCGCCCAGTTCGGCTCGGACCTCGACGCCGACACGCAGGCCACGCTCAACCGCGGCGCCCGGCTCGTCGAGGCGCTCAACCAGGACGAGCGCAGCCCGTGGCAGATCGAGGATCAGGTGGCGGCGATCTACTCCGGCACCGGAGGCTTCCTCGACCGCATCAAGGTCGAGCGCGTGAAGGACTTCCACGAGTCGATGCTCCAGCGCCTGCACTCCGAGCACCAGGAGCTGATGGACAAGCTCCGTGACGGCCAGTGGGACGACTCGATCGAGTCCGAGCTGCGCGACGCGATCGCCGAGGCGATCGACGACTTCGGGCCCGACTTCGACGCCGAGGGCAACCCGATCGAGGAGGGCGAGTCCGACCGCATCCGCCGCGAGCGCGATCGCGAGGAGGGCGGCGAGGACGGCAGCGAGGACTCCGACTCCGACTCGGGCTCCGCCTCGGGTGAGGGCGCCGAGCAGGCCGAGGAGCAGCAGGCCGCGCCCGCCTGAGCATGGCGAACCTGAAGGACATCCGCAGCCGCATCGGCTCCGTCCAGAACGTTCGCAAGATCACGCGCGCGATGGAGATGATCTCCGCCGCGCGCCTGCGGAGAGCGGAGCAGCGGATCGAGCACCTGAGGCCGTACGCCGACGCCCTGCGCCGGATGACTGCGCGCGCGTCGCACGCCGCCGACAACATCCCGAACCTCCCGATCCTGCAGGACCGGGAGAACGTCGAGACCGTCGGCATCCTCCTGATCACGGCCGACCGCGGCCTCGCGGGTCCGTTCAACTCGCAGATCGTGCGCGCCGGCAACCGGCGCGCCGCCGAGATCCGGCGCGACGGCAAGGACGTCCTCTGGTACGCCGTCGGCCGGCGCGGCGTCTCCTCGCTCGAGTTCCGCCAGCTCGAGCTTGGCGCCTCGTGGACGGGCTTCACCGACCGGCCCGCCTTCGCCGACGCGCGGACGATCGGCGACGGCATGGCCGCGGCCTACGTCGACGGCAAGGTCGACCGCGTCGAGATCATCTACAACGGCTATATCTCGCCGGTGAACCAGGAGGTGCGGGAGGAGACGCTCCTGCCGCTCCAGCAGGCCGACGTGATCGATGTGGACGAGGAAGGGGAGCACGCCGAGGACGAGCCCGAGTCCCGCGCGCTCTGGATCTACGAGCCCGACCCCGAGGAGATCCTCGCGCGGCTCGTGCCCGACTACGTGGAGATTTCGATCTACAGGGCGCTGCTCGAGTCGACGGCGTCCGAGCACGGCGCCCGCATGAGCGCCATGCGCAACGCATCCGACAACGCCGGAGAGCTCATCGACGACCTCACCCTGGCCGCCAACCGGCAGCGCCAGGCCGAGATCACCCAGGAGATCATGGAGGTCGTCGCCGGGGCCGAGGGACTTCGATAGGGATCAACCCAGGAGACTGAATGGAAGCCGCAACGCAGGCCACCGAGCAGCAGCGCAGGACCGAGGGCAACGTCGGGACGGTCGAGGAGGTGCAGGGCGTCGTCGTCGAGGTGGCCTTCGCCGACGGCGAGCTCCCCGAGATCTACAACGCGCTCGAGATCGAGCTCGAGGAGGGCGCCGAGGAGGGCAACGCCACCCGGCTCGTGCTCGAGGTGCAGCAGCACCTGGGCGACGACCGCGTGCGCGCGGTCGCGATGGATGCCACCGACGGGCTCGCGCGCGGCACCGAGGTGGTCGACACAGGCGGCCCGATCACCGTGCCCGTCGGCGATGTCGTGCTCGGCCGCATCTTCAACCTCCTCGGCGACCCGATCGACGGGGGCGATCCCGTGGACGCGGAGGAGCGCTGGCCGATCCACCGCCCCGCGCCGAACGTCGAGGACCTGACGCCGACCCGCGAGATCCTCGAGACCGGCATCAAGGTCGTCGACCTGCTCGCGCCCTACGCAAAGGGAGGCAAGGTCGGGCTGTTCGGCGGCGCCGGGGTCGGCAAGACGGTCCTGATCCAGGAGCTGATCCACAACATCGCCCAGGAGCACGGCGGCCTCTCGGCCTTCTGCGGCGTCGGCGAGCGCTCGCGTGAGGGCAACGACCTCTGGCTCGAGATGACCGAGTCGGGCGTGATCGACAAGACCATGCTCGTGTTCGGCCAGATGAACGAGCCGCCCGGCGCGCGCATGCGCGTCGCGCTGTCCGGGCTGACGATGGCGGAGTACTTCCGCGAGCAGGGCGGCCAGGACGTGCTGCTCTTCATCGACAACATCTTCCGCTTCGTGCAGGCGGGGTCGGAGGTGTCGGCGCTGCTCGGGCGGATGCCCTCGCAGGTCGGCTACCAGCCCACGCTCGAGACGGAGATGGGGCAGCTCCAGGAGCGGATCACCTCGACGCGCCAGGGCTCGGTCACCTCGGTGCAGGCGATCTACGTGCCGGCGGACGACCTCACCGACCCGGCGCCCGCGTCGGTGTTCGCCCACCTCAACTCGACAACCACCCTGTCGCGCTCGATCTCCGAGAAGGGCATCTACCCGGCCGTCGACCCACTCGACTCGACCTCGACAATTCTCAAGGCCGACATCGTCGGCGACGAGCACTTCCAGGTCGCGAACGCCGTGCGCGAGATCCTGCAGCGCTACAAGGAGCTGCAGGACATCATCGCCATCCTCGGCATCGACGAGCTCTCGGACGAGGACCGGCTGACGGTGCAACGAGCGCGCAAGGTGGAGCGCTTCCTGTCGCAGCCGTTCTTCGTGGCCACCGCCTTCACCGGCCTCGAGGGCACGTACGTGCCGGTCGAGGAAACCGTGCGCTCGTTCAGGGAGATCATCGACGGCAAGCACGACGACATCCCCGAGCGCGCCTTCCTTATGAAGGGCACGATCGACGAAGTCGTAGAGGCCACCCGCGGCGGGGCCGAGGAGGAGGAGCAGGCCGAGCAGGAGGGCGAGGAGTCGGAGAGCGGCGAGTCGCAGGAAGGCGAGCCGCAGAACGGCGACTCCGCGGAGGGCAATGGCGAGGAATAGCTTCCCCGTCGAGGTCCTCACTCCCGAGGGCCAGGTCTTCGCCGACGAGGTGGAGATGGTCTCCACCCGCACGACGACCGGCTCGATCGGCATCCTGGCGAACCACGCGCCGCTGATGGCGATTCTCGAGCCGACCGAGCTGCGGCTGTACAAGTCGGAATCGGACGTCGTGCGCTTCGCCCAGGGCGAGGGCTACCTCCAGGTCGTGGACAACCGCGCGCTCGTGCTCGTGGAGGACGCGATCGCCCCGGATGAGATCGACCGCAGCGCCTTCGAGTCGAGGCTGGAGGAGGCCCGCCAGGCCGTCGAGAGCGCCGAGGAGGACTCGGAGGAACGCGCCCGCGCCGAGCGTGAGGTCAAGCGCTACGAGGCGTTCCTGAAGGTGGGCTCCTAGGGTCCAGCGCCCAGGGCGCGCGTCCGGCGCCCCTACGCCTCCCAGCGCTGGCTGATTTCTTCCCAGCTGGGCGGGGGACCGGGCAGGGCAGTCGTGGATGGGTTGTGAAGAGCGTCGAGTTGGAGTGCCAGGTAGCGGTGGCGGAGCTGGGCCGTCCTCTGCTCGTCGTCGACGCGGATGGCGGCGAGTTGCTCGAAGACGAATGAAAGGTCGTCGGCCGTGACGTCTGCGCGAATGGCGCCGGCGGCCTTCGTGCGCTCGATCAGCCGCAGGTTGAGCTCTTGGGCCTCGGCGGCGGCGCGGCGAAGGTCGTCGGTGGGGGTGAACATCCCGGCCAGGCGCAGAGTCAGTGAGTGGGTGTCGGCGTCCACGACGCGGCTCATGAAGCCGCTGAAAGCGATCCAGGGGTCGCGGGTATCGGCCAGGGCGGCCTCGGCAGCGTCGATGTAGCGCTTGAGCCCATCGGCGCACAGCCGGCGCAGCAGCTCCTCTTTGCTCCCGTAGCGCCGGTAGAGGGCGCTGATGCCCACCTCGGCGCGCTTGGCGACTGCGGAGATCGGTGCGTCGGGGTCCGTGACGAACACGGCGCGTGCGGCGTCGAGGATCCGCTCGTCATTTCTGGCCGCCTGGGCCCGTCGACCGCTCAGCGGCGCTGAACTCCTGGAGTCCATCGTGGTCGAGCATACCAGTGGAACAGACGGTTCCGTTCTGGTAAGATTGGAACAGAATGATTCGTTCCCTACTAGAGGAGATCCGGTGACCGATTCAACCCCGGGCGGCGACCGCGCCCAAGCAGACGTCCAGCCGTTCCGAATCGCGATTCCGGATGCAGATCTAGATGACCTGCAGGATCGACTGGCGCGCACCCGCTGGGCGAACGAGCTTCCAGCCACGACGTTCAGGGCCGAAACTCAGACAGGTCCCGTGCCGCCGGGCTGGGAGTACGGCGTTCCGGTCGACTATGTCAGCAGGCTGGTCGAGTACTGGCGCGACGATTACCACTGGCGCGAGTGGGAGGCGAAGCTCAACGCGTATCCGCACTTCACGACGGAGGTCGACGGGCAGAACATCCACTTCGTGCACGTGCGCTCGCCGGAGTCGGACGCGCTGCCATTGATCCTCGCTCACGGCTGGCCGAACTCGTTCGTCGAATACCTGGAACTCATCGGCCCGCTCTCGGACCCGAGCGCGCACGGGGGAGATCCGGCTGACGCCTTTCACCTGGTGATCCCTTCGATACCCGGTTTCGCCTTCTCCGGCCCCACCCTCGAGCCCGGCTGGGACCGCTACCGCAGCGCCCGTGCGTTCGTCGAGATGATGAGACGGCTCGGTTACGACCGCTACGGGACCCACGGCAACGACGCCGGCGCCTACGTGGCGCCAGAGGTGGCCCGCTTCGCGCCCGACGAGGTCGCCGGGGTGCATGTCAACCAGATCTTCTCGTTCCCGTCCGGGGACCCGTCCGAGTTCGAAGGATTGACCGACGAGGAGCTCGGGCAGCTGCAGTTCCTACAGAAGTTCGACGACGAGATGTCGGCATACGCGAAGCTGCAGGCCACCAAGCCGCAGAACCTGGCGCATGCGCTCGCCGATTCCCCCGCAGGCCAACTCGCCTGGATCGGCCAGCTCCTCGGCGAGGCGGTCAGCCCGGACGTCGTCGTCACGAACGCCGCCATCTACTGGTTCACCAACACCGGTGGGTCGTCCGCCCGCTTCTACTACGAAGACGCCCACGCCGAGCACCCAACCGAGCCGACGACGGCCCCCACCGGCCTGGCCAGCTTCGCCTTCGACTTCAAGCCGCTGCGCCGGTTCGCCGACCGCGACCACAAGAACATCGTCTCCTGGAACGACTATGACCGCGGCAGCCACTGGGCCGCGCACGACGCGCCCGATCTGCTGGTAGGCGACATCCGGCAGTTCTTCCGGCCGCTCCGCTGACCGATCGTCGCGGCGTGCTCGCTGCCGGTCATACTCGACGCCCAACGCGACACGCGCGGACAGGCGACCGAGAGGGAGGACCGATGCCGCTCTATCTATCGAGGTTCAGCTACACGCCCGAGACCTGGGCGAGGCTGATCGGCAACCCAGAAGACCGCCGAACGGCCGCTCAGACCTACATCGAGTCGGTCGGTGGGAAGCTCCACGGGTTCTGGTACGCGTTCGGCACACACGACGGCTACAACCTCTTTGAGGCCCCCGACAACGTGTCCATGGCCGCGGTTGCGCTGGCGATCAGTGGCGGCGGTGCCCTCAGCTCGCTCGAGACGACAGTCCTGCTGAGCGTCGACGAAACGATGGATGCCCTGAGGAAGGCCGAGCAAGTCCAGTACCGAGCGCCCGCAACGTAGCGGCGCGATGGCTTCAGTCGGTACCTGGCGTTCGTGACCGCGCGCCGAGGCCGCCGATCCACGGCAGGTGGAAGTGGCGATGCGCCTCGTGCTCGGGGGCGACCGCGGTGTCGTCGCTCGCGCGCACGAACGCCCACGTGAGGACCGTCCCGACCGCGCACAGGCCCGCGAGCAGCCACATCGAAGCCGACAGGGCGGAGGCGAACGCCGCCGGCTCGACCCGGCCCGCGTGGAGGTCGTCGTCGAGCTCGGCCTGAAAGACGGCGCCGGCCGCCGCGAGCGCAATCGCGCCCGCCAGCACCCGGTTCATCGCCAGCACGCCGGCCGCGATGCCCGCCTTCTCCTGCGGCATGGCCGTCATCGCCGCCGTCGACATCGGGGCATAGACGCAGCCGAGCGCGATCCCGAACAGCAGGTAGCCGGCGAACACCAGCCCGTAGCCGCTCGACGAGTCGACCTGCGCGAGCACGACCAGGCCGGCGGTGCCGAGCGCCATGCCGACGGTCATGAGCGGGCGGACGCCGAACAGCGCCATGAGCCGTCCGCCCAGCGGGGAGATCGCAATCATCGGCGCCGTCACCGGGAGGATCAGCACGCCCGCCTCCAGCGCGCCGTGGCCGAGATCGGTCTGGAGGTACTGCGGCTGCAAGAACATAAGCGCCCAGTAGCAGCCGACCAGGCAGAACCCGGCCGCGCTGGCTCCGAAGTACGGCCCGTTGCGGAACAGGTCGAACTCCACGATCGGCCACCGGACGCGGTGCTCGATGAACCAGAACGCGACCAGTAGGGCGACGCCAGCCGCGAAGACGCCGAGGGTGGCAATCGAGGTCCAACCCCACACCTTGCCCTGCACCAGAGCGATCACGATCGCGGCCAGCCCAAGACCCACCGTGATCACGCCCGCTACGTCGATCCGGCGCTCCGCCGTCTCGTCGCGCTGCTCCGCGGTCGAGGCGAGCACGAGCACCACGCCGAGCAGGCAAAAGGGCAGGTTCAGCCAAAACAGCCAACGCCAGCTGACCGCCTCGACCAGGGCACCGCCAACCAGGGGTCCGAGACCAAGAGCGAGCGCCGATACACCGGCCCAGATGCCGAGCGCGCGGGCGCGCTCGCCGGGCGGAAAGACGGTTGAGACGATCGCCAGCGACAGCCCCAGCAGTGCCGCGCCGCCCAGGCCCTGCAGGACGCGCGCGGCGACCAGCGCCTCCTCGGCGTCCGACATCGCCGCCAGCACGGAGCCGCCCGCGAACGTCGCCATGCCGATCACGAACACCCTCCGCCGGCCGAGGATGTCGCCGACGCGCCCCGCGCTGACCACGAACGCCGCAAGCACCAGCAGATAAGCGTTCATCACCCACTGCAGGCCGGTGGTCGTGGCGTCCAAGTCGCGCGCGATGTCCGGAAGCGCGACGTTGATCACCGTCGAGTCGAGCATGAGCACGAACAGCCCCATGCAGGTGCCGGCCAGGGTCCACCAGCGGCGGTTCGCCTCGGTCAGGCCAGGAAGCGCGCCGATGCGTGCAGCGGGAACGGCCACTTCGCAATCATCGCCGCTGCCGCTGTTCCCGCGGGCGTCGCCTATGCCGCGCGCACGTCGAACTGCGTCAGTGTCACCGGGCCGAACGACGTGATCAACGCGACGTCGACGGCGTCGCGACCACGCCCGACGACCACGCGGCCGACGCGGCGGCGGTTGTTGCGGGCGTCGAAGGTGTGCCATGCGCCGTCGAGGTAGACCTCGAACCAGGCGGCGAAGTCCATCGGCTCGGCGGGCAGCGGGGCGTCAATGTCCGGGATGTAGCCGCACACGTAGCGCGCGGGGATGTTCAACGCGCGGCAGAACGTAATCGCCAGGTGGGCGAAGTCGCGGCAGACGCCCTGACCGGCGCGGAAGGCGTCGACCGCCGTGGTCCATGGGTTCGACGCGCCGGCCACCCAGTCGAGGTGACCGTGCACGAAGTCGACGATCGCCTGGACACGCTCCCAGCCGGGCGCGAGGTCTCCGAAGCGCTCCCACGCCTCGTGGCCAAGCTCGTCAGGTAGGCAGAAACGGCTCGGCATGACGAACGCGATGTGTTCGTCGGGCAGGGCCATGATCGGGGTCTCCGGCGTCCCGGGAGAGAGCCGGTCGCGTGGCGAAGACAGCACGACCTCGGCCTCGTAGACGGTCTGTGACGCGCCCGCCGGGATGGTGACCCGTTCGCAGCGGTTGCCGAACAGGTCGATGTAGCCGTGATGGTCGGCGCCGGTCTGCCAGTGTTCCGCACGAACCTGGAGATCGCGCCCCGACGGAGCGACCTGGAGGACCGCCGAGACCGGCTGCGGCGTCTCGAAACCGAAGGTGCATCCCACGGTGAGCGCCAGCGGCCTGTTGTCCTGGACGGTGACGCGGTCCACGCTACCCCCTCGGCGGCACTCGGCCCCCGACCAGGCCGGCCGAGATCCAGACCGCCTCAGGCGATATTCAGAGATCGCCTCCGGTCAGCGGGTCGGCTTGCCGGCTCTCCGCCGCCGCGCGCTTCCGGGCGTCCTTCTTGGCCTTCTTTTCGAGCCGACGCTCGAGGAGCCTGCGTTCACGGTTGAGCTTTGCCATCGTCGTCTTTCGCTTGCCGCTTGAGGCCATGCTTGTCCCCCCGAGCTGTGGAATTCCGCACGCGCCGGCGTCACGCACGGCAGACAAGACGGAGGGCCCGTACATGAGCCCTCCGTCGGTCATCGAACAGTGGGCTTAGAGCACCTGGACGTTCGCCGCCGCCGGGCCCTTGGTGCCCTGCTCGGCGTCGTAGCTCACCTTCGCGCCCTCGGCCAGCGACTTGAAGCCGCTGCCCTGAATCGCGTTGTGGTGCACGAACAGATCGCTGCCGGGCTCATCCGGTGTGATGAAGCCGTAGCCCTTGTCGTCGCTGAACCATTTCACGGTTCCTGTAGCCATCGTTGTCCCCCTCCGGGGTAAGTGCACTGCGAAACGCGGAGGGTGCTCGAAGGCAACGACTGCGGAAACGCGGAACACACTTTTGTCGAGCGGATGCCCGACTCGTAGGACGAGGGTAGCGCGCCTTGACTCACCGCCGCTGTCCCGTGCTCAGGACTCGTCTGCAGGGCGAGCCGGCGAGGCGTCGTCGCTTGCAACCACGGAGCCGTTCGTTCGCCTCCGCGCGATGTTGGTCCAGCGCGTTCTGGGGCGCGGTCATGGCCGCTTGCGGCGGTAGTCGCGCTCGGCCTCGGCGGCGCGCTTCACCGGCGGCAAGTGCCGTGCCTTGGAGGACCCGTTCTTGATTCGCCGAGCGACCTGCTTCAGCTTCGTGGCGCGGAGTTGGTCCTTGCGCCTCATTCGAGCTTGGTGCCTGCCTCCTGACCCCAGTCGTGGATCGCGCGAAAGGACAGGGGACCCAGCGAGCGAAGTGCAGGTCCGACCATAGCGACCCGTCGTGTCGGCGGCGGGATACTGGGGTGCGTATGGAACCACCCAGCGACGAGCCGGTTCGGCGCTTCGCGGCGGCCATCACACGTTGTGACGTCGACGCCGCGCTTGCGGTATGCGATCCGGAGGTGGAGTTTCTCTCTGTGCTGGCGGTCGATGGGCGGCCCTATGTCGGCCACGCGGGGATACGGCGGTACTTCGACGACATCGCGTCCGCTTGGGAGGAGTGGCGGGTTGACGTCCACCGGACCGCCGTATCGCCGGACGGGCGCGTCATCATCGAGATGACGATGCGCGCACGGGGGAAGGGAAGCGGGGCGGCGCTTGCCGAGTTCGCGGCTCACGTCTGGACGCTCAGGGAGGAGAAGCTGCTGCGCAATCAGCCCTTCCGCGAGCGCGAACAGGCTGAGCAGGCAGCCGGCCTGTCACCGCGCTGAGACCAGGAACGGTCGCGCGGCCAGCTCGCGGCTACTGGATCAGAGCCGTCATGCCCCTGATCGCCAGGTAAGAGCCGGCCAGGCCGAACACGAGCACGGTGGTGACGCGGGCGTGTCGTCGTGCCCAGCTGATGACGCGGCTCAGAGCCCTCGGCGCAACGCCCGGACGGAGCAGGAAGATCACGACAGCGGCGATGGCCGCAGCGAACCAGATGGCGTTGAACAGCAGGACCTGCAGCACCCCCGAGGCGAAGCTGGGCCCCTCGGCGATGATGGCGTTCAGAGCAACGATGTAGAAGAGGCCGGGGACGTGGGTGGCCACACCCGCGACCGCGGCCGTGGTCACCGTCGGGTTGCGGAGCCCTCGGATGATCTTCGACTCCTCGCGGGAGGCGCTGTCGCGTGAGGGCAGCTCGCGTCGCCCGGTCCCCATGGCGATCGCAAACCCGAGCGCCGCCAATCCCCCGATCAGCTCGATCGCCGCGTAGACGTCTGTCCCTCGGTAGTCGATTCCCGCCCCGTGGAAGATCGCCACGACGAGCACCCCGACGGCTGCGCTGAACGTGAAACCGGCAGCGATGTACGCGAGGAGCACACGCCGCGGGGGACGACGCGCTGAGCAGCGCGTACAGAGCGGCGATGCCGGCCGGGCGAGGCGCGCTTGCCAGGGCCAGCACCAAGACGTCAAGGTTCATTCGAGCTCACAGGGAGGCGGGGATACTCGCACCCGGGCGCAACTGCATTGGCGAGCAGCTGCCGGCCGGCCGCTCAAGGCCGGCGGCTCAGTTTCGCGCGAGCCGCTTCAGGAAAAGCGGCTCCAATGGAAGCCACCACGGCAGGGACGGCGCTCGACCGCGAGGGCGGGGAGCAGGACAGCGACCTGCGGAGGGCGATCGGGCCGCGGCTGCTGACCGTCTTCATCATCGGCGACATCCTCGGCGCGGGGATCTATGCGCTCGTCGGCGAAGTCGGCGCCGAGGTCGGCGGGGCCATCTGGACCGCCTTCATGGCGGCCTTCGTGCTGGCGCTGTTCACCGCCTTCGCGTACGCCGAGCTCGTCTCGAAGTACCCACGCGCCGCGGGCGCCGCGCTCTACACGCAACGCGCCTTCCGGACGCCCTTCTTCACCTTCATGGTCGCGTTCGCGGTCATGTCCTCCGGGATCGCGTCGGCGAGCACGCTCGCGCGCGCGTTCGCCGGCGACTACCTCTCGGAGTTCGTCGACCTCCCGCTCGTGCTTGCCGCGATCGCGATGATCCTGATCGTCGCGGCGATCAACATGCGCGGAATCGCGGAGTCGGTGCAGGTGAACCTCGTCCTCACCGCGATCGAGGTGCTGGGCCTCATCCTGATCGTCGTAATCGGCATCGCAGCCCTCGGCGAGGGGTCGGGTGACTTCTCGCGCAACTTCGAGTTCAAGGAGGGCGACAGCGTCTTCGCGGTGATCGTCGGCGGCACGGCGCTCGCGTTCTACGCGATGATCGGCTTCGAGGACTCGGTCAACGTGGCCGAGGAGACGAAGCGGCCATCGCGCACCTTTCCGCGCGCGCTCTTCACGGGGCTCGCGATCGCCGGGACGCTCTACCTGCTCGTCACGCTCACCGCCTCGTACATCGTGCCGACCAACCAGCTGTCGGGGTCGGACGCGCCGTTGCTCGAGGTCGTAGAGGAGGGGCCGCTGGGAATCTCGACGCGGCTGTTCGCCTTCATCGCGCTGATGGCGGTGGCGAACAGCGCGCTGATCAACATGATCATGGCCTCACGGATCGTCTACGGAATGGCCGACCAGGGCATCGTGGCGCGCCTCTTCTCGCGCACGCTTCCGGGTCGGCGCACGCCGGTGGCCGCGATCATCTTCACGACCGCGATCGCGGTGGTCCTGATCTCGACCGGCGACCTGTCGACGCTTGCCGACACCACCGTCGTGCTGCTGCTCAGCGTCTTCACGATCGTGAACATCGCGGTGCTCGTGCTGCGGCGCGAGTCGGTCGACCATGAGCACTTCCACGCGCCCTCGGTGTTCCCGGTGCTCGGCGCGCTGATCTCAGTCGCGCTGCTCGTCGACACGGCGCTCGACGACGCGGCGGTCCTGCTGCGGGCGCTGATCCTGCTGGCGGTGGGAGCGGTGCTCTGGCTCGTCAACCGGCTGGTCGCCGGGCCGCCGGAGGACGGCCTCGAGGCCGAGCGCCTGCGCGCGGGCTAGCCGCCGCGCGCCTGCGCCTGGGCGCGGCGGAGCGCCTGGATGCGCTCGGCGTTGAGCGTGTCGACGGCCGGCAGCAGCGAGCCCACGTCGTAGTGGTCGACCGCGATCAGGCTCACGGGCAGGCCGCGCCTGCGTGCGCACTCGTGTGCGCGCGAGACGATCGCCCGCTCGGTCTGGAAGGGCTCGTTGGGGGTGCGGCGCGGCGGGAACAGGTCGGCCCAGTGGTTCAGCATCAGGAACGGGCTGTCGGCGTCGCCGCGCTCGAGCTTGCAGCTCAGCTGCTTCACCTTGGTCGCTCCGAGCGGCGTGTCCTGCACGAACGAGAAGCCGTCCAGGTACCACGGGACCGTTCCGTCGGCGTCCTTCTCGGTGAAGACGATGACGCGCTTGTTGCGGCGCACGAGGTCGCCGAGCGTCGGCATCGGGCTGTCGCGGTCGAGCGTCACGACGTAGCGCTCGAGGCCTGACTCGGCGAACACCTTCTCGATGTCCTGCGGAGTCACGTACGGCTCGATGAAGAGGATCACGACCTCCCCGCGGTTCGCCTCGAGGAACTCCCTGACCTCCACCAGCGAGTCGACCATCTTGGTCGCGCCGAGCTCGCACACGCTGTGGCAGAGCCAGACCTCGCGCTCGCCTGCTGCCTCGCCGGCGCCGAGGCGGCCGGCCAGCCGCTCGGCCGACGCCAGCACCTCGGGTGGAAGGCTCTTGGCCACGCGATTGCGATCGCGCTTCTCGGCGGCGAAGTCGGTGCGGACCCTGCCGTTGCCGGTCTCGACGCCCCAGTGCGGATCGATGAGGAACAGGCGGATGCCGTCCGCGAGCTGGCGCTTGATGTCGTGGCGCTGGTTGGCGATGAACCAGTCGGGGCTGTCCGCTGCCGAGAATGAGTTGTGCGTGCCTGCCCAGACGGCTTCGTTCAGGCGCAGGTCGCAAAGCGCGAAGGAGCCGTTGCACTTGCCGGAGCGGGCCCCCGGCTGAGCGATGCTCGGCTCCGGCGCGCTGCTCGTGACCACGATGACGAGCGCGACGAGCGCCCCCAGCACCAGCACGCCGGCCGCCCCGGCGCCGACGAGCGCCCGGCCGCGGGCGTGCTCCGCCTCGGCCCTCGTCTGCCCCGGGCGGGAGAGCAGGAGGAGCAGCTCGGACATGCCGAAGAAGACGAGGAACCCGCCGAGGACAACCGCCGCGATCTGCAGCGCGAGAGTTGGGTCGAGGACGGCGAGGATGCCGGCAGCGAGCGCCGCGACGCCGCGCAGCGCGCGGGCCCAGCCCGAGCTCGGTCGCTGGGCGAGCCGCCTCAGGCGCTGCGCGGGGGCCTCGACGTCCTCCGGGTCGAGTGCCGCCGCCGCGGCCGCCACCGCCACCCCGAGCAGCGCCAGCAGCAGGGCCCATGTGACGAGGTCGCCGAGGAAGGCGTCGAACAGCCCGGAGACGGCCGCGCGCACCTCCTCGTCGGTCACCTCGTCCTCCCCGTAGACGCCCGCAAGTGAGCGCGCCTTGAGGACCAGCAGGGCGACGAGCATGAGCGCCCCGGCAGCGCCGACCGCAACCCCGGCGCGGAGGACTGCAATGCGCCGGTCCGGGGCCACCGCCACCGCGCCGGCCAGCAGCAGGACAGCGAGCAGCGGAAGGACGATGCCGAGCACGCGCACCTGGTCGGCGATTCGCAGCGTGGTGCCCGCGAACTCGCGGTCGCGCAGCGCCAACAGGTCCGGCTTGAGGTCGTCGGGCAGCTGCCTCGCGAGGTTCGGCGAGACCGACCTCAGCCCGAACTCGACGATCTGGGCGGCGTCGCCAAGATCGAGGAGGACGTTCTCCCTCTCGCGCACGAAGAAGACACGGTTGGCCTCGAGCGCGGCGCCGCGGAAGACGCGCTGGAACGGCTCTGTCTGGATCAGGGTGCCGACGACCGACTCGAGCAGCGGCCGCGCGGCGGCGAGGTCGGCCGAGCCGCGCTCCGCCAGGTAGATGACGATCTCGCGCCCGACGACCGTGCGCACGCCGTCGTCCTCGAGGGCCTCCACGGCGCGGTTCGCGAAGGCCTCGCGGTCGACGATCTGCTCGCGCGCGTAGAAGGCGACCGTTCCGGCAATGAGCAGCACGGCGCCGATGACGAGCATCACGACGCTGGCCGTGCCCCGGGAGCGGGAGAGAGTGGAACCCATTTGCGAGTCGGGTGTTGCGTCGGGGACTGTAACTCCTGTACCGTCCGTCGGCCGATGGGACGGACTCGTCTCACCCTGCTGGCGGCAGCCCTGGCCGGCTGCGTGCTGCCGGTGGGACACGCGAGCGCAATTCCAGCGCCACGTGCCGACCGTGCGCTCGACAACGCGCTCGAGCAACTTGTCGACGGTTCGGGCGGGCCGCCCGGCGCGATCGCGATGGTCCACCGTGGCGGGCGCACCACCGCGCACACAGCCGGGGTGGGCGTGATCAGTCCGCGCCGCGTGTGGCGGGCCACCGATCACATGCGGATCGCGAGCGTCGCCAAGGCGTTCAGCGGCGCCGTCACGCTCTCCCTCGTTCAGGCGGGTGATCTCGAGCTCGACGACACGATCGGCGAGCTCTTGCCGGGCCAGCCGCGGGCCTGGTCACAGATCACGCTGCGCCAGCTGCTCGGCCACACGAGCGGCCTGCCGGACTTCTCGGGCACCGACGCCTTCCTGCAGGCATTCGGCGCGGACCTGTTTCGTAAGTTCACGCCGCTCGAGCTGCTTGCCTACGCGGCTCCCGAGCCGCTTGAGTTCACCCCCGGCACGAGGTACCAGTACTCGAACACCGACAACATCGCCGCGGCCCTGATGGCAGAAGCCGCGACGGGCAGGTCCTACGAGCGACTGCTGCGCGAGCGCGTCTACCGCCCGCTCGGGATGCGCAACACGAGCCTGCCCTCCGGCTCGCGGCTGCCGCGCCCGTTCGCACACGGGTACGACCCCGATCCACCCGGGCCGCTCGAGGACCTGAGCGAGGCGTACGGAGCGTCCGGCCTCTGGGCTTCCGGCGGCATCGTCTCGACGCCGCTCGACATGACCAGCTTCGTGCGGGGCTACGTCGGCGGCCGGCTGTTCGGCGCCAGCGTGCAGCGGGCGCAGCGGAGCATGCGTCCGGGCAACTCGGAGCCGCGCGGGCCCGGCATCAACCGCGCCGGCCTCGCCCTCTTCCGCTACCGCACCCGCTGCGGGGTCGTCTTCGGCCACACCGGCAACACGCCGGGCTACACCCAGTTCATCGGCGCGAGCGGCGACGGGCGCAGGTCGGCAACGGTGGCGATCAACCAGCAGATCACGGCGACGAAGGGCGAGCCGGCCGCCTTCGTCAGGCTGCGGCGCACCTTCGCAGCAGCAGTCTGCGCGGCGCTCGCTACCCGGCGTTAGGAGGCTGCCCGCATGCACATCGCCGAGATCGTCCTCGAGTTCGAGAACGAGAGCGTGCTCAGCGGTGAGGGTGAGCGCGCCGGGCTCATCCTGCTCGGCTCGATGCTGCTCTCCTTCCTGCTGATCCGGGTGAGCACGCGGTTGATGCGCAGCCCCAAGGTCACGTGGTGGCCCGGGAGTATCAAGACCGAGGGCGGGCTGCACGTCCACCACCTCGTGTTCGGCATCGTGATGATGCTGTTCGCGGGCTTCCTGCTCGCCCTGCAACTCGACAGCCCCTGGATGGAGCTCTCCGCCGCCGCGTTCGGCATCGGCGCCGGGCTGACGCTCGACGAGTATGCGCTCTGGCTCCAGCTCGAGGACGTCTACTGGGCGGAGGAGGGGAGGCGCTCGGTCGACGCGGTGATCGTTGCCGCGATTGTCGGCGGCCTGATCCTGATGGGCTTCCTGCCGTTCTCGACCGATGCCGGCGCGCCGACGATCATCCTCTCGGTGCTGATCTCGCTGGCGGTGGCGGCTGTCGCCGTGCTGAAGGGCAAGATCTTCATGGGCGTGGCGGGCATGCTCCTCTTCCCCGTGGCACTGATCGGCGCGATCAGGCTCGCCAAGCCCGACTCGCCCTGGGCGCGGCGCCGCTATCCGGAGGGCAGTCGCAAGCGGATCAAGTCAGAGCGCCGCTACGCCCGCCACACCGCGCGCTATCAGCGCTTTCAGGACCGCGTGGCAGGGGCGCCCAGCCCGAAGGACGCCTCCGAGGTCTGAGGCTGGAAGCTCCGAAGCGCTGCCTCGCTCTGGTGATCGCCGCCGGGGCACTCGCGTGGCCGGCGGCAAGCGAAGCCGCGCCCGCCCAGGTCCGCGACTACAACCTCGGCACCGTCCGGCTTGCGGACTCGTCCCCGTTCGGCAGGCTGCCGGTGCGGCTCTGGGGCGCCATCGGCGTGCCCACCGGGCCGGGCCCGCACCCGCTCGTGCTGGTGGCGCACGGACGTCACGGCACGAACTGCCCGAGCGGCGAGCTCGACACCGAGACTTGGCCGTGCTTCAACCGCGAGCAGCGCAACGACCTCGGCCTGCGGCACGTGGTCGCGGCGCTGGCGCGGCGCGGGATCGCCGCGATCGCGCCGGACCTGAACGCGGCCTACACGGGCGGCTGGGGCGAGCCGAACGACCGCGCGCGCTGGCCGCGGATCGTCAACCGGGTGCTCGCGGCGGTCGCCCGCGACGCCGCCGGGCGCCCGCCGCGCTTCCCGATCCCGCTCGCGGGCCGGATCGACCTCACGCGGCTCGGCCTCCTCGGACACTCCTTGAGCGGCCACCGCGCCGTTCGGTCCGCGCGCCGGCGCGCGGGCAACCGCTCCCCGGCGAAGATCGCCGCGGGCCGCGGCCCCGTGCGCTCGCTCTTCCTGCTCACCCCGATCTTCGCGCGCGCGGCTCCGCCCGCGGGCGTGCCGTTCGCAGTGGCGCTCGGCAGCTGCGACGGTGACACCGGGCTGTTCGGCCGCGGCTACTTCCGGCAGGCGCTCGCCGACCCGGGCCGCCGCGCGCCGAGCCAGCTGGTGCGGATCGAGCGCGCCAATCACAACTACTTCAACCGGACGCTCAGCCGCCGCGGCGCGGATGACGCGCCCGCCGGGCGGCCGCCCTGCCGCCCGGCGGCCCGGCCCTCCGCGCGGGCCCAGCAGCGCTGGCTGGACGGCGCCGCGCGCGACTTCTTCGCAGTCACGCTGCGGCGCGCGCCGCGGCCTCCCTGGCTGCGCATGAGCGGACCGCTGCCGGATCGCCTCCACGGCCTCGACGTGCTCGTACGCCGGGACGGCTCGGGACCCGCCTGAGCGGTACTGTCGCGCCCATGGGACGACGAGAGAGCTACGACGCCGGAATCTTCTCCTGGACCGACCTCGCCACCACCGACGTGGACGCCGCGAAGGCGCTCTACGCAGACCTCTTCGGGTGGGACTACGACGACCAACCGATCCCGGGCGGAGGCACGTACTCGATGGCGAGGGTGGACGGTCTTGCTGTCGCCGGCCTCAACGCAGTGCAGGCCGAGGGGCAGCCGCCCGCCTGGACCGCGTACGTGACCGTCGACGATGCCGATGCCACGGCCGCGAAGGCCGCCGAGCTCGGCGGGACGCTCCTCGCCGAGCCGTTCGACGTGATGGATGCGGGCCGCATGGCGGTCATCGCCGATCCGGCGGGCGCGATCTTCGCCGTCTGGAAGGCTGGCACCTCGATCGGCGCCGAGCTCGTCAACGGCCACGGCCTGCTCTCGCTGACCCAGCTCAATACGACCGACCCGGAGCGGGCGACGGAGTTCTACTCCGACCTCTTCGGCTGGCGCTTCGAGCGGACCGAGGGCACGGAGATTCCCTACTGGGGCATGTATCTCGGGGACCACCTGAACGCCGGCATGATGCAGCTGCCGCCCGACCAGGGCGCGCCGCCGCACTGGCTCGTTTACTTCGGCATCGACGACATCGACGCCGCGGCCGAGACGCTCGGCGCCGCCGGCGGCACGCTGCTCGTGCCGAAGATGCCGGTGCCGGGCGGCGAGATCGTCGTCGCTCAGGACCCGCAGGGTGCGGTCCTCGGCGTGTTCACCGGTCGCTTCGACGAGTAGCGCGCCGCACATCTAGCGGGCGAGCGACTCGTCCGCGTCAGGCGGGCAGCACCCGGGCAACGATCGCCGGGGCGTCCACCTGGGCCGGCAGCGTCCCGAACACGCGGCCGCCGGCTCCCTCGAGGCGGCCGGCGCAGAAGGCGTCCGCGACCTCGGGCGGCGCGTTCCGCACGAGCAGGCTCGCCTGCAGCGCGAGCGCGAGGTCGCCAACCACGCGGCGCGCCTCGAACTCGGGGTCGGCCGGCGCGCTCTCGCGCAGGCGGTCGAGGAGCGCGTCGAGCGCCGCGTTGCCGCCCCGGGCGAGCTCGCACTCCGCCAGGAAGGCGGGCAGCGTCTCCGGTTCCCTCGCCAGCGCGCGGAGAACGTCGAGCGCCGACACGTTGCCGGAGCCCTCCCAGATCGAGTTGAGCGGCGCGTCGCGCAGGAGTCGCGGCATACCCGACTCCTCGACATAGCCGTTGCCGCCCAGGCACTCGAGCGCCTCGGTGGCGTGCCATGGCGCGCGCTTGCAGACCCAGTGCTTCATCACCGCGGTGGCCAGCCGGCGGAAGTCCGACTCGCCCTCGTCGTAGGCGCGGGCGACGCGCATGGCCGCCGCGGTCGCGGCCTCCGACTCGATCGCGAGGTCGGCGAGCACGTTCTGCATGAGCGGCTGGTCGGCGAGCTGCCTGCCGAAGGCGGCGCGGTGGCGGGCGTGGTGAACGGCCTGGACGACACCCCAGCGCATCGACGTCGCCGAGCCGATCAGGCAGTCGAGCCGCGTGTGGTTGACCATGCGGATGATCGTCGCGACGCCGCGCCCCTCCTCGCCGACGAGCCGCGCGCGCAGACGCTCGAACTCGACCTCGCTGGAGGGCAGCGAGCGCGTGCCGAGCTTGTCCTTGAGGCGCTGGATGCGGAAGCCGGGATCGCTCGACTCGAAGACGAAGCAGGAGAGCCCGGCCGGCGTCTGGGCGAGGGTCAGGAAGACGTCGCACGGCGGATACGAGCAGAACCACTTGTGGCCGGTCAGCTCGTAGCTGCCGTCGCCGAGCGGCTCGGCGCGGGTGGTGTTCGCGCGCACGTCCGAGCCGCCCTGCTTCTCGGTCATCGCCATGCCGGCGAGCGCTCCGTCGCCATAGGAGGGCTTCGTCAGCAGCGGCTCCCACTCGGCGGCGAGCTCCGGCTCCTCGCGCAGGGCGGGGATGACCGAGTAGGTCATCGAGACGGGACACATGACGCCCGAGTTGACCTGGCTCCACGTGTACATGAGCGCCGCACGCACCACGTGGCCGCCGGGCTGCGGATCGCGCCAGGGCAACGAGTGGATCTCGCGCTCGATCGCCTGGCGCAGGCACCAGTGCCAGGAGGGATCGAGCTCGACCTCGTTGATGCGGTTGCCGTAGCGGTCGTGGGTGCGCAGCCGCGGCTCGTTGCGCTCGGCGCGCTCGGAGTGCTCGATCGCCTCGGTGCTGCCCGCCAGCTCGCCCGTGTCACGCAGCCGGTCGACGCCCCAGCCACCGCCCTCGCGCTCGAGCGCCTCGCGCAGCGGCAGGTCGGCATCGAAGACGTTGTAGGGAGCGAGCGGCGGCGCCTGGTTCAGGACTTCGTGCGTGGAGCCGGAGGCGAGCATGGGGCAAGTTTGCCAGGGCGGAGGGGTCAGGTCTTGCAATCCAGCATTGATGCTGGATTGCAAGACCTGACCCCCTCAGAGGAGCTCGCCGATCGCCTCGTCCGTGAGTCGGGCGCTGCGCTCCCAGGTGAACGCGGCTGCGCGCCCGAGTCCGGCGGCGGTCAGGCGCTCGCGCTCGGGTCCGGTGGCGCGCAGGAGCGCGTCGGCGAACGCGTCGGGGTCATCCGGGTCCGCGAGCAGCGCGGCGTCGCCGCACACCTCCGGGAGCGCCGTCCGGTTCGCGGCTACGACCGGGGCGCCGCTCGCCATGGCCTCGAGCGCCGGCAGGCCGAAGCCTTCGTAGACCGACGGCAGCGCCAGCGCCGCGGCGCCCGCGTACAGGCCGGGCAACAGCGCCTCCGGGACGTATCCGAGCGGGCGCCCCGGCGGAGGCTCGCCAGGGCGCATGTACGAGCGGCCCGAGCCGGCGGTGACGAGCTCGATGCCGCGCTCCCCGAGGGCGGCGGCCGCGTTGGAGAGGACGCCGACGTTCTTACGCGCGATGCGCGTCGAGAGCGCGAGCACGTAGGGGCGCTCGAGGCCGAGGGCGCGCGCGGCCGGCCGCGGGTCGGCGTCCGGCGAGAAGCCGTCCGCCACGCCGTTCGGCACGACGCGGATGCGCTCGTCCTCGACGTGCAGCCGCCCGGCGATCTCGGCGCGCGAGAAGTCCGACACCGTGATGACGAGTCGCGCTCGCCCGGCGATCGCGGGCAGCGCGAGCCGCTGCCAGGCGACGTAGGCGCGTCCGTACCACTCCGGGTGGGCGAGCGCGGCGAGGTCGTGGATCACCACGACGTTGCGCCGCGATCCCAGCGGGGCGAGGTTCGCGGGGCAGTAGATGAGCTCGGCCCGGCGGGCCGCGAGCGGCAGGACGAGCTGCTCCCAGGCGTGCCCGGCGCGGTGGGCGAGGCGCGGCCGCGGCACGACCAGCTCGTAGCGGTCCGGCCGCAGCGCCGGCAGGCGCCTCGACATCTCCCGCGCGACCCGCTCGACGCCGCCCGTCTCGCGCCGGATCGCGGCACGGGCGTCGATCGCGACCGGCGCGCTCATCGGCGCTCGCCGCGGCGCGCGCGCATCAGCGCTGCGAACTGGCGGCGCTCGCGGCCCGCGTCGCCCCCGCTGAGCCGCTTGAGGACGAGCCGGTCGGCGAAGGTGAGGAGCTGAAGGAGATCGTCGCGGCGCGCGCGGGCTGCGCCGCGGCGCTCGCTGACGACCGCGCGGCGCCGGCTCGCCAGCAGGTCGAGGGGCTCGCCTCCGAAGGCCGATCGGCTCGCGTGGGCTCCGGAGTGCCGCACGCGGGCGGCTGGCCAGAACCAGGTCTCGACGCCGGCGTCCGCGGCGCGCAGGCCGAGGTCGAGGTCCTCCGCGTACATGAAGACGCGCTCGTCGAAGGGCCCAAGGCTGCGCAGCGTGTCCGTCCGCGCCACCAGGCAGGACGCGACCGGCCAGCCGGCTCGGCGCGGCTCGCTGGCGCGCCAGGGCTCGAGCGCGGCGGCGAGCCGCTTCGGCATCAGCGCTCCGGGCACGAGCGCGTGCGCGAGCAGCGGCGCCTCGCCGGGCTCGCGCTGCGCGTTGTCCTCGCGCTCGCCGTCGGGGCGCAGGACGAGGGGGACGAGCAGCCGCGCAGGGCCCGTCATGGCCTCCCGGGCGAGTGCGGCGAGCGACGAGTCGAGCAGCTCGACGTCGGGGTTGACGAGCGCGGTCACGGGCCGTCCGACGAACGGCAGGCCGGCGTTGACCCCGCGGCCGAAGCCGGCGTTCTCGCCGAGCACGACCAGCTCCGCGTGGCCGCCTCGCCAAGCGTTAGCCAGTTCGGCCCCGTTGTCGGAGGAGCCCGAGTCGACCACCACGAGCTCGGCCCCGGGCAGGTGGCGCTCGAGCGAGTCGAGGAGCCGCTCGAGCTCGGGCGCCGAGTCGTGAAGCACCGTGACGACGGCCAGCTCGCGCCCCGGCGCCGGCGCGCCGACCGGCACGCCGAGGAGCTCACCGTAGGCGGCGCGCATCTCCTGCAGCCCGAGGTCGCGATCGGCCCGGGCCCGGGCGGCGGAACTCATCTCGCGGCGGGCGTCGTCACTGGTCAGCACGTCGCTGAGCGCGCGCGCTGCGGCGGCCGCATCGCCGGGGGCATAGACGCGTCCGCAGTCGCGGTCGAGCAGCTCGGCCGGCCCACAGGAGTCTGGTGCCACCACCGGCACTCCGGCTGCGAGTGCCTCGGCCACGACCATGCCGTAGGGCTCGCGCTCGGCGCAGTGGAGCAGGCAGGCGGCAGCCGCGAGCGCGCGCTCGGGCTCGTGCAGCCCTCCCGCGAAGGTGACGCGCCCGTGAAGGTCGGGGCGCTCGGCGCGGCGGCGCAGCTCGTCGAGCAGCCGCGCGCCCTCCGCGCCGACCGGCTCGCCGGCAACGGTCAGCCGGAGCTCGGGCAGCTCGCGCGCGGCCAGCGCGACCGCCTCGAGCGCGAGGTCGGGCCGCTTCCAGGGCTCCACGGCGCCGAGCAGCAGCACCTCCTGCCCGTCGCCCGCCGTGCCGGGCCGGAAGCGCTCGAGGTCGACCCCGGGGGGAACGACGCGCAGGCGCTCGCCGAGCGTGTCGTCCGGATCCAGGTCGGCGGCGACGCAGCGAGACGGCACCACAACGAGCTCGGCTCGGCGGGCGCGGGCGCGCAGCGCGCGCCCGATGAGCGGCCCGGGCAGCAGGTCGTTGTGCTGGACGACGAGCCTCATCCCGGGGCGCGCCACCGCGGAGGTCGACAGCGCTGCGCGCATGCCCCAGGCCACGAGCGTGTCGGGCCGCACGGCTGTCACGAGTGAGCGCAGCTCGGCGGCCTGCGCGGCGAGCCGTCGCGCGGCAGCCGCGCGCTCGAGCGGACTGCGGCGCAGCTCGAGGCTCCGCTCGCGCAGCTCGAAGACGCCCACCCCGCGGGCGCGAGCGGCGTCCGCCAGCGGGCCCGGCGGGCAGGCGATCAGCGGCGGTTCCTTGAGCCCGGACGCCATCTCGAGCAGCACCCGCTCGGCGCCGCCAAGGAGCCCCGAGTAGCTGACCGCGATCGTCGCCACGTCAGGGGCGCTGCTCGCTGCGGCTCAGGCGCGGCGCCGCACGATCGCGCCGGCGGTCAGCATGCCGGCGCCGGCGACGAGCATCGCCAGTGCGGGCAGGCCCGTGACCGGAAGGCTCGGATCGCTCGACCCGCCGGACGCGCCCGCCACCTCGCCGGAAGAGTCGGCCGGCGCGGACGGCGCCGGTTCGGCCGGCTGCTCGAGGGGCTGCGCCGGCGTCTCGGGCTGCTGCGTCTGCGATTGCTGCTCCTCCTGCCGGCCGTCGCCTCCGAACGGATCCGTGTACTGCTCGTCGCCGGCGCTCTGCGCGAGGGCCGCCGCCGGCATCAGCAAGGCGGTCAGGAGAAGGAGGACGAGGATGGCCTGTGGGCGTGCTGGCACGGCGCGTAAGCCTAGCCCGCTAGGGGCGCTTGAACGTCAGGCGCAGTGTCAGTGACGCGAGGGCGAGGCGGCCGGTCACCTGCGGCACGCTACGCAAGGGACGCATAGACTGGCCGCGCGTGCGGGACGCGAAACGAAAGACGGCGCTGGTCCACGACTTCTTGGTAAGCGTGCGCGGTGCGGACCGCGTGTTCCTCGAGATCTGCAACCTGTGGCCGGACGCCGACATCTTCACGACGGTCTACAACGAGCAGGGCACCGAGGGCCGCTTCGCGGACCGCCGCGTCCATACCTCGTTCCTTCAGCGCCTGCGCCCGAGCGCCCGCACCTTCCGGGCCTTGCTGCCGCTCTACCCGGCCGCCATCGAGTCGTTCGATCTGTCCGGCTACGACCTGGTGGTGTCGAGCTCGAGCGCATGGGCGCATGCCGTCGTGTGCGACGAGCGCAGCGTCCACGTCTCCTACTGCCACAACCCCTTCCGCTACGCCTGGAACGAGCGCCACAGCACGATCGCGGAGCGCGGCGACCCGGTCTCGCGGGCCTTCCTGCGCGGCCTCTTCCGGCGCTGGCGCGAGTGGGACTGGATCGCCGCCCAGCGCGTCGACCGCTACATCACCAACTCGCGCACGACGCAGGCGCGGATCCGCAGGTACTTCGGCCGCGACTCACGCGTCGTCTACCCACCGGTCGACACCGCGCGCTTCCGGCCGGGCCGGCCGGGACGCAGCTACCTGATCGTCTCCGAGCTCGTCTCGCACAAGCAGATCGACATCGCCGTCAGGGCCTTCAACCGGCTGGGCCTGCCGCTCGTGATCGCAGGCGACGGACCCGTCCGGGGGCGGCTCGAGCGCCTTGCGGGCCCGACGATCACCTTCGCGGGGCGAGTTTCCGACGCGCAGGCTGCCGACCTGATGGCCTCCTGCCGGGCACTCGTCGTGACGGCGCGCGAGGAGTTCGGAATCGCTGCCGTCGAGGCTCAGGCGGCGGGGCGCCCCGTGATCGCTCGCGGGGCCGGAGGCCTGCTCGAGAACGTGATCGAGGGCAAGACCGGCTGCTGGTGGGACGGCGGGCCGGAGGAGCTGGCGGCGGCGGTAGCGGGGTTCGACCCGGACGCCATCGACCCCCGCGCATGTGTGGACAACGCGCGCCGCTTTGATTCTGCGCTCTTCCGGGATTCCTTCCGGCGCGAGGTCGAGATGGCGCTCCGTGCCGGGCCGTCGGAACGTCTCGAGATGTGGCCGCGGATCGCGCGCCGTCCGGCCGGTGGCCGTCCCCCGGTGCTGGTGCGGAGCGGCGTCGGGCGTCACCCCATGCACGATTAGGTCGGCGCCACCTCGTCACTCCAAGCGATCAACGCGGCGGCGAGGAGCAGTGCCGTCAGAGTCACCGCCGGCATCTCCCAGTCCCAGTCGAGCCCTGCATGAACGCCCCAGGCGGCGAGTGCGGCGACCGGCCCCGCCGCGGCGCCCGGATCGCGCCGGTACAAGCGGAAACCCGCGGCCACGATGCCGCAGAAGAACAGCAGCACCAGGGCGATCCCAACCACTCCCAGCTCGGCAGCGGTCTCGAGGTAGAGCGAGTGCGCGTCCCGAGCAGCGTCGGGCCGGTCGGGAAGCTTGAGCCATTCGACCGCGAAGCCGCCCGAGCCGGCCCCCCGCAGCGGATGCTCGGCGAATGTGTCGAGCGCGACCTCCCAGTAGCGGTAGCGATTGCTCTCGATCGAGCCCAGCCGCGCAGGATCGGCGCCGGTCGCCGGTGTGCCGGCCTCCGGCTTGCCTTCGTACGCCGCTACGACCAGGCTGACCGCGACGAGGACTGCGAGCAACGCTGCGACCGCCAGCCTCCGTTGCGAGCCAACCTGGAAGGGCAGCTCGAGCCGCCGTCGCGGCGGGCGGGGGACGAGGAACGCGGCGCCGAGTGCGAGGGCCACGAGCACGGCCAGCATCAGGAGCCCATCGCCCGAGTCCCTCTCAGCGAGCGACTTCACGGTCGGGAGACCGTTGGCCACGAGCGCCGCGACCGTGGAGGCGCCGACCAACAGTACGACGCTGCGTAGCTGCGCGCGCTTCTCCGGCGCGAGCACGACCAGCACGAGCAGGCCCACGGCAAGCGCCGCCAGCGCCCCGCGCGCGAAGCTGAGATAGACACCGAGGCCGAGCGGCACCGCGGCCGCGGCTAGGACCATGCGCAACGTCCGCGGACGAATCGGATCACCGGCGACGCGGGCAGCGAGCACGAATCCGATCGCGACGGCGATACCCGTGGCGTTCCAGTAAGTGAGCGGCTGTTCGAGCCGGCCGACGGCCGAGGCGCTGCGCTCGAGCTCGAAGATTCCCGGCAGCAGCCGCTCCGACAGCGCATAGACGACAACCACGAAGGCGCAAATCGCGAGCGCCGGCTCGAGGGCGCGGCGGGCGGCGGGGCCCCGCAGCAGCGCGAGCGAAGCGAGGAAGAAACCGAGGTAGAGGAGCAGCCGTTGCAGGTCGTCCTGGGCTTGGCCGCCGAGCGGCGCCCACGTGATGGAGAGGCCGGTCCAGGCGCACAGCAGGGCCAGGCCGACCACGGCCAGCCGTCCAGCCGAGGAGACGGGCAGCGGCTGCGCCGACAGGAATCCGGCCGTGACGACAAGCGCCCACGCAACGAGCCCCGCGACGATCCGAGGCTCGTCGAAGAAACCGCCCGAGAAGAACGCCAGCGCCGTCGGCATGACGATCAGGGCCGTCGCGCCGGCGGCCACCACCCATCTCCGCATCGCCGGCCACCCTAATGCAGCTCTCGGCTTAGACTCACGCCCGCTTGTCACAGCAAGTCCCATACCGTCTCGCGCTCGTGGCCATCGCGCTACTGGCGACCGTCTGGCTCGGCCTGAGCCTGCGTGCCACACGCCTCGAGGCGGAGGGGATGGACGTGGTCGATGCCGCCGAGCGCGGCGAGCTCTCGCGCGCCCAGCTCGACGATGGCATGGACGCCCTGCGCCGTTCGCGACGCTTCAACGAGGACAACGAGTCGCGCCTCGCGGAGGCCGCCCTGCTTGCCCGCGCGGGGCGTCCGAAAGACGCGATCACCGTGGCCAGGCGCGTGGTGGCCGACGAGCCGCAAAACATCGAGGGATGGATCCTCCTCTACCTCGGCGCGATCGTGACGGACGACAGGGGGCTTGCGACCGAGGCCGTGAACGAGCTCGACGCCCTGAACCCGCAGCTCGCCGAGCGGTTGAGGACCCAGGCGGCACAGGGCTCGTAGCGTGTCCGTGAGGCCTCACAGCGCGGCTCCTCCAGCTGGGAGGACCCGGGTCGCCGAAACGGGCGGCGACCTGCACACGGGGCTTGACCATCCGATGCCCGAAGAGGTCGCGGTGGGGGACGGCACAGCGCTCTTCGTGTGCGGGTGGTGCTTCAGCCCGCACGCGCGGGTGGACTCACTCGAGCTGCTGGTGGACGGGAAGCCGCAACCGCTCATGGCCCACGGGATGCCGCGCGGGGACGTGTTCCAGGCCTTTCATTCGTCGATCGATCCCTTCGGAACGGCCGCAATGCCGTCCGACCCTGACTCGGAGGAGGACCCGTTTCTCAGAAGCCTCCGGTCGGGATTCTGGGGGATCGCGCGGCTTGCCCGTCGCGGGCGTCACGCCGGGGAGGTCGAGATCGCACTTCGGGCGAGTCTCGAGGACGGCAGCAGGCCGGTGGCCGAGCTCGCCCGCATCCGTGCGGCCGGGCTGCCGCACGATCCGGTCGTGATTCCCGAGCCCGAACCTGGGGCGGGGCCGCTGGTGGCCATCTGCATGGCCACGTACGAGCCGCCGATGGAGTTGTTTCGACGGCAGCTGGACTCGATCCGCGCCCAGACTCACCGGAACTGGGTCTGCGTGATCTCCGACGACTGCTCCAGCCCGCAGCGATTCACGGAGGTCGAGCGAGTCGTCGAGGGCGATGCGCGCTTCGTCATCTCGCGCTCCGCGGAGCGGCTTCATTTCTACCGCAACTTCGAGCGTGCTCTGGCTCTTGCGCCCAGGAACGCGAGCTACGTCGCGATGGCAGACCAGGACGACCGCTGGCACGCAGACAAGCTCGAGTCGCTGCTGGATTCCCTCGGCAGCGCCCAGCTCGTCTACAGCGACCAGCGGATCGTCAGTCCGTCCGGTGAGCTGATCGCGGACACCTACTGGAGTCGGCGCCGTCCGAACCATCACAGCGTGCTGTCGCTGCTCGTCGCCAATTCGGTCACCGGCGCGGCGTCCCTCTTTCCACGCCGGCTGCTCGATGTCGCCCTGCCCTTCCCGCCGCGCCAGTTCAGTCACTTCCACGACCACTGGCTCGCGTTGACAGCGGCCTCCCTCGGCGATATCGCCTTTGTGGACCGCCCGCTCTACGACTACGTGCAGCACGGGGACGCGGTCCTCGGCCATGCGGCTGCCAACCGCATGCCGGCCATAGCCGACCGGGTCGCCAAGCTGCGCGAGGATCCGCGCGAGCGAGTGCGGCGCTGGCGCCTCCACTATTTCGTGGACTGCTGCCGGCTCATTCAGTTCACAACCGTGCTCGAGATGCGCTGCGGGAAGCGGATGAGCGCCGCCAAGCGGCGGGCGTTCGAGAGCTTTCCGCGCGCGGAGAGATCGCCCGTTGCGCTCGCCAACCTTCTACGGCGGGCGGGCCGCGAGCTGGTGGGTGAACCGGAGACGCTGGGAGCGGAGATGGCCCTCTTCTTCGCCTTTGCCTGGCGGCGCCTGGTCGTCGCCGCCACGCGCGGACTCGAGCGACCGCGTCGCCGGCTGCGAATCGATGCGCGGCCGCCGACCACGCTGGTCCAGGTCCCGGGCCGCACGGCATCCAACAACGTCGCCGTCGGCACCCTCGCCGCGAAGATCGCACCACTGGAGCTGGCCGTGCGTGAGGACGGGCCGACGCGAGTGAACATTCTGATCCCGACGATCGACCTGAATCATTTCTTCGGTGGATACATCGCGAAGCTGAACCTCGCCGGCCGGCTCGCCATGCGGGGTGCCCACGTTCGCATCATCACCGTCGACCCCGTCGGCGTACTGCCTGCATCGTGGCCGCGCACGCTCGAGTCCTATAGCGGGCTGGCGGGCCTGTTCGACCGCGTTGAGGTGTTGTTCGGCCGGGAATCGCCGGGCGTCGAGGTCAGTCCGGCCGACCGCTTCGTGGCGACGACCTGGTGGACCGCCCACGTCGCCGCCGCTGCGGTCGACGCCCTCGGTGGGGGTCGCTTCATGTATCTGATCCAGGAGTACGAGCCCTTCACCTTTCCGATGGGGAGCTACGCCGCTCTCGCCCGCGATTCCTACGGGCTGCCACACCGCGCCCTCTTCTCGAGCGAGCTGCTCCGCGAGTACTTCCGGCGGCATCGGCTCGGGGTCTACGCGGAGGGTGAGCAGGCGGGCGACCGCGCGTCCGCCTCGTTCCAGAACGCGATCACCGCCATAGAGCCGCCGGCCGCAAATGAGCTGGCGCGTCGCCCTACGCGTCGGCTTTTGTTCTATGCGCGCCCGGAGCCACACGCGGCGCGCAATATGTTCGAGCTGGGGGTCCTGGCGCTCAGTCGCGCCGCCGAGAACGGTGTGTTCGACTCGAACTGGGAGCTCAACGGCATCGGCACGCTCGAGGCGGGGCGCCGCATAGAACTGGGCGCAGGTGCCGCGCTCCAGCTGCAGCCGCGCCGCGACCAAAACGCGTACGCAAGCGTACTGCGCGGCCACGATGTCGGTCTGGCGCTGATGTACACCCCTCACCCCAGCCTGGTCCCGATCGAGATGGCCTCGGCGGGGATGACCACCGTCACGAACGACTTCGAGAACAAGACCCCCGGGGCGATGGCGTCCATCTCGCCGAGCATCATCACCGTCGAGCCGAGCATCGACGCGCTCGCTGCCGGGCTCAGCGAGGCCGTTCGCCGAACCGACGACTTCGATGGTCGCGTCCGCGGCAGTCAGGTGCGCTGGAGCCGCTCGTGGAGCGAGTCCTTCGACGACGAGCTGATGACGCGGCTCGAGGGCCTGCTGGAGCCCCGGTGAGCAAGCCGTTCCCGCCCCTCGACCTCGCGAACAGGGTTCTGTCGCTGGAGGACTGGGAGGACCCCTTCGACGCATATGAGCGGCTGGGTGGCGAGACGAAGGCCGCTCTGCTCGACCTCCTACCGGATGGCTGGTCGTTCGAGGGCAAGCGCGCCCTCGATTTTGGTTGTGGCGCGGGACGGACCCTGCGGCACTTCCTGGCCGAGGCTGAGTTGGGGGAGGTCTGGGGGGCCGATATCGACGCGCGCAGTATCGCCTGGCTCCAGGCAAACCTCTCCCCACCGCTGCACGCGGTGCAGTGCGGGCCGATACCGCCACTGAAGCTCGAGAGCGGCTCGTTCGACCTCGTATGGGCGATCTCGGTGTTCACCCACCTCACCGAGCAGTCACTGCCCTGGCTGGCCGAGTTGCATCGGATCCTCTGCCCCGGGGGGCTGCTGATGGCCTCGTACACGGGCCGCTGGAGCTCGGAGCTGCTGGCGGGCGAGCCATGGGTCGAGGACCGGATCGGAATGAACGTGCTGCGACATGACCAGGGCTGGGACGATGGGGGCCCGATGGTCCTCATGTCCGACTGGTGGGTGCGTGAGCACTGGGGCCGGGCATTCGAGTTCATGGCCGTCGAGCAGATGGTGCACGGCCAGACGTGGCTCCTTCTGCGCAAGCGCGACGTCGAGCTGACGCCGGACGATCTGGCGGAGCCGTCGATCGATCCGCGAGAGGTCCTGGCGCTCCGCCACAACCTGAAGCAGCTGCAGCGCGAGCAGGTGCTGCGTTCAGCTGAACTGCGTCGCTTCTACGAGGGATCGCTCAGCTGGCGAGTGACCCGACCGCTTCGGAAGGCCTCGGCCGTACTCAGAGCTGCTCGGCGATCCGTGGGGCCTCGCGGTTGAAGAGCCATACCGCCAGGGCGCAGGTCAGTACGTAGAGCCCAAATGCCGGCAGCAGACCGGACGCGCCCCCGGCGATCTCAACCGGGCCGGGAGCCGCCGGATCGATGATCCACGTCCGGCCGAGCTCGAAGATCGGCGCGAGCGGGTTGATCTGGATGATCTCCCTCAGCGTCTCGGGCACCAGGTCCGGCGGGTAGAGGACCGGCGTCGCGTAGAACAGCGTCGTCGCCGCAACGCTCCAGATGATCGCCGTGTCGCGGAAGCGCGGGTAAAGGGACGAGACGATCATCGACACGGCCGTCGTGATCACGAAGAGCAGCAATAGGACAACGGGGAAGAGGGCCCACGTCCATGTGGGCTCGATCCCCCAGGCCAGGATGAAGGCGAACACGACGATCAGGTTCAGCCCGAAGTTGAAGAGGGCGGTCAGTACGACAGCGAGCGGGATGATGAGGCGCGGAAACTGGGTCTTCCTCACCACCGACTCCTGGCTGACGATCGACTGGACCGCCGTGAGGGTCGCCTCCTGGAAGAAGCTGAACAGCACGATGTTGAAGAGCAAGAGGACCGGATAGTTCGGCACCTCGGCGCCGATTCGGAAGACCTGCGTGAAGACGGCGAGCAGCACCCCGAAGAGGATCAGCGGCCGGGCGAGCGACCACAGGTAGCCGAGCGCGGTGCCGAAGTACGCCCTTCTGAAGTCCGTCACGGCGATCAGCGTGAGCAGGTCGAGCGACCGCCTCCAGCCGCCGCCGAGTGCGGACGGCCCGCGCACCTCTCGCAGTGTCAGGTCCTGGTCGCTCACCGCTCACCCTCGGCTTCCGGGAAGACCTCGACGTCGGCGTTCACCGAGACGACGCCATCGCCGGGTGCAAGCCCCTCGACCTCGAAGTCGAACAGACGCAGGCCCTGGACCGCCTCTTCCTCCCCTTCGCGCTCCCGTCGCACCCAGCAGCCGACCGCATATGTGCCCGGAACGAGCGAGTTCTCGATCGGGCCGGACAGCCTGACCCGCTGGCCGGCCGCCAGCCGGCCGGGCGCCGGCCCGCTCAGGCTTCTCGTGAATCCGAAGACGAGCACACCGTCCGCGCGTGCGACATGGAGGATGAAGCGCGGCGCGACCATCTCGCGGCGGGCCTCTAGCAGCACGTCCAGGATGATCGGCGCGCCCTGCTCGATCCGCTTCACCGGATCTCCCGCTTGGTTATGGAGCCGAGCGTGGATCACCCGAGCATGGAAGTCCGGGACCGCTTCGTCCTGCGAATCCTCCGCACGCTCGCGGCCGAAGTTCAGCCTGTAATAGCGGAGCGCTGCCGTCTCCGGATCCCCGATATAGCAGAGCTCACCATGGTCGAGCACCAGCGCGCGGTGACACAGCGACTGGACGGTGGCCATGTCGTGAGTCACCAGGACCATCGTCTTGCCTGCGTCGCGCCTCTCGCGGAAGACGTCCATGCATTTCTGCGCGAAGGCCATGTCGCCGACCGCCAAGACCTCGTCGATCAGCATGATGTCGGCGTCGGCCTGGACCATCACCGCGAACGCAAGGCGGACCATCATCCCCGACGAGTAGTTCTTCAGCTTTAGCTCTGCGAAGTCCTTGAGCTCTGCGAACTCGAGGACGGCATCGACCCTGCGCCGGGCCTCCCGTTTCGAGAGGCCCATGAGCACACCGTTGATCACGCAGTTGTCGTGGGCGGTCAGCTCAGGGTTGAAGCCGACTCCGAGCTCTATGAATGGGGCGAGCCTCCCCGCCATCCGGACCTTGCCGCTGTCGGCGCGGTAGATGCTCGCGAGGATCTTCAGGAGGGTGCTCTTGCCGGACCCGTTCTGTCCGACGATGCCGAAGAACTCCCCTTTACGGACGTCGAAGGAAACGCCACGCAGCGCGTGCAGCTCCCGGTACTCGACACGCGTAAACGGATGCACGGCACGCTCCTTCAGCGTGTCCATCCGGCGGTCGGGCACGCGGAAGGTCTTGTCCAGGCCGCGCGCCTCGATGACCACAGGTGCCCCGGCAGGACCATTTCGAAGCGCTGCCGATCTGGCCGTCGGCGCTTCGCTCTGATCGTCGACGGTGATCGCCCTCTGCATAGCGATAAGTGCCTCGGTCCTCTGCAGCTCCCGCGAGCGTCCCAGGCTACACTCCGCCGCCGCTTGATCGCGTTCGGCTCCGCCATCACCAAGTCCGAGATCTACCGCCAGGCGGCGGAGCCGGGGATCCGTCGCGTCGCGGAAGCCGACTCCGAGGTCTACGCGCTCGACTCCATCGGCTCGATCTTCGAGAGCTACAACCACCTGCTCGACTGGGCCGCCGAGCTAGAGGACCTCGAGGCGATGGTGCTCGTGCACCAGGACGCCGAGATCATCGGCCGGGACTTCTGTGCGACGGTGCACCGGGCGCTCGCCGATCCCGAGGTCGGGCTCGTCGGCTGCGTGGGAGCGATCGGGGTGAGAAGCATCGCGTGGTGGGAGGGCTCGGTGGCTCTCGCTTCGTTCGTCCATCGCTATGAGGAGCACGGGGGCGGTGAGCTGGCGGCCTTCTCCTGGGCCTGGGCGGACGCGCCACCCTACGCCCGCATCGGAGAGGTGGACACCCTCGACGGCTTCCTGCTCGTGCTTTCCCCGTGGGTCGTACGCAACATCCGCTTCGACGAGTCGCTCGGTCTCCTGCACGGCTACGACTTCGACTTCTGCCTCCAGGTCCGTCGAGCGGGACGCAAGGTCATGACGGCTGATTTCCGGGCGGTGCACAACCACTCCCTGGTCCCCTTCAGCGACGCGGAGAGCTGGATAGAGGCGCACATCAGGATCGCCGAGAAATGGGACGGGGAGATGCCTGGCGTCGGCTCCGCCCCCGGCAGCTGGCGGGAACGCGCACTGCGCGCGGAGGCAGAGCGGGACGCGGCGCGGATCGTCGATCGATCGAACACCCTCAAGATGCAGGCTCGTGTCGGCGAGCTCGACCGTGCGCTCTCCGAGGCGAGGCAGAGCGTTTCCTGGCGGCTGACGGGGCCGGTTCGGATGCTCGCCAGACTCGCCGACCGCTCACGATGATCGCGTTCGGCTCGTCGATCACCGAGACCGATGCCTACCGCGACTACGCGGAACCTGGCATTCGTCTGGCGGCGGAGACAGACTCGAAGATCCTGGCGCTGGCCGCCGCCGGTTCGATCCCGCGCAGCTACAACCTCGTGCTGGAGGAGGCGGCCCTGAGGGACGATCTAGAGGCGCTTGTGCTGGTGCATCCGTACACGGAGATCACCGATCCCAACCTCTGCGCCAAGGTCAGGGATGCCTTGACGGATCTCGAGGTCGCCGTCGTGGGCTGCATCGGCGCGGCCGGGGTATGGAGCATCGCCTGGTGGGAGGGCACCGTCAGCTCCGGGCCGATGGTCCACCGCTACGGGGAGCACGGCGGTGGCGACCTGCCCGCGTACGGTTGGACGAACCCCGTTCCTGCCCCCAGATACGTGGACACCGTGGACGGCCTCCTGATGGTCCTCTCGCCCTGGGCCGTGCGGAACGTGCGCTTCGACGAGTCGCTGATGCTCGGCCACGGGTTCGACCTCGACTACTGCCTGCGGGTCCGCCAAGCCGGACGCAAGGTCGCCACGGCGGACCTGAGCGTGGTCCAGCACCGATCGCTCTCGCTGCTTCCTGACGCGGAGCTTTGGGTGGAGGCGCACGTGAAGATGGCCGAAAAGTGGAATGGCCGACTGCCGGGCGCGCACGGGCCGGATTTGGATTGGCGGTCGCGCGCCCGCCGCGCCGAGGCCGAGCGTGAGGCCGCACGTGCGCTCGCGTACTCCAACCGGCTGATCTGGGACGCTCGCGTGCTCGCGGCCGAACGAGCGCTCTCGGAAACCACCGCGACGGCTTCTTGGCGCCTGACCAAGCCTCTCCGGGAGGTCAACAAGAAGCGACGGGAGCGGCGTCGCCGGCCGCGCCCTAGTCCCGCAGCGCCCGACGGACCTCGTCCTTTGAAATGACGGACTGAGCGGGCGCGATCCCGGCCCGCACGCGTAGCCGCGACAGGCGCTCGGCGATCGAGAAGGCACTCGACTCGAGCAGGCGCCGGAGCACCGCCTCTTGCCGTGTCTGTCGCTCTTGGAGTCTCCATAGCTGGACCTGTCGCGCATGCGACTCCGCCAGATGGTGGACGCGGTTGGCCTCGAGGCGGCGGGCCACCGAGTTGTCGTTCCAAGGGGAGAGGAGCTCAGCGAGCTCGTCGGACCAGGGCGCATCGCCGCGCCATACGACCCCGAGGCCGAAGAACACAGGAACGACGACGAGCCTGAGATCGTCGCGTCCCGCCACGAAGTCCTCCACAGCAGTGAGGACGCCGTTGCACGCGCCACCCTCGACCGCGGCGGAGCGCGGGTAGGGCAGCCCATCGGGGCGGAGGCCGGGCTCGCCGGGGAAGATGCCTGCCCGGTCACCGGCCAGCGGCTGCCGGTAGTCCTCGGGAATCTGCTGTGGATCGAAGTAGTCGTCGCGGCGCCCGTGCGGCCAGCAAACGTCGTGGAAGAGAAGCAACGGCAACTCCACGCTCGGGTCTGAAGTCCGCTGGTCGATCAGGCGCAGCTCCTCGCTTACGGTGTAGTAGCTGTGGTCGCCGTCGATGATCACCGCATCCGGCATCTCGATGCGCGCCAGTGCCTCAAGGCTCGTCTCGCGGATCAGCGTCAGGTCGGAGCGCTTCTTCTCTAGCTCGACTAGCCGTTCGCGTGGCGCCGGGTCGATTGCGGTCACGCGCGCGCCGCTCGTGGAAGCCCACGCCACAAGGACACGAGTGAGGTCGCCGGCATACGCTCCGACCTCCGCGACGGATCGCACGCCGGCAGTCTCGAAGCATGGCAGCATGACCTCGGCATGGTGGGCCATCGATGTGGCCCAGCGAGTGGGGTCGTTCAGGTACGGATCGATGTCTAGCTGAGCTCGTGTCACGGGACCCGGCCGGGACCTAGACTGCCACCGGCGCGTAGGCGCTCGGGAAGGCAGACGCCCCGAAGAACCAGCACTCGATCGCGAAGCGCGGCTTTGGCATGGACGGGTCGGATCCCGTCTTGTGGAGGAAGAGATCGTCGAAGAGCAGCGCGTCGCCAGGCTCGAATATGGGTCTGATGATCGGAGTGTCGCCCGCGGCCTCCTCAGCTCTCGACTGTGAGACCTGGATGTCCAGAGTCGCCTCGTCGGTACCGGCTGTGACGATCTCGTCGAGCCGGCGCGGGATTATGTCCAGGCCCGGCGACTCGTCACCGCAGCGTGACAGCGACAACCAGAGGTTGAGGGCGCGGACCGGGCCCATGAACTTGCCGTCCTGGTGCCACGCGCCGGCGACCTGGGGCGCCGCCTTCCTGAGGGTGGTCTTCTCGACGGAGACCAGTGGTCGCTCGCCGAGGTAGCCCTCCACGAGGCGCTGGACCCCGGCCCCCTCGAACATGTCGAGCATCTCGGCGGCCAGCACCGGCGCGTCAACGGCCAGAAGTCCGCCCCCTGACTTGATCCAGGTGCGCTGGTCGGGCGGCACGTGGTAGGGAGCCTCGGGCTCGAACTCCTCGTAGTAGCCGGCTGCTTGCTCGCCCGTCAGCACGTGTTCGCGCTCCGAAAAGGCGCTGTCGATCTGGTCCGCGAACTGCAGCGCTCGCTCGCGGCCGACCAGTCCACGGACGAGCACACATCCGTCGCGGAGAATGCCGGCGCGCAGAAGCTCAGGGGTCAGCGTCTCAGGGGTGAACTCGGGTAGCGATTCCCTGGGGAGGCCTGCCGTGTCCGCCTTCGTATGGTCGGCCTGGATGTGCTCGGCGTCGAGCATCCGTACTCCCGCGATGTGCCGCAGCCGGAGCAGCCTGCGCTCGGCTTCGCGATCGGGGCTCGTCCGGTTGCCCGCGAGCCGTTCGATCTCATCGAAGAGCTCCTCGTTGCTCCCCTCGAATCCCTCGGGGGGACGCTCGGCAACCGCAGTCGCGCCCTCGGCTTCTTTGTTGTTGTTCCGCCTGAATAGCCGCATCGCGCGGCACAGTACCACCGCGGGTTCAGCGCCCTGAGGGGTGCGATTCGCCGGTCGGGCGCGCGGGGGCCCCCACGACCGTCACTCCCGCGGGGACGTCGTCGACGACCACCGCGTTGGCGCCGATCCGCGCGTGAGCCCCGACCCGCACCGGACCGACCAGCTTCGCGCCCGTCCCGATGCTGACGCCCTCCTCGACCCTCGCACCGCGGACGTCGCCGGCCCGCAGGCCGATCGTCACGAAGGGGAAGATCACGACGTTCGAGTGGATCTCCACGAGCCCGTCCACGACGACCTGCCCGTGGACGATGTAGACCCCGGGATGGATGACGACCGGATCGCCGATCGACACCTGCGCGAGCGCCATCGCCAGCCGGTGCGCCAGGCGCGGAAGAACCGGCACGCCCGCCGCCTGCAGCCGTGCCTTCACGCGGTAGAGCGCCTGCGCGAGGAAGGCGTCGCTCACCCAGGCGAGACGAAGCATCTGGCCGGCGGCGTCCGCTCGTGAGCGGAACTCGTGGCGCTCCCCCCGAAACTGCGCGGTAATGCGCGCGTCCGCGACAAGGGCCTTCAGGAGCGGCGGGTGGCGTGAATGGATCTCCCGCCAGGTCCCGTCCACGGTCGGCACGGCGGCGAGGGTATAGCGTCATCGCGATGCCCGACCTCACCGCCGGCCCCGACGGCCGCCGCCGCTGCCCGTGGGGCGTCAGCTCCCCCGACTACGTCGCCTACCACGACGAGGAGTGGGGACGGCCGGTCACAGACGAGCGCGGCCTCTACGAGCGCATGGTGCTCGAGGGTTTCCAGTCTGGGCTCTCCTGGCTCACGATCCTGCGCAAGCGCGAGAACTTCAGACGGGCCTTCGCGAACTTCGACATCGAGACGGTCGCGGGCTTCGGCAAACGCGACGTTAAGAGGCTCATGAACGACGCCGGCATCGTCCGCCACCGGGGGAAGATCGAGGCGGCGATCACGAACGCGCGGGCCGCGGCGGCGCTCGACGTCCCACTGGCGGAGCTCGTCTGGTCCTTCGCGCCCGCAAAGGCGAGGCGCGTGCCGCGCAGGCTCGAAGACCTGCCCCCGGTCACGGCTGAGTCAACGGCGCTCTCCAAGGAGCTGAAGAGGCGCGGCTTTCGCTTCGTCGGCCCGACGACGGCCTACGCGGCGATGCAGGCCTGCGGGCTGGTGAACGACCACTTGGCCGGCTGCTGGGTTCGGCAAGACGTCGAAGCCGAACGCGCGGCTGCGGTCGCCGCGAGCCCTCACCGGTAGCCGCGGGCGCTTCTGGTACAAGCCCGGCGTGGAGCCCCGTGCCGGCACGCCTCCGTTTCGCCCACTTCCGAGTAAGACGGACACAGCGGACTACGAGCCGAATTACCACACGACCGGGGCATTCATATCGGAGGCTCATTCGCGCGCTTCCGAGCTCGTGGCAGATGTGGACGGCTGGTTGCGCGAGGAGGACGCGCTCAAGCTGTACGAGCTCGCCTTCTGGGCGGCCGGCCCCATTCTGGAGGTGGGCACCTACCGCGGAAAGTCAGGCGTGCTGATGGCGACTGCGGCCCGCGATGCCGGATCGAGCGCGGTGGTGCTCTCTCTTGACACCGACAGCGAGGCTCAGGTGAAGGCGGCGGCCGCCGCCCGCTCACACGGCGTCCAGGATCGCCTCTGGCCTGTGCTCGGCAGCGCGGCGGCCTTCTTTGCCGTGAATCCCGGGTTCGCACCCAGCCTCGTGTTTCTGGACGGTGATCACTCCTACGAGGGGGTGAGGCGCGATCTCGACGCGCTCTCCAGTCATCTTCCGACCGGTGCGCTGCTTTGCCTCCACGACTACTTCGATCCGCGAAACGAGAGCTCCGGCTGCGCCGAGATCGACGTTCGCCGGGCTGCATCCACAAGCGCGCTGATTCGCGATTGCGATTTCTGCGGAGTCTTCGGCGCGTCAGCGGTCTTTCAACGCTCGACGGGCGGTCCGCCACACCCCGGGCCAGGTGCTTTCGACCTGCGGCGCTACGACACCATCCGTATGCAATACCGGCAGCGCGTCCGTACGCCTGTCGGCCGACTCGCGCGGCGCCTGATGGCCGTTTCGAGGCGCTAGCACTATCCTCGCCCCGGGA
>CAWGZM010000007.1:0-401742 GCA_963827065.1 uncultured Thermoleophilaceae bacterium | reverse complement strand
CGTCGGCGAGGTCAGGGGGCAGCTTGTTGGGCGCGAGTTTCGGTGCGCCGAGGATGTCGTCGTTCTCGAGTCCGGGAGGCTCGTCGGCTTGGTCTCGATCGAGCGCCTTCTGGCCGCCGACTCGAACGCCGGCGTCGGGGACATCATGGACCCCGACCCGCCGAAGGTCGCGCCGGATACCGACCAGGAGCGCGCCGCGCGGGGAATGGTGGACCGCCACGAAAGCAGCCTGGCTGTGGTCGACGCCGACGGCCGGTTCCTGGGGCTGATCCCGCCGTACCGGATGCTGCGAGTCCTGCTGGAGGAGCACGAAGAGGACCTCGCGCGCCTCGGGGGCTATCGCCTCGGGACGGCACGCGCGCGCGGCGCCGCCGAGGAGCCTGTCGCGCAACGCCTCTGGCATCGACTGCCCTGGCTGCTGGTCGGGCTGCTCGGGGCCATGGCCGCGACCGCGATCGTCGGAGGCTTTAAGCGGCAGCTCGAGGCGAACGTGCTGCTCGCCTTCTTCATCCCCGCCGTGGTCTACATGGCTGACGCGGTCGGTACGCAAACCGAGACGGTGCTGATCCGGGCGCTCGCGGCAGGAGTCACCGTTCGTTCGGTGCTAGCCCGCGAATTGCTCACCGGCGTCGTCATGGGCATCGTGATCGGTGGAGCCTTCCTTGCGTTCGCGCTGGTCGGCTGGGGTGACCTAGAGGTCGCCGTTGCGGTCGCGCTGGCGATGTTCGCGAGCTGTTCGATCGCGACCCTGGTGGCGACGGCACTGCCCGCCGCGTTCCAGCGCCTCGGCAAAGACCCGGCCTTCGGCTCCGGGCCGCTGGCGACGGTTTTTCAAGATCTGCTCTCGATCGCTGTCTACCTGGCGATCGTGGTGGCGATCGTGGTCTGAGACGGAGCCGCCGGGCGGGAAAGGATTCGTCGCTCGTACCCGCGCAATATGCGCAGGCTGAGCGCAATCGTGGCACGGGCCAGCCCCGCAACGCCGATTAACGATGAGCATCAGGGTCTCCTGATGCGCAGCCCTGCTACGGGGCGGGCTCCGGGAAGTTGGCCGGGTGGGAACGAAGGTCGCGCAGGAGCAGTCGGGTTACCAGCGCGCACGTCGCCAGGAGGCCCACGAGCAGCCCGGCCTCGGCGGGGTCGTGGTTGCGGGCGAGCGCCACGGCGGCGACAAAGCCAGCCAAAGCGACCAGCATTATGGCGATCACGCGGTGGAAGCGTCCGGCCTCGGAATGGGGCCAGGGGTCGAGCGGGCGGACTATCTCGCGGCCCTGGTCGGAGTCCGTGCAGCCCTCCTTGAGGGGGCAGCGGTTGCACACGTGCGCCCGCGCGCGGTAGCGCACCAGCCGCCGCTCATGGTCGAACTCGTGTGGCCAGAGATCCTCGCCCTCGGGGCAGACCCAGACGTCATGGTCCGGTTGGTAGTCGAACCCGGCGGTGCGGTAGCGCAACGACCGCCGGTGGGTGTGCGCCGACAGCCATTCGAGCACGCCGGCGGACAGAAGTAGACCGAGAGAGTAGGCGCCCGCGAGCAGCGTCTCGGCGCTCATGTCAGCCTCGCCGCGGCGGCCTCGTCGGGGCTGACTCCGCTCACACCGCCGCGATCGTCGATCTCGGTGAACAGGATGCCCTCGGGTTCCTCGAGCGTGACCCGTCTGACCGTGTGGCGAATGCCGATGAACGCGATGTAGAGCACCGGGAGCGCGCCGCCCGCGATGAAGACGATGTCCCCGGGTAGGCGCAGCCATTCGATCAGCGTGTTCGTGTCCTCGGTCAGGAAGTTCAGGTCGCGCGCCTCCCAGTAGCCGTCGTTGACCGACTTGTAGAGCTGGGCGATCCCGAGCGGGAGCAGCGTGGCGAAGCACATCCAGGCGAGCCCGATGTTGGTCGACCAGAACGCGATGCGCGCCCACTTCTCGGGCCAGCGCTCGGCCGGGATCAGGTAGCGCAGGCAGAACAGCGCCAGTCCGATCGCGAGCATGCCGTACACGCCCATCATCGCCGCGTGGGCGTGGTTGGCGGTGAGCGCGGTGCCGATCTCGTAGTAGGAGACCACCGGCAGGTTGACCAGGAACCCGAAGATGCCCGCGCCGAGGAAGTTCCAGAAGCCCACGGACACGAGGAACATCACCGCCCAGCGGTGCGGGAAGGGCGTGCGCGACCTCGACTCCTGAGCCGCGCCGAGCTGCAGGAACGACCACGCCTCGACGGTCAGGAACGTCAGCGGGATCACCTCGGCGGCGCTGAAGAAGGCGCCCAGCGCCATGTGCTCGGCCGGCTCACCGGAGAAGTAGACGTGGTGCATCGTGCCGATCACACCACCCGCCGAGTAGAGGCCGATGTCGAGCAGGATCACCGTCAGCGCGACCTTCTCGCGCACCACCCCGAGCAGCACGAACATGTAGGCGACCATCACGGTCGTGAACAGCTCGAGGAAGTCCTCCACCCAGAGGTGCACGACCCAGAAGCGCCAGAACTCGTTGACCGTGAAGTGCTGGCCGGTCTGCGCGATCAGGCCGACCGCGTAGAAGGCCGGGATGGCCAGCGCCGCCATGAAGAACAGCCAAGGCATGTTGCCCGCGTGCTCTCTGCGCAGGCGTGTGCGCAGCACCCGCCAGAGCATGAACACCCAGACGAACAGCCCGATCGAAAGCAGCACTTGCCAGACGCGCGCCAGGTCGAGGTACTCGAAGCCCTGCAGCCCGAACCAGTTGGTCGCCGCGTCGCCGAGGACGCCATGGATGCCCAGGAACGAGCCGATCAGCGTGCCGAACACGACTACAGCCAGCGCGCCCAGCAGCAGGAAGGCGAGCTTGCCCTGGCCGCGCGGCTCGCGCCGGGCGATCATCGGCGCCAGGAAGATGCCGGCCGCGACGAACGAGGTGGCCACCCAGAAGATCGCGAGCTGCACGTGCCAGGTGCGCATCAGGTTGAAGGGCAGAAGCTCGGCCAGGTTGAGCCCGAAGAAACTCGCCAGCTCGGCGCGATAGTGCTGCGAGGCGGCGCCAACCAGCACCTGAATAACGAACAGCGCCGCCATCACGAAGAAGAACCAGGCGCAGGCCCGCTGCGCCGGCGTGAGCGCCACGTCGCCCGGGGTGCGGAAGCTGAGCGAGGCCTGCTCGCGGCCGTGCCAGCCCAGGATGTTCCAGCGCCCGAAGGCGGCGAACAGCAGCCCGATGCCGCCCAGCAGCGCGATCAGCGATAGCACCGACCACACGACCACGTTCGCCGTCGGCTGGTTGTCCACCCGCGGCTCCGGCGGCCAGTTGTTGGTGTACGAGTAGTTGTGACCCGGCCGCTCGGCGGCGCCGGCCCAGGCCGTCCAGCCGAAAAACGCCGTCAGCGCGGCGAGGTCCCCGCGGTCGGTGATCGCGTCCGGGCGCAGGCCGTGCTTGGTGGTGGGCTCGGAGAAAAAGCGCGAGTAGTGGGCGACCAGCCGGCGGTGGGCCTCGGCCTGGGGCTCGGTCAGCTCCAGCACACCCGTCCGGTCGTCGTAACGGTTGGTGCGGAAGTCCTCGATCGTGCGCCGCGCGGCGGTGTCTGAACGCTCGCCGCCGTAGCTGCGCGTGACCTGATTCGCGGCCCGGCGCAGATAGTCGGCGGTGTAGTCGGGGCCCAGGTAGGCGCCGTGGCCGAACACCGACCCGTACTCCATCAGGCCGTTGCTGAGAAAGACCTCCTGGCCGCGCTCGACATCGCGCTCGGTGTAGACCAACTCGCCCGCCGGGTCCACCACGCGCTCGGGAATCGGCGGCTTGGCCTGATAGGTGCGATACGCCAGCAGCCCCAGCACGAAGAACCCAAACAGCATCACGAGGACAACGCCCTGAACCCACCCCTTCGACACGAGCAGATCCCTGCGACTTGCCGCCACGCACCACTCCTCTTCGAGCAGCTGAGCAACGCACCGGATACCGACGCGCGCGCATCATCGTAACCCGTCCGGCATTGCATGTTCTCCGCAGCACCGTGCTCGCCGGCGAGCCTTCGGCCAGCCTCGAACAGCTCGGGAGTCAGGTACACCCCACGCGACTTCGGAGACCTCAAGGCTGCGCGCGATCACGTGGTGACCCATGGCGGCCACCAACTCCGTGGTCGTCTTGAGGCGTTCCTGTCGCTGGTTGGCATCAGCACGCGAAGCGGATCGTGCGCTTCGGAGCTCACTAGCGGGTCTAGACGCCAGACACTCGATGCAGTCAGATCGAGCGTTTCCTGAGTGGTACGCTCAAGAGTGCTTGGACCCCAGCACCTCGGTCCTGGCGACCTCGACCTCAGCGTCCGGTCGAAAGTGTGCCGGCCCCAGCCCTTCGGTCGGCGCGAGAGACCCGAGACGCAGGAGGTCAGGCATGGCAGAGCGCGTTGTGTCGCGAGACGCGGGGCGAGGGCCCCCACCGGGGGTCTACCCCGGCCGGGGCGCCGCATCGTTCGCACGGGCTGAGGCGATTCGCTCGCCGCGGCCTGGCCGGAGCCGGTCGGAGGTTTCGTGTGGCGACGACCGAGCAGCTCGACACTGGGGCGCCCGTGGTCTCGGTCCTGGGAGAGGTCGACCTGGCGACGGTGCTGGCGCTCGAGCAGGCGCTGCTCGGCGTGACCGAGGACCGGACGGGTGACGTGATCGTCGACTTGACGTGCTGCCGCTTTCTAGACTCCAGAGGGCTCGGGACCTTGAACGCCGCCCGGGAGCGCCTCGAGCGGTCCGAGCGACGGCTGGCGCTCGTACTGGCGAATCAGAGCGTGCTGAGGATCTTCCAGATCACGCGGTTCGACGAGCTGTTCGAGATCTACCCCTCGTTGCGCGCGGCCGTCGACCGCAACGGCAACGGCAACGGCGACCGCTCCGGCCAGGCGCACCTGGTGCCGGCGGGGGCCTCACGATGAACCGGCTCCAGCGGCTCCACGAGGCGGGGGTTTCGATTTGGCTTGACACGCTCTCGCGCGAGCTGCTCGAGAGCGGCGAATTCGCCACGCTGGTCGACGAGTACGCCGTCAGCGGCGCCACGTCTAATCCGACGATCTTCGCAAAGGCGATCACCGGTTCGGATCGCTATGACGAGCAGCTGCGCGAGCTGGACTCAGCTGGTGTCAGCGATACGAAGGAGCTGTTCTTCGCGATCGCGCTCGACGACGTCCGGGGCGCGGCCGCGATCCTGCAGCCGGTCTACGAGCGCACCGGCGGTGGCGATGGCTTCATCTCCTTCGAGTGCACGCCTGATGTAGCGGACGATGCCGAGGCGACGGTCGAGCAGGCGCTCGACCTCTGGCGGCGTCTCGATCTGCCGAACGTTTTGATCAAGGTGCCGGCGACACAGGCCGGTGTGGCCGCCATCGAGGAGCTGACCGCCGCAGGGGTCAACGTCAACGTCACGCTGCTCTTCGCCGTAGAACGCTACGAGGAGGTGATCGAGGCCTACCTGCGCGGCCTCGAGCGACGGGTCGCCGCCCGCGAGCCGGTGACTGGGATCTCCTCGGTGGCCTCGTTCTTTGTCTCTCGCGTCGATGCCAAGGCCGACGCCGCGCTCGGGCCGCACTCGCCGCTGCGCGGCCGGGTGGCGATCGCCAACGCCCATCTGGCTTACGGGCGCTACCGGGCGCGGTTTGGCGGAGAGCGTTGGGGGGTGCTGCGAGATGCCGGCGCGACTGCGCAGCGGCCGCTGTGGGCCAGCACCGGGACCAAGGATCCGGGCTTCTCGGACGTCCTCTACGTGGAGCAGCTGATCGCCCCCGGCGTGATCAACACGATGCCCGAAACGACCCTGCGCGCTTTCGCAGACCACGGCGACGTCGGGCACGCGCTCAGCTCCGACGTCGCCGCCCCAGAAGGCGTCCTCTTGGTCGCCGGCGTCGAAGGCGTGGACCTGACGACGATCACTCGCGAGCTCGAGCACGAAGGCGTACAGGCCTTCTGCGAGTCCTACGACCGGCTGCTGAGCTGCATCGAATCCAAGCTCGGCGCGCTGAGCGCGACGCCGTGAGCGTCCGGCGCTTCGCGACGGGTGAAGCAGTTGCCGAACCTATGCCAACCGGCGTTCGCTCGTCTCCGCGCAAGGGTCCGACGGCGCAGCAAATCACCAACTTCGTCGCGATCGTGCTGCCGTTTGCGGCGTTCGGGTTTGCGGTGGTCGTGTTCTGGGGTGGCCCGATCCAGTGGATCGACCTGACCGTTCTCGTGGTGGGCTACGTCGCGACCTGCCTGGGGATCACGGTGGGCTTCCACCGCCTGCTGACTCACCGCTCGTTTCAGACCTATCCCGCCGTTCGCTACTCGCTGGCGGTGCTCGGCACGCTGGCGGTGGAAGGCTCGGTGATCAAGTGGGTGGCCGATCACCGCAAGCATCACGACTTCGCCGACGAGGACGGCGACCCACATACCCCGCACGACTCTGAGGCCGGCGTGCTCGGTGGGATCAGGGGCCTTTGGCACGCCCACGTCGGGTGGCTGTTCAACTCCGTCGGCCAGGCCGACCGCCGCCGCTACGCGCCCGACCTGCTCAAGGACCGCACCATGCGGCGGATAGAGGCGGCCGAGAAGCCGCTGATCGTCGCCAGCCTGATGATCCCCTTCCTGGTCGGCCTGATGGTCAAGGGAACGCTCACGGGCGCATTCCTGACACTCGTCTGGGGCGGCCTGGTGCGGATCTTCTTCCTGCACCACGCCACGTTCAGCATCAACTCGATCTGCCACTTCTTCGGCCGCCGCCGCTTCTCGACCGAGGACCAGTCGAGGAACGTGGCCTGGCTGTCGCTTGCGACCTTCGGGGAGTCATGGCACAACAACCACCACGCGTTCCCCACCTCCGCGTTCCACGGCCTGCGCCGCCGGGAGCTCGACCTCGGCGGCCTGTTCATCAGGCTGCTCGAGTCTGTGGGGTTGGCGTGGAAGGTGGTGCGCGTGAGCCCCGAGCGCCAGCAGGCCAGACGTGCCTCTGGAAATGGAGACCACTGAAATGAAGATGCTGGACGCCTTACGTCATCGCCGCTCTCGAGGTGCCGGGCGTGGCAGCGATGGAGCTACGGGCTCATCAGACGAGCACCAGCTCCCCATCCCCGGCTACGACCAGCTCAAGGACAAGCAGATCGCCTATCAGCTCTCCCAGCTCTCGCAGGTGGAGCTGGCGACGGTCGAGACCTATGAGCGCGCTCACGCGGCCCGGCCCGTCGTGCTCGACAAGCTGCGCTACATGCGCGGCAGCGAACCGCTACCGGGTTACGACGCGCTCACGACCGAGCAGATCGCCGGCGCGCTCGCCGGCGCCGACGCGGAAACGGTCAAGGCCGTGCGCGACTACGAACGCAAGTTCCAGCATCGCCAATCGGTGCTCGATGAAGCCGCGCGCGTGCTTCCGGGCTCGCAGGCGAGTGCCGGAGAAGAACGCGCGCATGAAGAGAAAGCCGCGCTCCTCCGTGAAGGCTATGCGGACCGAGAGAAGAGCGCCCCCGATCCACGCGGGTAGCGGCATACCCACAGCCGCCGCCAGCACGCCCGCCGCGATGACGGCTCGGAAGACGGGTCCACGATGAGCAACGTCTCCCTGGCAGTCGGCGTGGGGCTTATCTGTGCGCTGCTCTCCGCGCTCGGCACGAATCTTGCCTTCCTGTTCAAGCACCGCGGGGCGGTCGAGGCTCCCGACGTCGACATGCGCCATCCGCTGCGCAGCGCGGCCGATCTCTTTCGCTCCCGCTGGTGGAGCATCGGCTGGGGCGTGGCGGCGGTGGCATTCGCCTTGCACGTGGCCGCGCTCACGCTCGCCCCTATCTCGATCGGGCAGGCGGTGCTCGCGGGCGGGCTCGTCTTCCTGGCGGTGCTCGCCGAGCGCTTCTTCGGCTTCGAGCTGGGCCGCCGCCAGTGGATCGGCATCGGCCTGGTGGCCGTCTCGCTCAGCCTGCTGACGCTGACCGGCGGGGGCGGAGGAGGAGGAGCGAGCTCCGGCTACTCCCTCGCGGGAATGATCGTCTTCGAGGGCATCGCTGTCTGCGTCGGCCTGCTGCTGATCGTCTCCCACCTGATCGAGCGCATCCCTGCGCAGCGCGGCGTGCTGCTCGGGATTGCCGCCGGCCTCGGGTTCGGAATCTCAGACGTCGCGATCAAGGCGCTCTCGGGGGACCTCGACAGCGGCCCGGTCGGCCTCCTCAGCCCCTGGAGCGTCGTCATCGTGACAGCGGCGGTCTTCTCGTTCTACGCCTCCGCTCGCAGCCTCCAGATCGGCGACGGCGTCGCCGTGATCGCCGTCACCTCGGTCGCGGCAAACCTGTCCACGATCCTCGCCGGGCTGGCGGTCTTCGGAGACCGGCTCGGCGACGACCCGCTGGTCGTAGGCGTGCGCATCGGAGCCTTCGCGCTGATCCTCGTAGGCGCAGCGCTGATCCCAGCGCCCGTACGCGCCGGCGAGGCGCTCGAGGAGTCAGCCGCGGAGGCCCCAGAGCCCCACCGCGAGTCCCGCCTGAGCGGAACCCCGACACGCACGCCAGCGGCACCACGACGCTGATCGCCAGAGCGGTCGCCGCAGTCCCCTGGCTCTGCAGGGCCCCCGCGCAGGGAGCGGCGCCAGAACCACGGCGATGCCGATGATCCCGCCGTCTCGGGACGCCTGCGAACTGGTCGACGCGCATCTGGAAGCCAGCGGGAGAGCAGCTGCAGGTGAGCGAGCCGCCCTACGGTCCGCGCCACTCGTACGCGTACCTGCGGATACGCGAGGATGCGTCGATCCCGCCGGTAACCGGGGAGGTCGCGAGCGCGCGGCGAGAGGTCGACCAGGTGGGGGGAGAGGATCGCCCTTACCGAGGCCCTAGGATGACGGCGAACGGGATCCTCGTCGACCATCCGTCGACCATCGACGTTAAGCCGACAAGGCGCAATCCCGCTCTAAGGGCCGGTAGCTCAGCGGTCAGAGCAGTGGACTCATAATCCATCGGTCGCAGGTTCGATCCCTGCCCGGCCCATTCCCCTCCGGCTCGGGACTCGGCCTCATCGAGGGCTGAAGAGAGGACGGCTTCGGCGACTACTCCGACAGCCGTACGGCTTCGAGGGCCTCGCTCCGCGACCCGTAGAACATCATGCGGCGCACCAGTCCGTTGCGGAACTCGTAGACCCAGCCCATTCGCTCAGCCATATCGACGCCGCTCTCCCTCGCCCGGAATCTGATTCCGCCGCTGGCAACAACCCGATCGTCTCCCACTGCGCGTGCCTCGTCGAGCCACGGGTCGAAACGTTCGAAGTTCTCCTGAATGTCGGCGATCCAGGCTCGCACGCCATCGTGCCCTCGGTAGGGCTCACCGCTGAAACCACCGAACCGCGAATACAGCTCGATATCGGGGGCGGAACTGCTGATCAAGAACTCGAGCAAGGCGTCATAGTCGCCGGCTCGCCATCGAGCGTACCCCTGGCGTACCAGCTCCACGTTCTCCTGCGACATCGCCCGCCCAGTATCTCGCGCTCGAGCTGGCTGAGCAGCGCGTGACCTCGACACGCCTACGAGATCGCTCTCTGTCGAGTAAGGAACGGCTTGGCGACTCTAGGTGGTCGCGAATCTTCTCGGCGCCCCACCACAGCACATCGAAGTTGACATCGATCGAGTAGAACGCGGCATCCGTGTCACGTGCTGTGACGGCGACGACGACGGTGAACTTCCCCGAGTCGAAGAACTCGGTGCCGCTCCGCGGGATGGGATGCACCTCGAGGCGTGCCGCAGCCTTCTCCTTGCCCTCTTCAGCGGGCTTCGCTCCACCCCCGCCATCCGGGGACCGTGATGGGCCACTACTTCCCGGCCGTCGCCCGAGCAGCCCGCCACCCCGAATTCACCCCTCACTGCCTGCGCCACTACTACGGGACGCTGCTCGCCCGGATGGGCCTCCGGCCATACGAGATCGCGGCGATGATGGGCCACAAGGACGGCGGCAAGCTGGCCATGGACCGCTACATCCACGTGACGGAGCGCGATGCTCGAGCGAAGGTCGCGGCCGCTTTCGGTAGCAACGTCCGGGATCTCCGCCCGGTTTCGGAAGCTGGGACGGGAGCATGACCGTCCCAGCCCGCACCGTTAAGCCAACTTGGACCATTCCGGCCCACCTAGACAAAGCGGGATTGCGTCTGGTTGCGTGCGGAAAAATCGGTCTGCTTCATCCGTTTGCTTCGTGTACTCACAACCATGGGGTTTCTCCCCGGCCCCGCGTACCGAAGGAGTGACATGAAGCTCACTCGCAGGATCTCGGCCGCGTCGGCCGCGTCGATTTTGGCGCTCGCAGTCGCCGCCCCTGGAATCGCAGCCGCGGGAGACTATTGCCCGCCGCCCAAGCCCGTGAAGAAGCACTGCAACGCCGGCCGTGGCAACGGCAGCGAGGGTTGCGATCCGGGCAACTCGTCGACCAGCTCGAACGGCAGCACCGGGCAGAACCAGGGTGGCGACGAGGGCGGCCCGATCCGCGGCGGCACCGGGGCACCCTAGGCGACATCCACAACCGAGATGTGAATGGGCCCGCGCTCAGCGCGGGCCCGCTCACCCCGCGCTAGCGGCCGAGCAGAGCGATCATCGCCGACTGCACGAAGCGCGGCGGGAACGTCATCACGACGTTGTCGCGGTGTTTCTTCAGGAAGCTCGCGGCCCAGCGCGCGCCGCGCAGGCTGCGCGGGATGCCGCCGCGCATGAAGAGGCCCTCGCGGGCCGCCGCGGCGCTGTCGGTGAGGAACTCCTGCAGGTCCAGCGCCGGTACGACGTGGCAGCGCAGGTGGGCCTCCGCGCCGGTGCTCTCGATGCCGTGCTTGGTGTGGGGCGCCACCAGGATCGTGCCGTCCGCTGGCCCGATCACGCGCTTGTCCGAGCCGAGCTGGAAGCGCACCGCTCCCTCCAGCACGGACCAGTGCTCCTCCTGGTGGGGATGGAGGTGCGGGGGCAGCGCACCGCCGGGCTCGAGCCGCGTCTCGACCCACAGGTTCTCGCCGTCGGGCTCGAACGTGTAGGTGGCGCGATGGACGGGGTCATGTACGGGGGCGGGCATGAGTCTCCTTTCGATCGCGGCCAGTGTGTTACCGGTCAGTAACATAGCGCGGAAGTTACTCTCCGGTAACCCTCGTTGTGTGATCTCTGTCACGGATGGCCACGAAACAGTCTGAGCCCAGGCGGATTGCGGCGGACGAGCGTCGCGCCCTGATAGTTCGCGCGGCGGGGCGCGCGTTCGCGAGGGACGGCTACGCGGGCGCCCGCATCGAGGACATTGCTGCCGCGGCGCACGTGACCAAGCCGATCGTGTACCGCCATTTCGACTCGAAGAAGGCCCTCTACATGGCGCTGCTCGAGAAGCACGAGGCCGACCTTCCGAGCTTCATCGAGAGGGTCGATCTCGAGGGCCTGCCGCTGGACCAGCTCGTGCGGGCCATCCTCGAGCACTGGTTCGACTACGTGCGCGAGAACCAGCACGACTGGGTCATGCTCTTCCGCGACCGTTCGGGCGACGGGGAGATCCAGGCGCTGAGGCTGCGCGTCAACGCGCGGGCGCGCGACGTGATCGCGGCTTTCATCACGGAGCACGCCGGCGGCAGGATCCCGGGTGAGCAGATCGAGCCGACCGCCGAGGCGCTCACGAACGGCCTCGCAGGGCTCGCGCTCTGGTGGATCGACAATCCGGAGGTGCCGAAGGCCGTGCCGGTCGACGTCGGCACGAGGCTCGTGGCGGCGGCGCTGTGAGAGCCTTGGTCCGTGGCTGAGCGCTACCAGCGTCCCGGGTGGTTCACCAAGAACGTCTTCAATCGCGCCGTCGCGCTTCTCACGCGCGCCGGCGTGAGCGTCGCCGGCTCTCGTGTGCTCGAGGTCCGCGGACGGCAGAGCGGTGAGCCGCGACGCACGCCGGTCAACCTGCTGACGGTCGACGGCAGTCGCTACCTGGTGGCTGCCCGGGGACATACGCATTGGGTTCGGAACCTGCGCGCCCGCGGCGAGGGCCGCCTGCTCGTCGGGCGCAGGGCCGAGCCCTTCAGCGCGGAGGAGGTCCCGGACGACGACAAGCCGGCGATCCTGCGGCCCTACCTCGAACGCTGGAAGTGGGAGGTCGGAGCGTTCTTCGGCGGGGTCGGGCCTGATTCGAGCGACGAGGAGCTGCGGCGCATCGCACCGGACCACCCGGTCTTCCGGATTAGCTGAACCTGGCGCGCGGGCGCCCGGGCGCCCCGACTAGGAGGCCGGAGACCCGGGTACCGCACAGGCGCAGTTCGCCCGGCGCCGAGCGCCGTACGGGCGAAACCTCTGAGAGGGAGGACACCATGCGGTACCTGCGTCGATCGGCCGTTGCAGCCGGTCTCGTGCTGGCGGTCGCTCTCGCGGCCGTTCTCATCCAGCAGGCCTCGACGGGCGCGGCGAAGCACGAGGCGAAGGGTCCTCCTCTTCATCCACGGACGGCCGCGATGCTGCGGGAGATCAGCTCACCGAACATCGAGAGGTCGATCCTGAAGCTGGCGAGCTTCGGCACGCGCCACACCCTCTCGTCGCAGGACGACCCCGAGCGTGGCATCGGCGCGGCGAGGGACTGGATCTTCGAGGAGTTCCAGCGCTACGCGGCAGCGTCAGGCGGGCGCATGACGGTCGAGAAGCAGAGCTTCGTCCAACCGGCGACACCCCCGCGTGTGCCTGTCCCGACGACCATCACCAACGTGGTGGCGACCCTGCGTGGCACCCAGCCGGAGTCAGCCGACCGCATCTACGTCGTCAGCGGGCACTACGACTCGCGCTGCAGCGATCCCAACGACGCTGTCTGCGACGCTCCGGGAGCCAACGACGACGCATCCGGCGTGGCCGCCGTCCTCGAGGCGGCGCGTGTGATGGCGAAGCGGAGCTTCGACGCCACGATCGTCTTCATGGCGGTCGCGGGTGAGGAGCAGGGGCTGTTCGGCTCGGAGTACTTCGCCGAGCAGGCGACGCAGCAGAACCTCAACATCGCAGGCATGTTCACGAACGACATCGTCGGCAGCTCGGTCGGCGACGACGGGCGCCGCGATCCGTTCAGCGTCCGGCTCTTCAACGAGGGCGTGCCGACCAGCGAGACGCCCCAGCAGGCCGCGCTCAGGCAGTCGATAGGCGGCGAGAACGACGGGCCGTCGCGTCAGCTCGCGCGCTACATCAAGGAGGCGGGGGAGAACCGGGCGACGAGAATGACGGTCCGGCTCATCTTCCGCCGCGACCGCTTCCTACGCGGTGGCGATCAGATCCCGTTCCTCGAGCGCGGCTATTCGGCGGTCCGCTTCACGGAGCCGAACGAGGATTTCGCCCACCAGCACCAGGACGTGCGGGTGGAGAACGGGGTCCAGTTCGGTGACCTGCCGGAGTTCGTCGACTTTCGCTACGTGGCGAGGGTCGCGCGCGTGAACGCGTCGGCGCTCGCTGCGATCAGCCTCGCGCCGGCGCAGCCGCTGAACACGCGGGTCCTCACCGCCCGGCTGACGAATGACACCGAGCTCACCTGGCAGCCAAATCCCGAGCCGGACCTGGCGGGCTACGAGATCGTGTGGCGGGAGACGACGGAGCCGGTCTGGACCCATTCGATCCCGGTAGGCAACGTCACGAGCTACACGGTCGAGGGCATGTCGAAAGACAACTTCCAGTTCGGCGTGCGGGCAGTCGACCGCGACGGCAACCGCAGCCCGGTGAGCTTCCCGCTGCCGGGCTAGCGAACACGACAGGCGGGGCAGGTCTGCAACGCTGCGGCGGATGCGCCCCTGCGCCGGCATCCTGCTCACCCTGCTCGCAGCCGCCGCGCCGCCCTCCGCCCTCGCCGCGGAGCTGCCGCTCGGCTCGCGCTCGCTCGACGAGCGCCGCGAGAGCGCCGTGGTCGCGCCCGGCGTGCGCTGGACCCAGGTCGTCCGCGAGGGCGGGCCCTGGCGCGTCAACGTCCTCGCGATCGACCGCGAGGCGCTGGCCGGCCGCCTCGGCGGCGTTCTCTCCAACGAGCGCGTGGCAGGGCTCGAGCGGCCGAGTGCCATGGCACGCCGGACCGGCGCCGTGGCCGGCGTCAACGGCGGCTTCTTCGCCGTGGACGGCGATCCGGTCGGTGCGCTTGCCATGGACGGGCAGCTGGTGAGCGAGCCCGTCAACCGCCGCTCGGCGCTCGTCGTGCCCGCCGATCGGAGCCTGAGGCCGCGTATCGCTCCGCTCAGCTTCACCGGGTCAGTGACCGCAGGCCGGGCCGAGCGCCTCATCGACGGGATCGACCGCCGGCGCGGCAGCATCCCTGCCTGCGGCGGCCGTGGCGGCGACCGGCCCACCCAGCGGCCGGATTCGGCGCTCACCTGCACCGACCCAAGCGAGCTCGTCGTCTTCGAAACCCGCTACGGGGCGTTGCGGCCGAGCACCGGGGTCGAAGCGCTCGTACGCGGCGGAGTGGTCGAGCGCATCGGCCGGCCCCGCAGCCGGCCCGTACCTCGCGACGCCTCGATCCTGTCGGGCAGCGGCGACGCAGCAACGTTCCTGCGCAGCTCGCTGGAGGTCGGCGCGCCCGCGCAGATCGAGCTCGGCCTGGGGGCCGGCCACGCGCTGGTGACCGGCGGCGGCCCGCGTCTCTTGGCACGCGGGCGGGTGGCCGTGGCCGCCGGCTCCGAGGGCTTCGCGCCGCTCAGCGCTCCCGGCTTCGTGGCGTCCAGGCATCCACGTACGCTCGCCGGGGTGAAGGGCGACGGCACGGTCCTGCTCGTGACGGTCGACGGACGGCGGCCCGGTTGGAGCGCCGGCGTGACGCTGCCCGAGGCGGCCCGAGTGATGCGCGCGCTCGGCGCCCGCAATGCCCTCAACCTGGACGGCGGCGGCTCCACGGGCATGGTCGTCCTCGGCGAGCTCGTCAGCCGGCCATCCGACCCCTCCGGCGAGCGAGCGGTGAGCGACGGGATCTTCGTGCTGCCATGAGGCGGCTGGCGGCAATCACGCTCGCACTGCTCGCGGCGGTGGCACCCACGGCCACGGCCCAGTCGCCCGAGCCCGCGGAGGTATGGGCGGTCGGCGACGCCGCCACGCCGAACGACGGGGCCCGCCGGCTCGCCGCCTATATACGCGCGCAGCGGCCCGATCGCTTCCTCTACCTCGGCGACGTCTACGAGGACGGCACCTCACGGGAGTTCCGGCTCCACTACGACCCGCTCTACGGCTCGCTCGCCCGCATCACCGACCCGACGATCGGCAACCACGAGTGGGACAACCGCTTCAGCGGCTACTACCCGTACTGGCGCGCGAAGAAGGGACGCAGGCAGCCGCCCTGGACGAGCACCAGCCTCGCCGGCTGGCAGATTCTCTCGCTCAACTCGATGACGGACCACGCGAGCGGGTCGCGTCAGCTGCGCTGGCTGCGAAAGCAGGTCAGGGCGACGCCGGGCGACTGCCGCATCGCCTTCTCGCACGCGCCCCGCTTCAGCGCCGGCGAGTACGAGGACGACCCGGGGATGGCGCCGCTCTGGAACGCGCTCCGCGGCCACGCGAAGGCCTTTCTGAGCGGCCACGACCACAACCTGCAACGGATGCGCCCCTCGGGCGGCATCACGCAGTACATCGCGGGAGCGGGCGGCGCGAGCGGCTACGGGGTCGATCAATCCGATCCGCAACTCGCCTGGGGCGCCGCCGGCGTCTTCGGCGCGCTGCGAATCGTGCTCGAGCCGGGCAGGGCGACCTTCGAGTTCCGTGACTACCGCGGGCGCCTGCTCGACCGGAGCCGCAGAACCTGCGAGTCCTAGCCGGCGGGCTCGGCCATCAAGTCGGCCGCGCCGATGCGTGATCGGGCAGCGGCTCGAGGTCGTTCTCGAAGCCCGGCGTTGCCTCCACGCGGTCGAGCCAGGCGGAGATGCTCGGGTGCTCGCGCGGATCGGCACCGGCGTCGCCGGCGCAGTGCACGTAGGCGTACAGCGCTATGTCCGCGACCGTGTAGTCGTCGCCGGCAACGAACGGCGCGCCGCCGGCGGCCAGCCCGCGCTCCAGGGCGCTCAGCGAGTCGCGGCCCCGGTCGAGCCGGTTCTCGAAGACCTCCGGCATCTGGGCGTGCCGGCCCGACAGCCACAGGAAGCGGGCGTAGGCGAGCTCGGGCTCGATCCGGTTCTGCTCGAAGAACATCCAGCGCTGCACGCGCGTGCGCGCGAGGCCGGGCGGCGGCAGGAACGGCGTTCCCTCGCCCAGGTGGAGCAGGATCGCGCCCGACTCGGCGATCCGCTCGCCGGAGTCGAGCTCCAGCACCGGCACGCGCCCGTCGGCGTTGCGCGCAAGGTGCTCCTCGGTTCGCGTCTCGCCAGTAAACAGGTCGACCGTCACGCGCTCGAACGGCAGCCCGAGCTGGCGCAGCAGGATGCGGGGCTTCATGCAGTTTCCGGAGGCGGGGTGGTCGAAGAGGATCACCGGGCGGGAACGCTACCCGGAAGCCCTTCGCTGAAGGAACTCGCCCGGTCCCGCCGAAAAAGCGGTCCGTGACGCGAACCGGGACGACCGCCCTCACCCTGTCGGAGGAGATCCGCCAGCGCTTCGACGAGTTCAGCCGCTCGCAGAAGGACGTCGGGCAGTACATCGTCGACCATCTGGAGGAGGCGGCCTTCCACACCGCCGAGGAGCTCGCCAGGCGCGCGAACACCTCGAGCTCGACCGTGGTGCGCTTCGCGCAGGCCCTCGGGTTCGAGGGGTTCCCCGAGCTGCAGGCCGCCGCGCGCGACGAGTACCGGCGCGCGCGCGAGAACGGCGCCTCGGCGGCCGAGCTGTCGACGCCGCCGCTCTTCCCGATCGATCAGACCGAGTTCGAGACCGCTCTCGCCGCCGACCACTCGAACGTCGCCGAGACCGCGAAGCGGATCGACCGCGACGAGGTGGCCGCGGCGGTCGACCTCATCTCGCGGGCGGACCGGATCCTGCTCTGCGGCACCGATCAGATGGCCTTCTTCGCGAGCTACCTGCGCCACCTGCTGATGCTGCTCGACCTGCGCGCCGAGGTCGTCGCCTCGCCGAGCCAGGAGGGGCTCGCGAAACTCGGCAGGGTGGACGACAAGACGGTGATGATCGGCTTCTCCGCCGGGCGCCCGCACCCGCTCGTGGTGCGCGCGATGAAGCTCGCGCGCAACCGCCGCGCGGCGACGATCGCGATCGCCGATGCCACCCTTTCCGAGGTCGCGAAGCTCTCCGACCACCGGCTCTACTACTCCTCGAACAGCCCCGCCTACGTGCGCTCGCACGCGGCGCTCCTCGGGGTGATCCAGGCGCTCGCCTATGGCGTGTACGCGCTGGACGAATCCGCCTACGCGGACCGCATCAAGGCATTCCGGCTGAAGTAGCGCGCCGTGTAGCCCGTACGCGTCTTGGGAACAACGACGCTCGGTGCTGGAACTCGTCGATCTCAGCCGTCGCTACGGCGAGACCGTCGCGCTAGACGGCCTCTCGCTGCAGGCGAAGGAGGGCAAGCTGGTCGGGTTCGTCGGCCCGAACGGTGCCGGCAAGACGACGGCGATGCGCATCGCGCTCGGGGTGCTCGAGCCGGACGCCGGCGAGGTGCGCTGGCAGGGGCGGCCGGTGCGGCGAGAGGAGCAGCGTCAGTTCGGCTACATGCCGGAGGAGCGCGGCCTCTATCCGAAGATGCGAGTCGACCGGCAGCTTCGCTACCTCGCAGAGCTCCACGGGCAGGCTCCCGCCGCTGCCGCCGCGGCGGTCGAGCGCTGGACCGAGCGGCTCGGCCTCGGCGAGCAGGCCGGGCGGTCCGTCGAGGAGCTCTCACTCGGGAACCAGCAGCGGGTGCAGCTCTCGGCGGCGCTCGTACACGACCCGCTCGTGCTGATCCTCGACGAGCCCTTCTCCGGTCTCGACCCGATCGGAACCGAGGTCATGTCCGAGGTGCTGCGCGAGCGCGCGTCCGAGGGCGCGGCGGTCATCTTCTCCTCGCACCAGCTCGAGCTGGTCGAGCGCCTCTGCGACGACGTCGCGATCGTGAGCCGCGGGCGGATCGTCGCCGCGGGTGCGGTCGAGGAGCTGCGATCGGAGCGCTCGCGCCCGCGTCTGCGCGTGGAGGTCGACGCGGACGCCGACGACTGGCTCGCCGGCGTCCCGGGCGCGCAGCTGGTCGACGGCCGCGGCACGGCGACGTGCTCGTCGAGCTGGGGGAGGGGGCCGACGACCAGCTCGTGCTCGACGCGGCCCGCCGGGCCGGGCGCGTCAGACGCTTCGAGCCGGCGCGACCGACCCTGGCCGAGCTGTTCCGTGAGGTGGTGGAGCAGTGAGCCTGTCCCGCGCCACCTGGCTCGTCGCCCGTCGCGAGTTCAGCGAGCGGATCCGCTCGCGCGCGTTCCAGATCTCCATGCTCGTCACGGTCCTGGTGGTGGCGGCGGTGGGGATCATCGCCGGGGTCGTGAACGACGACGGCCGGAGCGAGTACACAGTCGGGGCGGTGGGACCCGAGGGCCAGGCAGTGGCCGCGGCTGCGCGCAGCCTCGGGCCCGCGTTCGACGTGGACATCGAGGTCCAGCGCGAGCGGAGCGCCGCCGCCGCACGTGCGGCCGTGCGCGACGAGAGCGTTGACGCGGCCGTCGTCGAGGGCGTCATCGTGAGCCTGAAAGAGCCGCCGGATGAACTCGAGCAGACGCTGCAGGCGGCGGCCCGCCGTCTGCGCGCCGGGGCGGCGCTTCGCTCCGAGGGCGTAAGCGGGGCGGAGGCCCGCCGCGTGCTCGACCCGCCGCTGCTGCGGACCGTGGCGCTCGAGGGGGAGGACGAGGGCGGGGAGGGCGTCGCCTTCGTCGCGTCGCTCGTGCTCTACCTCCAGCTCATCACGTATGGCATAGCCGTGGCTTCCGGGGTGGTGGAGGAGAAGGCGTCGCGCGTGATCGAGGTGCTGCTCGCGACCGTCCAGCCACGCGCGATCCTCGCTGGCAAGATCCTCGGGATCGGCGCACTAGGGCTGCTTCAACTTGCCCTGACGGCGGTGGTCGGCCTGGCGGCGGCCTCGGCGAGCGGCGCAATCGAACTCGACACGGGAGACATCGGCACGCTCGCCGTGGTGCTCGTCTGGTTCCTGTTCGGCTATCTGTTGTGGTCCTCCCTGTACGCGATGGGGGGCGTGATGGTGTCGCGCCAGGAGGATCTGCAGTCGTCGACGACCGTGCTCACCGTACTGCTCGTGATCGGCTACCTGCTCGCGTTCCCGTCGATCGACGACCCTGACGGGGCCCTCGCGGTCGTCACCTCGCTCTTCCCGCTCTTCTCGCCGATCATCATGCCGCTGCGCGTCGCGCTCGGAGAGGCCAGCGCACTCGAGATCGCCGCCTCGCTCGGGCTGCTGATCGTGGCCATCGCCGTGCTCATCCCGCTCGGCGCGCGCATCTACGAGCGCTCGGTGCTGCGCATGGGCAAGCCGATGAAGCTGCGCGAGGCCTGGCGCGCCGCGCGGGCTTGAACTAGGCTGGCCGCGCGGTGAGGAGAGGAGCCCTGATTGCCGCGCTCGCGGCGCTGCTGGCCGGCGCGAGCGCACCCGCGCAGGCGGCGCCACGCGGCTGCGATCCGATCGACCCGTCGCACTGCCTGCTGCCCTGGCCCAACGACCACTTCCGCGACGGCGGCCGGCTCGCCCTTCGGGATTCGATGATGCCGCGCAACCGCGAGGGCCGCCCGATCAGGGCCGCCGACTACAACCGCTCGAACGGCTTCAGCCCCGGTCAGATGATCGTCACGCACGTCCCGCGGCTCGACCTGAAGCGGAGCCGCGCCGTGCCGGTCAACAACATGGCCCGGAGCTACGCCAAGAACGCGCCGATCGTCGTGATCGATGCGCGGACCGGCAGGCGCCAGCTCATCTGGTCAGAGCTCGACTCGCAGGCGACGAACCCGCGCAGGCGCGCGCTGCTCGTCCACCCGGGCGCCAACTGGCGCGAGGGCCGGCGCTACATCGTCGCCCTCCGGAACCTGCGCGACGCGAGCGGGCGCGAGCTGCAGGCGCGGCGCGCCTTCAGGCGCGTACGCGACGGCGACGCCGGGGGTCGCCGTTACGACGACATCTTCCGGCGGCTGGCGCGGGCGGGCATCCGCCGCAGCGACCTCTACCTCGCCTGGGACTTCACCGTCGCGACGAAGCAGAACCTGTCGCAGCGGCTGCTCCACATCCGCAATCGCGCCTTCGCCGAGCTCGGCGATCGCGACCTGGGTGATCTGAAGGTGGAGGGCGCGGCGCCGCAGTTCAGCGTCGACGCGGTCGCGCAGATGACGCCGGACGTGAAGCGCGTGGACGGCACCTTCACGGTGCCGTGCTTCCTGAACAAGCCGGGCTGCCCGCCCGGCGCGCGCTTCAAGCTCGGCCGCCGGCAGCTGATCGAGCGCCTTCCCGGCAACGTCCAGGTCGAGCGCTTCATCTGCCTCGTCCCGAACGCCGCCCGGGACGCGCGGCCGCTCATCTTCGGGCACGGGCTGCTCGGTGGCGCGGAGGCGGTGCTCGAGCTCGCGACGCTCGCGAGCGCGGGCAACTTCGTGGCCTGCGCCACCGACTGGTCCGGCATGTCCGCCGAGGACGTCCCGAACGTGCTCGACCTGTCGGAGGACCTGTCGAGATTTCCGACGCTGGCGGACCGCAACCAGCAGGGCTTCCTCAACTTCATGTTCCTCGGACGGCTGCTCGTCCACCCGCAGGGCTTCGACGCCGACGCGGCCTTCGGCGGTGCCATCGACACACGCCGGCTCTTCTACGCGGGCGGCAGCCAGGGCGGCATCCTCGGCGGGGCGCTCACCGCGGTCGCGCCCGACTTCGAGCGCTCGGCGCTGATCGTTCCGGCGATGAACTTCAGCCTCCTGCTCGCGCGCAGCACCCAGTTCGGGCGCTTCGCAGAGGTGCTCTACCCGAGCTACCCCGACCAGATCGAGCGCTCGCTCATCAACTCGATGATCCAGATCCTCTGGGACCGCGGCGAGGCGAACGGCTACGCCTGGCACATGACGCGCGACCCCTATCCGGGCACGCCGCTCCACACGGTGGTCCTGCACGAGGCGTTCGGCGACCATCAGGTGGCGAACGTCGCCACCGAGGTCGAGGCGCGGGTGATCGGCGCGCGCCTGCGCACGCCCGCGCTCGATCCGGGGCGCAGCCTCGACCGGCGGCCCTTCTACCGGATCCCGCGCATCAAGCGGCTGCCGTACTCGGGCAACGCGCTCGTCGTGTACGACATCGGCCCGCTCCGCGGCGACCTCGGCACGCCCCCGGCACCGCTCACGAACTCGCCGCCCGAGCTCGGGGTCGACCCGCATTCGCTGACCGGCTTCTCACCGCCCGCGGCGGCGCAGTTCTCCGAGTACCTGAAGATCGGTGGAACCTTCGTCGACACATGCGCCGGCAAGCCGTGCTACGCGGCAGGTTGGGCAGGGCCGTAAATCGGGGTAGAAGGCCGGACATGACCGGCTCGACGCTTCGTCTCATAGTCCTCACCACCACCGCGCTCCTCGCAACCGCCACCCCAGCCGCCGCGACCCGCTACGTCGAGGGAGCCCCCGGCGCCGGGGATCCCTTCTATCCGTACGCGGGAAACGGGGGCTATGACGTCAAGCACTACGGACTCGCGCTCGACTACGAGCCGGAGAGCGACCTCCTATCCGGGCGGGCGGCCGTCTTCGCGAAGGCGACCGAGAATCTAAAGAGCTTCAACCTCGATCTGCGCCCCTTCCTCGCGGTCGAGCGAGTCACGGTGAACGGCAAGGCGGCGAGCTTCACACGCGAGGGCGACCACGAGCTCGTGATCAGCCCGCGGCCCAAGCTGAAGGCGGGTCGCAGCTTCGTCGTGACCGTCCGTTACGAGGGCGTCGTGGAGCCGGTTGTCGACCCCGACGAGTCGATCGAGGGCTGGATCCCCACGGAAGACGGGGCGTTCGTCGTCAACGAGCCCCAGGGCTCGCCGGGCTGGTATCCGGCCAACGACACCCCCAAGGACAAGGCCACCTATGACTTCGTGATCAGCGTCCCGAAGGGCCGTGAGGCGCTCGCGAACGGCAAGCTCGTGGCGAACTTCGACCGTGGCGAGCATTCGATCTGGGTGTGGCGTGCGCGCGACCCGCTCGCGCCGTATCTCTCGACGGCCACCAACGGCGAGTTCGAGACCCGCTTTGGCGAGCTGCCTGGCGGACTGCCCGAGTACAACGCCGTTGATCCGCAGACGCGGCGCTATACGCCTCCGCCGTTCAGGCCGCCGGAGCCGGCGCTTGCTTGGGAGCGCCTCGCCGCGCAGCCCGGCGCCGTCGCCCTGTTCGAGGAGCTCTACGGCGACTACCCGTTCGAGGCGATCGGAGCGATCGTCGACTGGGCGCCGGACGTCTTCTACGCGCTCGAGTCGCAGACGAAGCCGAACTACTGGCAGGTCCCCTCGGTCTCGACGATCGTCCACGAGATCGCCCACCAGTGGTTCGGCAACTCGGTGACGCTCACCGAGTGGCCGGACATCTGGCTGAACGAGGGCTTCGCGACCTGGTCGACGTGGATCTACTCGGAGCGCACCGGCGGGCCGACCGCCCAGGACGAGTTCGACGCGCTCTACGCGATTCCGCCGACCGAAGAGGAGGCCTACAAGGACCTCTGGTTCCCCGCCCCGCTCAACCTGAGCGGCCCGGAGGAGCTCTTCCACACGCCTGTCTACGACCGCGGCGCGATGACGCTTCAGGCTCTGCGCGAGAAGGTCGGCGATGACGTGTTCTTCGGGATCCTGCGGGAGTGGTACGAGGAGAACGCCGGCGGCAACGTCACGACCGACGACTTCATCGAGCTTTCGGAGCGCGAGAGCGGCGAGGAGCTCGACGAGTTCTTCAAGATCTGGCTGTCCAGGGACGGGAGGCCGGAGCCCGGGAGCTGGTAGGACGCCGGGATGCGCGTCCTCGCCATCGACGGCGGCGGCATCCGCGGGCTGATCCCCGCGCTGGTGCTGGCTGAGCTCGAGGAGCGGTCCGGGCGGCCGGTCTTCGAGCTGTTCGACCTTATGGCGGGCACGTCCACGGGCGGCATCCTCGTGTGCGCGCTGTGCGCGCCCGACCCGCTCCCCGCGGCCGAGGTTGCGGCCATCTACGAGGAGGAGGGCCCGCGCATCTTCGACCGCTCGATCTTCCAGCGGATCCAGAGCGCGGACGGGCTGATCGACGAGAAGTACGACGCCGGGGCGCTCGACCGGGCGCTCGAGCGCTTCATCGGCGACAAGCGCCTGAGCGCGACGCGACCGGACCTGATCGTCCCGACCTACGACACCATGGCGCCGGGCCCGTACTTCTTCAAGACGACCAACGCGCGCGAGGATCCCGCCGAGGACGCCCGGCTCGCCGACGTCGCGCGCGCCACCTCCTCGGCGCCGACCTACTTCGAGCCGCTCGAGCTCGAATCCCGCTCGCTGCTCGACGGCGGGGTGTTCGCCGTCAACCCGGGGATGTCGGCGCTGGCCGAGGTCCTGCGCTACCGGCCTGAGGCCGAGGTCAGGCTGGTGTCACTCGGCACCGGCGAGCGGACCACGAAGCGCAGCTTCGACGAGATCAAGGACTGGGGGCTCGTGGAATGGGCGCGTCCGATCCTCGACGTGGTGTTCGACGGGATCTCGGATGCCGTTGACTATCAGGTCCGGCACGTGCTCGGGGAGGACGGCTACTGGCGCTTTCAGACCGAGCTGACGAAGGCGAGCGACGACCTCGACGACGCCAGCGAGGCGAACCTGAAGGCGCTGCGCGAGCAGGCGGAGGAGCTGATCGCGGCTCGCTCCGACGACTTGGACGCCGTGGTGACAGCACTCACGAGTTGATAGCCCGCTAGTCCAATCATCGATTGTTGCCCCGGGAAAGAGCGGTCCGGAGGGCTATTCTCACTGACAATGGAAACCGGGACTTTCAGAGTGAAGGCCGGGCTCGCCGAGATGCTGAAGGGCGGAGTCATCATGGACGTCGTCACGGCGGAGCAGGCCAAGATCGCCGAGGACGCCGGCGCGGCTGCGGTGATGGCGCTCGAGCGGGTACCGGCGGACATCCGCGCGGACGGCGGCGTCGCCCGCATGTCGAACCCCACCATGATCGAGGCGATCCAGGAGGCCGTGACGATCCCGGTGATGGCGAAGGCTCGCATCGGGCACTTCGTCGAGGCGCAGGTGCTGCAGGCGCTCGAGGTCGACTACGTCGACGAGTCCGAGGTGCTGACGCCGGCGGACGAGGCTCATCACATCGACAAGTGGGCCTTCAAGGTGCCGTTCGTCTGCGGCGCAACCAATCTGGGCGAGGCGCTGCGGCGGATCGCCGAGGGCGCGGCGATGATCCGCTCGAAGGGCGAGGCGGGCACCGGCAACGTGGTCGAGGCGGTGCGTCACATCCGCCTGATCACGAGCGAGATCAAGCGACTCGGCACGCTCAGTCAGATGGAGCTCGCCGCTGCGGCGAAGGAGCTGGGCGCGCCGCTCGAGCTCGTGCGCGAGGTCGCCGAGCGCGGGCGACTCCCGGTCGTGCTGTTCTGCGCGGGCGGGATCGCGACGCCCGCCGACGCCGCGCTGATGATGCAGCTCGGCGCACAGGGCAACTTCGTCGGCTCCGGGATCTTCAAGTCGTCCGACCCCGAGCGCCGCGCGCGCGCGATCGTCGAGGCGACGACCCACTTCGAGGACCCGGCGCGCGTGGCCGCCGCCTCGCGCGCGCTCGGCGAGGCCATGCCGGGCATCGAGATCGGCGCGCTCCAGGAGAACGGCGGCCTGCTGCAGAACCGCGGTTGGTAGAAGGCGCGCCCCTCATCGGTGTGCTCGCCCTTCAGGGCGACTTCGAGGCGCATCGCAAGGTGCTCGAAGAGGAGGGCGCGACCGTGCGCGAGGTGCGCACACCCGCCGATCTCGAGGGCCTCGACGCGCTCGTCATGCCGGGCGGCGAGTCGACCACCATGACGCTCGGCATCGAGCGCGAGGGCCTCGCCGGGCCGCTCACTGAACTGATCCGCTCGGGCCGGCCCGTACTGGCCACCTGCGCCGGCCTGATCATGCTCGACCGCGAGCACCTCGACCTGCTCGACTTGACCGCGCGCCGCAACGCCTTCGGCCGCCAGCTCCACAGCTTCGAGGCGACCCTCGAGCTCGACGGCCTCGGCCCCGTGACGGGAGTCTTCATCCGCGCTCCCTGGGTCGACGAGCACGGCCCGGACGTCGAGGTGCTCGCAGAGCTCGAGGGCCACCCGGTGGCCGTGCGCCAGGACAACATCCTCGCGGTGGCCTTCCACCCCGAGCTGACCGATGACCGCAGCCTGCACCGCTGGCTGCTCGACAGGGCGGGAGTCCTCTCATGAGAGACCAGCGCGCGGAAGCGCTAGCCAAGATCCTCGTCAACTACTCGACACGCGTGCAGAAGGGTGAGGTGTGCGTCATCCAGGCCACCACGGCGGCCGAGCTGCTCGTCCAGGCGGTGTTCGAGGAGGTGCTGCGTGCCGGCGGCCAGCCGGTCATGCAGATGACGACGAACGGGGCACAGGCGGCCTTCTTCGAGCTCGCGTCCAACGACCAACTCGACTTTGTGCCACCGCCGTCCGAGTGGGCGGCCGAGCAGGCTGAAACGCGCATCGCGATCATGTCCGAGGTCAACTCGCGCGCGCTCTCGAGGGTCGACCCGAAGAAGCAGGCGCGCGCGCAGAAGGCCCGCCGCGGCCTCATGGAGACCATGATGAGGCGCTCGGCGGCGGGCGAGCACCGCTGGGCGCTCACGCTGTTCCCGACGCATTCGTACGCGTCCGAGGCCGGCATGTCGCTGGCCGACTACGAGGACTTCTACTACGCCGCATGCCTCGCCACGGACGGCGACCCCGTCACCGCCTGGCAGCGCCAGTCGGACCAGGTGAACCATCTGGCCGAGTGGATCCAGGGCCGCGAGGAGATCCATATCGTCGCGCCCGGGACGGACCTGACGCTGAACGTGTCGGGACGCAACTGGATTCCCTGCACCGGCGAGCACAACATGCCCGACGGCGAGTTCTTCACCGGGCCTGTCGAGGACTCGGCGAACGGCGAGATCGCCTTCTCGTTCCCCGCGAGCTACGGCGGCCGGACGGTCTCGGGGGTCCGCTTCCGCTTCGAGGACGGCAAGGTCGTCGACGCGTCGGCGGACCAGGGGGAGGAGTTCCTGCTCGAGATGCTCGATAGCGACGAGGGCGCGCGCCGGCTCGGCGAGATCGGGATCGGGACCAACTTCGGGATCTCGACCGGAACCCAGGAAATCCTGCTCGACGAGAAGATCGGCGGCACTGTCCACCTCGCCGTCGGGATGAGCTACCCCGAGAGCGGCGGCACGAACAACTCGGCCGTTCACTGGGACATGGTCTGCGACCTGCGCGAGGGCGGCTCGATCACGGTGGACGGAACAGAGCTGCAGCGCGACGGCCGGTTCGTGGTCTAGCCCGTCCGGCGCAGCACCCGGTCGGTACCCGGCCCGCCGCGGAACGTTGCCCGCGGCCCGCCCGCGAGTCGGTCGCGCCCGCGCCCGCCGACCAGCAGCGCGCGGATCGGGCCGACAACGGCGAGCCGGTCGGGGCCGTCGCCGCCGTAAAGGGCTATCGAGCTCACGCGCGCGGCGCGACAGCTGACCGCGCGAGGGCTCAGCCGCCGGCATCCGCGGCCCGCGCGCAGCGGCGCAGCGGCGTCGGCGATGCGCCAGGCGGCGCCCTTCCTGCGCGCCACGATCCGGTTCGAGCGCCGCGGGGCTCCGAATACGACGAGCCGTCCGCCGCGAACCGATGCGGAGCCGGCGCGCGAACGCGCTCGTGGGCTGGAGCGGCGGAGCACTCCCCCTCCGCGGCCGGCGCCGGCGGCGGGCGGCTCGGCTGCCGGGGGTGTCGGCTCCGCAGGCAACGGTGTGGCCGCGATCGCGCGGGCGAGGTCGTAGCGGGCCCTGATCTCGGCGGGGCCGAGCGCGCGTGTATACAGGGCGACCTCGTCCGCCTCGCCCTCGGAGAAGACGGCGTTGGTCCCGTTCCGCATGACGCGCCACGGGCTCACTGCGGGCGTCGCGCCGGCGCCGCTCCCCGCCTGGTGCACGAGCGCGCCGTCGATGTACAGGCGCGCCGCCGTGCCGTCCTTGACCGCTGCCAGGTGGTGCCACGCCCCGTCGCGCAGCCGGGTGACCGGCAGGCCGGTGTTGAAGCCGCCTCCGCCCAGGCGGTAGTGCAGGTTCCCGGCGCTGTTGAACGCGGGCAGCCAGCCCTCCGCGCCGGTCGCGGTCGAGTCGCGCATGACGCTGGTGCCCGCGCGCCAGTTGAACCAGCCCTCGATCGTCGCGCCCGGTCCCGAGAGCGCCGGGCCGGGTGCGACCAGCTCGCCGCTCGCGCCGTCGAAGCTCGCCACCGTGTCGCCGACCGGCCCGAGGACACCGGGCTGGCCGAGCACGAAGCGGCCCAAGAATGAGCCGGCCGTCCCGCCGGCCGTGTTCGCCGCGGCCCCGCCGCTGAGCTCGCCGAGGCGCCAATACGCGGCGAGCCCCGGTGTGCCGAGCAACGCCTCGCGATAGGCATCGGAGCCGGGCACGCGCCCGGCGATCATCACGCGGTCGCGCCCCTCGCTGCTGCCGGAGGCGTTCGTGGCGACGAGCCGGTAGTGGTACAGCCGGCCGGGCACCAGGCCCGGCAGGGCGGCCTCGACCTGGTGGAGAGCGTCGTCGCCTGGAAGGCCCGCGGGGCCCGTGACCGCTCCGTACTCCTCGGTCGGCCCGTACTCGACCTGCCACTGTGTGGGCTGGTTCTCCGGATCGACGGCCCCGTGGACGACCGCCCCGCTTGCGCCGCCGCTGTGGACGACGGGCACGGCCGGCAGGCCGACCGTGATCTCTTCCACGAGCGTCGCCGTCCTCCCGCCCGAGTCGGTGACCGTCAGGGACGGGAAGTAGCGCCCGGCCCCGGTGTATGTGTGCGTGACCTCAGGACCGCTGCCGCCGGTGCCGTCGCCGAAGTTCCACTGCCAGCTCGCGACCTGCCCGTCGGGATCGCGGGAGAGCGAGCCGTCGAAGCGCACCTCGAGTGGCCCGGGGCCGCTCCGCACCGCGGGCTCGGCGTCGGCCACCGGGGGCAGGTTCGCGCCGTCGGCCATCAACGCTGCGATCGAGGTCCGGTAGTCCACATAGTTCGGATAGGCGCCGCGCAACCAGATGACGCTCAGGTCGCCGCCGAAGGCCGTCATCCCGCGCGGCGAGACGGGGCGCACGTTCTTCTCGCCAGGCGGCGTGCTGACAGCCTGCTGGGTCCAGCTCGCCCCGCCGTTCTGTGTCGTCCACGTCTCCACCTGCCAGCTCGCGCCGCTCTGGCGGGAGAGATAGACGCGCGAGGGATCCTCGTGGTCGAGCGTCAGCCCGCCCGAGTAGTAGTCCGCGGGACGAAGCTCCTCGCGGAAGGAGCCGCCGGCGGCGGTGATCTCGCTGACCTGCCACGCGGCGCCGGTCCAGCGCGCGTAGTGGTAGCGATGGTCGCTCGGCGACGGAAAGCTCGCGAACACGATGACGGGGTTGCCCGCCGCGTCGGCGGCCACGTCGTGCACCCACGACGGCTCGGCCTGGTCGAAGATGGGGTCGCCGGCCTCCGGCGCGATCGGGGCTCCGGCGAGGCTGCCGATCGGTTGTCCATTCGCCCGCTCGATCTGGCCCGCCCTGATCCGCGCGTAGTAGACGTTCACGCTCGGGAACTCGTTCGGGTGGGCGTTCGTGAAGGCGACGTGGATCGTGTCGCCGCCGCTCTCGGCGAACTTGGCGTACGGGCGCTCGTTCGGCTTGACCATGAGGTTCCGGGCCGGCGACCAGCCTTCCGAGCCGTCCTGCTGGACCGAGTAGGTGGGGTTGTAGTTGCCGCCGCGCCAGAACAGGTAGGTCTGCCCCTCGTCGGCGAGCCTGATCGGGTTCGGGTACGTGTAGCCGCGAATGCCGGGCACGTTGTAGGGGAGTGTCTGCGGGGCCCCCCACGAGTTGATGTTCCCGGGCTGGGTCGAGACCCGGTAGTGCATTGCCGGCCCGACGTGGCGCGAATAGAAGATGACGAGCCTGCCGTCCGCCCGGACGTGGATCGAGGGGTTCGCGTGGTCGTCGCGGTTGAGCCTGGAGGCCAGCACCGCGGTCACGCGCTGGCCGTTCGCATGGTCGTAAGAGCTCACCTTGATGTCACCCTCGTGGTCGACCCAGCCGACGTAGGTGCGGTTGTTGTGGGTGACGGCGCGCGGGTCGCCGAACCAGGACCAGGCGCCGTCCCCGATCGGCGGCACCGCGGCATCGGCGGCGCCCGGAGCGACCGCTCCGCAGCTGAGCAGCGTCACCGCCGCGAGCGCCATCCGCCGCATCATCGTCTCGAGCGTAGCCCCGAATTCCCGTCTCGGCGCCGGTTGTACGCTGAGCCGCATGAGCCGCAGCGAGCCCCAGGTGCGTCACCCGCTCTTCGCCAGGCTGCTCGAGTGGAACGCCGCCCGTGACGAGGAGCGCGGCCAGGCGGAGCTGCGTGACGAGCTCCTGCGCGGCCTGAGCGGCCGGGTCCTCGAGGTGGGGGCGGGCAGCGGCGTCAACTTTCGTCACTACCCACCGGGCGTGCACGAGCTCGTGGCCGTGGAGCCGGAGCCCTATCTGCGTTCCCGGGCCGGGGAGGCGGCAGCCCGGTTGCCGCTCGAGATCCGGGTCGTCGATGGGCTCGCGGGGGAGCTTCCGTTCGACGATGCCTCGTTCGACGCGGCGGTGCTGTCAGGCGTCCTGTGCTCGGTCCCCGACCAGTACAGCGCGCTTCGGGACCTGCGCCGCGTGCTCCGGGCCGGAGGTGAGCTGCGCTTCTACGAGCACGTGCGCGGGCGGGAGCCCGCCCGGGTGCGCTGGCAGGATGCCGTCGACCACGTCTGGCCACAGCTGATGGGCGGCTGCCACCCGAACCGCGACACGCTTGCGGCGATCGAACGATCGGGCTTCAGCGTCGTGCATTGCCGGGGCTTTCACTTCCCACCCGGGGCGCTCGCATTCCCGGTGGCGCCGCGGATTCTGGGCATGGCGCGCCGCTGATCCCCGGCGATAGCCTTGTAAGCGCATGGCTGGTCACTCCAAATGGGCGTCGATAAAGCACAAGAAGAAGGCGGTCGACGCCAAACGCGGCGCCCTTTTCACCAAGCTGACGCGTGCGATCACGGTCGCCGCGCGCGAGGGAGGCGGTGACCCGGACGGGAATCCAGCCCTTGCGCTGGCGGTGCAGAAGGCGCGCGATGCCTCGATGCCGAAGGACAACATCGAGCGTGCCATCGCGAAGGGGACCGGCGCGGACTCGGACGCCGACTCCTTCGAGGAGGTTCTGTACGAGGGCTACGGTCCGGGCGGCGTGGCGATCCTCGTCGAGACGCTCACCGACAACCGCAACCGCACGGGCTCGGAGATCCGGCACGCGTTCACGAAGCACGGCGGCAACCTGGGCGAGCCGGGCTCCGTTGCCTGGACGTTCGAGAAGAAGGGCGAGATCGTCGTCGACGGCTCCCGCTACGACGAGGACGACCTGCTCGCCGCGATCGACGCGGGCGCCGAGGACGTGTCGCTCGACGGCGACGTCTGGGAGATCGTGACCGCGCCGACAGACGTGGCGGCGGTGCGTGACGCGCTCACGGCGGAGGGAGTCGAGATCGATTCCGCGGAGCTGGTCCAGCGGCCCACTACGCGCACGCCGGTCGAGGAGGACCGCGTCGCGACCCTCATGCGGCTGATCGACGCGCTCGAGGAGTCGGACGACGTGCAGGCGGTGCACGCGAACTTCGACGTCGACTCCGACGTGCTGGAGCGGGTGGCGGCCGGGTAGATGCCGGGCCGGTCGCGCCGGGCCCGGATCGGGACGGCGCTCTTCTGGATAGTCGGCGGGTCGATGCACTTCGTGATCCCCCGCCAGTACGAGGCGATCGTGCCTCCGCGGCTGGAGCGCTGGCGCAAGGAGGTCGTCGTGGCGAGCGGCGTCGCCGAGATCGCGGGCGGGCTCGGCGTGTTGCCGGACGGCACGCGCAGGCTGGCGCGCTGGTGGCTGCTCGCCACGCTTGCCGCCGTCTACCCGGCGAACATCCACATGGCGGTCAACTCGGACCGGTTCCCGCGCATCCATCCGGCGCTCCTGTGGGCGCGCCTGCCCCTGCAGTTCGTGTTCGCCCGGATGACCTGGCGCGGCACGCGCTGAAGGCGTCCGGGACTCTGCGCAGAATCCCACCCATAGGTGGTTGTGCTTGGCATAGATCCCGGCACCGCGCATACGGGGTATGGCGTGGTGCTCTCCCGTGGGCGCAGGCTCGCGGCCCTCGACGGCGGCGTGATCGAGACGCGCGCGGGCGCGCCGCTCGAGCGCAGGCTGGCGGACATCCATGCGCGTGTCTGCGACCTGATCCGCGAGCACCGGCCCGCCGCGCTGGCGATCGAGGACCTCTACTTCGGGCGCAACGCCCACAGCGCCTTCGCAGTCGGCCAGGCGCGCGGGGTGGTGCTGTTGTCGGCGGGAATGGCGGGCATCCCGTGCTTCTCGTACACGCCGCAGGTGGTCAAGCTGGCCGTCTGCGGCACGGGCGGCGCAGGGAAGCAGCAGGTTCAGCGGATGGTCGGCGCACTGCTGTCGCTGCCGGAGCCGCCACATCCGGACCACGCCTCGGACGCGCTCGCGGTGGCGATCTGCCACGCGAACTCCGCGCCCCTCAGGGCAGCCCTCGGATGAGGAGGCGCCGGTGATCGCCTCCGTGAGCGGGGAGGTCGTGACCCGCTTGGCGGGCGACGTGGTGATCGAGGCTGCGGGAGTCGGCTACCGCATGGCGGTCTCGACGGAGACGCTCTCGAAGGTGCCGGCCGTGGGCGCGCACGGCCGCCTGCTGACGCATCTCGTGCTGCGCGACGACGCCATGCACCTGTACGGCTTCGCCACCCAGGCCGAGCGCGAGCTCTTCCTGCTGCTGATCGGGGTCCAGGGCGTCGGCCCGAAGGTGGCGCTCGCCGTCCTCTCGGGCGGCGCGCCGCGCGAGCTGCTGAACGCGATCGCGTCCGGCGACACCGCTCGCTTTCAGGCCGTGCCCGGCATCGGCAAGCGGACCGCCGAGCGCATCATCGTCGAGCTGCGCGAGAAGGTGGCCGGCCGCGTGACCGACGAGATCGTGGTGCGCCGCACGGCCTCGGACGACCCGCGCACGCTTGCTCGTGAGGGCCTGCTCGGGCTCGGCTTCAGCCCCCAGGAAGCGGACGGCCTCCTCGACGGGGCCGACGGCGAGACGCCCGAGGACCTGATCGCCGAGGCGCTGAAGGCGGCCCGGTGAGCGGCGGCATCCGCACGCCGGGAGTGGAGCGCATCCACGACCCCGCGCCGCTCCCGGCGGAGGACGACCTCGACCGGTCGCTGCGGCCGAAGCGGCTCGAGGACTTCGTGGGGCAGGAGCGGATCAAGCAGCAGCTCGCGGTGTTCATCGAGGCGGCCAAGGCCCGCGGCGAGGCGCTCGACCACGTCCTGCTCGCAGGCCCGCCCGGGCTCGGGAAGACCTCGCTCGCCCAGATCGTGGCCAACGAGCTCGAGGCCGACTTCATCCCGACCGCCGGGCCCGCGCTCGAGCGCAAGGGCGACATCGCCAGCTACCTCACGGCGCTCCAGCCGCGCAGCGTGTTCTTCGTCGACGAGATCCACCGGCTGCCGCGCGCGCTCGAGGAGACGTTCTACCCGGCGATGGAGGACAGGCGGCTCCCGATCACGGTCGGCCAGGGCGCCGGCGCCGCCGTGGTCACCCTCGACCTGCCCGCGTTCACGCTGATCGGCGCAACTACGCGAGCGGGCCTCCTGACGACGCCGCTTCGCGATCGTTTCGGCGTGACCCACAGGCTCGAGCTCTACGGGCCGTCCGACCTCGCCCGGATCGTGCGCCGCTCGGCCGGCATCCTCGACATCGAGATCGACGACGCCGGCGCCGAGGCGATCGCCGCGCGCTCGCGCGGGACCCCACGCGTGGCGAACCGGCTGCTGAAGCGCGTCCGCGACTTCGCGGAGGTGCGAGGGGCGGGTCACATCGACGAGTCGGCCGCGCGCGAGGCGCTCGACTTGCTCGAGGTCGACCACGCCGGCCTCGACCGGCTCGACCGCGAGATCCTGCGCGCGATCTGCGAGAAGTTCGGGGGCGGGCCGGTCGGGCTCTCGACGCTGGCCGTGGCGGTGGGGGAGGAGCCGGACACGATCGAGGACGTCTACGAGCCCTATCTGCTCCAGCAGGGCCTGCTGATGCGGACGCCGCGCGGGCGGGTCGCGACTCCGGCGGCGTTCGCCCATCTGGGGCTCGAGCCGCCCCGCCAAGCGGCAGGGCAGCTGTTCTGAGGCCCTGACTAACCTGCTCTTTAGGCGACCTCCTACCCTAAGCCTTTCGCATGGCCATCTTCATCTGCCCGAACTGCGGCAATCGCACCGAGTCCTCAGAGCGCACCGCCGGCTTCCAGAGCCGCGCCAAAGGCTGCAAGAAATGCGGCTTCGGCTTCCTCTTCGAGCTGCTCGACGACTACTACCCCGCCCCGAACGCGGCCTTCTTCATCCTCGACCAGGAGGGTCGTCTGATCGGCACCGGCCGGGGCGCCAGGGAGCTCACCGGGCTCGGTGACCTAGACGTGATGGGACGCTCCGCACAGGAGGTGCTGAACCTCAAGTTCGAGCAGGGCAGCGACCACATCGCCACCGCGCTCGAGTGGGGCGTGCGCGTCCTCGACAAGCCGGTCGTGGTGCATGCCGAGGGCGACCGGCCCGAAGCGGCGAAGGCCGACATCTTCCCGGCGTACGATGACGACGGAGGATTGCTCCTCGTCCTCACGCCCCGATGACCAGCAGGACCCGCAACCTCTCCATTCTCGCCCTCGTGGTCGTGCTCCTGGGCGCCGCGATCGCGGTGATCCTGACGAAGCCGACGAAGCTCGGGCTCGACCTGAAGGGCGGCATCGAGCTCGTCTATCAGGGCCGGCCGACGCCGCAGGTCCCCGAGGTGACCCAGCAGGCGCTCGACGACGCGACGGAGACGATCCGCAAGCGCACCGACGCCCTGGGCGTCTCCGAGCCGGAGATCCAGCGCTCCGGCCGCGACCAGATCTCGATCGGCCTGCCCGACGTGCAGAACGCCGACCGCGCCATCCAGCAGGTCGGCACGACGGCGCAGCTGCAGTTCTACGACTGGGAGGCCAACGTCCTCGGCCCGCGCGGGCCCGAGAATCCGTTCGCAGGGACCAAGGCGCTCTACGACGCGACCGAGTTCGCCTCGACCCAGGAGGGCAAGGCCGAGCAGTCCGACGTGCCCGAGGGGTCCGACGAGACGCCCGCTGAGGCGGACAAGGCGAACAACACCGCGGGTGACCGGTACTACCTGTTCGGCCCCGACCGGCTGCCGATAGGCCCGGACAAGAAGCCGGTGCGGACGGCCGACTACGAGCCGTCCGGCTCGTGTCGGGAGCTGCTGTCCGACTACGAGCCCGATTCGGGGCCGGCGCCCGAGTACCCGGACAACACGGAGTGCAAGGACGAGCTCGAGGCGCTGGGATCCGGCGGCCCGCCGTCCGGCTCGCGCGTGATCAAGGTCCCCGAGGGCGTCGTGGTGGTCGAGGGGGAGCGCGCCGAGAACCAGCCGCCGCAGATCAAGCGCTTCTTCGTGATCGAGGACGACTCGGAGCTCTCGGGCCGCGACATCGAGAACCCCGAGCAGATCTTCGACCCGAACACGAACGCTCCGGTCGTGACGATGGAGTTCACGGACGAGGGCCGCGAGGCGTTCGCGCGCGTGACGAAGCGGCTGGCGGACCGCGGCGCGCGCATCATCGTCCCGCCGGGCTCAGACCGCGAGCAGGCCTTCCAGCGCTTCGCGATCACGCTCGACGACAAGATCGTCTCGCTCGCGACGATCGACTTCGTCCAGAACCCGGAGGGCATCGACGGGCGCAACGGCGCGCAGATCGAGGGCATCGGGACGATCGAGGAGACCCAGGACCTCGCCGAGAGCCTGCGCATCGGCGCCCTGCCGATCGAGCTCAAGCTGATCTCGCAGACGCAGGTGTCGGCCACCCTCGGCCAGCAGGCGCTCGACCAAGGCCTCACGGCCGCCGCGGTGGGGCTCGCGCTCACCATCATCTTCCTGCTCATCTTCTACCGGGTGCTCGGCGTGGTCGCGACGGTCGCGCTCATCATCTACGCGATCTTCCTGTTCGCGCTCGTGAAGCTGATCCCGATCACGCTCACGCTTCCGGGCATCGCGGGGCTCGTGCTCACGCTGGCGGTGGCGGCCGACGCCAACATCGTCATGTACGAGCGAATAAAGGAGGAGGTCAGAGCCGGGCGCTCGGTTCCGAGCGCGATCTCAGCGGGCTACTCCAAGGCGCTCAAGACGATCATCGACGCCAACGTCGTCACGATCGGCGTCGCGTTCATCCTCTTCACGCTTGCCACGGCGGGCGTCAAGGGCTTCGCGTTCACGCTCGGCGTCGGCACGATCGTGTCGCTGTTCACGGCCGTGCTGGCCACGTCGGCGATCCTCGGCACACTCGCGCGCACGCGTCTCCTGCGGCGGCCGAGCGCCCTCGGCGTCAGTCCCAAGGACAAGGGCGGCTGGAAGTTCGACTTCATGGGCAAGTCGCGCTGGTTCTTCTCTTTCTCGGGCGTGATCCTGGCGGCCGGCGCGATCGCGATCGCGACGCTCGGGCTCAACTTCGGCATCGACTTCGAGTCCGGCACGCGCCTGACGACGCCGCTCGAGCAGCCGGCGAGCGTCGACCAGGTGCGCGGGACGCTCGAGCCGCTCGGCTACGGCGACGCGAAGATCCAGGAGGTCGACGACCCGGAGCTCGGCGACAACGTCGTCCAGATCTCGGTGCCGCAGCTCGACCCCGCGCAGGTATCGGAGGTGGAGCAGGCGCTCGACGCCGACTTCGGGGTGGCCGCCGACGAGTTCTCGGCGACGTCCGTCGGGCCGACCTTCGGCGAGCAGATCGCCCGCACCGCGGTGCTCGCGGTGATCGCGTCGCTGCTCCTGATCTCGCTCTACATCGGCTTCAGATTCGAGTTCAAGTTCGCGGTGCCGGTGCTGATCGCGCTCGCGCACGACCTGCTGATCACGGCGGGCGTGTATGCGCTCTTCGACCGGGAGGTGACGACGTCGACGGTCGCGGCGCTGCTGACCATCATGGGTTACTCGCTGTACGACACGGTGATCGTGTTCGACCGAATACGCGAGAACGTGCCGCGCATGCCGCGGGCGACCTTCTCGCAGATCGCCAACCGGTCGATGTCCGAGGTCTTCACCCGCTCGCTCGCCACCAGCTTCGTGGTGCTGATGCCCGTCGGCGCGCTGCTCCTGTTCGGCGGTGAGACGCTGAAGGACTTCGCCTTCGCGTTGCTCGTCGGCGTCGCCTCCGGCGCGTACTCGTCGATCTTCATCGCGACGCCCGTGCTCGTGGAGTGGAAGGAGCGCGAGCAGACCTACATGCGCCGTCGCCGGCTGATCCTGCGCGAGCACGGCGGCGCGGTGCCCGCGTTCGCGTCGGGAGCCATCGGCGAGCCGGCCACGGCGACCGCCGGTGCGCCTGCCGCCGCCGCAGCGCCCGCTCAGGCCACGGCCACGCCCGCGGCCACGCCGACGAGCCGCCAGGAGCGCGCGCGCCGCAGGGCCGCCCAGGCGGGATCGCGGCCGGCCGCGCCGGCGGCGCCGCCCGCGGATGGCGCGGCCGGGTCCCGGCCGGAGCCGCCGCCCGCACCGCCGCCGGCGGCTGAGCCCCCGGCGGCCGAACCGGACGTTCCGGATCCGGCCGCTGCCGAGCCGGGCGCGCCGGAGGCCACGCCCCCGGCCGCTCCGCCGGCCACGCCGGAGCGCGCGGCCTCGCAGCCTGCCGACGGCGGCGACGCCGGCGACGGCGCGCCGCCCGCCGGGCGCGCCCAGTCGCGAGTGACCAGTACATCGGGACCCGGCAAGTCGAAGCGCCGCACGCGTCCCCGCAAGAAGCACGGGAGGCGCTGACGATGGGACTCGTCGTGTGGTTGATGATGGGGATCGCGGTCTGGCACTTCACGGTGTTCTTCCCCGACCGCTTCTGGGGCGGCATCGTCGGAGCATTCGTCGTGGCGACGCTCGGCGCGGTGCTGTTCGGCTATCTCGTCAACGGCCTGACGATCCCGGGCAAGGACGACACCGACTTCATCCAGGCGCTGGTGGCCATCCCCGGCGCAGCGCTCGCGCTGGGCGCCTCGTACCTGTGGGGCTCGCGCCTCGATGTGGCGCACGGGCTCGACCACGGCCATACGCGCGAGGGCTCGGTCTAGCGGCGTATCAGTCCCGAAGGCCGACCTGGCGGCGAACCAGGGCCGTCCGGCCGTCGGCCGTCGAGGTCACCGTGAGCCGAGCAGTCAGGCGCCGCCGGCCCGCGAATGCCTGAGTGAGCCTGCGCTCCGCCCTCGGGCGCAGCCGGAGCTCGAGCCGACGCGCCGTGCCGGATGCGACGCGGCTACGGGCGCCGGCCAGCCGGATACGGTCGCCCTGGGAGGTGAAGATGCTTCCGGTCGCCCGGAGTCGCGCCCCCCGGACAGAGGTGGCGCGCACGGTCACCGCGCCTGTTCCCAGCGGACGCTGGACGCGTTTGCCACCGAGCCGCAGCGGCGGCGGGTCGTCATCGCGAATGGTCACGCGCGCAGTCTTGGGATCGGTGGGGGCCGCGTCCCCGTCCGCATCGCTCAGCGTCACGGTTAGGTGCTCTCGCGGCTCGAATCGCTTGTCGTCGGTGATCAGGACCGTGATCGTCCTGAGGGCTTCGCCAGGCCCAAACACGAGCCTGTTCGAGTCGCGCTCAAAGTCACGTCCCGGCGTCGCTGCCGAGCCGCTGGAACCTGCGCCGACAATGTATGAGACGGCGCCGGGGCCGGCATCGGCGTCTCGCCGAACCGCGACGGTGGCGAGGCCGGCGTCCTCCGATACGGTCGCAAGCGCCGGCCGCGGAACGACGTCCCTCGGGGGCCGGTCCGTGATCGTGAGCCGCCATTGATCGAGTCGGCCGCCGTCGAGTCCCTCGTCGTCAACGACGTAGAGGCTCCATATGCCATCGGCGAGGGTGTTCCGAAAGACCGACAGGCCGGCGCCCGACGGAGTCGCCGGAGCCGGAGCGGGGAACACATCCGGAGCGGCGTCTATCAGGTCGGTAGGCGAGTAGTCGCTCGTCATGAGCGCGCCGAGGGCCGGACTCTCGACCTCGTCGTCGAGGACGATCGTGAGGGCCTCGACCGATGCCGCGGCGCCCACGTCGGAAAGCAGCATCGTCGACTGCCCGCCTGGTCCCACGAGCATCATGTCGATGTCCGCCGGAAAGTCGTGCGAGAGACCGGTGAGGCGCACGTTGACGTCCTCCACGAAGCCGAAGCCGGCGACCGTGAGCGAGGACGGGTAGGGGGTCCCAAGCGCAGGCGCTGTTTCCGTGTCAGGCAGCATGACGGGCGGCCCGACTGCCGTCTGCGCGGTTGCAGGAGCCGTGGGTGCCGCCGCCAGGAGGGCCAAGACGGCGGCAGCACCCAGGCGGCGCCAGCCGGCGAAGGTTCGCGCCTCCGCCGGCTTCGCCGATCCGGCCGGGCACGCCGGGCCGGACATCGGTGCGGGGGACCCGTCAGGGAGCCGCACAGATGACATAGGCGGTTACGTTGACGTCGCTGAGCCCGTCATCTGCCGCAGCCGTCCACCCGGTGGGGGTGCCGCTCGCGACGTTGGGCCCGGATTGGTAGAGCCATCCGTCCGGGGCGGAGCCGCCGCCTCCTACCGCCCTCTCCGAGCCGGCGCAGGTGGCAGTCGCGCTGCCCACTCCGGACGCGGAGCGGACGGTGACGTTCGTCGCTCCGGCTGCCCCGGGCGCTCCCGGGGCGCCCTGCGGCCCGGCGGGCCCGCGCTGACCGCGCGGTAGCTGGCCGGACTTGAAGTCCTTGGCCACCAGCGAGCGGTCCTTCACCTTCGTCGCCGTCACGGCGTTCTTCTTCAGTTGCTTCGAGCCCACGCTGTTGGCGGGCAGCTGGGCGATCGCGTACGACGTTCCCCCCAGCGCCACCATGAGCGCGGCAAACGCCACCAGCATCGATGGGGACGGGCGCAGCCTGCAGTGGCCTCGCATGTGCTCCTCCTTTGGTTGCGTGCCGCGAACGAAGCTACGGCCGGCCGTTACGCGGGCGTTACGGGCTCAGACAGGCTCGCCCGCGAGCACGCGTCGCTGGAGCTCGCGCGTCTCCGCATCCGGCTCGACGCCGAGCTCGTCCACGAGCCGGCGGCGGCACTCGAGGAACTGCCGCAGCGCGTGGGCGCGGCGGCCGGAGCGCGCATAGGCGGTGATGAGACTGCGCTGCGCCGATTCGTCGAGCGGCTCCAGCTCCACGAGCCGCCTCGCCGCCTGGGTGGCGACGAGGTGGTCGTCGTCCGCGTGGCAGGCGTCGACCAGCGCAGCGAGCACCTCGGCGTAGCGAACGGTGAGGCTCTCGCGCCAGGCCGCGGCCCAGTCGGAGTAGCGCTCTTCCGGGAGTGGCTCGCCCGCCCACAGGTCGGCCGCGCGCTCGAGCAGCGCGCGGCGCTCGCCCGGGTCGGCCGCCAGCGCGGTGCGCGCCGCGTCCTCGAAGCGGTCGGCGTCGACCGAGTCGCCTGGGCGCAGCCTGAGCGCGAGCGTGCGCTCCGCCCCCTCGATGACGCTCGAGGTGCCCGGCACGTCGAGCACCGCGCGGGCGCAGGAGGCGGCGACCTTGAGGCTCCGGCGCGCGGACGGCTCGGGCGTATCGGGCCAGAAGGCCTCGAGCAGGAGGTCCTCGGAGACGGCGCTCCCGCGGTGGACGAGGAGATAGCGCACCAGCCGCTGCGCGACCCGCCGGTCCCAGGCGGAGTCCTCGGCATGCCAGCTCCCACGGCGCACTGCGAAGCCGCCGAGGAGCGTGAAGTCGAGCGGCGGGGGCCGCGCGCCGAGCCGCTCGCGCGCCGCCACGGCGGCCGCCGCGACATCGGCATCCGGGTCGGCGCTGAGCTCGTCGAGCCGCGGCACCAGCTCGGGGTGCCCCGATACGGTCGCCGGCGTGACGGCGGCGCGCCGGACCCGCGGGTCAGGGTGCGCGGTGAATGCAAGGAGCGCGGCTCCGCCCGGCCACGCGCTTTCGATCGCGCCCACCACCGAGTCGGGGTCGAGCGCGCCCGCGGCGAGTGCCTTCCAGAGCGGCTGCTCGAGCAGGGACCACTCGCGCCGCACGACGTCGGCCGCGTTGCTCCCGGCCGCCTCCCACATCGCACTGAGGTCGTCCCGCGCCGCCGCGTCGTCGCCTTCCGCATCACGTAGCCACGCCCGCAGACCGAGCAACAGCGCGCGGGAGTAGCGGCCGACGTCGCCGGGCACGCGTGCCTGGCACTCGGTGAGCGCCTCCTCGACAAGCTCCGCGCTGCGCGCGTGCAGCCCCGCGTCCAGCAGCAGCGGCGCGGCCTCGACCGCGGCCTGGAAGCGCTCGGACAGCGGGATCTGCGCCGCGAGCGCGAGCGCCCGCTCGCAGGCGGCGGCCGCTGCCGCGGAGTCACCGTGGAGCATCGACACGCGAGCGCGGGCGAGCTCCGTCGTGTACTCCCGCCAGCCGACGCCCGTCCCGCTGTCGGCGCGGGCGAGCAGCTCCGACGCGAGACCTGCCCGGCCGTGGCGGCCGTGAAGGAGGGCCTGCCACACGATGCTCACCTTGAGCATCGCCCGCGACCGGCGCAGGCGGGCGAAGTCCTCGACGCGTCGCCATGCGGTCAGGGCCTCGTCGTCACGGCCCTGGTCACCGAGGGCGAGCGGCAGGATCGCGGCGATCACCGGCAGCCGGTTGACGGGATCGAAGCGCTCGAACTCTCGAATCGCATTTTCGGCCGCCGGCACGAGCTCGTCGAAGTCGCCGGCGAGCTGGTGCTCGTAGCACTCCCACACGAGATGGAGCGGCCGCACCGGCGCGGAATGTGGATGCGCGAGCAGGCGGCGTGAGAGCGCCTCGCACTCGGACACCCGCCCGAGGGCGCCGAGCGCGGCGGCGGCGTATGCGGCTAGCGCGGGCGGCGCGACGCCCGCGGCGAGGGCGGCCTCCTCGTCGAACCCGTCGGCCAGCTCGGCCACCTCGGCGATCGCTCCGGTCACGAACAGGGGGTCGGCAAGCGCGAAGCGCGCGAGCCACATGCCGGCGACGTCGCCCGCCTCGTTGAACAGCCGGGCGGATTCCCGCAGCCGCTCAACCGCCTCGGCCTGATGGCCGGCGGCCCAGTCGAGGGCGCCCTGAAGGAGCAGCGACGGCGCGGAGGCCCGCTGCCCGGCGGGGAGCTGGTCGATCCAGCCCTGCACCGTGTCGGGCTCGGTGTGGAGGAGCGCTGGGCCCGCGGCCGCGATGGCAGCTCCGGCCTCCTGCCAGGCCTCCGCCGCGAGCCAGTGCGCGATGGCGTCCTCGGCCCGCCCGGAGGCCGCCAGGGCCGGTGCCACACGCGCGTGCAGCTCCCGGACGGCGGCTGGATCGCGCTCGAGCTCGAGCCGGTCGAGCAGGAACTCCCGCACGAGCGGGTGGTGCGTGAGCCCGCCGTCGCGGCCGCGGACCGGCCGCAACGGCAGACCTGCGCGGGCAGCGTGATCTGCAAAGCCGGCCGGCAGCGCCAGGGCGTCCATGCACGGTTCGTCGAGCTCTACGGGCACGCTCGAGTTGATCAGAGCCTCCCGGAGCGGGGGAGCGAGCCGGTCGAGGATCTCCTCACGCATGAACTCGAAGAGCGAGGAACGCGACTCTGCCCCGGCGAGCGACGGTATGTCCGCATGGCGCGCCCCGAGCGCGACGCCGAGTGGCCAGCCCTCTGTGGCGGAGAAGAGCCGCTCGGCGTCCGCCTCCGGCCGCTCCAGGAGCCGCAGCAGCTCACCGCATTCGTCGCGGCTGAAAGCAAGCTCCGGCCCGCCCAGCTCGGCCAAGCCGCCGCCCGTCCGTAGCTTGGCAAGGCGTAACGGCAGGCTCGTGCGTGTGGCGACCGCCAGCCGCAGCACCGGGGAGCCTGCGCCGAGGAGGTCGCCGACCAGCTCGACGGCCGAGCCACCATCGAGGTGCTCCGCGTCGTCGATCACGATCACGAGCTGCTCCACGAGCAGGGCGTCGAGCTCGTGGACGAGCTCCTCGGCCATCGCACGCGCGTCGACACGCTCCTGAGCGACGGCGAGCCTCTCCGCCAGGAGGTCGGCGGCGCCCGGGGCGGCCTCGCTCAGTGCCTGTATGAGCCGCCGCAGAAGCCGGCCGGCGTCGGCATCGGCGGCAGTGCAGCGGATCCAGGCGCTGCGGGCGTCGCGGCGCGCGAGCGCCTCCTCGAGCGCCGCGGTCTTGCCAGACCCGGCTCCGGCGATCAGCAGGACCGGCCCGGCGTCGAGCGCCCGGTTCAGGCGCTCCGCGAGTGCGGGTCGCGCGATCCGTGTTCCGGCCCCGTGCAGCTGGTCCGGCGTGGCCACTCCGACGTTCTTTCTAGGCGGATCAGAGCCGCATTGCAACCTCTGGCACGCGCGCATGCGCGATCGACACGAAGCCGTAGGGCCTGCCGGCCTGTCGCTCTCCGCTCAGCAGGTGGCGGCGCTCGAGCTCGTCGGCGCCGTGGTCGGACAGGAGGACCAGCCCGTGAGCAGCAAGCAGAGCGCCGCATGCGCCTTGCGGGATCCCGAAGACGAGCGGCTCGCCGGTGGCCGCCACGCGCCGGCGCAGCTGCGGCGCCCCGTAGAACCAGATGCCGTCGAGGGCCTCGCGGAAGACGTAGTCGAACACGAGCGCGCTGCCGGGAGCCGTGTGCCGGGCGACCCAGTCGAGCACTTCCGCGACACCTCGCGCTCCCAGGTACGGGGAGACGCCCGACCACAGCACGACGCTGCGCAGGTGATCCTGGTGGCCCGCTGCAGCAAGTGCCGTCGCCAGCTCGCCGGCGTTGAGATCGGCTTCGACGTAGCGGACGCGCCGAGGGAGGGCACCGAACACGCGCATGACGCGCTCGCGCTTGACCGCCGCGGCCGCGGGGTGATCCACCTCGAAGGTCCTGACGCCCGTCAGCCTGTGCCCCAGGCGGTGAGCGCGGCTGTCGAGGCCCGCGCCGAGGATCACGAGCTGGCTCGCGCCCGCCTCCAGCTCCGTGCGGAGGAGCGCGTCCATGTGCCTCACGCGCGCGATCTCGTACCAGTAAGAGCCCGGCATGAGCCGCTCGGCCAGGCGAGGCGCGGCGGCGCGCAGCATGGGTACCTTGACGAGAGCGGTGAGCCGCAGCCCGCCCGGCACGAGGCGCTCGGCCAGCCGGTCGGGTCCACGCACGCGCCGGTCGCGCTCGCGCGCGCCCGCCGCCCGCAGGGCGGCCGCTCCCTCGGCCGTGCTCGCGGCGAGCCTCATGCGGCCTCGAGCTGTGCCACCGCGCGCAGCAGGGCCACTCGCGTCAACTCGCCGTGAACGTCCGGGAGCGGGTGCAGCTGGCGGCGGTAGCCGGCGGCCGGGAGCCTGAGGAGACGGAGAGGAGTCGTGGCGACGACGTCGGCGGTCCGGGGGCCACCGGTGAGCAGCCCGATCTCCCCGAACCAGTCGCCCCGCCGGAGCGTCGTAGCCGAGCCCGGCACGCGCGCCTCGCCTCGCTCGATCAGGTAGAGGGCGTCGGCGCGCTCACCCCGCGACACGACCGTCGCTCCCGGTTCGACGCGGACCTCCTCGAGCAGGCGATACAACGTCGTGCACTCGGTGTCGGAGAGGCGGGCGAGCGGGGCAAACGCGCGCAGCCGGGAACCGAGTGAACGGGCCCGGCGGCGCTCCTCGCCGCCAAGCTCGCGCTGCGGCAGCGGCGTGTCGGCCAGGGTCGCCACGCCGCCTGGCGGCAGCAGGCTGCTGCGCGCCGAGGTGTGGCCGGCGGCCGAGGCGAGCGCGGCCAGGGTGTCCATCTCCGGCTCCGCGAGCGCCGCCTCGATCGCGTGCAGGCGGCCGGCCATCGACGCGAGGTCCGACACCAGACCGGCGAACGGATACCGGGTGCGCCCAGCGAGGGCGGGATCCAGGAAGTGGCCCCGCTCGAAGGCCGGGAGCCCGCCACGGACCATCACGAACGGCGTGCGCAGGAACTCGAGGTGCCTGCGGGCCACCGCGTCCTCGAACTCGCCCGCGAAGGCCTCGACCTCGAGCCGAAGTGGGCCCGTCAGGCAATGGACAGCGGCGACGCAGACCTCGATCACGGCGCGCGTGCCGAGCTCCGCCATCGCGCCCAGCCGGCGGTTCTTGACGAAGCGCCCCAGTTCGCGGATGCGCTCGAGCGGCAGATCGGGTAGCAGCCGGAGCCGGTTCAGCGCGCCCCAGCCGAAGTGCTCCTCGAGCGGCAGCAGCGGTCGTCGCCGCGTGCTGAGGGTCGTGCCGGCGGGCGCGGGCGCCGGCGCCCGCAGCGAGAGGGACGCGAGCAGCCGCCCGTCGTGGCTAGAGAGCGCGACGCAGTCGACCGACGCACGGTCTCCGCGAGCCGGCGGCTCGCGGACGAGTCGCTCGCGGTGCGCCAGATCCGCGTCGACGAAGCCCACCTCCAGGTACTGCGCGAAGCGGAAGCGGAGGAGCGCGTCGCGCTCGGCCGCCGCGAGCGCACCCGTCCGGAGCGCCACGACGGTCACGCCCTGACGGTCGCGCACCCGGTGGATCAGCTCGCGGCGATCCTCGTGACAGAGCGCCGGCAGCCTGATCGAGCACCCGCTCGCGACGAGCCGCTCGACGTAGGCATCGCGGGCTCCGACGCTCACGCCGCCGCCAGCTCGCGTCGTGCGCGCTCGGCCCAGGGGCGGGCGGTGAGCTCCTCGAAGACCTCGAGCGCGACCGCGAGATGCGTCTCCGCCTCTCGTCGCCTGCGCGCACGTCGCAGCCGCTCGCCGAAGCAGAGCTCGGTCCGGGCGAGCTCGAAGGGCTGGCGCGACCATGCGCACAGCTCGAGCGTCCTCGTGAAGAGGCGGCCGTAGGCGTGCCGAGGGGCGAGCATCGCCCGCGAGCGCTCGAGTGCCGCAACCTGGACGCAGTTCGGCCGCCGGCCGGCCTCGACTCCGTCGAGGACCCTGTGCGCCGCCGCAAGGTCGCCACGTCGCACCCGCGCATCCGCCAGATCGGATGCCCAGCTGAGCGTGCAGCCGCCGCACATCCGGCCCACCGCCTCGAGCCGGTCGATAGCGGCGTCGAGGCGCCCGAGGCCGAGCTCGAGGAGGCCGAGCGCCTCACCCGCGAGCGCCTCCATCGGCCTGTCCCCGAGCTCGGCGGCGAGCCGGAGCGCCTCGTCGGCGTGGGTGCGGCATTCGCGCTCCCGGCCCATGCCCGCCTCGATCAGCGCGAGCCGTGTGAGTCCGCACAGCACCTCGGCGCGGGCCGCACCCGTGCGCGCGCCGCGCAGGGCCTCGCGGGCCGCGTCGTGCGCCGCCGGCCAGTCGCCGAGCCGGAACTCGAGCTCGGCGAGCGCCCCCAGCGCTGGGGAGAGCGTCGAGGGGTCGCGGCGGGCTGCGAGTCCGGGGCCGGCGGTCATCTCGATTTCAAGTATCCGAGAGGTCGGCCGAGCAGCCCAGGCCACCCTGGCTCCGGGCGCGGGTGACCTTGGGGGTACGGCCTCTCCACCCAGGGGGAGAGGCCGCCCGTTCCGTCCGCTTCTCCACCGAGGATGCTCCGGATGCAGGCGAGACCGTCACGCTGGGAGTGCGTGCCCTACGAGGTCGACGTTGCGCGCCGGCTTGCGGACGGGCTCGGCGTCTCGCCCGCCGTGGGGACGGTGCTCGCGCGACGCGGCTTCACCGAGCCGGGGGAGGCCCGCAGCTTCCTCGCGGCGGAGGAGCGGCACGACCCTCGGACCCTGCCGGGCGCGCCGGAGGCCACCGCGCTCATCCTCGAGCATGTCCGGCGCGGCACGCGGATCGCGGTATTCGGCGACTACGACGTCGACGGAGTCTGCTCGACGGCGATGCTCGTCCGCACCCTGCGCGCGCTCGGCGCCGACCCGGCCTGGATGCTGCCGAGCCGCTTCGACGAGGGTTATGGGCTCTCGGGCGCCGCGGTCGAGCGGCTCGCGGCGCGCGGGACGGGATTGCTCGTGACCGTCGACTGCGGGGTCACCGCGGTCGAGCAGGTGGCGGCGGCCCGCGCCGCCGGGCTCGACGTCGTCGTCACGGACCACCACCGGCCCGGACCGGTGCTTCCCGACTGCCCGCTCGTGCATCCCGCCCCGCCCGACGGCGAGGCCTATCCCGCAGTGCTCTGCGCCGCCGGGGTCGTCCTGAAGCTCTCGCAGGCGCTCCGGGACGCGGCCGGCCACGACCCGGGCAGCGCGGAAGAGGAGCTCGACCTCGCGGCGCTCGCCACGGTCTGCGACCTCGTCCCGCTCCGCGACGAGAACCGGCGCATCGTCAGGGAGGGGCTGCGCGCGCTCGCGCGCAGCGAGAAGCCGGGGCTGCGCTCGCTGATGGCGGTCGCGAACGTCGAGCCCGGAGACCTCACGGAGCACTCGCTCGGGTTTCGGCTCGGCCCGCGCATCAACGCCGCAGGCCGGATGGGGCGGGCGGACGCCGCGCTGGAGCTGCTGCTCACCGAGTCGGGGGCGCGAGCGGACGAGATCGCGCGCGAGCTCGATCTCCTCAACCGCGACCGCCAGGAGGCCGAGACGCGCATCCTGTTCGCCGCCGATGCCGCCTGCGCGCCGCAGGCGAGCCAGGCCGCGCTGGTCATCGCCGGCGCGGGCTGGCACCCCGGCGTCGTTGGCATAGTCGCCTCGCGGCTAGTCGAGAAATGGCGCCGGCCGGCGGTGGTCGTCGCACTCGACGAAGACGGCGGCGGCCGCGGCTCGGGCCGCAGCGTCTCCGCGTACGACCTTCACGCCGGGCTCTCCGCCTGCGCCGCTCACCTCATCCGCTTCGGCGGGCACCCGATGGCCGCCGGCGTCGAGCTCGCGGCGGGCGCCGTCGATGGCTTCCGCGATGCGCTCGCCGCCCACGCCGGCGCGGCGCTCGCGCCCGCGGATCTGATCCCTGTCGAACGGGTGGATGCCGTCGTGCCGGGCGGCGAGCTGGGCCTCGAACTGGCGGAGGAGCTCGAACTGCTGCGGCCGTTCGGCATGGGCAACCCGCAGCCGACGCTGCTCGTGCCCGCCGCACGCATCGAGAACGTCGCCGGCATGGGGGAGGAGCGCCAGCACGCGCGCTTCACGCTCGTGAGCGGTGGCGCCCGCGCCCGGGGCGTGGCCTTCGGCGCCACCCAGAAATCACTCGCGACGGGCGCCGGCGACGCCCGCCATGTGGCCGTGAGGCTCGAGAGCAACCGCTGGAACGGGGCGGTCGAGCCGCGCGTGCAGCTGCGCGCTCTGTGCACGCCCGAGCCCGGAAGCCTGCGCGAGCTGGGCGAGGCCGAGCCGTTCTGGGAGCGCGTGAGCGCCGAGCTAGGGCGCGACCCCGCGGGTCCCGGCGCGCCCGCGCCGGAAGCGGCCGGCTCGGTTACGGACCGGCGCGGCGCCGGCTTCGCCGGGATCGCGGGGGACCTGCTCTCGAGCGGCGAGAGCGTGCTGGTCGCCGTGGCCGACCTGCCGCGCCGGCGCGCGTCGCTGGAGGCGCTCGTGGCGAGCATGGCGGGCGCCGACGGCCTCGTCGTGGCCTCCTGGACGGCGCTCGCGCTCGACCCGGCGCAAGCCGCCGGCTTCCGGCATCTGGTGGCGCTCGACCCGCCACCTGGCGGGATCGCCGATCCGCTGCTGCGGCTCGCGCCGTCCGGCCACGCCGGCTGGGGCCCCGACGAGGCAGCGTTCGCGCTGGCCGTCTGGCGTGCCGAGCTCGAGCTGCGCCCGGCCCTGACCGACACCTTCAGGGCGCTACGCGGGCTGGCTGCGCGAGCGCCCGCCGCGGAGCTCGAGACCGCGTTGCGCGGGGAGGGCGCGTACCCGCGCAGCCCCTGCTGCTGCGGGCGCGTGCTGCGGATCCTCGGCGAGCTCGGGTTGGTCGAGACGGAGCTCGCCGAGCCGCGCTGCACCGTGGTCCAGGGAGTGCGGAGCGACCTCGAGCTCTCACCCGCATATCGGGCCTATCGCGCCCGCTTCGCCAAGATCGAGGGAGCGCTGGCCGGCGAGCTGCCCGCCGCCCCGCGAGCGCTGCCGGTCGCGCGCGCGTCGTAGCGGGGCTCCACTCCGCCCCCGACTCTAAACTCGGGGAGGACATGCCGAAGCTACCGCGTGGCAACGGAAGACGGGAGGTGGCCGCGCCGGCCGTGCCGCCGGCGGGGCGTGGCAAGGCCGAGCTCGCCGAGGCCGACCGCCGCGACTTCGAGCACCACCGCGTAGACGAGCATCCGGAGGCGGGCTCGCTAGAGCCGACCGCCATGCGCTCGCGGCTGACGGAGGGCCAGCGCGTGCTCCTCGCCGACCTCTTCGCGGTGGTCGAGGAGCATGCCGCGGAGGCGGCGGAGGAGATCGACCGCCGCCAGGTGGAGGAGGCCTTCGTATTCGCCTGCGACCGGCACGCGGACCAGCGCCGCGCCAGCGGGGAGAACTTCATCATCCATCCGGTCGGCGTGGCCAAGATCTGCGCCGGGATGCGGCTCGACACGGCGACGCTCTGTGCGGCCCTCCTGCACGACACGGTCGAGGACACGAGCGCGTCCCTGGACGAGGTCCGCGAGGACTTCAGCGAGGAGGTCTGCCACCTCGTCGACGGCGTGACGAAGCTGTCGGGCGTCACCTTCCAGAGCCGCGACGACCGCCAGGCAGAGAACTACCGCAAGATGATGATCGCGATGGCCCAGGACATCCGGGTCATCCTTATCAAGCTCGCCGACCGGCTCCACAACATGCGCACGATCGGCGCGATGCCGAAGCCGAAGCAGCAGGAGAAGGCTAAGGAGACGCTCGAGATCTTCGCCCCGCTGGCGCACCGGCTCGGCATCCACGCGATCAAGTGGGAGCTCGAGGACCTCGCCTTCGCGACGCTCCACCCGCGCAAGTACAACGAGATCAAGCAGCTCGTGTCCCAGCAGCGCGACGAGCGCGAGGCCTATGTCGGACGGGCGGGCGAGTACCTGCGCAAGGAGCTTGGTGCGGTCGGCATCGAGGCCGACATCTCAGGCCGGGCGAAGCACTTCTACTCGATCTACTCGAAGATGACCAAGAAGGGCCGCGAGTTCAACGAGATCTACGACCTGACCGCCATGCGCGTGATCGTCGAATCGGTCAAGGACTGCTACGGCGCGATCGGCGTCATCCACTCGCTCTGGAAGCCGCTGCCGGGGCGCTTCAAGGACTGGGTCGCGATGCCCAAGTTCAACATGTATCAGGCCCTCCACACCACCGTGATCGGGCCTGAGGGGCGGCCGCTCGAGATCCAGATCCGGACGATGGAGATGCACCGGACCGCCGAGTTCGGCGTCGCGGCGCACTGGATCTACAAGGAGGACGGCTCGAAGCCGGTCGAGGAGAAGGTCGAGTGGCTGCGCCACCTGATCGACTGGCAGCAGGACACCTCCGATCCCCAGGAGTTCGCGGAGACGCTCAAGGCGGACCTGTTCGAGGACGAGGTCTTCGTCTTCACGCCCAAGGGGGAGGTCAAGTCACTCGCCGCCGGCGCCACGCCGCTCGACTTCGCGTACGAGATCCACACGGACGTGGGCCACCGCTGCGTGGGCGCCAAGGTCAACGGCAAGATCGTCCCGCTCCACTACACGCTCCAGTCCGGCGACATCGTTGAGGTGCTCACCTCGAAGAAGGAGCGCGGTCCGTCGCGGGACTGGCTCGCACTCGCCAAGACGACGCGCGCCCAGTCGAAGATCCGCGCCTGGTTCAAGCGCGAGCGGCGCGAGGACTCGGAGCGCAGCGGCCGCGAGATCCTGCATGAGAACCTGAAGCGGGCGGGCCTGCCGCCGCAGAAGATCGCCGGCTCCCCGCTGCTCGCAGACGTGATCCGCGAGATGGGCTTCCGCAAGGGCGAGGACTTCTACATCGCGCTCGGCCAGGCGAAGATCTCCTCGAAGACGGTCGTCAACAAGCTGATGCACCGGCTCAAGGAGGGCGAGTCCGCCGTCGAGGCGCCCTCGCCCGCAGCCGAGCTGCTCGAGCGCAAGGAGACGCCGAAGAAGACCGCCGCCTCGTCCACCTACGGCATCAAGGTGGAGGGTGTCGAGGACGTGATGCTGCGGATCGCGAAGTGCTGCCGCCCGGTCCCGGGCGATCCGATCGTCGGCTACATCTCGCTCGGCAAGGGGATCACGATCCACCACGAGAGCTGCCCGAACGCGGTGGCGCTCAGGAAGAACCCGGAGCGTTTCGCCAGGGTCGAGTGGGAGGGGGACACCACCTCGTCCTTCCGCGTCGAGCTGCAGGTGGACGGCTGGGACCGGCACCGGCTGCTCGAGGACCTGTCCCGGACCTTCGCCGAGACCGGCATCAACATCCTCGAGGCGCGCTGCACCGTGGTGCATCCGATGGTGAAGAACCGCTTCGTCGTCGAGGTGGGGGACACCCAGTCGCTGAAGACCGCCATCACGCGGATCAGGAACATCGAGTCGGTGTTCGACGCCTACCGAGTGACGCCGACCGGCTAGGCGTCAAGCCACCGCCAGCAGCCCGCGCGGGCTCACTCCGAACTCGACCTCCGAGAAGTCGCCGATGTAGTCGCCGTCGACGTGCACGGGGAACGGGCGGTCGTCGATCGCCTCGACCTTCGCGCCCGACAGCTGGGGCAGCGCCTCGACCTGGCGGTTGCGCATCACCCGGCGCGCGTTGCCCGACAGGAGCCTCGGCACGAGCGTGGGCAGCTCCAACACGGTTGCGCGCTTCAGTACGCCGATCGAGATAGAGCCCGTGTCGAGCCCGGCCGGTTCGACCACTCGGATCGGCTGCTGGCGGAAGTAGGTGAAGAGCTCGGCGTTCTGGACGACCACGGTCACGCCGCGCAGCTCGCGCCCGCCCACGGTCACGCGCACCTGCGGCGGGTTGACGAGGTACCTGCGGTTGAAGGTGGCCAGGGCGGTGTAGCCGTAGAACCAGGCGCCGAAGCGGCGCTTGCGGTAGGGGTGCTCGTCGACGCTCTTGACGACGCTCGCGTCGAGGCCCACGCCCGCCGAGAACACGAAGTGTCGGTCGTCGACCCTGCCGAGGTCGACCGCCCGCGGGCGCCACTCGTCCGCCATCCGCAGGAGGTGCTCGGTGGCGTCGACCACGTCGTTCGGGATGCCGAGCACGCGGGCCCACACGTTCGTGGAGCCTCCCGGCAGGGCGGTGAGCGGGGTGTCGGACCCGGCCAGCCCGTTGGCCGCCTCGTTGACGGTTCCGTCGCCGCCGAACGCCACCACGGCGTCGTAGCCCTCGCGGGCGGCCTCGCGGCAGAGCCGGGTGGCGTGGTTTCGCTCCTGGGTGTCGATCGCCTCCACCGCGTAGCGCGACTCGAGCGCGTACACGACCAGGTTGCGAAGCCGGTCCGAGACGGTCGTCGCGTACGGGTTGACGATGACCAGCATCCGCCGCTTCGGAGTGCGGGCCGGCAGCAGCCGCTCGGTGAGGTCCTCCGCTCGTTCGAGTGTGGTCTCCACGAGGGATACGAACCCCATCCCGCATTCGGGTTACGCCGGGCGCAAGAAATCGGGGGCTGGCTGCGTTCATCCGGTGCGGGCCTTCCGGGCCGCCCGGCGGCGGCTCAATCAAGGTCCGCAGCCCTGGCAGGGCGCTTCGGCGCCCTGATCTGGACCCGTCGGACGGGGGGAGGGGGCATCCCTTCCCCCCGTCCATCCAGAACGCTCGAGGGTGGGGAAATGGCCCATCTGCGCATGCGCACGCGCTCCACGGGCGTTCACTTCCCACGGGGTGGTGGAGTAATTTGGGCGAGCGCGGGTCGACGCCCCTCGACGCACTCGTCCCACGTAGAGGGCCTGGATGACCAAGAGCATGACGCTTCAACTAGACAACTTCGGACGGCAAGCCCTGTCTCAATTCGCCGAGGAGCACCGTGATTCGGCCAGCACGGTCGTGCGCACGGCCTCGCTCTACTACCTCGCCGACCGTGACAGCGGCCGGCCGGCCTGGCGTGTGCCGCGCTTCGCGCGAACATCGCTCGATCTTGACGGACTCGAGATCGATCTCGACGACGAAACCTTCGCCGCCCTGCGCCAGGAGGCAACCGGTCAGGGGGTCGAGCCGTCGCGGCTGGCGGAGCACGCGCTGCTCTACTACCTGGCCGATCTGGACGGCGGACGACTCGCCGAACGGTTCCGCGGAGCGGTCGAGGAGCGCCAAAAGCCCGGCAATTAGTCCAGGTTTGCGCGGTACGCAGACCGCGCTTAGTCTGGACAGGTGACTGGCCCACGCGCTTTGGGAGCAGGCTCGCGCCCAGGGCGACGAGTCGACGCGGCCTTCCCCCTCGCCCTGGTCGACCGCGACGAGCCCTGGGGGCTCGCCGCTCAGGCGCTCGCGGCCGCATGCGCGGGCAAGGGGAGCCTAGTCCTGCTCGAGGGGATGGAGGGGTTCGGCAAGACCACTCTGCTGACGTCCGTCCGCACCCACGGCGACGAGCTCGGAATGGACGTGCTCACCGCCGCGGGCCAGCGCCACGAGCGGGATTTCGGATTTGGCGTCGTGCTGCAACTCTTGGAGGCAAGGCTCGCGCGGGCCGGAGAGGAGGAGCGGGCGAGCCTGCTGAGCGGCTCCGCACGACAGGCCCTGCCGCTCTTCGAGCCGCCCCCGCGTTCCGTCTTCTCCGAGCCGTCCTCCGAGGTGCTGCACGGTGTCTATCGCCTGTGCGCGAAGTTCGCAGCCCGCGGGCCACTGCTGCTGGCGGTGGATGACGTCGATCATGCCGACGAGGCGAGCCTTCGCTTCCTGCTGCACCTCGGCGCCCGGCTCGAGGAGCTCCCTATCGCGCTCGTGCTCACGGCCGGCTCGCTGCCGGCCCGCCAGGCACACCCGCTTGTCGGCGAGGTCGCTCGCCATCCTGCCACGAGGCGGTTGACGCTCGGCGCGCTGGACGCCGACGGCACCGCCCGCCGCGTGCGCGACGCGTGGCTGCCGGGCGCGCCCGAGAGCGCCTGTCGCGCGATCCACCACGCTTCCGCCGGGAATCCGCTTCTGATCGACGCGCTGGCGGGCGAGCTCGTCTCGCGCGACGGCTCCGCCGGGCTGACCGCGGCCGACGTGCGCGCGCTGGCGCCCGCGAGCATCTCGGACTGGGCGGTCGCGCACGCGAACGGAGTCGATCCCCGCGCTGCCGGCATGCTCAAGGCGGTCGCGATACTCGGACCGGGCGCCGAGCTGCGTCACGTGGCCGGCCTGGCGAGGCTTGACTCGGAGCAGGCCGCCACGATCGCGGACAGCCTGATCGAGTCCGGCCTGCTGAGCGCCCACGAGCCGCTCTCGTTCAGCCAGCCCGTGGTCGGAACGGCGATCGCCGCAGCCCTCTCGCCGATCGAGCGGGCGACTCTTCACCGGCGTGCCTCGCGGATCCTGGAGTCCGAGGACGCGCCGGCTCATCGCATCGCAGCACACCTGATGAACGCCACGCGCAACGGCAGTGGCTGGGCCGTCGAGGCGCTCTGCGAGGCCGCGGCGGGATCGCTCGGGGCGGGCCGGCCCGCCGAGGCCGTCCGCTACCTGCGCCGCGCGCTCGAGGAGCCGCCGCCGCGCCGCCTGCGCGCACACGTGGTCTTCGAACTCGGCTGCGCCGAGGCCACGGCCGGCGAACCCGAGGCCGCGCGCCGGCTGAGCGAGGCCGTGGAATCCGTGACCGCCGTCCCGGAGCAGCTCGGAAGCGCCCTCGACGCGGGCCGCGCGCTGCTCGCCCTCGGAAGGCAGGAGGAGGCCAAGGCGATCCTCGATCTGGCGCTCGAGCAGGCCGGCGAGGAGGACGACGAGCTGACCGGCCGCCTGCGCGCCGCCCGCGCAAGCACGGCCCTCTTCGGCGACCCCGGGCCGGACGGCCGGCCGCTGCCTGACGAGCCGCCCGACGGCGCCGAGCACGCCGGCAAGCGGGCGCTGCTCGCCGTCCACGCCATGGAGGGCGCCATCCGCGGCCGGCCGAGCGCCGAGGTTCGCGACCTGGCGGAGCGCGCGCTGGCCCGCGGCGCCCTGCTCGAGGACGAGACGGCCGACGGGCCCGTCTACTACCTGCCCGCTTTCGCGCTGTCGATCGCCGAGGACCTGCAGACCGCGGAGGCCGCGCTCACGGCCGCCGTCGAGGACGCGCGCACGCGCGGCTCGGTGCTCGGCTTCGCCAACGCCTCGCACATGCGCTCGATCGCGATCCTGCTGCGCGGGCGCATCCCGGACGCGGCGGCTGATGCTCGCCAGGCACTTGCGGTGGAGCGGCACGGGTGGAGGCTGAGCCTCGCCGGCGCCCGCGTCGTACTCGCGAACTGCCTGATCGAGCGCGGCGACCTCCGCACCGCCCGCCGGCACCTCACCGCTGCCGAGAAGAGCCCCGCCGAGCACGCGCCAACCTGGAACGCGGTGCTGGGCACGCGCGCCCGGCTCGCCTTCCTCGAGGGCAACGTCGAGGCGGCGCTGGCCGACTACCGCCGCTGCGGCGAGCTCGGCGCGGCGGGCGGCGCCGACAACCCGGCCTTCTCGCCCTGGCGCTCGGGCGCCGCGATCGCCTGCGCGATGCTTGGGATGACCGCCGAGGCCAACGAGCTCGCCGAGCGCGAGCTCGAGCTGGCTGAGGCCTTCGGCGCGCCTGGGGCGATCGGCCGTGCGCTGCGCGGGCTCGGAATGATCCGTGGCCCCGAAAGGGGGCTCGAGGCGCTCGAGGCGGCCGTCACGCAGGTGGAGAGCTCGCAGGCCGCGCTCGAGCGGGCGCGCACGCTCGTCGAGTTCGGCGCTGCCCTGCGCCGCTCCGGGCGTCGCCGCGACGCCCGCCAACCGCTTCGGCTGGGACTCGACCTCGCCCAGCGCTGCGGCGCAGAGGCGCTGGTGGTACGCGCGAAGAACGAAGCGAAGACCGCCGGCGCGCGCCCGCGGCGAACCGCCCTCTCAGGCGTGGACGCGCTCACAGAGCGCGAGCGCCAGGTCGCGATGCTCGCTGCTCGGGGCCTCTCGAACCGCCAGATCGCCGAACAGCTCGTCGTCACGGTCAAGACGGTCGAATGGCACCTCGGTCACAGCTTCCGCAAGCTGGACGTGGACTCGCGTGCGAGATTGCGCGAACTGCTCGAGCGCTGACGTAAGGTTTTCGGCGCTCCTGCCGATATAGGACCTGGATGGTGGTCAGGCGCCGTATTCCACTGCTCCTCGAAGGCTTCGGAATCGAGGCTGTCGAGTACCAGAGCGAGGCTCTGGGAGTGACCCCCGGGGAGTTCCTGGCGAGGGCCGCGCACTACCACCTCGGCATCGCGGGCGCCCGGCGCGAATCGAGCTTCCTCGGCGAGCCCCCTGCCGAGTGGCCCCGCGCGCTGACGGTGGCGCTCGAGCCCAGCGACTGGGAGGCGCTCGAGCACGAGGCTTTCAGCGAGGGCATCACGGTCGCGCAGCTGCTCGCCCGGGTCTCGCTGCGGCTGGCCGCAGACCTGGACTCAGGCCGCGCGGCGGCGCGGATCTGGGCGGCAGCCGACTGGTTCGAGGTCGCCTAGCCGGCGATGACGGGAGCCGCGTCGAGCTCCCGCAGTGAAGCCTGAAGGGCTCCGCGGCCGCGGTGATGCAGGCCGTGCACCGAGCTCTCGGTCTTGCCGATCCGGCGGGCGATCTCGCTCGGCGAGAGACCCGCTATGTGGCGCAGCACGAGCACCTCGCGCTGGTCCTGAGGCAAGCGGTGAAAGGCCTCGCGCAGCGACTGCGAGCGATCGAAGCCGACCTGCTCGTGACCCTCGTCGGTCGTGCGGACCTCCTCGAAGGGGATCTGCCGCCGGGCGCGCAGATGGTCGAGCGCGGCGTTGCGCGAAACTCGCAGGATCCAGGCCGCGAAGGGCACCTCGCGCGGCTCGTAACGGTGGATCGCCGTGACGAGCTTCGCGAACACGTTGTGAGTGATGTCCTCGGCCTCGTGCTCGTCTCGCACGATGCTCCTGATGAACCCGCGGACATCGTCGGCGTAGCGCACATAGAGGAAGTGGAGGGCGCTGCGGTCGCCCTGCTTGAGCGCGACCACGGCGCGGCGCACGAGCTCTGTCTCGCCGGCCTCGGATGGGCGGAAGGGGGGACGCTCGCTGGCGTCCGCAAGGGGCTGTATCGCTTCGCGACTAGGGGCCATTTCGTGTGAGTTAGGGGGGGAACCGTCTGCTTCGCGGCGGCTGGGCCAACACGCTGCCACCGGGATCCGACCCTACGCGCACCCTGGGGATTGCGCGCTGGGGTAGGCACCCCAGTATTTTGTTTTCGGAGGAGGAAAGTAGGAGTTTTGGACGAGCGCCGTCACCCGAGCGGGTGAACGCCAAAACGCCAGGAACTACGGCAGCGAGACCTCTGCCCCGGGTCCCACGCTGAGGCGCAGAGCTCGAGGCAGGCGGAAGGCGCGAAACACGCGCGCATGGGGTCCGATCACGCTGGCCTCGAGGCGGCCGCCAAGGTGCCGGATGGAGGCTTCGGGCATGACGATCGAGTGCTCGACCTCGGCGCCCTCGATCAGGACGTCGTTGCCGATGGAGGTGTAAGGACCCACGTAGGCGTCTCGGAGGCGGACACCCGCGCCGATGATGGCGGGGCCGCGGATGATGCTCGACTCGACGCGGGCCGTGGGGTGGATCGAGACCGCCCCCTGGATGGTGCTGTCGATGACCTCGCCCCGGGCCGATACCTCGCCGAGCGCCTCGAGCGCGAACCGATTGCCCTCGAGGGCGGCGTCGGTTCCACGGCCAAAGCGCCACCACCCGGTCGCCTTGCGCACCCGGACGTTGCCGCCGATCTGATTCACCCGCTCGGCCAGCACGTTCAGCTCACGGCCTGGCCACGCATCGATACCGGCTGCCTCACTTGCGACGCGGGCGCCGAGCACCGCGACGCCCGCGGGGGTCGAGCGCCCGAGCTCGGGCGGTCCGCTGCCGCGGGCACCGCCCAGTCGCTCACGAATGTCGACGACGGACTGCGGGCCCTGCTCGGAGCCGTGCACCACCACGACCGCCTCGTGCTCACCCGCCTCCTCGCTTCCGAGCAGCGCCGGCAGGCTCTGCCGCGCGAGGCTGTCCGCGAGATGAAGAACGAAGGGCTCGCCGTCCAGGAATCCCGTGAGGGCCGCCAGCGAGTCTCCAAGGCGCTCGCCGGGCTCCTGGATGAGCCAGTCCGGTCTGAAGGGCCAGTCCCCGTCGAGGGTGTCGCGGGCCTCGTCGGCGAGCCGGTCGCCCGTCACGATGGCGACCTCGCGCATGCCCGCGGCACCCAGCCAGTCGAGCGCGTGCCCGAGCAGCGACCGGTTTGCGACCGGCAGCAGAGCGGGCGCCGGGGCCTCCCAGTCTCCTACTCTGAAGGCCGCGGCATCCCCTGGGGCGGAGACGGCGGGCTCGCGGGCAAGGATTACCGCCTTGGAGGGCTTCACGGTTGAGTAACGCTTGGGGGGGACAAGATCTCGCCCTGTGCCGTTGCGCCAAGAGTTGGAACTTTGGACGCATGTTCGATGGACGAAAGTTGTGCAAACGGTTGCGCGCACGCGGCTGCGGGCTCGCTGCGCGCGCGGGTCTCGCAGCTGTTTAGTAGGCGCCCGTGCCGCGGAAGACCGCGGAGGCCGTTCTGATGAGGAGCTTCACGTCCAGCCACAGGGACCAATTGGACACGTACAGGAAGTCGAGGTTGACCATCTGCTCGAACGGGATGTCTGAGCGTCCGTGTGCCTGCCACAGGCCGGTCAGCCCCGGTGTCAGCGACAGCCGGCGACGGAAGCGTCCTTCGATCTGGCGATCCTCGGTCTCGATCAGCGGGCGCGGGCCGACGAAGCTCATCTCGCCACGCAGGATGTTGAAGAGCTGGGGCAGCTCGTCGAGCGAGTAGCGCCGCAGGAAGCGACCGACGCGGGTGACGCGTGGATCCTCCCGGATCTTGAACATCCCGTTGTCGTTCCCGCCGCCGTGGAAGTTCAGCGTGGCGACGGCGTCCTTATTGCGATCGGCGTCGGCCTGCATCGAGCGGAACTTGCAGACCTCGAAGTGCTGGTCATCGCGGCCGACTCGGCGTTGGCGGAAGAACACCGGTCCCGGCGAGTCGAGCTTTATAGCGATCGCGCAGGCCGCCAGCACCGGCGCCAGCACGATGAGCGCCAGCGTCCCGAGGGCGAGGTCCAGGGCTCTCTTCATGCGCAGCGACGAGCGGGGGAGGCGCGGCCGGGGCATCGTCAGGACCGGCATGCCCTCCATCTGATGGACCTCGAAGCGGGTGCCCACGACATCCGACCAGCTCGGCACGAGGTCAACGTGGATTCCAAGTTCGGACAGCTCCCAGACGACCTCGACGCGCCCTCGCGACTCGGCCATGGCGGGCGTGAGCATTACCCGGTCGACGTCGAGGCGCCGAACGAGCTCCGGGATGTCAACGTCGCCTCCCAGCACCGGCACGAAATCCATCAGGTGGTTGGTGGTCGTGGGCGTGAACCTCGCGCCTGGCCCCGCCACGCACGCGACGACGTTGATGCCCCACTCCGGGTGGCGCACGATCTTCTGCAGGATCGCGCTCGCCTGCTTCTCGGGACCGATGATCAGCGCGTTCTGCAGGTACCAGACCCGCCGTCTCGCGATCGACCGGGCGGCGGAGCGCAGCGCCAGCGTGAGGATCATCGTCAGCAGCCAGAAGAGCGCGATCTTCGACACGGCCACGTTGTCAGGCCTCACCACTGCCAGCCCGAGCAGGACCGACCAGCTCCAGAGCGTGGCCATCTGCAGGACCGGCCCGATCTCATCCGCTGCGCTGTAGTCCGCGCGGTAGCTGTCGAGGTGATAGAGCCGGTGCCCGTAGGCGAGCAGCAGCCACAGGGGAAGGCTCAGCACCAGGAGCGCCAGGTTGTGGGGCGCTAGGTCTCCCGCGGAGAGCTGAACCAGGAGGAAGGCTGAACACAGCGCCACGATGTCCCCGGCCAGCAGCAGCCGGCGGAGCATGCGCGCGCGGAGCTCGCCGGGTTGCGCAACCGCCGGAGCATGGTCGACCGCTGTCGGAATCCGAAGCGGGGCAACACTGGCGATGGAGCCGCCTCCGTCACCCTCGATCGCCGCCGCAGGCGCCGGCTCAGTACTCGCTCTAGTCGCCATCGTTCAGGTGATGAACGGCTGGTGGCCCGAAGCGCTGCCGCGCTGCCCCGTACCAAAAAGGGCTAGGCCTGTGAGCGTCAGGCCGCGGGAATGCCGTCGGCGAGGCTCTCGTGATCCTCGTGGCGGAGCACCATGTCGGCGAGCCCCCCATCCGGATCGAAGATCATCGAGGCCGCGTCGTTGCGGCCGCCGGCCCCGAGCTTCCGGTATGCCGACGAGAGATGTGACTTGACCGTGCTCTCGGCCAAGAAGAGCGTGCTGGCAATCTCGGCGTTGGTTCGCCCGGTGACAGCGAGCCGCAGGACCTCGCGCTCACGATGCGAGAGTGAGACTCGCTCCGCGCCGTTCCAGAGGTCGGCCGGCATGACTGTGAGACCGGCGGCGACGGCACGCGCGGCAGGCACGAGCATCTCCTCGAGCTCTTGCTCGAGCACGAGCGAGTCGGCGCCGGCCTTCATCGCGCGCCGGAGACCGTACACGCCGCAGAACGGCGAGACCGCCACGATGCGCTCGTCTCCGCGCGTGAGGATCGCCTTGAGGCGCCGCAGCGAGATCGGCTTGGAAAGATCTACCCCGACGACCCGGAGGTCGGCGGATGCCTGCGAGCCGTTGTTGGCGATCGAGATTCCGTCGGCTGCAAAGAGCGTCGCGATTCGCGAACGCAGCTTCTCGTCCGCGTCGACCGCCACCAGTAGCTCGCGCCGTTCCACGCGTAATGAACGGGCGCTGGGCCGCCTTGCTTCTGCGGCTCAGCCGATTTGCCCCGTCGGGTCTGTTGCGGCCCTAGCGGCCGCGGTAGATCTCGATGCTCGAGATGTCGGCGCTCTGAAGGCTGTTGAGCTCGGTCGCGCGCTCGATGCCGCCCTTCCAGAAGTGGCGACCGCCGGTCTCCGAGGTCACGCCGTCCGAGCGGCCGGCGTACACGCCGTCGATCCACCACTCGATGTAGCCGTTCGACCTGTCGGTCCACACCCCGTGCACGACGAAGTCATGCCAGGTGTGGATGTCGAAGGGACCGGCCTGGATGAAATTGGGGTCCAGGTGGTCGCCCTCGATCAGCATGCTCTCGGTGGGTGCCGAGTTCACGAAGACCGCGGCGTCGACCGCGCCCGTGTCCTGGCCGGGAGCGGGCTCGTCCTCGTGCCACTGCAGCACGTTCGCCCAGTGATCGGCGTGGCGGACGTGCGGGAAGCCGGCACCGGCCCGCTGACGCGCCCGGTACCAGTACTCGCCGGGCGGCAGAGAATTGTTGAAGCCTCCGTGACTCACCTCGCAGCGCTCGTGCCCAGCCACGGTGGGCTCGCCGGGCCGCACCTCGAAGTGGGCGAACCCGTCGCCGTTCTCGCTGGCCCACTGGACGGGGTGCGCGCACTGGGTGCTCAGACCGGGCCAGGGGGCGCGCTTGTCGAAGGTCTGCGAGTAGAGGCGCTTGACGTTGGCGGGAATCGGAGGGGTCAGCGCGGGCGCACGACTGAGGGTCACCCTACGGCGGGCGCTGACCGCCTGGCCCAGCTTCGCCTTCACGGTCAGCGTGACGCTGCTCGCGTTTGCGAGAAGCCGCTTGCCGGAGCTGGTCAGCTTCATGCGGACGTTCGCCTTGCCGCGTCCGTCGAACCTCGCCGAGCCCCGGGCCACGGTACGACCCTTCGCCGTCGCGGTGAACGACGCCTTGCCGGCCCGGAGGTCACGCATTCCCTTGATCGTGAAGCCCTTGCTGGCGACCGACGCGAGGTCGAGCGTGCCGACCTTGTCGAGCGCGCGGGCGAGGTCGCTCTTCAGCGCGGACTTCATGCTCTGCGCCGAGGCCGAAGCCGGGACCACAAGCACAAATGCCGCGACGAGCGCGGCGAGGAGGGACTTCATCTTGAACTCACAACGAGTCACGGCTATCTATCTCCTACGAAGTAATGGTCCGGCCGGGCGCCACGGGGCGCCCGGCCGGACTCTGACGTTGCTACTTCTGGTAGACGGTGAGCTCCGCGATGTCCGCGGTCTGAAGGGTGTTGATCGCCTCGGCGCGCGTGATCCCACCCTTCCAGAAGTGGCGCCCGCCCACAGCCGAGGTCACCCCGTTCGTGCGCCCGACGGGGGTCCCGTCGATCCACCACTCGAGGTAGCCGGTCGGCTGGTCCGTCCAGACGCCGTGCACGACGAAGTCGATCCAGCGGCTCTTCTCGAAGAGGGGACCCTGCGACACGGGCGGCACGAGGTGGTGCCCCTGCAGGTACGTGCGTGCGCTCGTGGACCCCGCGGGACCCGCGTTCACGAACATCGCGCCATCGACGGGGTCGGGCGCCCCGGTCGGCGCAGGCGGCCTGTCCTCCTGCCACTGCTGGATCGTCGTCCAGTTACCGGGCGCCGGCTGGTGCGGGAAGCCCTCACCGAGCTTGATGCGCGCGTGGTACCAGTAGCTGCCCGGCTCGCGGGCGTCGCCGTAGCCACCGTGGCTGAGCTCGCAACGCTCGAGCCCGGCCAGCGGAACCGCATCCGCGGGCAGCTCCAGGTGGGCATACCCGTCGCCACCGTCGGTGCCCCATCCAACCGTGCCGCCACACTGCGGGCTGAGACCCGGACGCCACGACAACGGATCGGAGTTCTCGAAGTTCTGCGAGTACAGCGGCGTGGCGTCGGCTGGAATCGGCGCGACCGGCCTCGCCGGGGGCAGCGTGCCGCCCTCAGGACCGATGCTCGATCCGGGCGAGCGCTTCAGCGTCACCCTGTAGACGACGGTCACGCGGCCGCCCGTGCGTGCGACGAAGGTGGCCTTCAGCCTGAGCGTGGCGCGATTGGTGGCACCGAGTAGCTGCTTGCCGGACCTGGTCAGCTTCACCCGGACGTTCTTCTTTCCGCTCTTCCCGAAGGTCCGTGACCCCTTCGTCACCGTCACGCGTCCGGAGTCCGAACGCACTGTCGCGGCCAAGGAGAGCTTGCCGGCGGTGAGCCCGCGAATGCTCTTCAGCTTGAAACCCTTGGAGGCGACCGTCGCGAGGTCGAGCTTGCGCACGCTCTTCAGCGCTCGCTTTACGTCCTTACGAAGCGCGGACTTCATCGTCTTCACGGACGCCTGCGAGGCCGACGCGCCGACGGGCGTGTCCGCCGCGGCGGCGGCCGGAACTACGAGGGAGGAGGCCACAACAAGGGCAGCGAGTCTTTTTCTCATGCTTGAAACCGATTCCTGACGTGATCGTGGACCGTTGTCGTGCGCGGCCCGTGGGCCACACGTGTGAGGAGCGTCCCTCACCACCTGTTAACGGACGTCGCGCTGTAGTCCTTTTGAGCAGTTGGCCCCCCATGTGACACAGCCGGGGTGCCGAAGTTGCGGACCGGCTCAGTCCTGCGTCACGGACTCGCGGCTCGGCCCGACCGAGACGTCGTCCAGATATTCGATGCTCGTGACCTGCGAGTCCGGATCGCGATAGATGCCGGTCTTGAAGGAGCCGCGCGTGGCGCCGCGAGTCTGGCCGTGCATCCGAGTCTTGCCATTGGCGAGCGTCTGCCGCTCGCCGTCGAGCCAGACCTCGACCCAACCGCGGGAGGGGCTCTGCGAGAGATAGACCCCCACGACCACCTCGTGCCACCGGTCGCGAGCCAGCTCCTTGCTGCGCCAATACAGCCGCGATGAATCACCGTGGCGGAGCGACCAGCGCATCGGCATGCCCATGTCGTTGAAGAGCGCGAGCGGGGGCGACCCCCCGTAGTTCGAGTACCACTGCGACATGATCTGCCAGCTGTCCGGCGGGTCCGCCTCGGAGGGGATGTAGATCGCCTGCCGGTACCAGCGCTCCTCGTCGTGGGGAAGCGACGGGCCGACCAGCTCGCAGCGCTCGCTCCCGGTCTGAGGCTCCTCGTCGCCGTCCCGGACCTCGAGCCGGGCCCGGTGGCTGCCGTCGAAGGCGTCCGGGCGCTCGGATCCGACGGAGACGCGCTCAGGAAGGCACTGCCGCTCGCGCCACTGCGAGAGGTCCGCCGTCTCGAAATCGCCTCGGTCGAGGGTCGACTCCGGTTCTCGCAGCGAGACGGTCGCCCCGCCGACGGCGAGGACAGCCACGAGCGCCACGACCAGCACTTTCACGGGTGGCGCCTTGATGCGAGGGGTTGCCGGGGCGGGCTCGCCATGTGGGTTAGTAACGCTCTGGTAGCGGTTCAGCTTGCTGTAAGGCGGGCGCCGGCCGGAAGTACCCTGCGCCCGCAACCGTTTTTGTCTGAGGTCCAGCGTATGAGGCGACTACTAGAAACCGTGCGGTCACGGCTGCTCCATGGGCAGTCGACGTTCAAACGCGGCTTCGTGTCGACATTCGGCCTCAACATGACGGCGCGCGGGCTGAGCGCGATTGCGATCGTCATGCTGGTTCGAGGACTCGAGGTCAGCGACTTCGCATACGTCGTCCTGCTCCTCACCGTGGGCTCGTTCGCGGGAAGCTTCGCCGCCGGCGGTATTCGCATGCGCTACACGCGGGAGGAGGCGGAACGCGTCTCCCGCGGCCTCGACGAACCGTCTCCCTTCCTCACCGCGGTCGGCGGCACCGCGGCGCAGATCGCGGCGGCCGCTGCCCTCGGCCTGCTGGGCGCGACGATCCTCGGCGTCGGCGACTCCCCATCCGATCGCCTGACCTTCATCGGCCTGGCGGCGCTCTTCACGCTCGGGCACGGGTGCACGGAGCTCGGCATGTACCACTACCAGGCCCACCTCGAGTTCGTGAAGGGCGGGTTCTACGGGGTCCTGCGAGGCGCTTCGACCTGCGTGGCCGCGATCGCAGCCACCATCGGCGTGATCAGCTCCGGGCCGGTGGTGATGCTCTGGATTGCGCTCGGCACGCTGGCCGTCGGCGTGGCCGTGTGCGTGCCGCTCGCGTGGGCGACTCGACGCGTCCGTTATCGCGGCGAGGGCCGCTGGGCCTTCGGGGCCGAGTCGAATTGGCTGACGCTGTACTTCATCGCCTCGGCCGGGTTCGCATACGGCAGCATGTTCATGGTCGCCACGCTGCTCGACGATTCCGCCGTCGCGAGCTTCGGCGCCGCCGAGCGCTACGTGTCCATCGTGCTCGGGCCGGTGGCCGCCCTGATGACCGTGCTGCGTGTACGCACGTCACAGCAGGACGTGGTCGATTCGCATTCGGCCCAGCTGAGCATGCTCATCCGTTGGTTGAAGCGGGCGAGCCTGCCGACGGCGGCCGTCGTGGCGGCTATGGCGGCCTTGGCGCCCTTCGTGATCCCGTTGATCGACAACGGGCGTTACCCGGACTCCGTCACGATCTTCCAGCTGCTGATGATCGACGCGTTCTTCGTCTACGTGACGATGCCCGCGCCCAACCTGCTGATGGCCCAGCGCCGCTTTCAACTGCTCGCGATCCTTTACTCGCTCTTCCTGGCTGTCCAGGTGGCCGTGACCGTTGTCGTCGGAACCACCTGGGGCGTGATCGGGATTGCGGTCGTGGCCGCCGTCTTCGGTGTGGTCTCGAGGACGGCGCTCGTCGGAGCGACCCTGTGGTCGGGCACGCCGGGCGGGAAGGTTCGCGAGCCGGAGAAGCTCCGCGAGCCGGCCCTGATCGCCGACTAGTCACGCTTCGCCCCGCCGGAGGTTCGGCGGGTGGGCCGGCCGTGGGGTTGGTGGGAGGAAGCGCCGGGGTCGGGATCGAACCGCCCTTCTCCCGCCTGGTTGGCGGGTGCCTCGCCGTCTAGGCCTCCGGCGCGTGTGCTGCGTCGTATTGAACGCCCCGAGTCGCCGTCGACTTTCGCGCGCGTGTCCCGTACGAGGCTCAGTTTGGCCGCACGTGAAAGCCGCTTGATGCGCGCCTCCAGGCGAAGCGCCGCTGAGCGATCGGCAACCGCGAACACCTTGGCCACCTCCACCGGGAGACGGCTCCGCGTGTAGCGGCTCGCCGTGCCGGCTTGGTGCGCCGCCAGACGGCGAGAGAGGTCCGTCGTCCAACCGCAGTAGAGGGTGTCGTCAGCACACTTCAGTACGTAGACGTAGGGCACGTCATTGGCTTTCTCTGCAAGCCCGCGCGCACCTGCCGCCACCCCGCCGCTCGCCGCTTGCGGGGGGGAGTAGGGGCGTCTGAGTGTGGGTGGGGCGGCTCCATCGCGTCTTCCCGCGGGGCCGGCCGCGTCCTGTCGTGGGCGCCGCGCAACTGCTCGGCGACCACGAGCACGGCCAGGAGCGCGGTGATCAGGGCCACCACGAGCAGTCCGTCGGCGTCGCCGGCAAATGGCATGGCGGCGAGCAGCACGACCAGGGCGACCACCCGCGGGCGGCTCTGCGCCTCGCCGAGCCTGGCGGCGCACGCCATCAGGCCGGCGAGGAAGAGCGCGGGGCCGCCGAGAGCGACGAGCGCGCCGGCGTCGTGCAGGGAGTCCGTCGGATGTGCGATGACGAGCTCGTCACCAACCGCGACGAGGACGATCCCGGCGATGATCGGGAGGTGCAGGTAGGTGTAGATGTCGCGGCCGATCTGCCCTCGCTCGTCGGCCGTGGCCATGCGAATCCGCTCCAGGACCGTGCCGGCCACCTGACCGAAGTACAGCCACCAGAGCGCCGTCGATGACAGGAAGGCGAACAGCAGCGCGGCGACCACCCCAACGCTCAGCCCGGCGTCCGAGGCGGTGGCGCACGCCAGCACGATGCTCTCACCGAGCGCGATGATCACGAACAGCTGGAAGCGCTCGCCGAAATGAGCGCCCTCGATCTGCCACTTGCTCATGGGCGTGCTTCCGGCCCCCGGCACCCAATAGGTCAGCAGCGGCGCGGCCAGGTCGAGACCGAGAGCACAGAGCCACAGCACCCAACGCAACGCCTCGCTGTCGACGACCCCGCCCGCCACCCAGAGTGGCGCAGAGAGGATGCTCCAGGCCAGGATCTGGCGAAAGTTCTGGTTGAACTCGCCACGCGGGGTGACCGCGACGACGAACGTGTTCCGTCCGATCTGCAGCCCCGAGTACGCGCACGCGAACAGCAGCGCGTAGTCGCCGAACCCCTGCGGGATCGCGACTGACATCAGGATGCTCGCCAGCATCACGAACACCAGGACGAGCCGGACCGGCACGGTGTCCGGGTCGAACCAGTTCGTCATCCAGGTCGTGTAGTTCCAGGCCCAGTACACCGCGACGAGCATGAATGCCGTCTGGGCCGCGCCCGCCCAGGTGATGTCATCGAGCAGGTGGTGCGACAGCTGGGTGACCGCGAAGACGTAGACGAGGTCGAAGAACAGCTCGAAGAACGTCGCGCGCTGTTCCCCCTCAGTTCGCGTGCGGATGATCGGCAGCTGGGGAACAACCGGGGGTGCGTCGGCCGACGCACCCCCGTGCATGCTTCCCGCCATTCAGCCGGGCACGCCCACCGTCGCAGCCTCGACGATGAGCTGTGCCGTCTCCTCGGGACGCGAGACGGTGATTGCGTGCGATGCGCCCGGGATCTCGATGGTTCGGCGAGCGCTGGCGCGCTCCGCCATGAAGTGCTGGAGCTGGGCGGGGATGATGTGGTCCTCTTCGCCGATCAGGAACCACGAGGGTACCTCGCGCCATAGCGGCTGCTCGCCCGAGCCTCCCGTGAGCGCCTCCTGCGTCGCGGGACGCTGCGTCGTGGCCATCCGCGTGGCCTGCGACTCGGGCACGTCCTGGCAGAACACGTTGTGGAAGCTGTCCAGTGCGACGTAGAGGTCGGTCGTCCCGTCGCTCCGCGGCACCGCGCGCGACGTCTCCTCGCCGAGCATGCTGCCCGGGAACTTGCCCGCGAGCTGGAAGCAGTGCTCACCGGGCTCCGGCGCGAATGCATTGGCGTAGACGAGCCCGACGATCTTGCCGGCGTCGGTGGGGACGTTGGACATCACCATGCCGCCGTAGGAGTGGGCGGCGAGCACGACGGGCCCATCGACCGCGCGGACGACGTCTGCGACGGCGGCGGCGTCCGAAGCCACGCCACGCAGCGGATTGGCGGCGGCGATCACCGGGTGTCCGGCGTCGAGCAGCGGATCGATGACCCCGTCCCAGCTCGATGATTCTGCGAAGGCGCCGTGGATGAGAACGATGGTGGGCTTCATGGAAGCTCCCTTCGGTTGGTCGGTGTTACTTGGCGGACTGGCTGAGCCAGTCCTCGAAGCTGGTCGGTGCGATGCGGGCGTCGTCGCCGGGTGTGAGCGAGTTGTCGTCCAGCTCGGCGCCGAAGTAGCGGGCGTGGACGTCGGCCGTGACCTGACGCGGGTCGCCTTTTGCGTTCAGGAAACGCTGGGCGAGCTCGTCGAGGCGGAACGCCTCCGGACCCGCCAGCTCGACCGTGTCGTTCAGCGGTGCGCCGACGGCGACATCGGCCAAGGTGCTGGCGACGTCACCGGCTGCCTCGGGCTGGACGAGGGCCGGCGACAGCCGGATGGTGTCGCCGTCCGCGCCCGAATCGGCGATGCGGCCGATGAACTCGAAGAACTGCGTTGCCCGGACGATCGTGTAGGGGATCGGCCCGGACTTGACCAGGTCCTCCTGCGCCACCTTCGCGCGCATGTAGCCACTGTCGGTGAGCCGCTCGGCGCCGACTACCGACAGCGCCACGTGATGCCCGACGCCGGCCGCCGTCTCTGCGGCAAGCAGGTTGCCGGTTGAGGTCTGGAAGAAGTCGAGCACCTCCGCGTCGCTCCAGGCGGGCGCGTTCGCCACGTCGACGACGACCTTGGCGCCCTCGAGCGCCTCGGCGAGGCCCTCGCCCGTGAGCGTGTTGACGCCGGTGTTGGGCGCCGCCGCGAGCGGGTCATGGCCGTCCTTGCGCAGCTTCTCGACGAGGCTCGACCCGATCAGACCGGTTCCGCCGATTACAACGATCTTCATCTCAATGCCTTTCGCGTGTGTGTTTCTCAGTAGAGGGCCAGGAGGCGATTGGCCTCCGCGAGGGCCTCGGCCAGCGCATGCGCGCCGAGCACCAGGCCTTCGGAGTCGGGCTCGATGTGGAGGGTGAGGTCACTGTCCTCGATGCGCGTGAACCCGATCATCCGGTCACCCGACCAGAACTCGGCGACGCCGAACGACGCCTCCTCCGCGCTGACCACGTTCACGTGGATGTGGTGCAGGACCGGCGAGAGCAGTGCGTTTGTCATGCAGGGAGAATCCCGTAGGCCGGGATCGCTCGCATCCGCCAGCTGGCCAGCCTGGCTTGCTAGTCGCTAGTCGAGCGAGGCGAGCCGCTCCTGGAAGCGACCCATCGCCTCGCCGTACAGAAGGATTCCCCAGCTCACCCGGGCCACGCCCAGCTCGGCCAGGCCCGCAAGCGACGGCGTCTGCGGGAGGCGCACGATGTTCACCGGGCCGCGGACCTCGGAGGTGAAGCGGCGCAGCGCGTCCGCCTCCCACAGGATGATCGGGAACACGCAGTCGACGCCGGCCTCGAGATAGGCATTCGCGCGCCGCAGCGCCTCGGGAACAAGCTCCTCCTGGGTTCCGGGTCCGGCGCCGGCGAGGAAGGGACCTAGGAAGACGTCGATCCGGGCGTTGATCACGAGCGGATAGCCGTCATCCGAGGCGGCCTGGCGAACCGCGCTGAGCCACTCCGCGTGCCGGTCGGGATCGCGAAGGCTGCCGGCGACATAGTCGCTGTCCTCGAGGTTGCAGCCGGCGGCGCCCATGCTCCGCAGCGCAGCCACCAGCTCGGCAGGATCCATGCGGCGATGTTCGCCGGCCGCCTCGGCGACGGGCCGCGCGTGCGCGAGGCCGCCGAGGCCGCTCAGGCCGCGCCCGCGGCACGACAGCCGCCGCGCGCGCTCGACCTGCTTCTCGACGGCTTGGCGACGAGGTTCACCGAGGGCTACGCGGCCGGTCTGCCGCCGCTCCGGAGGGCGCTCGACGAGTTCCGCGACGTGGACGGACTGTCCGCGGGCGACGCGCGTTGGCTGTGGCTGGGGTGTCGCGTGGCCCAGGACCTCTGGGACGACGAGCTCTGGTACGTGCTCGCGACGCGCGGCCTGCGCGTCGCGAGAGAGACGGGCGCGCTCGGCGTGCTCCCGATCGCAGCCACGTATCGAGCGGCCCTGCACGTTCAGGCGGGAGAGTTCGGCGCCGCCTCGTCGCTGATCGCGGAAGCCGACGCGATGACGCACGCGACCGGCATGGCACCGCTTAAGTACGCGGCGCTGATGATGGCCGCGTGGCGCGGCAACGAGGCCGAAGCGGTCGAGCTGTTCGAGGCCGGGAGGCTCGAGGCGACGGCGAGGGGCGAGGGCATGGGGCTGCGCGTCAAGGAGTGGGCCAGAGCGCTGCTCTACAACGGCTGGGGACGCTATGGCGAGGCGCTCGAGGCCGCCCGGCGAGGTTGCGACGAGGACGATATCGGGCTCTTCGCGTGGGCCTGCGTGGAGCTGATCGAGGCGGGTGTCCGCTGCGGCGACACGGACGCGGCCTCCGCCGCGCTCGATCGCCTGAGCGAGCGCACACAAGCGAGCGGCACCGATTGGGCGCTCGGCATCGAGGCCGGCTCGCGGGCGCTGCTGAGCGACGCGCGAGATGCGGAGCCTCTCTACCGCGAGGCCGTCGAGCGGCTCGCGCGCACCCGGGGCGTGGTCCACGTCGCCCGCGCCCGGCTCCTATACGGCGAATGGCTCCGTCGCGAGAACCGGCGCGTGGACGCGCGCGAGCAACTCCGAGCCGCGAACGAAATATTCAGCGACATGGGGGCCGAGGGCTTTGCCGAGCGCGCCCGTCACGAGCTCCAGGCCACGGGTGAGACCGCGCGGAAGCGCACCGACGACGCGCGCGTCGTGCTCACACCCCAGGAGGCACACATCGCTCGGCTCGCCAAGGACGGTCTCTCGAACCCTGAGATCGGCGCACAGCTGTTCATCAGCCCCCGCACGGTGCAGTACCACCTGCGCAAGGTCTTCCAGAAGCTCGACATCACCTCGCGCAACCAGCTCAGCCGCGTGTCGGCCAGCGACCTCACCGCCTAGCGACTAGCCAGGCAGGCTGGCGTGCTGGCCGATGCGAGGGCGCCCCCGCTGCGCGACCCTGCCGCCATGCCATACGCACCGCAGTCGATCCAAAGGGTGGTGGATTCATGAGCTACGGAATCGAATGGACTGCCGGCCCCGTCGTTCTCGGGGCGGCGCTGCTCCTCCTGCTAGTGCCGGGTTTCGCCCTGATCGCGGTCATCATCGTCGCGCTTGCCGCGGTTGCGGCCTTGGTCGCGCTCGCCGGGGCGATCCTCGCGTCGCCGTTCCTGCTCGTGCGCACCCTACGTCGGCGCCTGGCGGAGCGGCACGAGTCCGCGGCGCCAAGCGCCACCAGCCCTTCGGGCCTTACCGCGCTCGCCGAACCAACAACAGCAAGGAGCTGACCGTGAATACGCTGACGTCACCGACCGACAACGGCCGAGTCGCAGATCGCTACATGAATGACGCCCTCGTCGAGGGGGATATGAGGCGGTCCACCAGCTGATCGCCCGCGTGCTCTGTCGAGCACACCGAAGGATGGAGGCTGTCAACGCACCGAACGAGGCGCGCGCGGTCCTCAACGTTGCTCATTGCTTCGCTGACGAGCTCGCCACCGTGGACCCTCGATTCGACCGCGTGCAGTTCATGAAGGACGCGATGGAGGACCCGTCATGACCTGCGAGCTGTCTGCAATCGAGATCCACACCCATCTGTTGGAACTGCGGGCGGAGCGCGCCTCGATCGAGGGGCTCGCCGTGGACTCCGCCTACGTGGCTGACCTCGGGCCGCAGGTCGGCTGAGGCGATGGAGACGGCGCGCTTCAGCGTCGACGCGACCCTCGCCTGTTCAGCCTTCCACGTCAGGCGATCAGGCACCATGCCGGTCCATGAGTCAGCACGCCGCGCAAATCGCCCGAGATCATTGCCTGGCGCCGGAACGGGTCGACGCACCCATCGACGGCGGGCGTTACCGCTTGCTGTTTGAGGACCTGCCCCCGCTCCAAGTTGACGAGGAACCGCTGCATGAGCTCGGCCGTCCGGGTGGCCCGTGCGACCTCGGCGTCGACTTCGCCGACGACGCCGACTCCCATATCTCGGCGGTATGGCCCTTCTTCGGCCAGTTCATCGCGCACGACATCACCGCCGACCGCTCACCGCTGGGACATCGCGCAGACCCCGCCCAGATCCGCAACTTTCGCGTCCCCAAGGCCAACCTGGAGGGCGTCTACGGCGCGGGCCCGGTGGGCTCGCCTTACCTGTACAGCAAGGACGACGCGGCCAAGCTCCTCCTCTCCCCCTCGGGACAGGACGTCCCGCGCAACCACGAGGGCATCGCCCTCATCGGAGATCCGCGCAACGACGTGCACCTGTTCACCAGCCAGATGGTGGTCGCCTTCATCAAGCTCCACAACCGGCTGGTCGATCGCATTCGCCAGGACGACGCCGCCGGGCAGGACGTCTTCGAGCAGGCGCGACGGGCTGCCAGCTGGCACTACCAGCACGTGATCCTGCGCGAGTTCCTGCCCGGTCTGATCGGCGCGCAGCTGACCGCCGAGCTGCTCGACGGCGGCCCGCAGCTGTATCGCGTCGAGCGGGAGGCCTACATCCCTTTCGAGTTCGCCGACGCCGCCTACCGCTATGGCCACTCCCAGATCCGCCACCGTTATCAGGTCAACGAGCACTTCGGCCCGTGCCCGGTCTTCCCTGATCTCATGGGGTTCGGACCGGTCCCGCCCGAGCACACCGTCGACTGGGCCCTTCAGATCGACGTCGAGGGCCATGCGCCGGCGCAGCGAGCCAAGCGCATCGACTCGCGGCTACCGGCCCCGCTGATCGCGCTGCCAACCGAGATCTCCGGATCGGCGCCGGGCACCGACTACGCGTCGCTGGCCAACCGCGATCTGCAGCGTGGCCATGCCGTCGGCCTTCCTTCAGGTGAGTCCATCGCCCGCCGCCTCGCGGTGCCGGCGCTCAGCAGCGAGCAGGTGGGTCTCGCCGAACACGGGTGGGCAGAGGAGACGCCGCTGTGGTTCTACATCCTCAAGGAAGGCGACGTCCTGCACGACGGCGACCGGCTGGGTCCGGTCGGCGGCCGGATCGTCGGTGAGGTACTGGTGGGCATCATCGACGCCGATCCGGAGTCCTTCCGGTCGGTCGACCCCGACTGGACGCCGACGTTGCCGGCCCGTCGCGCCGGGGCCTTCGGCTTGGCCGACATCTTGGTTCCCGGCCACTGACGAGGCGTTGCGGCTAGGCGCTCCTTTCCGCGGAAGCGATAGCGGCTGGCCTGGATTAGCGGGACGTCGCCGCGGTGCGAGCGTTCGGCCCAACTACTCTTGCGTCGGCGAGCTAACTTCAACGTGCCGCCCTTGTGGGTGCTGGCGCAGGCGCGCGCCCGACCGCATCCCCGCCGCATGTCCGCATTCTTCTACTGCGCACGGCCCGTCAGCGACTAGATGACTGATTCCACGACCCCGCGCACGCGGATGCACGGATACCGTCGGCGGATCGGGGTCTGGTTCACGGGACGCCTCAAGCCTGCGATCCTCGTCGCGCTCCTGCTCGTCGGCGCTTGCGCGATTTTCCTGTTGGAGCCGTGGCACGGCCCGGTCGTCCTGTCGCTGTCGCGCACCCACGGCATCGACACCGGAGACCTCCCGGCCCTCGCCCTGATCGCGATCGCTGTCGCTGTGGGCTCCGTGTGCGCGCCCGCCGTTCGCGCGGAGGGGAGGTGGGCGGCGGGTCGTTGGGCCGGCCCGGCGTCCGCCGTGGTGCTCGGTGCGCTGCTGCTCGTGGGCGGTGTCAAGCTGGCCGGCGTTGTTCGGCTCGGGGCGCTCGACGACGCGCGTGGGGTTCTGCTCCTCATCGCCGCAGTCTGGTTCTGCGTGGCGCTGGCGGCGGGTCGCCGGCCAGGCGGGCGGCGACGCTCGTGGTGGCAGCCAATCGCACTTCTCATCGCTGGCTCGGTCGTCGACGCGGCGCTCGCGCCATCGGGCACGCTGATCGGCCCGATCCTCGTGGCGCTCTGGCTCGCGCGAACCGCCTCGCATCGCGGCGCGGCGGCGACCATGTATCTCCTCGGCGCCGTTTTCACCGCGGTGTCTGTGGTGGCCCTCGTCGATCCGGGTGGTCCCGACCTCACGCGCGACGACGGAGGCATCGCTCGCTCGGCTGCGCTCGGCCTGCTGCTTGTGACCGCCGGGCTACTGGCCGTTGGCTACCGCTCGCCGGGCGGCGGCAGGCGGGGATCGTCCCCGACCCGGCCGGCCGAGCGCAAAGCTTCGCCTATCGGGTAGGCGCGTTTCCGCGGCTCTTCCAACGCGGTGACGGTGGCGGCTGCTGTGGGCGGATCAGGTTGCTGGACGCGATCGCGCGACGGCAATGAGGTCGCTGAACGTTCCTTGCCCGGCAAGCTGCGGTCCGGCGCCCGGTCCGATGATCGCGACCTGTCCGATCGGGCTTGCCTGAAACACGAGGGCGTTCGTCGTCCCGTCGATGCTGGCCAGGAGATCCTCGCGACCAACGAGCTCTGGCTCAACTCGAGCGGTGACCTCCCCGACCCCATCGGGCTCCACGAACTCGAGCGTCGCGACATGCTTGATTCGCCCGCCGCTCGACGCCGCCCGGTCGAGCGCCGCTCTATCAAGGTCGGTTACGCCGCGACACGCGACCTGCTCGCGTCGGAGTTGCCTGCCGAACACAAGCGCCGACAGGATCATCACCTTCGCCACCGCGTCGTGGCCCTCGACGTCCGCGCTCGGATCGCGCTCGGCAAGCCCGGCACGCTGTGCCTTGGACAGCGCGCGCTCGTAGGACAGGCCCGCCGTCATCTCCGTGAGAACGAAGTTGGCGGTCGCATTGAGCACGCCCCGAAGGGCGACCGGGACTGTTCCCGCGAGACCGTCGACCAGCGCACTGAGCACCGGCGTTCCTGACATGACAGTGGACTCGGCGCGAAACGCGACGCCCTGGCTGCGTGCCCGCTGCGCGAGCTCGACCCCGTGCAAGGCGACAGGCCACTTGTTGGAGGTCACCACCGGGATGCCACGCTCCAGCGCTTCGCGCATGTGCGCGAAGCCGGGCTCTCCGTCGCTGGAAGGACTCGACGCCACCTCGACGAGAAGGTCAGCCTCCGTCGCCCGGAGACCCTCGATGGTGCTCGGCCAACAGCGGACGCCAGGGTGCTCCGCGATCGAGCCGCCGCCCGAGGCCAGCTCGAGGACCGAGGTGAGGTCGAGCCCGTTCGGGTCGTAGATGAATCCGTCTCGCTGGTTGGCCAGACCGACGACCGCCACACCGATGCCGTAGCTGCGGGCGAGACGTTCCGACTGGGAGTCGAGGGCACGGGCCAGCCACCTGCCCACCGTGCCAAACCCCACAAGCCAGATCCGAATCGGCTTCACGGAGTCGGCGGCGAGCTTGCCCATCGGGCAAGTCTGACTGCTCCCGCTTCCGTTTCGCGCGAAGCCCATCATCGCCGCCGCTCGCTTAGCCGCTCGGCGTCGTCGCGGCGCCGGAATTGATAATGGCCGGAGGCGATGAACCGCTCGTAGGGGCGTGACCTCCTCGAGTCGCCGATCAGCGTCGCCCGCGTGATCCTCGACCCGCGCGGCCTCGCGCCGCGTATCGCCAACCTCGACATCTACGCCTGGCACGTGATCGACGCCCTGCGCGAGAAATCGACGGTCGAGCAGGTCGTCCCCGGGCGGGGTCGCCCGGACACGAACCACCTCGGCTACGCCGTCCCACTCCAGCTCCGTTCCCCCACGGCGAGCTCACGCTGGCGCTCGCTCTCGCAGACCGAGAGGGCCACACTTTCTGGGTAGCAAGGCCGCCGAAAAGCGGGGTTGATCGATTGCCCGCACATAGTGCGGGCAAGTGCGTCCTTGACGGGGGCGCGCGGCCGCCTCTAGGCGGCGCGGGCGACCGACGGCGCGGCGGCGCGGTTGGACTGCGTCGCCCAGTGGATCTCGCGGCCGCGGTCGTCCGTGGTCGCCAGCCGGCGCGTCGATCCGGGCCAGGTGGTGAGGAGCAGTTCCGGCTGGCCGCCGGCCCTGGGCCACTCGAGGCTCACGCGGGCGAGCGGTGCTCGCTTCGTGGCTCTGCGGCCGGCGTCCTTCAGGGCGGTCTCGAAGCGAGCCCGCTGCTTCTCGTCGAGGAAATGGATGAAGAGCGAGTGGAACACGACCGTCGCGGTGTCGGGCGATGGGTCCGCCAGCGCCTCCTCGATCCAGTCGCAGGCGTCTGCACCTTCGACCGGGACGGGAACGTTCTGCGCGACGTCGAGGGCCGCCCTCAGAAGCTCGAAGCGCCAAGTCTCATCGGCCCACACGTACGACATGAGCGTTAGCCGGTCCTCGGCCGAGGTCGGGTCGAGGGGAGCTGCATCGCATCCGCGGCGCTCGACGACAGTGGCGGGGAAGTCGAAGGGCGGGCGACCCTCTGCGAACGCGCCCTCGAGGCGGGCCGGGGACTGCGGGTCACCCCAGGTCAGGTCGCGCTCGACGTAGTGGTACTCGGGCCAGCGCAGCAGCAGACCGGCGCTCGACCCTACCTCGAGGAGGCGCAGCGGCAGGCCCGTCTCGTGGGACACCGTCAGAAAGGCGCCCAGAAGCGCGGAGCAGCGCGCGATCTCGTTCGTCTGCACCGGGTGGTCGAGCAGCCCCAGCAGTCGCTCGCGGTGGGTGGCGAGCGTCTCCCTGAACGCGGGCCACGGATCGCCGGAATCGGTTCCGCCGGCCGAGGGGTAGAAGCCGGCCAGGTCCGGCGCGGCGCCTTCCAGCACGAGCCGGTGGACCCCGCCCATGAGCCGGACCGACACCGGGCGGCAGGCCGGCCACTTCTCGTCCAGCAGTTGCCAGGACGGGCCCTTGGCCTCGACGTCGTCGGCAACCCGCTCGAGCAGTGAGCCGTACAGGGGGGATCCGAGGCGCCGGCTCCCGACCGCCTCGTGGCGAAGCTCTTCGGCGAGCATGCTCCGGCGGCGCCCGGAGCCGACCGCGCGGTAGTAGACGCGCTTTGCCATCGGCCGCGCCGAGACCGGCAGCATTCGCTTGAGGGCGGTGCCCGGCCGGAAGGGCGTAGCGTCGGCCTGCTCCTTCGCGGCACGTCGTGACTTGGCGCGCGCCTTGACGCCGTTGAACAAGCGACCGCCCACGAACGCCGCGAGCGGCACGGGGTCCGCCAAGGTCAGGCCGCTGATGGTGCGGACGCCCCGGTATGACCGAAGGACGTCGCCGACCGTCATGTCGCCTGCGCGGACGTAGGCCGGAGCCGCCATCAGCTCGAGGCTGGGGACGATCACCTTGACGCCGTTGCGCTGGGGCCGCTGCGGCGCCAGCGGGATGTCGGCGAGGGTGGCGTACAGCCGCCAGGAAGGATCGACGCCGGCGGCCTCGCCCAGGCCGACGTTCTGCGGGATCCGGACGTTGACCTCCATGAGCACGTGCTCGCCGGTGACCGCGTGCTGCTTGGCCTCCAAGCTCGAGAACCCGACGAAGTCGGCGGCGTCCAGCAATTGCCGCGCCATCTCCATCGCCCCCTCCGCGGGGACCGTCTCGAGGACCGAGCCCGCCCCGAAGTAGGGCGGGTGTTGCCGCAGCTTGCGGCGCGTGTAGGCAAGTGCGAACGAGCCGTCCCCCAAGCGGATCGTGACCGCGCCGAAGAGATTGGTCTCGGGCCCGGGGATGAGCTCGGTCACGAGCCACTCGAGTCCCGCGTCGAGCGCCGGAGTTGCGGCGGTCTTGAGCTCGTCGGGGTCGTTCACGAGGATGTTGCGGTGGTGCCCGAAGAGCTCGCGGTAGCGGTGCGAGAGCGTCGGCTTCAAGAGCGACGGATAGACGGCGCTCTCCGCGACCGCGTTGAGCTCGTCGCGGCTTGACAGCTGCTTCACCACCGGCGTCCGCACGCCGGCCTGCGCCGCGATCGAATACAGGGACGCCTTGTCCATGAGCTTGAAGTGGGCGCTGTGCGGTCCCTCGAAGGAGCGCACGTTCGCCGGAATGAGATCGCGGTCCTGTGAGACGAACTCGACCGCCGGATCGGAGGCCGGTATCAGCACGGCGTCACCCAGCGAGGCGACGTCGTTCAGCTCGGCCAGCCACTCGTCGCGCTTGGTCGCGCGGCGCCCGTCGATGCCGCGGGCTCGCGTGACCCAGCCCTTGCTGATCATGGTGACCGGGACGCCACGGCGGCGCAGCGCGCGTGCGGACGCGTACCCGCCGTCGGCACCTTCCAGGATGATCGCGCGGACAGGGGGCATTATGAGAGTGCGTGCATCGTCGATGACCTCATCTAGCTCAACGTTTGAAGGGGAAGAGGTCTTGCGACGGGCGAGTACCATTCTGCCGCTCTATGACCGGCCCGACGACCAGTCGCCCTCAGGCGGAACAGCTTGTAGATCCCGCGCTTGCCGCCTTGCCGCGGATGCTGCTGCCGTCGGACCTCTTCTGCTGGGAGCTGGTCGAGGGTGAGGCGGAGCCGCGTGGGGAGTCGATCCGCTACACGCTGATCGTCCTGCTCGGGCTGTTGCGCGCTCAGCAGGCCGGTGTGCCGGTCCCCATCGAGCCGGAACGCCTGCGGCGGGCGGTCGACCGGGCGCTTGGCCGGCCGGAGGTCACACCCGGCGACTTCGGGCTGCTGCTGTGGGTCGAGTCCCGCGCCGGCACGGACTCGGCGGAGCGGCTGATCGCCTCCCTTGACGAGTCGCTGCGCGCGCACGACGGCCTCGCCGCGCGTGAGGGACTCGAGCTCGCCTGGATCGTGACGGGGCTCGCGCTCAACGCGGAGGTGAGCGAGGCCGGGCGAACGCAGCTGCAACAGGCCCTGGATCAGCTCCTCGCCAATCAGCGGCCGAGCGGGCTCTTCCGCCATTTCGGTGCGCCCGGCGTTCGCCGCCGCTTCCCGAACTTCGCGACCGAGATCTACTCCGTGCTGGCTCTCACCGAGGTGGCTCGCCGGGGTTGGACGACCGCGCGCTGCCGGCGGCGCGAAGGGCCGCCGACCGCCTTCTGGAGCTGCAGCTGCCCGACGGTGGTTGGCCCTGGCTCTACGACGCCGAGCGCGGCGACGTGGTGGAGCGCTACGAGGTCTACTCGGTCCATCAGCACGGCATGGCGCCGATGACGCTCTTCGAGCTGACCGAGGTCTCCGGCGACGAGCGCTACGCGTCCGCCGCGAACCGCGGCGTGCCGTGGTTGTTCGGAGCAAACGAGCTGGGAGTGGACATGGCGCCGCTCGACCGGGGGATGACGTACCGGTCGATCAGGCGAAGGCGTCCGCTCGACAGGGTCTGGCTGTACGCGAACACGGCGCTCGCGGGCCGGCTGGGTCGGCAGCGCAAGGGGCCGGGCCGGATCCTCGAGGTGAACCGCACCTGCCGTCCGTACGAGCTCGGCTGGCTCGTCGAGGCGTGGACGGGCGACGCCGCGGGCGGCGCCGCGAGGCTGAGGCGCCCTACGCCTGTGTCTCGTGGGCGAGGCTTCGGCGGAGAACGCGCCGGGCGAACGGCCTGCACGGAGAGAGGGACAGCGCGCGGTAGGCCGCGCCCAGCTTGCGCCGGAAGCGCGCCTCGTCGTCCCGATGGTCGACGCTGATCCGCGGGATCGTGAGGCGATCCGCGCTCAGCTGTGACCCGTCGGGCAGCGTGAAGCCGTAGGAATAGCCGGCGTCGGCCGCGGCCTCGGCGACCCTCTCGCTCCAAGCGCCGAACGGGTACGCGATCGAGTCGCACTGCCCGAGCCGCTCGATGATTCGCGCCCGCGAATCGAACAGCTCCTGCCGGAGCTCCTCGTCGCCGAGCTCGGTCAGATCCGGATGGCTGAGGGTGTGACTGCCGAATTCGTGGCCGTCCGCCGCCATCGATTCGACCATCGGCCAGCTGAGCGACCTCATCACCCTCGGATACGCGGCCACACGCTCCTCGACGCGCGGCCAGTCGAGGAGCCCACCGTGATCGACTCGTGGCGGCAGGAGGAAGATCAGGCCGTGGAAGCCGTAGGCCTCGAGCAGTGGCCGCGCTGTCGCATGGTTGTCGAGGTACCCGTCGTCGAAGGTCAGGAAGACGAGCCGCTCATCCACCCGCTCGCCGCGGGCGAGGCGCTCGAGTTCGTCGTGCCGGCCGGAGCGGAAGCCCAGCTGCCTGAGCGTGCTCAGCTGCCGCTCGAACGCCTCCTCCGTCACCGACGTGAAAGGGGGGCCGCAGTCGGCCACCGAGTGGTAACAGAGAAAGACCGCGGCGCGGCTGCGGTTGCAGAGCGGCCCTCGGGTGCGAACGGCCATCAGGCGGCGGCGTCCCTCTCCAGCAACTCGTCGTAGATCGCCCCGATCCGATCAAAGATCCTGTCCCGGTTGAAGGCCTCCTCCACGCGCATCTGCGCGGCGCTTCCAAGGCGGGCGCGGAGCTCGTCGTCGGCGATGGCACGCAGCACCCCGTGCGAAAGCGCAGCCGCATCGTTTGTCGGAACGAGGATCGCCTCGGCATCGTCTCGGACCACGTCCGGTATCCCGCCCACAGGCGTTGTGACGATCGCACGGGCGTACGCCATCGCCTCGAGTAGGGCCACGGGCATTCCTTCCGAGATGGACGGCATCACGAAGACATCGCACTTCGAAAGCTGTTCGCGGGCGGCCCCCTGCTCTAGCCAGCCGGCCCAGTGCAGGCCGGGATGACGGCGCTGGAGGGCCTCTACCTCGGCCGGCGGCGTGTCGGAGCCCGCAAGCGTCACGCGCAGGTCCGGATGCCTTTCGAGGATCTCGGGGAGTGCGCGCAGCAGCACGTCCCCGCCTTTGGCCGGGTTCGCGAAGCCGCCGAGAAAGAGCGCCTGAGGGTGACTGCCGTTGCCGTTGCCGTTGCCGTTCCCGTTGCCGTGCCCGTTGCCATTGACGCGCGGCACGGCGGGAGCGGGGTTCGGCACGACGAGGACGTCCTTGACGCCGAAGTTCTCCTCGATGCGGCGCGCCCCCGCGCGTGAGACGCTGATCACGACATCGGCCCGGCGCATGGCCGCGCCGAGCAGGGCCCGCCGAACCGGGTCGAGCCGGGCCGCAAAGGCGTCGATGTCGCCTCCTCCCGCGTGCAGCTGAAGTACCACCGGACGGCCGGCCAGGGCCGCAACTACGACGCACAGGGACTTGCGATAGATGCTGCCGCGCACGGCAGTGTGGACGTGCACGAGACGTTGCCCATCGCCGCGGCACCAGCGCGCCAGCGAACTGAGCGCCTTGGCGAAGACAATGATGCGGTCGAGCGGGCGTTCGCTTCGGTAGCTGGTGATGAGGTAGAGCCGGTACCTGGTGGAAAGGGGGGAGGCGAGGACATCGCGGAGCACGGCCTCCATCCCACCGATGCGGCTCGGGTCCGGCCCTACGTGGGCGATCTGGGCGCCCCTGCTTGGTGTCGTTGCCAAAGGTGTGCCGTTACGAGTGACGTGTAGCGTCGAACGGGATCTCCCCTCTCAACGGTCCTGTCGGCACAGAGCTTGGCTGACCTATACGTTGGTATAGGTCGCGCACCGCACGTGTGCGCGAGTTTGTCCCGTGTGTGTCCGTTCCCTTTCTGTGGAGCGGATTCGCTTTCTTAGCGCGCGTGGGCAGAGGCTGCTCGGCGCGTCCGGCCCGTCCTGGGCACCGCCGGGCGGCGGAACGCTCCCTCTTGTCGCCGCCGCCGGTGCGGCGGTAGCCGTCGGCGCCGTCGGCGCGCGCTGGCCGGTCGCCGGTCTGTCGCTGGCGGCGGCTCTCGCCCTCTTTGCGGTCGCCACCCGCATCTCCCTGCTCGGCGTGGTCCAGTTCCTCCTGGCACTCGTGCCGTGGCTGCTCGTGTTCGACGCGTTCATCCCGCCGCTCACACGCACGTTCGTCGTGGGCGCCGCCGCGATCGGCGTGCTCGCTCTCTCGGTTCCCTTGCGCTATACGAGGGTGCTGGGGCCCGTCAGCGCGGCTGTGTTCGCCGGCGTCATCATTGCCCACGCTGCCGGGGCCACGGACCTCGAGCAGTTTCAGAAACTCGCCAAGTTCCTGATCTTCCCGATACTCGCGGCGGCGGTCTTGAGCAAGCGCGGCCAGGAGGTCCTCCCGCAGGTCCGCAACATCGTCGTCGCGAGCGGGCTCGCTGCTCTGACGGTGCACCTTCTTATCGTCACCGCGGGGCTCGGTGAGCAGGGCTACCGCTACGGAGTCGGCGAGAAGATCGGGTTCGGGCCCGAGATCCCGCATGAGCTCGCTCTGCTCGCCGTGGTCATGGCCGCCGCGGGGCTGACGATGACCGAGCGCGTGCTCCCGCGCGCAGGACTGTTTGCCCTTGGCGTGCTGCCGGCGCTCATGACCGGCGTTCGTTCCGCGCTGGTCGGGATCGCCTTGATCCTGATCGTGATGCTCTACCAGTCGCGGTTCAGCGGGCGCGCACTCGCCGTCGTGGCGCTGGTTGCAACCGTCGCCCTCGCGACGGGCGCGCAGGCGGCGATCACGGAGCGCCTTTCCTCGGAGGTCGAGAGTGGAGCGAGCTTCCAAGGGCTCAGCAACCAGCGCAGCGACATCTGGGGCGTGGCGCTCGACAGCTGGTGGTCGCCGGGCCCGGGCACGTGGCTCATAGGGACCGGTCCCGACTCGATCCCCATCGCGGTCGAAAGGGAGCTCGGCCAGGCACTCATCGGCCACAGCGACATCGTGGAGATCCTTGTCGAGCTGGGGGCGATCGCGCTCGTGGCCTGGCTGCTCCTGTGGTTCGCCCTGTTCAGAGGTGGGTTGAACCCGATCCTCTTGATACCGGTCGCGGTATACGCCGTGGTGAACGGCGCGATCGGCTACGCCGCGCCGATGGCGCTGGCGCTGGTGCTGGCCGCGGCCTGCCGCTCGCCGGAGCGGCTGCGAAGCGACGCCGCCGCGCAGAAGTCTGCCTAGCGCAAGGCACGAGCGCGCCGCAGCCCCGGCCTTTGTAACGCCCGGTGGCCTTGAGCGCTCAGCCGAGTGAGCGGAGGACCCGGTGCCGGGCACCGGGCGGCAGGTGCTTCGCGGCGCGCGCCGCTGATACGGCGGCGAGGCCGAGTGGACCGCGACCGATGCCGACGGTCTCGAGACCCGCGTCCTCGGTGGCGAAGCGGCGCTTGTATTCCTCGTCTCCCCGGAGGAAGGCGTACGCCGACATCCCGTCGTCGAAGGCGCCCTGGATCGTCCGAGCGAGCAGGATCAGGCCCACGGACTGTTGGTCCCAAGCGGGATCCCTGCCGGACTGGTAGTACCACTCGATGTTGCCGAAGCGGAAGCCAAGCCACGCCGCGACGGCCTGATCGTCCACCTCGAGCAGCCACAGCCGCAGCCATCCCTGCTCGAGGGCGCGCGCGGCGAAGGCGCGGTGAAAAGCGCTTCTCCGCTCACTGAACGCCCTGGCGTCGCCCCAGCGGGCGCCATGAAGCCTGACGAGCGTGTCGAAGTCCGCATCCAGGCGCTCGGGGTCGTCGGCCAGGCGGAAGCGGGAGCCGTGCTCCCGCTCGAGCTTGCGCCGCTTGCGCCGGATCTGCCCGCGCATGTTGCTGCTGCAGGACGCCAGGAAGTCGTCCCAGCTCGCGCCGTCGATCGGAAGGAACGGGTTGGCCTCCTCCTGGAAGACCTCCCCCTGGAGCAGCCCCGGGAACCTGTCCTTCGGGATCCGTTCCGCGAGCAGCAGGTCCCAGCTGCGCCCGCTCTCGGCAAGCGCCTGCTGCACCCCGGACGCCGCCAGCTCGGCATCCTCCTTCGCGTAGACCGGTCCGAGGACGTCGCCGACGCCGTGACCCACGAAGCGAGCCATGCGCAGCGGCCCGCGTGTCGAGAGGTAGAGGGGCAGGATGGCGGCCAGCGTGCCATCCGGCCGGCGGCACGCCGTTATCTGGAGCTTGCGGTCCTCGCCGAAGTGGTCCCACCAGGTGGCGGCCCACTCCCATGTTGCGAACGGGTTGCCGCAGTCCTCCGCCAGCGCGGTCCACTCGTCCCGGATCGCGTTCAGGTCGTCGTAACGCTCCAGGGACAGAGCGCCCTGGGCGTCCGGGATGGCAAGCGTGGGGGCTTGCGCGGTCAAGCCGTGTTGCGGGCCCGGCTTCGCTGCGAGACGTGCTCGCGGACCTCGCGCTCGTCAGCGTCCTCATCCTCGCTCGGGGCCCCCTCATGGGCCTCCGGCAGGAAGAGCGGCCGCCGCGCGTACGCGTAGTCGCTGCGGCGACCGACGCCGCCGTTCAGGACGACGCCCAGCACGGGCGCGTTGACGTTCGCCAGCTGTGTCCTGAGGTGCTCCACGGGGTCGCGCTGGCTGTGGCCGAGGCGGACGACGATCACCACGCCGCTGACCATCGGGACCATCGGGATCGCGTCGGCGACGACTGCTGCCGGCGGTGTGTCGATGATCACCCGGTCGTAGTGCTGCTCGCCCCACTGGATCAGCTTGCGCATGCGCTGCGACTCGATCAGCTCCGCCGGGTTCGGCGGCAGCGGGCCGGCGGTGATGATGTCGACGCCGCTCACATCCGTGAGCGTGTCCCCGGGATCCATGACCCCGGCGAGGATCAGCGAGAGGCCCCCCTCCGGCGTGACGCCCAGGTGGCTTGCCACCGTCGGCCGCCGCAGGTCGGCCTCGATGTACAGGACGCGCTTCCCGCTCCGCGCCTCGGCGCGGGCGAGGTTCCAGGAGATCGAGGTCTTGCCCTCGCCAGGGCTCGCCGACATCACGAGAATCGAGGTGACTTCCTCGTCGACGTTGAAGTAGCGCAGGTTTGTTCGCAGCATCATGAAAGCCTCTGTGTCGAGGCGCCGGAGCGACGCCTCGCCGGCCGCCACGTGGCGCAGAGAGCTGCGGTCCTCCGGAATCGCCGCCAGCACCGGCACGTTGAGGAGATCCGTGGCGTCCGACGGCTCCCTGAGGCGGCGGTCGATCTGCTCGCGGAGGAGGGTGAGGGCGACGGCCAGCAGCAGGCCCAGCACCAGTCCGATTGCGACGCTCCGCACCGGCTTGGGCGAGGAGGGCGACGACGGGGGGAGCGCACGCTGCACGACCTCGGCGTTGCCCGTCTGCAGCGCGGCGAGGAGCTCGAGCTGACGGATGCTGTCCTGAAGCTCCTGTCCGCCATCGCCGGCCTGCTCCTCCGGCGTCATGCCGGCGAGCTTTTCTCCGGCGAGTGAGAGCGCCTCCTGGACCTTCGCCCGGTCCGCCTCGCGGCGGAAGACGACGTACTCGTTGGCGAATGTGTTCGCGATCTTCGCCGCGAACGTCGGATCGGTGTCCGTCGCCTTGATTGTTACGACATCCGAAGTGCCCTCTTGCGTGACCTCGACGGCCTCGGAGATCTCCTCCCGGCCGATCCCGGGCTGTTCCAGCTCGCGTGCGGTGCGGCCGGCCATAGCGTCGAGCGACACGAGCCGGAAGTTGGTGGCGGCCTCACGGGTCTCGTCCTCGCCCTCCTGGAAGAACGGCGTCCCGGTGAACTTCGTGTCGAGGCCGGGGTCACGGAAGAGCAGCGAGGAAGAGGCCGTGTACTCCTTGCTCTGGAGAAGCGAGATCGCGAGCGCGGCCGCGGGCGCGAGCACGAGGCAGAGCAGGATCAGGCCGAGGTTGCGCCTGATGATCGGGATGACCCGCTGGAGCGTGCCCTCGCGGGGCCCATCAGGCTGCCCGGGGCCCGCCTGCTGCGATGGAAGTGTCAGAAGGTTCATGTTTTGTCGTCACCGCGCCGGAGCGCTTTCCCAGTCAGCGTTGCCTCGGTGGCCTGCACCCGTCATAGGAGAGAACGCCGAACCCCCCGCGGCTCTTCCGCACTTTCTTCGTTCTTCCAGAAGCCCGCACGACCCACCTCCGTTGACTCCCACGGAAGACCACCTCACCCAACTGGAGCAATTTGGCCGCCCGACTGGTGCAACTGTTGGACACCGTTGAAAGGCGCCGTCGGGTTCTTGCCCTGCCGACGGCGTTGTTTGCGTCGTTCCTGCTGCTGGCGTCCGCAGCCCAAGCGGCGGACCGCGTGTACTGGGCGAACCAGAGCTCCCCGAGCAAGATCGCCTGGGCCAACGTCGATGGCAGCGGCGGCGGCAATCTCAGTACTGCCGGCGCTCCCGGCAGCCAGCCACGCGGAGTGACGATGGACGTAGCGGCGGGAAGGGTCTACTGGACGGACCGGGACGCCAATCTGATCGTCCTTCGCCAACCTCGACGGGAGCGGGGGTGGTGGGACCTGAACACCGCCGGGGTCACCGTCAACCGTCCGAACGCGGCTGCTGTCCACCCGGGCAGCGGAAGGATCTATTGGGCCAACGAAACGGGCAACAGCGATCTCGTTCGCCTCCCTGAACAACAGTGGCGCCGGCAACCTGAACACCGCCGCCGCAACGGTGAACCTCCCGATCGCTCCCGTCGTCGATCCAGGCTCGCGAGAGGATCTACTGGGGCAACGCGGGAGCCAACAAGATCTCCTACGCGAACCTCGATGGCAGCGGGGGCGGCGATCTCGACACCACCGGCGCGACCGTGAACAGCCCGCATGGCTTGGCGCTCGATCCGGCGACAAACACCATCTACTGGGCCAACGTCGGCGTCGGGATGGAGTACACGGGGAACGGCATCGCCTACGCGAGGCTGGACGGAAGCGGCGGTGGCGACTTCAACCCCGCGGGCGTCACGCCGAACGTCCCGGTCGGCCTGGCCATCGACCCGTTGGCGAGAAAGATCTACTGGGCCAATTGGCGCGGGAACACCATCTCGGTCGCCAATCTGGACGGAAGCGGGGCCCACAACCTCGACACGCTCGGCGCCACGCTGGGCGGCTCACGGTCGCCCGTGCTGCTCAAAGCCCCCAGCGGTGCCGGCGCGCCGGGGATCACGGGCGGCTCCACGCCCGGATCCGTGCTCAGCTGCTCGGCGGGGTCCTGGGCGCCGGACCTGCTCGGCTCCTGGCTGTACCGCGCGCCTCGGAGCGTCGCCTACTCCTGGACGCGCGACGGGGCGGCCATCCCGGGGGCGAGCGGCAACACCCAGACGGCCACGGCCGCGGGCGAATACCGCTGCACGGCGAGCGCCTCGAACCCGGCCGGCAGCTCGTCGCAGACCAGCGTCGCGCACGCGGTATCGCCGTCTACCGGCGGCTCGCCGGCTGTCAATCCCGTGCCGCCTGCGAACCCCGTACAACCCCTGTTGCCGCCCGCCTTCGGCGCCAAGACGCAGGTGACCATGAGCGTCTCAACCAGGCGGATTGGGGCACGGAGCCCGGTCAGGGTGGTCATCAGCAACGGGAACGGCTTCAAGGTCTCAGGGAGACTCTCCGCACAGACGACAGCGACGGCGGTGTTCGTGGTTGACGCCAAAGCCCGGAAGGCCGTCGCGCTTAAGCTCTCGAAGACGCTGAGACGGCTGCTCGAGCGCAACCGGAAGCTGTCCCTGCGGCTGTCCGCGAAGGTCAGCGACCCGGCCGGCCACACCCGAACCCTGCGAAAGAAAGTCGCCCTGAGGCTTGAGACCCGTTAGCTTGGACACCCGCCGCCGGAGCCATGGGATTGCTGCTCTGTCGATTCTCGCGGCTCTGCTGCTGCTCGCGTGCCTTGCCTCCTCCGCCCGAGCCGCCGACCGCGTGTACTGGGCAAACGACGGCTCGCCCAACAGGATCTCCTTCGCCAACCTGGACGGAAGCGGCGGTGGAGATCTCAACACCACGGGCGCGTCGCTGGGCGCGCCCCGCGGAGTTGCGATCGACGTGGCGGGGGGGAAGGTCTACTGGACGAGGCCGGGCGCCAGCCCTGCCGAAGGCCGGGTCTCCTTCGCCAACCTCGACGGAAGCGGCGGTGGCGGCGACCTGAACACGACCGGCGCCACGGTCAATCGCCCGAACGCGGCGGCGGTCTACCCGGCGGCGGGGAAGATCTACTGGGCCAACGAGCTGGGCAACAGGATTTCCTTCGCGAACCTCAACAACACCGGCGGCGGCGATCTGACGATCACCGGCGCGACGGTGAGCGTTCCCATCGCGCCAATGGTCGATCCGGGGTCCGGACGGATCTACTGGGCCAACGCCAACCCGACCAACGTCATCTCATTCGCCAACCTCGATGGCACCGGCGGCGCGAATCTCAACACCACAGGCGCGACTGTGGCGAACCCGCATGGTGTGGCCCTTGACCCGGTGGCGGGAAGGATCTACTGGGCCAACGTCAACGCACCGGCTATCTCCTACGCAAACCTAAACGGCAGCGGCGGTGGCAACCTCAACACGGCCGGCGCAACGGTGAGCACGCCGGTCGGCGTGGCCATCGACCCGGCGGCGAGGAGGATCTACTGGGCCAACCAGGTCGGCAACAGGATCTCGTTCGCCAACCTGGACGGAAGCGGCGGCGGCGACCTGAACACGCCCGGGGCGACGCTCAGCGGGTCCCGCTCGCCCGTGCTGCTCCAGGCACCGAGCCCTGCCGGCGCGCCGCAGATAGCGGGCGCCGCCAAGATCGGCTCCGTGCTCAGCTGCTCGTCCGGCTCCTGGGCGCCGGACCTGCTCGGCTCCTGGCTGTACCGCGCGCCCAGCGGCCTTGCCTTCTCCTGGTCGCGCAACGGCGCGAACATCCCGGGGGCGAGCGGCGCCACGTACACCGCCGCAGCTCGGGGCACCTATCACTGCACGGTGACCGCTTCGAACGTGGCCGGCAGCTCCTCGCAGACGAGCGCTGCTCACACCCTGGCGGCACCCGCCTTCGGCGCCAGGACGCTTGTCGGGATGCGTCTGGGAGCTCGGCGAATTCGCGGCCGCGGCCCGATCAAGGTAATCGTCAGCAACAGGAACCGCTTCCCCGTCTCTGGAAAGCTCTCAGCGAAGGCGACAAGCGGCGTCTCGCGGTCGCGAGGCTTCGTGGTGGGCGCAAAGGCCAAGAAGACCATCAGGCTGAAGCTGTCGAAGCCGCTGAAGCGGTCGCTCAAGCGCAAGCGGAAGCTGTCGGTACGCCTCGCCATGAAGGTGCGCGACCCGGCGGGCAACACCCGCACCGTGCGGAAGCGCGTTTCGCTGCGCCTGAGGACCGGCTAGCGCAGCGAGCGCCGGCCGGCGAGGGCGAGCACCATCATCCAGGCGAACCTGGTGTTCGTGACGGCGTAGCGGCGGAACATCCGCCGCGGCTCCTGCAGGAGCCGGTACAGCCATTCGAGGCCCAGCCGCTGCCAGGTGAGCGGCGCTCTGCGCGTCAGGCCCGCGATCACGTCGACGGCGCCCCCGACCCCCATGACGAACTCGGCGCCGAGCTCGCGTCCGCGCTCGGCCAGGAAGTACTCCTTGCGCGGCGTGCTCATGGCAACGAAGACCATCTGCGCCCGGCTGGCGCGAACCTCGGCACAGACCTGGGGCTCCTCCTCGGCACTGAAGTACCCGTTTCGCCAGCCGGCGAGCGGCAGCGCTGGGTAGCGCTCGCGGATTCGCTGCACCGCCTGGACGAGCACTTCGTCTCGAGCGCCGAGGATGAAGACGCGGTACCCCTTTCGCTCGGCGAGGCCGAGCAGCTCCTCCATCAGGTCGATGCCCGCAACGCGTTCCGGCAAGGGGTCGCCGAGCAGGCGTGACGCCCAGATGACCGCCTGGCCGTCGGCGTTGACCAGCTCGCAGCCCTCGACGATCTCTCGCAGCCGCTCGTCGTCGCGAAGGCTCACGAGCTTGGCCGTGTTGATCGCCATGTGCTGGCTGTAGCGCCCGGCCAGGATCATGTCCTCGACCCTGGCGACGGTTTCCCGCATGTCGATCCGGTCAATGCTGCAGCCGAGGACGTCTGCCCGGGGAGTCATGCCAGCGCCGCCATATCGCGTGCGGCGATCCCCGGGAACTCGTCGATCAGCGCGTCGGCGGCCCGCTCCGCTGCATGGCCGTCCCACAGCGGGATGGCGCACGGCGTCGGCGAGTGGCTCGACGGGCGCACATCGAGAAGTGCGTCGGGCGCATCCCCGAGCAGCGCGTTGGTGCCGTGGCTGATCGTCACGGGGCGCTCGGTGTTAGCGCGCAGGGTGTAGCAGTCGATGCCCAGGGCGGAGGTCTCCTCCTGGACTCCGCCCGAGTCGGTCACGACCGCGCCCGCTCCGGCCTGGAGCGAAAGGAAGTCGAGGTAGCCGACCGGGTCGATGCAGCGCACTCCGGCGGCCTCCAGCCGGCCGAGCAGATCGGCCTCGGACAAGCGCGCCCGCGTGCGCGGATGCACCGGGAAGATGATCGGCGCCCGCGAGCCCACGGACTCGAGTGCCGACACGATCTCCGCCAGCCGGCGCGGCTCATCGACGTTCGATGGCCGGTGGAGGGTGACGAGGACATACTCGCCCCGCTCGACACCGTGTGACTTCCACGCGGCCAGCGCGCGCGCCTTACCCTCGAAGCGGCGCAGCGAGTCGATCATCGTGTTGCCCACGTAGCGCACGCGCGAGACGTCGATGCCCTCGGCCTGCAGGTTCGTCTCGGCCTCCGGGCTGTGGGTCAGAAGGATGTCGGAGAGACGGTCGGTGAGGACCCGGTTGATCTCCTCCGGCATGGTCCAGTCGCCCGACCGGAGTCCCGCCTCGAGGTGGGCGACCGGTATGCCGAGCTTCGATGCCGCGAGGGCGCAGGCGAGCGTGGAGTTCACGTCACCCGCGACGACCACGACGGCCGGCCGCCGCTCGAGGAGTATCTCCTCGAAGGAGATCAGGACCTTCCCCGTCTGCTCGCCGTGCGATCCGGAGCCGACTCCCAGCGAGCAGTCCGGAGCGGGGAACCCAAGGTCCGCGAGGATCTCGTCCGACATCTTGCGGTCGTAGTGCTGGCCCGTGTGCACCACGAACTGCCGGCTCACGCCGCGCTGCCGCAGGGCCTCGACGAGCGGAGCCATCTTCACGAAGTTCGGCCGCGCGCCGACGACGTGGACTACCAGCTCCGCGCCCTCGTAGGTCGTCGTTGTGGTTGACACTGCCATGTGTCGATGCTCAGCCCAGCCGCCCACGGGGCGTATGCCCGTTGGGGTAGCCGTTACCTGGCCCTCTGGGGGGCTCTCGGTGTGCGGGCTCAGGCGGCGACAAGCCTCGGCTCCGATCGACGAACCAGTCCATTGACATGCGCGAAACGGCTCGCCTCGGTGCGATTCGAGACGCCAAGCTTCCGGTAGACGTTCGAAAGGTGGAACTTCACCGTCTGCTCGGCCACCCAGAGCTCGCGCCCGATCTGGGCGTTCGTCATCCCGTCGGCTACGAAGCGAAGGATCTCGAACTCGCGCCTGCTCAGCTGCTCCGCCGGTCCTGAGAGCGTGCCCTCATGCAGCGATGGCGGCCTGGCGCTGATGATGTTGCGGTCGGCGACTGCGCGGATCACCGTAGCCATGGTCGGCAGATGGGTGGACTTGGACAGGCAGGCGTCCACGCCGGCGTCGATGGCCTGCGCCACCCAGACGTCATCCATCCGCATGCTCAGGAGGAGGATCGAGGCCGTGGGAGCCTCCAGGCGGCATTCTCGGATCCGCTTCAGCGCGTCGTAGGGATTCTGCATCTCGTCTACGAGCACGACATCCGGCTGCTGCTCAGCAATCGCGCGCCGGACGCTCGCCCGACCGTCGAGCTTGCCGAGAATGGTGAGGCCCGCGGAGTCGCGCAGGGCGAGACGAATGGTCTCGATGACGAATGAGCTGTCGGCGACGATCACCAGGCGCTTCACGGCTTGCCTTTCGGGTTGAGCTGGGGAGCGGCAGTCTTGCCACACCGCACTGGACCAACGGGGCGGTTCGCCGGCTTCTTTTTCACCTTTGGTCTAGCTCCGACTTATCTCGCCGACTGCCTCGCCGGGGGGCGAGACGCAGCGGCTTGCGGCCGCCCGCCGTTCGGCGAGCGGCGGCGACGCTCGGGGCCTGCGGCGCGAATCGCGTCGTGGATCATCGGCTCGAGGAGGGCGGCAACGCCCACGATGACCGCGGCTGTTCCAATTCGGTCGAGCGCGATGGCGGCCTGGACTCGCACGCCGTGGTCCGGATCGCGGGTGGCTCGGAGAAGCGGCTCGACAGCCACTTGGGGCTCGAACTCGCTGAGCGCCGCGGTGCATTCGCTTCTGACCCTGGGGTCTTCGTGCCGAAGCGCATCGACCATTGCGTCAATGGTCTGAGGGTCGCCGATCCGGCCGAGCACATACGCGGCGTCGGCAGCCGCGCTGCCGTCGCGTAGCTCCATGACGAGGGCCTCCGTGCTGTCCGGCGCGAGCCGCACGAGCAGCTCCGCCGCGCGATCCACCACGATTCCACGCTCGTCGGCAAGAGCCTCGATCAGGAGCTCCATCGCGGCGTTGCGGGCGTCTTCATCGCCCTTTCCGACCAGCTCGATGAACAACCTGGCATCCCGCTCGTCAAGAAGCTCGTCGTCCTCGCGACCGACCAGAGCGTCGGCTACGGCCGCGGGGCTCACCGACCTGCCGAGGTCAACGATCGCCAGGATCGCGAGCTCCCGGGATTCGCCGTGCTCGCCCGGCACCGGCCTCAGCGCCTCCGCGAGCGCGATGCCGTCGTGGCGCGCATGGAGCACGTTGACGGCAGCACACCGCACGCTGTCGTCGGGGTCACGCAGGGCGACCTCGACGACCTGACGGCCGTAGTCGTCGCCGAGCTCGCCGAGCGCGAGGATGGCTTCCGCTCGCGCGGAGGCGTCGGAAACGCTGACCGGATCCGCCGCCTCCACCAGTCCTGCGACGTCACCTCTGCGCGTGAGTTGCTTGATGTTCGGCTTACGTGTTCCCACGATTTCTCACAAGGTCGGGGATCCCGGGGGTGGCCCATGCTGCTCAGACGGTTGGGGGTCGGGTGCCTCCGGCGTCCTGCCGTTGGGGGCATGCGACCTAACCTGGCTTCGTGCGTCCCCGCGCAGGCGCTGCGGGCGGCCGTTCGACTCGGGCTCGGCCGCCTTCGCAGCCTCCTCGACCATCGGCCGCAACAGGGCGGCAACGCCGATGATCACCGCCGTGGTGCCGAGCCGGTCAAGCGCCGCACCGGCCTGGCTGCGGACGCTCTGATCGGAATCGCGTGTGGCCCGTAGCAACGGCTCAACCGCGGCAGGGTCCTGCAGCTCCGCCAGCGCCACCGCGCTCTCCCTTCGAACGCCTGCATCCTGGTGGCGGAGTGCCTTTACGAGGGCGTTGAGGGCGCGTGGGTCAGCGATGCGTCCCAGGACGTAGGCTGCCTCAGCGGGGTTGGGCCCCGAGCTCAGCTCGTCGAGCAGAGCCTCGACGCTCTCGGGTCCCAGCCGTGGAAGCAGCTCCGCCGCGCGCTCGACCACGATGTCGCGCTCGTCACCGAGGGCCCCGAGAAGAAACTCGAGCACCTCGTCGGTCACGTCGGCGCGGTCCGCCTCGCGGAGCGCGAGGATCAACTCGATGGCCTGCTCGCCGAGCATCTCGTCGTCCTCGCGATGGACCAGCGCATCGGCCACGGTCCAAGGCCTGACGGTCTCGCCGAGGTCGGCCACGGCCTCCAGCGCGAGCTCGTAGGAGCGTCCCTTTCGCGGGAGCCAGCGGAGGGCGTTTGCCAGCGTGCCATCGTCGTGACGCGCCCGCAGAAGTCGCACCGCCGCGCAGCGGACGTCGTCCGCCGGGTCGTGGAGGCCCGCCGCGATCGCGTCGTGGCTCCGCTCGGGCGCGATCCTGCCGAGCGCTATGAGCGCGTCGGCCCGGACCTGAATGCCCAGGTCCTGCACGTCCCTGCCCGAGGTCGACGAGAAGTCCTGATAGGTCGCAGCCTCCAGGAGGCCGTCGACGTCCTTGCGACGGGCCAGCGCTTCGATATTCGGTTTACGTTCTCTCACAGTTTGGGGTCTGGACCGTCTGCGCCCGAAAAGGGCCCTCTCATCAGACAACGGCCCTGGCGGCCTGCACTTCCGCCGACTACCATGGCCGTGCTGGGATACGGAAGCGCGGTCGTACTGCCCTACGCCCGAAACACCCCCGCTCACGGACGAGCGTTGCGCCTGTCGCAGGCTCGCCCGAGGTTCCGTTCGCCCGGTAGGCCACTCTATGAACATGCGAACTGAACAACCGGCGATCGGTGGATATCTCGCCCCGGGAGAGGGCTGCGGGTGAGGACGTGAGGGATCCACACTTTCTCGCCCGACGGCGAAACGGAGCCGCGGAGGCGGCCTGGACGGGTCCGGGCGAGCGAGACGAAGGTGAGCCACAGGCCGGCGCCTGGTGGGTCCTGGACGGTCAAGCCAACCGAAACGGCGTAGACGCCTCGAAATCGAAGAGGCAGCTGTACGCGGAGGCGAAGCAGGCGGGCATCGAGGGGCGGTCGTCGATGAACAAGGAGCAATTGGTCGAGGCGCTCCACCGGCACCGTTCAAGGGCGTCGGCGCATGAGCCGCCGCCGCGTCGGACGTCCCGCCCGGGTCGGCTGGCTCGACCTGAGCTCGGCCCGCCGCCACGCGGGCGCCACGCTCCAACGGGCGTTCGCCGGGCGGAGGCGCGCGAAGCGGAGCGGTGCACGATCGGCTACCGAGCCGCGGGTACCCATGGTGAGTTCCACGTGTTGGTCACCGACGCAGACGGTTCGCAGACGTCGGTCGCGCGCTCGCCGGCGTTTCCTTCGCAAGCCGGCGAGATACGCCGGACCGGCGCCGCTCGTGCGGCGCACGCTCTGCTTGCCCAGCGCCTCATAGTCGCCGGCTGGTGGCCTGCCGACAGTCGCGACCCATGGCCCGAGATTCAGTTTGTCCGGCTTCGCCCCGCCAGCGCAGCGGGTGCCCGGTCACTCGTCACGGTCATGCGCGAGGCGGCCCGGGCGCGCTTCGTCATCGAGGAGCTCGACGGCTACGGGAACGCAACCCCGCTGGTCGCGTCCGATCTCTTCTGGGCCCCACGGCTCCTGCCGGTCCGCCCGTCACGGCACGCGAAAGCCGCTCTCAAGCAGCTTCTCAACCGCTTGGAGCCTGACGGCTGGACGGTTGCCGAGCACATCGGAGACGAGTGGTACTCCCTGTCGTTGTGGCGCCACCGGCGAGACGGCCACCGCTGATCAGGCCGAAGGACCGTCTTCGGCTGAGTTGCCGAAAGACCGAGATGCCCTCATGCGTGTGCTTGTCGGAATGGCCTGCGGCCACGACAGCTATCGGACGATCGAGTCGAGCTATGACCGTCGTCGCGGCCTGCTCGTCTTCTACTGGCGCTGCGAGCACTGCGGGACCCGTCTCGGCGAGGCGGGGCGGGTGGGCTACCGGCCGAAATTCCACCCGCACGGCGCGGACTCGCCCTCCGGCGTCAGCGCGCGCTAGGCCGCCTCGAAGACGCTCTGCCGGCCGCGCTCCACTTCGCGGACGGTGCCGGCCTCCTTCAAGAGGTCCACGTGCCCGAGCACCTCGGAGAGCGTCAGGTACGCCTGCGTCACCGCGATGTTCCCCCACAGGGCCTGTGCGAGCTCGTGGGCGGTGCGCGGTCGCTCTGCAATCAACCGGTGGATCTTGCCGGCCCGCCGGTCGTGCATGGAGAGCCGCTCGTCGATCAGTGCCCGGTGGTCGCTGATCGGATCGCCGTGCCCCGGAAGGACCGTCGACACCTCCATCTCCCGGGTTTTCCTCATCGACTCGATGTAGGCGACAAGCGCCTGGGGTCGCTCGCCCGAGCCGTCGGTCGGCCGGGTCATCAGCGGATTGGAGGAGATGTGCTTCAGCAAGTGGTCGCCGCCTATGAGTGACCGCCGCTCGCGGTCGTAGAAGACTGTGTCGGTCGGGCTGTGTCCGGGGCGGTGGAGGACCTCGAGCGTTCGCTGGCGGAAACCGATCGTCGCACCGTCGCGGAGAACCCGGCCGACATCGGCGCGGGCGCCCCAAGCCCGGAACGCCCGCGAGACCGACTGCAGGGCGCTTGCGACGTCATCCGGAATGCCGTGTCGCAGCATCATCTCGAGGGCGAAGTCGTCGTCGGCCTGCGCCTCCGCCGAGTAGTTCTCGATGTAGGGGACCGCCACGTCGATCGCGGCGACCTCGGCGCCAGAGCGCGCGGCGACAAGCGAGACCAGACCGAGATGATCGATGTGGTGGTGGGTCACGACCACGAGCTCGATGTCCTCGAGCGAGTGGCCGAGCAAAGCGATGCCGCGCTGCAGCTGGTCAAGCGAGGTCCCGGAGTTCGGGCCGGCGTCGACGAGCGTCAGCGGCTCGTCCTCGATCAGGTAGACGTTCACGCGCCCGACGGCGAAGGGGGTCGGTATGGCGAGCCGCTGGATGCCGGCGCCGGCGGCCGTGGCGAACGGGTCCTCACCCACGGCGGGCCACCCTAGCGTGGAGGCAACCGTCACAATTGCCCGGTGCGACTGATGCTCGCCTGTGCGTTGATCGGGGCGGCCGTCGCGGCGGCGTTCGCGCTGACACAGGAGCGCGATTTCCGCGCCCGCGCCTTCGTGATCCAGGTTCCGAGCGACATGGGAGGGGAGGGGGGCGTCGAGGTGGCACGCAGTGACCGCGTCCTCGAGCACGCCATAGCCCTGTCCGGGGTCGAGCGGACGACCACGGAGTGGCTGCGCAGCCACTCGCGGGCCGAGATCACCTCGCGGCTCGATCTCGCATTCACCGTGGAGGCACCTGACCCAAAGCGGGCGAGTGCGCTCGCGACTGGCTACGCCAAGGCGTTCCGGCGCGCGATCCCCGACGACCGCGGGCTACCGGTGCGCGGCCGCGGCGCCGGCAAGGCACAGCCCGAGCTGGGGCCACTCGGCTGGGGCGCGCTCGGCGGCCTGGCGGGGCTGGCGTTGGGCGCGGCGCTCACTGTCACCCGGAACGGGCTCAGGGACGGATCGGGACAAGCACCTCGCCCCTCACCGACTCCAGGTTGAGCCGCAGCAGCGGCCTGCCCGATCCTCGACCTTTGGGTTGCTCGCAGGCCGGGCCTGGAAGCGCCCCTCACTGAGACACGTTGCTCCGTCGATGGCGGCCGAGCCCATCCTCCGGGCGAGCTTGGGCGCGCCGACAACTGGCCAATGAGACGCGCGTGCGAGTAACGGTCTTCGTCCCCACATACAACCGGGCGGCATGGCTCGACGGGGCAATCGGGAGCGTGCTCGCGCAGACGTACCAGGACTTCCGCCTGATCGTGTCCGACAACGGATCCACCGACGCCACCGACGACGCGGTCGCCGCGTTCGACGATCCGCGCCTGACCTATGTGCGCATCGATCCGCAGCTCGAGCTCAACGAGCACTTCAACCTGTGCTTCGCGCGGGCGGACACCGACTATCTGTTCGTCCTCCCCGACGACGACCGAATGGAGCCTGATCTGCTCGAGCGAACGGTCGCCGTGCTCGACACGAACCCCCGTGTGGGCATGGTCCACGGCCAGGCGAACGTCGTGGACTCGAACGGGGCGCTCATCGCCGGCGGGCACGGAATGACCGGCCTGCACCGGGACACCATCGAGAGCGGCGCCGAGTTCATTCGGGCGACCATGGACATGTCCTACCGCGTGCATGCGTCGACCGCACTAATGCGCACCGCGGCGATGGCAGGCGTCCGCCTCGACCGGCGCGACTTCCCCGTCACCGACCTGGCCCTTTGGATGCGCCTGGCGCTCGATTGGGACATCGCGTACCTCGCCCGGCCGCTCGCCACCTACCGCATCCACGCCGGCGCGTACAGCGCAGGGGCTGCGGACGTGACCGAGGGCGGCTACAGCGAGACCGCGGGCCGCGTCGTCAAGTCGCTCGAGGCGAAGCTTCGGTTCGTCGAGGAGCACGGCGACCGCCTTGAGGGCCGGCGGGCCCTTGCCAGGCGCGCTCGACGGCGCTTCAGGCAGGACTTGGTTGCGGCGGCTGCGCGCGCGACGGTTCCGGAGCGACGTCTCACGACCACCGCGCGGGCCTTGTCCGAGTGCGCTCGGCGCGATGCCCGCGTCGTGTTCCTGCCAGCCGCGTGGCGGTTGCTCGCCGGAGGCGTCCTTGGCCGTCGCGGAGTCTCGATCGTCAAGCGGCTGCTGCGGCGGCCGGAGGTATCCCTGGAGGTCTCCGCATGAAGGTGGCGATCCTCGCCGGCGGGCTCGGCAGCCGCATTTCCGAGGAGACTGAGATCAAGCCGAAGCCGATGGTCGAGATCGGGGGCCGCCCGATCCTCTGGCACATCATGAAGCACTACGCCCACCACGGTTATCGCGAGTTCGTGATCGCGCTCGGCTACAAGGGCGAGGTCATCAAGCGCTACATGGTCGAGTACGCGTCGCTCCACAGTGACCTGACCGTCGACCTGCGCGAGGGGAGGGTCAGCCGCAACGGGAACGGCAACGGGTCGGAGCCCGATGACTGGACGGTCGACCTGATCGAGACCGGCCAGGACACCGCGACCGGTGGCCGGATCAAGCGCCTGGCGCCTCACGTGGGCGAGGGGACCTTCATGCTCACATGGGGCGACGGAGTTTCGAACATCGACCTCGACCGCCTGCTCGCGTTCCATCGCGCACACGGCAAGCTCGCCACGTTGACCGCGGTGCGACCGCCGGCGCGATTCGGGCACCTCGAGCTCGACGGCGACCGCATCGATGAGTTCTCGGAGAAGCCCCAGATCGGAGAGGGCTGGATCAACGGGGCGTTCTTCGTCCTCGAGCCCGGCGTCTTCGACTACGTCGACGGCGACGCCACCCAGTGGGAGCGCGAGCCGCTCGAGCGGCTGGCGCGGGACGGCCAGCTCATGGCATACCGGCACGAAGACTTCTGGCAGTGCATGGACACGATTCGCGACAAGAAGCTCCTCGAAGAGCTCTGGAAGGACGGCGCCCCATGGAGGACCTGGACTTAGCATGAGAACTCTCGTCACTGGCCACAACGGCTACATCGGCTGTGTCCTCGTCCCGCTCCTCCAGGAGGCCGGCCACGAGGTGGTCGGCCTCGACAACTACCTCTATGAGACGTGCACCTTCGGCGCCGACGTCGTCGACCCCCCGGCGCTGCGCAAGGACGTGCGCGACGTGACGGTGGAAGACCTCGAGGGCTTCGAAGCCGTCATTCACCTGGCCGCCATATCGAACGACCCCGTCGGCGACCTCGATCCCGAGACGACCTACGAGATCAACCATCGAGCGGCGTCGCGCCTCGCCGCATTGGCGAAGCAGGCCGGGGCGGAGCGCTTCTTGTTCTCCTCATCCTGCAGCCTCTACGGAGCGGCCGGCGACGACTACCTGGACGAGAACGCGGCGTTCAACCCCGTGACGCCCTACGGCCAGTCGAAGATCCTCGCCGAAGACGACATGCGTGCCCTGGCGGATGACGACTTCAGCCCCACGTACCTGCGGAACGCGACGGCGTACGGCGTCTCGGCGCGGCTGCGGGGCGATCTCGTCGTGAACAACCTGTCCGCGTACGCCTTCACCACCGGTCAGGTGTTGATCAAGAGCGATGGCTCGCCGTGGCGCCCGCTCGTGCACATCGAGGACATCAGCCGGGCGTTCCTGGCGGTGCTCGACGCGCCGCGCGAGCTCGTCCACAACGCGGCGTTCAACGTCGGTCACACCGATGAGAACTACCGGGTCCGCGAAGTGGCGGCGATCGTGGAGAATGTATTCGCCGGCAGTGAGGTGACCTACGCCGACGGGGCCTCGCCGGACATCCGGAACTATCGGGTGAACTGCGACAAGATCCTCAGCACCCTGCCGGCCTACCAGCCCCGCTGGACGGTTCGCAAGAGCGTCGAGGAGCTGCACAACGCGTTCGTCCGGCACGGGCTCGAGTTGGAGGACTTCCTCTCGCGCCGCTTCATGCGGATCCAGCACGTCCGCGAGCTGCAGGCCGAGGGCGCCCTCGACCAGCGCCTGCGCCGGGTCGCACTCGGAGCGTCCCATGCGTAGCCCCGCGCCGAGCACGCGCCCGAGGCAGGCGCGGCCGCCGGCAGCGGGCTGCCGCTCGTGCGGCGGTGACCAGATGTCGGTATTCCTGGGGTTGGGCGACATGCCGCTCCCGGATGCCCTCCTGGCCGCCGGAGAGCTGGACGGACCGGAGCCGCGCTTCCCGCTGGACGTGGCCTTCTGCCCCGGATGCTCGCTCGTGCAGATCCTCGAGGAGGTCCCGCCGGAGCAGCTCTTCGTCGACAACTACCTGTACTTCTCGTCGTTCTCCGACGGACTCATGCGCCACTCGCGCGAGCACGCCCTCCGGCTGATCGAGGAGCGCCGGCTGGGCCGGGACAGCCTCGTGGTCGAGATCGCGTCGAACGATGGCTACCTCCTGCGTAACTTCGTGGAGCAGGGCATCCCGGTGCTCGGGATCGACCCCGCGCCGACGCAGGCGGCCGCAGCCGAGGAGGCCGGAGTGCCGACTCTGATGGAGTTCTTCGGCGCCGAGCTGGCCACGCGCCTGCGCGCGGAGGGCCGTCAGGCAGACGTGATCGTGGCCAACAACGTCATGGCGCACACGCCGACGCTGAACAGCTTCGTCGAGGGGCTGAGCATCCTGCTGGCGGACGACGGCGTGGTCACCATCGAGAACACGTACGTCAAGGACCTCATCGACCACTGCGAGTTCGACACGATCTACCACGAGCACTTCTGCTACTTCTCGTGCAGCGCCGTCGACACGCTAATGCGGCGCCATGGCCTGTTCCTCAATGCGGTCGAGCACTTCCCGACCCTCCAGGGGGGCACGCTCCGCTGGCATGTAGGAGCCCGAGAGGACGTGCAGCCGTCGGCGAGCGCATTCCTGGAGGCCGAGAGGACGCAGGGCCTGACTAGCCCGGACTATTACCGCGAGTTCGGCTCGCGCGTCGATGGCATCCGGCGCGACCTGCGGGAGATGCTGGGTGCGCTCAAGGCGGAGGGTAAGTCGATCGGCGCCTACGGGGCCGCGGCGAAGGGGAGCACGCTGCTCAACTACGCCGGCATCGACGAGACGCTGGTCGACTTCGTCGTCGACCGGAACGTTCACAAACACGGCCTGTTCATGCCAGGCGTGCACATCCCGATACACGGGCCCGAGCGGCTGCTCGAGCGGTTGCCCGACTACGTGCTTCTGCTGGCGTGGAACTACAAGGACGAGGTCATGTTGCAGCAGCAGGAGTACCTGGACCGCGGTGGCCGCTTCATCGTCCCCGTCCCGAGCCCACGGGTCCTGTGAGCGCCTGCCCGAGCTGCGGCGGGCGCGAGCTGAAGCAGTTCTACGCCCAGGACGACATTCCGGTCCACAGCGTCAGGCTGATGCGCACCCGCGCCGAGGCCGTGAGCTTCCCGCGTGGGTCGCTCAGGCTGGCGTTCTGCCGGGCGTGCGGATTCATCACCAACACGGCGTACGATCCCGCGCCGCAGGACTACGCCGACTCCTACGAGGAGACCCAGGGCTTCTCGCCGACGTTCAACGGATGGGCGAACGACCTCGCCAAGCGCTGGGTGGAGCGTCACGGGCTGGAAGGCAAGCAGGTGCTCGAGATCGGGTGCGGGAAGGGCGAGTTCCTCATGTCCATGGTGGAGCACGGCGTGGCGCACGGCACGGGTATCGATCCCAGCTTCCTCGAGGAGCGCGCCGGCGGGGCCGCGGCAGAGCGCGTCACCGTCATCAAGGACTACTACTCAGAGAACTACGCGAACCTCGTCGGCGACGCGGTCGTGTGCCGGCACACGCTCGAGCACATCCACCGAGTCGGGGAGCTGGTCCGGCTGGTGCGCCACTCGCTGCGGGGCAGTCCAGACACCGTGGTGCTGTTCGAACTGCCGGATGTGCTGCGCGTGCTGCGCGAAGTGGCCTTCTGGGACCTCTACTACGAGCACTGCTCGTACTTCACACCCGGCTCGCTGGGCAGGCTGTTCAGGCGATCGGGATTCGAGATCCTCGATCTTGCCCTCGACTACGACGACCAGTACATCCTGATCGAATGCCGGCCGGCGGACGGCCCGATCGCCGGGCCACATCCGCTCGAGGAGGAGCCGGGCGACGTCGCTGAGGCGGTGGACGACTTCACGCGCGCGTTCGCGTCGACGCGCGCCCACTGGCGCGACCGGATCCGGAGCGCGCGGGCAGACGGCCGTCGCGCGGTGATCTGGGGCGGTGGGTCGAAGGGCGTCGCCTTCCTGACCACGCTCGGCCTCAACGGGGAGGTCGAGTACGTGGTGGACGTGAACCCGCACAAGCAAGGCATGTTCATGCCCGGCACGGGGCATCCGGTCGTCGGACCCGACTTCCTGCGGAGCTACCGGCCTGAGCTTGTCGTGGCCATGAACCCGGTCTACCTTGGTGAGATTGCCGGCGAGTTGTCCTCGCTTGGCGTAGAGGCTGAGCTCGTTGCCGCCTGAGCGCACCCCCTGCCCGGTGTGCGGGAGCGCCGGCGCCAGTCCGGTCCTCGAGGTCGAGGGAGTCCCCGTCTTCTGCAACGTGCTGTGGGACACGCGCGAAGAGGCGCGGACGGCGGTACGCGGCGACATCGCGCTCGCGTTCTGCGGGTCCTGCGGAACGCTCTACAACTCCGCGTTCGACCCCGAACTCGTCCGCTACAGCCCGACCTACGAGAACTCGCTTCACTTCTCGACCGTCTTCCGGGAGTTCGCGCACGAGCTTGCGGGGCGCCTCGTCGAGCGACACGACCTGCACGGCAAGAACATCGTCGACATCGGCTGTGGCAATGGGGACTTCCTCAGGATGTTGTGCGGTGCAAACGGCAATCGGGGCGTCGGCTTCGACCCGAGCTACCGCGGCGCGGCGAACGGCAACGGGTCCGTCAGGTTCGTGCGTGAGTACTTCTCCGCCGAGCACGCCTCGGAGCCGGCGGACTTCATCTGCTGCCGCCACGTGCTCGAGCACATGGACGAGCCGCGGGCGCTGCTCGAGACCCTGGCGGGCACTCGGGCGGCGCTCTACTTCGAGGTGCCGGACGGGGAGTACATGCTTCGCGAGGCGGCGACATGGGACGTGATCTACGAGCACGTCTCGTACTTCACGGCGCCCGCGCTGACGAGGCTGTTCCAGGACTTCGGCTTCGGGACGCTCGACGTCGGGAGCACGTTCGGCGGGCAGTACCTGTACATCGAGGCCTCGGGCGAAGCGCCTGCACCCGCGGAGCCGGGCTCGTCGCCGGCCGAGCTGCGGCCGCTCGCGGAGGACTTCGGCACGCGCTACGCCGAGCGCGTCGCGACGTGGGCGGAGCGCCTGCGCGAGCTGCACGACGCGGGCCGGCAGGTGGCCGTGTGGGGGGCTGGATCGAAGGGGGTGACCTTCCTGAACGTCGTCCCCGGCGCCGAGGAGGTCGGACTCGTCGTGGATCTGAACGAGCGAAAGCACGGCCGCCATGTGCCCGGCGCCGGCCATCCGATCCAGCCGCCAGAGGCGGTGTCCCGGCACCGGCCGGATGTCGTGCTCGCGATGAACCCGCTGTACGTCGAGGAGATCGGAGGCACGCTGCGCAAGCTCGGCGTCACCGCCGACGTTGTGCCTGTATGAGCGCGGAGGGGACGATCCAACACGCCTCGCTCCGCACCCCGAGCCGCAAGGCGCTGATCACCGGCGGGGCCGGATTCATAGGGTCCCACCTTGCCGAGTCGCTGCTGGAGGACGGGTGGGAGGTCTTCGCTCTCGACGACCTCTCCACCGGATCGATGACCAACGTGGTCCACCTGGTGGACCGGAACGACTTCCACCTCGTGGTCGAGTCGGTGCTGTCGCCCGCGACCGTCAACGAGTTGGTGAACCGTTGCGACGTCGTCTACCATCTCGCCGCCGCGGTCGGCGTCCGCCTGATCGTCGAGGAGCCGGTACGCACGATCGTCACGAACGTGCAGGGCACCGAGGTGGTCCTCGACAACTGCAACCGCTTCGGCAAGCGTGTGCTGATCGCTTCGACCAGCGAGGTCTATGGCGACCACCGGGAGCTGCGCCCGCTGAAGGAGAGCGACCGGCGCATCTACGGTCCCACCACACAGCGGCGCTGGGCCTACGCGGACTCCAAGGCCATGGACGAGTTCCTGGCCCTCGCCCACGCCCATGAGCGCGGACTCGACTGCACGATCGCCCGGCTCTTCAACACCGTCGGCGCGCGCCAGAGCGCCCAGTACGGGATGGTCATCCCGACCTTCATCGAGCGCGCGCTGCGAGGCGAGCCGATCGAGATTCACGGCGACGGATCCCAGACGCGCTGCTTCTGCCACGTGGCCGACACGGTGCGCGCCCTGCGCGCGCTGATGGAACAGCCGGCCACGACGGGCGAGATCTACAACGTCGGCTCCGGCAACCGGATCTCGATTGTCGATCTGGCGGAGCGGGTCAAGGCGCTCGCCGAGAGCGACTCTCCGCTCGTCTTCGTGCCATACGACCAGGTCTACGGAGAGGGCATCGAGGACATGCTCCACCGCGTGCCCTCGATCGAGAAGATCGAAGCGGCGGTGGGCTGGACCCCCGAGCGCGATCTCGCCTCGATCCTCGCCGACGTCCTCACCGATCGAAGCCAGGTCGCGGCAGCCGCGGCATGACGCTCCGGAGGGCCCTGATCGACGCCGCCGACCGCGGGGTCGGGCGCCACGCCCTCGCCTCCCTGTCGACCCGCCGCGCCCGCCGCGGCACCGAGCTCGACGTCGAGATCCTTTACGACCGCGCGTGGGTCCACCGGATCGACTCGACCTACATACCGGTCTCCGACCGCTTCGAGTACCGGCGCGACTGGAACTCCACGCTCGCCACGATCTTCGACCCGATCAAGGAGAACTGGCTGTTCCTCTACGAGCCGCGTGAGGGGGACACCATCGTCGACATCGGCGCTGGGGACGGCCTCGACAGCGTCGTCTTCTCGAACGCAGTCGGCCCGTCGGGCCGCGTGCTCGCCGTCGAGGCTCATCCGGCCACCTTCGTGCTCCTCGAGCAGGCCTGCAGGCTCAACGGCCTGTCCAACGTGACCCCGGTGCAGTGCGCCGTGATGGACGCGCCTGGATCCGCGACCATGGTGGAAGACGGGTCGCACCGCGACCTCTACACGGTGCTCGGCGGAACGAACGGAGCGAGGCGCACGGGCGAGGTGCCGGCCAAGACGCTCGACGAGCTCTGCCGCGAGCACGAAATCGAGCGCATCGATCTGCTCAAGATGAACATCGAAGGCGCCGAGCGGCTCGCATTGCAGGGGGCCGAAGAGACGCTGGGGCGCACGCGCTACGTGTGCATCGCCTGTCATGACTTCCTATCGGAAACCGATGGCGCGCTCGCGACGAAGGCCTTCGTCGTCGAATTCCTGCGCAACCGTGGCTTCGAGCTAACCCTCCGTGAGGACGACCCGCATCCTTGGGTACGCGACCACGTCCACGGGGTACGGCGGAGCGAAGCCCCGCGCTAAGCCTGGACTTTCGGGGAGCGCCAAGAGGAGCGCGCTCCCGTCCAATGGGGCAATGCGCCACTGGCTTCGCCGGACCCTGCTCGGAAAGTGGGCGGCCGTGCCCGCCGTCCTGCTGGCCGCGGGGCTGGCGGCCCTGCTCCTGACACAGGGGTCGGACGGCACGCGCGCCTCGAGCCAGGCAGGCGTGCCAGGCGCCAGCGCTGTCGCCGCGACGCACCCGAGCGCCCCGGTCGGGGAGGTCCTCCGCGAGGCGAGGGTGCGCCCCGAGCTTCGCAAGAGGCTGCGGTTGCGGCTGCGGGCATCGGCCAGGCCGGTCCGCCTACCGAGTTCCGGGAACGAGCGGCCGGCGTGGGCGAGGGACAGGCGCCCGGCCTCGCGGGACCGGCAGGCCCGGCGGGTGAACCCGGTCACGAGCCCGCCCCTCGCCAGGATTGCGGCGGTCGATCGCATCATGTCCGACGAGTTCAACGAGCCCACTCTTGACACGAGCCTTTGGACGTTCGTCAACCCGCTGGGGGACGTCGGACTGACGATGACCGGCTCGCACGCGGAGCTTGCGATGCAGGCCGGGGTCCGGCACGACCTGTGGACGGGCGCCGACGAGGTTCCGCGGCTGATCCAGGCCGCGCCCAACACGGACTTCGAGGTCGAGGTCAACTGGGACTCGGCGCCGTCCGAGGGCTACCACCTCCAGGGCATCATCGTCCAGCAGGACTCCGACGACGTGCTGCGCATAGAGACGCATCACGACGGCTTCGGGGCCAGGCTGTTCGTGGCGCGCATCGCCGGAGGCTCGGCTTCCGTGCTCCACTTCAGCAGCCTCAGCGGCGCCGCGCCGACATACATGCGCCTGCAGCGCGCGGGCTCGTCATGGACGATCCGCACCTCCAGCGACGGGTCGACCTGGGCGACCGCCGCCACGTTCAGCGACGGCCTCGCCGTGAGCGCCATCGGGCCGTTCGCCGGCAACTCCAGCGGCGGCTGGGCCCCGCCTGCCTACACCAGCCGCATCGATTACTTCCGCGCGCTGTCATCGGTCCCAGTCGACGAGACGCCGCCGGCCATCAGCGGCGTCACGAGCACGCCGAGCGGGGTCGGCGCCGAGGTGCGCTGGCAGACCGACGAGCCTGCGACTTCCTCGGTCGCCTACGGGTCGAACACTTCCTACACGGGCGGAACGGTCGGCCAGCAGGCGCAGGTGACGAACCACGCCCTGACACTGTCCGGACTGGCTTGCGGCCAGCTCTACCACTTCCAGGTGCGCTCGCGCGACGCGCAGGGGAACGAGGCCGTATCGGGGGATGAGACCTTCACGACGGAGGCGTGCCCATCGAGCATCGTGTCGGACGAGTTCAACGGGCAGAGCCTGAACGAGAGCATCTGGACCTACGCGGACCCGTTCGGCGACGTGGAGCTCGGCTTCACCGGCTCCCAGGCGCAGCTGTCCCTACCGCAGGGCCTGCGCCATGACCTCTGGTCGCAGACCGACGAGGTGCCCAAGCTCCTCCAGGCGGCCCCCGACACCGACTTCGAGGTCGAGGCCAAGTGGGACACGGCGCCCACCGAGGGCTACCACCTCCAGGGCATCCTGGTGCAGCAGGACGCGGATGACATGCTGCGCATCGAGACGCACCATGACGGCTCCTCCCAGCGCCTGTTCGTCGCGCGGATCGCCGCCGGACAGGCCTCGGTCGTGCACAACGCCAGCTTCCAGGGCCCCGCTCCGGTCCTCTTCCGGCTGGCGCGCGAGGGCGACCTCTGGACGCTCCGCACCTCGCAGGACGGAGCGAGCTGGGTCACGAGCGCGACGTTCACCGAGAGCCTCGCCGTCACGGCCATCGGCCCCTTCGCCGGTAACTCCGGCTGGACCCCACCGTCCTTCACGAGCCGGATCGACTACTTCAGGAACGTCCCGCCCGACGTCACGGCGCCCGTCATCGCGGGCATAGCGGCTGAGCCGACCGGCACCGCGGCCACGATCTCGTGGACCACGGACGAGCCCGCCACATCGGAGGTCCGCTACGGCCGCACGACGAGCTATGAGGCCGGCACCCTCACCCGCACCGACCTTGTCGCCGAGCATTCGGTCTCCCTGCACGGCCTGGCGTGCGACACCGTGTACCACTTCCTGGTGCGCGGCGCCGACGCTGCCGGCAACCAAGGCAGCTCCGATGACCGCACGCTCACAACGGCGCCGTGCCCCGCCTTCCTCCAGTCGGACGAGTTCGACGGTGGATCGCTCGACACGAGCAAGTGGACCTTCGTGGACCCCCTGGGCGACACGAGCATGCAGCTCACCGGAGGCCGGGCGCGCTTCACGCTACCCGCGGGCGTGCGCCACGACCTTTGGACCGGAGCCGACGAGGTGCCGAGGCTGTTGCAGGCCGCGCCCGACGCCGACTTCGAGGTCGAGGCGAAGTTCGACACCCAGGTCACCACGGCCTACCAGATGCAGGGCATCATCGTCGAGCAGGACTCGAACGACCTGCTGCGGATCGAGACTCACCGGGGCGGTGGCACGAATTACCTGTTCGTCGCCTCAATCGAGAACGGTGTGGCGTCCAGCGTCGTGGCCCGGTCCATCCCCGCGTCGCCCTCCTTCTGGCTGAAGGTCACGCGAGCCGGCGGCCACTGGACGGTGCGTTTCTCGCACGACGGAGAGGCCTTCGCTGTAGGAGCGAGCTTCGACCGGGCGATGACGGTCTCGGCCGTGGGCCCGTTCGCGGGCAACTCGGGCGATCCGGCGCCCGCCTTCGTGGCAGAGGTCGACTACTTCAGGGAGGTCACCGACCGCACTCCGCCGGAGATCTCGGACATCGCGGTCACGCCGCACTCGAACTCTGCCGTGGTGACTTGGACGACCGATGAGCCGGCCGGCTCGAGGGTGGCGCACGGTCCGACCGCCTCCTACGGACAGATCTCCGGCGCCACGAAGCTCGACACGCGGCACTGGACACGCCTGCCCGACCTTGCCTGCGGGACGTCCTATCACCTCCAGATCCGCTCGGCCGACCAGCTCGGCAACGAGGCGACGTCCGCCGACCGCACCTTCACGACGACCCCGTGCGGCGGCAACGGTGGGCCCGACATCGACGTGTGGGGCGGCGACACGGTGACCTTTGGCTCGATCGGTGTGCCGCAACGCTGGGTGAACGTCCGCGGCAACGTCTACGACCCGCAGGGCACGACCAGCCTGCGCGCGACGCTGAACGGCGAGCACGGGCAGAACCTCACGGTCGGCCCGGACGGGCTACGCCTCGAGCGCCAGGGCGACTTCAACCTGGAGCTGAACCGAGACCTGCTGCTGCCGGGCGACAACGAGGTTGCGATCACGGCCGTCGACGGTTCGGGCAACACTACGACGAAGACCGTGACCCTGGACTGGCGCGGGCTGAGCGCAGGGGGCGAGCCGACCCCTGACGGGCCGGTCCTGGCGGTCGTCGCCCACGGCGACGACGCCCTCCTCGGGATGGCCGGCGTGATTCGGCGCGCCGCACAGGAGGGCCGCCGGGTGTACGTGGCCGCGGCGACCAACGGGGACGAGCCCCAGATCGGCGACCTCAGCGGGTACTGCGGGGCAGCGGATGGGAACGGGGCAACCACGGCGGCGCGCGGGCTGGCCCTCTCACGCGAGACGATGACCGCCGTTGGCCTGCTCGGTCTCGAGTACTCGACTGACCTGGGCGCGACGGAGCTGATCTTCCTCGGCTACCCGAACGACTCGCTGACGTCGATTGCGCAGCTTGGCGGGGCGCCCTGGGTCGGCGGGGGAAGCGGCCTTGGCCGCACCTACGGGGAGGACGACGACGGCGACAACGCGACCTGCAACGGCGAGCTGCGCCATCTCCTTGACGGGCGCCATTCGCAGCTGACCGCGACCGACCTCGCCGCGGACTTCGATGCCCTGCTCCAGCTGACGCAGCCCAGCGACATCTACACGCTGGCCGAGTTCGACGGTCATCCGGACCACTCGGAGGTGGCCCGCCAGACCGTCGCCTCGGTGCGCCGCCTGGGGCTGTCCACGCGCGTGCACAGCACTCTCGTCCACCCGCACGAGTCCGGCCCCTGCATGGGTTTCTCGGCCGCTAATTGGCCCAACCCCGCGCGTGTGGACGACGATCCGCTGTCGCGCTTCACCCCACACCTCGACTTCACCGCTCCGCCGCGCCCCACCTGCGGCGAGCCGCTCGACTTCGGATGGGGACCGCTCGGCCCGCCCACGGAGTCGGTCGAGGTTCCGCCCGAGATGCAGCTGCCCGTGCCCGAGGAGAACCTCAAGTGGCGGACGCTGAACGTCTGGGACAGCCAGTGCCCGCCCGACAATCCGGCGCACGTCACCTGCGGATACTTCAACGCCTTCGCCAAGCGCAACGAGATCTTCTGGGGCCGCACCTACAAGGGGCAGGCCGGATGGCCGCTGTCGTACACGGCCGACTGGGACTCCACCGCGACGATCCCGGAAAAGGCCCAGGTCATCGAGGGCGAGTGGGCGTACGACGCGGACCGGGACGGCGTGCGCCCGATCGCGACCGGCTTCGACCGCCTCCTGGCGCTGGGCCAGTTCGATTGGCGCAGCTACGAGGTGGAGGTCCCGCTGACCCTCCACTCGTTCGACGCCTCCAAGCCCAACGCCGGCGTCGGGGTGATCATGGGCTGGCAGGGGCACACGGACTTCGGCGGGCTGCAGCCGCGCTTCGGACATCCGTACGGCGGGCTGTGCGGGTTCGGGCGCTCGGTCGCCGAGCCGGCGCCGCCTCAGCTCGAGCTGATCCGCAACAACGGCGACAACGCCGACAGCGTCGTCGCGGCCGAGAACACCCCGCGGGCGATCAGCCTCGGATCGGAGTACAGGATGCGCTTCAGGCGAGTCGACCTGGGCGACGGCACCTCCCGCTACAGCTGCAAGCTCTGGAGGGGCGATGGTGCTGAGCCAGCCACCTGGGACCTGCAGATGGTCCAGCCGGACGCGCTCGCGACCAGCTCACAATTCCGCGGGTCGGCGCTGCTGATGGCCCACAACGTGGACGTCACGTTCGGCGACGCCACGATCATCCCGCTCGACTAGCGTCGCGGGCGACACGTGAAGATCGCATTCGTCAGCCAGCCGTCGCACAGCGTGCTGCCCCCGACCGGATCGCTCGAGATCTGGACGCGGGAGGTCGCCCGCCGCCTGGGCGAGCGGCACGAGGTCGTCCTCTACGCAAGCGCCACGGAGGAGATGGGCGACTGCACGCGCGACGGGATCGAGTATCGCTTCGTCGATCACAGGGTCGACGCGACCCTCGCCTACGCCCGCGCTCTCTGGCGGCTGCGACCGGCCAACAAGGCCTTCTTCTCGTCGACGTTGAACCCGCTCACCTACTGGCTCAAGGTCGCGCTCGACATCCGGCGGCGTGGGGTGGACGCTGTGCACGTCTACAACTACTCGCAGGCGCTGCCGCTGATTCGGCGCCTCAACCCGCACGCGCGGATCGCCATCCACATGCAGTGCGAGTGGCTGACACAGATCGACGAGCGCACCATCGACCGCCGCTTGCGTCACGCCGACGTGATCATCGGCTGCAGCGAGCACATCACCCGCCCGATCCGCCGGCGCTTCCCCGCCCACGCGGACCGCTGCCGCACGATCTACAACGGTGTCGACGTGGAGGAGCCGGTCAGCCGGCCCGACGCCGGCGACACGGTGACTCTCCTGCACGTTGGCCGGATCGCACCGGAGAAGGGCCATCACCTGCTCGTGGACGCGCTCAACGAGCTGGTGCACGACCACCCCGAGCTGCGCATGGTGTTCGTCGGCGAGGAGACGCTGATCCCGATGGAGATGGCGGTGGCGATCTCCTCCGACCCGCTGGTTCGCTCCCTGGAGCGCTTCTACGGGCGAAGCTATCTCGAGCAGCTCCGCGAACGCATGTCACCCGAGCTGGCCGAGCGCACCGTCTTCACGAACCAGCGTGTGGATCACGAGCGCGTCCGCGGCTACTACGAGGCCGCGGACGTCTTCGTGTTCCCGTCGATATTCGAGGCGTTTCCGATTCCGCCGATCGAGGCGATGGCCGTCGGCCTGCCGGTGGTGGCGGCTCGCGCCGGCGGCGCGGTAGAAAGCGTGGTGCACGGCGAGACCGGCTTGCTCGTGGAGCGGGACGACGCCCGGGCGCTCGCCGACGCCCTCGCTCAGCTGCTCGGCGACCCGGAGCGGCGCGCGCAGTTCGGCTCGGCGGGCCGCGAGCGTGCAGCCCGGATGTTCTCGTGGCCGAGCGTCACGCGGGAGCTCGAACAGGCTCTCGAGCCGCGGCCTCTGCCTGCTGCGGCGCCCGTTCTCGCGTGATGCCGCTACGCACCGCCTGGATGATCATCCGGGCGGTGTCGACGAGCACCGCGCGTCTCACGAGCGTCATGGTCAGCAGGTAGACGCTTGCCGCCGCGAGTCCGCCGGCAATGGCGGCGACCAGACCCGTGCCCGCGCCCGCGGTGACGGCCATGCCGATCAGGGCGGCGGGAGCGGCGATCACGAGCGTCGGCAGATGCGCGCGCAGCGGGCGAGCCGCGGAACGCCGGGCGATCGCCGTTGCCATGATGGCGGCGTCGACGATGGCGCCTGACAGGGAGCCCATGCCGATCGCTTCCGGACCAACGGTCGGCAGCAGCGGCAAGGCGACGGCGAAGACCACGATCGTGTGCACGATGGTGACCTTCACGACCACGGACGGCTCGTTTCCCGCGTAAAGGAACCCGACGGCCACTACGGACAGGGGGCCCGCCACCAGGAGCGCCGCGCAGATGAACGGGACGATGGTTCCGGCTGCTCGCCACTGCTCGCCGAAGACCGCCGGCACGAGCTCAGAGGCCGAGGCGGCGAAGGCGACCAGCACGAGGCCGGACGCGGTGCCGGCGATCGCTATTCCGCGGTCCATCAGCCTCGTCGGATCCTGCCGCGCTGCGCGCATGTGCGACAGGAGGGGAAACGACACGCGGTGCAGCGGCTCGAACAGCAGGACCGGAAGCTCGAGCAGTCGCTTCGTGAGAGTCCAGATGCCCAGCGTCGAGACGCCGGCGATCGCAGCGACCCCGACGTTCAGGCCCTGGTCACGTGCCAGCGCGACAAGGCTCACGGCTTGGAACTGCAGGCCGAATGCCACCACGGACCGCAACGTTCGCGCCTCTCGAAGGGAGGGCAGCACCACACCGAGGCCGCCGGCGTAGATGACGTAGCAGCTGGAGACGAGCGAGCGTACGACGACTCCCGAGGCGAGCGCCCAGACGTCGAATCCCAGCAGGACCCCGGAGATCGACCACACGTACGACGCGATCACGCCCGCCGCCTCGGACGAGGCGATGGGTCCGAATCGGAGCGCCCGCCAGAGTGAAATGCGGGCAGGCGTCTGAATTGCGGACATTGGAAGCGAGAGCATCATCAGTGCGACGACCTCGCCCGAGCCGCCGAGCGCGTAGCCCAGCGATGCCGCGATGAACGCGAGGGTGCAAGTGAGAGCCAGCTGGAGGGCAAGCGCGGCACGGAGCTCTCCGTGGGTGGGCGGCGCCTCGCGCCGGATCAGCCCGCTCGCCAGCCCGCCGTCGCCGAGCGCGGTACCCACCATGATCAGCGACGTCCCGATCGCCACGACACCGAAGTCGTGCGGAGCGAGCATCCGGGCGAGGAAGATGCTTCCCACGAAGCCGACCGCGAGGTTGACGAGGCCCAGCGAGCCCACGAAGAACACCCCGCTCTTCGCGCGCTGTTTGACCAGCTCCTCGGGGAGCCGCTCGTGGGTTCCGGGCTCGCTCATGTCGCGGAGCCGTTCACATGGCCGTCGCTGCCGAGGATCAGCTGCGCGGTCTGCTCGCCCACCCGCGGCCAGCTCAGCGTCTCGGCGCGCGCGAGCCCGGCAGCCGCGCGGGCCCTGCGCCCCTCGGGATCGGCGAGCGCGACCTCGAGCGTCTCGCGCAACGACACCGGGTCGCCCGGAGCGAAGAGCCACCCTGCGCGCCCTCCATCTACCAGCTCCGCGTAGGTCGGCTGGTCGGCGGCGACCGGCGGGACGCCCATCGACAGCGCAAGCACCAATGCGCCCGAGGTCCCGCCGTCGGAGCGCGGACAGAGGGCCAGGTCGGCGGCCTCGTACAGCTCGGCAACCCGGTCGTCCGGCACGAACTCGAGGATTGCCCGTATTCGCGGGTCACGCCGGGCGGCGGCGCGGAGCGCCTGTCCGAGCTCCGGTGCCATGACCAGGCCCGCGAACACGAGCACGGCGTCAGATCGTTTGATCGCGGAAAACGCTTCGAGCACCGTCTCGATTCCCTTGTACGGCGCGACGTTCCCGAAGCACAGGGCCACGACGGCGCCGTCCGCGATGCCGAGCTCGGCGCGCACCTCCCCGCGAGGCCTGCCGGGCCGATAGGCGCCCGTGTAGGGGCCGTGCTCGATCACCCGGGGGAGGTCAGTGGCCAGGCGATACAGGCGGCGGGCCTCGGTCGCCGTCGGCTCGTCATTGACTATCAAGGCGTGGCATGCCCGCGTGAGCATGAGCGCGCCCAGATGATCCACCCAGCGGCTCCTGGTGGTGAACGGCCTGACCTCGTGAATCGTCCAGGCGAGGCGGTAGCCGAGGGCGCGCGCCGCCGCCAGCCGAACCGCGAACAGCCCGAGCTTGACCCATGTGATCGGCCCGCGTGGGTGCGATGCCTGACGCCAGTAGTTCTGCGGCCAGTGAAAGTGCAGCGCCCTCACGCGGCGGCGTTCGCGCCACAGCGACCACACCTTGAAATGGACGCCGTCGACCAGACGCAGGCCGTGCGCGGCGGTCTGTGCGTAGAGCAGCCGCTGGTACGGGTTTTCAGGCAGGGGCGGCGGGAACGACGCAAGGCCGGGCATCTACTGCGACCGTACTTCGAGCCACGCAGGGCGCCCTTGACCACCGGTGGGTTCGACCTAACCGGACGGCTAGGACGCCACCCGGATACCCGGGGTTACGATCGGCGGTGTGGAGGTCAAATCGATCGGCCAGCTTCCGGCGCTCACCCCTCGCGAGCGCGAGGTGCTCGAGCTCGTCGCCCGGGGAGCCGCGAACAAACGCATCGCTGAGCACCTGGGCACCACCGAGCACACGGTGAAGTTCCACCTCGGCAGTGTCTTCCGCAAGCTAGGCGTCTCGAACAGGACCGAGGCGGCCACCACCTACCTGCGGTACGCGGCCGGACGCTGACGAGAACCCCATCGATATGGACATCCGACATCATCTCGGAATTCTCAAGCGCTGGCGCGTCCTGGTCCTCGGCGGATTCGTCCTCGCGGCGGTCGCGGCTATCCTGGCGTCCTTCTCGGTGTCGACCAGCGGCCTCGAGTGGCGTTCGGACGCCACCTTCAGAAGCACATCGCGGACCCTCGTCACGCAGGCGGGATTTCCGTGGGGTCGGACGACGTTGCCCGGGGCGGACCCGACTGCCATCGACCCCGCCGAGCTGACGACTCGCGACGGTGAGCGCCGGCGCAGGTTTGCTCCGCCCAGCCGGTTCACTGAGCTTGCCACGATCTACTCATATCTCGCGCAGAGCGATGTCGTTCGGCGGCTCATGAGCCCGGCGCCCGATGAGGACCAGCTCTCCGTGGCGACCGTTCCCAACCCGGCAACCGGCGAGCCGCTGCCGATCCTCTCCATCCATGCCACTGCAAACAGCGCCGAAGGCGCGCAGACGCTCAACCGGGAGGCGATCGAGGCGCTGCGGCGGTACCTGGAGCTGAACGTCCGCCAGAACGGAGTGCCGGAGGACGAGAGGGTCGAGCTGCAGGTCCTGAACCCGCCGTTGCCGGGCACGATGATCGGAGGCCGGTCCATCACGGCGTCCGTGTTGATGGCGCTGCTCGTGCTGGTGGGCACGTTCGTCACGGTGTACGTGCTCGACAACCTGTACCCGAGCCGTCGGCCCTCACGTGCTGCTTCCGACCCGCTCGAGGGTCTCAACTTCGATCTCGAGCGCGACCTCCCGTGGCAGCCGGCCGACCAGGTCGACGCTCCCAAGCAGCACGGCTGACGCCATGCACACATACGCGCAGACGCTGAGGCCCGGTGGTCCCGCGCTGTGGCTCGCGCTGGCGGGGACGACCGTCACCTTGGTTGCCACGGCGGCGCTCGACCTGCATCCGCTCGGCGCGGCGGTGGTCATCAACCTCGTCCTCCTCCTGTTGTGGAGCCATCGGATCCTGCTGCGCTGGGAAATCCTGGTCTCGATCGTGGTGCTCACGATCCTGCTCATCCCACTGGGCCGATACGAGCTGCCCGGGAGCCTGCCGTTCCACCTCGAGCCCTACCGCGTGCTTGTCGCGGTGATCGCAGGCCTGTGGATCGCTTCGCTCCTGTCGGACCCCGCGCTGCGTTGGAAGCGGATCGGGCTGCTGGTCCCGCTGGCCGCGCTCGGCCTCTCGATCCTCGCGTCGGATGCGTTCAACGCAGCGCGCATCGACGAGCTGGAGGTGGCGCCGGAGGTCATCAAGTCGATCTCCCTGATGGTCAGCTACTGGCTGGTGCTCCTGCTCGTGACCTCGGTCATAACCCGGCGGGGACAGCTCGAGGTGGTGCTGAAGGCGTTGGTCGGCGGCGGTGCGGTCGTGGGCCTGTTCGCGCTGATTCAGTACCGCACCGGCTTCAACATCTTCGATCACCTCCAGCTGGTGCCGCTCCTCGACGCCCAGGAGGGTGGCGTACCCGCCGGGCTCGAGGAGCGCGCGGGGGACGCGCGCGTGTACGCGTCCGCCCAGCATCCGATCGCGTTGAGCGCCGCCCTCGTCATGCTCCTGCCGCTCGGCATCTACCTCGGCCGGCGCTACCGCAGCCGGGCCTGGTGGGCGGCGACCGGCCTCATCGGGGTGGCTTCCATCTCTACCGTCGCCCGCACGGGCAGCACGATGCTGCTCACGGTGCTGGTGGTGCTCATCGCGCTCAAGCCGCGCGAGGTGCTGCGCCTGTGGAAGTGGGCCATTCCATTCGTCATCGTCATCCACCTCCTCGCGCCCGGAGCGATCGGCAGCCTCAAGAACACATTCCTGCCCGAAGAGGGGCTGATCGCACAGCAGCAAACCGCCATCAGCGCCACGGGTAGCAACCGGTTGGCTGATGCCGGCCCCGCCTTGCGCGAGTGGTGGAAGCGCCCCTACGTGGGATACGGGTTCGGGACGCGGGTAACGACCGTCGGCGACCCCAAGGTGAACGCGTTCATCCTCGACAACCAGTGGCTCGGGCTTCTGTTGGAAGTCGGTCTCCTGGGAGCGCTCGCCTTCCTGTGGCTGCTGGTTCGCTCGGTCCGCCGGCTCGGTACGGCTGCGCGTGGCGACCCGACCGAACACGGCTGGCTGCTGAGCGGGCTTGCCGCGGCGATCACCGCCTTCGGAGTGGGCATGTTCACGTTCGATGCCCTCGCGTTCACACAGGTCACCTTCCTGCTCTTCATCATGATCGGCTTGGCGATCCCCGCGCTGCGGCTGGCGCGCAGGACATCTAGTGCGATGTGACGCCTGCGGCAGCACGGGCGGAGAAGTCGTGCTCGAAGGCGGGGACCGCCGCTTCGGCCTTCCCGGGCGCTTCTCAGTAGTTCGCTGCTCCACATGCGGGCTCGTGCGTACCGAGCCCCAGCCCGACGACCTGGCCGCACACTACCCGGGCGACGACTACTACTCGTTCGCTCGTCCCAGTCCACCGACCAAGCGCGTGCGCCACAGGGTTCGGTCCGCCTACGAGGCGAACGGGAGCGCGTCACACCCGCGGCGGCTGCTCTCGGCCGCCGGCCGGGACCGGCTCCTGCCGGGGCTGCCGCCGGGGCCGCCGGGCGACATCCTGGACGTGGGTTGCGGTTCCGGAGCATTCCTGCTCGCCCTGCGCGAGGCGGGCTGGCGGCCCCACGGGGTCGAGATGAGCGAACGGGCGGTCGCCGCAGCCAACGAGGCCGGACTCGATGGGGTCCGTTGCGGGGACCTGCTCGACGCGGGCTATTCCGAGGGGCGTTTCGACGTCGTGCGCTTCTGGCACTCGCTTGAGCACATGCGGTCCCCGCGAGCTCAGCTGACGGAGGCTCGCCGGGTGCTACGTCCGGGGGGCAGGCTGACGGTCGGCGTGCCGAATTTCGGGTCGCTGCTCTCGCGGAGGGCAGGGGAGCGCTGGTACTACCTGGACATCCCTCGCCATCTCTGGCACTTCGAGGCGGGAACGCTCGCCCGTCTGGCAGAACGCTGCGGCTTCCGGGACACGCGCGTGCGCCAGGTGTCGGGCGGCATCCCGCTCGTAGGGACGCTCGACTACCTGCGCGGCCGCCGCGAGCAGCTTGTGAAGAAGCGCTGGGCCTGGTACGCGGCGCTCCCTGCGGCCGCGCTCCTCGACAGTGCGGGCATGGGGGACGCCCTCACGCTCACCGCGGCGGCACCCGTACGCGAACGCTCGCGCGCCGGCGCTCTCCACGCCGGTTGACCGCGCTGAGGCGGACGCGGTAGCGCCCAGGTGGAAGCCGGGCCAGGCGGATGCGCACCGTACCGGCCGCGGCCCGACGTGAGCGCAGACGGCGGACCGTGCGGTAGCTGCCGCCCTGACGGCGCTCGACTCGACCGCCAAGTCGCGCCGGCGCGGAGAGGCGCAGGTGGACCACGTGGCCGTGGCGCGTGCGCGACACGCGAAGCCCTGTGAACGCCAGGCGGCTGCCCGGCCGCCGCTCCGAAATAGCGCCGTCGCGCTCGAGCTCGTCCGCTCCGGCGTCCGGTCTTCCGTTCGCCGGCCGGACGTCACCGTCGATGTCCCTGGAAGGGTGACTGCGTGGGTTCCCCGCTCCGATCGGCGCCGAGCCCGGCCGCAGGTGCAGGTCCCCGCTCGAGCTGTCAGCGAACACGCGACCTCTGACGTGTCTGCGCGCCGATCCGCATGCTCGCCCGCCGAGCCACACGTTGAAGCGGACCGTCGAATCGGGGCCCGTCACCTGACAGGTCGTCCACGTCATGACGTTCCCCTCCCAGAGCTGAGCGGACCACTGGTCGGATGGCGCCGGCTGCACGGAGCCATCGAAGCTGTTGTAGCGGATGATCGCTCCGTCGCCGGGGATCTGCGCGGTGTAGTAACGCGGCACTACCGGGTCGTGGGCCGCGCCGAAGAAGTTGTTCTCCACGACCAGGCGCTTCATCAACCCGTCCCCGCGCAGGTTGATGTTGTCGTTGTTCCAGAGGCGGTTGCCGCTGAGAGTCACGTCGTGGTAGGGCCCGAAGAACTGGATCGCGTCGGGATGCGCCGCGGCGTTGTCGGGGTGGACGTCGTGGATGTCCATCCCCTTGATGAGCAGATGGTGCCCGGCCCGACCGTCGATCTGGTTGAACTGAAGCCCGTCTCCGGTGTCGTCGCTGACGGGCCCAACCTCACCGTTCCGGTAGCTCAGGTATTCCACCCAATTGGCGTGCACCTGGCCGCGATGTCGGATGCGGGAGAAGTGAATGTCGGCGGCCGAGCGCGTGGCCGTCCAACCCGTGACCTCGATGTCCTCGAAGGCGATGTGCTGAACCGGGGCGCTGCGCACGCCGCCGACGATCAGATCCGCGATCGTGACGGCGGTGCTCGACCGCGGCCGGAACGTGATCTCGTCTCCGCTGGGCCTCGCGCTGCCCCCTCCGGGACGACTGCGGGGGCGGATGAGCTGGTCGCCGTAGTGGCCCCCGGCCATCAGCACCGTGTCGCCCATCCGGGCGGTCTGGTAGGCGCTGTCCATCGAGCCGCACGGGGAGGCCTTCGTGCAGGTGCTTCCCGTGCCACCGGGGCTCATATGCAGCGTGGCCGCGCCGAGGGTCGGTGTCGTCGGCGCGCCAACCGGGATCCACCCCGTGCCGCCGGCCGGTGTGGTCAGGGCACCTACCAGGATCAAACCCGCGCCACCGAGGGCGGCCAGCCCGAGCGCGATCTGCACCGGGCGCGGTACTACACGTCCGATGCGCACCACCCCGCCACCGTAACAGCGCTCCGCACCCCCGGCGCGGGATCTAGGGCCTGTATTCGTACGCTCCCGCGTCGGGAGCCGAGTCGCGCCGGGCTCCGTCGAGATCGCTCTCGGGTGCGTGCTGCGCTGCGCCGGCATTGATAGCGGCAGAGCCCGCAGTGAGGTGGTAGTCGCCGCCTCCAACCCAACCGGGTGAAGCGATCACCTTGCCGCAGCCCGACCCCTGATCGTCGTACCAGACGTTCCCAAGGACCAGGTGCGAGGAACGGAAGCTGGCACATGATCCGAAGCCGTACGTCTGGGCGAGGTTGTTGGCCCACAGCTGATTGGCCACGTCATGGCCCGTCGTGCTAAGAGGACTCGTGAGCCAGGCGATCGCGCCACGCGCGCCTGACCCGTCTGACGCCCGCGTCGCCCAACAGCCGTCTCCCGATGCGGGCTAGGGCCGCGGCGGTCATGCGGAGGAAGCAGGCCCTGAGCCCGGCACCGGTCCGGGCGAAGAGCATGACGTCGACCTCCTCACGCCGCACGCCGCCGAGGGTGCGCTTGTACTCAGCGTCGCCGCCACCCCAATCCAGCATGTTCACTGCAGTGTCCGCGCACAGATGCTCGATCATGCGCACGGCCAGGAATGCGCCCACCCGGTCCTTGGTGAATGCCGGATCGAAGCCCGGGCAACCGGTGGTGAAGGTGCCGCCATACGCGTAGCCGTGCCAGAAGGCGACCGGCCTGTCGCCGAAGTACAGGACCCAGGCGCGGAACCATCCGCGCGCCATGCCGAGCGCCATGAGAGCGCGATCCTGATGGTCCCCGGTGAATCCCGCGCCGAGGCTGCGCTGGTAGGTGGTCGCGGCCACGCGCTCCATGTCAGCGCAGAGCTCGTCGAGCTCGGACTCGCGGCGGAAGGTCCGCACGCATAGGTCCGGGTGGTCGCGCTTCATCCGTCTGTCGTAGTACCTCAGGTTCTTCCGGGTGCGGCTCGAGCGCTCCGCCAGGAACTCGTCGATCGAGTCCGGGATCGCCACGGACCAGTGAGCCGCCGGGATTTCGGCCTGGGCGCGGCGCATGCGCGAACCGGCGGCCCGCGTGAGCGAGCACATCGGTCCGCCATCCTCGAGCTGGGTGAGCAGCGCGACATCGGCCTCACCCTCGCGCAGCGGGCGCTGCAGCTCGTGCAGGGCGCGGCGCCGGTCCGTGTCGCCGGCGGCACCGACGATTCCTCCGAAGGCAACACGGAGCGCGCGCAGCCTCGGCCGCGCCACTACGCGATAACCAAGCTTGACCTCGAGAGGAGCGTCCTCGAGGCGCGCAGCGATCATCAGGCAGGGGACCCCGTCCCGCTCGAGCAGCACGACGTGTGGGCGCACCACCTCAGGGCGGGCACGAACAACCGTCAGGAAGTAATCGATGTCGGCGTCGATCTCGTCCACCTGCAGCCGTTCCCAAGCTCCGCGCATCGCCTCCACCTCGGCGATCGTGCGTGCGACCGTGACTTGCTCGCGCTCAGCCCGGCTTGCAGGGCGGATGGAGTCGTAAGCGATGAGTCGTTCCACGCCGGGGTGTGTACGGGTCGCGCCGGCCATGGCCCGCGCGCTCACGTCCATCGGCCGCGCCGTAGGACGATCCGCAGGCGCTGGCCGGCCCGGATCTGTTCGATCACCGCCGGGTTCGGGCAGCGTGGAGCGCGGGTCGCCGCTGCGGCGGCGTAGCCCCCGATCATGGCCAGCGAGGTCGGCTTCCTCCTCGCCCGGTAGAGCGCACGCAGCACCACGTAGGTGGGTCGGTAGCCCTGGTACCAAGCCTGGCGGCCGAGCGCGGTGCCCGCACGCAGGCGACCCTCGCGCTCGCCGACCGGACGATAATGGCGAAACCCGAGGTCCTTGAACCCCTCTGTCCGGTACCCCCGGAGCCCGGCCATGATCTCGTCGACCCCGTCCCAGCCCAGGCCGGGCTCGAGCGAGTAGACATCGTCGAGTAGCTCCCAGCGGTACGCGCGCGAGGCGCCCCTTGGATGCCAAGACGCCACCTTGATCCGCTCCCAGCGACCGCCCCGGAGCTCGTAGCAGCTGCCGCCGCCGATGCCGAGATCGGGCTGGTCGACGAAGCACTGGATCAGGCGCTCGAAGTAGTCGGGCTCGAACGACGTGTCAGCGTCGACCTTGGCGAAGATGTCGACGGGCGAAGGGAGGGCGCGAAGCCCCTGCCAGAAGGCCAGCAAGTCGCGGCCGCGGCGACGACCGTGGCGCAGACCGCGTCTGTCCTGGTCCGTTTGCAGCGCGGTGATCCAGCCGTGCTTGCGCGCAAGCGCCTCCGCCACCTCGCCCATCCCGTCGTCGGACCCATCGTCCACGATCATCCAGTAGGCGGGACGATGTCGCTGGGCGAGCATCGATTCGGCCAGCCGGCGGAGGTTGTCCCGCTCGTTGCGCGCCGGCGTGACAACGGCATACCTGAGGCGGCTCATCTCGTCACCTCGGAGGACCGGACGGCGCCGAGCGCGGCACGCGCCGCGGCAGCGTGACCCCGAGCGCGCTCGGGGCGATGGAGCCAGACGGCGGCGTGAGTCAGCGCGCCGAGCGCGACACCACATGCCTCCGCCAAGGCGGTCGCGGGCCCGTGGTGCTTGCGGGCGTACCGCACCCGGCTGCGTGCCTCGACCCACGCGGTTGTGTGACGCGGAGCCGATGCGCCGCCTTGGTGGCGCGCTGTGGCAGCAGGCTCGTACCGGGCTCGCCAGCCCTCCCCAAGCATCCGCCGGAAGAGGTCGGTGTCCTCGCTGTAGAGGAAGAATCCCTCGTCCAGGCCGCCGACGGACTCGAGCGCCTCGCGCCTGAGGAGGAGGCATGCACCCGAAAGCCAATCCGGGGCGGCGGCGCTCGTGTAGCACTCGGGATCTCTGATGATCTCATCGGCCCAGCCCGCGCGCGGGAGGACACGCTGCAGAAAGAGCGCCCGGGCATAGGTCATACGAAGTCGGGGGAAACGGCGCTGGCTCCAGACCAGGCGCCCGGACCCATCGAGCGTGCGCGGGCCCGCGCCACCGGCGAGCGGATCGGCCGCGAGCCCATCGGCAAGGGCGGCCAGGCTGTCACGCTCGAGGCGCGCGTCCGGGTTCAGCAGCAGAACGAACTCGGAGCCGCCGCCGGCGATGCCCAGGTTGCAGCCGTACGAGAATCCACCGTTGTGAGGCGCGCGGATCACGCGCACCGGCAGATCGGCAATCACCTCCGCCGAGTGGTCGGGACAGGCGTTGTCCACGACCGTCACGGAGACCGACGGCAGGTCGAGGAGCGGAGTGACGCAGGCTCGCAGTGTGGCGCGGCTGTTGTAGGCCACGATGACGGCATCGATCGAAGAGCCGACGCCCGTCATGCCGCCGGAGGCGCCGGCTCATACAGCTCGCCGTAGTCGTGGCAGGCCACGCGGCGCCAACCCGCCTGGGTCAGGTCCGACTGCTCCACCTGGCGGTTGACGAGCAGGAGGAGGAGCCTGCGCGGCCGCTCGTCGGTTGACCGGCGAATGCCGGCGAGCACCGACCTCATGAGCGAATCCTCGAAGGAGTTATGGATGAACACCAGCGAGGGCTCGTCCGGCAGCTCATACTCCGCCGCGTCGGCGCAGACGACCTCGAAGTAGTGGCACCGTTGCGCGCGCGAGTTGAAGCGTTCGACGTTCCTGCGGGCCACCTCGCAGAGCGCAGGGGCGAACTCCACTCCGATGACACGGCTGAACGGGTGCTCCGAGGCGAGGAGCATGGCCCGGCCTTTTCCTGCGCCGAGGTCGATGAAGGTGAGCCCGTCCGCTTGAACGCCAAGCCCGCTCATGAGCGCCCGGAAGCTGGCGGCGTTCGCGGCTTGGTAACGGTGGCCGAGGTCCTTGTTGGCGCTGGCGATCGTGAGTGCCTGGAGGGGAACGATCCCCGCGGTATCCACGCCGTACTCGTCGTCGAAGGCCTGGTCCACCTCTGCCCAATGGCGCCGCGCCCGCCAGCTGCGGATGTGCCGGAAGCTCTCTCTCAGCGCGCCGCGCAGACCCCACACGCGCAGGCCTCGGCGCCACCGGGCCCAGCCGATGGCAATCGGGGTCCTGAGCGCGCGCTGCGCGCGCGCAGGAGCGCCTGAGGGGAACGACATGAAGCGACGCTAGTGGCGCCCCTGAGGCGATGCCCTATCCGCCCGGTTAGTGTTTGCGCGTTGCCCCCAGCGCCCGACAACCTGGCCGAATGGGCAGGGGACGCATGGCGATTCAGCCTTACCGTTGGCCAGTGATGCGGGCATCCGGACACCGGCGCGTCCTCCTGCTTGCGTACCACTTCCCCCCGGTCGGCGGCGCCGGGGCGCAGCGGGCGCTGCACCTCGTGAGACACCTCGACGAGCAGGGCTTCGAGCCCATTGTCGTCACATCTCGAGGTGACCGTGACGGCCGGTTCAATCCGCGCGATGAAGCGCTCTCCTTGGGGCTCCCTGCCCGGACCCGTGTGCTCCGGGTCCCCGGGCTCGAACCTCACGTGGCGCACGGCGCCGGTTGGCGGGTTCGCGGAGAGCGACTGACCGGGATGCCCGACAGCCGAACGCGTTGGTGGATCAGCGGGGCATTGCGAGCAGCAGCCCAGATCACCGGCGGAATCGATCTGATCCACGCGTTCCTCGAGCCCTACGAAACGGCGTTCGCGGCCTCCCGGCTCGCCAGGCGCTTCGGGGTACCGTGGATCGCCGACCTCCAAGATCCGTGGGCACTCGACGAGACGCGAGTGCACATCACACACCTCCACCGGCTCCAGGACCGGTGGCGGATGCAGCGTGTGCTGCGCACGGCCAGCACGATCGTCATGAACACGCCGGAAGCGGCTTGCGCTCTGGGGGAGGAACTCCCCGGGCTCGTCGGCAAGCCGCTGGCCTGCGTCCCCAACGGCTTCGACGCCGCGGAGTGGCGGGGGCCGGACCCCGTCCGCGAGGCTGGCGTACTCCGCATCGTGCACACGGGCACGCTGCACACGGAGGTCGGATTAGCCCATCGGCGTTCGGCTCACGCCCGGCGGTTGCTCGGCGGCCGTGTCGCTCCGGTTGACATGCTGACGCGCTCACACGTCTTCCTCCTCGAAGCGGTGGAGGCTCTCTTGGCGAGCCGGCCCGATCTGACGGGGAGGTTGGAGATCCTGCTCGCCGGCGTCCTCACGCCTGCCGACCTCGAGGTCGCCGCGCGGTACCCGTTCGTCCGTCCACTCGGCTTCCGCCCACACCACGAGACGGTGAACCTGATCCGCTCGGCTGACCTGCTGTTCCTACCTATGCACGATCTTCCGGCCGGCCGTCGCGCTCGCCTCGTTCCCTGCAAGACCTACGAGTACCTCGCGTCGGGTCGCCCGATCCTGGCCGCCGTGCCGGACGGCGACGCACGAGACCTGCTGGCCGGGCAGCCCGGCGTTCATCTCTGCCGGCCGCGGGAAGTGGCCGAGATGGGGCGGGTCGTGGCAGCCCTGATGGCCGGCGACCGCCAGCAGAGCGTGGACCGCCTGCCGCGGCTCGCTCGCTACGAGCGCGGCGCGCTCGCGGCCGAACTGGCGGGGCTGTACCGCGCCGTGCTGCCGGCGTCGACGCCGTCCGTGCCCACCGCTGCCCGCAGCTCGCTGCCACCCGAACCGCCCGCGGTTGCCGTGAGGGGACGCTGACCACCCTCGAGACAGAGGGCGACGCGGGCGTTCCTTCGCACAGGCCCAGTCACCTTCTCGGCGGGTGGGGTCAGGCCGCCCCAGCCTGGATCGGTCCTGGGTCGGGCACCTCGGCCTCGACAGGAGCAGCGCCGTCGGCGGCCTCGACCAGCCGCGGCTTCGGCCGGCGCTTGATTCCGTTGATGTGCGCGTATCTGCTGGCCTCGGTGCGGTTGGAGACCTCGAGCTTGCGGTAGACATTGGAGAGGTGGAACTTGACGGTCTGCTCGGTGACCCAGAGCTCTTTGCCGATCCGAGCGTTGGTAAGCCCGTCGGCCACCAGGCCGAGAATCTCACGCTCGCGCGCCGTGAGCTCTTCACCTGAGCCAGAAAGCTTCACCTCGGCGGCCGAGGGTGGCAGGGCGCTGATGATGTTGCGGTCGACGACCTGCCGAATCAGCGTTCCGAGCGCGGGTAGGTGGGTCGCCTTTGAGAGGATCGCGTCCGCCCCGGCATCCAGCGCCTGCACGACCCAGTCGTCGTCCATGCGCATGCTGAGCAGGACGATCGAAGCCGACGGCAGCGCCGCCCGGCACTCCCGGATGCGGGCCAGCGCATGCTCGGGGTTCTGCATCTCGTCGACCAAGACGATGTCGGGCTGATGCTCGGCGATGGGCCGGCCGACGCTCGTACGACCCTCCACCTTGCCGAGGATCTTCAAGCCCGCCGAGTTGCGCAGTGCCAGCCGGATCGTCTCGATGACGAACGAGCTGTCCGCGATGATGACCATGCTCTTCAAACGTCGGTCCCCCCGTAGATGTGGCGCGAGTCCGTTGCCGCAGGAATGCGCCTCCCACCGGACCAACGTCCAGTTTCACCTTTTTTTCTTGCATTTTGGGGGGCTCCCCGAGGGCTGTTTTCGGACTACCTGTGCTATCGGCCGGTTTGTGAGCCTTCCACCTCGCCCGCTGCGGAGCTAACGCACCGCGGGAGGTGACGCGGCGGCCGTTTCTGGTAGAGCGCCTAGTCGGCTTCGGTCGGGCCGGCCTGACCGTCGGCGCTCGCGTCGGGAGCCTGCTCGACCTCAGCGGCTGGAATGCCGTCCGGAGACGACCGGCTCTGCCGCCGGCGTCCGTTTTGCCGAGGCTCCCCCGTGGACTTCGGCGCCGTCCTCGCCTGTGCGAGGGCCTGCGCGCCAGACGACTGCGAATCGATCAACGGTTTCAGCAGCGCGGCGACGCTGACTGCGACGGCCGCCGTCCCGAGGCGGTCGAGCGCCGCGCCGGCCCGGACCCGGACCTCATACTCCTGATCTCTCGTGGCGACGAGCAGCGGCTCCGCGGTGCCCGGATCGCGCAACTCACCGAGCGCCGCGCAGCTTTCGGCGCGCACCCGGGGGTCGGCATGCCCGAGGGCCGCCACGAGTGGCTCGAGAGCGCGCGCGTCCTTCATCTTGCCGAGAACGGCCGCGGCACGGTGCGGAGCGCCGCCCTTCTTCAGCTCCGCGACCAGGACTTCGAAGCTTGCCGGTGCAAGGCGTAACAGCAGCTCTTCGGCGCGGGATGCAACCGCGGATCGCTCGTGTGCCAGACCTGCCACGGCCAGCTCGATCACCGCCCGAGCGTCACCGGGATCGCCCTCCTCCATGAGAGTCGATAGGAGTCCGATGTCCGAGTCTCCAAGCGCCAGCTCGTCGTCGCGATAGAGGAGTGCGGCGGCGAGCGTCGCGCTGCTAGCGGGGTCACGCAGGTCCACAAGCGCGCGGATCGCGATGTCCCGCGCCTGGCCCTGTCCCATAGACAGCTGCGGCAGTGCCCCTGCAAGCCGACCAGCCTCGCCCAGCCGGTACAGCGTGACTACGGCAGCACAGCGCACGCGATCGACCGGGTCGGCCAGCGCCTCGCTCAGACGGCTCATGATCGCCTGGCGATCGCCTTCGTTGATCGCCTCGCCGAAGGCAAGCACGGCCTCCTCACGTATCGGCGCGCCCGCGTCCACCGGAGTGCCGTCCCCGGCGGTCACGATCTCACGGTAATGAGACGCCTCGACCAGGCCGTCGACATTCCCGGCCTTGGCGAGCGACTTCACGTTCGGCTTTCGCTCCTCGAAGAAGCGCATCAGGTCCTTGGTCCGATAACCACCTGCCTCCTTGCCTCCAATGAACGGAACGCCAGAGGCCGCGCTTGCGCGGCGAACGCGGTGTTGCAACGGGCTCAGGAACGGATCAGGGCGAGCACCTCGTCCAGCTTCTGGCGCATGTGCTCCTCCGACTTCACCGACTCCAGGTTGAGGCGCAGCAGCGGCTCGGTGTTCGAGGGCCGCACGTTGAAGTGCCAGTCCGGATAGTCGACCGAGATGCCGTCCAGCCAGCCCACCTCGCCGTCCGAGTGGCGCTCGGCGAGCTCGTTCATCTTCCCCTCCTGGTCCTCGACCTCGGAGTTGATCTCGCCAGAGATGAAGTAGCGCGAGCGAAGCGGCTCCAGGAGCTCGCTCAGCCGGCGTCCCCCGGACGACAGGAGCTCGAGTATCAGGAGCGCCGGCAGCGTCCCCGAGTCGGCGCAGTAGAAGTCGCGGAAGTAGTAGTGCCCGGACACCTCGCCGCCGAAGGCGGCGCCCGTGTCGCGCATGCGCGTCTTGAAGAAGGCGTGCCCGACCCGGTTCACAAGTGCGCTGCCGCCCGCGCGCTCGACGACGTCGCGCACGGCGCGCGAGGCGCGCACGTCGTACAGGATCGTTGCGCCCGGCTCCTTGCGCAGGATCGACTCGGCGAGCAGCGCGGTGAGGAAGTCGCCCGCCACGAACTCGCCGGTGTCGTCGATGAAGAAACAGCGGTCCCCGTCGCCGTCCCAGGCGATTCCGAGCCCGGCGCCCGTCTCGCGGACCTTCTCGATGATGAAGCGGCGGTTCTCCTCGAGCATCGGGTTCGGCTCGTGGTCGGGAAACTCGCCGTTCGGCTCCCAGTAGGTGCGCTCCTGCTCGATCGGAAAGGAGTCGAGCAGCGGGCCCACCATCGGTCCGGCCATGCCGTTGCCGCCGTCGAGCACGACCTTCAGGGGCTTGATCGCGCTCGCGTCGATGTAGCCGAGCGCAGCCTCGCGGAAGGGCTCGGCGACGTCCTCTGTGGTGATCGAGCCGCGCTCGTCCGCCGGCGGCCCGGGCTCGCCCGAGCTGACTATCTCCTTGAGCTCGCCGATCCCCGAATCGCCTGAGAGCGCGATCGCGCCGCGCTTGACGAGCTTCGCGCCGGTGTAGGCGGCGGGGTTGTGCGACGCGGTGCACATCAGCCCGCCGTCGAGCTCGCGCGAGCCCACGGTCCAGTAGACCATCTCCGTTCCGACCATCCCAACGTCGAGGACGTCCGCGCCCTCGTCGGACATGCCGCGCGCGTACGCCTCGGACATCGAGGGCGCCGAGAGCCGCATGTCGCGCCCGAGCGCGACGCGCAGCTCGCCGACCGGCACGTCCTGCAGATCCGAGAGCACGCGGGCGAATCCGCGCCCAATCCGGTACGCCAGCTCCTCGTCCATCTGGTCCGGGTAGATGCCGCGGACGTCGTACGCCTTGAAGATCGTCTCGTCCATCGCGGCCGGGACCCTAGCCGGACTCGGCCTGCAAGGCGGCCCGGCTCAGCCCTCTACGGGATCGGCGCGGTGCAGCCGCAGCCCGGAGGCTCCGAGCGTCGGGACGATGTCCCGCAGAATTGCCCGGAGCGGCTCGACGGCCAGCGGCTGATGCCCGTTCGAGCGCCGCACGATCGAGGTCGTGCGGACGAGCGGCGGATCCTCGACGGGGCGTAGGGCGACGCCGTCCCTGACACCGGCGCTGAGGGCAAGCCGCGGTATCAGCGCCACGCCGACACCGAGCGCCACGAGGCCCTGCATGGCCAGGTAGTCGTTCGTCTCTGAGACGACGTTCGGCATGAAGCCGCGCGACGAGCAGGCCGCCTCGACGGCATCCCTGCAGAGGCACGGGTTCGGCGCCACCCACGTGTCATCAGCGAACGCGGCGAGGTCCGCCACAGGCTCTTCGGCCTGCGGATGCAAGGCAGGAAGCGCGAGCAGGAGGTGATCTTCGAAGAGAAGCTCGTACTCGAGCTCCGGCTCGGGCTCGCTGTCCATCATTGGGTAGTCGTAGGTCAGCGCGAGGTCGTGGCGCCCGTCGCGCAGGTCGGGCAGCGACTCGTCCGGGTCGGCCTGGACCACCTCGAGCGTGATCTCCGGATAGCGCCGGGCGAGCGCCGCAACCGTCTCCGGGACGAGCGTCGTGGCGGCGCTCGGGAAGGCGGCCAGCCGCACCGTGGCGGTGGCCGCCGCGGCCAGGTCGCCGAGCTCCCGCTCAGCCTCGTCGAGCCGGTCAAGAACGGCGTCTGCGTGACGCAGCACCTGCTCGCCGGCGGGGGTGACGGACAGCCCGCGCGGCTGGCGGATCAGGAGCTGCACGCCAAGCTCCTCCTCGAGCCGCGCCACGTGGTGCGAGACCGCCGGCTGGCTGTAGTGGAGCGCGTTTGCGGCCGCCGTGAACGAGCCCCTAGCGGCGACTTCGCGAAACACCCGCAAGCGCGCCACATCGAGCATCCACCCAAGTTATCAGCGCCATCAATGACTTCGCTTGCCAAATGGGGTACATCGCGAGAGCCTAGTTGCGTACACGAAGGACTCGCCTAAAGCCCTCAAGGAAGAGAGATGACCTCGCTTGGACTGGCCCTCCAACCGGACGAAGCCGCGTCCCATCTGACCCGTCTGTACCGGCTCGCCTGGTCGCTTTGCGGCTCCCCCCACGTCGCCGAGGACCTCGTGCAGGAGACCTACCTGCGCGTGCTCGCCCGGCCCCGCCGCGTGCGCAACCCCGACAGCTTCGCGTATCTCGCGCGCACGCTCCGCAACGTCACGACCGACCACCGCCGCTCCGAGGGGACACGCGAGCGCTCGCGCCTGCCCGCCGACGAGGTCGACCCCCCGGACCACCGCGTGACCGGCGATCCCGTGCTCGCCGCTCTGGCGGGCGAGGTGTACGGCGCCGTCTCGGACCTGCCGAACCACCATCGCGACGTCGTCGCCGCAGTCGACCTCGCCGGCATGAGCTACGACGAGGCGGCCCGAACGCTCGGCATTCCGGTCGGCTCGGTGATGAGCAGGCTCTACCGGGCGCGCGACCGGCTGGCCGACACGCTCGGTGACGGCTGGCGCTGAGTAGTCGCGGATAAGCCGCGGGCGGGCGGGGTAATAGACCGCCGCATGTCCCACATCGGTTTCCACTGCTCGCACGAGCAGATCCCGCCCGGCGAGCTGCTCGCGGCTGTGCGCCACGCCGAGCAGGCCGGCTTCGCCGCCGCCATGTCCTCGGACCACTTCTCGCCCTGGAGCGAGCGCCAGGGGGAGTCCGGCTTCGCCTGGTCGTTCCTCGGGGCCGCGCTCGAGGCCACGAGCCTGCCCTTTGGGGTCGTGAACGCGCCCGGGCAGCGCTATCACCCCGCGATCGTCGCCCAGGCCGCCGCCTCGCTATGCCAGATGTTCCCGGGCCGCCTGTGGGTGGCGCTCGGCACCGGCGAGGCGTCGAACGAGCACATCACGGGCGAGCGCTGGCCCTCGAAGGCCGAGCGCAACGCTCGCCTGCGCGAGTGCGTGGACGTGATCAGGGCGCTGTTCGCCGGCGAGGTGGTCGACCACCGCGGACGCGTGGTGGTGGACCGCGCGCGGCTCTGGACCTTGCCGCCCGAGCCGCCGCCCCTGATCGGGCCGGCGGTCAGCATCGAGACCGCGGGCTGGGTGGGGGAGTGGGCTGACGGCCTCGTGACCGTCAACCAGCCGCCCGACAAGCTCGAGCGCATGATCGCGGCCTTCAGGGAGAGGGGAGGGGAGGGCAAGCGGCTCGCCGTCCAGGTCCATCTCTCCTGGGCACCCGACGAGGACAGCGCGCTCGAGATCGCATTCGACCAGTGGCGCACGAACGTCTTCGCGCCGCCGCTCTGCTGGGACCTGCACACCGTCGAGCAGTTCGACATCGCCGCCGAGCACGTGAGCCAAGAGGCGGTGCGCAGCACGGTGCTCGTCTCGGCCGATCCCGGCCGCCACGTGGAGGTGCTGCGCGAGCTCGCGGCGCTTGGCTTCGACGAGATCTACCTCCATCACGTGGGGCGTGAGCAGGAGCGCTTCATCGACGCGTTCGGCGAGCACGTGCTCCCCGAGCTCCGGGACTGAGCATGCGCCTCGATCACACGAGCGACCTGTGGTGGAAGAACGCGATCGTCTACTGCGTCGACGTCGAGACCTTCCTCGACTCGGACGGCGACGGCGTCGGCGACTTCGAGGGCCTGACCCGCCAGATCGACTATCTGGCCGGCCTCGGGATCACATGCCTGTGGCTCATGCCCTTCTATCCGTCGCCGAACCGTGACGACGGCTACGACGTCACGGACTACTACGGCGTCGATCCGCGGCTCGGCAGCCTCGGGCAGTTCGTCGAGCTCGTGCGCACCGCGAACGACCGCGGCATCAAGGTGATCGTCGACCTCGTCGTCAACCACACCTCCGATGAGCATCCGTGGTTCAAGGCCGCCCGCGCCGACCCGGGCTCGCCCTTCCGCTCCTACTACGTCTGGCGCGACGAGCCCTCCGAGCAGCCGGCGGGCATCGCCTTCCCGGACAAGGAGACGAGCAACTGGCAGCTCGACCCGGACTCGGGCCAGTACTACCTGCACCGCTTCTACCGCTTCCAGCCCGACCTCAACGTCGCGAATCCGGCGGTGCGCGACGAGATCGCCCGCATCGTGGGCTTCTGGCTGCAGCTCGGCGTGGCCGGCTTCCGCATGGACGCGGTGCCCTTCCTGCTCGAGACGGAGGGGATCCAGGAGGGGGTGGACGACGACCCGCACGGCTTCCTTCGCAGCCTGCGCTCGTTCGCAACCCGGCGGCGCGGCGAGACGCTGCTGCTCGGCGAGGTGAACACCGATCTGAAGGCGCTCTCGCGCTTCTTCGGCGACGAGGACGGCGACCAGCTCAACGCCCAGTTCGCCTTTCTCCTCAACCAGAACCTCTGGCTTTCGCTGGCCCGCGAGGACGCCGAGCCGCTCGAGGCGGTCATCAGGACGTTGCCGACCGCCCCACCCGACAACGCCTGGGCGACGTTCCTGCGCAACCACGACGAGCTCAGCCTCGACAAGCTGACCGAGCCTCAGCGCAAAGAGGTGTTCGCCGCTTTCGGGTCGCGCAAGGACATGCAGCTCTACGGGCACGGCCTGCGCCGGCGCACGGCGACGATGCTGGGCGGTGACGGCCCGCGCCTTCGCATGGCCTGGAGCCTGATGCTCTCGCTGCCGGGGACGCCCGTGATCTTCATGGGCGACGAGATCGGCATGGGGGAGAACCTTTCGATTCCCGACCGCCTGAGCGTGCGGGTGCCGATGCAGTGGTCGGACGAGCCGGCCGGCGGCTTCTCGAGTGCGCCCGCCAAGCAGCTCGTGCGGCCCATGCGGAGCGGCCGTTTCGGCCCCAAGCACGTCAACGTCGCGGCCCAGCGGCGCGACGACGACTCGCTGCTCAATTTCCTCGAGCGGCTGATCCGGCGCCGGAAGGAGACGCCCGAGTTCGGCTGGGGGTCGAGCACGCTGATCGAGACCCCGGCGCCGCAGCTGTTCGCCCACCGCTGCGAATGGCAGGGCTCGACGGTCGCGGCGGTGCACAACCTCTCCGACCGGAGGGCGCGCGCCACGCTGGACGTCGGAGTCGCGAAGGGGGAGCGGGTCGCGATCGACGACCTGCTCGAGACGCGCGAGCACAGCCCGAACGGCGACGGGACGCTCGACGTGGAGCTCGACGGCTACGGATACCTGTGGCTGCGCGTGCGGCGCGCCGGCGAGCGGCCGCTTAGCTGAGCTAGAGCCAGCCGCGCGCCCTGAAGTAGCCGACCATCCCGAAGAGCATCGCGAACATCGCGATGACGATCGCCCAGAAGGCGCCCACGCCGGTGTCGAACGGGAAGTCGACGTTCATTCCCCACACGCTCGCGAAAAGAGTCAGCGGCAGCACCACGACGCTGAAGGCGGTCAGCACGCGCAGGACCTCGTTGACGCGGTGCGAGAGCACCGATTCGTTCGTGTCCTCGAGCGCCTCGACGACCTCCTTGTAGTTCTCGAGCATGTCCCAGATGCGCTCGGACGCGTCGACGATGTCGTCGAAGTAGACCTCGAGGTCCTCGGCCAGATAGCGCTGCTTGGTTCGCTCGAGGTCGCGCAGGACGGCTCGCTGCGGGCGGATGATCTTGCGGAAGTTGATGATCTCCTGCTTCGAGTTGGAGAGGTCACGCACGACTTCCTCGGCCTTGCCCTCGAAGATGTCCTCCTCGAGGCGCTCGAGCTTGTTGCCGATCTTGCGCAGCATCGGGAAGCAGTAGTCGAACGAGTCGTCGACGATCTTGTAGAGGAGGTAGCCGGAGCCCTTCGAGAAGAGCTGCTCGCGCACCTCCTCGTTCGAGCGGCAGCGCTCGAACAGGTACTCGACCGGCGGTACGGGCGTGTTCGGCAGCGTGATCAGGTAATCCGGGCCGATGAACATGTCGAGCTCGGCGGCGTTCAGGCGGCCGACCGTCTTGTCGAAGACCGGGAAGTACAGGACGATGAACAGGTAGTCGTCGTACTCGTCGATCTTCGGGCGCTGGTTGCGCGAGAGGACGTCCTCGTAGTCGAGCGGGTGGAAGTCGAAGTGCTCCTCCAGCCAGGAGCGGTCGATCGGCCGCGGGCGCTCGATGTTGAGCCAGCGCAGGCCGTCGAACTCGACGACCTCGACGTTGGGCTCGGAGGGTGCGGCGAGGTGCGCGGAGTCAGCCCGCGCGCGTGCGGAACGCCTGAGACGGGGCTTCGGGAGGCTCGGCATAGGGTCTGAGCGGGTCGTCCAGCACGTTCACGAGGTTCATTCTACTTCGACGCACTGGTATCCTCCGCTGCCAGACATAGCCGTTGCATCGAGAGGGGTGGAGGGATATGGCCCTGTGAAGCCCCGGCAACCGCCGTCTGCAGCAGCCTTCGGGTGCGCCGCAGGAGGAAAGGTGCCAAGTCCATCGGACCAGCGTGTCCGGCAGATGTGACAGGAGCGCCCAGAAAGGCCTCCGTCGTCACAGCAGCGGCGGAGGCTTTTTCACAGGGAAAGGAACACATATGCCCATCCAGGCGCTCCAGTGCAAGGAATGTCGTCAGACCTATCCGCTCGACGCTCGCTACGTGTGCGAGCACTGCTTCGGCCCGCTCGAGGTCGCGTATGACCTGACCGGGCTCGACGCCGGCTCCGTGAGGCGCCGGATCCAGGCCGGCCCGCAGACGATCTGGCGCTACGCCGACTTCCTCCCCTTCGACGGCCCGCCCGCGCCCGGCCTGCCGGTCGGGCTGACGCCGCTTCAACGCGCGCCGCGCCTCGCCGAGGCGCTCGGGATCGGCGAGCTCTACATCAAGAACGACACCGCCAACCCCACGCACTCCTTCAAGGACCGCGTGGTCGCCATCGCGGTCGCAAAGGCTCAGGAACTGGGCTACGAGGTCGTCGCCTGCCCGTCGACCGGCAACCTCGCCAACGCGGTCGCGGCGCACTCGGCGGCGGCCGGCCTCGATTCGTACGTCTTCATCCCGGCTGACCTAGAGGAGCAGAAGGTGCTCGCGACGGGCGTCTACGGCACCCACCTGGTCGCCGTGCGCGGCACCTACGACGACGTCAACCGCCTCTGCACCGAGCTCTCGGCCGAGCGCGACTGGGCCTTCGTCAACGTGAACGTACGCCCCTACTACGCGGAGGGCTCGAAGACGATCGCGTTCGAGATCGCCGAGCAGCTCGGCTTCGAGCTGCCCGACCGCGTGGTGGTTCCGATCGCGTCCGGCTCGCTGTTCACGAAGATCGCGCGCGGCTTCGACGAGTGGCGCGAGGTCGGGCTCGTCGACGGCGAGCTGCCCACGTTCAACGGCGCCCAGGCCGCCGGCTGCTCGCCGGTCGCCCAGGCCTTCGAGGACGGCAAGGAGTTCTGCCGGCCCGTCAAGCCGGACACGATCGCCAAGTCGCTCGCGATCGGCAATCCCGCGGACGGCCCCTACGCGCTCGACCTGGCGCGGCGCTCGGGCGGCTCGATCGACTCCGTGACCGACGACGAGGTCCGCGAGGGCATCGGGCTGCTCGCCCAGACGACCGGGATCTTCACGGAGACCGCCGGCGGCGTGACCACGGCAACGCTCAGGAAGCTCGCCGAGCGTGGCGACATTGGGGCAGAGGAGCGCGTCGTCGCCGTCATTACCGGAGACGGCCTTAAGACGCTCGACGCGGTCCGCGGGACCTTCGAGAAGCACGAGATCGACGCGTCGGTCGAGGCATTCGAGGCGGCGCTCGCGGGAGACGCCGTCGGTGCGGTGTAATCTGCCCGATCCCGATGGCGGTCACGGTGAAGATCCCAAGCCAGCTTCGGAGTGTCACGAGCGGCGACTCGGAGACCTCGGTCGACGGCGCGACGACGGTCGGCGAGGTCCTCGACGGCCTCTACGACCGCTACGACGGCCTGCGTGAGCGAATTGCCGAGGACGGCGACCTGCGCCGCTTCGTCAACGTCTACGTCGGCGGCGAGGACATCCGCTTCCTCGACGGCCTCGACACCGGTGTCGAGGACGGCGACGAGGTGACGATCCTCCCGGCCGTCGCCGGCGGCGGCTGAGCCACCGGTCAGTCGTCGTTCGCGAGGCGCGCCAGGATATCCGCGTGGCAGGGCTCGTCGAGCGAGCAGTAGCAGGCGAGCCGCTTGCCGCGCAGCTCGGGCAGCTGGGCGAGCAGCTCCGGATGTGATGGCAGGTATTCCTGCTCGTAGCGCCGCAGCGCCTCCGCGCGGCCATATTCCTCGATCCTGAAGGGGTTGCCCCAGCGTGTCCCGCGCGTGACGAGCACGGCGCCGTTCAGAGGGGCGCGCATGCCCTTGCGCCGCACTCGAAGTGGATGGCTCATGTCACCGTGCACTCTGACGGCACAACTGTTGCCCGTGGATTCACGCCTCCAGGTAGACCCCGGCAAGAGGCGAAGCATGCATTCGATTCCGCGCGAAGAGGTACCGATCGTGATCGAGGGCGACGGCGTCGAGGTGCGCCTGCGCGACGAGGAGGGCCTGTCAGTGGGATTCGTGCACCTGCCCGCCGGCGCAGACCTGCGCCCGGCGACGAAGGGCCTGCCCGACGACCTCTGCCCCTGCCCGCACTGGGGCTACATGATCAAGGGTCGCGTGCGCATGCACACGACGAACGGACCGCAGGAGTTCGTCGCGGGCCAGGCCTTCTACTGGGGACCCGGCCACGCCCCGGAGGCGATCGAGGACTCGGACTACGTCGACTTCTCGCCGACCGAGGAGTTCCGCCGCGTGATCGAGCACATCACGTCCGGGGCGGGCGCGTCGGCCTGAGCTCACTGCAGCTCCGCACCGGAATCGCGCCGCCGCCGTCGCAGCTCAACCAGGAGCCACCAACCGCCGACGACCACGGGGCCGACCACGTTGCCGATGGCGATCAGGGCCGCGATGCTGATGAGGACGAGGGCGCGCAAGAGCCAGATCGGCCACCGTGACCCCGGTCTCACCGTCCTTCGCCCCTGACTCGACGGCGAGCAGCGGGCAGGTTCACGCCGAGGGCTCTGCCGTAGCGGCCTGTTTGCTGGCGCGGCACGGCCCCGAGATTAGCTCGGCACGGCGGGAGCCGGCGCTGCTGGCCGCCAAACCGCCGTCCCCACGCCTGTATCGACCTTCGCGTCTGGGGTCGGCAGGGCGGCTGGATGGTGCCTTGCTCCGCCGCACGCGGCGTGGGAGTCCCGCTTGGGCATGGAAAGCGAAAGCGGAGCCCACCACCGACACGGCTGTCGCTCATCCCGCAAAGCGCAACTCGAGGCGGAGTGCTGCCTCGCATGGAAGCGGGAAGCAGGGTGCTGGCGCTGTCGCGCCGACCCAGCCGGCGTTCTCTCGGTCGCGCCTCGTGCCCCGGTGACCGTCCCCCCGTGCCTGGCCCCCACTTGACCTGGCCTCGCCCGGGGTGTAGGCCACGCAGTACATAGGGCACTGGACTCGGCCGAAAGGAGTGTCCGATGAAGATGTTTGCCGTGCTGGTCACTGCATTACTTGGGTGGGCATTGCTGGCCGCCTCGGCGAGTGCGAAGACCACCTACCGGCTGTCCGGCGAGCAGGTGGCGGTGAATGAGGACGAGGGCATCTACAAGATGCGCGGGAGCCTCATCGGGCGCTGGACGATCACGTCGTTCCAGGAAGCCCCGCCTGGCCAGTCTCCGTACTTCTATGCCACGGGGACCGAAAAGTTCCGTGGGTGTCTCAACCGCGGTCGCGACCACTCGTGCAAGGGCGACCCAAGCGGGACGCTGTCGTTCACCTTGGAGTACTGGGCGTTGTTCAGGTCGGAGGACCCGTCCTCGTTGGTCTGGGGCGCTTGCTGGCATCCCGTCGTAAGCGGGACCGGTGACTTCGCCGGCGCGAGCGGTGTGCTCACCTTCGTGGATACCCCTACGAAGAACGGAGTCAAGATCGCCTACATCGGCAACCTGACGCTCAAGGGCAAGGCGAAGGAGGCGCGGGCAGCCCGCGTAGGGTGCTGATCGGCAGGCTGACCTTCTCGGCGGGCGGGGTTCCCAGCGAAACTCCGCCCCGCATCTCCGGATGAAGGAACGCTCGACCCGCGAAACACCAGGAGGAAGCCATCAAGCAGGGTCGCGGGCTGGCGGAAGACCAGAACAGCGAACTGGTGATTCACGGCAAGGACGGGCGTATCCGCGAGAAGGACTCGCACGGCCGTGACCCGCGCGACATTCCCGGGTAGACCCGACTTACTGGCCTAGTTCCCCTGGAAGCGCCGTCCCGCTCGGGCGGCGTTTCCTTTCCGCCCTAGATGCGGCCTCTTCCACCGAGGCGGGCTTGACGGCCAACCGCACCGTGCCTACGTTCGCTTAGCGAAGTGGCTCCCGGTCTGGCCCCGTGGGGGAGGTCACCTGGGTTGAGTCCTTCCCCGGCTGGGGAGCGCCGTCCTTTCAGGGCCGTAGGGACGGCGTTTCCTGGGCCGGACGCATCCGCGAGAAGGACTCACAACGGGAACGATCCCCGCAACATCCCCGGATAGCGGAACCGTACAGCGGCCCGGGCCTTGCTCGCAAACCGTCCTCGGAGAGCGGGGTGGCCGACCCGTTCCCAACCCGGCGGCTCAGTTCGGCGCTCGCCATTGGCAGAGCCTAGATCGAACAGTCCCGGGGCCCTCAAAGGACAGCGGTGGTCGGACTGTTGCTTTGCATGGGAAGCGATAGCGCGCTTTCGCATCCACGCGAGAAAGCGCAAGCAGCGTTCTCGAGGTGCCCCGGCTTGCATCCGCATAGCGGACGAAGCTCGGGGCGGTTCACCCGGAGAGTCCGCAACTGGTTGGCGTGACGAAACGCGCGAGCGGCCCGGCACGTGAGCGGCTGGGTGGCGACGCGGCTCACTCCGCCAGGCTAGTCTCGCCCGACATGCGTGTGATCGTCGTCGGAGCCGGAATGGCTGGGCTGACGGCTGCTAATGCCGCAAGTTGTGCAGGGGCCGAGGTTGTCGTGCTCGAGGCCCGCGATCGGATCGGCGGGCGGACCTGGACCGTCCCGTTCGGACCCGGTGTAATCGACCTCGGAGGGTCATGGGTCGAAGGGCCGGTCGGGAACCCTGTAGCCGAGGCCCTCGAAGCAGGAGGGATCGAGGCTTGGAACGACGGGCCCTCTTACTCGCGGATGGCGGTCTGGGCGAACGGCTGGGTAGGCGCCCCGGACGCCACGGCGCTCACGGCTGCCGTGATGGCCGACTGGGACCCTGCTGAAGCGCTGGCCGGTCTCTCGGGCAGCGATCGCTTCGTTGATGGAGTGGAGTGGTTCCTCGCCGATCGCGTGCTCGACGGTCGCGCCGGCGAGTTGGCGAGGTTCGGACTCCTGTGGTTCGAAGGCGGCTTGGTGTACGCCGCGCCCCCGGACCGCATCTCGCTGGCCGGAGCCGCCGCTTACGAGGAGGGCGGCGGCGGGAACCTGGTCCCTACCGGCGGGTATCGCATGCTTCTCGAGCGACTGTCTGCTGGGCTCGACGTGCGGCTCGGCGCCCCCGTCTCCCGTATCGAGCACGGTGGCCTCGAGGTAGTCGTTCACGCTGATGGCGGGTCGTTCGAGGGCGATCGAGTGATAGTCACGGTGCCGCTCGGCGTGCTGCAGGATGGATCGGTTGCCTTCGACCCGCCGTTGGGCGGCGGCCATGCCCTGGCGGTGGAGCGGCTGGCGATGGGGACGCTGGAGAAGGTGGCAATGCGCTTCCCGAAGCGGTTCTGGCCCGAGTCGGTTTGGCAGATCACCCACGTCGCCGACGATCGAGCCTTTCCGGCGTGGTTCGACTTCAGCCGTCACGTCGGATCGCCCACTCTGGTCGGCTTCTACAACCCTTCGGTCGCACCTGGCCTCGCCGAGCTCCCGGCTCAGCAGCGGGTCGGACCCGCGCTCGAAATCCTCCGCAAGATGTTCGGGTCCGTGCCCGATCCAGACGAAACGCTTGTCACAGACTGGACCGGGGATCCATGGGCGCTTGGCTCGTACAGTTACGTCCCAGTCGGGGCCAGCGTTGACGACATGCGTCGCTTGGCGGAGCCCGTCTCAGGCCGCCTGCTGCTGGCGGGCGAGGCCACGGTCGCGGAGTCCTGCGGGACGGTGCACGCCGCGTTTGGCTCGGGACTCAGGGCGGCCGGTCACGCACTGGGCGTCCGGCCCGAGCGGCTCACGCTCGGTGCCGTCGCGCCGCATTGGGTCGCCTAGGTTGCGTCAGGATCCCACTGCTGCTTTGCGTGACGAGCACGGCGCAACTGGCGACGCCCCGCGCTATCGCAGGGGACGAAAACCGCTAGTCCGCAGCCCGCTACCGCCTTGCATGGGAAGCAGAAGCGCGCGGGCAGTTTGGTCGGTGGCTAGCTTCAGCGGACCGGCGTGCAGCCGGCGGCGGCTTGTGCGGCCATCATCTGTTCCTCGTCGGGCATCGGATGGTCGGCCGCGGGGAGCGTGCGGCTGGGGGCCGGGTCGCTTGTCGCCCTCACCAGGTCCTCGAAGCCGCCGGGGGTGAGCATGAAGAGCATCCGGGAACCTGAGTCGCCGACCTTGTAGCGGTGGGGGACATCGCGCGGGCCGAAGACAAAGTCGCCGGCACCCGCCTGAATCGTCATTCCCCCGACCTCGAATGTCACGTCACCCTCGAGGACCCAGAAGGCCTCGTCTTCCTTGTGATGAACGTGGAGCGGCGCTTCGACACCAGGGGGGTCGGTCACGTCCAACACCGTCAGGTGTCCGCCGGTGTCTGCCGCCGTGGCCTTGATCACGGCCAAGGCACCGAGCCACCAGCGCGCCTCGCCCTGTCGACTCGGTACTGCAAACGCGTCCACCATCGCTGCTTCCCTTTCGCTCGCTCCACGATCGCCAAGGAGCGAGATCGCGTACGGACAGCTTGCCATCGCTTCCGCGGCACAGCCACTGCCCCGCGTCCACTCGAGTCGGTCGTTAGCAGTGCGTCTGCAGCGACGGCCCAGTGTGTTAGTCGCCCCTGACGACCCGCCGCTTCGGCTGGGTCTGCTCTGCGTTCACAATCGCGGCCTGCCACTTCCCCGGCAGATCCGGAGAAGGCCAAACACTTCCACAGGCGCTTCCAAGCGAACGCCGAGCGGACAACAACTAGGACTTGACCACGCACGAAGCCGCTCGCCGAACGGGCTCCTGGCACGCGCCCGGCAGGATTTGAACCTGCGACCTCTCGCTCCGGAGGCGAGCGCTCTATCCACTGAGCTACGGGCGCCGGAAAGCCAAGGCTACATCGCCGCGAGTGTGCGTCACGACTGCAGGTCGAGGACCACCTTAACGTCGTCGTCGCGCGAGTCGAGCGCCTCCTCGAAGCGCTCGAGCGGCACGCGGCGAGTGATCATGCTCTCGAGCCAGCCGCGGTCCGCGCTCGCAAGGGCCCGCTCGGCCAGCTCGTAGTGGGCCAGGTTGGCGTTGACGGAGCCGAAGATGACGTCGTTCTCGAGCACGAGATCGCGCCCGAGCTGGCCGGCGTCGACGCTGATGTCCCTGCCGGTCGGCGACACGCCGGTCAGGCACACGACGGCCGCCTTGGCGTTGTGCTGCATCACGTCGAACACAAGCTGAGGCACACCCGTAGCTTCGATCACCACTTCGGGAGGCGCGATCTTCTCGATCGTCTCGACGTCGCTGGTGTGGTAGGTGGCTCCGAGGGCGTGGACGAGCTCGGGCTTCGGACCGTCCTCGACGCGGTCGAGAACATGCACGTCGAGGCCGCGCTGGGTTCCGAGCAGCGCGGCCAGCAGGCCGATCGTCCCTGCGCCGGTGACCAGCGCGCGCTCGGGAGCGAACCAGGCTCGGCTGCCGATCCGGTCGATGTGGTCCCAGGCTTTGGCGAGGATGGTCGTCGGCTCCATCAGCACGCCGACCTCGTCCAGGCCGGGGTCGAGCTTGACCGCGTAGTCGCACTCGACGGTCCAGCGCTCGGACCCGTACCCGTCGATCTCCTTGATTCCGCGCTCGGTGTAGAGGCCGTTGCGACACATGTCGAACTCGCCGTGGGCGCAGGCTCCGCAGGGCTCGGGGTCAGGACGCCGGACGACGCCGACGACGAGGTCGCCCTCGGCGAAGCCGCTTCCCTCCGGCGCCTGTCGCACGCGGCCGAGCGACTCGTGACCGAGCACGAGTCGCTCACGCCCGGGCGGGGCCCAGCCGTACTCCCCGGCTGCGATCTCGCGGTCGGTGCCGCAGACGCCGAGCGCGAGCCCGTCGACCAGGAGCTCAGCCGGGCCGGGCGCCGGCTCGTCGACGTCCACGACGGACGCCGACCCTGCCTTCAGCGGCACCACGGTAAGCGCGCGCATGTGCGGGGAAGCCTAATGCCGGTATGCGCATCGCCGTCGTCTCCGACACCCACCTGCCGCGAGGGGCACGCAGGCTCCCTGAGGAGTGCGTGCGCCGGATCGCCGCCGCCGACCTGTTGCTCCACGCGGGCGACTTCTCGACCGCCGCGGTGCTGCGCGAGCTGGAGGCGATCGGCCCTCCGGTCATGGGCGTCCACGGCAACGTCGACAGCGCGGAGCTCCGGCGCCTGTTGCCGGCGGAGCGCGTCGTCGAGGCGGACGGCGCCCGGATCGCGATGCTGCACGATGCCGGGCCGCGCGCCGGCCGGCTCTCACGCATGCAGGCCCGCTTCGGCGAGCGCGCTCAGGCGCTCGTGTTCGGTCATTCGCACCTGCCGCTCCACGAGCAGGCCGAGGACGGCTTTCAGATCTTCAACCCGGGCAGTCCGACTGAGCGCCGCCGCGCCCCGCGCCACACGATGGGGATGGCGCGCGTCGAGGGCGGCCGGCTGCAGTTCGAGCTCGTCGAGCTCTGACCCTTCAACATAGGGCAGCGCATGGACCTCGACGTCCTCTTTCTCGGCACGGCCGGCTCGTCACCGAGTCCGCGCCGCGGCCTGCCGGCCACGCTCGTGCGGCGGGGCGGCGATCGCCTGCTGGTCGACTGCGGCGAGGGCACGCAGCGGCAGCTGATGCGCTCGGTGGGCCTGGTGGAGCTCGAGGAGCTTCTGGTCACTCACTTCCACGCCGACCACGTCCTCGGGCTGCCCGGCATGCTGAAGACGTTCACGCTGCGCCAGCGCGAGCGCGAGCTGACCGTGTTCGGGCCACGCGGTCTGCGGCGCCTGTTCGACCTGCTGCGGCCGGTGATCGGGCGGGTCACGTTCCCGATCACGCTCGTCGAGCTCGAGCCCAACGAGGAGCTGGAGCGCGACGGCTACCGGATCGCGGCGTTCGAGGTCGACCACGGCGGTCCGGGACTCGGCTACGCGTTCGTCGAGCACCCGCGCCCGGGCGTATTCGACCCCGAGCGCGCGCGCGAGCTGGGCGTCACGCCGGGGCCCGACTTCGGGCGCCTACAGCGCGGCGAGACGGTCGGCGGGGTGCGGCCCGAGCAGGTGATGGGGGAGGAGCGCCGTGGCCGCAAGGTCGTCATCACGGGGGACACAGCCCCCTGCGACATGACCCGGCTCGTGGCATGGGAGGCCGACCTGCTCGTTCACGAGGCCACCTTCTTGGACGAGGACGCCGAGCGCGCTCGCGAGACGCGCCACTCGACCGCGGCCGGCGCCGGCGCGCTCGCGGCGGCGGCCGGCGTCGAGATGCTGGCGCTGACGCACATCTCGCCGCGCTACGCCGGCGGCCAGATCCGGGACGAGGCCCGCGCGGCCTTCGACAACGTGGTCGTGCCGCGCGACTTCGACCGCATCGAGATCCCGCTGCCCGAGCGCGGGCCGCCGTCGCTTATACGGGCCTCGGACAGCCCGCCGCAGCCGATCGTCGAGCCGGCGGGCTAGGTGACCTGACTAGTCGCCCAGGCGCACGAGCTGCGCGGGCCCGCAGCCCTCGAGGTCCTGCATGACGCGCTCCGCGCGCCCCGGATCCCAGCGCTCCGAGCTCACCAGCGTCCCGGTCAGGTCACCGATCCGGGCAAGCGCCTCGCGCGCCTCCTCGTCGAGCGAGATGTCCTCGCAGAAGAAGAGGGCGTCGGCTGCCTCGCGCAGCGTCGTACGCTCCCCGGGCTCGAGGGCCTCTGAGCCCTCGGCCGAGGCGATCTGCATCAGGCGGCCATAGGCCTGGGCGCGCTCGTGAGTCATCCCTTGCGAGATTAGCTGCCCGACCGGAGGAGCCGCAAACCGCATCGTCGGAGAGCGCTGGTAGTCTCGCCAGCAGGTTCCTTTAACCAGGTCCTGAGAGGCCAGAAGGGGCGGTTGGCAAGTGCAGGAGAAGACGGTCCTCGACCGCGAGGACGTGCGGCGCACACTGGTGCGGATCGCACACGAGATCGTCGAGAACACGGGCGGCGAGGGAGTTGCCGTCGTCGGGATCCATCGTCGCGGGGCCGTGCTGGGCGCGCGCCTGCGTGATCTCGTCGCCGAGCTTGTGGGCGAGCCGGTCCCGCTCGGCGACATCGACATCAGCTTCTACCGCGATGACGTCGGCATCCGCGGTGCCGACTACCAGCCCGTGGTACACGCATCGCACATCGACTTCCCGGTCGAGGACACGACGATCGTGCTCGTGGACGACGTGCTCTACACGGGGCGCACCGTGCGGGCGGCCATTGACGCGCTCTTCGACTACGGCCGGCCGAGCCGCGTCCAGCTGGCGGTGCTTGCCGACCGCGGTCACCGCGAGCTGCCGATCCGGCCGGACTACGTGGGCAAGAACCTGCCGACCTCGCGCGGCGAGCGGGTCAACGTGAGGGTGGAGGAGCTGGACGGGGTGGATGAAGTGGGGATCGGGGAGGCTCAGCATGCGTAGGCACCTGCTGTCGATCGACGACCTGTCGCGCGAGGACATCGAGCGCATTCTCGGCCGGGCCGAGAGCTTCGCCGAGGTGTCGGGGCGCGAGATCAAGAAGGTCCCCACGCTGCGCGGCCGAACGGTCATCAACCTCTTCTACGAGGCCTCGACGCGCACGCAGTCGAGCTTCGAGCTGGCCGCCAAGCGGCTCTCGGCCGATCTCGTGACCGTCAAGTCGAGCGGCTCGGCGGTCGAGAAGGGCGAGTCGCTGAAGGACACGGTCCAGACGCTCTCCGCCTACGACCCGGCCGCGATCGTGATCCGCACCCCGCACGCCGGGGCGGCGGGGCTGGTCGCCCGCTGGACGCGCGCCTCTGTCATCAACGCGGGCGACGGCAAGCACGAGCATCCGACGCAGGCGCTGCTCGACCTCTACACGCTCAAGCGGCGGGTCGGCTCGCTCGAGGGGCTCGCCGTCTGGATCGTGGGCGACGTCCTCCACAGCCGGGTCGCCCGCTCCAACGTGCTCGCCTTCACGCGCATGGGCTGCCGGGTCACGGTCTGCGGGCCGCCGACCCTGATCCCGCGCGGCATCGAGTCGCTCGGCTGTGAGGTGCGGTACACGCTCGACGAGCTGCCGGGCGCCGACGTCGTCTACGCGCTGAGGATGCAGCACGAGCGCATGCAGGGCAGCTTCGTGCCCTCGCTGCGCGAGTACGCCGCGCGCTACCAGATCGACGGCCGGCGGCTGGGGCCGAACCAGCTGCTGATGCACCCGGGTCCCGTCAACCGCGGGGTCGAGCTGTCGGCCGAGGTGATCGACTCGCCGCAGGCGCTCATCACCGAGCAGGTCGAATCCGGCGTCGTCGTGCGCATGGCCGTGCTCTACGAGCTGCTCGCGGGACGCGGCGCGCCGAGTGGCGCCCGCGGGGCGCTCGAGACGGAGCCCCAGCCGGCGTGAATCCCGCTCCCGCCCCCGACGGAGGCCGGCCCGCGGTCGAGCTCGACCGGGCGGGCTCGCCGCCCGCCACCGTGCTGCTGCGCGGCGCCCGGCTGCTCGACCCGCGCGCCGGGCTCGACCGGGCCGCCGACCTCCTGATCCGTGACGGCCGCGTGGTAGAGCTGGGGGAGGGGCTCAGCGCGCCGGAGGGCGCCGAGGTCGTCGACGCCGACGGCCTGCACGCCCTGCCGGCCTTCGTCGATCCCCACGTTCACCTTCGCACGCCCGGGCGCGAGGACGAGGAGGACGTCGACTCCGGCACGCGTGCTGCGGCCGCCGGCGGCTTCTGCGCGATCCTCGCCCAGCCGAACACAGAGCCGGTGGTCGACTCGGCCCCTGTGCTGCGCTCGCTACGCGAGCGGGCGCGCGCCGGGGCCCGCATCCCGACCGGCTTCATGGGTGCTATCACCGTCGGGCAGCGCGGCGAGGAGCTGACCGAGATGGCGGAGCTCGCCGAGGTGGGCGCTGTCGGCTTCACCGACGATGGGCTGCCCGTGCGCTCGGCCGGCGTGATGCGCCAGGCGCTCCAGTACCAGCGGCTCGCCGGCCGGATGATCGCGCTGCACGAAGAGGACCCGTCGCTCTCGGGCGGCGGAGTCATGCACGAGGGCGAGGTCTCGGCGCTGCTGGGCGTGGCGGGAATCCCCTCGATCTCCGAGTCGACGATGGTCGCGCGCGACTGTGCGCTCGCCCGCTACGAGGAGGGCCGCATCCACGTGCAGCACGTCTCGGCGCGCGAGACCGTCGAGGTGATCGAGCGCGCCAGGGCGGCGGGCACGCGTATCAGCTGCGAGGCGACGCCACACCACCTGCTGCTGACGGACGAGGACGTGCGCGAGCTCGACACCAACATGAAGATGAACCCGCCGCTGCGAGCTCCGGCCGACCGCGAGACGCTGATCGCGGCGCTCCGCTCGGGCACGATCGACTGCGTGGCGACCGATCACGCCCCGCACGCGCCGGAGGAGAAGGAGCAGCCCTTCGAGCTCGCCCCGATGGGGGTCACCGGCCTCGAGACGGCCTTCGCCGCGCTTCACACCGGCCTCGTGCTGCCGGGACACCTCGAGCTGGGCACGCTCATCGAGCGCATGACCGCCGGCGGCGAGCCGTTCGGCCTCGTCACTCCCTCGCTGGCGCCGGGCTCGGCCGCCAACGTGTGCCTGGTCGACCTCGACGCGGAGTGGGAGGTCGGCGAGGCGGGCTACGAGAGCCGCTCCGACAACTGCGCCTTCGCCGGTCGCCGCCTCACCGGGCGCGTGCGGATGACGATCGCCGACGGCGCCGTCGCCTACCGCGAGCGCTCGTTCGCGCTCGGGGCGGTGACCTGACGTGGCGGGGGCCTATCTCCTCCTCGAGGACGGGAGCCGCTTCGACGGGGAGGCCGTCGGTGCGGAGCACGTCGCGACGGGGGAGGTCGTCTTCAACACCGCCATGTCGGGCTATCAGGAGGCGGTCACGGACCCGAGCTACGCCGGCCAGATCATCGTGTTCACCTACCCGCTGATAGGCAACTACGGGGTCGCCGCGCCGCACATGGAGTCGGACCGCATCCACGCGCGCGCGGTGATCATGCGCGAGGGGGTCGACCGCGAGGACGCGCCGCACGCCGAGGGCGGCTGGCTCACCTGGCTCGCCGACTGCGGCATCCCCGCCCTGAGCGGCGTCGACACGCGGGCGCTCGTGCGCCACATCCGCGACCGCGGCGCGATGCGCGGCGGAGTCTTCGACGCGCGCGTGCCTGAGCCGGAGGCGCGCGAGCGCGTGCTGGCCGAGCCGCCGATGAGCGGCCGTGACCTCGCCCGCGAGGTCACGCCGGCCGAGCTACAGGTGTTCGAGGACGACGGCCCGCGCGTGATCGGCATAGACACCGGCATCAAGAGCTCGATCGTCCGCAACCTGCGCGAGCGCGGTGTGCATCTCGAGCTGCATCCGTGTACGACGCCGGCCGAGGTGCTGCTCGCGCGCGACCCCGACGCCATCTTCCTCGCCAACGGCCCGGGCGACCCGGCCGCGCTCGACTACGTGGTCGACACGGTGCGCGAGGTGGTCGGCAAGGTGCCGGTCTGGGGGATCTGCCTCGGGCACCAGCTGCTCTGCCGGGCCGTCGGGCTCGAGACCTTCAAGCTGCCCTTCGGCCACCGCGGCGCAAACCATCCGGTCAAGGACCTCGAGACCGGTCGGATCGAGATCACCTCGCAGAATCACGGCTTCGCGGTGCTGGGCCCGGGCGGCGAGCGCACGATCGAAGGCGACGAGCCGGTGCGCTGGGAGACCGACTTCGGCAGCGCCGAGCTGCAGCAGCTCAACCTCTACGACCGCACGGTCGAGGGGCTCGTGCTGCGCGACGTCCCCGGCTCGACCGTCCAGTACCACCCCGAGGCGGGACCCGGGCCGCACGACGCCCGCCACCTTTTCGATCGCTTCCTGGAGCGCCTGGCCGCGTGAGCGAGGCGGAAGACCTGGTGCGACGGATGCTCGAAGCCCACAACCGCGGAGGTGGCTATGAGCTGCTCGACGCGTTCGACGACTTCTTCGCCGCGGATCTCGAATGGAGGCCCATCATCGTCGGGACGGCGGGATCGGAGCGCGTGACGTACCGGGGGCGCGAGGGACTCGAGCACTACTACCGCGACCGCGCTGAGGTGTTCGGCGCCGGGGAGGTGCACATCCGCTCCGTCGAGTCACGCGGCGACGCGGTCGTAGCGCACGCGCGCTCGACCGCCGAGGGGCGCGTGAGCGGCGCGAGTGTGGAGGAGGACGTCTACCTCGTCTACTGGTGTCGGGACGGCCGGCTCGTCCGCGGGGAGGCGTTCCGCTCGCATCAGGACGCGCTGGAGGCTGCCAGTGCCTAGGCGCGACGACATCAGGAAGATCCTGGTGCTCGGCTCGGGGCCGATCGTGATCGGGCAGGCGGCGGAGTTCGACTACTCGGGCGCGCAGGCCTGCAAGGTCCTGCTCGAGGAGGGCTACGAGGTCGTGCTCGTCAACTCGAACCCGGCGACGATCATGACCGATCCTGAGTTCGCGACCTCCACCTACATCGAGCCGTTGCTGCCCGGCTCGGTGGCGAAGGTGATCGAGCGCGAGCGGCCCGACGCCCTGCTGCCCACGCTGGGCGGCGGCACGGCGCTAGACCTCGCGCGCGAGCTCTCGGAGGACGGCACGCTCGCGAAGCACCGCGTCGAGCTGATCGGGGCCGATTACGACGCGATCCGCCGCGCCGAGGACCGCGAGCTCTTCCGCGCGACCATGGAGCGCGCCGGCCTGCGGGTGCCGCGCAGCGCCGCCGTCCGTTCGATGCGCGAGGCCGACCGGGCGCTCCCCGAGGTAGGCCTACCCGCGATCGTCCGGCCGGGCTTCACGATGGGCGGCGCGGGCGGCGGGATCGCGTACACGGAGACCGAGTACAGGCAGGTCGTGGCCGAGGGGCTCGCCGCGAGCCCGATCGGGCAGGTGCTGGTCGAGGAGTCCGTGATCGGCTGGGGCGAGTTCGAGCTCGAGGTGATGCGCGACCAGGCCGACAACGTCGTGATCGTCTGCTCGATCGAGAACGTCGACCCGATGGGCGTCCACACGGGCGACAGCGTCACCGTGGCCCCGCAGCAGACGCTCAGCGACCGGCTCTACCAGGACCTCCGCGACCAGGCGATCGCCGTGATCCGCGCCGTGGGCGTCGAGACCGGCGGCTCGAACATCCAGTTCGCCGTCAACCCCGAGAGCGGCGAGATCGTCGTGATCGAGATGAACCCGCGCGTGTCGCGCTCATCCGCGCTCGCCTCGAAGGCCACCGGCTTCCCGATCGCGAAGATCGCGGCGCGGCTGGCGGTCGGCTACCGGCTCGAGGAGATCGACAACGACATCACCCGCAAGACGCCGGCGAGCTTCGAGCCGACGATCGACTACGTCGTCGTCAAGTGGCCGCGCTTCGCCTTCGAGAAGTTCCCCGGTGCGGACGGCCGCCTCCACACCTCGATGCAGTCGGTCGGCGAGGCGATGTCGATCGGGCGCACCTTCAAGCAGGCGTTCGTCAAGGCGATGCGCTCGCGCGAGCTCGACGTCACGCCCGGCTTCCCGGACGACCTGGTGGGCGCGCTCAGGACGCCGTCGCACGACCGCTACGAGCTTCTCTTCGAGGCCATCCGCCGCGGCCACAGCGAGACCGAGCTGTCCGAGGCCACGGGCATCGACCCCTGGTTCATGGCGGAGCTGGCGGCGCTCGCGCGCGGCGAGGACCCCGAGCGCGGCCTCGAGCGCTCGTTCAAGTCGGTCGACACCTGTGCCGCCGAGTTCGAGGCGGAGACGCCCTACTACTACTCGGGCTGGGAGCGGCGCGCGGCGCACGAGGTGCGGCGCGGCAGCGCGCCCTCCGTCGTGATCCTGGGCAGCGGCCCCAACCGCATCGGCCAGGGGATCGAGTTCGACTACTGCTGCGTCCATGCGGCGATGACCGTGCGCGAGTCTGGCCGCGACGCCGTGATGATCAACTGCAACCCGGAGACGGTCTCGACCGACTACGACACCTCCGACAGGCTCTACTTCGAGCCGCTCACGCTCGAGGACGTGCTCGGCGTGATCGAGATCGAGGATCCGGAGGGCGTGATCGTCCAGTTCGGCGGCCAGACGCCGCTCAAGCTGGCGGCCGGGCTGGCCGAAGCGGGCGTCCCGTTGCTCGGCACGCCCGTGGAGTCGATCCACCTGGCGGAGGACCGGCCGAGCTTCGGCGCGCTGCTCGACGAGCTCGGCCTGAAGAGCCCGCCGTACGCCACGGCGAACTCGCCCGGCGAGGCGCTCGACGTCGCCTCGGGGGTCGGCTATCCGCTGCTCGTGCGGCCGAGCTACGTGCTCGGCGGGCGGGCGATGGAGATCTGTTACTCCCGCGAAGCGCTCGCGGGCTACCTGAAGCGCACGAACGGGGACGGGGGAGAGCGCACGATCTTCCTCGACCGCTTCCTCGAGAACGCCATCGAGGTCGACGTCGACGCCCTCTGCGACGGCGAGACGGTCGAGATCGGCGCGATCATGCAGCACGTCGAGGAGGCGGGCGTCCACTCGGGGGACTCGGCGTGCGTGATCCCCGCGATGTCACTCGGACCCGAGATGCTGCACCAGGTCGAGGAGGCGACGGCTCAGGTCGCACTGCGGCTGGGCGTGATCGGCCTGATCAACATCCAATTCGCCGTCTACGGCGATGAGGAGCTCTACGTGATCGAGGCGAACCCGCGCGCCTCGCGGACGGTGCCGTTCGTGTCCAAGGCGATCGGCGTGCCGCTTGCGAAGATCGCGTGCCGGCTGATGCTGGGCGAGCGGCTCGCCGACCTCGAGCTCGACATCCCGCGCAACCCGCGCCACGTCTCGGTCAAGGAGGCCGTGCTTCCGTTCGGGCGCTTCCCGCGCGCCGACGCCCTGCTAGGCCCGGAGATGAAGTCGACGGGCGAGGTGATGGGCGTCGCCTCCGATTACCCGGCGGCCTTCGGCAAGGCCCAGGCGGCCGCGGGTGCGGAGCTGCCGTCCGCCGGCACGGTCTTCATCTCGGTCACCGACGGCGACAAGCCGGCCGCGACCCAGATCGCCGCCGCCTTCCACGACATGGGCTTCCGCGTGCTGGCCACGGGTGGGACCGCCACGGCGATCCGGCGCATGGGCGTCCCGGTCGAGCGCATCCGCAAGCTGTCCGAGGGATCGCCGAACGTCGTGGAGCGGATCGAGTCCGGCGAGGTCGACCTGGTGGTCAACACGCCCACCGGCTCGGGGGCGCGGGCGGACGGCTACGAGATTCGCCGTGCGGCCATCGGGCGCGGGATTCCCTGCATCACGACGATGTCGGGGGCGAGCGCGGCCCAGCGCGCGATCCGGGCGCGGCGGGCCGGCGAGACGTCCGTGATCTCGCTCCAGGAACTGCACGGGCAGGGCGCCGGCGCACCCGGCGAGGTCTCCGCCGAGACGCCCCGGAGCGCCTGATGGAGCGGACGTTGGCGCCGCCGGAGCGGCGCGTCGCGGGGGTCTCCGGGGTAGAGCGGCTCGGCGCCTACCACGTGATCGGCACCGAGGACCCGGGCGGGCCGCAGCCCCAGCCGGGGCAGTTCTACATGCTCAGCTCCGAGCACGGCTGGGGCGGTCAGGCCGACGAGCGCCCCTACCTGCCCCGGGCCTTCTCGTACGCACGCGCCCGCGCCAGCGACGAGGGCGTGGGGCTCGATTTCCTGCTGGAAGCGATCGGCCCCGGTACCGGCCGGCTCAGCGGGCTCGCCGCAGGCGCCGGGCTGGCGCTCGTCGGACCGCTCGGAATCGGGTTCGACCGCGGCGCACCGGAGGGCAGGGCGCTGCTCGTCGGCGGCGGCATCGGCGCGGCTCCGCTCCTCTGCCTTGAGGAGGAGCTGCTGCGAGACGGCGAGGAGCCACGCGTCCTGCTCGGCTTCCGGACTGCTGCCCATGCTCAGGCGGGGGCGCTCTTCACTGATCCCGTCGTCGTGACCGACGACGGCTCGGTGGGCCGCCGGGCGCTCGTCACGGAGCTGCTGCGCGAGGAGCTCGACGCCGACCGGGCGGCGCGCGTGTTCGCCTGCGGGCCGCCGCCGATGCTCGAGGCGGTGAGGGCGCTCTGCGCGGAGCGCGAGGTCCCGGCCGAACTCGCGCTCGAATCCGGCATGGCCTGCGGCTTCGGCGCGTGCTTCGGCTGCGTCGTCCCGACGCGGGAGGGCTACCTGCGCCTGTGCGTCGACGGCCCGGTGCTCGACGCCGCCCGCCTCGAGAGCGCGCTGTTCCCGGGAGCCGGCCACTGAGCCCGGGCCGCGACATCGAGCTCTGCGGGGTCCCGCTGCGCGGCCCCGTCCTGAACGGCTCGGGGACGTTCGACGCGATCGCTGCCCGGCGCGCCTTCGGCGACACCCTGCTCGAGCGCTTCCCGTTCGACGCGTTCGTGTCGAAGACGATCACTGTCGCGCCGCGGCAGGGGAACCCGCCGCCGCGCCTGTGGGAGACGCCGGCCGGCCTGATCAACTCGATCGGCCTGCCGAACAAGGGGCTCGCGGGCTTCCTCGCCGAGGACCTGCCCCAGCTCGCCGAGCTGCCGGTGCCGCTGGTCGTGTCCGTGATGGGCTTCAGCCGTGACGAGCTCGCCGAGCTCGTCACGGCGGTGGGGGAGCGGCCCGAGGTGTCGATGATCGAGCTCAACGTCTCCTGTCCGAACGTCGAGACGGGGCTCGTGATGGGCGCCGACCCGGCCGAGACGGCCAGGGCGGTTGAGCGAGTGCGCCCGCTCTCGGAGCGGCCGCTGATCGTCAAGCTGACGCCGAACGCGAGCGAGCCCGAGGCCGTCGCGTCCGCCGCCCAGGACGCAGGTGCCGACGCCGTCTCGCTGATCAACACGCTCAAGGGCATGGCGCTCGACCCGGGTGGCAGCGGGCCGTGGCTCGGCGGCACGACGGGCGGGGTCTCGGGACCGGCGGTGCGCGCGACCGCGCTGCAGCAGGTCCATGCGGTGGCGGCGCGCGTCGCAATCCCCGTGATCGGGATGGGCGGCATCGCGAGCGGCCGCGATGCCCTCGACTTCGTGTCGGCCGGCGCGGCTGCGGTCGCCGTGGGGACAGAGAGCTTCAGAGACCCCGCAGCCGGGCGCCGGGTGGCATCCGAGCTGGCCGATCTCGGTGGCCGGGGCCGTCCAAAACGGCGCGTGCCCCACGGCTCGGCGGGGTCGTGACCCAAACGGGTGAAAGCGCGGCGACATTTTTTCGGAGATAGCGGGATGTTCACACTCTTGTAAAAGACGGTCGGCGGGGGTGTCGTGAAAACCCCTGCAAACATTGGGAAAACGCTTAACCACCCCAAAGCCGCCTAAAGCTCAGGTCGAGGTCCAGCCGAATTCGCCGATTTTTTGCGATTCTGGGTTCGCGGGGCGTGAGTGAGCGTGTACTATCGCCGCCCATGCCGGCCGCTCCCCACTCGCCCGCGAAGACTCAGTCTGCGGGTCTGGCCCCCGAGCGCTCACTCACCCAGCGGATGGATGCGCTCAAGCGCGCGAACGAGATTCGCACCCGCCGGGCACGCCTCAAGCGCGATCTGAAAGCGGGTCGCACGCAGATCCACGGGCTGCTCCTGAATCCCCCCGAATACCTCGCAACGGCCAAGGTTTTCGACCTGCTCCTGGCGGTCCCGAAGTACGGCCGCGTGAAGGTGAACCGGATTCTCACCCACTGCCGCATCTCGCCCAGCAAGACGATCGGCGGTCTCTCCGAGCGGCAGCGCAACGAGCTCGTCTCGTACCTGCGGCGATAGCGGGTCACGGCACCCTGATCCTGGTGATCACCGGCCCGTCGGGGGTCGGTAAGGGCACGCTCATAAAGGCGCTTCTGGAGCGGGTTCCGGGCCTCGAGCTGGCCGTCTCCGCGACCACCCGCAGGCCCCGCGACGGCGAGCGCAACGGAATCGACTATCACTTCCTGAGCGAGGCGGACTTCGATCGCAGGGTCGCTGCCGGCGAGTTCATCGAGCACGCGGTGTACGCCGGGAATCGCTACGGGACGCTGCGCACGGAGCTGGCGCGCCCGGCCCGCGGCATCGTGCTCGAGATCGACCTGCAGGGCGCCCGGCAGGTACGTGAGGAGCTGCCCGACGCGATTCAGATATTCATCGAGCCGCCGTCGTTCGAGGCGCTCGAGGAGCGGCTGCGGCGACGGGCGGCCGACTCGCCCGACCAGATCGAGCGGCGGCTGTCCGCCGCGCGAGCCGAGCTCGAGGCGGCCTCCGAGTTCGACCACCGCATCGTGAATGACGATCTGGAACGCGCCGTGCAGGAGCTCACGGACCTGGTCGCTACCATGTCCTCGTTGTGATCAAACCCCGTCTAGACAAGCTGCTCGAGCAGGTCGACTCGCACTACGCCTGCGTGCTGGTGTCCGCGAAGCGCGCACGCCAGATCAACTCCTACTACCACAACCTCGGCGAGGGGACCTTCGACGAGTACCCGCCGCCGATGGTGGAGACGGGCTCGAAGAACTACCTGAAGATCTCCCTCGAGGAGATCGCGGCGGGCAAGATCAAGTACAGGTACCGCTAGGGCCTCCCATGGCGCGAATCCTGCTCGGGGTGACCGGCGGGATCGCCGCCTACAAGGCGGTCGAGCTGGTGCGCCTGGCCACCAAGGCCGGCCATTCCGTGCGCGTCGTCCAGACCCGCACGAGCCTCGAGTTCGTCGGCCGCGCCACCTTCGAGGCAGTGACCGGCGCGCCCGTGCTGGTCGACGAGTTCGAGCCCGACCCGGCGCGCGGAGCCTTCCCGGGCGACCCGCTGCCTGAGCACGCGCCGATCTCGCATCTCGAGCTGGTCACTCGCGCCGACGCTCTGTGCGTGGCCCCGGCCTCCGCGAACACGATCGCGAAGCTGGCGCACGGGCTCGCCGACAACCTGCTCACGAGCGCGGCGCTGGCCGGTAGCGCCCCGCTCGTCGTCGCACCCGCGATGAACAACCGCATGTACGAGCACCCGGCGACGCAGCGCAATCTCGAGCTCTTGGCCGAGCGCGGCGCCCGCATCGTCGCGCCCGGCACCGGCAGCCTCGCCTCCCGCGGCGAGTGGGGGGTGGGCCGGCTCGCCGAGCCCGCCGACATCCTGGAGGCGGTCGAGGCGACGCTCGCCGTGGGCGGCCCGCTCGACGGCCTGCGCGTGCTCGTCTCGGCCGGCGGCACGCGTGAGCCGATCGACTCGGTCCGCTACGTCGGCAATCGCTCCTCCGGGCGCATGGGCCTCGCGCTGGCGCACGAGGCGGTCCGGCGCGGCGCGGACGTCACGCTCGTGCGCGCGAACGTCTCGCTGCCGGTCCCGGCCGGGGTCCGCTCGATCGCGGTAGAGACGGCCGCGGAGCTCGAGAACGCGCTGAAGGCCGAGTTCGAGGCGGCGGACGTGCTGGTGATGGCGGCGGCGCCCGCGGACTTCCGCCCGGCTACCCCCGACGCCGGCAAGATCTCCAAGCTGGGACGCGAGGGGCTCGTGCTGGAGCTCGAGCCGACCACCGACATCCTCGCGGCGCTCGCCGCAGCCCGGCGACCCGGTCAGACGCTCGTCGGCTTCGCTGCCGAGCACGGCGGAGGCGCCGTCGAACGGGGGCGGGCGAAGCTTGTGCGCAAGGGCCTCGACGCCGTCGTCGTGAACGACATCTCGCGCTCGGACATCGGCTTCGACAGCGAGGAGAACGAGGTCACGATTGTGCTCGCGGACGGCGAGCGGCCGGTCAGGCGCGCCCCGAAGACGGAGGTCGCCGGCGCGATCCTCGACGCCGTCCAGGAGCTGAGGACTGGCGCCGGTGGGCGCAGTACCGTAGAGGACAGGCCATGAGCGAGAGCGCGTACGACCTCTTCAAGAAGGGCAGCGAGCTGCTCGAGCGCGGAGATTTCATGGCGGCCGCCGTGCCGCTCGAGCGGGCGCGACAGCTCGAGCCCGACAAGGGCTCGATCCGCGAGGCGCTCGGGCGGGCCTATTTCCGCTCCTCGCGCTTCGAGCAGGCGGCGGAGGAGTTCGCGGCGCTCGTCGAGCGCTATCCGGTCAACGACTACGCGCATTTCTGCCTGGGGCGCTCCCTCGAGAAGACGGGCCGCCGCGCCGAGGCGAGCCGCCACGCGGCGCTGGCCGCGCACATGCGGCCCGATCGCAAGGACTACCAGGCCTTCAGGGAGCGTCTGCGGGCGGCCTAGAGGCCGTCGCGCCGGGGCCGGCGGGCGGCGCAGTAGCCGTTCCGGCGGCGCCGGCGTGCGAGCGAACCGCGACCGCCGCCTCGGCCACCAGCCCGAGCAGCCGGTCGAGCGCGCGCTCGTCCACAGCGGCCGCCGGGAGGTCGGCGTGGATCCAGATGTCGCGCGAGCGACTGCAGCCGAAGCGGACGACGCGCGTCTGGCGGTTCCACCAGAGCAGCATCCACGGGTCGAGGTAGTCCGCCGCGTGGACGGCCACGGCCTGCGCGCGCAGCAGGCCGTCCGCGATCCGCAGGCCCACGTCGAGCGGCTCGCCGCCGAGCTCCTCACCGGGGATGGTCAGGCCCCACTCACCGTGGGCGAGCCGCCGCGCCCGCAGGGCCGGGAGCTCGCCCAGATAGGTCTCGACGGCGTCGACGGCGGCCACCGGCTTGATGATGCCAGTGGCCGCCGTCCGGCTCAGGCGGCCTCGCGCTCCGGGAGCGGCTCGACGGCCGCGAGGCCGCGGTCACGCGACTCGCGCAGCACGCCCGCGACCGCCACCGCCAGGCCGAGGGCCGCGATCGCGGTGACCACCGCGATCCCCGGCCGGAACCCGTCGAGCATCGAGGCGGCGTCGGTGCCGCTCGTGTTGGAGCTCACGACCGCCGTGACGATCGCCAGTCCGATCGCGCCGCCAACCTGGAACGACGTGTTGACGAGCCCCGAGGCCAGGCCCTGCTCGTGGTTCGCAACCCCGGCGGTGGCCTGGATGTTGAGCGTCGGGAAGCACAGCGCGAACCCGACACCCACGAGGATCATGCTCGGCAGGAACACCGCGGCATAGTTCAGCGTCTCGCCGATTCGCAGGAACAGCGCGTAGCCGATCACGAACGAGATCGCGCCCACGAGAATGATCCTGGCGGTGCCGTAGCGATCGACGAGCGGGCCTATGCGCGGCGCTCCGAACGCGACCAGCAGGCCGCCGGGGAGGAACGCGAGTGCCGTCTCGACAGGCGACCAGCCGAGCATCTGCTGCAGGTAGAGCGTGCCCACGAACTGGAAGGCGACGTAGGCGCCGAACACCGCCGCCATCCCGAGGTTGGCTCGGACGAGCGTGCCCGAGCGCAGGATGCCGAGGCGCACGAGCGGGTGGGCCGAGCGCTGCTCGATCGCGACGAACGCCGCGAGCAGCAGTGCCGCCAGGACCAGCCCGCCCAGCGTTTCGGGCGAGCTCCAGCCGGCCTCCGGAGCCTCGACGACGGTGCGGACCAAGAGCAGCATCGCTGCCGTGATCGTCGCCGCGCCGGCGAAGTCGAAGCCGCGCCGAGGGCCCTCCGCCGGCTCGTCCTTGGCGAGGACGCGCGGTGCCGCGATCAGCAGCGCGATCGCGATCGGGACGGGCAGCAGGAACGTCCAGCGCCAGCCGAGCTCGGTCAGGAGCCCGCCGAAGACGAGGCCGAGCGAGAAGCCGCTGGCGCCGCAGGCGGTGTAGATCGCGAGGGCCCGGTTGCGGGCCGGCCCCTCAGCGAAGGTCGTGGTGATTATCGAGAGGCTGGCCGGCGCCGTGAAGGCGGCCGCCGCGCCCTTGAGGAAGCGGGTGATGACGAGCAGCGTGCCGTCGTTCACGAGACCGCCGACGATCGACGCGGCCGTGAACACGGCCAGCGCGGCGAGCAGCACGCGCCGGCGCCCGAGCAGGTCGGCGAAGCGGCCGCCGAGCAGCAGCAGCCCGCCGTAGCCGAGCACGTAGCCGGAGACGACCCACTGCAGTGACGACGTCGAGAGGTCGAGATCAGCGCCGATCGAGGGGAGCGCCACGCCGACCATCGACACGTCGAGGCCGTCGAGGAAGAGCACGCCGCAGAGCACGATGAGCGCGCCCCAGAGACGCGCGTCCCACTGCTGGCCTGGCTGCGGGCCGGCCGCGGCGGGGGGTGAGACGACCGCGGCGGCCCCCTTGTCACTTGAGTGCTGGGAAGACATCGCCGAAGAGTACATGCATGTGCATCTAATGTTTGTACATCTTTTGTTAAGCGCAAATTTTGCCTGCATGCGCTACTCTGGCATCGCGTGAACGCCACCACTGCCGCCTCCGTATCTGAGCGCTGGCGCGATCTGCTCGACAGTCACGCGCGCGTCAGCGGCGCGCTCGAGAAGGCACTGGAGGCGGAGCACGGCCTCGGCGTCAGCGAGTTCGAGGTGCTCGATCGGCTGGCGAACGGAGACAAGGACCAGCGCCGCATGCAGGAGCTGGCGGACTCCGTCCACCTGAGCCAGAGCGCGCTCTCGCGCCTGATCGGGCGGCTCGAATCGGAGGGGCTGGTCACGCGCGCGATCTGCTCCGATGACCGTCGCGGCATCTTCGCGTGCCTCACGGATGCGGGCCGCGAGCGCCACGCTGAGGCGGCGCCCACACACGCCCGCGTGCTCGCCGAGCAACTCGCCTGAGTGCGCGCGCTCGTCCAGCGCGTGAGCGAGGCGGCAGTCCACGTAAACGGCGAGGAGCACGCTCGCATCGGCCCGGGGCTGCTCGTGCTGCTCGGCGTGCGTCGCGGCGACGGCCCGGACGAGGCCGATCGGATCGCGCGCAAGCTGCTCGCATTGCGGATCTTCGAGGACGCGGAGGGGAAGATGAACCTCGACGTCGGCCAGGCCGGCGGCGAGATCCTGTGCGTCAGTCAGTTCACGCTCTACGGCGATGCGCGCAGGGGCAACCGCCCGAGCTTCGTCGACGCTGCCCCGCCCCAGGAGGCGGAGCCGCTCTACGAGCGCGTGCGCGCGGCGCTGGGAGCCGCGGGTGGCGTGTTCGGCGCGAGCATGCAGGTCTCATTGGTAGGCCAAGGGCCGGTCACGCTCCTCCTGGAAGCGTGACGTCGCCGTAGATCGCCCGCAGCCATACCGCCGCAAGCGTTGGGACGAGCTCTTCCTCCGAGAGGGCCGGGCCCAAGCCCAGCGAGGTCGTGTAGAAACAGCGCTCGTTCATCCAGATGAGGGCCTTGGCGAGCGCCTCCGGGTCAGGACCGCCGGGAGCGTCGCCGGCGCTGCGCTCCCCCTGAATGGTGCGAGCCGACTGGCGCACGAACCTGCCGATCGTGTTCTCCCAGAAGGCGCGCATCTCCGGATCGTCGCCCCACGCCTCGTTCGCGGCCCGCAGCACGGGACCGTGCTCGCGCCAGAGCCTGGCGCTCGCCTCGAACGAGCGCATGGCGATCTCGGCGGGCCGGTCGTCGCTGCGCTCGAGCCAGCGCTCCGACTCCCTGTACATCTCGTCGGCGATGCGCTCGACGAGCGCGCGCAGGACGGCGTCCTTCGACTCGAAGTAGAAGTAGAAGGACGGCCGCGAGAGGCCGGCGCCGGCGGCGAGCTCGTCGACCGTGATGTCGCGCAACTGCCGTTCGCCGAGCAGCCGCTCGCAGGTCTCGAGAATCGCCTGCTCCTTGAGATCGCCCTTCGTGGGGCCGCGCCGGCGCGGCGAGGACGGAGCGACGCGCTCGACAGTCACACACCCCCCAGCGACGTCATGCCGAGCGCGCCGTCCATCTGTGGCCAACCTAGACGCGGCGACGAGAAAAATCAACGGAACGTTGACCGCGCCTGGGGACGACAATAGGCTCGACCCGAAGCCAGCTGGTGAGGGAGGAGCGACCCACATGAGCGACGTCCGGCGCGAGGTGATGCGCGCGATCTGCGACACGGTCTGCCCCGCGCTCGAGCGTGCGGACGACCCGGACGGCTTCTGGGCACGCTCCGGGAGCGACGTCGGTGCGCCCGAGGCGCTCGGCGAGGTGATCGCGGGAATGCCGCCGCAGCAGCGCGAGGGCCTCGAGCAGCTGCTCGACGGCCTCGCCCGCATGGGCTTCGTCGGTGCCTCGCGGCGCTCGCGTGAGCAGCTGCTGCGCAACCTGACCACGCTTGGGCCGGCGGCCGTGGCCGGCGGGCAGGCGCTGATGGGGCTTGGGCTCTTCCTCTCCTATGGCCTGCCCGATCCCCAGACCGGTCACAACGCCTTCTGGCAGACGTTCGGCTATCCGGGACCGAGCGGCGTTCCGGAGGCCGGCCCACGGGCGGTCACTCCGCTCGTCCCGGAGGGCGAGGAGGCCGCGTACGAGGCGGACGCGGTGATCGTCGGAACCGGGGCCGGCGGCGGCGTGATCGCCGCCGCACTCGCGCGGGCGGGCCAGCGCGTGCTGCTGCTCGACATGGGCGGCCTCTTCGACGAGTCGGACTTCAATCAGTACGAGCTCTGGGCCTACCAGAACCTCTACTGGCGCGGCGGCCCCAATCCGACCGCGGACATGAACGTCTCGCTGTACGCCGGCACGAGCTTCGGCGGCGGCACGACGATCAACTGGACGAACTGCCTGCGCACGAAGCCATGGGTGCGCGAGCAGTGGGCGCGCGAGCACGGCCTCGAGGGACTCGACACGGCGGAGTTCGACCGGCACCTGGACGTCGTCTGGGAGCGGCTAGGCGTGAACGATCGCTGCTCGCACCTGAACGGCACGCAGGAGTCGATGAAGCGCGGCGCCGAGGCCCTCGGCTGGTCCTTCAAGACGGTCACCCGCAACGTCGACGAGTCGCGCTACACGCCCGAGACGGCCGGCTACATCGGCTTCGGCGACCAGACCGGCGCCAAGCAGTCGACCGCCAGGACCTATCTCGCCGACGCGCTCGCGGCCGGCGCCGAGGTGATCGTGCGCTGTTTCGCCGAGCGCGTGCTCGTCGAGGGCGGCCGCGCCGCCGGGGTGGAGGCGGTCTACAGCGACCCGCAGACGGGGCGCAGCGCGCGGGTCACAGTGCGCGCGCCGCGCGTCGTCGTCGCCGGCGGGGCGCTCGAGTCGCCGGCGCTGCTGCTGCGCTCGGGGATCGGCGGGCCCGCGGTCGGAGAGAACCTGCGACTCCATCCCTGCACGGCCACCACCGGCAGCCACCTCGAGGACCAGCGTGCCTGGTGGGGCGCTCCGCATGCGGGGCTCGTCGACGAGTTCGCGAACCTCGGCGATGGCCACGGCTTCCTGATCGAGGCGACTCAGTACGCGCCCGGCACGGCCGCCTCGGCCACGCCGTTCGCTGGTGGCGAGACGCACAAGAGCCTCATGGAGCGGATGCGCTACGGGGCGACCTTCATCGGCCTCGTGCGCGACCACGGCAGCGGCCGCGTGACGGTCGACGCGGACGGCCAGGCCGTGCCCTGGTACTCGCTCGACGATCCCGTCGACGTGACGAACACCCACCGCGCGCTGGCGGCGCAGGTGCACCTGCATGTCGCCGCGGGCGCGCGCGAGATCGCGGCGCTCGCGGCCGGCCTGCCCCAGTGGCGCGTCGGCGACGACGTCGACCGCTACCTCGAGCGGCTGGAGCGGGTGCCGTTGCGGGCGGGCGGCTTCAAGCTGTTCGCCGCGCACCAGATGGGAACCTGCCGTATGGGCAGCGACCCGCGCACGAGCGTTGCCGGGCCGTGGGGAGAGCTGCACGACACGCCGGGGGTCTGGATCGGCGACGCGAGCGCCTTCCCGACCTCCTCCGGCACCAACCCGATGATCACGATCATGGCCCTCGCCCAACGCACGAGCGAGGCGATTCTGGCGGCGAGCCCCGCCGCCGCCACCGCGACCGTCTAGGAGACCCGCATGGCCACCGCCACCGAACCAATCGTCCGCGACAGGCTCTACATCGGAGGCGAGTGGGTCGAGCCCGCCGGCGAGGGCACGATCGACGTGTTCAACCCCTCGACCGAGGAGGTGCTCGGCACCATCCCCGAGGGGACCGCCGAGGACGCCGACCGCGCGGTGCGCGCCGCTCGCGCGGCCTTCGACGAGTGGTCGCGCGTCTCACCGTACGAGCGCGCCCGCTACAGCGCAGCCATCGGCGCGAAGCTCGACGAGCGCGCCGACGAGCTCGCCGTGCTGTTCACGGCCGAGCTCGGCATGCCGCTGACGCTGTCGCGGATGATCCAGGTGGGCCTGCCCGCGGCGACCTTCTCCTCGCAGCCGGAGCTCGTCGAGGAGATCGAGTGGGAGGAGGAGGTCGGCAACTCGCTGATCGTGCGCGAGCCCGCGGGCGTCGTGGCCGCCATAACGCCCTGGAACTATCCGCTCAGCCAGATCGCCAACAAGGTCGCGCCCGCTATCACGGCGGGCTGCACGGTGGTGCTGAAGCCGAGCGAGGTCGTGCCGCTCAACACCTTCGTGCTCGCCGAGATCTGCGAGGAGGTGGGGCTGCCCGCCGGCGTCTTCAACCTGGTCACCGGCTACGGGCCGGTGGTTGGAGAGGCGATCGTCTCGCACCCGGAGACTGACCTCATCTCGTTCACCGGCTCGACCCGTGCGGGTCGGCGCGTCTCCGAGCTGGCCGCCCAGCGCGTCAAGCCGGTCGCCGTCGAGCTCGGCGGCAAGTCGGCCAACGTGATCCTCGACGACGCCGATCTCGAGCGGGCCGTGACCGACGGCGTCGCGAAGTGCTACCTGAACTCGGGCCAGACCTGCAGCGCGCTCACGCGCATGCTCGTACCGCGCGAGAAGGTGGAGCAGGCCGAGCGGATCGCCGCGGCCGTGGCCGAGTCGTTCGCTCCGGGCGATCCCTTCACGGAAGGGACGATGCTCGGCCCGCTCGTCTCGGACGCGCAGCTCGAGCGCGTGCGCGGCTACATCGAGAAGGGCCGCGCGGAGGGCGCGCGGCTCGTGACGGGCGGTGCCGAGCCGCCGGAGGGCCTCCAGCAGGGCTACTTCGTGCGGCCGACCGTCTTCTCCGACGTGACGAGCGACATGACGATCGCCCAGGAGGAGATCTTCGGCCCGGTGCTCGCGATCATGCCCTACGAGGACGAGGACGACGCGGTGCGGATCGCGAACGACTCGATCTACGGCCTCGCGGGCGGGGTCTGGTCGGCCGACGAGGAGCGCGCGAAGGCGGTGGCCGCGCGCATGCGCACCGGCCAGGTCGAGATCAACGGCGGCGCCTTCAACCCGCTGGCGCCCTTCGGCGGCTACAAGCAGTCGGGCCATGGCCGCGAGATGGGCCGCTACGGCCTCGAGGAGTACCTCGTGGCGAAGTCGCTGCAGCTCTAAAAGGTCGGCCGCCCCGAGCTATACTCGTCGGCCGTTAGGACTTTCAGTCGTACGCCGCGCCCGCCGGGCGCAGCGCCTGGAGGTGGGCTTCGCAGCCCACCTTTTTTTCGCCCGAAACACGGAACAGAGATGCATACCGACCCCCTCACCATCGACATCGAGAAGCGCCTCGCCGGCCTCGAGCCGGACGTCGAGGTGCTCGCGTGCGAGCAGGTCGGGTCGGAGCGCCTGCGTCTCTTCATAGATCACCCGGATGGCGTGTCGCTCGACCTGTGCGAGCGCGTGACGCACCACCTGCGTGAGCTGCTTGCCGACTACGGCCTCGAGGTCTCCTCGCCGGGCCCGGAGCGGCCGCTCACGAAGCCGGACCACTTCCGCCGCTTCCTCGGCCGACGCGCGCGTGTGCGCCTGCGCGAGCCCAGGGACGGCCACAAGAGCTTCACCGGGGAGCTCGTCGGCGCGAGCGACGCCGAGGTGACCGTCGCGGCCGGCGACGGGGTCGTGTCGATTCCGTACTCGGACATCAACCGCAGCAACCTGTTGCCCGAAGCGGCCGGCTCGGCCGGCCGCGTAGGGACGAGTAAGGGGGAGCGATGACGAAGGAGATCGTCGAGGCCGTAGGCGTCCTCGAGCGCGAGAAGGGCATTTCGGCCGACCGCCTGATGGCGGCGCTGGAGGACGCGCTCCTCTCCGCATACAAGAAGACCCAGGGCGCGGCGCAGTACGCGCGCGTGGAGGTCGATCGCGGCAGCGGTGACTTCCGCGTCTACGAGCTGATCCTTCCCCCCGACCTCGAGGAGCAGCTGCTCGACGAGGTCGAGGAGGAGGCCGGCGAGCCGACCGTCGACCCGGAGACCGGCGAGATGGTCTATCCCGAGGCGCCCGAGATCGATCAGGAGCGGCTCATGCAGTACCGCGACCAGATCGACGAGCGCGACGTGACGCCTGACGACTTCGGCCGCATCGCCGCGCAGACCGCCAAGCAGGTGATCCTCCAGCGGATCCGCGAGGCCGAGCGCGACAACGTCTTCCACGAGTACGAGGACCGTCTCGGCGAGCTCATCACCGGCATCGTCCAGCAGTCCGACTCGCGCTACACGCTCGTGCAGCTGCGCGAGCGCGTCGAGGCGCTGCTTCCGCGCGGCGAGCAGGTGCACGGTGAGCGCTACGACCACGGCCAGCGCGTCAAGGCGATCATCACGGACGTCTCGAACCAGGCCAAGGGCCCCTCGATCATCGTCTCGCGCCGCTCGCCGGAGCTGATCCGGGCGCTGTTCGAGCTCGAGGTGCCGGAGATCGCGGACGGGCTCGTCGAGATCCAGAACGTGGCCCGCGAGCCGGGCTACCGCTCGAAGATCGCCGTCGTCTCGCACGCCTCGGGGGTCGACCCGGTCGGCGCCTGCGTGGGCCCGCGCGGCTCGCGCGTGCGCATGGTCGTGTCCGAGCTGCGCGGCGAGAAGATCGACATCATCCCCTTCAACGAGGAGCCCGCCCGCTTCGTCGCGAAGGCGCTGTCGCCCGCGCGCGTGCGCGAGGTGCTCGTCGACGACGAGGCCAAGCAGGCCACCGTCATCGTCCCCGACGACCAGCTCTCGCTGGCGATCGGCAAGGACGGCCTCAACGCGCGGCTCGCCGCGCGGCTGACCGGCTGGCGCGTCGACATCCGCTCGGAGACCGAGTTCGCCGAGGAAGAGGCGACGATGGGCTACCAGGAGGAGGAGGTCTCGGGCCGCTGCGCCGCGATCCTCGCCAACGGCAAGCGCTGCCCGAACGCCTCGCTGCCGGGCTCGCGTTACTGCGGCCTGCCCGCTCACCAGGAGCTCGCCGAGAAGGGCACGGACTACCTCGTGCCGCCGGAGGACGGCGGCGGGGAGGAGCCGCTCGAGGACGAGGAGCCGCTGGAGGCGGAGGAGCCGCTGGAGGCGGGCGAGCCGCTGGCGGACGAGGAGCCGCTCGAGGCGGAGGAGCCGGTCGCCGAGGAGGCCGCCGCGGAGAGCGCCATCGCGGAGGAGCTCGCCGACGACGAGCTCGCGGCCGAAGCGCTTCCCGACGAAGCCGCGGGTGACGACGCGGGCGCGGAGGAGGTCGCGGTCGAGGCGGACGTCGAGATCGGCGAGGCCCCCGCGGAAGCCGCCGAGGAGGCGGAGGAGTCGTAGAGCCGCAGCGCAGCTGCGTCGCCTGCAGGCGCTCGTTTCCCAAGCGAGAGCTCCTGAGGCTCGTGCGTGCTGCGGACGGAAGGATCCTGCCGGACCTCGCCGCGCGAGCGCCGGGCCGCGGCGCCTACGTCTGCTCGAACCCGGCGTGCGCCGCTAGTCTCGCCCAAGGGCGCACGCTCGCACGCTCGCTGCGGGCGCCCGTAACCGTCGAACCGGAGACCATAGACTTACTTCACGAATGGCAAAGAAGCGCGTCCACGAGATAGCGAAGGAGAGAGGGATCACCTCGAAGGAGGCTGTCGCCATCCTGCAGAAGGCGGGCCTCGAGGTGAAGTCCCACTCATCGAGCGTCGAGGAATCCGACGCCGCTCGCGCTTTCGCCAACGGCGCGCAGGCCGCGGCACCTGCCGAGGCCGCCCCGAGCGCCCCCGCCGAGGCCGCCGCGGCTCAGGCAACAGCGCCGCCCGCCGCCGAGCCCACGCCGCCGGCGGCCGAGCAGCGCCCCGCCACGGACGGCGAGGCCCCGGCCGGCAGGCCCGACGCCGGCGGACGGCCGCCCCGCGACGGCGAGCAGCGCCGCGGAGGCGGCCAGCGGCCCCAGGGTGGCGGCCGCCAGCCCAGCGGTCCGCAGCGCCCGGCGATCCAGCGCCCACCGACCCCTCAAGGCGAGGTGCGCCGCGCCGGCCCCGAGGGACGGGGACCCAGAATCCTTCAGGACGCTCCTCCGCCCGAGCAGCGTTCATCCCAGGGCGGCCCGCGCGGCGGAGGCCGCGGCGGCGAGCGCCCCAGTACCCGTGGCCAGGGGGCTGGCCGCGCCCCGGGCGGTGCGCCCGGAGGCGGCCGTGCCCCCAGTGGCCCCGCCGACGGCGACCGTCAGGGTGCCGGCGGCCGCACCGGCAGGCCGACCCGCGGCGGCCGGGCAGGCGAGGGCGGCGGCTCGGCCGGAGGTGGCGGCGGCCGGCGCAGGCGCGTCGTCATCGACTCGCAGGCTTCCCGGCGTGACCGTCCAGGCCCGCCGCAGCAGTCGCAGCCGCCGCGCCGGGGGCGCGGGCGCCGGCGCCGGCCGCAGTGGGTCGAGCCGGACCTCGAGGCGGAGGCGCAGGCGAAGCTCGAGGCCGAGCAGCAGGAGGATCCGGCCGTCCAGGTCCGCTCCGGCTCGACGGTCAAGGAGGTCGCCGAGTCGCTCCAGCTGACGGCCCCCGAGGTGATCAAGAAGCTGATGGAGCTCGGCGAGATGGCGACGCTGACGCAGACGCTCTCCGACGAGGCCATCGAGGTGCTCGGGGAGGGCTTCGACAAGAAGGTCGACATCATCTCCGCGGAGGAGGAAGTCGAGCCCGAGCCCGAGTACACCGACTCCGCCGACGATCTGATCGACCGTCCGCCGGTGATCACGATCATGGGCCACGTCGACCACGGGAAGACTTCGCTGCTCGACGCGATCCGCGAGACCGAGGTCGCCGCGGGCGAGGCCGGCGGCATCACCCAGCACATCGGCGCGTACCAGGTCCACCATGACGACCACACGATCACCTTCCTGGACACCCCGGGCCATGAGGCGTTCACCGCCATGCGCGCCCGCGGTGCGAAGGTCACCGACATCGCCGTGATCGTCGTCGCCGCGGACGACGGCGTGATGCCGCAGACGGTCGAGGCGATCGATCACGCGAAGGCCGCCGGCGTGCCCGTGATGGTCGCGGTCAACAAGATCGACAAGGAGGGGGCGGACCCGAACCGCGTGCGCGGCGAGCTCGCCCAGCAGGGCCTCACGCCCGCCGACTGGGGCGGCGACACCGAGTTCGTGGACGTCTCTGCAAAGACGCACCAGAACCTCGACGAGCTGCTCGAGACGCTCGTCACGCTCGCCGATATCCAGGAGCTGAAGGCCAACCCGGACACCGCGGCATCGGGCTTCGTCATCGAGTCGCGCCTCGACCCGGGCCGCGGCGCCGTCGTCACGCTCCTCATCCACCGCGGACGCATGAAGGTCGGCGATTCCGTCGTCGCCGGCGAGACCTGGGGCCGTGTGCGAGCCATGCAGGACTTCCGCGGCCAGCGGCTCGAGGAGGCGACTCCCGGCATGCCGGTCGAGATCCTCGGCTTCGACGGGGTTCCCGACGCCGGCGAGCAGTTCCGGGTCGTCGAGAACGACCGCGAGGCAAAGCGGGTCGCAAACGAGCGCGCGATCCGCATGAAGCAGCAGGCGCTCGCGCGTCAGGCGCGCCGGCGGGTTTCGCTCGAGGACGTGCTTGCCCGCGCCGAGCGCGGCGAGCAGGAGCTCAACCTGGTCTTGAAGGCTGACGTCGCGGGCTCGCTCGAGGCGCTCGCCGACGAGATCGTGCGGCTGCCCCAGGAGCAGGTGCAGGTGAACATCATCCGCGAGGGCGTCGGCGGCATCGCCGAGTCGGACGTGATGCTCGCCTCGGCGTCCGACGGCGTGATCATCGGCTTCAACGTGAGGCCGGTCGGCAACGCCGCGCAGGTCGCCGACCAGGAGGGCGTCGAGATCCGCACCTACTCGGTGATCTACAAGATCGTCGAGGACCTGCGCGACGCCATGGAGGGCCTGCTCGAGGCCGTCGAGGTCGAGGAGCAGGTGGCGACCGTCGAGGTTCGCGCGACCTTCAAGGCCTCGCGCGTCGGCACGATCGCCGGCTGCTACGTGACCGACGGGACGGTGCGCCGTGGCGCTCAGTGCAGGCTCGTGCGCGACGGCACGGTGGTCTACACCGGCCGCATCGGATCGCTGCGGCGCTTCAAGGACGACGTCCGCGAGGTCACGGCGGGGATGGAGTGCGGCATCGTCCTCGAGAACTACCCCGACCCCAAGGAGGGGGATGTGATCGAGGTCTTCGAAACAAGGCGGGTCGAGCAGACGCTGTCATGAGCCTTTGAGCTTCGTCTGCCTGATCGAGATCGACCTCCACTTCCCAGACAACGCAAGCCTCAAGGGCAAGCGCAGGGAACTGAGCTCGCTGAAGGGCCAGCTGCAGCGCCGTTTCGGCGCCACGGTGGCCGAGACCGACCACCACGACCTCTGGCAGCGGGCGACGCTGACCGCCGCCGTCGTAGCGCGCGACGCTCGTGGCGCACGCGAGCGCGCGGACGGAATCACCCGATTTGTTGATTCCATGTTTCCTGAACAGGCCGCAGTGGAAAGCCTTGTTGTGTCCGCCCAAGACCTGAGGGAGCGGTAGCCACCATGGCCGACCGCATGCGCCGGGTCAATGAGGCGGTCCGTGAGGTCGTCTCGGCAAGGATCGCCGAAGGCCTTCGGGACCCACGCATAGGATTCGTCACCGTGACCGGCGTTGAGACAAGCCCCGACCTGCGCCACGCGCGCGTATACGTGAGCGTGCTCGGCTCCGAGGAGGAGCGCGCCGCCACGCTGGAGGGGCTCGAGTCGGCACACGGGGTGCTGCAGCAAGCGGTCGCCGGTGAGCTGCGGATGAAGTGGACGCCCACGCTTCAGTTCGTCTTCGACGAGTCGATAGACAGAGGTATGCGCATCACCGAGCTGCTGGACGACGACGCATGACGGTCGTCACCGAGCAGGAACAGGTGCTCCAAGAGCTGCGCCAGGCCGACAAGCTCCTCCTCACCACCCACGAGAACCCCGACGGCGACGCCCTCGGCTCGTTGCTCGCCATGCACCGGCTGCTCGAGCAGCTCGGCAAGGACTCGCTCATGTACATGTCGCCCGACGAGTTCCCGCTGCCCTGGGAGTACCGCGGCTTCTCGTTCGAGGGGCTCGTCGGCGCGTCGCCCGCGGACGTCGCTGAGCGGACGATCGTCTTCCTCGACTGCGGAAACATCGACCGCATGCCGGTCGACTTCCTGCAGGAGGACGGGCTCCACATCCTCAACATCGACCACCACCACGACAACACCCGCTTCGGCACGGTGAACCTGGTGTGCCCGCAGGCCTCCTGCACCGCGGAGATCGTCTGGCGGCTGTCGAAGGAACTCGACGTCGTGATCACGCCCGGCATCGCCGACGCGCTCTACGTAGGGCTCGTCACCGACACCGGCCGCTTCATGTACGAGAACACCTCGCCCGACGCCCACCGCATGGCCGCCGAGCTGATCGAGGCCGGCGTGCAGCCGCACCAGGTCTACCGGCGGCTGTGGGAGGACCTTCCGTTCCGGCGCCTGCAGCTGCTGCAGCGCGCGCTCGCGAGCGTCGAGCGCCACGACGACGGCGTGATCACGATCGCCCACCTGACGAAACAGGACTACGAGGCCACCGGGGCGCTCGAGACCGACTCGGAGGGCGTCGTCGACCACATGCGCGCCGTCGAGGGCACGCGCGTGGCGGTGCTGGTGCGCGAGCTCTTGGCCGAGGACCGTGAGGGCTTGCGCAAGGTGAGCCTGCGCGCCACCGACGGCAGCGTCGACGTGTCGCGGGTCGCCCGCGGCTTCGGCGGCGGCGGCCACCCGCAGGCCGCCGGATTCTCCACCGCCGTGCCGTACCCGGAGCTCGTCGAGCGGCTGCGCGAGCAGGTCCGTGAGCAGCTCGCGGCCCTGAATGCTTGACCGCGCCGCCGCCCGCTGACGGCGTCCTGCTGGTCGACAAGCCCGCGGGGGTGACCTCGCACGACGTCGTCGCGCGCGTGCGGCGGGAGCTTCCGCGCGGCACGAAGGTCGGCCACGCCGGCACGCTCGACCCGTTCGCGACGGGCCTGCTGCTCGTGCTCGTCGGCCGCGCCACGCGCGCGCAGCGCTTCCTGATGGCGCTGCCGAAGACCTACCGGGCCGTCGCGCGGCTCGGCTGGACCTCCGACACCGGCGACCGCGACGGCCGGCTCACCCGCACCGGTCGGGTTCCCGACCGGCTCGAGATCCCGGTCGGGGAGCAGCTCCAGCGCCCGCCGGCGCACTCGGCTGTGCGGGTGGGAGGGAGGCGCGCCTACGAGCTGGCCAGGAGCGGCGAGCGGGTCGAGCTCGAGCCGCGGCCGATCCGGGTGCACCGGGCTGAGCTCCTCTGGCACGAGGGCGAGCGTGCGGCCTTCGAGATCGAGTGCTCGTCGGGAACCTACGTGCGCGTGCTCGTCTCCGACCTCGGCGACGCGTACTGCGATGAGCTCGAGCGCACCGCGGTCGGCCCGTTCCGGCTCGCCGATGCGGGTGAGCGCCTGCTGCCGCTCGCGGAGGCACTCGCCTTCCTGCCGGAGCGCCCGCTCTCCGGGGAGGAGGCGCAGGCGGTCCGCCACGGCCGCCGACTGGCCGCCGGGCCGGATGCACCGGCGCAGCTGCGGCTCACCCACGAGGGGGAGCTGATCGCGATCGGCGAGCCGCACGCGGGGGAGCTGCGGCCCGTCATAGTGTTCGCGCCCGCATGAAGGTGGTCGAGCTAACCAAGGTGGAGCCCGGGTCCGGCCCGCGCAGCCTCGCGATCGGCACGTTCGACGGCGTCCATCTCGGCCATCGCGAGGTGATCCGCGGCTCGAGCACCGTGCTCACGTTCGACCCGCACCCGCTGTCGGTGATCCATCCGGAGGCGACGCCCAAGCTGATCAGCCCCTTTCCGGTCAAGCGCGACCTGATCGCCGGGCTGGGCGTCGAGGAGCTCGTGATCATCCCCTTCGACCGCGGCTTCTCGGAGCAGAGCGCGGAGGCGTTCGTGCAGGACGTGCTGGTGACCCGGCTCGGCGCGCAGACGGTCTCGGTGGGAGAGAACTTCCGCTTCGGCAAGAGCGCCAAGGGCACGGCGGAGTTCCTCGCGGGCCACGAAGAGTTCGAGACGCGCATCGTCTCGCTTGTCGAGGCAGAGGGCGAGACGATCTCCTCGAGCCACATCCGCGGCCTGGTGGCCGCCGGTGAGGTGAGCGAGGCGGCCGAGTTCCTGGGCGCTCCGTTCCTCTTCGAGGGCGAGGTGGTGCACGGCGACAAGCGCGGTCGCGAGCTCGGCATGCCGACCGCCAACCTGGTGCCCGACGACGCCTACGTCTGTCCCGGCCACGGCGTCTACGCCGCGACCGCCTACCTGACCTCCTTGCCCGAACAGCCCGCCGAGGGCATTCCGGCCGCAGTCAACGTCGGCGTGCGCCCGACCTTCGCGACCGGTCGCGGCCTGCTCGTCGAAGCGCACCTGATCGGCTTCGACGGCGACATCTACGGCGAGACGCTGCGGCTCGCCTTCCTCGAGCGCCTGCGCGGCGAGAAGCGCTTCGACTCGGTCGACGCGCTGGTTCGTCAGATGAACGCAGACGTCGAGCAGGCGGCGGCGATCGCCGAGCGCGCCGATTAACCGGCCGCCGGGCGCCGGTCACAGGCATATGAACCACGAGCCCAGAATCGAACAGCGCGCAGAGGAGCCCTATGCCGGGATCGCCGGCGAGGCGTCGGATGAGGGGGAGTTCCGGAGCTTCATCGACCGCTCGTTCCCCGAGCTCTTCGGCTGGCTCGGGAGCCGCGGCATCGCGCCCGCGGGCGCGCCGTTCATCCGCTACCTCGAGCTGTCGCCGGGCGGGCAGCCACTGCGCTTCGAGCTCGGCGTGCCCACCGCCGCCGCGCCGGACGCCGACGGGCCCGTGCACGCCGGCACGCTGCCGGGCGGCCGCTACGCCATCTTCCTCCACGTCGGGCCCTACAGCCACGCCGAGGTCGACGACCTGAGCGACGCCCGCTCCCGCCTGGCCGCCTGGGCCGAGCGCGAGGGGATCACGCTCGAGAGCTCTGCGACGGCCCGCGGCACCGCGTTCCACGCCAGCCTCGAGCGCTACCTGACCGACGCCTCCCGTGAGCCGGATTGGTCCAAGTGGGAGACCGAGCTCTCCCACCTGATCGACAGCCACTGACGGCTGCTACGGTTTTCCGCCGAATGTCACTGACGGCAGAGGCAAAGCGCGAGATCGTCGCCAAGCATGGGCGCGGGGATGCCGACACCGGCTCCACCGAGGTCCAGGTGGCGCTGCTCACCGCGCGCATCAACGAGCTCACCGAGCACCTGCGCGAGCACAAGAAGGACCATCACTCGCGTCGCGGGCTGCTCATGCTCGTCGGCAAGCGCCGCCGGCTGCTCAAGTACCTGCAGAAGTCGGACATCGACCGCTACCGGTCGCTCATCCAGGAGCTCGGCCTCCGCCGATGATCGAGCCCGGCTCCGTGGCGCCGGACTTCACGCTGCCGGACCAGGATGGGAAGAAGGTGTCGCTGGCGGACTTCCGCGGGCGCACCGTCGTGCTCGTCTTCTACCCGGCCGACTTCAGCCCGACCTGCACAGATCAGCTGAACCTCTACCAGGAGGTACTGCCGCAGATCGAGGAGCAGGGCGCGACGCTCGTCGGCATCTCGGTCGACGGGGCCTTCTCCCACAAGGCCTTCCAGCAGCACCTCGGCGTCTCGATGCCGCTGCTCTCCGACTTCCACCCGAAGGGCGAGGTTGCGAAGGCCTACGGCGTCTTCGTCGAGGACTTCGGCGTGGCCGGCCGCGCGCTCGTGATGGTCGACCCCGAGGGCATCGTCACGTGGGCTTATCAGTCCCCGCCGCTCGAGATCCCCGGTGCCAACCTCATCTTCGACGCCCTGGAGCAGCGCGCCACCGCCTGAGCCGGGCCCGGGCGACCACGTCCGCGGCAGCGGCCCGGTGGTGATCGAGTACGCAGACCTCGAGTGCCCCTACTGCGCCGCGGCGCACCTCATCCTCAAGGAGCTGCCCGTCACGAGGGTGTTCCGGCACTTCCCCGTGACCTCGAAGCACCCGCGGGCCCGCGTGCTCGCCGCGGCCGCGCACGCGGCCGGCCTGCAGGGGCGCTTCTGGGAGATGCACGACTCGCTGCTCGAGGACCAGGGTCATCTCGACGACCCCCACCTGTGGGAGCGCGCGGAGCGGATCGGACTCGACCTGGACCGCTTCGAGGCCGACCGGCGCTCCGAAACTGCGCGCGAGCACGTCGAGCTCGACTTCCGCGGCGGCATCCGGGCGGGGGTGACGACGACGCCCACGCAGTTCGTCGCGGGCCAGGCCCATCCGGGGGTGCCGGGCGATGCATTTCGCGCCGCCCTGGGCGCCCCTTGATTCGCTCATACTTACTGGGAATAAGTGCCCAATGGACAGCGGAAGAGTGCTGGCACGAGCCACGATCGGCGGCCTGTTCATGGGCCACGGACCCACCTGACCGGGACGATGAGGACGGCCATCCGCAAGGTCCACTTCGACAAGGGCCTCTGGAACACGGGCGGCGGCTACGAGTTCAACCTCGCCCTGGTCGCGGCGGCGATCGCGCTGACCGACTCGGGGCCGGGGAGACCTTCTGTCGACGAGGCGCTCGGACTCGAGCTCAAGGGAAGCGGCTGGGCGCTCGCGGCGCTCACGGCCGGGGTCGCCGGCTCGACCGCGGTGATCGAGCTCGCCCAGCGCATGCCGACCCCGGACGGGGAGGCCTCGCGGGGCGGCCGCTTCGAGCGTGGCGAGGAGGGTGCGGACCAGTCCGTGCCCGCCGAGAATCCCGCCTAGAAAGCGCTCTTTCAGCGCCTCCGGATCCGCTGCACGGTCGTGGCGTTGCTAGCCTTGCCCGGGTTCGCAACGGACGTATGAAGAAAGCCATGCCGCCAACCGGAGGCGGCTGAAAGGACAGGAATGACTGTTGATGTGAGCCAGGTCTCGCTCGAGATGGGCGGGAGCTCGATCGAGTTCGAGACCGGCAAGCTCGCCAGGCAGGCGAGCGGCTCCGTCGTCGTTACCGCCGGCGAGACCAAGGTTCTCTGCACGGCGACCGCTGGTAATCCCCGCGACGTCGACTTCCTCCCGCTGACCGTCGACGTGGAGGAGCGCATGTACGCCGCGGGCAAGATCCCCGGCAGCTTCTTCCGCCGCGAGGGCCGCGCCGGCGAGAAGGCCACTCTTACCGCCCGCATGATCGACCGGCCGCTGCGCCCGCTCTTCCCGAAGGGCTGGAACCGCGAGACCCAGCTGGTCTCGATTCCGATGTCGATCGACCACATGCATCCCTATGACGTGCTCGCCATGAACGGCGCGAGCGCGGCGCTGATGGTCTCCGACATCCCCTTCCCGGCGCCCGTGGGCGCCGTTCGCATCGGCCAGGACGGCGAGGGCAACTTCCTCGTCAACCCCGATGAGGAGTGGCTGCTCGAGTCCCCGCTCGACCTCGTGGTCGCGGGTACCGAGGAGGCCATCCTGATGGTCGAGGCCGGCGCCAACGAGATCACCGAGGCCGAGATCCTCGACGCGCTCGACATCGCGCACGCCGAGATCAAGCGCCTCTGCGAGGCCCAGCATGAGCTGCGCCGCAAGGCCGGCAAGGACAAGATCGAGCTGACCCCGCCGCAGGTCGACGAGTCGATCCTGAGCGAGATCAGCTCCCGCTTCGGCGACGCCCTCGACGCCGCGACCCAGGTGCCCGACAAGCTCGAGCGCCAGGACGCGACCAAGGCCGTCGAGGAGGAGGTGCTCGAGGCTCTCGGCACTGAGGTCGAGCTCGACGAGGACGGCGTGATCGCCCGCCGGGCCGAGGTCCAGCGCGCCTTCGACAAGCTCGAGAAGGACATCATCCGCCGCCGCATCGCGGTGGACAAGAAGCGCCCCGACGGCCGCGCCGCCGAGGAGATCCGCGAGATCTGGATCGAGGTGCCGGCGGCCCCGCGCCTGCACGGCTCCGCGATCTTCACCCGCGGCCAGACGCAGGCGTTCTCGGTCGCCGCGCTCGGCACGACCCGTGACGAGATGCGCCTCGACACGCTCGGCCTGCAGGAGGCCAAGCACTACTTCCACCACTACAACTTCCCGCCGTTCTCGGTGGGCGAGGCCGGCTTCATGCGCGGCCCCAAGCGACGCGACATCGGTCACGGCGCCCTCGCCGAGCGCGCACTGGTGCCCGTGGTGCCGAAGATCGACGAGTTCCCGTACACGATCCGCGTGGTTTCGGACATCCTCGAGTCGAACGGCTCGAGCTCGATGGCCTCGGTCTGCGGCTCGACGCTGTCGCTGATGGACGCGGGCGTGCCGATCAAGGCGCCCGTGGCCGGCGTGGCAATGGGCCTGATCAAGGAGGGCGACGACTACGTCGTCCTCACGGACATCGCGGGCGTGGAGGACCACCTGGGCGACATGGACTTCAAGGTCGCCGGTACCTCCGAGGGCATCACGGCCCTGCAGATGGACATCAAGATCACCGGAGTGACGTTCGACATCTTGCGCGACGCGCTCTCGCAGGCGAAGGACGCTCGCATGTCGATCCTGGGCAAGATGGCCGACGCCATCGCCGAGCCGCGCCCGGAGCTGTCCCAGTACGCCCCGCGGATCTCGCAGATCCAGATCGACACCGAGAAGATCGGCGCGGTCATCGGCAAGGGCGGCGAGACGATCCGCGCGCTGTCGGAGGAGTTCGACGCGCAGATCGACATCGACGACGACGGCACGGTGCGCATCTACGCGCAGAGCGGCGACCAGGGCGACGCCCTGACCGACCGCATCCGCTCGATGACCAAGGAGGTCGAGGTCGGCGACGAGTTCACCGGCAAGGTCGTGAAGACGACCACGTTCGGCGCCTTCATCGAGCTCGCCAAGGGCACCGACGGCCTGCTGCACATCTCGAACATCGCGCCCGGCCAGCGCCCCAGCACGGTCGAGGAGGTCGTGAACCGGGGCGACGAGCTGGCGGTCAAGGTGGTCGAGGTCGACCGCGAGCGTGGCCGTATCGGCCTACGCCTCGCCGACGACCCGGAGATTGCCGACAAGTCGCCCGAGGAGCTGGCGTCGATGGGCACCGGCGACAAGGGCGGCCGCGGCGACCGCGGCGGCCGTGGCCGGCGCGACCGTGAGAACGGCGGCGGCCGCGGCGGGCGCGACCGCGACCGGGACCGTGGCGGTTCGCGCTACCGCGACCGGGACCGCTCCGAGCGCTCCGAGTAGCCGCTTGAGCCCGGAGTCGGCCCAGCTCAGCACCCTCGACTCGGGCGTCCGGGTCGTGACCGAGGCGATGCCCTCGGTCCGGTCGATCGCGCTCGGGTTCTGGGTCCGGGCCGGCTCCCGTGACGAGGGCACCGACCAGGCCGGGATCTCGCACTTCCTGGAGCACCTGCTCTTCAAGGGCACGGAGCGCTTCTCGTCCCGCGAGATCGACGAGCTGTTCGACGCGATGGGGGCGGAGGTCAACGCCGGCACCGGCAAGGAGACGACCTCCGTCTACTCGCGCTTCCTCGACGGCCATCTCGAGCGCGCCTTCGACGCGCTCCAGGACATGATCCTGAGGCCGGCGTATCCGGACATCGACTCGGAGCGCCAGGTCGTGATCGAGGAGATCGCGATGTACGAGGACGAGCCGTCGGACAAGGTCCACGACGTGCTCGCCGGCGCCGTGTTCGGCGACCACCCGCTCGGCCGGCCGATCATCGGCACCGCCGACGTCGTGGGCTCGGTGCCGGTGCCGACGATCGCGGCCTGGCACGACGGGCGCTATGTGCCCGGCAACATCGTGGTCGCGGCCGCCGGCAACCTCGAGCACGAGCGGATCGTGTCGCTCGTCGAGGGAGCCGTCGGCGGCGCGGCGCCGCTGCCGGTGGCGCCGGCCTCGCCGGAGCTCCAGGAGCCGGTGCTGCGCTTCCACCAGAAGGAAACCGAGCAATACCACCTCTGCCTGGGCGGTCCGGGGATCCCGCGTGACGACGAGCGCCGCTTCGCGCTGCGCATCCTCGACACGATCCTGGGCGGCTCGACCTCGTCGCGCCTGTTCCAGGAGGTGCGCGAGAAGCGCGGGCTCGCGTATGCCGTCTACTCCTACGCGAGCCACTATCGCGACAGCGGCCAGGTGGCCGTCTACGTGGGCACACGGCCCGACAACGTGACCCAGGCGGTCGAGGTGATCGGGGCCGAGCTCGCCCGCGTCCAGGGCGAGGGAGTGAGCGAGGAGGAGCTCGAGCGCGCCCGCGAGAACGTGAAGGGCCGCACGGTGCTGTCGATGGAATCGACGCTGACACGCATGAACCGGCTCGGCAGCTCGCTCCTGATGGACGTCCCGATACTGACCGTGGACGAGCTGCTGGCCGCTCTCGACGCGGTGACGCTCGAGGACGTGAACTCGCTTGCCCGAGACCTCTGGGCACCCGGCCGCCTCTCGGCAGCCGGCGTGGGCGGCAGCGAGGAGCGGTTCCGCGCCGCGCTCGAGTCCGTGAGCCCCGCGCTCGCGCAGGCGGCGTGATCAACGTAGCCGTCTCCGGCGCCGCGGGGCGCATGGGGGAGACGGTCTGCGCAGCCGTCGAGGGCGCCGAAGACATGGCGCTCGTGGGCCGAGCCGACCCGTTGCTCCAGGTCGGGCTGCCGGACGTGCTCGGCGACGCCGACGTGATTGTCGACTTCTCGACGCCCGACAGCGCGCTTCACAACGCCCGCACGTGCCTCGAGGCGGGCGTCCACTGCGTGATGGGCACGACCGGCGCCGACTTCTCGGACCTCGAGGGCGTCGGCGACGCGAACCTCTTCGTTGCGCCCAACTTCGCCATCGGCGCGGTGCTCATGATGCGCTTCGCCGAGCAGGCCGCGCAGCACCTGCCCGAGTGCGAGATCGTCGAGCTCCATCACGACCGCAAGGTCGACGCGCCCTCCGGCACCGCGGCGCGGACCGCCGAGCTGGTCCGCGCGGCCGGGGGCAACGTCCACGAGCCGATTCACTCGGTGCGCCTGCCTGGCCTCGTCGCGCACCAGGAGGTCCTCTTCGGCGGGCTCGGCCAGACGCTCTCGATCCGCCACGACTCGATCGCGCGCGAGTCGTTCATGCCGGGCGTGCTGCTCGCGGTGCGCAGGGTCGGGTCGCTCGAGCGCTCGCCCACCGTCGGGCTCGAGCATCTTCTCTAGCCTGCAGCCGGGTGAGCGCGGATCGAAACAGGCGGCTGATGCTGCTGGGTGGCGCCCTGCTGGCAGCCGTGGTCGTCGTGGTGGTGGCGATCGTGATCAGCCAGGGCGGGTCGGATGACGAGGAACAGCCGTCTGCCTCCGGTGGCCGGGCCCAGCCGAGCCAGTCCGCCGAGGTCGAGGAGCTCTTCGGCGGCATTCCGCAGCAAGGCGTCACGCTCGGCGAGCCCGACGCGCCCGCGACCCTGATCGAGTTCGCGGACCTCCAGTGCCCCTTCTGCGCCCAGTACACGACCGGCGCGCTGCCCTCCGTCATCGAGGACTACGTACGGACCGGACGGCTCAAGCTGCAACTGCGGCTGCTGCGCTTCATCGGCCCGGACTCGGAGCGCGGCGCCGAGGTCGCGGCCGCGGCGACGCTGCAGGACAAGGGCTGGGAGTTCAGCGACCTCTTCTTTCGCAACCAGGGGCAGGAGAACTCGGGCTACGCCACCGACCAGTTCCTGCAGCGGCTCGCGCGCGCCACGCCGGGGCTCGATGTCGGCCAGCTCGAATCCGACCTCGACACACCGCAGGCGCAGGCGCTGATCCGGCAGGCGGAGCGCCAGGCCAACCGGCTCGGGGTGAGCGGCACGCCCTCCTTCTTCGTGCAGAGGGGGAACGCCGCGCCGCAGCCGCTCGAGCTCAGCTCGCTCGACGCGGGCAGCGTCACCGACGCGATCGAGTCCGCCCTCGGGGAGCCGTGAGCGAACGCCGCCTGCGGCGGCTGATCGGCCTGACCGCGCTGATCGGCCTCGCGGTGGCGGCCTACCTGACCTACGTCCACTACGCCGAGCTCGAGCCGATCTGCGCCGGCGGGGGCGGCGGCTGCGAGGAGGTCCAGAACTCCAGCTACGCCGAGCTCGCCGGCGTCCCTGTTGCGGTGCTCGGGCTCGGCGGCTACGCCCTGATTCTCGCCTCGCTGTGGCTGCCCGGCGACAACGGCAGGATTGCCGGCGCGCTGCTCGCGCTCGTCGGCTTCGGCTTCAGCGCCTACCTCACTTGGCTCGAGCTGTTCGAGATCGACGCGATCTGCCAGTGGTGCGTGGCGAGCGCCGTGCTGATGACGATCCTGGCCGTGGCGACGAGCTGGCGGCTCGTCCGCCCCGCCTGACAGCGCTCAGGCCGCCGTCTGGCCGCCGCTGCGCCGCAGCGCGCGGGGGACGACGAAGCGGATGCCCGAGCGCTCCTCGTCGATCGAGCAGGTCTTGTTGTCGATCAACCCCAAGCGCTTGGCGTGGGGCACGAGTGTCATCTGGTTGAGGTAGCTGTCGTGTCCCCGTTTACGGGTGATGAACCAGATGTATCCGGTGTCACGCAACCTGGCCCGGTAGTGGACAAGCGCCTCCTTGGCGTCCTCCTCGCTCTCGACGAGCACGATCGCACCGTCCAGCTCGCCCGACCGAACCAGCCCGCGTCCGATGGCGTCCTTGACGTCGCGACGCAGGCCGACGCCGACGTCACCGGTCACCTCGACCCGCTGATCGGGCTGTACGCCGAGCTTCTGGACCGTGGTCCGGTGGGTGTAATCGCGTTCGTCGGGCATCTGAGCAGGGGGAATTCTGCCATTTGCAGCGGAGGTTTCGGAAGGCCTGCGGGAGCGCTAAGGTGCTTCGACGCGAATCGCGGAGGTACGAATGGGTTTCATGGACAAGGCTAAGAAGCTCGCCGAGCAGGCGCAGCAGAAGCTCGACGAGGCGCAGGACAGCTTCAACCAGGGCGCTTCTCCCCAGCACACGCCGGATCCCGGCGGCGTCCGCTACGACGAGCACGGTCGCCCGATCCGCGATGAGACGCCGGCCGCCGCCACCCCGCCGCCCGCGGCCGAGCCAGCCGAGCCCGAGGCCACGGAGCCGCCTCGGCCCACCCCTACGGGGGACACGAACCAGAACCCCGACCCCTTCAAGCCGCTCCAGTAGTCGGGGCGGGGCAGCATGGTCATCGGCGGCATCCTCACGGCGATGGTCACGCCGTTCGACGCGAACGGCGACCTCGACGAGGACGCGACCGTCCGGCTCATGCGCTTCCTGCTCGAGAACGGGTCCGACGGGCTCGTCGTGGCCGGCAGCACCGGTGAGGCCGCCACGCTGACCGACGAGGAGAAGGTGCGGCTCTGGGAGCTCGCTGTGAGCGAGACACCGGAGGACGCGCTGATCGTCGCCGGAACCGGCACCTACGACACGCGCCACACCGTCGAGCTCACCGAGCGGGCGGACGAAGCCGGCGTGGACGCGATGCTCGTCGTCACGCCCTACTACGTGAAGCCGAACCGGCGCGGCCTGCGCGCTCACTACGAGGCGGTGGCCGCGGCCACGGACCGGCCGGTCATCCTCTACAACATCCCGGGCCGTACGGCACTCGACATGCCGAATGACGTACTCGCCGAGCTCGCCGAGATCGACAACGTCCAGGCGGTGAAGCAGGCCCGCTACGAGGACCTCGCGCCCATCGACGGCCTCGACCTGCTCGCCGGCAACGACGACGTCCTCGCGCGCGTGCTCGACCTGGGGGGGACCGGCGGCATCCTGGTCGCCTCGCACCTGGTGGGGCGTGAGATGCGTCGCATGATCGACGAGCCCGACGCGCGCGCCGAGATCCACGAGTCGCTCACCGACCTCTACAAGGCGCTGACGATCACCACCAACCCGATTCCGATCAAGGCGGCGCTGGGTCTCGCCGGGCACGCGGTCGGCGGGCTGCGGTTGCCGCTCGTCGAGGCGGACGAGCAGGAGACGGCGGCCATCCGCGGCGCCCTCGAGCGCCACAACCTGCTGGCGGCAGTTTGAGCCCAGCGGCGCTCCGGGTCCTGCCCCTCGGCGGGCTCGGGGAGATCGGGAAGAACATGATGGTCGTCGAGTACGACGGCCGCATCGTGGTCGTCGACACCGGCCTGATGTTCCCGGCCCCCGACCAGCTCGGCATCGACCTGGTGCTGCCGGACTTCACCTATCTGCGCGAGCGGGCGGAGGACATCGAGGCGATCGTGCTCACCCACGGCCATGAGGACCACGTGGGGGCGCTGCCGTTCGTGCTGCGCGAGCTCGATCGGACTCCGACCGTCTACGGCGGCCCGCTCACAGCCGCCATGGTGCGCTCCAAGCTCGACGAGCATCGCCTGAGGGACGTCGACGTCGAGGACGTGCTCGCGACCCAGTCGTTCGAGGCGGGGCCGTTCTCGATCGAGATGGTCAAGATGGCGCACTCGATCCCGGACGCGTTCGCGGTGGCTCTCACCTGCGAGCTCGGCACAATGCTCGTGACCGGTGACTACAAGTTCGACCAGACGCCGGTCGACGGGGTGCCCGCCGACGTGTCACGGCTCGCCGAGCTCGGGCGCGAGGGCCTGCTGCTCCTCTGCGGCGACTCGACGAACGCGGACCGGCCCGGCGTGTCGCTCTCCGAGTCCGCGGTCGGGCCGCGGCTCGTGGAGGTCTTCGCCCGCTGCCAGGGTCGCATCGTCGTCACCTGCTTCGCCTCCAACATCCACCGCGTGCAGCAGGTGGTGGACGCGGCGGGCCAGCTCGGCCGAAAGGTCTCGCTCGTAGGCCGGTCGATGCGCAAGAACGTGAACATCGGCCGCATGCTCGGCCATATCGATGTCCCGGAGGGCATATTGGTGGGCCCGAGGGAGATCGAGGACTTCCCGGACCACAAGCTCGTGGTGATCTCCACGGGAAGCCAGGGCGAGCCGCTGTCCGCGCTGCGGCGCATGGCCCACGGCGACCACCCGCAGGTCGATTTGCACGAGGGCGACACCGTGGTCTTCTCGGCCACGCCGATCCCCGGCAACGAGCGTGCCGTCAACGAGACGATCGACCGCATCTACCGCCTGGGCGCGACGGTCTTCACGGCTGCGGACGTGCCGGTACACGCTTCCGGCCACGGCTATGCCGAGGAGCTGAAGCTGATGCTCAACCTGACGAAGCCCGAGTATGTGATGCCCGTGCACGGCGACCACAAGCGCCTGCGGCTGCACGGCGAGCTGGCCGAGGCGGTCGGGGTGCCGCCCAAGTCGATCTTCCGCGGCGAGAACGGCCTGCCGCTCGAGATCAGCCGCTCGGGGGCGCGCTTCGGAGAGCGGGTCCAGGCCGGCATGATCTTCGTCGACGGTGTCGACGTGGGGGACATCGAGGACGTCGCGCTGCGCGACCGGCGCATGCTGTCGGCGGACGGCATCTTCATCGTGGTGGCGACGATCTCAGAGCAGGACGGCCGCTCGGTGGTGCCGCCCGAGGTGATCTTCCGGGGCGTCCCGTTCATCGAGGACGACGACGGCTTCGTCGGCGAGCTCCGCGAGGCGGTCGACCAGTCGCTCGTGCGCAGCGCCGAGGAGGAGGTCCGGGAGATCGACCTGCTCCAGGACCACCTCCACGACGACATCGCGGAGTTCGTCTACGAGCGCCTCCGCAGGCGGCCGATGGTCCTGCCGGTTGTGGTTGAGGTCTAGCTAGGTGACGACCGCGTAGCCGCTGACGACGCAGTTGCTCGCGCCGGCGTTGTCGTCCGTGATGAGATGGGCGGTGACGCTCGTACCGTCTCCGCCCAGGTAGTGAAGCTCGTAGATGCGGTCGTCCGCCGCCGTGGGGGTCTCGCGGATGTCGAAGTCCGCGCCCGGGTTGAAGCTGTCGCTGAAGTTGCGGAACAGCCCGTCGGCCGTCTGGTCAACTTGGTCGGCATCGTTCGAGATCACCGCGATCTCGCCGCCGGCGACGGTTGTCCGCGCCACCACATCCTCGTCACCGGCGGCACAGCTCACAACAAGCTGCAGCCCACCCGCGTCGAGCACGGTCTGGTTCGTGACGTCGCCGCTGCGGTGCTTGATCGGCACCACTCGCACGCCCGGCAGCGCCTGAGCCGTCGTGGCGCTGGTGGCGCTGTCCGCCGCCGTCGCGCTCGGCACCTTGCCGAGGCGCGACTCGTTGACGTCGTCGCCGGTGAGCGTGTTCAGCGCGACGTCGCGGCCCTGGACTGTGCTGTTGCGGACATCGATCCCGCGCACCTCGTTGTTGCGGAGGTCGCGCGTGCGGACGTCGTTGTTGCGCAGGTCGACGCTGCGGACCTGGTTGTTCTTCAGCTCACGGCTGTCGATGAAGCCGGTGGCGACGCCGTATGAGACGCCGGAGAGGGATACGAACAGGGCAATCAGCGAGATGACAAGAGCGGGCGACGGGCGCCGGAACGACTTCACGACTGAGGCTCCTTCAGGAATCCGGGATCGGGTTCTCCAGGCGTCAACACGCTAGCGCGGCCATCGGAGCGGGCCGTGGCCGGCAGCCTGACGGTGAAGCGGGCGCCACCGCTCTCGGCGTCATCGAGCTCGACGCTGCCGTCGTGCGCCTCGGCGACCGCGCGGACGATCGCGAGGCCGAGCCCGCTGCCGCCGCTCGGGGCCGCGTCGCCGCCGCCGCGGGCGAAGCGCTCGAAGACCCGCTCGCGCATCGCAGGTGACACGCCGGGGCCTCTATCGGACACCTCGAGCACCGCTGAATCGCCCTCCCGGCGCACGGAGACGGTCACGGGTGTGCCGCCCGGGGTATGGATCAGGGCGTTCTCGACGAGGTTGGCGGCGAGGCGGTGGAGATCGTCGGCCACGCCCTCGATCACGACCGGCTCGGGCGCGTCGACCGACACGATGTGGTGCTCGGAGAGCGCACCCGCCTCGCGCGCCGCCTCACGTGCCACGGCGGCGAGGTCGACGGGCGCCTTGGGCGCCTCGCGGCCGGCGTCCGCGCGGGCGAGCAGCAGCAGGTCGGCCACCAGACGGCGCATGCGGCGCGAGGAGCGCAGCGCGGAGGCGGCCATCTCCTGCTGTTCGCCGTCGAGGTCGGACTCGAGCAGCTCCAGGTTCGCGAGGATGCTCGTGAGCGGCGTGCGCAGCTCGTGCGACGCGTCGGCGACGAAGGCGCGCTGGCGGTCGAGCGTCGCCTCGGTCTCGCCGCGGGCGGCGCTCAGCTCGCGCAGCATGTCCTCGAGCGTGTAGGCCAGCTCGGAGACCTCGTCGTTGGCGAGCGGCTTCGGGAGACGGACATCGGGGTCCCGCGTGCGCGCCACCTGGCGGGCGGCCCGGGTGAGTCCGGAGACGGGCCGCATCGCGCGCCGCGCGACGACCAGGCCGCCGAGGAAGGCAAGCGCGGTGCCTCCGAGGACGCCGAAGGCGAGGAACAGGCGCACGCGGTTGATGGTCGTCTGCACGCTCGCCTCGGTTTCCGCGTACTGAACCCAGCCGATCTCGCGCGCGACCGGCAGCGGCAGCGGGTCGAAGGTGCCCTCGCGTGCGACATCCGGGACCACGATCTGGCGGGAGATGACGCGGAAGTCGCCGGCGTCGGTCACGCCCTCGATCGGTGGACCCAGCTCACGGGAGCTGGTTGCGTAGACGAGCCTGTTGTTCAGGTCGATCACACGCGCAACGGCGCCGCCAGAGGCGAAGCCGCGGAGCAGATCTCGGTCCGACTGGTCGATGCTGAAGAGGCCGTCGTCGTTGCGCGAGACGCTGAGCCGATCCTGCAGATCCGCGGCGGTGGCGCGGAGCTCGTCCTCGAAGCCATCGGTGATCCGGCTTTCCGCGAGCGCGCCGATCACTGTCGCGAACAGGCTCAGGATCACGAAGGTGAGGGCCGCGGTCACGACGGCGACCTTCACCTTGATCGGCAGTCGCGTCCTCACTGCTCTTCCCTCAGCACGTAGCCGGCGCCGCGCATCGTGTGGAGCACGCGCGGCTCGCCGCCGTCCTCGAGCTTGCGGCGCAGGTTCGAGATGAAGACGTCGACCGTGTTGGTCTCGGCGAAGGGGTGGTAGCCCCAGACCTCGTCGAGCAGCGTCTGGCGCGACACGACGATGCGTGCGTTGCGCATCAGGTACTCGAGCAGCTCGAACTCGCGCGCGGTCAGGTCGAGCTGGCGCTCGCCGCGGAAGACCTCGCGCGTGTCCGGGTTGAGGCGCAGGTCCCCGACCACGACGTAGGCGCTGCCGCGCGGCGGCCGGCGCCGGAGCAGGGCGCGCATCCGCGCCAGCAGCTCGTCGCGCTCGAACGGCTTGACGAGATAGTCGTCGGCGCCGGAGTCGAGGCCCTCGACGCGAGCGTCGACGGCGTCGCGGGCCGTCAGGATCAGGATCGGGACGTCGCCGTCCTGGCGCAGCCGCCGGCACACCTCGACCCCGTCCAGCTTGGGCAGGCCGAGGTCGAGGACGACCGCGTCGGGCTCGAACAGGCCGGCCTCGTCGAGCGCGGCCTCGCCATCGGCCGCGATGCGGACCTCGTAGCCCTCCTTGTCCAGCGAGCGACGCAGGACGCCCGCGATATCCACGTCGTCCTCGACCACCAGGACCCTCGGGCGTCCGCTCATCAGCCTCATGGTAGGGAGGGTGAGGGCCGCCTCCGTCGAATCCATCGTGGATGGCGAGCCGCCGCAGCAAGCGACGCCGTGCCCGCGGGGCCTGGTGGCCGCCGTTCGCCCTGCCGCAGCTCGAACAGCGTCACTGGGACCTGCTGGGCCTCGGGCTCGTCGCCTTCGCGGCCTTCTTCGCGTGCATCTTCTACCTCGACTGGGCAGGCGGCCAGGTGGGGGAGGCGCTCGCGGACGCGCTCCGCTTCGTCTTCGGCGCCGTGGCGTACGCCGCGCCCATCACGCTGCTCGCGGCCGGGATCCTCCTCATCATGCGCCCCGCGCTGCCGAGCACGCATCCGTTCAAGACGGGGGCACTCTGCCTGGGCGCGGCGCTGACGCTCGGCTTCGCCGCAGGCTCGCTCGGGCTCGGGCCGGGCGACACGCCGCGCGACGGCTTCCTCGACAGCGCCTACCTCGAGCGCCACGGCGGCCTGTCCGGCGAGTCGCTCTACTGGGCCTCGAGCAAGCTCTTCTCGGTCGCCGGCTCGCACATCCTGTTCGTGTTCCTCCTGATCGCCGGGATCCTGCTCCTCACGGGCGCGTCGATCGCCGGCCTCGTGGGCGGCACGCGCGTATTCGCCGCCGGGACCGGCGAGCGGATGCGGCGTACGGCCAACACCCTCAACCTGCCCACGGACCCGCTGCCCGCGATCACGGTGAGGCGCGCGCGCGACAGCGAGTCCGAGCCGCTCGAGCCACCGGAGCCAGAGGATCGCGAGCCGGTGGTGCGCGCCACGCACGTGGAGGCGCCGGCGCTCGACGCGGCAGACCGCTACCCGGACCTGTACGAGGACGAGGAGCCCGACGAGGACACGATCGTGGCGCCGGAGCCCGAAGCCGTGCTCGAGGCGCCGGTCGCGGCCGAGCCCGAGGAGATCGCGTCCGAGGAGCCGGAGCCCGAGGCCGAGCTCACCCCGATGGGCAACCGCCGCTCCCCGGTCACGGAGTCCGAGGACCTCGACTACCGGATGCCGAAGCTCGGCTTCCTGAAGCGCTCGAACGGCGCGCAGAAGGTCGACACCAAGGGCATCGAGCGGACGGGCGGGATGCTCACCGAGGCGCTCGGTCACTTCAACGTCGACGCGCGCGTGATCGGCACCGTGACCGGGCCGCACGTCACGCGCTACGAGCTGCGGCTGGCGCCCGGCATCAAGATGTCGAAGGTCGCCCAGCTCAAGGACGACATCGCCTACGCGCTCGCCGCCGAGCAGGTGCGCATCCTTGCCCCGATCCCCGGCAAGACCGCCGTCGGCGTCGAGGTGCCGAACCGGGTTCGCAAGATGGTGCACCTCGGCGACGTCTTCCAGGATTCACCGCGCGGCTGGTCGCCGCTGTCGGTCTGGCTCGGCAAGGACATCGCGGGCAAGGCGATCGGCACCGACCTCGCCAAGCAGCCGCACATCCTGATCGCCGGCACCACCGGATCCGGTAAGTCCGGCTGCGTGAACGCGATGCTGTCCAGCGTGCTGCTGCGCTCCTCGCCGAACGAGGTCCGCATGGTGCTCGTCGACCCCAAGCGAGTCGAGCTCAACCACTACGAGGGCATCCCGCACCTGCTGACGCCGGTCGTGACGAGCCCGCGGCTCGCGGCCAACGTGCTCGGCAACCTGATCAAGGAGATGGAGGAGCGCTACGGCGTGATGAGCCGCTCCAAGACGCGCAACCTCGTCGAGCTGAACCGCGTGCGCGTGAAGCAGGGCGAGGCGCCGCTCCCGTACATCCTCTGCGTGATCGACGAGCTCGCCGACCTGATGATGGTCGCCCCGGCCGACGTCGAGGACTCGATCATCCGCCTGGCGCAGAAGTCGCGCGCGGTCGGCATCCATCTCGTGCTCGCGACCCAGCGGCCGAGCGCGGACGTGATCACCGGCATGATCAAGGCGAACGTGCCGGCGCGGATCGCGTTCGCTGTCTCCTCGCAGACGGACTCGCGCGTGATTCTCGACCAGAACGGCGCCGAGTCGCTCCTCGGTCAGGGGGACATGCTCTTCCGGCCGTCCGGCGAGTCGCGCTCGGCGCGCATACAGGGCGCCTTCATCGCCGAGGAGGAGATCGAGAAGCTGACCGAGCACTGGCGCCGGCAGGGCGAGCCCGAGCTGCAGGAGGAGCTGCTCGAGGCGGTCGAGCCCGCGGAGGAGGAGGGCGCCGCTGAGGGCGACTTCGACCCCGACCAGGACGACCTCCTGGGCGATGCGATCGCGACCGTGGTGCAGATGGGGAGCGCGTCGACCTCGATGCTGCAGCGGCGGCTGCGGGTCGGCTACACGCGGGCGGGGAGGCTGATCGACATGATGGAGCGGCGCGGGGTCATCTCAGGCTACGAGGGCTCCAAGGCGCGCCAGGTACTGATCACAGAGGCCGATCTGCCCCGGGTGCTCGAGAATCTCGGCGAGGCCGCCGTGGCGGCGTCCGCCGAGGAGTAGCGACCCCGGCCGATCCATCACACTACGCGCCTCATGGCGACGATCGGCGACACGTTGCGGGAGGCGCGGATGCGCCAGCACCTCGACATCGCCGACGTCGAGGCGAGCACCAAGATCCGCGCAAAGTACCTGCGTGCGCTCGAGAACGAGGAGTTCGGGATGCTGCCCGGGCCCACGTTCGTCAAGACCTTCCTGCGCACCTACGCCGAGGCCCTGGGCCTTGACCCGCACCTCCTCGTCGAGGAGTACCGGGCCCGCTACGAGGCGGGCGACGACGTCGAACACATCCAGTCGCTCGGGCCCCCGAACCTCGCGCGCGACATGCGTCGGCGCGGGCCGCGTTTCGGGCCGGGCTCGCTGCTGCTGCTGGTCGTGGTTGCGGTGGTGGGGGCGCTCGTGGCAATCGGCCTGCTCGCGGACGGCGGCGGCGACGACGACGGCGAGGTGGCGGGTGAGACGACCCCGCGCCAGGAGACGACCGAGCGCCGCCAGGAGCCGGAGCGGCGGCGGCCCACACGCGTCGTCCTGAGGATCACCCCGCTTACCCCGACGTACGTGTGCGTCGACCGCGGCAGCGGCACCCCGGTGCTGTTCGAGAACACGATCGATTCGCCCCAGACCTTCCGCGGCAAGACGGTGCGCGTGAACCTCGGCAAGACGGACGTGCAGATCCAGAAGAACGGGCGCCGGGTGACGGTCGCGAGCGGCCCGGACCCCGTCGGCTTCGAGTTCACGGTCCGCGGGCGCCGGCCCCTGCCGCTCGGCGAACGGCCCTGCGCGTGAGCGCCCGCGCGGGCATTGTCGTGACCGGCACCGAGGTGCTGAGCGGCCGCGTGCAGGACCGCAACGGCCCCTGGCTGTCCGACCGGCTGCTCGAGCTGGGCGTCGAGCTCGCCCACATAACGATCTGCGGCGACCGGCCGCAGGACATAGAGGCCCAGCTGCGCTTCCTTGCCGACCAGGGCGTCGACCTGATCCTCACGAGCGGCGGCCTAGGGCCGACCGCCGACGACATGACGGTCGAGGTCGTCGCGCGCTTCAGCGGGCGCGAGCTGGTGCTCGACGAGCAGCTCGAGCAGCGCATCTACCGCATCCTCGAGCCGCTCATGAAGCGCTTCCGGCACTGGGACCCCGACGCGATGCGAGCCGCGAACCGCAAGCAGGCGCTGATACCGGAGGGCGCGACGGTGATCGACCCCGTCGGGACGGCGCCCGGCGTGATCGTGCCGGGCAAGCCGGTCGTGGTGGTGCTGCCCGGTCCGCCGCGTGAGCTGCAGCCGATGTGGCGCGTGGCGGTCGAGAGCGAGCCCGTACGCGAGGCCATCGCCGCTCGCACCGACTACGAGCAGGCGACGGTGAGGATGTTCGGGCTTCCCGAGTCCGGGCTCGCGGAGACCCTGCGTGACGCGGAGCGGGCCGTGGAGGGCTTCGAGCGGCTCGAGATCACCACCTGTCTGCGGCGCGGCGAGATCGAGATGGTCACCCGCTACGAGCCCGACGCGGCGGCGGCCTACAAGAGCCTGCTGGCGCTCGTGCGCGAGCGCCACCCGCGCGAGATCTTCTCGGAGGACGGCTCGCGCATCGACGACCTCGTGGCAGGCCTGCTCGAGGGGCGCCGGGTCGCGACGGCGGAGTCCTGCACCGCAGGGCTGCTCGCGGCGCGACTCACCGACAGGCCCGGCTCGTCCGCGTATGTGGAAGGCGGGGTCGTCGCGTACGCGAACGAGGCGAAGACGGATCTGCTCGGGGTGGATCCCGCGCTGATCGAGGCTCACGGCGCTGTCTCCGAGGAGGTGGCGGAGGCGATGGCGTTGGGGGCGCTCGAGCGCTTCGGCGCGGACACCGCCGTGGCGATCACAGGCATCGCGGGGCCGGACGGGGGGACTGACGAGAAGCCCGTGGGGACGGTCGTATGGAGCGTCGGGCTTGGCGACGGCGAGACGCTCACCAGGCGGGCGCTCCTGCCCGGAGACCGCACCGACATCCGCGAGCGCGCGACCACGGTGGCGATGCACCTGCTGCGGCGGGCGCTGGCGGGCATGGAGGACGGCTTCCCCTGAGCGGTCCGCGTGCGCGCATGTTCGTGGCGCTCGACCTACCCGCCGAGGCGCGGGCGGGGCTCGCGGCGTGGCGCGACACGCTGGTGGAGGGCCGCCGCGACCTGCGCCCGGTACGGGCCGAGGCCCTGCACGTGACGCTCGTGTTCCTCGGCTGGCAGGACGAGGCGGCCGCCGACGCGATCGCGGCCGCGACCCTCGCGGCCCGGCCGGAGGGCGGCGCGGCGCCGCTCCTCACGCCCTCCTCGGTCCGCTCGCTGCCGCCGCGCGACCCGCGCCTGTTCGCGCTCGACCTCGAGGACGAGGGAGGCCGTGCGGGGGCGCTCCAGGCGGCCGTCTCGGACGCGCTCGAGGCCGGCCGCTGGTACCGGCCCGAGAAGCGTCCCTTCTGGCCGCACATCACGCTGGCGCGCGTCAAGCGGGGAGAGCGCCGCGTGCCGCCGCTGCCCGACGATCCGCCTCGCGCCCGCCGAGCCATTCGCGGGCGAGCAGCTGACGCTCTACCGCTCGACGCTGCGCCCGCAGGGCGCCCTCTACGAGCCGCTCGCGCAGGCCCCGGCCGCTAGCGTCCAGGGCCAGTGAGCGCGCTGTACGAGACGGCCGTGCGGCCCCTGCTCTTCCGGCTCGAGCCCGAGCGGGCGCACGAGCTCGCGCTCCGGACCTCGGCGCTTGCCGGGCGGGCGGCCCCGGTCCGCGGGCTCGCGCGAATGGCGTTCGCGGGCGGCGTGCGCGGCCTCGGTGTCGAGCTCGGCGGCCTGTCGTTCGCAAACCCGCTCGGGCTCGCCGCCGGCTTCGACAAGAACGGCCGCGCGCTGCGGCTGCTCGCCGAGCTCGGCTTCGGCCATCTCGAGATGGGGTCGGTCTCCGCACACCCGTCGAACGGCAACCCGCGGCCTCGGCTCTTCCGGCTGCCGGAGGACGACGCGATCGTCGTCAGCTACGGAGTGCCGAACGACGGCGCCGAGGTCGTCGCGCGGCGGCTCGCCCAACTGCGGCTGCCGGTGCCGTTGGGCGTGAACCTCGTCAAGACGAACGACCCGGCCCGGCCGGCGGTCGAGCCCGACGTCTACGAGGACTACGCCCGCTCCTTCGAGCTGCTGCAGCGCCAGGCGGACTACGTGGCGCTCAACATGAGCTGCCCGAACTCGCCCGGCGACCGCGACTTCTTCGACGAGCTGTCTCGCGTCGAGCGGCTGCTCGCGCGGCTCGGCGAGGCGGGGCCGCGCGTCCCCGTGATCCTCAAGCTCAAGCCGACGACGGACGCGGGCGTGCTCCGCGAGATCGTGGCGATTGCGGACGGCTTCTCCTTCGTCGCGGGCTTTGCGATCAACCTGCCGGCCGGCAAGCCGGGCGTGCTGCGGCTGAGCGCCTCCGCGGAGCGGCTCGATCGGATGCCGGGCGCAGTGGGCGGGCGGCCCGTCGAGAACTTCGTCAACGAGGTCCTGCGGCTGCTCTACGGCATCACGGGCGAGGGCGGCCGCTACGGCCTGATCGCCGCCGGGGGAGTCTTTACGGCCGAGGACGCGTACCGCAAGATCCGCCTCGGCGCTTCGCTCGTACAGCTCTACACCGCGCTCGTCTATCGCGGGCCGGGCCTCGTCAAGGAGATCCTCGCCGGGCTCGGCGCGCTGCTCGATCGCGACGGCGCGAGGCGGGTCGCCGACGTGGTCGGGGCGGACGCCGGGTAGTGCCCGCGATCCCGCTGCCAGAACCGCCGCTGGCCGACACCCAGGTGCTGCTGAGGCCGTGGACGCTCGGCGACGTGCCCGCCGTCACGGCCGCCTGCCAGGACCCCGAGATCTCACGTTGGACGGTCGTCCCGCGCGAGTACACGGAGCTCCACGCCACCGAGTTCATCGCGACCCGCGACACGGATCGCGCCGCCGGCAGGGACCTGGCGCTCGCGGTGGTCGATCACGAGGATGCGCTGCTGGGGGCGATCGGCATGTCGAACTTCGACTGGGCCGACCGCAAGGGCGAGATCGGCTACTGGATGGCCCGCGAGGCACGCGGACGCGGCCTCGGGACGCGCGCCCTGCGGCTGCTGTCGCGCTGGGCGCTCGAGTTTCTCGGGCTCGAGCGCCTCGAGCTGATGGCGAACCCGGCCAACGAGGCGTCCCAGCGGCTCGCCGAGAGCGCCGGCTTCACGCGCGAGGGAACGCTGCGCCGCTACCGCACCCGCCACGGCGAGCGCGAGGACCTGATCATGTTCTCACTGCTGCCGGAGGACCTGTGAGCCGCCTGCATCCAGCGGCGGAGCAGGGATTCGCGCGTGCCGCGGGCGAGTACCGGCGCGGCCGGCCGAGCTATCCGCCGGAAGCGCTCGAGTACCTGGCGCGGCGGCTCGAGCTCGGACCGGGGCGCACGGTCGTCGACCTGGCGGCGGGCACCGGGGCGCTGACACGGCCGCTGCTCTCGAAGGGCGCCGAGGTGGTCGCCGTGGAGCCGGTCGCGGAGATGCGTGCCGAGCTGCCCGAGGGCGCCGCCGCGCTCGACGGCACGGCGGAGCACATTCCGCTCGAGCCGGGCCGCGCCGACGCGGTCAGCGTCGGCCAGGCCTTCCACTGGTTCGACGGCGTCGCCGCGCTCGCCGAGATTCACCGCGTGCTGCGACCCGGCGGCTCGCTGGCGCTCATCTGGAATCGCCGCGTGGCGGGCGACCCCGTCAACCGGGCGATCGAGGAGCTGCTCCGCCCGCATCTGAACCTGGTGCCCTCGCACGGGCGCGGCGACTGGCGGGCCGCCTTCGAGCGGACCACGCTGTTCGGGCCAATCGAGGAGCGCCGCTTCCCGAACGAGCACACCCTCGACGCGGACGGCATGGCCGACCGGGTCGGCTCGATCAGCTTTGTGCCCACGCTGCCGACCGTCGAGCGCGAGCGCCTGATCGCCGCCGCCCGTGAGCTCGCCGCCGCCGGGCCGGTCACGATGACCTACCGGACGGAGGTGCAGGTCTGCGAACGGCTCGGCTGATGCGGGCCGGGGCGAACATCTGTCCGATAGCCCTCCTACGTTGTGGATCTCAAGACTTCGAGGAGAACAGGCATGGACAAGGAGCAGCAGAAGGCCGCGCAGGCGCGCGAAGCTGCGCTGAAGGGCGCACTCACGCAGATCGAGCGCCAGTTCGGCCAGGGATCGATCATGAAGATGGGGGACGACGCCTACCAGGTGCGGGTGGCCGCCGTCCCGACGGGCGCGCTGTCGCTCGACCTGGCGCTCGGGGTCGGCGGGTTGCCGCGCGGGCGGATCGTTGAGATATTCGGCCCCGAGTCCTCCGGAAAGACGACGCTGCTCTACCACGTGCTCGCCAGCGCCCAGAAGATGGGCGGCATCTGTGCGTTCATCGACGCCGAGCACGCCATGGACCCGGTGTACGCCAAGCGCATCGGGGTCGACGTCGACGAGCTGCTCGTCTCGCAGCCGGACCACGGCGAGCAGGCGCTCGAGATCGCGGACCTGCTGATCCGCTCGGGCGCCGTCGACATCGTGGCGATCGACTCGGTGGCGGCGCTCACACCGAAGGCGGAGCTCGAGGGGCAGATGGGCGATCAGACCGTCGGCCTGCAGGCGCGGATGATGTCCCAGGCGATGCGCAAGCTCGCCGGCAACCTGAACCGCGCCAACACGCTGTGCGTCTTCACCAACCAGATCCGCGAGAAGGTCGGCGTGATGTTCGGCTCGCCGGAGACGCAGCCGGGCGGGCGCGCGCTCAAGTTCTACTCGTCGCAGCGCCTCGACATCCGGCGCATCGAGACCCTCAAGGAGGGCACCGAGGCGGTCGGCAACCGCGTGCGCGTCAAGGTGGTCAAGAACAAGGTCGCGGCGCCGTTCCGGCAGGCCGAGTTCGACATCGAGTACGGGCAGGGGATCAGCTCGGAGGGCTGCATCCTCGACCTCGGGATCGAGCACGGCATCGTCCAGAAGTCGGGCTCGTTCTTCTCCTACGGAGACGAGCGGCTCGGCCAGGGCCGCAACAACGTCAAGGGCTATCTGCGCGAGAACCCCGCCGTCACGAGCGAGATCGAGCGCAAGATCTATGACGCGCTCGGCGTCGAGCCGGCGGCGGCGCCGCTCGCGGCGGTTGAGGCCGACGCGGAGGGCGGCCCCGAGGGCGATCCGGAGGCGGAGCAGGCGACGGAGGGCCGCGAGGCGGCCTGAGCCGAGCCTGGGGCGAGCGAGGGCCATGGGCGACCTCGATCTCGATCTCGGACCCGAGGACGGGGAGCCGGAGCCTGCCGCACCGCCGCGCCGGTCCGAGAGGGAGCGGGCGATCGACCTCGCCTACAAGGCCGTCGCACGGCGCGAGCGGACCGTCGCCGAGCTGCGAACGGCGCTCGAGCGCAGGCGCGTCGAGCCGGATGCGATCGAGGCGGCGGTCGAGGAGCTGACCGCTGCTGGCTTCCTCGACGACGCGCGCTACGCGATTCGCTTCGCGGAGGACAAGCGTGAGCTCGCCCAGTGGGGCTCCGAGCGGATCGCGCGCGATCTGACCAGGCGCGGCGTCGCGGCGGATCTGATCGATGCTGCGCTCTGCGATCGCACCCGGCAGGCGGAGCTCGGGACGGCGCTGATACTCCTCGAGCAGCGCTTCCCTTCACCGCCCGCCGACGACCGCGAGCGCGACCGCGCCTGGGGGCTGCTGGTGCGCCGCGGCTTCGCGCCCGAGCTGGCCTACGAGGCCGTGCGCGAGCTCGAGCGGCGCCCGCGGGCGGCCTGAGCGCAGCCGGGTCCCCCTGCCGCTGATAGCCGCGGCCCGATGGTTGCGAGTCACCCCCCTGAGGGTTACCCTCCTGTGAACGCGGCCGGCACGGCCGTCTCGAGGCAAAAGACGAGCAAATCGCCTGATTCTTCTGTGACCGTTGTACGGACAAACGAACGTGAGCCCCTCGGAAGGAGCGTCCGAGAGGGTCCATAAGAGGCAGTCTGCGCGCGCCCGCCGGGCGCGCGCGCCGCTCCTGGCGACGTCTGGTGTCTTGCGGCGGTAAGCCGCACCGCTCACCGAACTTGGATGAGACCGGCGCGCTGCGCCGGAATAGGAGACCGGAATGGAGATCGTGTTGGCGGCGCTGGTCGCGGCGGCAGTCGCGGTGGCGGTTGTGCTGCTGGTGCATCGGCCGCGCGCGGTGCAGGCCGGCGCGGGCGCGGTTGCCACGCCCGAGCCTGGCGCGGTCGCGGACGCGGACGCGAGGCCGCGCAGCGACGGGCTCGAGGAGGAGCTCGTCGCGAGGCGCACCGAGATCGCCCGCGTCGAGGAGCGTCTGCATGCGAAGGAGAGCTCGGTCGACGTCAAGGCGCAGCAGCTAGCCGAGCGGGAGCGCTCGCTCGAGGACCGCGCCCGCAACATCGACCACGCCCGCCAGGAGCTGAAGGACGCGAAGAGCCGTCAGGTGCGCGAGCTCGAGCGCGTCGCAGGTCTGAGCGCAGGCCAGGCCAAGCAGATGCTGATGCACGAGCTCGAGGACGAGCTGCGCCACGAGAGCGCGCGCCTGATCCGCCAGGTCGAGGAGGAGACCCGCCGCGACGCAGACCGGCGCGCCCGCAGCATTCTCGCCGCCGTGATGCAGCGCGTGGCCTCGAGCCATGCCGTCGAGACGACCGTGTCGGTGGTCGAGCTCAAGTCAGATGAGCTGAAGGGACGCATCATCGGCCGTGAGGGCCGCAACATCCGGACGCTCGAGACGCTCACCGGCATCGACTTCATCATCGACGACACTCCCGGGGCGGTGCTGCTGTCCGGCTTCGACGGCGTGCGCCGCGAGATCGCTCGGCTCACGCTCGAGAAGCTGCTCCAGGACGGCCGCATCCACCCGGCGCGGATCGAGGAGGCCTTCCATCAGGCCAAGTCGGAGATCGACCAGCACATCGTCGAGGTGGGGGAGCAGGCGGTGTTCGAGGCGAACGTCGGCTCGATCCACCCCGAGCTCGTCAAGCTGCTCGGCAAGCTCCGCTTCCGGACGAGCTACGGCCAGAACGTCCTGCATCACTCGATCGAGTGCGCCCGGCTCGCGTGGATGCTGGCCGACGAGCTCGGCGCCGACCCGCGCGTGGCCGCCCGCGCGGCTCTTCTACACGACATCGGCAAGGGCGTGTCGCACGAGACCGAGGGGCCGCACGCGCTCGTCGGCGGCGAGCTGGCGCGCCGCTACAAGGAGTCCGAGGCGGTCGCGCACGCGATGGAGGCCCACCACAACGAGGTCGAGCTGCAGACGGTCGAGGCCGTGATCGTCCAGATCGTCGATGCGCTGTCCGGCGCGCGCCCTGGCGCGCGCGGCGAATCGCTCGAGCAGTACGTCAAGCGGCTGCACGAGCTGGAGGCGATCGCGACCCGTCACGAGGGCGTCGACAAGGTCTACGCGATGCACGCCGGCCGTGAGGTGCGCGTCATCGTCCATCCCAACGAGATCGACGACGACGCCGCCGCCCTGCTCTCGCACGAGATCGCCCGCGAGGTCGAGAAGGAGCTCGAGTACCCGGGCCAGATCAAGGTCACGGTCATCCGCGAGAGCCGCGCGACCGACTACGCGAAGTGAGCTAGGCGAGCTGCGCCTGCAGCCGCTTCGGGGCGACGAGCCGGTAGGCCTCGACGACGAGCCGCTCGACCTCATCCCAATCTGGCTTCGGGTCGTCGAGCCAAAGGCCGACCCAGCCGCGCGAGCCGAGGTAGGCCGGCACGAAGAAGCGCTCGGGGTGCTCCTCCGCGAGCCGTGCCGACTCACCCGGCGCCCCCTTGCAATTGAGCGCGAGGCGGCCGTCGCCGTGGTGGTCCTCGAGGTACCAGGCGAAACGGCGCCCGCGCACGTCGAAGCCGAGGTGCGGCGCGCCGCTCGTCTCCACCTCGACCTCCGGCAGGCTCGTGCAGAGCCGGGTCAGCCGCTCGCCCACCGTCGCCACGGGCCCAAGGCTATCCTCGGCCGGGCGTGAAGTCGTACCACCTCACAACGTTCGGCTGCCAGATGAACGAGCACGACTCGGAGCGCATGAAGGGCATGCTCGATTCGCTCGGCTACAGCGAGGTCGGGACGCGTGAGCAGGCGGATCTGATCCTCTTCAACACCTGCTCGATCCGCGAGAAGGCGGACAACCGTCTGGTAGGCCACCTCGGCGAGGCGAAGCGGCTGAAGGCCGGCGACCCCGAGCGCGTGATCGGGATCGGCGGCTGCTGGTCGCAGTCGATGAAGCAGCGCGTCTTCGAGATGTTCCCGTTCGTCGACGTCGCGTTCGGGCCCGGACAGGTGCACAAGCTCGCCGAGTTCCTGACGAGCGACAGCATCACGGCTCAGGGCTTCTTCGAGTTCGAGGGCTTCACCGGGCACCTGCCGATGAAGCGCGCCCGCGAGTTCCAGGCCTGGGTGCAGATCTCGGTCGGCTGCAACTGCGCCTGCTCGTATTGCATCGTTCCGTCGACGCGCGGCCGCGAGGTCTCGCGGCCGGCGGATGAGATCGTGGGTGAGGTGGAGCGCGTGGCGGCCGACGGCGTCCGCGAGGTCACGCTGCTCGGCCAGAACGTCTGCTCCTACGGGCGCGACCTTCCCAAGGGCGCGAAGACGAGCTTCGCCGAGCTGCTCGCGAGGGTCGACGCGATCGACGGGATCGAGCGGATTCGCTACACGAGCCCGCATCCGAAGGACATCCGCGCCGACGTGATCTCGGCGCACGCGGAGCTGCCGAGCGTCTGCGAGCACATCCACCTGCCGCTCCAGTCGGGCTCGAGCCGCATCCTCAAGGCGATGCGGCGCACCTACAACCGCGAGCGCTACCTCGACCGCGTGGCGATGATCCGCGAGCTGGTGCCCGATTGCGCGCTCACGACCGACATCATCGTGGGCTTCCCGGGCGAGACCGAGGCCGACTTCGAGGAGACGATGGAGGTGGTCGACGAGGTCCGCTACGACTCGGCGTTCACGTTCATCTACTCGCCGCGGCGTGAGACGGAGGCCGCGCTCCTGCCGGGCCAGATCCCGCACGAGGTCGCGAGCGAGCGCATGGGGAGGCTCGTGGATCTCGTCCAGCGCCACGCGACGGAGCGCGCGCAACGGTTCGTCGGGCGCACGATGGAGGTGCTCGCCGAGGGGCCGTCGCGGACCGACGCCTCGAGGCTGCGCGGGCGGGTCCGCCACAACAAGACGGTGAACTTCAGCGGCCTCGCCGCGCCGGGAGAGCTGACGGAGGTCGAGATCGCCTCCGCCACGAGCACCACGCTCGCCGGCGAGGAGGCGCTCTTGGCTCGGCTCGCCTAGGCGGCCGCGTCGGCCTGCTCGGCCTCTGGCTGAACGAACGCCTCGGCGATCTCGCTGAGCCGCCGCTCGGCTGAGCCCATCGCCTCGAACGCCTTGGTGGCGTCGGCCACCTTGATCTGCAGGTCGTCGAGCTTGCGGCGCAGCTCCTCGGACTCATCGCGGGAAGCCGCGAGCTCGCTCTGCAGGTCGCGCTCGGTCATGGCGTTGATCTCGGCCTGGCGCTCGTTCTCGTCACGCAGGTGGGCACACTCGGTGCGGGCCTGCTCGGCACGGCGGTCGGCGTCGGTGAGAAGGTCGATCTGCTCGCGCAGGCGGTCGATCTCGGCCTCGCTCGCGGCACGCTCGTCCTCGAGCTTCGCCTGTACCTTGCCGAGCCGCTTCTCGAGCTTCTCGAGCTGCTCGCGATCCTGCTCGGACCCGCTGGCGCCGGCCTCGAGCTCCTCGCGCCTGGCCTGCTCGGCGGCGAGCTGGTCGCGCAGCTCGCCGAGCCGCTCGGAGTGGGCGGCGCGCTCCTCCTCGAGCTCCTCACGATGCCGCGCGGCCGCCTCGGCGAATGACTCCTCGCTCTGCTCGCGCTGGGTGTCGACCTCGGAGCGCAGGGCGTCGGCCTCCTCCTTGTGGCGCCTCCGCTCGGACTCGAGCCGCTCGGCATGCTGCTTCTCGATCGCGGCGAGCTTGCTGGCGTCGATGCCGGCTGCACGCGCCTCCTCGAGCTCCTGGAGGTGCTGGGTGCGCTCGGCGGCGACCTGCAGCTCGTGCCGCGCGCGCTCGGCCTCGAGCTCGGCGGCATGCTTGGCATGGATCGCCTCGAGCTCGCTCTCCTGGCGCTCCACCTGCATACGCAGCTTCGCCTCGCTGCGGGCGCGCTCCGCGGCGAGCAGCTCCTCGTGGCGCTCCTTCTCGCGCTCGAGCCCCTCAGCTGCGGTTGCGCGTTCCGCCTCGACCGCCTCCTCCGAGCGAGCCAGGTGCGCGTCGAGCTCCTTCTGATGACGGCTGCGCTCGGCGTCGATGGCGCTGCCGGTGCGGGCGCGCTCGGCGTCGAGCTCCTCGGCCCTGCGCGCACGCTCGGCCTCGAGGTCCTGCTCGAGCTTCGCCCGCAGCGCGTCGAGAGCCTCGGCCGCGGCCGCCGCCCCGACCTCGGCCTTGTCGCGCTCCTCCTGCAATGCCTGCTCGGCGGCGGCAAGCGTCTCCGCGGCCTGGGCGCGCTCCGCGGCGAGCGACTCGGCGCTCTTGGCGCGCTCGCGTGCCAGTGCCTTCTCGCCCGCGGCGACGGCCTCCGCGGCCTTTGCCCGGGCCTGCTCGGCGGTGTTCTCGGCTGCGGCGACAGCGTCGGCAGCCTTCGCCCGTGCCTTGTCGGCGGCTTTCTCGGCTGCAGCGACGGCCTCGGCGGCCTTCGCGCGGTCGGCGTCCCGTGCCCTCTCGGCGGCCTCGATCGCCGCGGCGGCCTTGGTGGCGGCGGCGTCGCGGGCCTTTTCGGCGGCCGCTATGGCCTCCGCGGCCTTGGTCCGGTCGGCCTCGCGTGCCCTCTCGGCGGCCTCGATCGCGGCGGCGGCCTTGGTGGCGGCGGCGTCGCGGGCCTTTTCGGCGGCCGCTGTGGCCTCGGCGGCCTTCGCGCGGTCGGCCTCGCGTGCCCTCTCGGCGGCGGCGACGGCCTCGGCGGCCTTGGTCCGGTCGGCCTCGCGTGCCCTCTCGGCGGCGGCGACGGCCTCGGCGGCCTTCGTCCGGTCGGCTTCGCGTGCCTTCTCGGCGTTGGCCAGCGCGTCTGCGATCTTCGCGGCCGCCGCGTCACGTGCCTCCTCCGCGGCAGCCAGCGCCTCGACGGCCTTTGCGCGCTCCGCCGCGAGGGCCCGCTGCGCGCCGGCCAGCGCCTCCGCTGCCTGGACGCGCTCACGCTTGAGAGCCTTCTCCGTAGCGGCCTGCTCCTCGGCCGCCTTCGCGCGCTCATGCTCGAGCGCCTTCTCGGCGGCGGCGAGCGCCTCGCCGACCTTCGCGCGCTCGGCTGCCAGTGCCTTCTCGACGGCCTGGGCACGCTTCGAATCCATCGTCCGCTCGGCCTCGGCCAGCGCCTCCGCCGTCCTGGCCCGTTCCCGCTCGGCCACCCTCTCCGCCTCGGCGACGGCCTCGCCGGCCTGGGAGCGCTCGCGCTCGAGCGCCTTCTCGGCGGCGGCCACCGCGTCGGCAGCCTGCGCGCGCTCCGCCTCGACGGCCTTCTGCCGGGCCTGCGCCGCCTGCGCCCGCTCGTCCTCCAGGGTCTTCTCGAGAAGCTTGGCGGCCTGGGCGGCCTCCGCCTCGCGCGCCTCCTTCACCGCCTTCGCGGCGCGGGCGCGCTCCGCGTCGACCAGCTGCTCGGCCTTGGCGAGCGCGGCGCGCTCGGCTCGCAGCGTGCGCTCGTACTCTGCCTGGGCCTCGGCGAGCGCCTTCTCGCGCTCGGCGGCGGCGATTGCGAGCGCCTTCTCGAGCTCGGCCTGAGCGGTCGCGAGCGCACGCTCGCGCTGGACGTGCGCCGCAGCGACGTTCTGCTCGCCCGAGTCGCGAAGCTCGGCCAGTTCGGTCTGGTGTGCCTTCTGGCGGGCGGCGAGCTCGCGCTCGAGCTCCTCGGCGCGCCCGGCCGACTCGTCCACCAGTGCGACCGGCGCCGTGCCGTTCTCCTCCTCGCGCGGCACGATGAGCGTCCCCGCGACCTGGGTGAGCGCGGGCTCGGGCTCGTCCATGAAGTTGAGCTCGTCGAGGAGCCTGGCGATCTGGGTCCGGGCGGCGACGGCCGGCCGTACGGCCAGCTTCGTCATGACTGCGATGTCGCTGAGGCCGAGCGAGTCGGTCGGGTCGGCGATCGCGACGATCAGGGCGCCCTCGTCGGTGAAGCCGATTGGGGCGGAGAGGTAGCGGCGGGCGGCGGTCTCGCGCAGGACGCCGGCGGCCGCGGGGTCGACGGCGTACTCGTCGAGGTCGATGTGAGCGATTGCGTAGCGCTCCGCGAGCGCACGCGCGAGCTGGTCCTCGCTGATGGCGCCCTTCTCGAGAAGCACCTTCTCGGGCGTCATGCCGGGCCGGCGCGCCGCGTCGACGGCCTGGGCGGCCACGGCCTCGTCGACGAAGCCGAGCTCGACGAGGATGTCGCTCAGAAAGCGGCGCCCGGCGCCGCTCAGCGACGGCGGGCTGACGCCTGGGCCGGAGAGGCCTCCTGTGACCACGGCGCCTGCAACGGGCTCCGCGCTCACGCAAGCTCCTCGATCGAGTCGCTCGTGACCGGATTGGCGGCGCGAGCGGACACCTCGGCGAGCTCGACCGCCTCGGCAGCCGAGCCGGTGTCAGCCAGCCCTTGAATTCCGTATGACAGCCGGGCCGGGGCGGGTCTCGCCGCCGCCACGCGGTCGAGCCCCCGTGCGACCCTGGCGACGAACGCTCGAGCGCCCTCCTCGCCCTTGCAGCCGACCAGGGCGATTGCGAGCGCGTCGTCGGCGATCTGGCCAAGGTGGTCGGCGCGCCGGACCGCTCCGGTGAGGACATCGGCCACGTCCCTCAGGATCAGGTCGGCGACTGCCTGGCCGTGCCGCTCGGCGACTGTGGAGCGCTCATCCAGGTGAGCGACGACCACGAAGGTCTCGACGCTGCCGCGCCGGGCCAGCTCCCACTCGCGCTCGAGCGCTCCGAGCAGGGCTCCGCGGTTGGGGAGCCCCGTCACCGGTTCGGTGTGCTCGCGGTCGCGGACCGCCTCGGTGAGCCGGTGCAGCTCGGCCCTCGTCGAGATGCTCTCCCACTCGTAGGAGAGGATGCGCGACGCCACGAGCAGCAGCTGGGCGAGGTAGCGCGGCGGCGCCACTTCGGCGCCCGGGCTCGCGATCAGGAGCGCCACGACGCTGCCGTCGGCGGCGTCGAGCGGGGCGGTGACCCACGCGCCGGGGCAGACCGATGCGAGGGCCTCGGGCCAGATCAGGCCGGAGCCGTCGCCGCCGCCGGACAGGGGCAGTGAGGAGCCGCGCTCCACCACGCCGCCGCGGGCGTCGAGGACACGGCACTCGCCTGCGTCCCAGTCCACCTGGCCGAGCAGGACACAGCCGCCGGGCACGGCTCCGGCGAGCAGATCGAGCACGGCGTTGGCGGCGTCGGCAAAGCTCGCAAAGCGCCGGGCGGCCAGCCGCGACAGGGCGTCGAGGGGTTCGAGGGTCATCCTTCCCCTCCTGATCGGCAGATCGAGGGGGGTTCAGTAGACCTGGGTCAGCTGCCGACGAGGATGCGCTCTAGATCGCCGAGTGCGGCCCGCGCGGCCAGGATGCCGCCGCCGGACCACCACGTGCCCGCGTCGACCCGCTCGACCGCGCCCGAGCGCACCGCGCGCAGCCGCTTCCAAAGCGGGTTCGACTCGAGCTCCGAGAGGCGTTCTTGCGCGCCGGGCGCGACCGAGAGCAGGACCACGCGGCCGTCGAGCGCGGGAATCTGATCGGGCGACACGGTCTCGGACTCGCGCACCCCGTCCTGGGACGGCGGGCGTGCGAGCCCGACGTCGCTCAGCACGCGCCCGGGAAAGGAGTCAGCGCCGGCCATCAGGGTCCCGTTCCGCCCGACGAGCACCACCGACACCTCGGTGTCCGGCGCGTTGTCCCCGAGGCGAGAGCGCAGCGCGGCCACGCGGCGGTCCCAGTCGATCAGAAGCCGCTCGGCGTCGTTCGTTCGGCCGAGCGCCTCTCCGTGGAGCCGCACCGTCAGCTCCCACGACGCGCCGCCGCCGTCGCTCATCACCGTCGGAGCGATCTTGTTGAGGGACGGATAGAGCGGGCCCTGGAGCTCGTGGCTGCCGAGGATCAGGTCCGGATCGGCGGCCGCTACGGCGCCCAGCTCGCCGCGTCTCACGGGCGGGACCACCTCGATGCCGGACGCCTCCGATCGCATGTAGGCGGGAACCTCGCCGCCCGGCAGCGCGGCGCCCACAGGCCGCACGCCCAGTGCAAGCGAGTCACCGAGCGCATCGGCCGTCAGCGTGAACGGACGCTCGGCCTGCCCGGGGACCTTCGTTCCGGCGAGGTCGGCGTCGATGTGCTGGACCTTGAGGGGCCGCGCGGTCTCCTTCGACTCGTCGAACCCGGACTCCTGGCAGCCGAGCGCGAGCGTGGCCGCCGCAAGGCAGGCCGCGGCGGACAGCATCATTCGTCCCGGCACGCCAGGTATTACTAGCGATCGTGCCTGCATCTTACGCTCGCCGGCTCTAGCAGCGGGTTTGCGGCCGATTCTCGGGCCGGAGTGCAAACGGATTGCAAACGCGGGGTGTCAGTCGAGCCCGACAAGGCGGGAAACGGTAGCGGCCGCGTCCTCCTGCATGGCCGGCACGACGTGGCCGGTAGCTCCAAACCGGCCTCTGTCCGTTGCGGCCGACGAGCCGCAGCTTGACGACACGCTGCACCACCGCTTGAGGCAACAGCAGCGGCCCCGCCTGGCGTGCTGTTGCACTCGACGACCAGCGTGGCGCGGTCCAGAGCCGATGCCGCGCGCACGGGCGTGGAGAGGGAGGTGGCGCTGGGGCTCGGTGGTCCGCTGCTTTTCGCGAACTCTGCAACCCTGACCGCTGCGGCGCGTTTTAGGTATCGGAATTCGCGCACGTCGCGCCTGTCCGTACCCGAGGAGGAATTGCAATGATCCGCCGTGTCAGTGTGGCCGCCGTGGCCTCGATTTTCGCGATCGGGGTCGCCGGCCCGGCGACGGCCGGCGGCGGCCACTCCGCGAAGCCGTACAAGGCTTCGCTGACTGCCGTCAATCCGGCCGCCACCACCGCCGGCCTCGCCAGCGTCAGGGGCAGCGCCCGGCTTGTCGACGGCAAGAAGAACAACAAGGCGAGCCTGCACATGCGCAACCTCGCTGCCGGCACCATGTATCTGTGGCACGTTCACGAAGGCACGTGCGCGGCGACGGGCGCGCCGGTCCCGGGCTGGACCTACCGCACGCAGGTCGGCGCAAACGGGACGCTGACCGCAAACGAGTCGGGGAACGCGAACACGAGAGGCAAGTCGGCGACGTTCAACGCCGATCCCTCCAAGCGCTACTCCGTGAACGTCCACGTGGCAACGCCTACCAACGGCCTGCCGGCCGGCACCATCATCGCCTGCGGTGACCTGACTGCGAGCAAGGCCGGCGGCAAGAGCAAGACCAAGAAGCCACACCCGGTGCACGCCAAGGGCCCGAAGCCGTAACAACCGGCAGGACGGCCGGAGGCCCAGCGGGAACCGGGCCTCCCGGCGTGCCCTGAACGGCGCCGGAGGGCCCGGCCGGCACGCCATGGGAGCTCGCGGCTCGGCGCGACCCGACCGCGGCGGCGCCAGACGATCGCGGCAATGGCGGCGCCGACTGAGGATGCAAGGAGGAATGAAAGGAGCGCAGTCAAGGTATGAGAGCTGGCGTCGGGGAATCCGTACCCGCCGATCCGAAAGGAAAAAGCGCATGGAGGCGCGCGCCCGCTCGAAGGCACATCTGCCGGTCTTGACCGCCGCAAGCGGCGGCGCTGCGGAGCGGTTCGCCCACCGCATGCGCGGGCGCCACCCGGCAGCGGTCTTCTTCGCCGCTCTGTTCACGGGCCTCGCCGTGCTTGTGCTCGCCTCCATCCTGCTCGCGCTCCTCACCATGGAGCTGCTCGTGGGTGAGCTCGGTCTCGGGGGCGAGGACCAGGACGTCGTCGACACGATCGTGGCCGAGCGCACGCCGTTCCTGACCGACGTCTCGGAGGTCGGCTCGACCGTCGGCGGCGCGCCGGTGCTCCCGATCCTCGTCGGCCTCGTGGCGATCGCTGCCGCCTTCATGCGCAAGTGGCTGATCGTGGGCTTCGCGGCCTTCGTGCTGGCGGTGGAGTCGGCGACCTACCGGATCACGACGATCGTGGTGCCGCGCGAGCGTCCTGACGTCAACCGGCTCGAGGACCTCGAGGCTGACGCGAGCTACCCCTCCGGCCACGTGGCCGCCTCGTTCGCGGTCTACGCGGGCCTCATGATCCTGCTCACATCGCGCTTCCCCAGCCGCGGCACCAAGATCGCCGCCTGGCTCGTGGCGATCCTCGTCCCGCTGTTCGTGGGGCTCTCCCGCATGTACCGCGGCATGCACCATCCGCTCGACGAGGGCGGCGGTCTGCTCGTGGGCGCCGGCGCCGTGATCGTGCTGCTGTTCGCCTGCCGCGCGGCGGACGCCGCACGCGCCACGCACACTGGCGGCGCCACCCGGTCCCCGCCCAAGGAGCGCGTCGTGGCATGAAGGTCGCGGTGGTGGCCAACGCATCCAAGACGTTCGGCAGGGGCTTGCCGGAGCTGCGGCGCGTCCTCGAGCGAGCCGGCATCGACGAGCCGCTCTGGTACGAGGTGCCGAAGGCCAAGCCCACCGCCGAGCAGATCGAGCGGGCGCTCGACGAGGGCGCCGAGCTGTTCTTCGTCTGGGGCGGCGACGGGACGGTGCGCCGTGCCATTGGCGCGCTCGCGGGCAGGGACGCCGCGCTCGCCGTGCTCCCCGCGGGCACCGCCAACCTGTTCGCCTCGAACCTGGGCATCCCGCAGGAGATCGAGCGAGCGGTCGCAATCGGGCTGCGCGGCGAGCGCCGCAGCCTCGACGTCGGCCGCTTTCGCGACGAGCGCTTCGCCGTCATGGCTGGCGCGGGCTTCGACGCGGCCATGATCCGCGACGCCGACGCTCTCAAGGAGCGGCTCGGCCGCGCCGCTTACGTGCTGAGCGGCTCGCGCCACCTGCGCCGCGAGTCATTCGACGCCGAGATCACCGTCGACGCAGTGGACTGGTACGAGGGCCCGGCGAGCTGCATCCTGCTCGGCAACCTGGGCGAGGTCTTCGGGGGCGTCGAGGTGTTCCCCGACGCCCGCCCGGACGACGGCGTGCTCGAGCTCGGGATCGTCACGGCCGACGGCCTCCTCCAGTGGGGCCGGACGCTCGCCCGCACCGCGGTCGGCGACCCGAGCCGCTCGCCCTTCGTGCGCACGACGAAGGCGAAGCAGGTGGCGGTCAAGCTCGACCGAAAGGTCCGCTACGAGCTCGACGGCGGCGACCGCAGCAAGGTCAGGAAGTTCAAGGCGGAGATCGAGCCGGGGGCGCTGACGGTGTGCGTACCGCGGGCCAACGGAAGGGAGCTCTAGATGGAACACGACCCGGCCGCCGCGGCGGCGGCCCCGATCAAGCAGGCTCGCTCGACGGGCGAGGACATCACGCGCACGCGCGCTTTCGAGATGCTCGCGCGCGCCGGCATCTTCGTGCGCGGGGTGATCTACGCGATCATCGGGCTGCTCGCGATCAAGCTCGCCCTCGGCGACGGCGGCGAGACCACGAACCAGAACGGCGCGCTCAAGACGATCGCCGAGCAGCCGTTCGGCAAGGTCCTGCTGATTCTCACAGCGGTGGGGCTCGCGGGCTACGGCCTCTGGCGCCTGGCACGGGCCGCACTCGGCCACGGCCGTGAGGACTCGGACGACTTCAAGGAGCGGATCGACGCGCTCGCGAGCGGAGTCGGCTACCTGATCCTCTGCATCACGGCCATCTCGATCCTGGTGGGGTCGGGCGCCGACTCGGGCAGCCCGAAGGAGCAGACCGGCGGGGTGCTCGGCTGGCCGGCCGGGCAGCTCATCGTGGGCGCCATCGGCGTGGTGGTGATCGGCGCCGGGCTCCAGCAGGGCTGGAAGGGACTGACGCGGAGCTTCCTCGAGAGCTCGAAGACGGAGCAGATGAGCGAGCTTATGCGGCGCGGCTTCACCGCCCTCGGAGTCTTCGGGCACTTCGCGCGCATGGTCGTGTTCGTGCTTATCGGCTGGTTCTTCATCAGGGCCGCGATCGACTTCGACCCCGACGAGGCGGTGAGCCTCGACGGCGCGTTGACCGCGCTCGGCCAGGCGTCCTACGGGCCGCTCCTACTCGGCATCGTCGCCGCGGGCCTGATGGGGTTCGCCGCCTATTCGATGGTGGACGCTCGCTACCGCAAGGTGTGAGCCCATCGTCAGCCGGGCGGCAGCTGTCTGGGGGCTTGTAGCGACTTGTGAGGCGGGGATGAGCGCCAGTGCTCAAATCTCCTCGACGCTCTCCGACCGGCCGCGTGTTCGTGGATCGCGGGGTGAACTGCGGCACCGGTTCACGCTGCTCGCACGCGTCTCCTACTCGCGCTTGCGGTCGCCTGCCGGGGAGCCGTGTCTCTGTGCTTCTCGAACCGTACGAGCGTGCGCCCGTCTCCGTGTCTCACCTCGAGGCGGTCGACGAGCGCCGCGATGATCTGCATGCCGCGGCCAGACGTCGCCTCAAGCGGGGCCGGCTCGAGCGCGCTGTCGAACGTGCCGAGGTCGCAGACCTCCACTCGCAGACCACGCGGGCACGGCTCGGTTGCGAACAGGACGCAGTCGTTTGGCCAGGCCTTGCCGTGCTGCACGGCGTTCGTGACCGCCTCGGTCGAGGCCACCATCAGTTCCCACGCGGAGTCGCTCTCGAGACCGGCCTCGGCGGCCGCCTCACGCACAATGGAACGCGCACCCTGGGCGCTGGCGGGCGTGGCCGGCAGCCATCTCTCCCGCTTCACGCCGCACCTCCCGAGCGATGGCGCAGTCGTCTGGGCGGGGGTGGCACCGGCGCCAGCGCTGCAGCCCAGGAGGGTTGCCACTTCGTGCCCCCCACGCAATATCTCCTTTTCACGGTCCTACTCCTGAATCGAACGGTGCACCCGGGCGCCTGCGCACCGGGCTCGGACTGGCTGGCCTGGAGGCCTTAGCCGGGCCGTTCGTTCAGAGCGACGATCGTCACTGAACGCCAGCGAACGGGAACCAATTGCAACCGGCCCCAGAGTCCGCGGGCGAACGCGGCAACGGTAATCAGGAGCGCATAGAGGGCGGCGGATCCGCCACCGGAGGGAACGCCTCCCGCTGCTCCGGACGCCGCACCCCCGGTCAGCGGAGATGGGTCGGGAGACGGCACCGGTGACGAATCTTCGGGGGCCGGGCCGGAATCCGGCCGCGACGGCGACACGCCAACAGCCGGGGCCTGATCCTCCGCCGCCAACATGGTCATCGTGCCTCTCACCCCGGCAAGATCGTCCATCAGCTTGAGCGCCTCGGGGAGTATGGCCTCCGCTGCCCTCTCAGCCCGGGGTGGGGAGTCGACAACCGGCTCGGGGAGCGCCTCGGCCGGCGCGTCCGCGGTCGGACCAGCGTGCTCGAGCACGGACGAATCCGGTGCGGTCTCTGACGGCGGCGCGGGGGCCTCGGCGGGCGGTGGCTCGCTCGCGGCGGGGAGCTGAGGACCGCTGGACGGGGCGGATGGCTCGGTCGGCGGTTGGACGACCTCGGTTGTCTCAGGTGACGGGGCGGGCGGCTGGGGAGCTGTCTCCTGGGTCGGCACAGGCGTGGGTTCGAGTGTCGGGGCCTGCGTGTCGGGACCCGACGCCGGCTGCGTGGCGGAGGGTTCAGGCGTAGGGGTGGGCACCTCGAGAGCGGGCGGCTCCGGGTTTGTATCCGGTGCTGAGCCCCCTACGGGAGTTGCCGAGTCAACCCCTGGTTCCGTCCCGCCACCGCTTACCTGCGCAGATGCGGGCGGAACCAGCAAAGCAAAGGCAATAGCAAGGGTCAGCGCAACCAGAGGCATGCGGCTTCGGCGACCGGTCGCCGCGCCGCCCGTACCACTGCCTTCACTCACCTGCGCCATCTCCACTGTCCTAGATACCGCCGGTTTCCAGGCTAAGTTCGAAGCATCAGGATGGCGAAAGGCGCATATCGTGGATTCCCGCAAATTGCGTGACTTGCGGTCCGGCATGTGCGCGTATACGCAATTCTTCTGCGAGTGCGCCGCCGCGGACGACCGCGCGGCGTACGACCGGACGGCTCACACGGCATTCGGCCGTCGCGTGGCCAAACCGTTCTAGCGTCACTTCACCGACGCAACGGAGCCGCGCTAGAAGCGGCGGCCGACAGATGAACTCCTCCCGGGACATCACGCCCCGATACCGTCGTCCTGCCGAATGACGTTTATGCCTGCAAGCACGCCGCTTTCCGAGACGGCACGTCACAGGCCGTCACGACCGATGTACTACTAGCGATCGTGCCCGCCGATCACCACGTGATCGCCCTGTTCGGCCCGACCGGCATCGGCAAGACGGCCGTGGCCATCGCCTTGGCGGAGCGGCTGCGCGGACAGGGCGAGCACCCGGTCGCGATTTCGGCCGACGCGCTTCAGGTGTACGCCGGCCTCGAGATCCTGAGCGGGGCGGCCACGGCCGCCGAGCGCGGGCCGCTCGAGCACCGGCTGCTCTCGTTCGTGCCGGTGACGGAGACGTTCTCGGCGGGACGCTTCGCGGCGCTCGCCCGCGCCGAGATCGACGCGGCGCGCGACGAGGGGAGGAGTCCCATTGTCGTCGGCGGCACCGGGCTCTACCTGCAGGCCGCGCTGACGGACCTGGAGCTGCGCCCGCCGCCGCCTCCAGACCTGCGCGAGCGCATCACCGCGGAGCTCGACGCGCGCGGCCCGGCAGCCCTCCACGCGGAGCTGGCGGAGCGGGAGCCGGCCGCGGCGGCCGCGATCGAGCCCGGCGACCGCACGCGCATAATCAGGGCGCTCGAGCTGCTCGAGATGGGGGAGAGTCCAGCGCCGGCGGGCGCGGAGTCGCGCCTGTGGACGGCGAACCTCCGCCACCCGACGCTCCTCGGAGGCCTCGTCATGGACCGCCACGAGCTCTACCGCCGCATAGACGCGCGCGTGGATGCGATGGTCGCCGCCGGCGCCGTGGAGGAGGTGCGGCGCGCCGATGCGGCGGGCGCCTCGGCGACGGCACGCAAGGCGCTCGGCTTCGAGGAGCTGTTGCGCGGCGACGTCGAGGCGATGAAGCGCAGAACCCGCAATTACGCGCGCCGCCAGCTCACCTGGATGCGCCGGCTCGAGCACGTGCGCATTCTCGACGCGGGACGAGCTGCGCCGGCAGAGCTGGCTGAGCAGCTAGTCTCCTCGCGCCCTTAGCGAGGAGGAGGAGCAGTGAAGCGCGTCGTCCTGTCGTCAGTCTTGGCGTTCCTGATGCTGGTCCCGACGGCGAGCGCGGCTCCGCTCGACTTCGGCAAGCAGACGTGGAACGTGCTGCCCTCGGGTCAGTCGGGCAGCCTGCCGCCCGACGAGCACAGCGTCGACCAGCTCAGGATCTACGACGCGCTCACGCCGCTGTCCGGGGACGTCACACGGAACAGCATCACGAGCTACTTCAAGTCAGCGCGGTTCTTCGCCCCGAAGGGCGGCACCGTCACGCGACCGAAGCGCGGCGTGAAGATCCGCCGCGACGGCAAGTGGGGCGTTCCGCACATCGAGGCGCGCACGCGCTCGGACGTCTACTGGGCGATCGGCTGGGCGACGGCGCAGGATCGCGGCCTGTTCATGGAAACGATTCGCTATCCGTCGCGCTTCACCATCCTCGACGCGCCCGGCAAAGACGCGCTCAGCCTCGCCACCGGCCTGCGCCAGTTCACGCCCAGCCGTCAGACGGAGCGCTTCATCGCCAGTCAGCGCGGATTGATCGCCCGCGACGGGCGCCGCGGGCGCAGGCTGCTGAAGGACGTGGAGGCCTACGTCGCCGGCATCAACGCATACAACCGCAGCCAGGACAACGGCATCAAGCCCTGGACCTATGTGGACGTCATCTCCGTCGTCGGTCTACTCGGGCAGGTGTTCGGCGCGGGCGGCGGTGACGAGGTGCGCAGCTCCCAGCTGCTTGCTGAGCTTCGGAACAGGCTCGGGCCGGCCGGCACAGACGTGTGGAGCGACCTACGCTCCGCACAGGATCCCGAGACGTCCGTGACCACGCGGCGCCGCTTCCCGTACGTGACGCAGCGCAGGGGCGGGGCGCCGGGCTCGCTCGTGGTGGACCCGGGCTCGCTCAGCCCGTCGGCCGCCAATGCCGCGAAGGTCGCCATGGGCGCCCGCGCACGCGCGTCGAACGCCGTGCTCGTGGGCCGTAAGCGCTCCGCCACCGGCCACCCGCTCGCCGTGATGGGACCGCAGCTCGGCTACTTCTATCCGGAGATCTTCATGGAGGTCGACGCGCACGGCGGCGGCATCCACGTCCGGGGCGGGGTCCTGCCTGGGATCCCGTACGTGCTGATCGGCCGCACGCGCGACTACGCGTGGAGCGCGACCTCGGCCTCGAACGACAACACCGACCAGTTCCTCGAGCAGCTGTGCAACCCCGACGGCAGCCCCGCCACGCGCGAGTCGGTCCACTACCGGTTCAAGGGCCGCTGCCGGCCGATGAAGACGTTCAATGCCGGCGTGCTCAAGGGCGCCGGAGGGGAGCCGGACGAGCAGGTCAGCTTCCGCGAGACGGTGCACGGTCCGGTGAGCGGCACCGTGACCGTCGGCGGCCGGCCGTACGCCGTATCCACGATGCGCTCGACGCGCGGCCGCGAGGTCACCGGCGCATACATCGGCTCAGGCCTGAACGAAGGCGCGATTCGCTCCGCGAAGGACCTGCCGAAGGTGGCAAGCCGCTTCGGTTTCACCTTCAACCTGTTCTACGTCGACCACAAGGACATCGGCTTCTTCTCGGCCGGACGGCTCCCGATCCGCGCGCCGGGCACGAACCCGAGCCTTCCGACCCTCGGCACCGGCAAGTACGAGTGGCGCGGCTTCCTGAAGACGAAGGACCACCCGCAGGACATCAATCCGGAGAGCGGGTTGATCCTCAACTGGAACAACAAGCCCGCGGCCGGTTTCGGAGCCGCGGACAACAACTGGTCTTACCAGTCCGTGCACCGCAACGACCTGTTCAACGGCTTCAAGCGCAAGAGCCGGCTGCATGACGTGCTCAGCGTTGTGAATCGGGCCGCAACCCAGGACCTGCGCGCGCTCGAGGTGTGGCCGCTGATCCGCGAGGTGCTATCGAGCGGTCCCGCGCCGGACGCTCGCAGCGAGCAGGCCGCGGCGCTCGTGGACGCCTGGCGGGCGAGAGGGGCGAGCAGGCTCGACCGCGAACTCGACGGCAAGATCGACGACCCGGGCGCAGCCGTCCTCGATCAGACCTGGGACGCGCTCTCGGAAGCCGTCCTGCGGCCGGTCGTCGGTGATCTTGGCGCGCCGGGCGGACTGCTCGGCCAGCTCGTCGGGCGCGACAACAGCCCGCGCACGTCGAACGGAAGCGCCTACGGCGGCGGTTGGTACGGCTACGTCCAGAAGGACCTGCGCTCGCTGCTCGGCAAGCCGGTGCGCGGACGCTACAGCCGGGGCTACTGCGGCGCCGGCGACCTGGCGGCGTGCAGGAGCTCGCTGTGGGCCGTGATCCAGCAGGGCGCGGACGCGCTCGCCCTGACCCAAGGCATCGATCCCGCAGTCTGGCGCTCCGATGCGAACGAGGAGCGGATCACGTTCCCGCCCGGCGTCCTCGGCCAGACGATGCGCTGGACCAACCGGCCGACCTTCCAGCAGCTGATGGAGTTCTCAGGCCACCGCTGAGACCATGCGGGGGGCTCGCGCCCCCCGCGCCCCCCGCCGGTGCATTGGCCGGTGGCTGGATAGCCTGCGCCGCGTGCGCTTCGAGAAGTGGCAGGCCCTGGGCAACGACTACGCGATCGTCGAGGAGAGAGAGCTCCCGTTCGAGCTGACGCCTGGGCGCATCCGCCGCTTCTGCGCTCCCCACACAGGTGTCGGCTCGGACGGGATCCTGCTCATCCGAGAGACCGAGGAGCGCGGCTTCGTCGCCGAGATCCGCATCTACAACCCGGATGGCTCCGAGGCGGAGCTGTCCGGCAACGGCGTCCGCCAGGCGGTGATGTATCTGCGTCGCAGCGGCTGGACGGAGCAGGACAGCTTCTCCGTCCGCACCGTGGCCGGCGAGGTGCGCCCGCGCATCGACGGGGAGCTCTGCACGCTCGACATAGGGCGCGCCCGGCTGCGCTCCCCCGAGGACTTCCCGAGCGGCGCCGACGACGGCACCGGCAGGCTGAGCGCGGGCGGCCGCGAGTTCGACTTCCAGTTCGTGCAGGTCGGCAACCCGCAGTGCTCAATCGAGCTCGGCGAGGGCCTGGAGGAGCTCGATCTGGCCCTTCACGGCCCCGAGATCGAGCGCCACGAGCTGTTCCCGCGGCGCACGAACGTCTCGTTCTGGCGCCGCAACGGCGACGCGTCGATACGCGTGCGAATCTTCGAGCGCGGGGTGGGGGAGACGATGTCGTCCGGGACCGGCGCGAGCGGAGCCGCGGTGGCCGCGGTGCTGCGTGGCGTCGACAGCCCCGTGACGGTCGAGCTCGACGGAGGTGAGCTCGTCGTGGACGTGGGGGAGGACATGCACGTCGACCTGACCGGCTGGGCGAGGCCCGTCTACGCCGGCGTCCTGAGTGATGAATTCGTCAAGGAGCTCGATGAAACCCAGTAGCCGTCTCGACCGCCTGCCTCCCTACCTGTTCGCCGAGCTCGAGCGCAAGATCGCCGAGAAGAAGGCGGCGGGCGTCGACGTGATCAGCCTCGGCATCGGCGATCCCGATACGCCGACCCCGGCGCCCGTCGTGGAGGCGCTCGGGCAGGCCGCCGCCGATCCGGGCACGCACCGGTACCCGTCGAACCGCGGCCGTCCCGAGCTGCGCGAGGCGTTCGCCCGCTTCTACGCGCGTCGCTTCGGCGTCGAGCTCGATCCCGACAACGAGATCATCCCCGCGCTCGGCGCCAAGGAGTGCATCTTCAACCTGAATCTCGCCTTCCTCGATCCGGACTCCGTGGCGCTGGCGGCCGATCCCGGCTACCCCGTCTACACCGGCGGCCCGCTGCTTGCCGGGGCCGAGCCGGTGTTGATGCCGCTGCTGCCGGAGCTCGGCTTCGCGCCCGACCTCGACGCGATCGAGGGCGACGTGGCGGCGCGGGCGCGTCTCCTCTTCATCAACTACCCGAACAACCCAACCGGCGCCGTCGCGCCCGACGGGCTGTTCGAGCGCGCTGTCGAGTTCGGGCGCGAGCACGACGTCCTGATCGTCCACGACGCCTCCTACACGGAGACGACCTTCGACGGCTACGTCGCGCCGAGCTTTCTCGCGACCCCGGGCGCGAAGGACGTGGGCGTGGAGGTCTTCTCGCTCTCGAAGGGCTGGAACATGACCGGCTGGCGTACGGCGGCGATCGTCGGCAACCCGGACGCCGTGGCGACCTACTGGAAGCTCAAGACGAACATCGACTCGGGCGTGTTCGAGGCCGTCCAGCTCGCCGCGGCGCGCGCGCTCGACGACGGGCCACCCGCCGAGATGCCCGCGCTCTATGAGCGCCGCCGCGACCTCGTCTGCGACGCGCTGCGTGAGATCGGCGTCGACGTGACGCCGCCTAAGGGCACGATCTACGTGTGGGCGCCGGTGCCGGCGGGGCACACCTCGGCCTCCTACTGCGAGCTCGTGCTCGAGGAGTCCGGCGTCGTCGTGTCGCCCGGGGGCGCCTACGGGCCCAACGGCGAGGGCTTCTTCAGGATCTCGCTCACGATCGACGACGAGCGGCTGAGCGAGGCCGTCGAGCGGATCAGGGGTAGCCTCGGCGGCTGATGCACTACTGCGGCGCCGTTCCCATGCGAGGCAGGCTCCAGCTCGCGATGCTGGAGGAGGTCCGCACGCCCGAGCCGCCGATCCGGCTGAGCGCGATCTTCTTCGAGCCAGGCTCCTCCGACCAGATCGCAGCGGAGCTGCGCTCGCTCGGCGAGGTCGTCTTTGCGCTCGGGGCGCCGCTCAGCGGTCCGCGCCAGGGACGGCCGATGCGCGACGTCGACGACTTCCTCCAGAAGCTCGGCGTCAGCCCGCAGCCGCCCGACCCGGAGGCCGGCAAGCTCGTGGACGCGCTCCGCGACATGCCGCGCTACGCGCCTCGCGACGGCCGCGATGACCACGACGGCGCCGTCGCCGAGGGCTCGTACAACGACTTCCCGCTCTTCGAGACGAACGCGGACGCCGTCTTCTGTGCGCTGCAGGGCCGGCGCCTGCCGGCGAAGCGCCACCCGTTCGGCATTCAGCTGCGCATCGAGGAGTTGCGCGGCGATCACGTGATCGATGAGGGCGGCGACCTCTGGCACAGGCGCATCGAGGAGATCGATGCGGCCGCCTGCGCCCTCGCGGCGCATCGCTACGCCGTGGGGCATGCGTCCTGGCTCGGGAACGCCGGCGAGGCCGTCGTCGTCCTGCCCGGGAGCTCTATCCCGGCCGAGTTCGAGACGCGCGGCGTCATCCCGCCCGTAGAGCGCCTCCAGCTCCCCTGAGTCGCGCCGAAGCGGGCTAACCTAGTTGGGATGCAAGAACTGACCTCCCAGCCCAGGGCGCGACAGCGTGCGCTCTGCATCGGGGTCAGCCCGACGGAGCCGGACCTCTCTGAGCTGCGCGAGCTACTCCGAACCGCGGGCGTCGCGGCCGTCGGCGAGCTCGTCCAGCGCCGTGAACAGCCCGATCCCGACCGTTACTTCGGGCGCGGCAAGCTCGACGAGCTGAAGCGGGCCGTAAAGGACGCCGACGCGAACCTGGTCGCCTGCGACGACGAGTTGCTGCCGCGCCAAGAGCGCAACCTCGAGGAGGCGCTCGGCGTGCCCGTGATCGACCGCACGGCGATCATCCTCGACATCTTCGCCGACCACGCCCACTCGGCAGAGGGCAAGCTCCAGGTCGAGCTGGCCCAGCTCGAGTACAACCTCGCGCGCATGCGGGGGCTCTGGACCCACCTCGAGCGCCTCGGCGCCGGCCGTATGGACGGCGGCATCGGGACGAGGGGGCCGGGCGAGACCCAGATCGAGACCGACCGCCGGCTGGCGCGCGACCGGATCGCCGCGCTGCGGCGGCGCCTCACGCACACCAAGGCGACCCGCTCGACGATGCGCGCCGAGCGCGAACGCGCCGGGCTGCCGACGGTCGCACTCGCCGGATACACGAACGCCGGCAAGTCGACGCTCCTGAACGCGCTGACCGGCGCCGAAGTCAGCGTTCGCGACCGGCTCTTCCACACGCTCGATCCGACCACCCGCTCCCTCGAGATCAGCGGCCGCACCTACCTCGTGACCGACACGGTCGGCTTCATCCGCAAGCTGCCGCACGCGCTCGTCGACGCTTTCTCAGCGACGCTCGAGGAGGCACTCGGCGCCGACCTGATCGTGCACGTCGCCGACGCCTCGGTGCCCGAGGATGAGCTGCACGAGATGCTGTCCGCGGTCGACGAGGTGCTGGCGGAGACGGGCGCCGGCGAGCGCCCGCGCCTGCTCGCGCTCAACAAGGTCGATCTGGTCGAAGGTGATGGCTCCGGCGCGGGCCAGCGCACGGCCGAGCGCCGCCGCGAGCTGTCATTCCGCTTCCCGCAGGCCGTGCAGGTGTCGGCGACCACCGGCGAGGGCCTCGCCGACCTGCGCGAGGCGATCGAGGCGCGCTTCCTTGCATCGCTGCGCCCGATGGAGCTCCTCGTCCCTTACAACGAGGGCACGAGCCTGTCCGAGCTCCACGACCTGGCCGGCGAGCTCGAGCGCGAGGACACCGCCGAGGGCGTCCGTGTACGCGCACGTGTGCCGGTGTCCGTCGCTTCGCGCTTCGAGCGCTTCGAGAACGGAAACGGCGCGCTGAGCTAGCGGAAGTCGCCGCTGCCGTGCAGGACGGCGCGCTCGCGGCGCGAGAGCAGCTTCTCGAGGTTGCTCTCGGCGACCTCGTCGAGATCGAGCCCGGCCTCCGTCGCCAGCTGAGCCACGTACCAGAGCACGTCCCCGAGCTCAGCCGCCAGCGCGTCGCGGCGCTCGTCCGTAAGCACGCCGCCGTCGTCGCGGATCGTCTTCTTGACCTTCTCGGCGGCCTCGCCTGCCTCTCCGCAGAGCCCGAGGGCGGGGTAGGTGAGGTTCGCGCCCGCGTCCGGGTAGACCGCGGTGGCGCGCGAGCGGCGCTGGTAGTCGGAGAGGTTCACCGTCCAGACGCTACCCGCTGCGCCGGACCTCGCCATCTCAACCCCAACCGGCTCGTGCCGATATTCGGTAGGTATGGAAGCCCAGGCTGCCTCGGCGGGGCCGTTCCCCGTGCCCGGACTCATGCCGCCCACCACGCGGACCGGCGCCATGCGGCGAATCGGCGACGTGATCGTGCAGCTGGGGTTCGCCGAGCGCGGCGTCGTCGAGCGCGTCGTGGCGGAGGGGAGGGCACGCGGCATCGCGCTCGGCCAGAGCCTCATAGATGCCGGCCTCGTCGACTCGAAGCAGCTCGCCCAGGCGCTTGCCGAGCGCAACGGGCTGCACTACGTCGACCTGAACGTCTTCGACGTCGACAAGGGCGCCGCGGCGCTCATCGACGCCGCCAAGGCCAAGCGCTACCGGACGGTCCCGATCGCGTTCCTCGGCGAGGGCGCGCTGCTGGTGGCGACCGCGGACCCGGCCAACCTGCTCGCGCTCGACGACATCACGATGGCGACCGGGTACGAGGTCCGGCGCGCGGTCGCGTCGCTGGAGGACATCGAGGCGCTGATCGCCGGGCTGTCGACGCTCGAGGAGTCCGTCAAGAAGATTCACGAAGAGACGGAGGACGACGCGGCCCAGGTGATCGAGCTGCGCGAGTCGGCCGACGATGCCCCGGTCGTCAAGCTCGTCCACTCGGTGATCGCCGACGCCGTCCGGCGCGGCGCCTCGGACGTGCACTTCGAGCCGCGCGCATCAAACATGCGCGTGCGCTTCCGCGTCGACGGCGTGGTGTTCGACTCGACCACCGTGCCGCGGCACCTCGTGTCCGGGCTCGTTTCGCGCATCAAGATCATGGCCGAGCTCGACATCTCCGAGAAGCGCCTCCCACAGGACGGCCGCATCGGCCTGTCGGTGGACGGCCACTACGTGGATCTGCGCGTCGCGACGCTGCCGGTCGTGCGCGGCGAGTCGGTCGTGATGCGGATCCTCGACAAGACGCAGGTGGTCGTCGAGCTCGACCGGCTCGGCATGGACGCGCCGGAGCGAGAGCGCTTCCGGCACGCGATCCGCGGGACGCACGGCGCCGTGCTGGTGACGGGGCCGACCGGCTCCGGCAAGACGACGACGCTCTACGCCGCAATGAACGAGGTCAACTCGCCGGAGAAGACGCTGATCACCGTGGAGGACCCGGTCGAGTACGAGCTCGATGGGGTCAAGCAGGTGCAGGTGCACCCAAAGGGCGGGCTGACCTTCGCCTCCGGTCTGCGCTCGCTGGTGCGCGCCGACCCGGACGTGATCATGGTCGGCGAGGTGCGTGACGCGGAGACCGCCGCCCTCGCGATCGAGTCGGCGCTCACGGGGCACCTCGTGCTGACCACGCTGCACACAAATGACGCCCCGCTCGCGGCCGCTCGCCTGGTCGATATGGGCATCGAGCCCTTCCTGGTCGCCGCCGGCATCGAGTGCGTGGTTGCGCAGCGGCTCGTGCGCCGCCTGTGCGACTGCAAGCAGCCGGTCAAGCTCGCGAAGGCGGTCCTCGTCCGAAACGGCTTCGCGGTCGAGCGCGGCTTCGGCGGCTTCGAGCCCGGCGGCTGCGTGCGCTGCGCGCAGACGGGCTACCGGGGCCGCATCGGCCTCTACGAGGTGATGCCGATGACGGACCATCTGCGCCGGCTCATCCTCGAGCAGCGCGCAGCCGACGAGCTGCGCGCCGCCGCCCGAGCAGAGGGGATGCGCACGCTGCGCGAGGACGGGCTCGAGAAGATCAGGCGCGGGATCACCTCGGTGGCCGAGGTGCTGCGCGTCGCCGGGCTCGCCTAGACGCCCGCCGCGCGGCGCGCCGAGCCGTGTGCGGCGGCCTCGAGCCGGTCGTCGGCCAGCGGCTCCAGCTCGATGCCTAGCGCCAGCTCGATGAGCCGGTCCGCGAGCCAGACGTTCTTCGGCAGAAGCGGGCCGTGCAGGTAGGTCCCGATCACGTTGCGCGAGTGCACCCCCTCGAAGCCGTCGCGGCCGTTGTTGCCGTGGCCCTTGAGCACCCGCCCGAGCGGGCGCTCGCCGCTTCCGAGGTACGTGCGCCCGCCGTGGTTCTCGAAGCCCGCGATCACGCGCTGGCCCGTGCCGAGGTCGGCCTCGATCGCGCAGTTGCCGATCAGCCGTGGACCGGGCTCGCGGACCGTCCTCAGGTCGACGAGGCCGACGCCAGGCAGCTCCTCGCCGCCGAGCTCGTAGGAGTGGCCGAGCAGCTGGTAGCCCCCGCACACGGCGAGCACGACGGCACCGCGCTCGGCGGCCTCGTGCAGGCCCGCCCGCTTGGTCTCGGCCATGTCGGGCGCGATCGCGATCTGGTCACGGTCCTGGCCGCCACCCATGTAGAAGAGGTCATGGACGTCCGGGTCCAGCGGCTCGCCCGGGCCGGACGCCACGTGCTCGAAGCCGAGGCCGCGCCACTCGCAGCGCGCGCGCAGAATCGCGATGTTGCCGCGATCGGCGTAGATGTTCATCAGCTCGGGGTAGAGCGAGCAGACCCTCAGCGCCGGCACTCGACCACCACGCTCCCGATGTGATCGGGCGTCTCCGGAATGGTGTGACGAGCGACCGGCACGAGCCCCGCCGCGCGCGCCTCGTCCTCGAGCTCGGCCGGGCTGATCACGTCGAGCGCGAAGGGCGCGATCTCCTCCTCCAGACCCCCGTTGGGCGAGACCGCCTGGCGGTGGCGCTCGACTATCACCTGGCCCGCCTCCTCGCGGACCCACACGGGCTGGCTCGAGAAAACCCAGCCGTCATTCTCGATCATGTCGGGATAGGGCGGCGAGCGGTCCTCCTCTGCCACCGCGTCGTACGGGTCGGCGAGCGCGGCGGCGAAGCGCCCTGCGGGCTGGAGGTGCCGGTGCACGCTTTCGAGCATGGCAAGCCGCGCGGCCGGCCCGCCGAGGATCTGAACCAGCTGCATGGGGGCGAGGATCAGTGCGAAGCGCTCACTGGACGAGAAAGTGCGCGCGTCGGCCCTGAGTGTGGTCACGCCGGGCGCCCGCTCCTCGAGCGCGGCGAGCAGCTCGGCGTCCGAGTCGAGCGCGTGGACCTCGTGTCCCGCGGCATGGAGGTCGCGAGCGACCCTGCCGGTGCCCGCCCCGAGATCCAGGATCGGCCCGCTCCCCTCGGCCGCGAGTGCGCGCCACAGCTCGAGATCGGCCGCGTAGGAGCCGTTCTCGACGTCGTGCCAGATGACCTCCCTGGAGATCACTCGGACCACCTCTTCGCCAGCCCGCGCCTCGCGAGTAGGTCGCGCAGCTCGAGCAGCGCCGTGTAGGTGGGGAGCGCAAAGAGGCGCTCGCCGGCCACGGCGACCGCGCTGTCGAGCGATCCGCCGAGGTCCCGGTTGACCTCGATCGGCGCGTCGATGCCCGCGTACTTGAGGCGCAGCGCCAACTCCTCCGCGCGCGTGCCCGAGCAGGTCGCGCGTCGCACCCGGCCGGCGAGCACCTCGAAGTCGGCGTCCCAGATCCAGGAGATGTCGCGCCCGTCGGCGATGCGGTCGTTGAGCGCGAACCAGAGGTCGAGCTCGCCCTCCTCGAGCGTGAGCGTGCGCAGCACCTCGTTTGCGCCGGCCGGGTTCTTGATCAGCAGGATCGAGACCTGGCGGCCGTCGATCGGGATCGTCTCCACCCGCCCGAAGGCGCCGCCAAAGCCCTCCAGGGCCTCGCCTACGGCCGTGAGCGGGACGTTCAGGCGCAGGAGCGTGGCCGCGGCGGCGACGGCGTTGTAGACGTTGTAGAGGCCGGGGAGGGGGAGCCGCAGGTCGAGTGTGCCTTTCGGAGTCTCGAGCGTCAGGCGCGACCCGCGCATGCCCTCGAGCTCGACTCGCGTGCCGACCACGTCGAGGTCGGGCCGCCGGCGGCCGCAGTTCGGGCAGTGGTAGCGGCCCATGTGGCCGAGGTAGATCGCGTCGTACTCATACGGGTGGCCGCAGTTGCGGCAGTGCTTCGAGTCGGCCGCGTGCTGCATCGCGGGCAGCGTCTGCGAGTCGTCGGCGAGCCCGAAGTAAATGACCTGCTCCCGGCCGCGGCCGAGATCGGCGACGAGCGGGTCGTCGGCGTTGAGGACGAAGCCGGCGTGGCCGTCGAGCTCCGAGACCGTCTCCGCCCAGCGATCGGCGAGCAGCTCGAGCTCGCCGTAGCGGTCGAGCTGGTCGCGGAACAGGTTGGCGAGCAGTACGAGCCGCGGCTCGACGTCGCGCGCGACGCTCCCGAGCCACGCCTCGTCGACCTCGAAGAGCCCCAGCTGGCCGGGCCGGCGACCGGCGTCGAGCAGGGCGGTCGCCACGCCCCATGCCATGTTCGAGCCCGCCCGGTTGTGGACGAGCTCGCGCGCGGAGCCCTCCAGGCCGGCGGCGATCATGGCGGCGGTCGTCGTCTTGCCGTTCGTCGCGGATACCAGCACGGAGCCCTCGTCGAGCTCGCCCGCCATGCGGCCGAGCGCGCGCGGCGAGAGGCGCAGCAGCAGCCGCCCGGGGGCGGTCGTGCCACCGGTGCGCCCGAGGCGGCGGCTCGCGGCCCGCACGAGGCGGGCAAGGCTGCGGGCGGCGCGGTACATCAGGCCGGCGCGATCACGCGCAGACAGCGCTGCTCCACCCCCAGGGTCGCCGGCGTCGCCCCGATCGGGTCGCCGTCGGCGTAGATGACGAACGGGCGGTCGGTCGCGACCTCGATGAGCTCGCCGCGCAGGAACAGCGCGTGCGGCGAGTTCACGTGGGCGCCGCGGAAGATCTTCGGGAGCTCGCGCAGGAACGTGAGCTTCGATGTGCCCTTGGCGATCAGCACGTCCAGGCGGCCGTCGTCGAGCTCGGCCTGGGGGAGGACGTACATGCCGCCGCCGTAGGCCTTCGAGTTGCCGACCACCACGGAGAAGCCGGTGGCCTCGTGGACGCTGCCGTCGACTGTGACGCTGAACGCGGCCGGCTTCCAGGCCGCCAGCGCGCGCAGGGCGGCGTAGAGATAGACCGCGTTGCCGCGGATGCGCTTGGTGTCGTTGGCGATCCGGTTGGCGTCCGAGTCGAAGCCGAAGCTCGCGATGCCGACGAACGGGGTGCCGTCGACGTTCGCCACATCGACCAGGCGCTCCTCTCCCTCCACCGCGACGCGCGCCGCGGCGGCCGGCTCGGCGGGGATGCCGAGCACCCGTGCGAAGTCGTTCCCGCGCCCGCACGGGATCAGGGCGACCGCGGAGCCGGTGTTCTTCAGCGCGGCCGCCATCGGCCTCATGAGGCCGTCGCCGCTGACCGCGGCCACGGTCTCGCCCGCCGCGGCCGCAACGGCGGCCTCCTCCTGGGCGTGCTCGATGCTGCGCGTGAGCACGGTGCGGTGCGGCGCGCCGAGCGCGTCCAGGGTCTCGTGCACCGCGGGCAGCGCGTCGAGCGCCTTCCCGCCGGCGGAGGCCGGGTTGACCAGCAGCGCGAAGCGCCGGCTCACTCGGCTGCCGCCGCCGCTGCCGTCCGTGCCCGCTCGGCGGCGACCGCCCCGCGCTCGGCCCCGCGCAGGTGTGGCGCGTGGTCGATCTTGCGGATCTCCGCCCGGCCGAGAAGCTCATCGCCGAGCAGGCGCTCGGCATGAGGCTCCTCGAGATCATCTGGGTCGAGTGTGAGCAGCACGTCCTGCTGCACGCTGTGCCAAGGCTCGCCGGTCAGCACCTCCGAGGCGACGAGCAGCTGGCCGGGGCGTGCCAGCCAATGCAGCTCGAAGAGGCCGAGGCGGTATGCGTAGAGGCGCTCGCCGTCCGAGAACAGCACGTTCACGCCCGAGAACGCGGAGCGCTCGACCGTCCGCGTGATCGCCTTCCGCAGGCTCGCGGCGGGCGCCGCCGGGTCATAGTCGCTCATCATGAGGTTGAACAGGTACTCCGAGTCCGTGTCCCCCTCGGGCGCGCGCATCCCGGGAACGCTCAGGCGCGGATAGTCCACGATCGTGCCGTTGTGGCCGAGCGTGTAACAGTCGAGCGAGAACGGGTGCGTGTTGTGCAGGCTGAGGTCACCCATCGTCGCGCGCCGGACGTGGACATTGAAGATGCGCCCGCGCATGGTGGTCGCCGAGATGAACTCGCCGTCGGCGTAGGCCGCCTCCGGGAAGCGCACGATTGCCGGCTCGCAGCAGCCGTCGGAGCGGTCGTACACGGCCATTCCCCAGCCGGAGTCGTGGTCCTCGGACTGGCGGATCAGTGGGTTCTCCGCCTCGAGGAGCTCGTGCCGGATCGACACCGGCTCCGATGCAACGCAGCCGAACACGCGGCACATGACGGCCGGGAGGTTACCGCTCAGGGGGCGAGTTCTCGCCCGCCCCGGCTTCCCCTCACATGGACGTCAGGGAGCAGGAGCCGAAACGGATCTGGTGGACCCGGCCGCGCAAGCTCTGCGGCCTCGAGCGGCCCGGGGGAGGCGGACGGAGCCACCGCGCGGAGCGCCGCGACGCCGAGATCGCCTACCTGCAGGCGAGGCGCGTCCGGTTGGTCGTCTCGACGAGCCCGACGCGGCACAACCTCGGGGCCTACGAGGAAGCGGGGCTCGCCTGGCACCACGTTCCGGTGGCGGCCACCGAGGACGGCGCCGCGGCGCTCGACGAGCTCGTGGCGCTGTTGCGTACGGAGACGAAGCGGCCGGGCGCGGTGGCCCTGCACGGGAACCGCTGGACTGACTTCGTCGCCTGTGCGTGTGCGGCGCATCTGCACGACGTGCGCGGCGTACCGGCGGCAGAGGGCCTCGCTCGGGCCTCGCGGGCAGGCCTTACGCTCACGCCGGAGGCCTGCGCGCTCGTCGGCGTGGAGCTGGGGGAGGTGGAGGCCATGCTGCGCGCCGCGGCCTGAGGATCGAGCACGGGCCGGCGCTCAGGTCACGAGCAGCTGCGCGAGCGTCTCGGCGACGGCGACGGGGGCGGGCTCGAGCCCGTCGACGTCCTCGCGGCGCGCACCGCCCGAGAGCACGAGCGCCGAGTCGAGGCCGGCTGCCGCGGCCGCGCCGAGGTCCGTGTCGATCCTGTCACCGACTACGAGGGTGTTGCCGTCGCCGAGGCGGTCGAGGGCGGTCAGGAGCAGCTGCGGCTGGGGCTTGCCGACGAGCTCGGCCGTGCGCCCGCTCGCCACCTCGACCGCGGCGAGGATCGCACCGGTGCCCGGCCAGAGGCCGTCCGGCTGCGGATAGGTGGGGTCGCGCGCGGTCGAGAGGAAGTCGGCGCCGCGGCGCACCGCCAGGGCGGCGTAACGCAGGTCGTCGTAGACGAGCTGCTCGGTTCCGCCCACGACCACGACCTCCGCGCGTGAGGCAAGGTCGGTGCCGTTCAGCACCTTGCAGCCGGCGTCGGCAACGTGCCTGCGGAGCGCCTCGGTGCCGATCACGAAGGCGGTGCGGCCGCTGCGGGTCTCGGCGAGCAGGTGTTGGGTCGCGCCCCCCACGGTCACGACGTCGCGCAGCGAGGCCCGGATGCCGATCTTCCAGAGCCGTGCCACGTAGTCCTCGGTGGCGCTGCGCGGGTCGTTGGTCGCATAGGCGACCCGTTTTCCCCGCTCGCGGAGCTCCTCGAGGGCTCCCAGGACACCCGGCGTGGGCTCGTCGCCGATCCATACGCAGCCGTCCAGATCGAGGATGAACTGGTCGTAGCGGGCCGCCAGGGAGGAGAGGGTCACATCGCTAGCCTAGGGCTCCGTGCCTCGCCCGCTTGCACTGCTCATCTGCCTTGGGCTGCTGTTCGCGGCTTCATGTGGGGGCGATGACGACGACTCCGGGGACGGATCCTCGGGCGGCGGCGAGGCGGCCGCACAGGCCGAGCAGGAGGCGCAGCCCGAGCAGCAGCAGGAGCCCTGCCGCGACGTTCAGGCGCCCGCGCCGAGGCCGGACGGCGGCGCGGACAAGCCCTCAGGGAAGCTCGACCCGTCACGGACCTACAGGGCGCTGCTGAAGACGAGCTGCGGCAACATCACCGTCAAGCTCGATCAGAAGACCGCGCCGAAGACGGCGGCGTCGTTTGCATCGCTCGTCCGGCAGGGCTTCTACGACGACACCGTCTTCCACCGGATCGTGCCCGGCTTCGTGGTGCAGGGCGGAGATCCGACGGGTCAGGGTTCGGGCGGCCCGGGCTACTCCGTGCGCGACACGCCGCCCGCGGACACCGCCTACACGCAGGGGGTCGTGGCGATGGCGAAGACGGAGGTCGAGCCGCCCGGCACGTCGGGAAGCCAGTTCTACATCGTGACCGCTCCCGACGCCGGCCTTCCGCCCGACTACGCCGTCCTCGGCGAGGTCGTGAAGGGCCTCGACGTGGCGCTCGCGATCGAGCAGCTCGGCGACCCCGCCGGCGGTGGCGCTGGAACACCCCAGCGGACCGTCCTACTAGAGAAGGCGAGCCTCGATGAGTCCTGATCAGCTAGCGGCGATCTACGACGTCGACGACGCCGACTTCGAGCAGCGCGTCATCGCGCGCTCGGAGGAGCTACCGGTGGTCGTCGACTTCTGGGCGGACTGGTGCGGGCCCTGCAAGCAGCTCACTCCCGCTCTCGAGCGGGCGGTTGCGGCGCGAGAGGGCAAGGTCGAGCTGGCCAAGGTCGACGTCGACCGGAACCAGCGCCTGCAGGCCCTCTTCCGAATTCAGGGGATACCCGCCGTCAAGGCGTTCCACCACGGCCGCGTCGTGTCCGAGTTCAGCGGCGCGCTGCCGCCGGCGGAGGTCGAGCGCTTCTTCGACGAGCTCGTGCCGTCCGAGGCCGACGAGCTCGCCGCGAGCGGCGACGAGGAGTCGCTGCGACGCGCGGTCGAGCTCGATCCGAACCACACGACCGCTCGGCGGGAGCTGGGCAAGCTGCTGCTGCAGAAGGGGGAGACCGACGAGGCGCTGAAGCTGCTCGAGTCGATCCCCGGCGACTTCGTGGCGGAGGGCCTCGTCGCGCGGGCGAAGCTGCAGGACGATCCAGACCTGCGGCGCGCCTTCGAGGCCTGGGACGCCGGCGATCCCGGCACGGCGCTCGAGCGCCTTCAGGAGGCGCTCGCCGATCCCGAGCGGCGCGACCTCGTCAGGCGCGTGATGGTGGCGATCTTCACCGAGCTCGGCCCGGACCACCCACTGGCGCGCGAGCACCGGCGCCGCCTGTCGGCGGCGCTCAACTAAGGCGCGGCAGCGGCGCGTCAGAGGCCGCGCGCGGCTCTGGCTCGTGCCTGTCTGCGGCGTCCGAAGAGGACCAGCACGCCGATCACGATCACGACCAGCAGGAAGCCGAAGAAGACGGCGCTGCCGATGCCGAGCCCGCCGAACGGCAGCGCGATCAGGCTGACGATTCCGAAGCCGATCGCCAGCAGGACGATGACGAGCGCGATCAGCAGCAGGATGCCGCGGACGCGGGCGAAGATGCCGGCGCTCTGCGGCGGGATCAGCAGGCCCATCATGCGCAGCAGGAAGAGCTGGCGGCCCGAGGGCGCCTCCTGGCCGAGCTTCTCCATCGCGTCCTTCAGCTCGTCCGGCCGGCGCTCTGCGAGAGCCATCGAGGCCTTCATCATCTGGCGCAGCGCCGGGCGCTCCTGCGGATGGCAGCCGGCGAGCGCCTCGTTGAAGTAGGCGCGCGCGGCCTTCACGTCGTAGCGCTCCGCGGCGCGGGCCCCGAGGATGGCCTTGGCGGCGACCCGGTGCTTCGATTCGCTCATCAGCTGCTCGTCCGTGCGCGACTCGAGCTGGGGGATCGCCGCCAGCGCACCGACCTGCATCTGCATCTTGATCTGCTTCGGCTTCGCCACCGGCGATGAGTCTCGCAGACCGGTTTGCCGAAGGGGCTCAGCGGGGTATGAGGGTCGGCATGACCATCGGGATCATCATCGCCGTGTGCGTGGTACTGCTGATTCTGGCCTTCCTGGTGCCACGTCTGTCGCGCCATCCGCAGCGCGGAGTGGACCGCACGCTGGGTGTCGGCCAGACGGCTGGAGGCAAGGCGCCGGGCCCAATCGGGCGGCTGTTCTCCAAGTCCTTCGGGATGTCCCGGCGCGCGACCAACAAGAGCGCCGAGACCGGCCGCAAGGGTCGCGGCAAGCTGCCGCTCTGAGCCGCGCCGCGGGCCGGCGCTCGCCTACTCGTCGTTGCCCGCGCGCGGGCGCCGCTCGGTGTCCGGCTCGTCGGCCGGCTCCTCGGGCTCGTCCACGGCGTAACCCTGCTCCTCGAGGCTCGGTTCCTCGAGTGTGGGCTGGTCGTGATCCGGCTCGTCGACCGCGGCGGCCTCGTCGAGGGGTTGCTCGTGGAGAGGCTGCTCCTGCAGCGGCTGCGGCCCGGGTGGCGCTTCCTCCGGAAGCGTCGCCTCAGGCTCCCCGAGGCCGGCGCCGCCCGGTAGCACGTCGAGTTCCACCTCGGTGGTCGGCTGATCGGTGAGCGCGGCCGCCTGGCCCTCCGGCGGACCGAGCTGCTCGGGGAGGGTCACGCGCTCGGCGGCATCGTCGGCGGTGGCGAGCACGTCGTCGGCGAGCTGGCGGAGGTCGTCAAGGAGCCGTTGGCGCTCGTCCCAGAGCAGCTGGGTGTCGACGATGACCTTCTCGGCGTACTCGTCGGCCTGGCTGCGCAGCAGGTCGGCCTCCCGGTCGGCGCGCTGAATGCGGCCCTCCGCCTGCGCGCGCGAGCGCGCGGCGAGCTCGTCGGCCGCCTGGTGCGCGCGCTGCAGGATGCCGGCGGTCTCCTCACCGACCTGGTCGAGAGCGCGCTGAACGACGCCCTCGCGTGTCTGGCGGCTCTCGAGATCAGCCACGAGGTCGGCGACCTGGTCGACGAAGTCGTCGACCGCCTGCCGGTCATAGCCGCGCACCGCGAGCGGGAACGAGTGCTCTCTGATGCGCTCCGCCGCGTCGCGCTGAAAGCGCTCCTCCGGTGCTCCCTGGACGTCCACTTCGCCGGTATCGGATTCCGCCATGACGTGGAGTATGCCCCCAGCGGCGGCCGATGCAGCATTAGGGGGGTTCCGTGCAAAGAACGCTCGATAACGGGGATTACGTAAACCTGGAGCTCAGGCGCCCGCATGAACAACTTGCACGTGCAACCACCTGCTAACCTCGCCCGCATGGAGCTTGGAGTCGCCACCTTTGCCGATCTCTCGTCGGGAGTGGAGCCCCACGAGCGCATGCGGCAGCTCCTCGAGGAGGCTGAGCTGGCGGACCAGCTGGGCCTCGACGTATTCGCCGTCGGCGAGCATCACCGGCCGGACTTCCTGATCTCTGCACCCGCGGTCGCGCTCGCCGCCATCGCGGCGCGCACCGAGCGGATCCGGCTCTCGAGCGCGGTCACCGTGCTGAGCTCGGACGATCCCGTGCGCGTCTTCCAGGAGTTCGCCGAGGTCGACCTGATCTCCGGCGGACGGGCGGAGATCATGGCGGGCCGCGGCTCCTTCATCGAGTCGTTCCCGCTCTTCGGCTACGACCTCGATGACTACGACGACCTTTTCGCAGAGAAGCTCGAGCTGCTGCTCAAGATCCGCGACAGCGTGCGCGTCAGCTGGTCCGGCCGCCACCGGCCGGCGCTGGAGGACGTTGTCGTATGGCCGCGCCCGGTCCAGGATCCGCTGCCGATCTGGGTTGCCGTGGGCGGCTCACCCGGATCCGTGGTCCGTGCCGGAACCCTCGGGTTGCCGCTGACGGTGGCGATCATCGGCGGAACGGTCGACCGTTTCGTGCCGCTCGTCCAGCTCTATCGCGAGTCCGCGGGCCAGGCCGGCCACGACGCCGACGCGCTCCCGGTTGCCATAAACACGCACGCGTTCGTCGGCGAGACGCTCGAGCAAGCCGATTCCGCCTTCGCCGCCCCCTACCTCCAGATGATGAACCGGATCGGGCGCGAGCGCGGCTGGCCGCCGTCCGGGCGGCGCGAGTACGAGGGGCTGCGCTCGCCGCGCGGCGCACTCGCGGTCGGGACGCCCGAGCAGGTGGCCGAGAAGATCCTGCTCGAGCACGAGCTGTTCGGGAACACGCGCTACATCGGGCAGATGAGCGTCGGCGCGGTCGCCCACGCCGACGTGCTGCGCTCGATGGAGCTGTTCGGCACGCGCGTCGCGCCGCTCGTCCGCGAGGAAGTCGCGCGCCGCAGGCGTAGCGCGGCGGCCGCCGCCTAGACGCGGCTACTGGACCAACTGCGCGTCGAGCTCGATCGACTCGACGGCCGCCAATGCCTGTGAGACAGGGCAGCCCTTCTTCGCGCCCTCGGCGACCTCCTGGAACTCCTCATCCGAGATGCCCGGCACACGCGCGCGCGTCCGCAGTTCGATCCGCTTGATCGCAAAGCCCTCGCCCTCCTTCTCGAGGTGGACGACGGCCTCGGTCTCGACGCTCTCCAGGTCGTGTCCCGCCCTGCCGAGCTCGCCGGACAGCGCCATCGAGAAACAGCCCGCGTGCGCTGCGGCGATCAGCTCCTCGGGGTTCGTCCCGTCGCCCTCCTGGAAGCGCGACTGGAACGAGTAGGGGCCCTCGTAGGCGCCGCTTGCCATGCGCATGGTCCCGCTGCCCTCGGTCAGCGATCCCTCCCAGCGTGCGTTGGCCGTCCTCTTCGGCATGTCCGTCCTCCCTGTTCGCGGTTGAGGCGAAAGGATCGCCGATCCGAGACTGCGACGGTCCTCAGGCCGCGGCGCCCTCGGCGATGTCGGCCGCCCGCGTGACCGGGCAGCGCCCCTGCTCGTGGCCGCAGGCCTCGGCGTCGCACATCCGGCAGATGTGACCGGCGTCGCTGCGGCCGCCGGTGATGCCGGCGAGCAGCTTTTCGTGCAGGCGCGCGAGCTCGGCGCGCTCGCCCGCCGAGAGCGGCGCCAGCACCGCCTCGAGCGCCGACTCGCGCGCAGCCCGGATCCGCTTCACCAGTCGCGCCCCCTCGGCCGTGAGCCTGATCGACACGGAGCGCGCGTCCGAGCCGGGCTCGCGCCGCACGAGGCCCGCCTCCGCCAGCCGGTCCGCGAGCCGCACAGCGGCCGAGTGGCTCAGCCCGAGCGGACGCCGCATGACGTCGAGCGAGGACCCGTCGAGGAAGGTGTCGAGGGCCACGAGCGCCGCCGGCGCGGCTCCCCCGTGTGCCGCGGCGAGCCGAGCCGCGTCGTCACTGCGCTCGGCCACCGCGAGCGAGATCGCGCCCAGCAGGTTCGCCTCGCGCGCCGCCTCCCCGTCGATGACGGCAGCGCGCCCCTCGACGTATGCATGACTCATGCATGTATCGTACAGCGGGTGGACAAGAGGTCCGCCCCCGCACCCGCCGACCGCTATGACCCGCTTCCGGGCATCATCGACCTCCCGGCCTGGATATGGCGGCGCCTCCCCGGACCCGGCAAGGTCGCCGTCCTCCTGCTCCCAATCGTGCTGATCGCCGTCGGCGTCGCGCTGCGGCCCGGCATCGAGGACTCCAAGCAGGAGCAGGCACGCTCGGAGGAGCAGCGCATCGCACGCGAGCGCGCGGCGCGCGAGGCGGCTCTGCGCCGGCAACAGCAGCCGCGCTTCGCGAGCGGGCCGGCCGCGCCCGACAGCGTCGCCGGCCGCGAGCGACTCGTCACGGCAGTGGGCGCGTCGGTGCTGGCCGACGCCCGCGGGCGCGCCGCGGCTGGCGAGCTCGACGGCCCGATCCGCGACGTGACCTGTGAGCCGTTCCCGCGCACGGTGTCCGGACGCGGCGCCGATCAGGACCTCTCGAAGCAGGCCGGTTCCTATTCGTGCCTCGCGGTGACCGCGCGCTTCGGGGGCTCGCAGGGCGGCGAGCGGGAGGCCTACGCGCAGAGCGAGGCGGGCGCGATCGGACACCCCTACCGGGTGCGGATCGACTTCTCATCCGGCCGCTACGCCTTCTGCCGGGTCGCGGGCCGGGCAGGCGAGGGCGGCCTGCGCGCCAGGCAGGCCGTGACCGTGCCACGCGTGTGCGGCGGGCTCTGAGCACGCTAGCTTCCCGGTCCCATGCCAGAGCCGGACCGACCCTTCGACGAGGGCGACCTCGATCCCGACCCGCTCGTCCTGTTCGGGCGCTGGTTCGAGGAGGCGGAGCGCGACGTCGGCTTCGAAGCCAACGCGGTCGCCCTCGCGACGGCGAGCGCGGACGGGGCGCCGTCGGCCCGCATGGTGCTGATGAAGGCGTACGACAAGCGCGGAATCACCTTCTTCACGAACTACGGCAGCCGCAAGGCGGGCGAGCTCGACGTGAACCCGCGTGCGGCGCTCCTCTTCAACTGGCCCGGGCTCGGCCGGCAGGTGCGGATCGAGGGCGAGGTCGAACGCGTGGGGCGCGAGGAGTCCATCGCCTATGCCCAGAGCCGCTCACGCGCGAGCCAGCTGAGCGCGCTGGCGTCGCCGCAGAGTCGCGCCGTGCCGGATCGCGCCTGGCTCGAGCGGCGCGTCGCCGAGCTCGCGGAGGAGCACGAGGGCGCCGAGATACCCGTGCGCGAGGACTGGGGCGGCTACCGGCTCGTCCCCGCCGCCTGGGAGTTCTGGCAGCACCGCCCCGACCGGCTCCACGATCGCTTCAGCTTCGAGCCGGACGGAAGCGGCGGCTGGGCGGTCGAGCGGCTCGCCCCCTGAGGCTCAGCGCACGCCGGTCAGCTCGATTGCCTCCTTGAGGCGCCGGAGCTGCGCCCGCATGCGGCGCTGCAGCGCTTGCCGCAGCAGCGGGCCCGCGACCTTGAACAGGAAGGCGGTGAAGCGGCTGTCCGGGCCTGCGTCGACGGCCTGGCGGACGCGCGTGCCGCGGGCGTGCTCGCTCAGCTCGAGGTCCGATTCGAACGGGAAGGGGCCCTCGAGCGAGCGCACCAGCTGGCGCCGCGGCGGATCGCGGACAACGATCTCGTACACGAAGTCGTGCAACTGGCCGCCGTACTCGTAGCGGCTCGCGATCCGGCCACCCTCGACGAGCCTGCCCTCGACGCGGACCTCGCGCACGCCGTCGAGCCAGTTCTCCCAGTTGCGCGGATCGGCGGCCCAGCGCCAGACCACCTCGAGCGGCCGGTCGACGACGATCTCGGCGACGGCCCTCACCCGTCCGGGTAAGGCTGGATAGCGATGCCGTGGTCGCGCTCGCGCATACCGAGCTCGTAGGCCGCGCCACCCGGGATTGTCAGCTCCCAGCGGCGGCCGTCGCCCGTCCGCTCGACCACGAGGCTCATGTCTGCGATCGAGCAGTTGACGACGTTGTGCTGGCCGCCGTCAGGGTCCGCGTAGAGCCAGCCAACGAAGCGCTCACGCGGGGCCGACACCGAGCCGCGCACTCGTAGGCCCCGTCCGGAGAGCTGGAAGGCGCAGCTGTCCGGCGACTCGTCGACCTCGAGGCGGCGGCCGGGGCCGCCGAGCCGGTGACGCTCGCCGGCCAGGCTCAGGGCGCCGTTCGCGATCCACGGGGTCGTGAACGGGCCGACCTTGACGCGGCCGAGCGCGGCGTCGAGCCAGTCGCCCTCCTCCGTGATTCCGTGTAGCCAGATCCAGCGCTCGGCGTGCTGGGCGCCCCAGTTGTGCCCGACCATGCCGCGCCAGCCGTCCACCGGGAGCTCGCGCCCATCGACCGAAAGGCGCCCGTCGAAGCCTGTGGCCGGCAGCGGTGAGAGCACCTTCGTGCGCGGTAGCCGCGCGCGGTACATCCACTCCCGCGGCAGGTGGAGGAGCGCTTCCTCGCCGCCCCCGAAGAGGAGCTCCCACTCGGCCTCGCCGGCGATCGAGCCGGCGGCCTCGCCCGCGCCGAGCCGCGCCTCCCCCACGCTGATCCAGTCATCACCCTGTGAGCCCGGAGCCGCGACCGTCAGCTTCGCCGCGCGCGGCCCCTCGGGCTGAAAGAGGGTGAACCAGACCGAGCCGGTCGCGAGGGCGCCGGGCCGCTTGTGCACCGTGTAGCGGATCCAGGCGCCGAGCGGCTCCGTCGGATGGCACAGCTTCAGGTAGAAGCTCTCGTAGTGGCCCGCCTTTTCCGGCAGCTCGGCGAAGCGCGCGCCGATGGGGTCGACCGCGGTCACGGACGGGCATGCTAGAACCGCCCCATGTCTGAAGACCCCGTTCTCGTCATCACTGGCGCCAGCACCGGTATCGGCGCCGCCACCGCCAGGCGCGCGGTGGAGTTCGGCTACCGGGTGACCCTCGGCGCGAGATCCGAGGACAAGCTCGAGGCGCTGCGCGACGAGCTCGGGGGCGCCGGGAGGGCGCTCGCCGTGCGCTGCGACGTCACGAGCTGGGACGACCAGCAGGCGCTCGTGGCGCGCACGCTCGAAGAGTTCGGGCGCATGGACGCCTACTTCGCGAACGCCGGCTTCGGAGCGAAGCGCGGCTTCCTCGAGGAGTCGGTCGAGCACTGGAAGTCGATGATCGACACGAACGTGTTCGGTGCGGCGCTCTCGATTCGGGCCTCACTGGGCCACTTCCGCAGGCACAACCGCGGCCATCTGCTGCTGACGAGCTCGATCGCCGGCCGCCGCGCGCTGCCGGGCTCGCTCTACTCGGCCACCAAGCACGCCGTGACGGCGATGGGCGAGGCCCTGCGCGCCGAGGTCGCCGAGACCGACATCAAGGTCACGCTGATCGAGCCGGGCATGGTCGACACCCCCTTCTTCGACAACCCGGTATCGAACGCGCTCGAGCCGGACGACATCGCCCGCGCGGTGATGTTCGCGCTCACCCAGCCACCGCACGTGGACGTGAACGAGATCCTGATCCGGCCGATCCACCAGGGGACCTGACGGGCCGCTAGCGCAGCAGGCTGCCGCCGGGCGGCACGACCCAGAGCTTCTCGGCGCGCGCGGCGACGTCCTCGCGGTCGAGCTCAGCGACGGTCGTCGCTCCCCGCTCCGTCATCAGCCGGGCCAGCTCGCGCCAGGCCGTCGCGACGGCGGCCACCCGCGCGGTCGGGCCCCATCCGACCGTGCTGCGCAGCTCGTCGGCGCGCTCCTCGACCTCCGCACGCGTGAGCTCCGCGAACGGCTTCGAGCGCCCGCCGGCGAAGACGCGCTCGGCGAGGATCGCGGCCGGATCAGGCATCGCTCTCCCCCTCCGCGGCGAGCCGTGCGGCCGCCACGGCGAGCTGGCCGTACGCGATGCCGCCGTCGTTCGGCGGCAGCAACTCGGGCAGCAGGACGCGCAGGCCGGCCTCTTCGAGCAGCGCGCTCGCGCCTTCGAGGAGGCGGCGGTTCTGGAAGACGCCGCCCGACAGCACGACCGTCTCGGTCCCCTCGCGAGACGCGATCCGCGCGCACGCGTCCGCCGTCGCGTAGGCGACGGCGTTGTGGAAGCGCGCGGCCACCGCGGGCACGGGTGCTCCAGAGGTCAGGTCCGAGGCGGCCTCGAGCACGGCCGGGCGAGCGTCCATGACGAGCGGCCCGGACCCGTCGTCGAGGCTGTCCAGCGAGTAGGCGCCACGCTCGGCCGGATCGCAGCAGGCCTCGAGCTCGATCGCCGCCTGCCCCTCGTAGTTGACCTCGGCGCGTACTCCGCACAGGGCGGCGACCGCGTCGAAGAGCCGGCCCATGCTCGTCGTCAGCGGCGAGGCGACCCCCGTGCGCGCGAGCTCGCACACCTGCTCCCAGGCCGCCGGCTCGACCAGACCGTCGAGGCCCGGCGGGAGCTCCGGGGCGTCGCCGAGCGCCTCGCACAGCCAGGCGCACGCCATCCGCCAGGGCTGCCTGACCGCCGCTTCGCCGCCCGGCAGCCGCACCGGCGACAGCAGCCCGGCGCGCTCGCATCCCTGGAGGTCACCGAGCAGGAGCTCGCCGCCCCAGACCGTCCCGTCGCCGCCGTAGCCCGTGCCGTCGTAGATCGCCCCCACGGCCGGGCCGGTCTCGCCGTGCTCCGCGAGGCAGGCCGCCAGATGCGCGTGATGGTGCTGAACCCCGACGAGGCGCACTCCGGTGAGCTCGCTCGCGTACTTCGTGGAGAGGTAGTCGGGGTGGAGATCGTGGGCGACCACGGCCGGCTCGACCGCGAACAGCCGCTGGAAGTGGGCGATTCCCTCCGTGAAGGAGCTGAGCGTCTCCCAGTTCTTCAGGTCGCCGATGTGGTGGCCCACCCATGCGCGCCCGCCCTTCGCCACAGCAAAGGTGTTCTTGAGCTCCGCGCCGCACGCCAGCAGCGGTGCCGCCACCGCGACGGGGAGCGCCAGCTCGCCCGGCACGTAGCCGCGCGACCTGCGCAGCGGCTGCGGGCGGCCCGCCGCCACACGGACCACCGAATCGTCCGTGCGCGTCTCGATCGGGCGGTCGTGCAGCAGGAACACGTCCGCGATGCCGGAGAGCCGCTCCTGAGCGTCCTCGTCCCGGTAGGCGATCGGCTCGTCCGAGACGTTGCCGCTCGTCATCACAAGCGGCTGCCCGGCGTCGGCCAGCAGCAGGTGGTGGAGCGGCGAGTAGGGCAGCATCACCCCGAGCTCGCGCGAGGCGGGCGCCACGGACCATGCAACCGCGGCGTCCGGCCGGCGCGCAGCAAGGACGATCGGGCGCTCGCGCGAGAGCAGCAGCTCCTCGGACGTCTCGTCGAGCTCGACGAGGAGGCGGGCGGAGGCCAGGTCGCGCGCCATGAGCGCGAACGGCTTGTCCTCGCGGTGCTTGCGCGCGCGCAGCCGCGCGACAGCCCGCTCGTCGGCAGCAAGGCAGGCCAGATGGAAGCCGCCGAGCCCCTTGACGGCGACGATGGCGCCTTCGAGCAGCGCCTGGACGGCGCCGGCGAGCGGATCGGCGACGGCCGGCAGCAGCCGCAGCGAGGGCCCGCAGGCCGGGCACGCGTTCGGTTGGGCGTGGAAGCGGCGGTCCGCCGGGTCGTCGTATTCGCCCCGGCAGACCGGGCACATCGCGAAGCCGGCCATCGTCGTGTTCGGCCGGTCATAGGGAATGTCACGGACGATCGTGAAGCGCGGGCCGCAGTTCGTGCAGTTAATGAACGGGTAGCGAAAGCGCCGGTCCGCGGGATCGAAGAGCTCGGCGAGGCAGTCCGCGCAGGTGCCGCTGTCGGGCGTCACTGCAGCCCGCGGCTCGCCGCCGCGCGGGCTCGCGCGAATCGCGAAGCCCAGCTGGCCAGTCTCGCGTACAGGCTCCGCGACCACGCGCTCGACGCGCGCCAGCGGCGGCGCCTCAGCCACCAGCCGCGCGAGGAAGCGATCCACCGTCTCGGGGGCGGCCTCGACCTCGACCACCACGCCGCGCGCGTCGTTCAGGACATGGCCCGCCACGCCGAGCTCGCCGGCCAGCCGGTAGACATGCGGGCGGAAGCCGACCCCCTGGACGGTTCCCTCGACGCGCGCGCGGACGCGGCTCAAGCGACCAGCTCCCGCAGCACGTGGTACGCGCTCGCCTGGGCCTCTTGGATGCGCGGGATGTGCTCCGAGCGCGTGACGATCACGTGCTCCGCAAGGCGCTCCGAGGCCACCCGGCCGCCGTCGTAGCCGACCATCGCGATCGTGCTCAGGCCGCGGCGTCGCGCCTCCTCGAGGGCCGCGATCACGTTGGCGGAGTTGCCGCTCGTCGAGATCGCGAGCAGCGTGTCGCCGGGGCGCCCGTGCGCGATCACCTGGCGCGAGAAGATCGCCTCGGTGCCGATGTCGTTGGCGATCGCGGTCAGGATGGCGGCGTCCTCGGTCAGATCGAGCGCCGGGCGCGGGGTCCAGCGCGGGTCGGGCGGGGAGCGGAAGTCCGCCACGACGTCCATAGCGTCGGTGGCGGAACCGCCGTTGCCGAGCGCGAGCATCCGCCCGCCCCCGTTGAGGTTTGTGCGCAGGCTCTCGGCGGCGGCCCCCAAGGCGGCAGCGTTCTCGCCGAGCGTCTGCGCCCGCAGGTCGCCGACCTCGCGCGACTTCGCGAGGACGGAGCGGCGCACGTCCTCGACCACCGCGCCCAGGTCGGTCTCCTGCTCCGAGAGGAACGGGTACAGAAAGCTCGAGGCGCCGGGGTCGTGCAGCTGCCGCTCCGCGCGGCCCTCCAGCAGTCCGCGGTGGTCGAAGAACACGTGCACGAGCTCCCAGAGCACGTGGTAGAGCGTCTCGACGAGCTCCTGGCGGACCGACGCGTCCTCGGACGGCGGTTCGAACTCCCACTCCGCGCCCATGCGCTCGAACGCGATGGTGAGGCAGCCGAGCTCGCGGGCCGCCTCGACGGCCGCGGCAGCATCGCCGAACGCGATCGCCATGTCGTCGGGCTCGACCAGCAGCCGCACCTGCCGCTCCAGCGGGCCGCCCTCCGCGCTCAGGGCGAGCGCCGGCAGCGCCCGTTTGCCCACGATCACCGGGTGCACGAACTCGACCGCCACGTGCCGGGCGTCCGAGCGTGCGGCCGGGGACAGGCCGAGCGCGATCAGGCGGCCGTTGCGGGCGAAGCGCTCCGCCATCCGGTGACAGAGGCGAGCCAACCGCTCCGCCTCGGCCTCGAAGAAAGTGCTGTTTGCCCGTGTGCGCTCAGCGAGCGCGCGCTCGAGGACGTCTGTCCCGAGCGCCTGGTTCACACGCCCACCCGCTCCACGGAGGCGATTCGTGCGAGCCAGTCGCGCCACTCCTCGATGCCCTCCCCCGTCCTCGCGCTCACGAGCATGTGCTCGACGCCGGGATGCACCGACTCGAGGTTGTAGAGGAACTTGTCGAGGTCGAAGTCGAGGTGCGGGAGCAGGTCGATCTTGTTGATCAGCACGAGCTCGCAGGCGCGGAACATGAGCGGGTACTTGAGCGGCTTCTCCTCGCCCTCTGTGACCGCCGAGACCATGATGCGGGCGTCCTCCCCCACTTTGAACTCGGCCGGGCAGACGAGGTTGCCCACGTTCTCGATCACGAGCAGGTCGATCTCGTCGAGCGGCAGCTCCGGCAGGGCCGAGCGCACCATGTTCGCGTCCAGGTGGCACTCGCCGCCGAAGCTCGGGTCGGTGTTGAGCTGGGTCACCGGCACGTGCAGCGACGCGAGCCGGTCGGCGTCCATCGACCCCTGCACGTCGCCTTCGAGGACGCCCACGCGGACGTCCGGCAGCTCGGTGACGACGCGCTCGAGCAGCGCCGTCTTGCCCGCGCCCGGCGCGCTCATGAAGTTGACGACCCGCACGCCGGCGCGGTCGAAGTCGTCGCGGTTGGCCCGCGCGATCGTGTTGTTGGCGTCGAGCGCCTCCTCGACGATCTTCACCTTGGTGCGATGCATTCCGCCTCCTCGACCTCGATCGACTCAACCTCGAACTCGTTGCCGCTCGCCACCTCGACCGCCCCGCCGGGCCCGCAGGACGGGCACAGGAAGACCGGCAGCTCGATCTCCCACTCGCTCTCGCAATCCGCGCAGCGAAGCCGCGCCGCGATCAGCTCCTGCTCGAGCCGTGCTCCCTCGCAGACGGTCTCCTTCGCGACGAAGTCGAAGTAGAAGTCGAGCGTGTCCGGCACGACCTGGCGCAGCGCGCCCACTCGCAGGTTCACCACGCTCACCCGCCGCCCGTCCGCGTGCTTGACAACGGTGTTGACGATCGCGCTGGAGAGCGACAGCTCGTGCATCGCCTAGCCACCCGTGTAGGCGGCGTCCGTGCGCAGCTCCTCGATCGTCTCGACCACGAGCGCGACGGCGCCGTCCACGGCGCGCTCGACCTGCTCGGTGAGGCCCATTCCCATGTCCTCGACCTCCGCCGGCTCGCAGGCGATCACGACGACCTTGCCGGGCCAGGCGCCCAGCGTCTTGACGAAGCGCAGGACGGTCTGGGGATCCATCGCGTGCGGGTTGATCAGCTGGCCGTCCTCGATGCCCGCCTCCACGTCCTCCTCGAGCGCCTCCATCACATACAGCGTCCCGGGCTCGCCGCCCTGCCTGCTGACGTCGACGAGGATCAGCGCGTCGTAGCCGCGCATCAGCTCGTAGGCGAGGTCGAGTCCTCCGGTCGCGAAGTCGAAGACGGCGGCCTCCTCGGGCAGGCCGCGGGCCTCGAGGCGCGTCACGACCTCGCCGCCGAAGCCGTCGTCCCTCAACCAGGCGTTGCCGATACCGGCAACGAGGATCCGCTTCACTCGATCACCTCCAGCTCGGGTGGGAAGAACCACAGGAAGCGCCCGGTCTCGCGCAGGATCTCCTGGCCCGGCTCGTCGAGCGCCACGCCGATGTGGATCCGGCCGTCGTAGTCGCGGTAGATGCGCTCCACGGTCACCGTGCGCCCCTCGAGCATGCGCGCGTGCAGGTCGGCGTCGAGGCCGGGCCTCACCACCGCGCGTCCGCCGCGCTGGAACACGACCCCGTCGACCTCCACGTCGGGCAGCCCGCGGGTGGGATCGCGGACGGCGGCGGAGGGTTGCGGCGGCTCGAGCGTCATGCGGCCGTGCAGCCTCAAGAGCTCCTCCTGGGTGACCGCCCCGGCCCGCTCGACCATCTCCCGCACGGCGGGATCCTGACGCTCGATCTCGGCGCGCTCGGCGTCGCTCAGGGCCTGCACGTGCAGGACGAGGGCCTCCTCGATCTCGGTGTTGTCGAAGAGGTTGCCGCGGCTCTCCGGGGCGATCTGCGGATGGTCGGGCAGGACGATCGCGGCGCCGAGCATCACGTCGTCCTGGGGTGAGGCGAGCACGGGCCAGGTGTTGACGCTCTCGCACGGGGCATCGAGCTGGGACAGGAAACGGCCTCCCTTCACCGTGAGCAGCGGATGCGTCGAGATCAGCGAGAGGCGCAGCGCCCCGGCCCGATCGAGGCCGTCGGGCGCCTCGGTGCGGTTCTCGACCCGCAGGCAGACCTCGTTGCCGGGCTCCCGCGTGAGTGCGACGTGCACGACCAGCTCGCCGAAGCGGAAGTCGCCGGGGCCCGCGGCCCGCTGCGGCTCCGCCCGGTGGCGCTCGCCGCTGGGCGCCAGGAAGCGCACCTCGCACCCGACCTCGGGCTCGTCCCCCTCCACGACGCAGCGCAGCTCGAGGTGGTCGAACGCGCTCTCGAGCGTCCGCGCATAGGCGGGCGGATAGACGATCCCGAACGGGGTCGGCGTGGCGTTCTTCGTCGCGCCCGGCGTGTACGGATAGAGCGCGTAGCCCTCGTACAGCAGCGTGTCGACCAGCTCGTTCATGAGTCGAGGAGCTCCGCAATACAGGCGTCGAGCGTCGGCGAGCCGCGCCGGGCCTTCTCGCGCTGGAGCGCCTCGAGCGTCTCCTCGTGCAACGGGATCCAGCCCGTGTGCGGGTAGTAGTGGGCCATCAGGTCGCGCCAGGTGGCGACCGGCAGCCGGAACTCCGCCGAGCAGGACCACGGCACGAGCGACAGCTGCAGCCGGCCGTCGTCGCCGCGGTAGTGGATCGTGCCGTTGAAGTTGAACGCGAGCGGGACCTCGCCATCCGACAGGCCGTACAGGTACTTCGAGGACGCGACCTCCATGTCGAAGCCCGCCGGCACGGCGATCCGGAAGGTGGTGGCCCCGGTGAACGCCGGCACCAGCGCGTCGGCCTGGTGCCACACGAGGCTGCGGGTGGTGGTCGCCCAGCGCTCGGGCGCCCCGAACAGCTCGACGAGCTTGGCGCGGGTCTCGGCGTCGTAGGCGCGACGCGCGGGCTCGATCATGACCTGCGCGCTGAGCGCGATCACGTAGACCTGTCTGCCGCTCGGCTCGCTGACGTGGACGTCGAAGTCGAGGGCCGGCACCGCCGCGTGGCGGCGGCCGCTCGCGGCGAGCACCTGAAACTCGGGCTCGGGTGCCACCGGCAGCTCCGTGACGAGCTCCGGCCGGTTCACGCCGCTCGCTCCCTGAGCTCCTCGAAGTAGGACTCGATCGCCCGCTCGATGCCGGCACCGCCGGAGATGCCCTCCCAGGACGCCTTGACGAGCCCGACCAGCATGTAACAGCGATCGATGGGAGCGATTGCGAACGCCGGCGGCTGGGACGTGCGGTTGACGATGAGCGCCTCCGCGTCGGGTTCGAGCGAGCGCAGGACCGGGTTCATGTCCGCGAGCCGGCTCCAGGTCTCGAAGTGGAGCTCGCTCTCGGTGGCGCCGGCGGGGCTCGGGTAGAGCGCTACAACGCAGTCCGTCACGCTCGAGTACATGAAGAAGGCGAGCCCGATCGGGATCCGGAACTGCGCCCAGATCTCCTCCGGGAGCTCGAAGTCGTCGAGCCAGAGGGTGCGATTGCCCGTCGGCCGGAACTCGGCGTCGCCGGAGCGCAGCGCCCAACAGCTCTCGCACACGCAGACGATCTGACGCTCGTAGAGGTTGAGCATGTGGCGGTGGTCGCCGGGCACGCTCGTCCCGCAGAGATCGCAATGCTCGCCCGCCTCGGGAGCCGGAGCCGGAGGCTTCGGCTTCGCCAGGCCGCGCAGGCCGGACACCATCGGCGCACGGCTCACAGCGCGACCTTGATCTCCTCGTGCTCGCGCAGGAGCGGGACCGGCTGGAGCTGCAGGTGATCGTCGTCCATCGAGCGGCCCGCCTGCGGCAGGAAGAACCTGCGCCCGCAGCCCGGACAGCTGAGCGCGCCGGCGTCGAGCGCGCCTCCCTCGAGCGTGCCGCCGCAGTCCGCGCACGCGTTGCGGTATGCGAGCAGCGTCCCGTCGACGTTCGCGACAACGAGCGGGACGCCGTCGACTGCGGTTGCCACGAGTGCCTCGGGCGCTCCGATCGGGAGGCTGTGCCAACCGGGCGCGCCGTTCAGCACCGGCAGCGGCGTGCCCGAGATCGGGGGCGGCTCCTCCTCCTCGACGATGCCCTCGACATCCATGCCGTCGAGGTCGGGCGCCGCCTCCTCGAGCGCCCGGCGCACCGCCAGCTCGAGCGTCGACGACGACGCACGGCACGACTTGCAGCTGCCCTCGAGCCGCAGCCTGGCGATCCCGTTCTCGATCCCGAGCAGCTCGACGTTGCCGCCGTGCGACTCCATGTAGGGGCGCACCGTGTCGAGCGCCTGGGCGACGCGCTCCTCGATCGGAACCGGATAGAGGTCGTGGATCATCAGCAGACCCGCGACCAGGTCGTCCTGCGCCAGCGCATCGCGCGTGCCCTCGTCGACCAGGTCGACGATGCGCTCGAGCCCGGCGCCGTACATCTGCACGACCGCCGAGGTCAGCTCCTCGGCAAGCTCGCGCCCCGCGTCGTCCTCGAGGTGCTCAAGCCGTCCCGTGAGCTCCTGCACACGGGCCATCAGCTGCTCGGATTCCATCGTCAGCAGAGGGCCGTGGGTGTGTGGACCACCTTCCGGACCGGCCCCTTGCCGCCGTACATGTGCACGCCGCACGGCAGGCACGGGTCGAACGACCGGACGGCGCGCATGATGTCGACACCCTTGAAGTTCTCCGGGCCGTTCTCCTCGAAGATCGGCGTGTTCTGCACCGCGTCCTCGTAGGGGCCGGGAGTCCCGTAGACGTCGCGCGGGCTCGCGTTCCACGGCGTCGGCGGGTAGGGCTGGTAGTTCGCGATCTTGCCCTCCTCGATCACCATGTGGTGCGAGAGCACGCCGCGGGCCGCCTCGTGGAAGCCAACGCTGACCGCCGACTCCGGAACAGTGAAGTCGTTCCAGCTCTTCGTGCGGCCGGCCTGCACCTCCTTCATCGCGCGCTCCAGGTTGTGGAGCGCGATCAGCGCCGAGTACGCCTGGTGGTACGTCCGGGCGCGATCGCGCTCGATCGCGTTCGACTTCTCCGGCACGTGCCACTCCATCTCCATCTCCGGGAAGTTGGCCGAACGCGGCAGCGCCATCTGGATGCTGTTCCCCGTCGCCCGCGCGTAGCCGAAGTCGACGAGGCCCGCCTTCGCCGTGCACCACTGGCGGGCAAACGGCCCACCGCCGGTGTCGCAGCAGACGTGCGTGTCGGTGCGCTTGTCATAGATGCGCGGCGACACCACCCACGTGTACTTGTCCGTGAAGTCGCGCTTCTGCGGCTTCGGCAGCGTGACCTTGTTCCAAGGGTGGTTCTTGTCGACCGGGTTGCCGAGCGGGTCCTGGGTGACGAAGGTGCGCTCGTTCTCCCAGCCGTCGAAGTACGAGCTGCCCAGCAGGATGCGGATCGCGAGGTTGATCTCGACCAGGTCGGTGGTGATCAGCTCGCCGCCGATCGCGATGCCCGGGGTGATGTACCGCTTGTTGCCCCACTCCGTCATGTTCTCGTAGCGGTAGTCGACGTAGTCGGGGTCGTCGAAGGCACCCCAGTTGACGAGGTTCGTCTCCCGGTAGCCGACCATGTCGTAGCCCGGGAGCTCCGTGAGGAAGAAGTCGTACAGGTCGTCGTGCATCGGCACGCTTCTCTTCACGTAGTCGAAGTACTTCATGAGGCGCACGTAGTAGTCCGTGCACGTCTGGTGGGTGATGTCGGCGCTGCAGCCGCCCGGCATGATCGTCGACGGGTGCGTGTGCCGGCCTCCGAACAGGCAGTACATCTCGCGCGTGTAGCGGGCCACGTGGAGGGTCTCCAGGTAGAACTCGCCCGTGAACGGGTTGAGCGCCCGCATGATGTCCGCGATCGTCTTGTAGCCGTGGATGTCCTGCCCCGGCGCGGAGGTGTTCTCGGCCTTCGCGAGCAGCGTCGGGTTCGTCTCCTTCACCATCTGCTCGCAGAAGTCCACGTTCGCCATGCAGTCGTTGAAGATCGCGTGGTCGAAGATGTAGTCAGCGGCCTCGGCCATGTTGAAGGCCATGTCGCCGAGCGGCGGCGGCTTGACCCCGTAGGCCATGTTCTGGTTCAGGCAGGAGCAGGTGCAGTGGTTGTCGCCGCAGATGCCGCAGATGCGGCTGGTGATGAAGTGCGCGTCGCGCGGGTCGATCCCCTTCATGAAGATGTCGAAGCCGCGGAAGATCATCGAGGTCGAGTAGCACTTCAGGACCTGCTGGTTGGCGAAGTCGACCTCCGTGTGGATCCCGAGTGACCCGACGATGCGGGTGATCGGGTCCCAGGACATCTCCTTGACCATGACCTTCTGTTCACGGGGGCTCTCAACTGTCGACATGCCTGCCTCCCCTTACCAGCGCTTCTGGTAGCCGGTGGTCAACTGCGGTTTGTTGTGACGCCACTCGGGCTCGACGTCGTACTTCTTCTTGATGTTGCGCTTGCGGAAGTAGCGGACCATCGGGCCGTACGCGTACTTCGCCACGCCCGCCGCGCGCGCCCCCCACGGGTCCTCGTCCATGAACGGCATGTACTTGTCGGGGAAGCCCGGCATCGTGCAGGCCATGCAGATGCCGCCCACGTTGGGGCAGCCGCCGATGCCGTTCACCCAGCCGCGGATCGGCACGTTGCACTTGACCACCGGCCCCTTGCAGCCGAGCTTCACGAGGCAGCGGTGGTCCGAGCCGTACTCGGTCGCGAAGTCGCCCTCCTCCGCGAAGCCGGCCCGGTTGCAGCCCTCGCGCACGGTGCGGCCGAACAGCCACTTGGGGCGCAGCTGCTCGTCGAGCTCGGGCGCCGGCGCCAGCCCGGCGAGGTGCAGCGCCAGGTAGAGCAGCGTCTCCGTCATGTTGTCGGGCTGCGCCGGGCAGCCGGGGATGCAGACGACCGGCAGGCCGGCCTTCGACTTCCACTTCCAGCCGAGGTAGTCAGGCAGGCCCATCGCCCCGGTCGGGTTGTTCTTCATCGCCGGGATGCCGCCATAGGTGGCGCAGGTCCCGACCGCCACGACGGCCGCGGCCTTCGGCGCGAGCCGGTCGACCCACTCGTTGAGCGTGATCGGCTGGCCGTTCGCGGTGTTCACCGCGAAGCCGGTCCAGTGGCCCTCGCCGTTGATCTTCTCGTTGCCGAGCGAGCCCTCGACCACGAGGACGAACGGGTCGAGCTTGCCCTCCTCTGCGTCGAACCAGGCCTGGGCGTACTCGTCGCCGACCTCGTAGGCGATCACCTGGTTGTGTACGACGACCTTCGGCATGCCCGGGATCGCCTGGGTGATGATGTCCTCGAGGCTCGGGTTGGTCGCCGAGGTCATGGCGACCGAGTCGCCCTCGCAGGAGAGGCCCGTGGTCATCCAGAGCACATGCGCGGTGACCTCCTCGGTCTTCTTCTTGTCCGCGTATGCGTCGATCGTCGCCATCGCCTCTCCTTCGTCGCTCAACAGATCCGCGGGAGCGGATCACCGACCAGCTGGTCCATCACCCGTTTGCCGCCAAAGCCCGTCTCCACCAGCACCATTCCGGGCGGCTCGGTGCGCACCTCGCCGATGTCCGCCGCCCGCTCACATCCCGGGACCGAGCGCAGCGCGGCGAGCGCCCGATCCGCAGCCTCCGGCGCCACGAAGGCGACCAGCTTGCCCTCGTTCGCCACGTACATGGGGTCGATCCCCAGGATCTCCGAAGCACCGGCGACCGCGGGCTCGATCGGCACCGCCGCCTCGCTCACGAGCATCGCGACCCTCGAAGCGCGAGCCAGCTCGTTCAGCACGGAGGCGACGCCGCCGCGGGTGGCGTCGCGCATGCAGCGCAGCGACGGCCCCGCTTCCTCGAGCAGCGCGTCGGCCACCGGCCACAGCGAGCGCGTGTCCGACTCGATCTCGGCGGCGAGCTCGAACTCGCCGCGCGCCAGCATGATCGCCGTCCCGTGCTCCCCGATCGTGCCGGACAGCAGGATGCGGTCGCCCGGCATGATCGCCCCGGCCGCCAGCCGGGCGCGTGGGTCGCGCCGGCCCATGCCCGTCGTGCAGACGTACATCTGGTCCGCGGCACCGCGTTCGACCACCTTGGTGTCGCCGGTGATGATCTGCACCTCGGCGGCCTCGGCGGCCTGCGCGATCGATTCGACCTCGGCCTTCAGGTCGTCGGCGCCGAGGCCCTCCTCGAGGATCAGCGACAGGCTGAGCGCGAGCGGGCGCGCGCCCGAGACGGCCAGGTCGTTGACCGTGCCGTTCACGGCGAGATCGCCGATCGAGCCGCCCGGGAAGCGAATCGGCTTGACGACGAACGAGTCGGTCGTGAGTGCCAGCTCGACCCCGTCGACCTCGACCGCACCCGCGTCCTCGAGCGCCTCGCCGCCGAAGGCCGGCAGGAAGAGGCCCTCGATCATGCCCTGGGTCGCCTTGCCGCCCGCGCCGTGGGCCATGTTGACGCGCTCCTCGCGGAACTTCGCACGCTTGCCGCGCGCCGTTTCGATGATGCCGAGGATCTTCGCCTCGCGGCCGGAAGGGGGTGCTGCGGTGCTCGCCCGACCAGCGCTCGGGCTGCGCTCCTCGCCGGTGCGAGGAGCGGTGCTCACACGACCTCCCGCTCGCGGGCGAAGCGGCCGAAGTTGTAGTACGCGGCGCAGGCGCCCTCCGAGGACACCATGCAGGTCCCGATCGGGCGCTCGGGCGTGCAGGCGGTTCCGAACACCTTGCACTCCCAGGGCTTGATGACGCCCTTGAGCACCTCGCCGCACTGGCACGCCTTCGGGTCCGCCACGCGCACGCCGGGCACGCTGAAGCGGAGCTCCGCGTCGAGGTCGGCGTAGGCGTCCGACAGCTTCAGGCCGCTCTGGGAGATGAAGCCGAGCCCGCGCCACTCGAAGTGCGGCCGCAGCTCGAACACCTCGGCCATGACCTCGAGCGCACGCCGGTTCCCCTCGTAGGGCACGACGCGCGCGTACTGGTTCTCGACCTGGCAGCGGCCCTCCGCCAGCTGGGCGAGGATCATCCGGATCGCCTGCAGGACGTCGAGCGGCTCGAAGCCCGCCACCACGATCGGCCTGCCGTAGTCGGCGGGGATGAACTCGAACGGCCGTGCGCCGACCACCGTCGAGACGTGACCCGGGCCGATGAAGCCGTCGAGCCTCAGGTCGGGCGAGTCGAGCAGCGCGCGCAGCGGTGGCACGATCGTCACGTGGCTGCACATGCAGCTGAAGTTGGGCACGCCCTCGGCCTTCGCCCGCTTGAGCGTCAGCGCGGTCGACGGCGCCGTGGTCTCGAAGCCGATCGCGAAGAAGACGACCTCGCGGTCCGGGTTCTCCTTCGCGATCCGCAGGGCGTCGAGCGGCGAGTAGACCATGCGGATGTCCGCGCCGTCCGCCTTCGCCTCGAGCAGGCTCCCGGCCGAGCCCGGCACGCGCATCATGTCGCCGAAGCAGGCGAAGATGACACCGGGCTCGCGCGCGACGGCGATGCCGTCGTCGACGCGGCCCATCGGGATGACGCAGACCGGGCAGCCCGGCCCGTGCACGAGCTCGACGTTCGCCGGCAGCAGGTCGTCGACGCCGTACTTGTAAATGGAGTGCGTGTGGCCGCCGCAGACCTCCATGAACTTGTAGTGGCGGCCGGGCTCGACCGCCGCGAGGATCTCGTTCGCCAGAACCCGGCCGAGCTCGGGATCACGGAACTCGTCGACGTACTTCACGTAGCGAGCTCCGTCAGCGCGACGCCGGCATGGACCAGCACACGGTCACCCGGGCCGACCGGCTCGACGAGCGCGATCTCGACCGTGGACTTGGTGCCGTCGGCGGCGAGGCACAGGGCGAGCCCGCGTCGCTCGTCCACGCGCTCGACCTGCATCGGGATGCCCTCGTCGGAACAGGTGATGCAGTGGTCGCCGCACTCGTTCGCGTGGCTCACTCGATCACGCTCGCCTTGAGCTCCTCCAGCTCCGCCTCGTAGTCCTGACCCATGCGCTCGAGCTGCCGGCGGGTCGCGAGCGCCTCCTCTTCGTCGACGCGCGACATGGCAAAGCCCACGTGGATCAGCACCCAGTCGCCGGGCCCGACGCCCTCTCCGTCCTCGTCGAGGAGACCGATGTTGATGGTGCGCTGGACCCCCGCAACGTCCACCATCGCCAGGCGATTGGCCTCGTCGATCACATCGACGATCCGGCCGGGTATGGCCAAGCACATGCGAGCGACCCTAAGGCTCCCGTCGTCGCGCCGAAAGGCGCGGTGTTGGAATCCAACGTTGCTTTCCAACCCCCTGCAGGTAGGGTTTTTGCAGAAGGGAGGAGACCGGTCAGTCCCACGGAGCACCAGCCTCGCGAAGGATCGGCACGAATTCTGGAAGTCGAGCCCGAGCTCGGGCTGCGCGTGCCGGTCTCGGATATCGCCCGAGCGCGCAGGGAGCTCGTGGCGAGGGTGTGGACCCTCGAGCCGGGCCACTGGGACACGCCCCGCGAGCAGGCCCACCGCAGCTGGCTCGGCTTCCTCGTTCTCGAGGGGCTGCTCGCGCGCGACATCACCCTCGCGGGATCGACCGCGACCGAGCTTGTCGGCGAGGGGGACGTTCTGCAGCCGTGGGCCTCGCGCCGCGAGGAGGGCCTCGTCCGCTACCGGGTGGCGTGGCACGTCCTCATGCCGGTGCGGCTCGCGATACTCGACGACCGGCTCGGCCGCGCGCTCGCCGACTGGCCGCAGGTGATGAGCGCGCTGCTCGAACGCGCCATCCGGCGCACCCATCGCATGTCGATCCACGAGGCGCTGCTCCAGCTCACCCCGGTCGAGACGCGCCTGCTCGTTCTCTTCTGGCATCTGGCCGAGCGCTGGGGCAACGTGACGCCCGGCGGCATCGCGCTGCGCCTGCGGCTCTCGCACGCCCTGCTCGGCCGGCTGGTCGGCTGTCAGCGCTCGTCGGTCACGACGGCGCTTCAGCACGTCTACGCAAGCGGGCACCTGAAGCGCCGCCACGACGGCAGCTGGTTGCTCGTCGGCCCCCCGCCGGACGAGATGGCCGGGGTGCACTGGCACGCCGCTTCGCCCGCGGCGTCCTAGACTCGGCGGGCGAATGCCCGTTTCGGTCGTGTTCCGCTGCGAGGTCTGCGCAGGCAGGCCCGGGCCCGAGACCCAGGCCAGCCTCGAGCGCCAGCTCCTCGACCTGCGCCACGGCGAGTACGTCGACGCCGAGCCCGAGCGCTGGCTCGTCTGGCACGGCCGCGGCCTGTACGGGCGGACGATGTACGCCTGCGGCGAGCACCGCGGCGAGCTGAAGGCGCTCGTGCGCGAGCTGTACGGCACGCTCGGCTGGCACCCGTGGGCGATGGGACCGCACCCCTGGCGCGGGCGGCGCGGCACCGACCGCGCGCGGGCGCTGCAGCGCTCGTCGCGGGGCGGCTTCGCGCGCTAGTCACTTCGGGCCGGCCGCCCCGTGGAGCTAGGCTGTCTCGGATGGCCGACGACGACGAGCGGGACGACGAGCGCGCCGAACGCCGGCGCCGGCATCAGCGCGCCGCCACCAGGCACGAACGGGCCGCCCGGACCGATCGCGAGACGGCCGACGCGGCCGAGCTGTTCGACGAAGCCGACGCCGCCGAGGATCACCGCGAGGATGCCCGCCGCCATGAAGCCGCCGCTGACAACGAGCGGCATAGCGATGACTAGCCGCCATTGAGTGCCTCACTCCGTTCCTCGAGCCTGAACCTCCGTCTGCCGTACTCGATCACGAGCCGCCGCCCGTCGCACTCGACGCGAGCGCCGGCGATGTCCCTGCCGTCGAGTATCCGCGTGAAGTTCGGGTTGTAGATCACCAGCCACGCTTCCTCGCGCCAAGCGGCCGGTTCTACTTTGACACGCACCCGCTCGACCCCTCCAATCTCGTCCGGGTCGATCCCTTGCTCCGCGAGTTTGCCCAGGTGCTCGGCATCACGCTCGATGTGCCAGTCCGCAGTCAGCGGCCGGCCGCGATGCGCCCTTAGCCAAGCCAGGCCGTCGCGCGCGGCATCCTTGGTCATAGTCCGTCTCCCTCGCTTGGCTGCGAACCTAGCGAGCGCGAGATCTCCCCGCCCTACCTTTGCCGACGAATGCGCAGCGGAGATCTTCGCGTCGGCGCGCTAGACGCCGCGACCGCCTTGCGCGCGTCGCCGCGATGTACGTCCACCGTGGGCGTTGCACCCAGCGGCTGAGGTCACTGTACGCCTATCTCAGGGGCGTCGGTTTGGCTTGGGTGGGGTGCCGAATGTGCGTAGGACGTGTTCGAGTGTTGAGGCGAGTAGTTCGTGTGTCTGCTCGCGACTGGCTTGGCCTTGTAGCCAGCGGCGTGTTGCGGAGCGGTTGAGTCCGGTCCAGCACTCGAGCGCGTAGCGCAGCCGCGGCGAGTCGTCGGCGATGTCGGCGTGCTGAGCGGCGACTATCGCGACGGCGCGGCGCACGCGATCGATGACGATGGCTCTGATGTCGGGGTCGGCGATGTCCTCGCCGCGCCCGAGCGTGGCGAGCCAGATCGTGCGGTTCTGCTCGGTCCAGTCGAGCCAGCGCGACACGCTGTCGGCCACGCGCGCGCGAGCGCTGCGGCCGACCGGCGGCGGGAGTTGCTCCTCGCGCACGGCGACGAGCCGCTCGAGCAGCGCGATGTAGACCTCCTTGCGGCCGCCGAAGTAGTGGTGCACGAGCCCGCGCGTGACGCCGGCCGAGCTCGCGATGTCCTCGATCGAGACCTCGTCGTAGCCGCGCTCGGCGAACAGCGCGTTGGCCGCGTCGAGGATCTCTTCGCGCCGCCGGGCGGGAGCGAGGCGGCTGTACTTCGGCGTCGTGCTCATAAGAAGAGTCTAAATGTTGTTGGCGACCTGTCAAGAAGCTTGTTAGCATTTCGTCAACGAGCGAGGAGAACGAGTGACGGCTTTGACTGACAGGGCGACGGTCGAGGAGAAGGCCGAAGCCTGGGACAAGGTGATGGCAGCGATCGGCGACCAGGCGATCGCTCTGACGGCTGCTTGGGTGTGGCTGCGTGACACGGTCGTGGCCCGCGAGGCCGCTCAGCGGGTCCCGAAGAACGAGGGCCTGGCTGTCGAGGCCGACAATGTCGTCCAGATGCGCGTCGTTCGCCAGATGGGCGGGGAGGACGCGCGGTGATCGTTGCGATCGCAACCGTGCTGGGCGCCTGGTGCGTGCTCTCGGCGCTGTTCGCCGCGGCCGTGGCGAGGGTGGTTGCCGGGTTGAGTTCCGATGAACAAGGCGATCGCTCTGATGGCGATGGGAGCGGTGGTGCTGGTGGCCGCAGCGCCCGCCGACGCCGCGCCGCGCCGCTACTGCGGCACGACCGCAGACGGCTTCCCCGGCGTCATGGCCGTAGGACCGACGACCTCCGCCTTCGCGCATAACGTGGGGACCACGTTCGACCGCAGGCGCGTATTGGGATAACAACCGAAGAAAGACGATGAGGGCCTGATGAAGCCGAACAAGCAGCAGCAGAAGATGCTCAACAAGCTCGAGGAGATTGGGGAGCTGAAGGACGTGATCGTCCGAGGCGATGTGGTTCTGCGCCTGGCGGACGTGCGCCTGCGTATCGAGGAAACCGGACGTGTGCGCTACTTCGACGGTGAGTCATCCGACACGAACTCGGGCGCATACGTTGGTCTGATTCGGCTGCGTGAGCGCATAGGCGAGGGCTGATTAACGGGAGCGGACCCGGGGAACCCTGATCCGCCGAGCTCGGTTTGGGATGCAGGCACGGGGTCCTCGAGCGCTCAACGATCAGCCTCCGCACCGGGGCGCCCACCAGCGGGTCGGCAGGCGCGTCAAGGGACGGCAGGGAGAGTCCTGCGCTACACGAAGGTGAAGCGACTCTCCACCAAGGCCGCGTAGCGATCATTACCTCGGCGTCTGGCCACCGATGGACGGGCCGGCCGAGGTGCCGCTCGCGGACGCCTTGCTGCCGCGAAATTCAGCCCCCCCCGCTTGCCTGCCCGAGGGCGGCTGCGGCAACGCCCTCGTCCTTCATCTCGCTGGCGGAGCTTGCTCTTGGCCGCGGCGCGCGGAAGAGGCCCCGGTCGCCATCGTCGCGCGTGCTCGGCCGGGGCCCGAGAATGCCGGGGTCACCGTAATACGGCGTGCTCGGCCGCGGCCCCAAGATGCCCGGGTCGCCGTGGTACGGCGTGCTTTGCGGCGGCCCGAGGATGCCAGGGTCGCCGTGGTGCGGCGTGCTCGGCGGCGGGGCGGGGAAGGTACCCCGGCGATCGACCTCGTCATGCGTCGTCAGCATCACGATTGCGGTAAGGCCTACAAGCGCGACCGTCGCGACGGCGAGCAGCGCTCGCAGACGGATGAAGCGGGAGCGGAGAACGACCGAGGGGTGCGCCTCGGCGGATTGCCCGGTGGTTTTGGAGGGGAAAGGCATCTGAGGCGAGCATGCCGCGGACCGGTTGCGCCCCAGTCACAGCGCGGTAACGGAGCGGAAACGGGGGCGTGGCGAGCACGTCTTCGGTGCCCCGAGGGCGGGCCGGAACCCGAGGATTCAGACCGTCGCTCGGTCTACTCTCGCCGGGACGTGTCCTCCGCTCCCGACGAGCGCACTCTTCGCTCACATCGACATGGACGCCTTCTACGTGAGCGTCGAGCTCCAGCGGCGGCCGGAGCTGCGCGGGCTGCCGGTCGTCGTGGCCGGCAGCGGGCCGCGCGCGGTCGTGACCACGGCGAGCTATGAGGCGCGCCGCTACGGGATCTTCTCCGCGACTCCTGCCGAGCGTGCGCGCCGGCTCTGCCCGGAGGCGGTCTTCCTGCCGCCCGACTTCGAGCACTACCGCGCGCGCTCGCGCGAGGTTCACGCGGTGCTGCGCGCCCACGTGGAGCTCGTCGAGTCGGTCGGGCTCGACGAGGCGTACCTGGACCTGTCAGCCCTCGAGCGGCCGCGCTCGGCGGCGCGGCGCGTGAAGGAGGCGGTCCGGGCAGAGACGGGGCTCGTCTGCTCGGTCGGGCTCGGCCCGAGCAAGCTGGTCGCGAAGGTCGCCTCGGATGCCGAGAAGCCGGACGGCTTCGTCGAGCTGAGCGCCGCGCAGGCGCGTGAGCGCTTCGCGGGCGCCTCGCCCGGGCTCGTGCCGGGCATCGGGCCGAAGACCGTCGCCCGGCTCGAGCGGCTGGGCGTCACGACCCTGGGCGCGCTCGGGGCGACGCCCGACCTTCAGCTGATCGAGTGGTTCGGCAGGCGGCTCGGCCCGCACCTGGCGGCGCTAGCGCGCTTCGAGGACGAGCGCGGCATCGAGACCGTCAGGGTGGCGAAGTCGGAGTCGCGCGAGACGACCTTCGATCGCGACCTGCGCGGCCTCCCCGAGCTCGAGCCGGTGCTCGAGCGCCTCTCTGCCCAGCTGTGCGAGACGCTCGCGCGCGAGGAGCGGCGCGGGCGAACGATCGGGATCAAGCTGCGCTACGCGGACTTCACGACGCTCACGAGAGCCCGCACGCTCGGCGTGGCGGTCAACGACCACGCCACCGTCGGCGGCGTCGCGGTCGAGCTGCTGCGCCGTTTGGACCCGCGGCGCCCGGTGCGGCTCCTGGGCGTGAGGGTGGCCGGGCTCGACGAGCGCGAGCCGCTCAGGACGGCGGTGCCCGCCGGTCAGATGAGCCTCTCGCTCTGAGCGCAGAGGCTGCGCTAGTTTGGGCGCATGTCCTCGGATCGCCTGACCGCGCTCGACACCTCCTTCCTGCATCTGGAGGACGCGGCGTCCCACATGCACGTCGCCTCCGTGATGCTGTTCGAGGGGTCCCCTCCCCCCTATGACGACCTGCTCGACGCGATCGAACGGCGCCTCCACCTCGTGCCGCGCTACCGCCAGCGGCTCGCGTTCGTGCCGCTCCAGCAGGGGCGCCCCAAGTGGGTCGACGATCCGCATCTGAACCTGCGCTACCACGTGCGCGCGACCGCGCTGCCGGCACCCGGCGACGAGGACCAGCTCAAGGAGCTCGCAGGTCGCGTGTTCGCGCAACAGCTCGATCGCGACAAGCCGCTGTGGGAGATCTGGCTCGTGGATGGGCTCGAGGGCGACCGCTTCGCGCTCCTCTCGAAGACCCATCACTCCCTGGTCGACGGCATCTCCGGCGTCGACATCATCTCGGTGCTCTTCGACACCTCGCCCGACCCCGCGGCGCCGACCGACCCGGGTGACCGCTGGCTGCCGCGGCCGATGCCGTCGAGCGCGCAGCTGCTGGGCGAGGCGCTGGTCGAGCGCGGCACGATCCCGGCGGAGGTCGCCCGCTCCGTGCGCGCGGTCTTCCGCGGCCCGCGGCGGATCCTGTCCGGGGTCCGCGACGCCGCCGTCGGCGTCGGGGCGATGGCCTGGGCGGGCCTCAACCCTGCCCCGACGAGCCCCTACAACCAGTCGATCGGGCCGCACCGGCGCTTCACCTGGGTGCGCGCCGACCTGAACGAGATCAAGGCGATCAAGAACGAGCTCGGTGGGACAGTCAACGACGCCGTCCTGTCCGCCGTCGCCGGCGCCCTTGGCAAGCATCTGCGCCGGCGCGGGCAGAACACCGACGGGCTCGAGCTGAAGGCGATGATCCCGGTGAGCGTGCGCGCCGACGTCGAGCGCGGCGCACTCGGCAACCGCGTGGCCGCGATGATGGCCCCGCTCCCGGTCTGGTGCCAGGATCCCGTGGCGCGGCTCGACCTCGTGCGCGAGGAGCTCAAGGGCCTCAAGTCGAGCGGCCAGGCCGTGGGCGCTCAGGTGCTCACCGAGCTGACCGGCTTCGCGCCGCCGACCGTCATGGGCCAGGCCGCGCGGCTGGTGTCGCGCCAGCGCATGTTCAACGTCGTCGTGACGAACGTGCCCGGGCCGCAGTTCCCGCTGTACCTGGCGGGGCGGCGGATGCTCGATCCCTTCCCGATGGTCCCGCTCGCGAAGAACCAGGCGCTCGGCATCGCCCTGCTCTCATACGCGGGCAAGATCAACTTCGGGCTCGTTGGCGACTGGGACCTGATGTGGGACCTCGACGACTTCGCCGACGACATCCGCGACTCGCTCGAGGAGCTCGCTGAGGCCGCCGGAGTGGAGCTGGCTGCGGCTGACCCGGCTGTGCGCGCGTGAGGGATCGGCTCGCAGAGTGCGCCCGTGACCTCGGAATCGAGGTCCACGTGCAACGCCTGAACGACTCGACCCGCACCGTCAAGGACGCCGCCCAGGCGGTCGGCTGCGACGAGTCCGAGATCGCGAAGTCGATCGTGTTCGTCGCCGACGGCGACCCCGTCGTGTGCGTCGCGTCCGGCCGGCACCGAATCGACACGGACAAGCTGGCCGACCTGCTCGACGTCGCGGAGATCCGCCAGGCCAAGGCGGACGAGGTGCGCGCCGCCACCGGCTTCGCCATCGGCGGCGTGCCTCCCTTCGGCCACGACCTGCCGGTGCTGTTCGATGAGGCCCTGCTCGACCACGAGCGTGTCTGGGCGGCGGCCGGCGACCCCCACAGCCTCTTCGAGGTCGACCCCCGCGAGCTCGCGGAGTGCATCCGCGCCCGCATCGTGGCGCTCGGCGAGGCCTGAGCTACTAGCGAACCGACGGGTCGCCGACGAGCCGCTCGCGCGCCACGTCGGCCCAGCGCAGCGACTTGAGGCCCAGCGCGATCGCGGAGCCGAGGATCGGCCAGATAGGCCAGAAGTAGCCCGACCCCGAGGCGATCCAGATCCCGATCAGGAAGAGGTTGATGACGACCACGGCGCCCGCGTCGATGCGCAGGCGACGGCGCCGGCGCAGCGAGCGGATCGCCTCCGAGCGGTCGGCACCGGCGCCGTCGAGGTCCGACTCGCGCAGCTGGCGCCCTCCCAGGACGAACCACGCGTCGAGCGCTGCGACGAGGCCGAGACCGAGCAGCGGCCAGACGATCCAGGGCCTGTCGGTCCCCGTGAGAGCCCAGATCAGCACGAGAGTCGCCGCGACGCCCGCGACGATCCCAACGCGTACCCGCAGTCGCCTCGTCCGCCGGGCCTGGAGCGCGGCCGCGTCGTCGTCCGCGAGTACGGCGGGGCGCGCCGCCGCCACCTCGTCGTCGAGATCCGCGGAGACGACCAGGGGGATCGAAGCGCGCACGCGCGTGCCCCCGCCCTCGGGACTCTCGATCTCGAGGCGGCCGCCGAGCGCCCCGACACGGTCGCGGAGCCCCTGGATCCCGGAGCCGTTCTCGGTGTCGGCGCCGCCCGTGCCGTCGTCCTGCACCTCGACCTCGAGTTGGCCGGCCTCGCTCCGGACGGAGACCGTTGCGCCCGAAGCCTCGGCGTGCTTGCCGACGTTCGCAAGGCACTCCGATACGACGAAGTACGCAGCCGCCTCGACCTGGTCGGGAAGGCGCTCCGGCGGCGCGGCGGTGACCTCGACCGGGACAGTGGCCCGCGCCGCGAGGTCGTCGAGCGCCGCGGCGAGGCCGCGGTTCGTGAGGATCGCCGGGTGGATCCCGCGCGCCAGGTCGCGTAGGTCCTTCAGCGCGAGCCCCGCCTCCTCCCCCGCGTTGCGGATCAGATCCGCGGTCTCGGGATCGCCCTTCTCAGCGCGCGTCTCGGCCATCCGCAGCGTCAGCGACAGCGCGACGAGGCGCTGCTGCGCGCCGTCGTGGAGGTCGCGCTCGATGCGCCGGCGCTCGGCGTCGGCGGCGGCGATGATGCGCGAGCGGGCGCCCTCGAGCTCCGTGACCTGGGCGCTCAGCTCGGGATCGGGGTTGCTGCCGAGCAGCAGCGCCGCCAGCTCGCCGTAGCCGCGGCCGAGCAGGCCGAGCGCCGGGATGCCGACGGAGGCGACCACGAGCCCGAGCGGCACCAGCAGGAGTGCCTCGCCGAGCGTGTCGACGGTCGTGATCCCGAGCTCGATGCCGTCGGGCACCGACCAGTACCACGCCGGCGCGGCTATCCAGCTGACCGCCACTCCGAGCACGACGGCGGCGATCGTGAACGAGGCGATCCCCAGCGGGAGCTGCAGCAGAAGGAAGACGAGGTCCTTCCAGGTGGCGGGGTCGCGGAGGCGTGTCCCGATTCGCCGCGACCAGCCGGCCTCGCGTGGCTCCGGCCGGTATGGCTCCTGGATCTCGACGCCCGTGAGCGCCCTGATCAGGCGCCGCTCCAGCTGAGCGAACCAGCGCCAGGCGTACATCGTCCCGATCAGGATCGGGATCCCGACCAGCGTGATCGCGGTGCCGAGCCCGACGGAGATCGCCGTGACGAGGAACGTGAACCAGACGATGCCGAGCGGCAGGGCGATCAGCAGATAGGCGATGCGCCCATAGGTGAGCGGCGTAAGGATGTCCCTGGCTAGCCGTTTGATGCCACGAGGCTACGGGGCGCGCCCGACCGCGTCGATACGGACAACCGTACTCTGGAGCGGTGCGAGTCCTGGCCCTGTGCGTGGCGGCCTCGATCGCGGCGATGGCCGCGCCCGTGGCGAGCGCGCAGTCCCCGAGCGGCGTGCTCGACTTCAGGCGCGTGCTCGATCTGAGCCGCGGTCCCTACATCGAGGGCTCCGTCGCCTTCCTGCGCGTGCGAGACGCGGCGGGGAGGGTCGTGCTCGACGAGAACTCCGGGCGGGTGCGCTGGCGTGTCAGGCGCCGCCTCCCCGCGGGCCGCTATCGCCTGACGAGCTTCGAGCGTCCCTGCAGCGGCAACTGCTCGGTGCTCGACCCGCCGGCCGAACGCTGCTCGCGCCGGATCACGATCATCGCCCACGGGCGCACCGGCGTTCGCGCAACCGTGCGGCCCGGGCGCGGCTGCCGCATGCGCGTAAAGGCCCGTGCGGCGCTCTTCCCCCCGCCCGAGCGCGTGCGGGCCGCCCGCCGCTTCCTCGCCCACCGGGCCGGCGCCGTGGCCTGGGCGCTGATCGATTCGCACGGCCGCATTCACGGCTTGGCGCCCCGGCGCACCTTCATCTCGGCCAGCCTCGTCAAGGCAATGCTGCTCGTCGCCTACCTGCGGCAGATCGGGAACCGGGCGCCTACGACGGAGGAGCGCGCGCTCCTCGGACCGATGATCACGAGGTCGGACAACGAGCTCGCGACCGCGGTCTTCGCGCGTGTCGGCGACACCGGCCTGCGGACCGTCGCCGCTCGCGCCGGGATGCGGCGCTTCTCGGTCAGCGGCTACTGGTCGGGCGCCCACTTCAGCGCCGCCGATCAGGCGCGTTTCTTTCGCGTGTTCGACCGTCTCACCCCGCTGCCCTCGCGCGGCTACGCCCGCACGCTGCTCTCGTCGATCGTGGCCTGGCAGCGCTGGGGTTTCTCGCGCTTCTCGCTGGCGGCCGGCTTCGACACCTTCTTCAAGGGCGGATGGCGCTCGACGGAGCTCGGGCGGCTCGTGCACGAGGCAGCCCTGTTCGAGCGCGGCCCGCTGCGAGTCTCGATGGCGCTGCTCAGCGACGGCAACCCCTCGCACGACTACGGCACGGCGACGCTGCGCGGAGTGGCGAGCCGGATCTTCAGGGTGCCGGCCGCGGCGGCCGTCAGCGGCCTCGTCGAAGTCCAGCGCTCCGCCCCGGGCATTCGCGTCGACCTCGCCTACGCGACCCGCGACAACCTCACCGGCCGTCGCCTGCCGGGCTACTGCGAGAACCGGGCCTTCCTGCTCCCCCACGCCGCGCGCTCGCTCGCGCGCGTGCAGCGCCACCTGCGGCGCCGCGGACTCGGCCTGCTCGTGCGGGATGCCTATCGGCCGGCGCGCGCCTCGCGTGCTCTCGTGCGCTGGGCCGAGCGCAGCGGCCGCGGCGACCTGGTCGGCACCTACATCGCCCGCCGCAGCCGCCACAACACCGGCAGCGCCATCGACCTGACTCTCGTGCGGGCGGACGGCGGCCGCACGCTCGAGATGGGAACGGGCTACGACGACCTCTCGTCACGCGCGCACACGAGGAACGCGAGCGGGCGGGCCCTGCGCAACCGCCTGCTCCTCGCGCGCGCGATGGAGCGCTTCGGCTTCGTCCCCTACTGGCGCGAGTGGTGGCACTTCGAGCACCGGCACAGCGGGAGCCGCTATCTGGATGAGCCGATCGGCTGCCGGAGCTAGCCCTTCAGCTGCTCCTTCATGTCGGCGGCGAAGGTCCTGTAGTCGTAGATCGGATACGCCTCGGTCTCGGCCCCGCCGCCCAGCTCCTGGACGATCGGCAGGCCGGCCAGCGCGCGGTCCAGGGATTCCGGGTCGGGCAGATCCACGACCGCGAACACGATGCGCTGCCCGGCGACCTTCCAGACATGGGTCAGGACGCCGGCGTCCATGGCACCGAGGGCTGCGTCGGCCTCCCGGTCCCAGGTCTCGATGAACTCGCGTGTTGACATCCCCTCGGGCTGATGGATGTCGAAACGGACCAAGAACAACACGTCTCCTCCTATTGGTCGGGGTCCTGCGGGGTCCTGAAGTCGCCGTCGATCAGCTCGAGCCTGTAGCCGTCAGGATCGGCCACGAAGCAAATCCGGAACTCGGTGCGGCCGCCGGGATGGTACGGGGGCTTCGCCCGGCAGGCCGAGGTAGACGTTGTAGGCGCCCTCGAACTGGAGCCTGCCCCGGCGCTCGTAGCCGAGCGCCTCGTAGAAACGCAGCGAGGCGTCGATGTCCCGGACGCGCATATTCGTGTGGACGTAGCGCAAACGGCTCTCTTTTGCCGTGGACGGTCCGTGCGGCAACGGATTGTGCAGGCCAGCCGCGATAATGGGCTCATGGCCCCCGAACAGCAGCTCCTGCGGGTGGCGCTCGCCCAGATCAACACGGTCGTCGGCGACATCGACGGGAACGCGCGCCGCATCGCCGAGTACACGAGCGCCGCGCGAGACGGCGGCGCCGGGCTCGTCGTCTTCCCGGAGCTGACCCTGAGCGGCTATCCGCCCGAGGACCTGCTGCTGAAGACGAGCTTTCTCGACGCCGCTTCGGAGGCGCTCGCCGAGCTTGCCTCGCAGACCCATGGGATCGTCGCGCTGGTCGGCTTCCCGGAGCGTGCCGAGGACGTCTACAACGCGGCGGCCGTGCTCGCCGACGGCGAGGTCGTGGCCGTGTACCGCAAGATGTACCTGCCGAACTACGGCGTCTTCGACGAGCAGCGCTACTTCCAGTCCGGCGCCGAGGCCGCGATCTTCGAGCTGAACGGCATCCCGATCGGGATCAGTATCTGCGAGGACATCTGGGAGCCCGGTCCCCCCGCCATGACGGAGGCACTCGGCGGCGCCCAGGTGATCGTCAACCTGTCCGCCTCCCCCTACCGCGCGGGCTACGGCCAGCGCCGCGAGCGCATGCTGGTGCAGCGGGCGGTCGACTATCTGGCGGCGGTCGTCTTCGTCAACACGGTCGGTGCCCAGGACGAGCTCGTGTTCGACGGGCACAGCCTCGCGATCGACCAGGACGGCACAGTCCTCACGCGCTGCGCGCAGTTCGAGGAGTCGCTCAGCTTCTGCACGATCGACCCGCGCGAGGTGGTGGCCGCGCGGCTGCGCGACACCCGGCACCGCGCCAACGTGCGTCGCCAGCGGCGCGCCGCAACGGTCGCCGAGCCGCCGGTGTTCACGCTCGCGAGCGTGAGCGTCGAGTCCGAGGCCGAGCTCGTTGCCGGCGAGGTGGCGCCGCCGCTCGAGCTCGAGGCGGAGGTCTACGCGGCGCTCCGCACGGGGCTGCACGACTACGTCGAGAAGAACGGCTTCGAGCGCGTCGTGGTGGCGCTGTCCGGCGGAATCGACTCGGCGCTCGTCGCGCTGATCGCGGCGGACGCGCTCGGCCCGGAGCGGGTCAGCTGCGTGTCGATGCCCTCGCCTTACTCGAGCGAGGGGACACGCGCCGACGCGCGCGCGATCGCGGAGAACCTCGGTGTCGACTTCCGCGAGATCACCATCGAGGCCGCAATGCGCGCCTACGACGAGATGCTGGCGGACTCGTTCGAAGGGACCGAGCCGGACATCACCGAGGAGAACGTGCAGGCGCGCATCCGCGGGAACGTCGTGATGGCGCTCTCGAACAAGTTCGGCTGGCTCGTGCTCACCACCGGCAACAAGTCCGAGCTGTCGGTCGGCTACGCGACGCTGTACGGCGACATGGCGGGCGGCTTCGCCGTTCTCAAGGACGTCTACAAGGGCTGGGTGTACCGGCTCGTGCGCTGGCGCAACGAGCAGGCCGGTAGCGAGCTTGTGCCGGCCACAGTGCTGGAGCGCCCGCCCTCTGCCGAGCTCCGCCACGAGCAGCGCGACGAGGACTCGCTGCCGCCCTACGAGGTGCTCGACGTGATCCTCGAGGGCTACATCGAAGAGGACCTCGACGCGATGGAGCTGGTTCGCCGCGGCCTCCCCGCCGAGGAGGTCGAGCGCGTGATCGGCATGGTGGACCGGTCCGAGTACAAGCGCCGCCAGGCCCCGCCCGGGATCAAGATCTCGACCAAGGCCTTCGGCCGCGACCGGCGGCTGCCGATCACGAACCGCTACGTCAGCCGCGTGGCGCCGGAGCTGCGGGCGCCGGGATAGCGTGGAAGGCGATCGCTCCGGCGCGGGCCAGCCCGCGCCCTCGCGCACAGCCGATCGCTCCGGCGCAGGCCAGCCCGCGCCCTCGCGCAGCCGATCGCTCGCGCAGCCGGCGCCTCTCCACGCGCGAGAGCGGCGACCAGCGATCCTTGATCTGGCTCGCAGCGCTCGCCCTGCCGCTTGTCGGCCTGATCGTGCTGCTCGCGGCGCCGTCGGCAGACGGAATCTGGGAGCACCATCCCTCCCACTTCTGGCTCGTGCTGACCGCGGCGGTCACGAGCGCGGGCCTCGCCCTCTCGACGAGCGGCATCGCGCTGCACCGCGCCGACGCGCGGCTGTTCCTCGTCTCGCTGGCGTTCCTGTCCGCCGCGGGCTTCCTCGCCCTGCACGCCCTCGCGACGCCCGGCGTCCTGCTCGACGGCCCGAACCAGGGCTTTGTGATCGCCACCTCGGTGGGGCTCGTGCTGGCGGCGCTGTTCACTGCAGCGTCGGCGCTGCCGCTGCCGGTGGCGCGCGCCCAGTGGGTGATCCGCCACGCGGGACTGCTGCGCGGGGCCGTGCTCGTGCTGCTGGCGGCCTGGGCGGCGCTCTCGCTCGGGTCGGTGCCGCCGCTCGACGATCCCACCCCCGCCGAGCGGGCCAGCGGCGGGCTCGTGGGCGCCGCGGCCGCCGCCACCCTCCTGTACGCCTTCGCCGGCTGGCGCTACGGGGCGATAGCGATCCGCAGCGGCTCGCACATCCTGCTGGCCGTGGCGAGCGCCTGCGTGCTGCTGGCCGAGGCGATGATCGCGGTCGCGTTCGCGCGCAACTGGCACGCGAGCTGGTGGGAGTGGCACGTCCTGATGGTGCTGGCCTTCGGCGCGATCGCGTGGAGCGCACGCCGTGAGGAGGGCGAGGAGCGCTTCAGCGACCTCTACCTGGACGAGACAGCCGCCGGCAAGCGCGAGGTCAGCGTCCTGTTCGCGGACCTCGAGGGCTTCACGCGCTTCTCCGAGGGCCGCGACCCGCGGGAGGTATCCGAGATGCTGAACGCCTACCTGCGGATCGCGATCCCGCCGATCGTCGACCGCCACGGCGGCGAGGTCGACCGGCTCGTCGGCGACGCGATCATGGCCACCTGGGGCACGCGCGGCGACCAACCCGAGCACGCCCGGCAGGCCGTTGAGGCGGCGCTCGAGCTGCAGGCCGAGACCTCCCGGCTGGCGGACGAGAACCCGGGCTGGCCGCGCTTCCGGGCGGCCGTCAACAGCGGGGAGGCGATGGTCGGCGTGCTCGGCGCCGAGAGCGGTCGCAGCTACACGGTCATCGGCGACACGGTGAACCTCGCCTCGCGCCTTCAGGCGGAGGCGCCCGCCGGCGGCGTCGTGATCGGCGAGACCACCCTGCGCGCGCTCCCCGGCGCGAGCGTGCGCTCGCTAGGCGAGATCGCGGTCAAGGGCAAGCAGGGCCCGGTGCAGGCCTACCTGCTCGACAGCCCCGGTCAGCCCGGCTGAGGCCGCACGGCCATCGTCAGCCGCGTGATGGCACAGAGGCGCTCGTCGTCGTCTGTGAAGCGGACGTCCCAGATCCAGGTGGTACGGCCGCGGTGGAGCGCGACTCCCTCGGCGTGGACGCTGCCCTCGGTGACCGGCCGGAGGAAGGTTGTGCTGTTCGACTGGCCGACGGCGAAGCTCCCGTCCTCCTCGACGGCAGCGTGGGTCGCCATCGAGACCATCGACTCCGCCAGCGCCGCGTAGGCGCCGCCGTGGACGAGGCCCATTGGCTGCGTCACGCGCTTCTCGACCGGAAAGCGCGCCTGGACGCGCTCGGCGCTCAGATCAAGCAGCTCGAACCCCAGAACGTCGTCGAGTGTGCCCGGAAAGGGGTACGTGCGAACCGGCGATTCCATCGAGGCGGGCACACTACAGTTCCCCCTGCTCATGGCCACCTTCGACCAGCTTTCCGCCGAGCAGCGGGCGATCGTCGAGCTCGTCCTGCAGCAGGGGAAGACCTACGAGGAGCTCGCGGAGATGCTCGGCATGCCCGAGCGGCGCGTGCGCGAGCTCGCCCGTGACGCGCTCGTCGAGCTGTCGCCGGTCAGCGTCCGGGCCGTCGAGGAGGACTGGCGCGGCCAGCTCACCGACTACGTGCTCGGCCAGCAGGCGGGGCCCGAGGCGGCGGCGACCAAGGGCCACCTGCGGCGCTCCGAGGCGGCGCGCAGCTGGACGCGCTCGCTGCTCGACTCGCTCGCCGGGCTCTACCCGAACGGCTCGATGCCGGCCGTGCCGGACGGCGAGCGCGGCCGGCGCAGCGCTGCCGCCGCGCCACAGCGGCCCGCCGCCGGCGCCGGTTTGGCGGCGCCCGCGGACGCCGCCGTCAAGCGCCGCCGGCTGCTTGCCGGCGCGGGTGTGCTCGCCGCGCTCGCCCTGGTGGCGATCCTCGTATGGCCGGTGGGAGTCCTCACCGGGGACGACGACGAACCCGCGCCCGCTGCCGAACAGGCGGCATCGGGTGGCGGCGACGGCGAGAACGCCGGTCAGCAGGGAAGCGGCGCGCCCGCAGGAATCGCCATCGTCGTCGAGCAGAACGGCAGGCGTCAGCTCCTCGTGCAGGCCGCGCAGCTCGAGCCCAGCGGGCAGCGCGAGGCCTACGAGGTATGGCTCTACAACGGTCAGGGCGACGCCAAGACGCTCGGCGGTCAGGTCACGGACCAGCAGGGCAACTATCAGGCGGTCGGCAACCTGCCCGCGGACTTCGAGCAGTACCGCTTCATCGACCTCTCGCGTGAGCCGCTCGACCAGGAGCGCGGGCACTCGGGTGACTCCGTCCTGCGCGGGCGCGTGCCGAAGCTGCGCGCGGCGCAGCCCCAGGGCGACCAGCAGAGCGCCGTGCTGGGCCAGTCGGTGCTGGCCCCACCGGGCGGCTAGCGCCGCTTATCGCCACCGCCGTGGTGCTTGTGTCCCGCTGCTGCACGCGTCGGTGAGGATCGCCGGATCCTGCGTCGACGCGCTCTGGCTGTCCGCGCCGAACTCGCCCGTGATCGCACCTGTCTGCTGGTCCTGCTGGAGGTTGAAGTTCGCGAGTAGAGCGATGTGAGGCCGAGCGACGGTGCGGCCGGGCCCTGCCGATCGCTCTCGCGGAGGTCGCGTTCGTCTTCGGCGAATCGCTATCACTCTCGCGATGAGCCACCACGCAGGCGCGCTCGCCTTGGCTGGGGCGCAGGTCGCGGCCGTGCGCGACGATCCGGCGGCGCGTCTTGCATTGATGGCGCGGGTGTTCCACGGGCCGACGGGCAGCGCACCGCGACACCTGCCGTTCCGACGGGCGGCGTTGTCGTTCATGCGCTGGCAGGCACGCCGCGGTGTGCTCAATCCGCTCGACGCGTCGCCGCCCGGCAGCGTGTGGTGGCGGGCGGTCAACGAGCGACTGCTGCGGGACGGATGCGAAACGGTCGCGCTTCTCGGTGGGCTGGCCGGCGAGCCGTCATCGCAGGCCGTGCGACTGTGGCTGGAGTTCGGCGCGAGACCGACGGGGCGCAACTGGTACCGAGCGCACAACGCGAGCATCGTGGGCGCCTACTTGGAGCACCGGGGACTCGCCGAAGCGGAGAGCGCAGCGGAGCGCTTCTTCATGAACGTCGCGCTGGCGCGCGTGCTGTACGCCCATGCACTCGCCGCGGCGCCGCGCCTGGCGCTCGGACGGTTCGCTCCGCTCGGCCGCCTGCTCGGCGACCCCCGGCTAGGGATGGCCGGCGCCTTCCTGTCACTCCGCCGCGTGCTGCCAAACCGCTATCCGCTAGCGCTCGACGTGGAGCGCTATATCGCCGACGAGCAGCGGCTCGGCCGGATGCTCGACTACGCGGTGATCGTGCCGCGGCTGCAATGCCTGTACGAGTGGTCAGCCGAGGAGCTCGGCGAACCACGCCTGTCTGAGCTGGTGCGCGACGGCAACCCGATCTACGCCTGGCCCTTCGAGCAGCGACACGTATGGCGCACTCCGAAGATGCCGTTCGCGGGCCGGGTACTCGAACGCGTCACAAGGGCTCGCTGAGGATCGTCAACTTTGCTACCCGGGCAGCAGCTTGCCGGGGTTCATCACCCCGGCGGGGTCGAGCCGCTCCTTCGCGGCCCGCAGCAGGTCCAGCCCGAGCTCGCCGACCTCGGCGCGCATCCAGGGCAGGTGGTCGCGGCCCACACCGTGGTGATGCGTGATCGTCCCGCCGCCGTCGACGATGGCCTGGGAGGCGGCCTCCTTGACGGTGCGCCACTGGGCCAGCGCGTCCTCGTCCTGGCGCGCGAAGAACGTGAAGTAGAGCGACGCGCCCGAGCGATAGAGATGCGAGACGTGGCACATCACGAGCGACATCGGCCCGAGTGTGCGGCGCAGCGCCCCGCCGACCGTCTCGTAGAGCGGCCCGAGGTTGCTCCAAGAAGTCGCCGTCTCGAGCGTGTCGACGAGCGCGCCTCTGCCGAGCAGCTCGTCGCGCAGGTACGGGCCGGAATAGCGCGTGCGAAGCCAGGCGTCGCCCGGCCTGCGCCCCAGCGAGAGCCCGCCGCCGCCGCGGAGCAGCGCGGCCGCCCGCAGCCTGCGCCGCTCGACGTCCTCCTCGCTGCCCTCGAAACCGATGATCGCCACGCAGGGGCGCTCGTGCCCCGCCATGCGCAGATAGCGCTTGACGACACGCTCGGCGGTGCCGCCGGTGGCGGCGAGCGCGAAGCCGAGCCCGGTTTCGGCCTCGTCCGACAGGCGCGCGACGTCGGGGGCAGCTCCCTCTTGGGCGAGCACCCTAAGGGCCTCGCATCCCTCGCCGAAGCTGCGGAACGACCAGCCCTCGAAACGGCGCAGCTGGGGGGCCGGGCGGACGCGCACTGTCGCCTCGCAGACGACTCCGAGGGCACCCTCGGAGCCCACGAGCAACTCGCCCAGCTCGGGGCCCGCGGCGCTGGCGGGCCGCTCGCGCACGTCGATCTCGCCGGCGGGAGCGACGAAGCGCATGCCCTCGACGAGCTCCTCGATGCGCCCGTAGCCGGTCGACGCCTGGCCCGCCGAGCGGGTGGCGACCCAGCCGCCCAGGGTCGAGTACTCGAACGACTGCGGGAAGTGGCCGAGAGTCAGACCCTCCTCCCCCAGCCGGCGCTCGATCTCGGGGCCGAGCATGCCCGCGCCGAGGCGTGCGGTGAGCGAAGTCCGGTCGATCCCCGCCACCGCGTCGAGCCGGCGGAGGTCGAGCGACACCGCGCCCGCGTAGCCGTCCGCGAGCGGCTCGACGCCGCCGACGACGCTCGTGCCGCCGCCGAACGGAACGACGGCGGCGCGCGCCTCGGCACACGCGGCGAGCACTGCCGCCACCTCCTCGGCCGAGCCCGGATGGACGACGACGTCAGGGGCGCTCGAGCCGTCGCCCGAGCGCAGCCGGATGAGGTCGGGGTAGGAGCGCCCGAGGGCGTGCTCGACGCGCGCCGCGCGGTCGTCACGAACGTGCTCGGCGCCCAGCAGCCCGCTGAGGCGCTCGCGGAGCGGCGCCGGCAGCCGCGGCTCAGGCAGGCGCACCTCCTCGAGCGCGACCGGGGAGCGGCGCTCGCCGCGCGAGATGCCGAGCTGCGTCTCGAGCAGGAAGGTCGCATCCTCGGGGAGGTTCACGTCGTGCCCGTCCTCGCCCCAGCCCCACCAGCGCATCAGCCGTCCTCCACACGGAAGAGCGAGACGAGCCCGTCCAGCGCGCCGGAGACCTGCCGGATGGCGGCCGCGCGCATCTGAAAGGGGCTGAAGCGCGCCCAGCCGCGCGGGCGGTGCTCGACCGAGATGCGGACGAGCGTGCCGTCGTCGCGGGCCTCCATCGCGATCTCGGTCGTCGAGGCAGACAGGATCCGCTCGAACGGCGACTCCTCCACCTCGTGGCGCCAGAGAACGCGCGTCGGCTCCTCGGCCTCGACGCGCGTGTAGTCGGCGCGTACGGCCTTGCCGCCAGGCGACAGCATCACCTTGGTCCAGGCCTCGGGCGAGGCATCCTCGACGCGCGACACGCTCGGCCACCAGGCCGGCAGCCGGGCGGGATCGCTGACCACGCGCCACACCTCCTCCGGCGGCGCCGGGACGAGCGTCTCGCGCCGCACGATCACTCGGACTCGTAGACGACGAGCGACTTGACGTCGTAGCCCGCGAGCCGTTCGCGTCCCTGGAGAAAGGCAAGCTCGATCACGAACGCGCATCCTGCCACGACGCCGCTCGCCTGCTCCACCAGGTCGCAGAGCGCACCGGCCGTGCCGCCCGTCGCGAGCAGGTCGTCGTGAACGAGCACGCGCGCCCCGTCGCGAACCGCGTCGGCATGCACCTCGAGCGCGTCGACTCCGTACTCGAGCTGGTACTCGACCGAGGAGATCTCACGCGGCAACTTCCCGGGCTTGCGGGCGAGGATGAAGCCGGCGCCGGCCGCGGCGGCGACGGCGGCGCCGAGCACGAAGCCGCGCGCCTCGGCCGAGACCACGTAGTCGACCGAGCGCGAGCGCGCGTACTCGGCGAGCTCGTCGATCGCGTACCGAAGCGCCTCGGGGTCGAGGAACAGCGGCGTGATGTCCTTGAAGACGATCCCCGGCTTCGGGAAGTCCGGGATGTCCTCGATGTGGTCCTCGAGGCGCACGTGCGCGCTCAGCGAGCCAGCTTGCGCAGGTCGCGCACGAGCAGCAGGTGCTTCAGATGGGAGGCGATCGCCGCCAGGTTCTCGAGCGCCTCGACCGCCTCCTTGCGCCGCTCCGGGTTTCGCGAGCGCAGCGCGGGCGCGAGGATCTGCTCGAGCAGCGCCGCCTCGCGGTCCGCCGAGGTGCGGAACACGCGCAGGTTGCGCCCGCCGACGCCGAAGCGCTTCAGCTCGGTCACCGCGCGGACGATCTCGCGCTCGGTGTCGTCGTAGAGCGTCTCGCCCTCGTGCCGCTCGCCTTTGATCACCCCGAAGTCCTCGAGCTCCTTGACCAGCGCCCGGTCGGCGCCCGTGTCGTCGAGGACCTCGTCGAGCCGGTACAGCGAGCCCGGGCCGCGCAGCGCGAATGTCGAGCGGCGCAGCGCGCGCTGGTCGGTGGCGGCAGGCTCCGTCACGCCGCTGTCGGCCCTTCCGGCCGCCAGCTCCTGGCGGATCACCCGCAACGGCAGGAACTCGTCGCGCTGCAGGCGCAGGATCGTCCGCAGCCTGTCGACGTCCGCGGCCGCGTAGAGCCGGTAGCCGCCCGGCGTGCGCCGTGGTGCGAGCAGCTTCTGGTCCTCGAGGTAGCGGATCTTCGAGATCGAGATCTCCGGGAACTCGCGCTCCAGCTGCTTACAGACGGCGCCGATCGTCAGCGCCTTCTCCTTACGTGCCGGCGCTTCGCCTGTGACCTCGGTGCTCAACGCTCGTCGAGATAGGTGAGCTTGTACTTGCCGACCTGGAGCTCGTCGCCGTTCTGGAGCCGGTGCGACTCGATCCGGCGTCTGTTGACGTAGGTGCCGTTGAGCGAGCCGAGATCGTCGATGTAGAGGCCGTCGCGCCGGCGCACGAGCAGGGCATGGTTGCGCGAGACCGTCACGTCGTCGAGGAACACCTCGGCCTCGGGGCTGCGCCCGATCGTCATGCGCTCGCCGCTGATGTTGAAGGCCTCTCCGGCGCGCCCGCCCCCGGCTCTGATCACCAGCGTGGCGCCTTCGTGGGTCACGTCATCGAGGTCCACGGCGCGCAGCTCCCCGCTTTCGTCGAGTTGGTACACCTCGGTGGTGTCGCCCTGGCCCGATTCCTTCGCCTCGCCCAGGAACGCACCGCACTTCTGGCAGTAGTTCGCGCCCTCGGCGTTGACGAACCCGCACTCGGGGCAGTGCACGGCCCGTCCCTACTCCAGGTCCGCGTCGGCCGGGATGCCCTTGCCGGACAGGATGTCCGTCAGCTGCTGAACGTCGGCGCCTGAGATGACCGACTCACCCTCCTCGTGCTTCTTGCGCAGGCGGTTGACGAGTTCCGCTCGCAGGATGTCGATCTTCCCATGAAGGATCCGCCGCCGGTAGGAGACCTCCTGCTCCTCCTCGGTGAGCTCCTGGATCAGGTCCTTGAGCTCGCCGTCCGAGAGAGCTCCTAGATCGGGAAACGTGTCCAAATCAGTCCTTTCGAGTGCGTTTGACGCGCCCGAATCGACCATAGCATTTCCTCAAGTAGAGGTTGAGCCTTGGCGAATCGCGCGCAGCCCATCTTGCAGGTAGACAGCGGTCGCCGCAAGGGTCATGGCCAGGCCGACGTAAAGCAGCGCCTCTGGCACCCAGCTGTCCCAGACGAGCGCGAGCGCCAGGGCGCTCATCGTCGGCCAGACCGCCCAGCGGCCCAGCATGTTGACGCTGAGGTCGATCCCACGCCGCAGCGCGACCTGCGTGAGCACCAGCATCAGCGCCTCGCGGGCGGCCAGCACGAGCAGCGCCCAGCGCGGCAGGAGATGGAACTCCCACGCCACGATCGCCCCGGCGATCACGAGCAGGCGGTCGGTGAGCGGGTCGAGCAGGGCCCCGAGACGGCTGTACTGACCCGTGATGCGCGCCGCCATGCCGTCCAGGTAGTCGGTCCAGGCGATCACGGCGAACAGGGCGAAGGCCGTGGCGTCGCGGCCGTCGTCCGATTGGAGCGCAACCACGAGGAACACGGGGATGAGCGCGATGCGGGCGAAGCCGATCGCATTGGGGATGGTCCAGGGATGGAGCGCCTCCCCGCGGCGCGTCGCGGGCGGCGGGCCGCCCGACCGGTCCAGCCCGACCAGGCGGCGAAACGTGAGGCTCTTGGCGGCGCGGGAGTGGCCACGGGGGTCCGGGGGCGTGAGCCCCCGGCTGTCATTCATGGAAGGCTTTGCCATAGCTCGGCCGCCGCCTCGGCCGCTCCCTCGAGCGGGAGCGACCGCCGCTCCTGGCCGCGCCGGACCTGGACCTCGATCTCACCGGCCTCGATGCTCTTCCGGCCCACGGTTAGGCGCAGCGGGCAGCCGAGCAGCTCGGCGTCGGCGAACTTCTCGCCCGCGCTCAGGCCGCGGTCGTCGTAGAGCACGTCGAGGCCGACCTCGATGAGCTCGTCGTAGAGCCGGTCAGCGACGATGCGGGCGTCCTCCCCCTCCTTGCCGAGCGTGACGAGCTCGACGTCGAAGGGAGCGACGCTGCGGGGCCAGGAGATGCCCGCGTCGTCCGCGAACTGCTCGATCGCAGCGGCCACGATGCGCGCGGGGCCGATCCCGTAGGAGCCCATCCAGATCAGCTGCTCGCCGCCCTGCTCGTCCAGGTAGCGCGCCCCCAGCGGCTCCGAGTAGCGCGTGCCGAGCTTGAAGATGTTGCCGACCTCGATCGCGGGCTCGATCCGGATCTTGGCGCCCTGCGGGCAGGTGTCGCCGGCCTCGACGCTGCGCACGTCGACCCACTCTGCCTCGAAGTCGCGTCCCGGCTCGACCCCGCTGAAATGGACGTCGGGCTCATTCCCGCCCGTCACGAGCCCCCGCATGCCCTGGAGCGCCAGGTCCGCCAGCACGGGCACGCGTGAGCCGATCGGGCCGATGAAGCCCGGCTCCGTGCCGAAGAGCTCGCGCACCTCGGCCTCCTCGGCCGGGCGGAAGTCCGAGCCGAGCGCGTTCCGCAGCTTGAACTCGTTGAGGCGGTGGTCGCCGCGGACCAGCACGAGCAGCGGCCCGCGCTCCGCGCCGATCACGGGCAGCGCCTTGATGATCGCTCCCGTGGGGACGCCGAGCTGGTCGGCGACGGCCTGCACCGTCGTAGTCCCGGGCGTCTCGACCCGCTGCGGCGCATCTGCCGGCGCCGGCAGGCCCTCGACCGGCTGTGGGTTCGCGCTCGCGATCTCCACGTTCGCCGCATAGCCGGCGTCGGAGAGCGCCACGTCGTTCTCGCCCGCCGGGCACGGGGCCATGTACTCATGTGCGCCGTGGCCGCCCATCATCCCCACGTCCGACTCCACCCGGTACCACTCGAGCCCGAGCCGGTCGAAGATGCGGTCGTAGGCGTGGATGTAGAGGCCGTACGACTCGTCGAGGCCGGCCGCGTCGCGGTCGAACGAGTACGCGTCCTTCATGATGAACTCGCGCGTGCGCAGCACGCCCGCGCGCGGGCGGGGCTCATCGCGCTCCTTCGTCTGGAAGTGGTAGAGCAGCTTGGGCAGGTCGCGGTAGGAGCGCACCTCGCGCGAGATGTGGAAGGTGAGGTTCTCCTCGTGGGTCATCGCGAGCACGAGCTCTGCGCCGCGCCGGTCCTGCAGCTTGAAGAGCTCGTCGATGTCGTAGCGGCCCGTGCGCTTCCAGAGCTCCGCGGGCTGCAGCACCGGCATCAGCATCTCTGCGGCACCGATGGCGTCGAGCTCCTCGCGGATCACCTGCTCGACCTTGCGGTGCGCGCGCCAGCCGGCCGGCAGCCAGGTCCACATGCCGGCACCGAGCTGCCGGGCGAGCCCGGCCCGCACGATCAAGCGGTGGGAGACGGCCTCGGCGTCCGCGGGCGCCTCCTTGACGGTGGGCAGGAAGTAACGGGAGAGACGGGTCACGACGCGCGAGTCTAAGGACCCAGGCCCGTTGTCGCGCCCTGCGCCTAGGCGCGCGTGAAGCGGCGCCCGGCCGTCGGCGAGGCGTCCTCGTCGAGCGTGATCCGCTTGGCCTTGGCGGCACCGGCCATTGGCAGGCCGGAGCCGTTTCCCAGCGCCTCCTCGCTCGCGGCCGCCGCCTCCATGGCGGCGATCCGCTCGGGCGTCAGCTCCCCCGCGTTCTCCTCCTCGATCTTCGAGAGCCAGGCTGCGCCCTCGGCGGCCTTGGTCTCGTCGACGAGCACCGTCCCGCGGTCGATCGACTTGTCGATCTCGGCGAACAGGGCGTCGACGAGCTCCGCCTGCGGCACCTTCCTCAGCGGCTTGCCGTGGGCGAAGATGAGGCCCTCGTTCTTGGCGCCGGTGATGCCGAAGTCGGCGGCCGAGGCCTCGCCGATTCCGTTCACGGCGCAGCCGAGCACCGCGACCTCGATCGGATCGTCGTAGGCGCGCAGGCGCTCCTCGATCTCGGCCACCACCGTGTCCATGTCGAATTGGAGCCGGCCACACGTCGGGCAGGCGATCAGCACCGGGCCGCGCTCGCGCAGCTTGAGCGCCTTGAGGATCTCCCAGGCCACCTTGACCTCCTCCTCCGCGTGGAAGGTGGAGAGCGAGATGCGGATCGTGTCCCCCACGCCGTCTGCGAGCAGCGTGCCGAGCCCGACGGCCGACTTGAGGGAGCCCGACCACTTGGTGCCGGCTTCGGTGATGCCGAGATGGAGCGGGTTGTCGATCTTCTGCGAGAGCAGCCGGTTCGACGCGATCGTGTTGGGCACGTTTGTCGACTTGATCGAGACCTTGAAGTCGTGGAAGCCCAGCCTGTCCATCAGCTCGACGTGCTCGAGGGCGGCGGCCACGAGCGCCTCGACAGGGTTCTCGCGCTCCAGCTCGTGCAGGTGCTTCGGCAACGACCCGGAGTTGACCCCGATCCGCATCGGCACCCCGGCCGCGCGCGCCTTCTCGACCACCTCGCCGGTCTTCTCGAAGCCGCCGATATTGCCGGGGTTGATGCGGATGCAGTGGGCGCCGGCGTCGATCGCCTTGAGGGCCAGCGTGTGGTTGAAGTGGATGTCGGCGATCACCGGGATCGGCGACTCCTTGACGATGCGCGCGAGCGCACGCACGTCGTCATCGCGCGGCACGGCGCAGCGGACGAGATCGCCGCCCGCGTCGGCGATCGCGTGAATCTGCTTCATCGTCGCGTCGAAGTCGGCGGTCTCCGTCTTCGTCATCGACTGCACGGCGACGGGAGCCCCGCCGCCGATCTTCACGCCACCGACGTCGATCTGGCGCTTGGAGGCCACTTCCCATGAGGATAGGGGTCAGGTCTTGCAATCGCGCACGAAGTGCTCGATTGCAAGACCTGACCCCTTCGCAGCTAGGCGTACAGCTCGTCGATCTCGGTGGCGTACTTCTCGTGGATGGGCTTGCGCTTCAGCTTCATGGTGGGCGTGAGCTCCTCGCCGCCCGGCTGCCACTCGGCGTCGAGCAGCTTGAACTTCTTGATGCCCTCCACGCGGGCTAGCTGCTCGTTCGCGGCCTCCACCCCGCGCCTGACCTCGGCCTCGACCGCCTCGCGGCCGTTCTGCTCGATGAAGCCCGGTGCGACGTCCGGGTCGAGGGTGATCAGCGCCACGTTGTAGGGGCGGCCGTCGCCGATCGCGATCGCCTGGCCGATCAGTGGGCTCGAGGCCTTGACCTTGGCCTCGATGTTGGCCGGCGACATGTTCTTGCCGGCCGCGTTGATGATCAGCTCCTTCTTGCGATCGACGATCTTCAGGTAGCCGTCCTCATCGAACTCGCCGACGTCACCCGTGTGGAGCCAGCCCTCGTCGTCGAGCGCCTCGTGGGTCTTGTCGGGCTGGTTGCGGTAGCCCGGCATCACGAACGGGCCGCGAACCAGCAGCTCGCCGTCGTCCGCGAGCTTCATCTCGGCCTTCGAAGCCGGTGGGCCGACCGTGCCGATCTTGATGCGCTCGGGCGGGTTGCAGGCGCCGTAGCCGCAGGTCTCGGACATGCCCCACAGCTCCGCGAGCGGGATCCCGATCGCGTGGAAGAACTCGATCACCTCGTACGGCGTCGGCGCGGCGCCCACGTTGACCGACTCCACCTCGTCGAGCCCAAGCCGCGTGCGGATCTTCGACAACACGAGCTCATCCGCCTTGGCGTACTCCTCGGCGAGCTCCGGCGGCAGCTCCTCGCCCGCCTGCTCGACCCTCACCTTCCGGAGGCCGACGCCGAGGGCCCACTCCGTCGCCTGGCGCCTCGCCTCGTCCTGCTCCGCGGCGAGCGCGGCCTCCATCGCCGCCTTCAGCTTCTCCCAGATACGCGGGACCGCGAAGAACCAGGTCGGGTGCACCTCGGGCAGGTACGCCACGACCTCGCGCGGGTTCGGGCAGCAGGTCGTCGTGAAGCCGAGCATGATCGGGAGGTAGTGGCTGCAGGCGCGCTCGGCTATGTGCGCCATCGGCAGCCACGAGATCACGCGTCCGTCGTTCGGGAAGGCAATCATCTCGTCGAAGCCCTGCACCGCCGAGATCTCGTTCGCGTGGGTCAGCTCGACGCCCTTGGGCGGCCCCGTTGTCCCGGAGGTGTAGATCAGGGTGAGCGTGTCGTCGGGCTCGACGGCCCGCCAGGCGGCCTCGAAGTCGAACTCGGGGTCCCCCTCGGCCTCGACGTCGGCAATCGTCAGCGCCTCGTCGAGGTCGTCGGCGTCGACCACGATCAGGTGCGCGATCCCCTCAATGCCCTGGACGCGATCGAGGAAGGCCTTCTCGGTGACGACGATGCGCGCCCCCGCGTCCTTCACCTGGTAGGCGATCTGGTCGCCCGTGTAGGTGTTGTAGACGGAGAACGGCGTTGCGCCGAGGTGCAGCGCGGCCGAGTCGAAGAAGTGGAACTCGGGCCGGTTCGTGAGCATGATCCCGAGCGCCCCGCCGCGCTCGAGGCCGAGGGCGGCAAGCCCGGCGCTGAGCGAGCGCACCTTGTCGGCGTACTCGCCCCAGGTCACGGAGAACTCGTCGTCCTTCGTCCTCAGCGCCACCCGCTGCGGATGGGCCTGTGCGGTGGCCTGAAAGGCCTCGGCCATGGTGGACGCATCTAGGCCGGGCGGCCTCTCCGCTACGGCTCGCGCTGGTGACCTCCATGGGCGGAATCTATCTGACTGAGAAGCCCTCGCCGGACAGCCGATCGATGTCGTTCGTCAGCCCGACGAGGAAGATCAGGATCACGAGCATGAAGCCCACCACGCCGGCTCTCTCCATGACGCTGAAGGGCACCGGCTTGCCGCGCACCTTCTCGACGATCGCCCAGAAGATGTGGCCGCCGTCGAGCGGCAGGAACGGGAACAGGTTCACGATCGCGAGCGACAGCGAGATGATCGCCAGGATCAGCACCACCTGGGCGACGTCGTAGAGGATCGACTGGCGCGTCGTCTCATAGGAGCCGACCACGCCGGAGATCTCCTTGCGCTGCTCGGAGTCGAGCAGCCGCGCCGGCAGCTCGAGCGTGGCCTTCGTGACGAACCAGAAGCGGTCCGCGGCCACCTCGACCGACTCGCCGAACGGCAGCGTCTCGCGCGGGCCCGGCTGGTAGGCGAAGCCGAGCCGGGTGCGCGGCGGGTCGACGGCGGGGTCGAAGACCGGCTTCAGCTCGAAGGTGCGTTCCTGGCCGTTCCGGGCCACCGTGACGGTCACGGGCGTGGCCGCCTCACAGCCGTCGGTCTGGCGGCCGGGGCACTTGTGCGACGCGATCACGCGCTGGAAATCGGCGGCGTCGCCGCGCTGCCCGTCGATCGCCACGAGCCTGTCGTCCGACTTGAGCACGGTCGCCGCCGGATAGCCCTTCTCCATCACGCCGACCTTTGTGGTCGCGGTCTCAGGCCCGATCAGGAAGAAGAAGACGAACAGCAGGATGAAGGCGACGAGCAGGTTCACGGCCGGCCCGGCGGCGATCACGACGATTCGCTTCCAGACCGGCTGCGAGTAGTAGGCACGCGTGCGCAGCTCGTCGGAGAGCTCCTCGGAGGGGTTCATCCCGGTTATCCGGACGTAGCCGCCGGCCGGGATCGCGCCGATCGCGTACTCCGTCTCGCCCACCTTCTTGGACGCAAGCGTCGGCGGGAAGAAGAGCGAGAACTTCTCGACCCGCATGCCGACCGCCTTGGCGGCCGTGAAGTGGCCGAGCTCGTGCAGGATCACGAGGATCGCGAAGCCGACGAACGCGAGGAGCCAGCTCACGCGGCCACTCCTCTCGCGACCTCGCGCGCCGTCCCGTCGGCCTCGTACAGGTCGCTGAAGTGCCGCACCGGCCGGGCGGGCAGCTCGGAGAGCGTCGACTCGATCACGCGCGCGATCCCGGTGAACGACAGCTCGCCGCGCAGGAAGGCGTGCACCGCCACCTCGTTGGCCGCGTTCAGCACGCACGGGGCGGTGCCCCCGGCACGCGCAGCCTCGCGCGCGAGCCGCAGGCAGGCGAAGGTCTCCATGTCGGGCGCCTCGAAGGTCAGCTCGCCGAGATCGACCAGGTCGAGCGCCGGCACCGGCACGTCGGCCCGCTCCGGATAGTTCAGGGCAAAGGAGATCGGTACGCGCATGTCGGGGTAGCCCAGGTGCGCGAGCGTGGCGCCGTCGTTCATGTGGACGAGCGCGTGCACGATCGACTGCGGGTGCACGACCACGTCGATCTGGTCGTACGGCGTCCCGAAGAGGTGATGCGCCTCGATCAGCTCGAGGCCCTTGTTCATGAGCGTGGCGGAGTCGATCGTGATCTTGCCGCCCATGTCCCAGGTCGGGTGAGCGAGCGCCTCCTCGGCCGTGACCGCGTCGAGGTCGGTGCGCCCGCGGAAGGGGCCGCCGCTGGCCGTCAGGACGAGCCGGTCGATCGTCCCGGGACGCTCGCCGGAGATCAGCTGCTGAAGCGCCGAGTGCTCCGAGTCGACCGGGATCAGCTGGGCGCCGGTCGCTTCGGCCAGCGCGGTCACGAGCTCGCCGCCGACAACGAGGCTCTCCTTGTTGGCTAGCGCGAGGTCGATGCCCTCCCCCAGCGTCGCCACCGTGGGACCGAGGCCCGCCGAGCCGACCAGCGCGTTGAGCACGAGGTCGCAGTCGGTGTCGGTGATCAGCTCGACGAGGCCCTCGGGCCCCGCCAGCACCTCGCACTTCGAGTGCTCACCCGCGCGTGCGGCCGCGTCGGGGTCCGCCAGGGCCACCCGGTCGACGCCGTGCCGGCGGGCCTGCTCGAGGAGCAGCTCCCAGCTCGAGGAGGCGGCGAGGCCGACCAGCTCGAGGTCGTCGCCGCGCTCGATCACGTCGAGCGCCTGCGTTCCGATCGAGCCGGTCGAGCCGACAATGAGGATCCTGCGCACCGGATTGAGTCTAGGGAGAGCGGTTACGCTGGCCGGGTGCGTTTCGGGATCTTTTATGAGCACCAGAATCCGCGCCCGTGGACGGGCGAGCGCACTGACCACCAGCTGCTGAAGGACGCGCTCGAGCAGGTCGTGCTCGCCGACCGGGTCGGCATCGACCACGTCTGGCAGGTCGAGCACCATTTCCTCGAGGAGTACAGCCACGGCTCGGCCCCGGAGGTGTTCCTCGCCGCGGCCGCGATGCGCACCGAGCGCATCCGGCTTGGGCACGGAATCATTCAGATCCCGCCGCGGGTGAACCACCCGGCGCGCGTGGCGGAGCGCGTCGCGACGCTCGACCTCATCTCCGACGGGCGAGTCGACTTCGGCACCGGCGAGGCAAGCTCGGGGGCCGAGCTCGGGGGCTTCCTCGTCGACCGCAATCTGAAGCGGGCGATGTGGGAGGACGCCATGGACGCGATCGCCCGCATGTTCGTGGAGGAGCCGTTTGCCGGCTGGAACAGCGAGTTCTTCAGCATGCCACCGCGCAACGTCGTGCCGAAGCCGCTGCAGCGCCCGCACCCGCCGCTCTGGGTTGCGTGCAGCCGGCGCGAGACGATCCAGTTCGCCGCCCGCAACGGCATCGGGGCGCTGTCGTTCTCGTTCGTGGAGCCCGAGGACGCCGGTAAGTGGGTCGACGAGTACTACTCGATCATCGAGTCGGACGAGTGCGTGCCGGTCGGCTTCTCGGTCAACCCGAACGTGGCCGTCGTCGTACCGATGATGATGCACGAGGACGAGGCGACGGCGATCGAGCGCGGCATCGACGGCGCGCACTTCTTCGGCTACTCGCTCGCCCACTACTACGGCCTCGGAGATCACGAGCCCGGGCGAACGAGCGTGTGGGAGGAGTTCCTCGCAAACCGTGACGAGCGCGGCTTCGCGCGCCACCTCATCACTCCCGACGCGGCCCCGCTGGCGGTGAAGATCATGCAGGCCGGTCTCGGCTCGCTACGCGGCGCGATCGGCTCCACCGAGCAGGTGCTCGACCTATGCCGCCGCTACGAGGCCGTGGGCGTGGACCAGGTCATCTTCGTGCTGCAGGCCGGACCCAACAAGCACGAGCACATCATGGAGAGCCTGCAGCTGTTCGGCGATCAGGTGCTGCCCAGGTTCGCCGAGGGGCGCGAAGAGCGCGAGCGCGCGAAGCAGCAGCGGCTCGCGGGCGCCGTCGAGGCCGCACTCGCCCGTCACCCACCGGCGCGCGAGGCGCCCGCGGGCTATGCGATCGACGAGTTTGCGGAGCTCGAGCGGGCGGCGCGCGCCTCCCGTGACCACGGCGGCGTGCGCGGCCGAGCGGCGGAGCTCGCCGCCGAGGCGCGGCGCGCAGTGGAGCGCGCAGGCCAGCGCACGCTCGCCCGGCTCGTGCGCGGGGCGTCCGACGATCAGCTCGAGCGCCGCTTCGGCAGCGACGCGGCGCAGCGGGTCATCTTCAGCGGCATGGCGCGCCAGTTCGAGCCCAGGTTCGCGAACGGCTTCGAGGGCGACATCGCCTATGAGCTGACCCACCATGGAAACGGCAGGGCGCCCTCACGCTGGACCGTCCGCGTGCAGGACGACGCCGCGGTCGTGCTGCCCGGCCTGAACGGACCGCCGGCGATCCTGTTCAGGCTGAGCCTGCCCGACTTCATGCGGCTGGCGACCGAGGAGATGGACCCCCAGGAGCTCCTTTTCAGCGGCCGCTTCGACGTCGAGGGCGATCTCTCGCTCGCCACGCGCGTGCCCGAGATGTTCGGCGCGCCACCGCAGTTCTAGCCACTGGCGCCGGCCAGTCAGTGGTGGGCCGATCTCACGCTTGGCTGGGAAAGGGGGACCGAACATCGTTCGGCCACCGCCTACCCGCCACGCCTTACGTTGCTGACTTATGCACCCATGGGGTGGTCACGTCAGCAACGTGGCCCGAAGCCGTGCCTCGCGCCCCAGCACGCCCCGATGAATGATCGGCCGGGCCGGCAGCGACCGAAGTTCCTTCGCCCCGGTCCGGCCAGCAGCGACGGTCACCCACCCTTCCCCAGCCCTAGCCCGCACAGCGGAGAGCGCAAGCGACGCTACCCGTAGCCGAGCCCGATCGCCGCGTAGTAGGCAACCGGGATCGAGAACATCGCGGCGTCGAGCCGGTCGAGCACGCCACCGTGGGGCCCGAACAGGCTGCCCGTGTCCTTCACCTCCAGGTCGCGCTTTATGAGCGACTCGAACAGGTCACCCACGGGCGCGGCGATCGCGACCATCGCCCCGATCAGGAGGGCGTCGGGCCCGCTCAGCCAGTCCTGGTAGAGCCCGGCGAACCAGAACGCCGCGGTCCCGCCGATGATGCCGATCACGAGGCCCTCGAGCGTCTTGTTCGGGGAGATCATCGGCGCCAGCGGGGTGCGCCCGTAGAAGCGTCCGCCGAAGTAAGCGAACGTGTCGCCGAGGAAGGTGCCGATCAGCGTGCTGATCACGAGGCCCCTCCCGATCACGACCTCCTCGCCGCCGCTCCCGGGCTGAACGAGCTCGCGCAGCCAGACCGCGTGGGCCATCGCCAGCCCGATCCAGAACACCCCGAACAGCGTCACCGCGATCGCCCACGAGACGTTCTCGCGGCGTGGCCGCAGGAGAGCGAGGAAGAAGGTGACCGGGAATGCGGCCACCAGGACCATCACGAGGTGGCGCGGCTCGCCGTAGAGCGCCGCGATCAGAAGCCCCGCGAGCGTCAGGAAGCCCGCCAGCACAGCCGGCTGCACGCGCCCCATCAGCGTGTAGAGCTCGCGCAGGGCGATCACCCCGAGGACGAACAGGCCGGCCGCGAACACCAGGCCGCCCTGGACGACGATGAAGACGGCGAAGATGATCGCGGGGATCGCGACGAGGATGCGCGGGCCGAGATCGGAGCGGTCGCCGCGGCGCTCCTCGACGACCTCCTCGGCGCGGGCCCGGGCGGCGCGCTCGCGTCCGCGCGTGGGGCGCCTGCCCTCCATGGGCTAGCGGCCTCCGAACCGGCGGCCGCGGGCGGCGTACTCGGCGAGCGACTCCTCGAAGGCCTCGCGCGTGAAGTCGGGCCACAGCTCGTCGCGGAAGACGAACTCCGAGTAGGCGCACTGCCAGAGCAGGTAGTTCGAGATGCGCTGCTCGCCGCTCGTGCGGATCAGTAGGTCCGGGTCGTGCATGTCGGGCGCGTAGAGCAGGCGACGGAAGTCATCCTCGCTCCCACCCGAGAAGGTTCGAGCCGCGTCCACGATCTCCGCCCTGCCGCCGTAGTTGAAGGCGACGAACAGGGTGATGCGCTCGTTGGCGGCCGTCGTCTCCTCTGCCCAGTCCATGCGCCGCTCCAGTTCCGCTGCGAGGCCGTCGCGGCGACCGACGAAGCGCATCCGCACGCCCTCTTCGTCGAGCTCAGGCGTCTCGCGGTCGATGCGCCGCGCGAACATCGCCATCAACCCGTCGACCTCCGCCTGCGGGCGCGACCAGTTCTCGGTCGAGAACGAATAGACCGTCAGCTCCTTGATTCCGAGCCGCGCGGCGTCGCGCAGCCGCGCCTTGACCACGTCGGCACCGGCCTCGTGGCCCGCCAGCACCGGCAGGCCGCGCGCCTGTGCCCAGCGCCCGTTCCCGTCGGTGATGATCGCGACGTAGCGCGCCGTGGCGGCGTCGCTCGTGCTCACACCTCGAGGATTTCCTGTTCCTTGCCGGCGAGGGCCTGGTCGATTTCGCCGACGTGCGAGTCGGTCAGCTTCTGGAGCGCGTCCTCAGCCCTGTGCTCCTCGTCGGAGCCGACCTCGCCCTCGCTCTTCAGCTCGCGCAGGTCGTGCATGACCTCGCGGCGCACGTTGCGGACGCTGACCCGGCCCTGCTCCGCGATGTTGTGGAGCACCTTGACGAGCTCGCGGCGGCGCTCCTCGGTCAACTCCGGGATCTGGAGCCGGATCACCTGTCCGTCGTTGGAGGGCGTGAGGCCCACATCCGACTCGAGGATCGCCTTCTCGATCAGCTTGATCGAGTTCTTGTCGTAGGGCGTGATCGTCAGCAGGCGCGCCTCGGTGGCCGATATCTGCGCGAGCTGCCTGAGCGGCGTCTTCGCCCCGTAGTAATCGACCTCGATGCGGTCGAGCAGGTGCGGCGACGCGCGCCCCGTCCTGACCGTGGCGAACTCCGAGCGGGTCGCCTCGACAGCCTTCTGCATGCGTGACCTCCCCTCGTCGAGGAAGTCGTTCAGGACGTCGTCGTTCATTCTCCCTGGGTCCTAACCACCGTTCCGACTCGCTCGCCGCACACTATCCGGTCGATGTTGCCCACGGCGTCCATGTTGAAGACGTGGATCGGGAGCGAGTTGTCCATGCACAGCGAGAGCGCCGTCGAGTCCATCACGGCGAGCCGCTGCTCGATCGCCTCGACGTGGGTGATCTCCGCGAGGAAGCGCGCGTCGGGGTTCGTGCGCGGATCGGCGCTGTAGACGCCCTCCACCCCGTTCTTCGCCATCAGGAGCGCCTCGGCATGGATCTCGAGGGCGCGCAGGGCGGCCGCAGTGTCGGTCGTGAAGAACGGGTTGCCGGTGCCGGCCGCGAAGATGACAATCCGGCCCTTCTCCAGGTGGCGCATCGCGCGGCGGCGGATATAAGGCTCGGCGACCTCCGAGATCGTGATCGCCGACTGCACCCGCGTGTGCGCCCCGGTGCGCTCGAGCGCGTCCTGGAGCGCCAGCGCGTTCAGGACGGTGGCCAGCATGCCCATGTAGTCGCCGGTCGCGCGGTCCATCCCATCGGCGGCGCCCTTGAGCCCGCGATAGATGTTGCCGCCGCCGACGACGACCGCGATCTCGACGCCGCGGTCGTGGACCTTCTTGATCTCCTCCGCGATCTTCGCGATGCGGTCGGCATCGGTGCCGTAGGGGAGGTCGCCCATGAGCGCCTCCCCCGACAGCTTCAGCAGGATCCGCTTGAAAGCGGGCGTCACTCCTCGCCGACCCGGAACTTCGCGAACCGCCTGATCACGATGTTCTCGCCGGTCCCGGCGGCGAGCTCCGCGCGCAGCTCCTCGAGCGTCTTGCCGCCATGCTTGTCCTCGTTCACGTGCGTCTGGTTCAGGAGCACGACCTCCTCGAGGCGCTTGCGGAGCCGGCCCTCGACGATCTTCTCCTGGACGTTCTCGGGCTTGCCCTCGCCGGCGGCCTGCTCGCGCAGCACGCGCAGCTCGGCCTCGCGCCACTCGTCGTCGATCTCGTCCTCGGACACGTAGCGAACGTCGGCCGCTCCGGCGATGTGGACGGCGACCTCGCGGGCGAACGCCTGGAACTCCTCGGTGCGCGCCACGAAATCGGTCTCGCAGTCGACCTCGACGAGGACCCCGAGCTTGCCGTCGGCGTGGATGTAGCTCGACACCACGCCCTCGCTGGCCACGCGGCCGCCGCGCTTGGCGGCAGACGCCTGGCCCTTCACGCGCAGGAGCTCGATCGCCTTGTCGATGTCGCCGTCCGCCTCCTGGAGCGCGTTCTTGCAGTCCATCATCCCCGCGCCGGTGCGGTCGCGCAGGGTCTTCACGTCTTGGGCCGAGATGGTGATGCTCATCAGGACTCCTCGTCTGGATCGAAGGTGCGGCGCTCGCGCGGCGCGGCCCCCTCGGGCACCGGCTGTGCGGGCTCGTCGGGCGAGAATCCGGCTTCCTCGGCCTCGCGCCGGGCGCGCTCCTCGGCCTCCTGTTGCTCGCGCTCCTCGGCCTCGCGGAGGGCCCGCTCCTCGGCCTCACGGCGCTCGGCCTCCTCGCGCTCGCGGCGTGCCGCCTCCTCCTCTGCCCGGAACCGCAGCGCGCGGTCGCGCACCACGTCCGAGATCGACTCGATCACGAGCTTGCACGAGCGGATCGCGTCGTCGTTGCCGGGAATCACGTAGGTCACGGGATCCGGGTCGCAGTTGGTGTCGACGAGACCGATGATCGGGATCTTGAGGCGTATCGCCTCGCGCACGCCGATCGCCTCGGTCTTCAGGTCCACCACGAACATCGCGTCCGGCGGGCGCTGCAGGTCGGCAACGCCGCCGAGGTTCGTCTCGAGCTTGTCGCGCTCCGACATCGCCCCGATGCGCTCGCGGACGGGCAGCAGGTCCATCGAGCCTGTCTCCGTCCACTCACGCAGCTCGTGCAGGCGCCTGATGCGCTTGTTGATGGTCTGGAAGTTGGTCAGCAGGCCGCCGAGCCAGCGCTGGTCCACGTAGGGCATGCCGCAGGAGTCGGCGGCCTCCTTGATGGTGTCGCGGGCCTGCTTCTTGGTCCCCACGAAGAGGACGGTGCCGCCCCGGCCGGCGAGCTCGCCGGCGAACTCCTGGGCGTTGTGCAGCAGCCGCTCGGTCTTCTGCAGGTCGATGATGTGGATGCCGTCGCGCTCACCGAAGATGAAGCGGCGCATCTTGGGGTTCCAGCGGCGCGTCTGGTGGCCGAAATGCACCCCGGCCTCCAGCAGCTCCTTGATGCCGATGTCCGTGGCCAAAGAGAAGCTCCCTTGAATGTGTTGGTTGGTCCGTCTGCCCACCGGCCGGCTCGCGGACCCGGGCTTCTGAGTGCCCGGGCAGGGCCGCGGCCGCCTGTATCCGGCGGGGTCGCATTGCTTGAACGGTCCAGAAGGATAGAGGACCCTGGCTTCGGCGCCGGAGATCGCTGGAGCGACCCCACAAGTACGAAACGAGGCGGTCCGAAGACCGCCTCGCTCGTATTTTCAGCCTCCGTCTGGCCCTCCGGAGACTGGCTCCCGTCTCGCCACGTCAAGCGCGTGACGCAGATCGACGGGTGGTTTGGACTCGCACGCCATGTTTGCCCCTGTGATCGGGTGCCTAAACATGAGTTTTCGAGCGTGGAGAAACTGGCGCTCCAACCCGAGCCTGCGCCCGCATTCGGAGCCTCCGTAGGCCGGGTCGCCGCAAACCGCGTGCCCGATCGCGGCGAGGTGGGCGCGGATCTGGTGGGTGCGTCCGGTCTCGAGCCGGACGCTCAGGAGCGCTGTCCGCGGCAACCGTTCGAGCACCTCGAAATGAGTGACCGCCCCGCGCGCCCGATCGGTGCGCGTCGACATCACGGTCCGGCGTCTGCGGTCGCGGCCGATCGGTGCGTCGATGGTCCCGCTCTCGGCGTCGGGATGCCCGCTGACGAGCGTCAGGTACTCACGCGTGATCTCACGGGCGCGCATCATCCGCTGAAGCCGGGCGTGGACATCTTCCGAGCGCGCCACGACGAGCAGACCCGAGGTGTCCCGGTCGAGCCGGTGCACAATCCCGGCGCGCTCGCGGTGCGGGCCCCCGGCGGCGTGTCCGGCGAGCGCCTCGGCCAGCGTGGTGCCACCGTGGCCGGGCGCCGGATGGGTAACCAGCCCGGCCGGCTTGTCGACGACGATCAGGTAGTCGTCCTCGTAGACGATGTCGAGCTCGGGGGCCCGTGCCGGGGCGGGCGCTTCGGCCGGGGTGGCGGCCAGCTCCACGCGCTCGCCCTCGGCGACGCGGTGGTTCTTCGGCCGGGCCCGCCCGCCGACCGTCACGGCCCCGGCCTCGATCAGGCGCTGGGCGGCGGAGCGCGAGGGGGCGGCGCCGCGCGCGGCGATAAAGGCGTCAAGGCGCAGTCCGGCGTCCTCGCCCGACGCGATCAGCTCGTCTGGGCTCGTCGCGTCCTCCCCTCGACGACCCAGAGCAGCAGAAGGACCCCCACCACGATGCAGGAGTCCGCCACGTTGAAGGCGGGCCAGGCCACCGGGTCGATGAAGTCGATCACGGCGCCCTCTCTCGCGCGATCGGCGAGGTTGCCGAGCGCCCCGCCGAGCAGCATGCCGACCGGCAGCCACATCAGGGGGACGTCGCTGTGGCGCAGGAAGTAGCCGATCAGGAGCACCAGCGACGCGCCGATCAGCACGGCCACGATCACGCCGCCGTCCTGGAAGACCCCGAACGCCACGCCGCTGTTACGCGTGTTCGAGATCTCGAGGCCGGGAAAGACGCTCACCTCGCCGCCGCGCTCGACGTTCGTCGCCGCGATCTGCTTCGTGACCTGGTCGATGGCGACGACGACGCCGGCGGTCGCGACCGCGGCGGTGACACCGCCCAGCCGGGACATGTCAGCCCTCGATGATGCCCGCCACCAGGCTGCTCACGATGATCAGCGTGAAGGTGGCGATGATCGGGCTCAGGTCGAGCGCCCCGGGGCCGATCCGCACCATCGGCAGGATGCGGCGGAAGAGGTTGAGGTAGGGGTCGGTCACATCGGTGACGAACGTCAGGAAGCCGTTCAGGATGCGGTTGTAGGGCATCCGCGGGATCCAGCTCATGATGATCCGGATGAAGATCAGGACGATGTAGACGAGCGCCAGGGTGCGCACGTAGTCCGCCACGTCGCCGCGGGTTATCGCGAGCCAGAAGCTCATCGCGTGGCCTCCACGACCTGATCGACCGTGGCGCGGACGAGATCGCCCAGGCCACCTTCCTCGAGCGCGATCAGGCCGCGCTCGGTGGTGCCGCCCGGGGTGGCGACGCGGGCTCGCAGGTCGGCGCCGTCATATCCGTGCTGGGCCAGCCAGGCCGCAGTGCCAGCCATCGTCTCCACGGCCATGCGCATCGCCGCATCGGGCTCGAGGCCGTGGGCGGCGCCCGCCCGGGCGAAGCTCTCGGCCCACAGCGCCATGAAGGCCGGCCCGCAGCTCATGAGGGCCATCGCCGGCTCGATCAGCGGCTCGTCGTCGAGCGTGATCAGCTCGCCCGCGCGGCCCATCAGCTCGAGTATCTCCCCCTCGGGGCCCTCGGCTGCGCCGGGCCCGCGCACGTAGCAGAGCACCCCGCGCCCCACCTCGACGGGCATGTTCGGGATGAAGCGGTAGATCGCGGCCCCCGGATACGCGGCCGCCAGCCTGGCCGTCGGCGTCGCCGCGAGGATCGAGACCACCGTGTCCGTGTGGCCCGCCACCTCGGCCGCGACCTCCTCGAGCTGCTTCGGCTTGTGGCACAGCAGCACCGCGTCCGCGCGCTCCGCAAGCTCGGCGTTCGAGCCGACCGCCTCGCCCCCGACCTGCTCAGCCAGGGCGCGGGCGCGCTCGGCATCGATGTCGGAGACGAGCACGGGCTCTCCCATCCCCCGCGCGAGGGCAGAGGCCATGTTCCCGGCGCCGATCAGACCCAGCTTCATCGGCGCCGAAGCCTACCTGGGGGTCATTCGCCCGCCGCGCCGATCGACATGGCAAACGACTGGACGCGCCCGTCCTTCATAGTCGCGCGCACGACGCCGTACGGGCCACCTGATCCGAAGATGTTGATCCCCTTGACGATCCACCACGAGCGTCCGTGCCGAGTGGCAGCCGGGTAGAGGCGCTTGAGGCGGCGCAGTCGGTCGCCGATGCCGAGCCCCTTCCCGGTGTGCCAGCGCGGGTCGAAGGCGCGCGCCACCTGGCTCTTGGTGAGCGCCGGGTCACAACCCCCGCCGCCGCCGAGGTTCACGAACGCGAAGCGCAGCCCCACGCCGGCGTAGACGACGCGGCAGGAGACGTCACTCGTGCGCACGACCCTCGTCGGCGGGCCGAACACGCTGGTGGCCGCCCCGAGCGTCGGGTCTGCCTGCGGCCGGAAATCCCCGATCGCGCGCACCTTGCCGAGCGTGCGCTTGCTGCCGGTCGCCTCGATCGTGAACGGCTCCGCGACCGCCGCCGGGCATGCGACCGCGAGCAGCACCAGAGCTGCCGCGCAGGCGAGAAGCAGCGGCCGCCGGCTCAAGACTGGTTGAAGAAGCCCTTCTCGATCAGCCGTGCGCGCTCCTCGGCCGACACCTCGACGTTGCGCGGCGTGAGCAGGAACACCTTGTCGGCGATCCGCTGCATGCCGCCGTCGAGCGCATAGGTCAGGCCGGAGGCGAAGTCGATCAGCCGCTTCGAGAGGTCCGTGTCGGTCGATTGGAGGTTCAGGATCACGGGAATCGCGTCCTTGAACTGGTCGGCGATCTGCTGGGCGTCGTTGAAGCTCTTGGGGATCACCAGGTGCACCTGGATGTCCCCCGGGCCCCCTCCGCCCGAGCGGCCGTTGCCGCCGACCGGGCGCAGGACGCGCGTCTCGCGACCGCCGCTGCGCGGCTCGTCGGCGAAGATGTCGTCGAACTCGTCCCGCCGGCGGCGTTGCAGGCGCCGCACGTTGGGACGGTCGCGGTAGCGGTCCTCGAGCTCCGCCTCGGGCTCAGGCTCGGGCGGAAGCGACTCGTAGCGCGGGTCCTCCTCTTCGGCGAGGCCGAAGTAGACCAGCGTTCGATGCCATGTATCGCGAAGCGCCATGCTCCCGGTGATTTCGCCCGTAACGGGGAAAGTCCTTGTCAAAGTGTAAGCCGTGGAACTCGAAGCGTTCAGCGTGGATCGCGGGGCCGGCCTCGTGCTCGAGGGAGAGAGCGCCGGCGACGGCCCGCCGATCGTGCTCGTGCACGGCCTGTCGGCCACGCGCCGAAACGTCGTGCAGGGCTCGCGGGCCCTCTTGAAGCGCGGCTACCGGCTGATCGCCTATGACGCCCGCGGCCACGGCTCTTCGTCGCCGGGCTCGAGCTACGAGTACCCGGAGCTGGTCGACGACCTGAATGCGGTGCTGAGCCAGCTCGACATCGATCGGGCCGCACTCGTCGGCAGCTCGATGGGCGCGGCCACGGCGATGGCGTTCGCGCTCGAGCACCCCGAGCGCGTCCCGGCGCTCGTCCAGATCACGCCGGCCTACACGGGCTACGCGCGCACCGGGGACATCGACGGCGACTCCTGGGAGCGCATGGCCGCCGGGCTCGACAGCGGCGGCGTCGACGCATTCGTCGAGGTGGCCCAGCCGGAGGGCCTGCCCGAGAAATGGCGCGCGATCGCGCGCGAGGCCACGCGCCAGCGCATGGAGCGCCACGAGCATCCGGAGGCGGTCGCGCAGGCGCTGCGCCAGGTGCCGCGCTCGATCGCGTGGAAGGGGCTCGAGCCGCTCGAGCACCTCGACGTGCCGGTGCTGATCGTCGGCTCACGCGACGAGGCCGACCAGCTGCACCCGCTCGGCGTGGCCGAGGAGTACGCGCGCCGGCTCCCGCACGCCGAACTCGTGGTCGAGGACAAGGGCAGCTCGCCGATCGCCTGGCAGGGCGCACGGCTGTCGGGCGCAATCGCGGATTTCCTCGAGCGGGTCGGCTACGCGCCCTCGTAGAGGACGCTGCCGAGCCTGACGATCGTCGCGCCCTCCTGAGCCGCCACCGCGTAGTCCTGGGAGGTGCCCATCGACAGGCGGCGTAGCCCGTGCTCTACGGCGAGCTCGGCCAGCCGGGCGAAGTGGCGCCGGTTGTCCTCGGGCCGCTCGACGAACGGAGGCATCGTCATCAGGCCGGTGACCGGGCAAGGACAGCTCTCGATGTAGCTCCGGAGCTCCCGCGGGTCGATCCCCTCCTTTGACACCTCGCCCGCCACGTTCACCTGGATCAGCACCTCCGTGGCAGGGTTCTGCTCCAGCCGCCGCAGTGCGGACTCGGATGCGATCGAGTGGATCAGCCGCACGTTCGGCGCGATGTCCTTGAGCTTGCGGCTCTGGATCGCGCCGATGAAGTCCCAGGTGAAGAGGTCGCGGTGCTGCTCCTGCTTTCGCAGCATGTCCTGGGCGCGGTTCTCGCCGACGAGCTCGATCCCCGCCTCGGCCAGTGCCGGCAGATCCGAGTCGGCGACGTACTTCGTCGCGGCGAGGATCTCGATGTCGGGCCCGATCTCCTCCCGGATCCGCTCCAGGTTCGAGCGGATCGCCTCAGCGCGCATGGAGCACCGCCAGTCCGGCCTGGCGGCCCGTGACGCCCCTGTCGCGGCGGTGCGAGAAGAACAGGTCGGGGTGGCAGCTCGTGCACAGGTCGAGCTGGTGCACCTCGGTCACTCCCGCGCGCTCGAGCCGCTGAGCGATCACGGCGCGCAGGTCGAGCATGCGCCCGTCCGCGACGTGGTCCAGGTCCTCGAACTCCGCCAAGACCTCGGGTCCGACCTCGTAGCAGCAGCCGCCGACGCCGGGGCCGACCGCGGCGGACGGCACGGATTCGAAGGTCGCGATCGCCTTCTCGAGGATCCCGGCGGCCAGCGGGCGCCAGCCGCAGTGCAGCATCGCCACTCGCTGTCCGTCCGAGAGCGCGACCGGATAGCAGTCGGCCACGAGGACGAGCAGGCCCAGGGTTGCGGTCGTGGTCATGTGCCCGTCGACGCGCTCGAGTGTCACGTCGCCCGGCTGCGCGAAGGCGTGGTCGGCCGGTGGCTCAGTCCATTCGCGCAGGTCGGCCCCGTGGACCTGCCAGCCCATCGCCACGCGCTCCGCCTGCACGCGCGCGGCGTCGGCGACTCGGCTGCGGTTCTCGATCACGGACTCCCGATCGTCGTCGGTGAGGATGCCGAGGTTGAGCGACCGGTAGGGCCCGCGGCTCACTCCCCCGTTGCGGCTCGAGAAGAAGGCGTGGCCGCCCGGCAGCTGGACGGTCCAGCCGCGTTCACTCATCGTCGTCACCGCGGGCCAGAAGCAGCGCCGTCTCGAGCTCCTGGTCACGGCCCTTCACGAGGCCGTCGAGCTTGCGCGCGAGCGTCTCGTCGAGGGCGCGGCCGAGCGCCGGGCTCTCGGGGATGCCCTCGGCGAGCAGGTCCGCGCCGCTGATCTCGAGTTTTATCCCCTGCAGCTCGGTCACCCAGCGCAGGATCGGCTTCGACGGGGCGCCGAGGGCCAGCGCGAGCGCGAGCGCGACGAGCGTCTCGCGGCCGAGGAGTGCGCGGAGCTCCGACGGAGTGTGCTCGTGCAGGCGCAGCTCGGAGGCCATGCCGGGCGCCACGCGCGTCGCGCGGATGACGGAATCGCGCTCTGCGGCCGGCAGATGCAGGTCGCCCAGCCACAGCTCGAGCCGCCCTGCGGCCGGCAGGCAGAGGGCCGCGAGCGCGGCGAGCGCTCGATTCGCTCCAAGAGCGACGGCGCCGAGCGCCGCGGATGCCACGAGCTCGGGCTCGGCCTCCATGGCGGTGTGGATGGCACGGTCGATGCCGAGCTCGCGCATGCGCGCCACCGCCGAGGGCGCCTCGAGCTCGCCGAGCAGGTCCATCAGCTCATCGCGGACGCGGGCGCCCGAGACGGTGCGAAGTCCCCCCTCCGTGGCGGCGTCTCGCGCCAGCAGCTCCGTATCGGGGTCCATGCGGAAGCCGAGCCGCGCCTCGTAGCGCAGCGCGCGCAGCAGTCGCGTCGGGTCGTCGACGAAGCTGCGCTCGTGCAGCACTCGAATGGTCCCGGCTCGGAGGTCCGCCACCCCGCCCGAGGGGTCGTAGAGGTGACCGAGGTCGTCCCCGGTCAGTCCGAGTGCCATCGCATTGATCGTGAAGTCGCGGCGCTCGAGATCCTCGCCCAGGGTCGCCGCCTCGACATCGGGAAGGGCTCCCGGCTCCGGGTAGGTCTCCCGCCGCGTCGTGGCGAGATCGACGCTGAGCCCGTCGGTTTTGACGACGGCGGTTCCGAAGCGCTCGTGCTCGCGCGCCACGCCACCGAGCCGCTCGGCGAGTGCACGCGCGACCATGCGGGCATCGCCTTCGACCGCGATGTCGAGGTCCACCGCCCTCGCGCCCCGAAGCAGGTCGCGCACTCCGCCCCCGACGAGGTAGGCGGGCGGCAGGCCCACGAGAGCGGGAAGGAGGCGCTCGATTCCGGGAACGCGCCTTACGCGCTCGCGGAGTTCGCCGTCTCGGAGACCCGTCACAGGCGAACGGGTATACCAGCCTCCCGCATGCGCGCCTTGGCCTCGCCCACGGTGTGCTGCCCGTAGTGGAAGATCGATGCGCAGAGGACCGCGTCCGCGTGGCCCGTCTGGACCGCGTCGACGAGATGCTCCAGGCGGCCGGCGCCACCCGAGGCGATCACGGGGACGTCGACCGCGTCCGCCACGGCCCGTGTCAGCTCCAGCTCGTAGCCGTCCTCGGTGCCGTCGCGGTCCATGCTCGTGAGCAGGATCTCCCCCGCCCCGCGCTCGACCCCCTCGCGCGCCCATTCGACGGCGTCTCGCCCGACCGGGGTGCGGCCGCCGTTGACGTAGACGCCGTAGTGCCCCTCGTCAGCTCGCGCATCGATCGCCAGCACGACGCACTGCGCCCCGAAGATCTCCGCGAGCTCCCCGATCAGCTCGGGACGCGCGACGGCGGCCGAGTTGACCGACACCTTCTCGGCGCCGGCGTCCAGCACCGCCTGCGCGTCCGCGGCCGAGCGCACGCCGCCGCCGATCGTGAACGGGATGAAGAGATCGTCGGCGCAGCGGCGCGCGAGCGCTGCGACGGTCTCGCGCTTCTCGTGCGACGCGGTGATGTCGAGGAACACGATCTCGTCGGCACCCTCCTCCTGGTAGCGCACGGCGAGCTCGACGGGATCGCCGGCGTCACGCAGATTCAGGAACTCGACGCCCTTCACGACGCGCCCCTTGTCGACGTCGAGGCAGGGAATGACCCGGCGCAGCAACATCAGTCGCGTCCGTCGAGCGCGGCCTGGGCCTCGCGCACGCCGAAACGGCCCTCGTAGAGCGCCTTGCCGGAGATGACGCCGGCCAGGTTGAGCAGGCGCAGCCGGCTGAGCGCCTTGAGGTCATCGAGCGAGCTGATCCCGCCCGAGTAGAGGAAGCGCCCGCGCACCACCTGCGCGACGCGCTCGATCTCCTCGAGATCGGGGCCGTCGAGCATCCCGTCGCGGTCGACGTTCGTGTAGACGAAGCGGGTGGCGCCGCGCTGCTGCATGCGCCGGATCGCGTCCTCGCCGCGCACCTGCGTCTCGCGTGTCCAGCCGGCCACCGACACGAATCCTCCGCGCACGTCGACGCCCACCAGGATGCGCGAAGTGAAGGCGCTGAGCGCCTCGTCGAGCAGATCCGGATCCGTGAAGGCCGCCGTGCCGAGCACGACGCGGTCGGCGCCGGCTCCGAGCGCGCGCCGGATCGAGGCGAAGGAGCGCAGGCCGCCGCCGAGCTCGACCGGAACCGACAGCTCGCGCGTGATGCGCTCGACGTGGTGCAGGTTGACCGGCTCGCCCTCGCGCGCGCCGTCAAGATCGACTATGTGGAGGAAGCGGGCACCCGCATCGACGAACGAGCGCGCCGCCTCGAGCGGGTCGTCGGCGTAGACCGTCTCGTCGTCGAAGTCGCCCTGACGCAGGCGTACCGCCCGGCCTTCGCGTATGTCGACCGCGGGCAGCAGGATCACGCGGTTACCCGCGCGCAGGCGCGCACGAAGTTGCCGAGCAGCGCGAGGCCGTGCGGCCCGGACTTCTCCGGGTGCGACTGCAGGCCGAAGATGGGCGCCCGCGCGTCCTCGCGAGCCACGACGCTCACGAACTCCGAGCCGTATTCGGCCGTCCCCAGCACGTCCTGAGGCCGAGCCGGTCGCGGGGCGAACGAGTTGGCGTGGTAGAAGGCGCACGGGTCCGGCAGGCCCTCGTTCAAGACGCTGCGCCGCCTCCAGGAGACGGGGTTCCACCCGATCTGGGGCACCCTGAGCCCGGGCGCGTCCAGATCCTCGACGGGACCCTCCAGCAGCCCGATTCCCTCGGCGCCGCCGAGCTCGGTCGTCGACTCGAAGAGCAGCTGCATCCCCATGCAGAGCCCGATCAGCGGCACGCCGGCGTCGACCCGCTCGCGCAGGAGCTCGTCGAGCCGGAGCGCGCGCACCTGCTGCATCGCCTTCGGCATCGCGCCCACGCCCGGCAGCACGATCCCATCCGCCTCGCGCACGCGCGCATGGTCGTTGGTGAGCTCCGGCCGGGCGCCGACGTGCTCGAGCGCCTTGTAGACGGAGCGCAGGTTGCCCATCCCGTAGTCAAGGATGGCCAGCCGGGGCGTCAAAGCACGCCTTTCGTGGACGGTACGCCCTGGACGCGGTCGTCGTACTCGACGGCGGCGCGCAGGGCACGCGCGAAGGCCTTGAAGGCAGCTTCGACCATGTGATGCGCGTTCGTGCCCGCTTCGACGCGCACGTGCACGGTCAGCTTGGCGGTCACCGCCACCGCGCGCACGAACTCCTCGGCAAGGTCGGTGTCGAAGTCGGCGACGCGCTCGGCCGGGAAATCGGCCTCGAACACGCAGAACGGTCGTCCGGAGACGTCGATCGCGCAGCTCGCGCGGGCTTCGTCCATCGGGATGACGGCGTGGCCGAAGCGGCGGATCCCGGCGCGGTCGCCGAGTGCCTCGTCGAGCGCGCGGCCGAGCGCCAGCCCGGTGTCCTCGACAGTGTGATGCGGGCCGGTCTCGAGGTCCCCCTGTGCGCTGACGTCGAAGTCGAGCAGGGCGTGGCGGGCCAGCGCGTCGAGCAGGTGGTCGAAGAAACCGACGCCGGTGGTGCGCGTGCCGGTCCCCGAACCGTCGAGGTTCAGGTCCAGCTGGATGTCCGTTTCGCCGGTGGTCCGGCGTACCTGCGAGGTTCTGCTCACGCGCGGCGCTCCATCGATTCGGCGTGCACGGGAAAGCCCTCGGCGCGCGCCAGCGCTGCGCCGGCGGGCGCGAGCCGGGCGGGCGCCTGGCCGGGCAAGGATACGCGAGCCATGCGGCGCCGGAAGGTGGCCGCGGACAGCGCCGACTGGAAGCGCGCGGCGCCGCCGGTGGGCAGCACATGGTTGGACCCGGCGACGTAGTCGCCGAATGCGGTGGCCGCCCCGGCCCCGACGAACAGGCAGCCGGCGAAGCGCACGAGCGGCGCCAGCGTCTCGGCGCGCTCGCCGACCAGCTCGAGGTGCTCCGGGGCGACGCCGTTCGCGACGTCGACCGCCGGCGGGCCGCCCATGTGGACCACCTGAAGGACGGCGTCGGTCACGCTGGGGCGCGCGGGTCTCATCCGCTCGATGGCGGCGATCACCCCCTCGCGCAGCTGCTCGTCCGGCGAGAGCAGCCACAACAGGCTGTCCGGCCCGTGCTCGGCCTGTGCGAGCAGGTCGAGTGCGACCGGCTCCGGGTCCAGGTCGTCGCCGTCGGCGATCACGAACAGCTCGCTCGGGCCAGCGATGCCGTCGATCCCCACCTCGGTCCAGGCGACCTGTTTCTTCGCCTGCTGGACCCAGGCGTTCCCGGGGCCGGCGATGACGTCGACGGCGTCCACGGAGCTCGTCCCGTAGGCGAGCGCGCCGATCGCCTGAGCCCCGCCCATGCGGTAGACCTCGTCGACCTCGCAGAGCGCGCAGGCGGCCAGGATCACGGCGTTCACGCCGCCGTCGGGGCCGGGTGGCGTGCACACCACGACCTCGTCGACGCCCGCCGCGCGCGCCGTGACCGCGCCCATCACGACCGTCGAGGGGTAGGGCGCGCGCCCACCCGGGATGTAGATCGCCGCGCGCTGGACGGGCAGCTCGGCGACCTCGATGTGCTGGCCCTGGTCGAGCTCGACGGTCACCGCTCCGCGCAGCTGCGCCTCCACGAGCGCGCGCACGTTCGCGATCGCCGTTCGCAGCCCGGCGAGGACGCCGGGATCGACGCGCTCAGCAGCAGCATTGACCTCCTCGCACGCAACCCGCAGCTCGCCGACGTCTGCTCCGTCGAAGCGCCTGCTGAACCTGCGCACGGCCTCATCGCCCTCGACATTGACCTCATCGAGGATGGCGCGCACCTCGTCCTCGAGCCCGGGGCGGATCTCGGGGCGCGACACCCCCATGCTGCGGTTGATCCTCACGGCGACCGCACTCCCGCCACGATCGCGTCGATCTGGTCCGCCTTCAGCTTGTGCGCGACCGGGTTGGCGATAAGGCGCGCCGTGCAGACCCCGATCTCCTCCATCACGCGCAGGCCGTTCTCCGCCAGCGTCGTGCCCGTGGCGGTCAGGTCGACGATCCCGTCCACGAGCCCGGTGAGCGGCGCCAGTTCAACCGAGCCCTTGACCTCGACGATCTCGGCCTGACGGCCGGTGTCGGCGAAGTGGCGCGCCGCCACGCGCGGGTACTTGGTGGCGATGCGCACGCGCCCGAGCCGCCGGAGCGCCTCGCCGATCGGGTCGCCGCCCTCGCGCGCCGCCACGACCATGCGGCAGCGACCGAAGCCGAGGTCGAGCAGCTCGTAGACCTTGCGCTGGTCCTGCTCGAGCAGGACGTCCTTGCCGACGATGCCGATGTCGGCGGAGCCGTGCTCGACGTAGGTCGGGACGTCGGACGGGCGCATCGTCACGATGCCGGCATCCTCGAACAGCAGCTTGCGGTCGTTCGACCTGACCTCGGCGGTCTCGACGCCGAGCCGGTCGAGCAGGTCGAGCGTGCCGTCGAGGAGCGCGCCGCGCGGCACCGCGATGGTCAGCCGCTCGGAGCTCACGCGAGCGCCTCCTCGGCGGCCTGGGCGAGGTGCACGCGCTGCACGTCGAGCCCGACGCCACAGGCGGGCAGGTCGCGCCCGAAGCGGCCGATCAGGTCGTCATAGCGGCCGCCGCCCCCGAGCGCGAAGCCGACGGCCGGGTCGTACACCTCGAAGACCGGGCCCGTGTAGTAGCCCAGCTCACGAACGAGCCCGAGGTCGAAGATCACCCGGTCGGCGACCCCGCGCCGCTCGAGCTCGCCGTAGAGCACGCGCAGGCTCTCGACCGCGTCGGCCACGGGGCCGTCGGCGCGCTCGAGCACGTCGCGGCCGCCGCGCAGCTCGGGCAGCCGGACGAGCAACTCGCGCTCGGGCTCCCCCACGCCAAGCTCGGCCACGCCCATCTCGAGCCCCACGAGGTCACGCCGCGAGAGCGCCTCGAGCAGCGGCAGGTGTGCGTCGGGCGGCACGTCGAGCGCGTGCAGGAGGCGCCGGTAGAGCGAGCCGTCGCCGACCCCGATGCGGTGCCGGCGCAGGCCGGCCGCGTCGAGCGCCGCGATCGTGAGCGCCAGCACCTCCGCGTCGCCCTCCGCGCCGGGAATGCCGATCAGCTCGATCCCGGCCTGCAGGAACTCGCGCGGCTCGCCGACGCCGCGGTCGGTGGCGCGCCAGGCGCGGCTCGAGTAGCTGAAGCGCAACGGGGCCTCGGCGTCCTCGTAGCGGGTCGCCACGACGCGGGCGATCGGGATGGTCATGTCCGAGCGCAGTGCCAGCACGTCGCCCTGCTCGTCGAAGGTGCGGTAGCGGGCGCCGGCCGCCCTCGCGTCGCCGAGCCGCAGCACCTCCTCATACTCGAGCGCGGGCGTGTGGATCTCGCCGTAGCCGGCGGCCTCGAACGTCTCGCGCATGCGGTCGCCGATCGCCCGCAGCTCGCGCATCTCCTCAGGCAGCACGTCGCGGGTGCCCGGCGGGATCGATGTGGGCGAGGGCGAGGGCCGGTCCGCGCCGGAGCGATCGCCTTTGGTCATGCCGCCTCCGCTCTAGGCGGGCACGCGCTCGGAGGCGACGCGCTCGATGCGCGCGCCGAGCAGCCGCAGCCGCTCGTCGATCCGCTCGTAGCCGCGGTCGATCTGGCGGATGTTGCCGATCTCTGAGGTGCCTTCGGCGCACAGCGCCGCGATGAGCATCGCCATGCCCGCCCGGATGTCCGGGCTCTCCATGCGCTCACCGTGAAGACGACTCGGGCCGCTGACCACCGCACGGTGCGGGTCGCAGACGATCACCCGAGCCCCCATCGAGACCAGCTTGTCCACGAAGAACAGGCGGTTCTCGAACATCTTCTCGTGAATCAGGATGAGCCCCTCGGCCTGGGTCGCCATCGCGAGCGCGATGCTGGTCAGGTCCGCGGGGAAGGCCGGCCAGGGGCCGTCCTCGATCTTCGAAACGGCATCGCCCTCGTCCGACTTGATCCTGAGCTGCTGCCCCGGCGGCACGACGACGTCGCTGCCGTCGTACTCGATCCGGCAGCCGAGCCGCTCGAAGGCGAGCTTCGTCATGCGCAGGTCGTCGGGCACGCAGTCGCAGATGCGCAGCTCGCCGCCGGTGCAGGCGGCCAGCGCGATGAAGGAGCCGATCTCGATGTAGTCGGGGCCGATCGCGTAGTCGGCGCCGCCGAGCTCCTCCTGGCCGTGGACGATCATCAGGTTCGAGCCGATGCCCTCGATGCGCGCTCCCATCTGCATCAGCAGGCGGGCGAGGTCCTGTACGTGCGGCTCGGCAGCGGCGTTGTGGATCACGGTCGAGCCGGGCGTCAGCGCGGCAGCCATCAGGGCGTTCTCGGTCGCCATCACCGACGGCTCGTCCATGAAGAAGTCGCAGGCGTGGAGCCCGTCCGGCGCGTGCAGGTGCACGTAGGAGCGGTCGAACCCCACGTCCGCGCCGAGCGCTCGGAAGGCGTCGAGGTGCGGATCGAGGCGGCGGCGGCCGATCACGTCCCCGCCGGGCGGCGGCATGTCGGCGCGGCCGAAGCGGGCGAGCAGCGGGCCCGCCAGCAGGAACGACGCGCGGATGCGCTCGGCCCATTTGCGATCGACGTCCGTATGGCTGACGCCGTCGGCCCGGATCGCCACGACGTTCTCGTCGCGCCACTCGGTCTCGACGTCGAGCCGGCGCAGCAGCTCGAGCATCGCCTCGACGTCGCGGATCCGCGGGATGTTGCGGAGCACGACCTCCTCGCGCGTCAGCAGCGACGCGGCGAGCACGGGCAGCGCGGCATTCTTGTTTCCAGCGGGCACGACGGTCCCAGCGAGGGGAGCGCCACCCTCGATGATGAACTTCTCCATGCGGGGATCCGTTCGGGGGAGGACCGGCTCGGCAAGGGTATCGAAGGGCATCTGGAGCCAGGTTCGGGACACCGGCTGGATACCCTGCCCCGCCATGGCCCAGCCCACCCGTGAAGAAGCCTGGCAGCTCGTCTGCGAATGGACCAAATCGGATTCGCTGCGCAATCACATGCTCGGGGTCGAGACGGCGATGCGCGCCTACGCCCGTGAGTGGGGCGAGGACGAGGAGCTGTGGGGCGTGACCGGCCTGCTGCACGACCTCGACTACGAGCGCTACCCCGACCTTGGGACGGGCCATCCGCGCAAGGCGCTCGAGCTCTTCGAGCAGCTCGACTATCCCCAGGAGCTGATCGACGCCGTGGCGGGCCACGCCACGTTCCTGGGTGTCCCGCGCGAGTCGCGCATGGCGAAGACGCTGTTCGCCGTCGACGAGCTGTCCGGCTTCATCGCCGCCTGCTCGTACGTGCGCCCCGACGGGATCCACGGCATGACGCCCAAGTCGGTCAAGAAGAAGCTGAAGCAGCCGAGCTTCGCGGCCGGCGTGAATCGCGACGAGGTGCGTGAGGGCGCCGAGGAGCTCGGCGTCGACTTCGACGAGCACGTGGCGTTCGTGATCGCTGCGATGGACGAGCGCGCCGACGAGCTCGGACTCGGGCCGCGCGGCTAGCTCCAGCGCCCGCCGGCCTTCGCCCACTCGGCCATGTGGTCGACCGAGCAGAAGGCGTCCGGGATGCGGTGCTCCCCGCGGTGGCGGACGAGCACCACATGCACGTCGCCGAGCGGCGCGCCGCAGTGGGCGCACTCGCCAGGCTCCTCGATCAGGCCGCCCGGCTCCTCGATCTCACCGGCGTCCCAGTGCGCGCCCTGGATCGCCCAGGGGACCACGTGCTCGAGCCGGCAGAAGGCCGCCCGGCGCGCACCCGGGACCTCCTGCGCGCGCCAGCCCTCCTCGCGCTCGATCACGTCGCCGCACCAGGAGCAGCTCACGGTAGATTGCCCCGCCATGGCGGAGGATGATGATCGTTCCGGCACGGAGACGCTGCGCATCGTCGTGCTGGAGGGAGACGAGACCGGTCAGGAGCTGCTCGAGCAGGCGCTGCGCGTGCTCGACGAACGGGTGACGAAGGTCCCCGTCGAGTTCGAGCACTACGACCTCTCACTCGAGAATCGGCGCAAGACCTCGAACGAGGTGGTCGCGCGCGCTGCGGAGGCGATGCGCGAGGCACGCTTCGGCATCAAGGCCGCCACGGTCACCCCGGAGGGCGCGGACGACGTGGGCAGCCCCAACCGGCTGCTGCGCGAGGCGATCAACGGCAAGGTCATCATCCGCACCGGCCGCCGCATCCCCGGCGTGACGCCCGTGGCGGGCGTCCATTACCCGATCGCGGTCGTGCGCATGGCGGTCGGCGACGCCTACGGCGCCGAGCAGTGGCGCGAGCAGGAGGACGGCGACGAAGTCGCCTACCGGACCGAACGGATCTCGCGCAGCGTCTGCCGCGCGGTCGCGGAGTACAGCTTCCGGACGGCCGCCCGCATCCACGGGCGCGTGTACGGCGGGCCCAAGTGGACCGTCAGCCCCGTCTACGAGGGGATGCTCAAGGAAGAGATGGACGCCGCCGCGGAGCGTCATCCCGAGGTTCCGTACAGCCCGGTGCTCATCGATGCCACCTACGCGGGCCTGATCTCGGGCGCGGCCGACGCGCCGCTCGTGATTCCCGCGCTCAACCGGGACGGCGACTGCCTCTCCGACCTCGTGATGCCGATGTTCGGCTCGATCGCCGGTGCGGAGTCCGTGCTGCTCGCGTTCGACGACGAGTACGAGCCAAGCGTGGTCATGGCGGAGGCCCCGCACGGGACCGCGCCGGCGCTGCGCGGCAAGGACATCGCCAACCCGATGGCGATGATCCTGGCCTCCGCCGCGGTGCTCCACTACGCCTCGACGCTGGGCCACGAGGGCGCCGAGACCGCCTCGCGCGCGATCTACGAGTCGGTGCTCGAGGCCACGGCAACCGGCGTCCGCACGCCCGACCTGGGCGGGCACGCCAGCACGACCGAGTTCACCGACGAGGTGATCGGCCGGGTGCGCACGAAGATCGACATCTGGGCCTCGCTCTAGCCGCGCTCGGGCTCGCGTTTCCCGTGCGCCTTGCGGGCACTGCGCCCCACTGGCAGCCCGGCTGCGCTGCGAGCCGGATCCCGCAGATGCTTGCGCCTGCGGATCAAATACCAGCGCCGCTGCACGAACAGGGTGAGCACGCCGGCCAGTACGATGCCGCCGAGGTTGAGGCCGAGCTGAAGAGCGGCGCCGACGGCGTCGCTCCAGTCTCCATAGGCCGCCGCCACGCCGATATTGGAGGCGGCCGGGATCGTGGTGACCGAGATGAGGACACCCACGAGCGCCCCCGACTTGGCCGAGGTGAGCGACAGCATGCCGGCGCCACCGGCCACGAACGCGACGAAGAAGCTCAGGAAGTCCGGGTTGGAGATGAACTCGGTGAACGGATGGCCCGACTGCGAGAAGTCGTCCGGGAAGACGTCGACCGCGATCATGATCACCGTCGTCACGAACGCCATCGCGATCCCGATCGGGAAGCCGACGGCAAGCGCCCGCAGCGAGCGCCGCGCGAGCCGGCCCTGAAGGTTCACGAGCGCCACGCACAGGCCCGCGAGCGGGCCGAACTCCGGCCCGACCACCATGGCGCCCACGATCAGGATCGGCTGGTCGAGGATGATGCCCACGGCCGCGATCTGCATCGCGGCGATCATGAAGAGGACGAAGCTGAACGACAGCTCCGTGTCCTCCGACGTGCGCCCCTCCACCTCCTCCCAGACGACGGCATCGGATGGCAGCCCGGGCGCAGCCTTCTCGGCCGCGACCGCCGCCTCCGAGATCGAGGTGTCTATGTGCTCGACCGCGATCGAGCCGCTCTTGTGGATCTCGAGCTCCTTGAGATCCCCGAGGATCACGCTCGCGTCCTCGCGCGCGACGTCGCAGAGGATCACGTCGCCGTCCGGCTTCGTGGCGGCGCCGTGCAGGTGGATGATGTTCAGGACGGAGGGTGCTGCGGTCAGGAGCTCGAGTGCCTGGTGCGCCACGTCCTCCGGGGCGACGATCCGCAGGTGGATCATCCGCCGACCTGTTCCGGCTCCTCCACCCGGTAGCGGTCGAGGCCTTCGCGGACTGGATCGGGCATGGGGCTCTTCTCATAGGTGGCGCCGTCGACGAACACCTGGCGCAGCTCGCCCTCCACGAGGACCGCGCCGTCGGCCGCCCGTGCGAGCGTGTAACCGCTGACGACGGAGCTCGTCCCCAGCCGCGTGACCCACATGACGACGTCGACCTCGTCGTCGAAGCGGGCGGACTCGCGATAGCGGAGCGTCGCCTCGGCCACCATCACGTCGGTGCCGCTCTCGCGCATCGCCGCGTAGCCCCCGATTGCCTCGCGCCAGAACTCGGTCATCGCCACATCCACGTACATCAGGTAGTTCGCGTAGAAGACGACACCCTGCGGGTCGCACTCGTTGAAGCGCACCCGCAGACGATGACGGAAGGGCTCTGGCACCGCGGCCAGCCTAGCGAGCGACCCCGCCGTGGTCCGGCTGCGGCGCTGCAAGGAAAGTTGCAGCAAATCGGGGCTTCCGTCCGGCGGCGCTCGTACCTTTACGAACGCATGTTCCCTAGGTTCAGAGAGCAGATCGGCACGGCGCTCGACCTGATCGTCGAGTTTTCGACGCTCGGCGAGTACCGCCTGGCCGTGACCCCCACGCCGGGCGCCTCGGGCGCCCCCGTCGACGCTCCGGACCGGGCACCGCGGCTGGGAGGCGCCGGCGACCTCGCCGAGCGCGCCGCGGTTCGCCGCAATGTCGCGGGAGGGGCGGCCGGCACGGTGCCGGTCGCGACCCCCGCGGCCGTGCGGCAGCACGTGGCCGGCTGCAGCGGCGAGCGCCGCCACGCAGCCGACCCGCATGCGCGCACGCCGGCACGCCCGCGGCGGCGCGTTCGCAAGGGAGCGCCAGTCGCTTCCGAGCAGCTCTGCCTGGCGGTCTAGCGGGCGGGCTCGAGCAGCCCGCGCCGCTCGAACTGGCGCCTGCACCACTCGATCGGCTCGGAGTTCTTCCCCTCCGTCGAGCCGTCGAGCTCCACGAAGCGCACGAACAGCTCCGGATCATCGACGCGGCGACACAGCACGTCGAGCCCGCGCCGCTCGCTGCGCTTGAAGATCCACTTCGTGCGCCACAGGTAGTAGGGGCGGTCGTGCAGCTCGATCGTCACGAGCAGCCGCTCGTCGGTCGTGTAGCGCTCAGCGAAGCGCCGGGCGCGCATCGCGTGGTGGTTCTCCCCCACCCGCAGCAGCCACGGGCTGACCGCGAACTTGAGTGAGTCGTGCACCAGCGAGATGACGCGCAGGTCGGCACGCCGCTCACCCGTCTCGCCCCAGCGTTCGAGCATCGCGAGCAGATCGGCGACGTGGTTCCCGACCGAGCCCTCGGGGTGGCCGCGCCTGGGAGCGCCCCAGGCCCAGCCCTCGAGCAGGACCGGATCGCGGGCGAGCGCCCGCTCGAGCTCGGTCTCTGGGACGAAGCCGGGGACTAGTGACTCGGCCGACACCGGCCGGGCAGCCTAGTCGACCGACTCGGCCACCCAATCGTCGTCCCGGCGGCCGAGGACGACCCGTGCCTCGCGGCCTCCCTCGCCGACCGCCACGAAATGGGCGCGGTCCTCCTCAACGCCCGGCTTGTCGTCCACGAGCACCAGGTGCAGGTCCGAGTAGGGCCAGCCGGGCCGCTCGCGCTCGAGAGCGCCGCGCGCGGCGGCCTCCATCACCTCGCGATGCCAGCCGCGGTCACCCGCACGGGCCTGCTCGAGCGCTGCGTCCGCCTCGGCCACGTGCTCAGCCCAGGAGCCGGCCTGGCGGCGGTTGCGCGCCCGGATGCCGAGCCAACCGAGCAAGAGCCCGATGGCGACGAGCACGGCGAAGACGATCAGGATGATCGCGAGTGTCGAGATCGCTAGTGGAGGCGTGTACATGCGGCGCGTCAGTCTAGGGGGTCTGCGTGAAAGCCTTGAGTAGGCCCTCTGCGCATAACGCAAAGCGCGGCCGGGAGCACTGTCCACGGCCGCGCGGGCGCTAAGAAAAATCCGGCGGCGACCTACTCTCCCAGGGCCGCGAGGCCCAAGTACCATCGGCGCTGAGGGGCTTAACTGCTCTGTTCGGAATGGGAAGAGGTGTTTCCCCCCCGCTATTGCCACCGAAAAGTTGCGAGACCGCCCTCGCCGGAGCTTGAAAACTGCACAGCCTGTCTCCCGCCGGCGAACCGGCGAGCATCAGAGAAAGATCAAAAAATCCGTCAAGCCCTCGAACCATTAGTACCGGTCTGCTTAGCGCATTGCTGCGCTTACACATCCGGCCTATCACCTGGTGGTCTTCCAGGGGTCTTACTCCCTCAAGGGGATGGGAGAGCTCATCTCGAGGTCGGCTTCCCGCTTAGATGCCTTCAGCGGTTATCCGATCCGCACGTAGCTAACCAGCGATGCCCTTGGCAGGACAACTGGTACACCAGAGGTGCGTTCATCCCGGTCCTCTCGTACTAGGGACGACTCCCCTCAACTCTCCAACGCCCACGGCAGATAGGGACCGAACTGTCTCACGACGTTCTGAACCCAGCTCGCGTACCGCTTTAATGGGCGAACAGCCCAACCCTTGGGACCGACTTCAGCCCCAGGATGCGACGAGCCGACATCGAGGTGCCAAACCGGGCCGTCGATGTGGACTCTTGGGCCCGATAAGCCTGTTATCCCCGGAGTACCTTTTATCCGTTGAGCGACGGCGCTTCCACTTGCTACCGCCGGATCACTAAGGCCTGCTTTCGCACCTGCTCGACATGTCTGTCTCGCAGTCAAGCTCCCTTGTTGCCTTTGCACTCTGCGCACGATTTCCAACCGTGCTGAGGGAACCTTTGCGCGCCTCCGTTACATTTTGGGAGGCGACCGCCCCAGTCAAACTACCCACCTGACACTGTTCACCGCCCGGTTTCACGGTGCGGTGTTAGAAGCCCAAGACACCAAGGGTGGTATCTCAAGGGTGGCTCCACCAGGACCGCAGTCCTGGCTTCACAGCCTCCCACCTATCCTGAGCGAGGCGCCTCAGACTCCAATATCAAGCTGTAGTAAAGGTTCACGGGGTCTTTCCGTCTTGCCGCGGGTACTCGGCATCTTCACCGAGACTGCGATTTCACCGAGCCCCTCGTTGAGACAGCACCCAACTCGTTACGCCATTCGTGCAGGTCGGAACTTACCCGACAAGGAATTTCGCTACCTTAGGACGGTTATAGTTACCGCCGCCGTTTACCGGGGCTTAGTTTCAGAGCTTCGCACCGAAGTGCTAACCCCTCCACGTAACCTTCCGGCACCGGGCAGGCGTCACCCCCTATACGTCGTCTTGCGACTTAGCAGAGAGCTGTGTTTTTGGTAAACAGTCGGTTGGGTCAATTCACTGCGGCCCCCTCGAGCTCCAGCCGCGAAGGCCTTCACCCTACCGGGGCGCCCCTTCTCCCGAAGTTACGGGGCCATTTTGCCGAGTTCCTTAACGAGGGTTATCTCGATCACCTTAGTATTCTCTACTTGTCCACCTGTGTCGGTTTTGGTACGGGCACGCACTGTCCTCCCTAGAGGCTTTTCTCGGAGGTATGGCGTCAGGGACTCGCCGGCCTTCCGGCCAGCTGGCATCGCACCTCGCCGTAACGGACCCACGGATTTGCCTATGGGTCCTGGCTACATGCTTACCCCCGCGCAACCGTCGGCGGGGTTCCCTTAGCCTTCCTCGTCCCCCCATCGGTGATAGCGGACAGACGTGGTACGGGAATATCAACCCGTTGGCCATCGACTACGCCTTTCGGCCTCGCCTTAGGTCCCGACTGACCCTGAGCCGAAGAACGTTGCTCAGGAAACCTTGGACAATCGGTGGAGGGGATTCTCACCCCTCTTTCGTTACTCACGCCGGCATTCTCACTTCTGAAGCCTCCACGGCTGGGTTCCCCCGCCGCTTCGTGAGCCTCAGAACGCTCTCCTACCGCGCACAAGATCCCGAAGGATCGTGCACACCCGCAGCTTCGGTGGTTAGCTTGAGCCCCGTTACATTTTCCGCGCCCGAACACTTGACCAGTGAGCTGTTACGCACTCTTTCAAGGATGGCTGCCTCTAAGCCAACCTCCTGGTTGTCTCGGCACTCGGACATCGTTTCCCACTTAGCTAACACTTAGGGACCTTAGCTGGCGGTCTGGGTTGTTCCCCTCTTGCCTATGAAGTTTATCCCCCACAAGCTGACTCCCCGGGTACACCTAACGGTCTTCGGAGTTTGCCTGAAGTCGGTAACCTGGTAGGGCCCCTAGTCCAAGCAGTGCTCTACGGCCGTTAGGCATCGCCGGAGGCTATACCTAAATATATTTCGGAGAGAACCAGATATCTCCGGGCTTGATTAGCCTTTCACTCCGACCCACAGGTCATCCGCCCAGTTTTCAACCTAGGTCGGTTCGGCCCTCCACGGGGTCTTACCCCCGCTTCAGCCTGCCCATGGGTAGCTCGCCCGGTTTCGGGTCTACCGCCCCTGACTGAGTCGCCCTATTCGGACTCGCTTTCGCTGCGGCTCCGCTCATCGCTTAACCTTGCCAGGGACGAGTAACTCGCCGGCTCGTTATGCAAAAAGCACGCCGTCACATCCCGAAGGATGCTCCGACCGCTTGTAGGCACACGGTTTCAGGTACTATTTCACTCCCCTTCTGGGGTACTTTTCACCTTTCCCTCACGGTACTAGTCCGCTATCGGTCACCAGGGAGTACTTAGCCTTGGAGGGTGGTCCCCCCAGATTCAGACCGCGTTTCACGGGAGCGGTCCTACTCAGGAACGGGCTCGGGAGGCCAATCGCTTTCGCCTACGGGGCTGTTACCCGCTGTGGCGCCTGTGTTCCACGGATCTTCGGCTAGCGACTGACTTTGTGACTCCCGCCGAGAGATGCAGCTCTCGGGAAGCTCGTCCTACAACCCCGGCTACGCAACGCCTGCACGCTTGCACGTAACCGGTTTGGGCTGATCCCCTTTCGCTCGCCACTACTCGGGGAGTCTCGGTTGATTTCCTTTCCTCGAGGTACTGAGATGTTTCAGTTCCCTCGCTTGCCTTCGTGCGCCTATGTATTCAGCGCAGGAGGACACCGCATTACCGGTGCCGGGTTTCCCCATTCGGGTATCCGCGGGTCAAAGCCTGTTCAGCAGCTCACCGCGGCTTATCGCAGCCGTCCACGCCCTTCTTCGACTCCTGGTGCCAAGGCATCCACCATGTGCCCTTACTATCTTGACGGTGATCGTTTGATATTGCCGGCGGCGAACCGCCGGCTTACAAACGGTGATCTTTCCGTTTGATGTTGACTGACTGTGCAGTTTTCAAGGTCCGGCGAGGGGCAACCGAGGGGACTCCCCGGCTGGTCTCTCAAAACTCAGCAGTACGCGGCTTGGGCGTCTAGGCCCAGGCCGACCAGGTTCGGTCGACGTTCTAGATGCGCCGAGCGGTCATGAGACCGATCGGCCGGCTCTGCCTTGCAGAGCTCCCTAGAAAGGAGGTGATCCAGCCGCACCTTCCGGTACGGCTACCTTGTTACGACTTCACCCCAATCATGAGCCCCACCTTCGACGGCTCCCTCCCGTAAGGGTTGGGTCACCGGCTTCGGGTGTTGCCCACTTTCGTGGTGTGACGGGCGGTGTGTACAAGACCCGGGAACGTATTCACCCCGGCGTTGCTGATCCGGGATTACTAGCAACTCCACCTTCATGGAGGCGAGTTTCAGCCTCCAATCCGAACCAAGACCGGCTTTTTGGGATTCGCTCCACCTCGCGGTATCGCAGCCCTCTGTACCGGCCAATGTAGCACGTGTGTAGCCCTGGACATAAGGGGCATGATGACTTGACGTCATCCCCACCTTCCTCCGGTTTGTCACCGGCAGTCTCGCATGAGTCCCCAACTAAATGCTGGCAACATGCGACGGGGGTTGCGCTCGTTGCGGGACTTAACCCAACATCTCACGACACGAGCTGACGACAGCCATGCACCACCTGTGATCCTGCCCCGAAGGGAAACCGTGTTTCCACGGCGGTCAGGAACATGTCAAACCCAGGTAAGGTTCTTCGCGTTTCGTCGAATTAAACCACATGCTCCGCTGCTTGTGCGGGTCCCCGTCAATTCCTTTGAGTTTTAGCCTTGCGGCCGTACTCCCCAGGCGGGGCACTTAATGCGTTAGCTCCGGCACGGCGGGAGTCGACACCCGCCACACCTAGTGCCCATCGTTTACGGCGTGGACTACCAGGGTATCTAATCCTGTTTGCTCCCCACGCTTTCGCGTCTCAGCGTCAGTAACGTCCCAGCGAGCTGCCTTCGCCATTGGTGTTCCTCCCGATATCTGCGCATTTCACCGCTACACCGGGAATTCCACTCGCCTCTTCCGAACTCTAGTCCGACAGTATCGGTCGGCATCCCAGGGTTGAGCCCTGGGCTTTCACAACCGACTTACCGGACCGCCTACACGCGCTTTACGCCCAATAATTCCGGACAACGCTTGCCCCCTACGTATTACCGCGGCTGCTGGCACGTAGTTAGCCGGGGCTTCTTCTGGAGGTACCGTCACCAGGGTCGGCTATTCACCGCCCTGGCTTCGTCCCTCCTGAAAGGGGTTTACAACCCGAAGGCCTTCTTCCCCCACGCGGCGTTGCTGCGTCACGCTTTCGCGCATTGCGCAAGATTCCCCACTGCTGCCTCCCGTAGGAGTCTGGGCCGTGTCTCAGTCCCAGTGTGGCTGATCGTCCTCTCAGACCAGCTACCCATCGCAGCCTTGGTGAGCCGTTACCTCACCAACAAGCTAATGGGCCGCGGGCCCATCCCGATGCGGAGGCCGAAGCTCCCTTTCCAATCCTCACTGATGCGAGGACAGCACATCCGGTATTAGCCCGAGTTTCCTCGGGTTGTCCCGGTCATCGGGGCAGGTTACCCACGTGTTACTCACCCGTTCGCGGCTTTGCCCCAGGCCGAAGCCTGGTTCGTCGCTCCACTTGCATGTGTTAAGCACGCCGCCAGCGTTCGTCCTGAGCCAGGATCAAACTCTCCGTGAAAATCTGGCGTGGTTTCAAATCCGGACGGATCGAGGGAAGCCCCGAGCCGGCCGGCTCCACTATCAGATCAAGAGAGCTGTCAAGTCGTCTTAGCTCCCGCGTACACCTGCGGGTGGGCTGGACTTGACGGGTACTGATTCAGGCCCTCCTCGAGATGCGCGAAGCGCTCCGAGAAGGGTTCAAACCTGGACGCGACCTTTCGGTCGCACGTACTGCTGAGTTTTCAAAGACCTTGCTTCCTCGCGGGTGGGGCCTCCACCCCGCGTTTCGAGCGCGACGGAGCAGTGTAGCACTGCTGAGGCCGGGCGCCAACGGGTTTTGGCCCCTGCTTAGGCCCGCCGGAGGCGCCTCAACCGGCGCCGTCCGACCTGCAGCACGACGCCGTCGAGCTCCTCCGCCGGTACGTCCATGCGTGAGGCGTCAAGGGCGTCTCCGTTCAGTTTGACACCGCCCTGGGCGAGCAGCCGCCTGCCTTCGGAGCGCGACATCCCGAAGGCCTCGGCGATCAGCGCCGGCAGGTGGACCTGCCCGTTGCCGGGAGTGAACGCGAACTCCTCGATCTCGTCCGGGAGCTCACGACGCACGTGGAGCGTGTCGAAGCGCTCCTGCGCCGCGACGGCCTGCTCGTCGCCGTGATAGCGGGCGCAGATGGCGAAGGCGAGCGCGCGCTTGGCGTCCCGTGGCGGCAACGAGCGGTCGAGCGGCTCATCGAGCAGGAGGTCGTAGTAGACCGGCATCACCTCGTCCGGGATACGCATCAGCTTGCCGTACATCTCCTCGGGAGGGTCGTCGACGCCCACGTAGTTGCGGAGCGACTTCGACATCTTCTGCACCCCGTCGATCCCGGGCAGGATCGGCATGGTGAGGATCGACTGCGGCTCGACGCCGTATGCCCGCTGTATTTCACGCGCGAGCAGCACGTTGAACTTCTGGTCGGTGGCGCCGAGCTCGATATCGGAGCGGATGGCGACGGAGTCGTAGCCCTGAAGCAGCGGGTAGAGCAGCTCGAGGATCGAGATCGGCTCCCGCGCCGAATAGCGCTTCGCGAAGTCGTCGCGCTCGAGCAGCTGAGCCACGGTGGCGGTCCGCGCCAGGCGGAAGAGGTCCTCCATCGGCATGTCGAGCCACTCGCCGTTGCGGCGCACCTCGGTGCGCTTGCGGTCGAGCACCTTGAAGGCCTGCTCCTCATACGTGCGCGCATTGCTGTCGATCTCGTCGGGGTCGGCCTGCGGCCGGATGCTCGAGCGGCCGCTCGGGTCGCCCACGCGCGCGGTGTAGTCGCCGACGATCAGGACGACCTGGTGGCCGATGTCCTGAAACTCCCGCAGCTTGCGCAGCACTACGGTGTGGCCGAGGTGGATGTCGGGCGTCGTCGGGTCGACGCCCAGCTTGACCCGCAACGGCCGGCCTTTCGCGAGCTGTCGCTCGAGCTCGCCCTGGGGCAGCGCGTCGACGGCGTTGCGGGTGAGGAAACGGGCGGCCTCGCCCGCCGAATCCGTCATGGGCCCAATGCTAGACTCACGCGCTCGGTTGGCGCCCGTGACGATGCCGTGCGGGCGGGCGCCTGCAACCGGCCGCCAAGTTTTTTCGCACGGCCGCGGGGAACCCTCAACGGGGCCGCTCACCAGCGATGCAGGAGCCGCCGACGCCCATCACAAGCCAAGCCGCCACGCGCGGACGCCGCTTCCTGCGGACGAACGGCGGAACCTCGGTGCAGGAGCCGCCGCCGGGCGTCTGGTCCGCGCAGCCGGGCGTCGCCCCTCCGCCTCCCCCGCGCCGCAAGCCGAAGCTGAAGAAGCTGCGGCTCGCATTCATCCTGCTCGGCATCAGCCTGCTGGCGGTCGTCTCGACCGTCTTCGGGATGCTCATGGCCGTGGCGAGTGACCTGCCCTCGCTGGAGAACCGCGCCGAGTACCGGGCCGCCCGCAACTCCGTCCTGTACTCGGACGGGCCCGGCTGCCGCCGGCCCGGCAACGTCGACTGCCAGATCGCCACGCTGGCCGGCAATCAGAACCGCATTCTGCTCGAGGAGGGCGAGATCTCGCCCAACATCAAGAACGCCGTGATAGCGATCGAGGACCGGCGCTTCTACGAGCACGAGGGCGTCGACTACACCGGCATCGGGCGAGCGCTCGTGCAGGACGTGCTGAAGCGCCGAGCGGCACAGGGCGGCTCGACCATCACCCAGCAGTTCGTGAAGAACGCGCTCGCCGCCCAGGGCAACCGCTCGGTGTTCCAGAAATTGCGCGAGTCGGCGCTCGCATATCACCTCGAGCGCCAGTGGTCGAAGGAGAAGATCCTCAGCCAATACCTGAACACCGTCTATTTCGGGAACGGCGCCTACGGCATCGAGGCCGCGGTGCGCACCTACTTCGGCGACGGGGACGAGCCCGAGGAGCAGCAGGGCGCCCCGACCTCGGGGGTCCAGTACGCGCCGCCGACGCTGCCCGACGAGGAAGAGGACCCGAACGCCCGCCTCGCGAACGACGTGACGCCCGACGAGGCCGCGCTGCTCGCCGGGATGATCTCCTCACCGAGCCTGTACGACCCGCTGGAGAACCCGCAGAACGCGCTCCACCGCCGCAACCTCGTGCTCCAGCGCATGTACGAGCAGCGCCTGATCACACGCACGCAGTACCAGGAGTCGATCCGCCAGGCGATCCCGGACGAGGACGAGGTCGATCCGCCCGACTCCGAGTCGGAGCAGCCGTACTTCACGAGCTGGATGACGCAGCAGCTCGTCGACCGCTACGGCCCGGGGCTCGTCTTCGGCGGCGGCATGAAGATCAAGACGACGATCGACCCGGAGCTCCAGGCGGCGGCCGAGCAGGCCGTGGCGGGCCGGCTCGCCGGGATCGGCCCCGACGCGTCGCTCGTCGCGATCGAGAACAAGACCGGCGAGGTCAAGGCGATGGTGGGCGGCTCGAACTTCGACGCTCGCCCCTTCAACCTCGCCACCAACGGCCACCGCCAGCCCGGCTCCTCCTTCAAGCCGTTCATCCTCTTGCGCGCGCTGTCCGACGGCATCGATCCGAACAGCACCTGGGCCTCGGCTCCCAAACAGCTGCCCTTCCGCGGCGAGAAGGGCCCCGAGCTCTTCAAGGTGTCCAACTACGAGGACTCGTATCTGGGCGCGGCGTCGCTCTGGTCGGCCACCGCCGCCTCGGACAACTCGGTGTTCGCGGAGCTCGGCATGGAGGTGAAGCCGAAGCGCGTCGCGCGGCTCGCCAACCGCATGGGGATCCGGACCGAGCTCTCGACCAACCCGGCCATGCTGCTCGGCGGGCTCGAGCAGGGCGTCACGCCGCTCGAGATGGCGTACGCCTACTCGACGATCGCGAACGACGGGGTGCGCGTGTCCGGCACGCTCGCGCCGAACTCGACCGGGCCGGTGGCCTTCGAGGAGGTCGACTCGGACCGGCGCGGCATCGAGGCCGAGAACGACGTGGTGCGCGAGCGCGTCTTCCCCGCGGATGTCGGCCAGCTCGCGAAGGAGATGCTGCATCTCGTCGTGACGAGCGGCACGGGCAAGTCCGCTCTCGTCGGCGACGAGTACATCTGGGGCAAGACCGGCACGACGGAGAACTACGGCGATGCGTGGTTCGCGGGCGGCAACGAGGACCTGTCGGTGGCGATCTGGGTCGGTTACGCGGACCGGCTGCAGCCGATGGAGTACGAGCACGCCGGCGGCCCGGTGGCGGGCGGCACCTTCCCGGCCGAGATCTTCCACGACTTCATGACCTCCTGGCTCACGATGCGCGAGGAGCGCGAGGCCGCGCGCGCCGCCAGGAAGGGCGACGACGACGAGGGCGACGAAAGCACGCTGCCGGCGGTGCCGGTGACGCCGAGCGCCCCCTCCACCGAGCAGCCCGCACCGGTCGAGACGACTCCCGAGGACCCGGCTCCGGACGAGGGCACGGGTGGCGAGGAGGCGCCCGCCGCACCGCCCGGGGAGGCGCCCGCTCCACCGGCGCCCACGCCGGCCCCCGCACCCACGCCCGCGCCGGCTCCCACCACCCCGCCGACCACCGGCGGGGGCACGGGTGGCGGCACCGGGGCGGTCCCGGGCGCCAGTCCCTAGGCGGCGCTGCGCGCCCGCATCGCCGCGGGCCAGGGACGCGAGACGTGGCGGCTGTCCGCGTCACAGAAGCGCCACGGCAGGTCGACCGCCTTCGTGATCCCGATGCGCTCGCCGAGCACGATCCGCGGCGGTCGCGCTCCGGCCTCGCGCGCATGCAGCTCGATCGGCCCGTCGAGCAGTGAGCTGCCGTTCAGCGCCAGCCCGATGCCGAGCGCCTGGGTCAGCTTGCCCGGTCCCGAGCACAGGTCCTCGGCGCGCTCGAGCCCGCGCCGCTCCCGCATCAGCTCGATTCCCTCGACCGGCTCGAGCGCCCGGATCAGCACCGCGGCGCCGACGCCCTCCTCCTCGGCGACGGCGTTCAGAAGCGAGTGCACGCCGTAGGAGAAGTACACGTAGGCGCGCCCGGGCGGGCCGAAGAGCGTGCTCGTCCGGTTCGTGACGCCGGCGTGGGCGTGGCAGGCCGCCTCATCCATGTGGTAGCTCTCGGTCTCGACGATGCGCCCGGCTGCGCCCGCGTGCCGGAGCGTGCAGCCCACGAGGTCGCGCGCGACGTCGTGGACCGAGCGCGCGTAGAAGGCGCGCTCGAGCCTCAAGCCTCCGCCTCGGCCAGGACGTGTCGCGCCTGGGCGAGCTGGTCGCGGACACGCGCCAGCGCGGTGCCGCCGGTCGAGACCTTCGACTCGAGCCATGCGCCCTGCTCGAGCAGCTCGTAGTAGCGCCCGTCGAGCTGCGGCGCGAGCTCGGCCAGCTCGTCCTTCGTCAGCTCGGACAGGGTCTTGCCGCGCTCCACGGCCGCCCGCACGATGCCGCCGACGATGCCGTGCGCCTCCCGGAACGGCACGCCCTCGCGCACCAGGTGGTCGGCGATGTCGGTGGCGGCGATGAACTCATCGGAAGCCGCGGCGGCCATGCGCTCGCGGTCGAAGCGGATCTCGCCGAGCATCTCGCTCGCCACGCGCAGGCTGAGCTCGAGCGTGTCGGTGGCGTCGAAGAGACCCTCCTTGTCCTCCTGCAGGTCCTTGTTGTAGGTGAGCGGCAGGCCGTGCAGCACGCCGTGGAGGCTCACGAGCCGGCCGACGACGCGCGGGGCCTTCGCGCGCAGCAGCTCGGCCGCGTCCGGGTTCTTCTTCTGCGGCATCAGGCTCGAGCCCGACGAGAACGCATCCGAGACCTCGCAGAAGCCGAACTCCTGGCTCGACCAGAGGACGATCTCGCCGCCGAGCTGCGACAGGTGGGTCGCGCAGGTGGCTGCCGCGGACAGGTAGTCGAGCACGAAGTCGCGGTTCGAGACGGCGTCGAGCGAGTTCTCCGCCACGCCGCCGAAGCCGAGCTCCTGCGCCACGAACATGCGGCTCGTGTCGAAGTTGACGCCGGCGAGCGCGCCCGCGCCGAGCGGCAGGTCGTCCGTCGCCGTCATGCAGAAGTTGAAGCGCTGGAGATCGCGGCGGAACTTCCAGAAATACGCGAGCAGGTGGTGCGAGAGGTAGACGGGCTGGGCGCGCTGCAGGTGCGTGTAGCCCGGCATCGGCCAGTCGAGGTGGTCCTCGGCGAGGCGCACGAGCGTTGCCATCAGGTCGCGCAGCACGCCGCGCGCCTCGAGGCTGTGGGCGCGCACGAACATCGCGACGTCGGTGGCGACCTGGTCATTGCGCGAGCGGGCCGTGTGGAGCTTGGCGCCCGCGGGCCCGACGAGCTCCGTGAGCCGGCGCTCGATCGCCATGTGGATGTCCTCGTCCTGTTGCTGCACGACGAACTGGTCGGCCTCGATCTCCTTGCGTACCTCGGCGAGGCCGCGCTCTATGTCCGCCAGGTCGTCCTCGCCGATGATGTTCGAGCGGGCCAGCATGCGCGCGTGGGCGAGCGACTGCTCGAGGTCGTAGGGCGCCAGCCGGTAGTCGAACGAGATCGAGGTGTTGAGCGCCTGGAAGAGCGGGTCCTGGGGATCGCGGAAGCGGCCCATGCGGGCGCTGAGTCTACGGACCGTAGGATTCGCGCCGGTGCGGGCGCAGGGCACAGGAACCGCCGGGCCGCGGCGGGCCGGCGATGGCTGAGGCGAGGCGCCCGCGGCCGGGTGAGGCGAGCGTCGTCGCGCGCCTCCTTCACCTCAGCGCGGAGGACATGTACGACCGCTTCAGCGGCGGCCGCGAGCGCGCCCTGCGTCTGCTCGAGCGAGCCTTCGAGACGCCCGGCAACCTGGCCAGCGCGGAGTGCGTCTGGGTTGCCGATGTGAACGGCGAGATCGGCGGGGCGATGGCGGCCTTCCCCGTCGACGAGGCGCACGAGCGCTCGCGCGCCTTCCTCCGGCTCGCCCTGCGGGGAACCCCTGTCTGGCGCTGGCCCGGGACGCTGCGGCTCTACCGCGCGGGTGGCCGTGCCTCGCCGAGCCCACCCGCCTCGGCGCTCTACATCGACTCGCTCGCGACCGACGAACGGTTGCGCCGCCACGGCGCCGCTCGCGCACTGCTCGCCGCGGCCGAACACGAGGCGCGCGCGCTCGAGCTGCCCTGCATCGCACTCGACACGACGATCCCGAACAAGGTGGCACGTGCCCTGTACGAGCGCGAAGGCTTCGACGAGGTCGCCTACCGCCCAGCGAGCCAGGGCCTGCCGGGCTTCGTGGCCCTCGTCAAACCCGTTGACAAATGACAGCCGGGGGCTCGCGCCCCGCGGCATCTGGCCGCTCCACTAGCGGCGGAGCGCCGCTTGCAGCGCCGCCACGACCCGCTCTACCTCGCCCTCGCTCAGCTGCGGGTGAAACGGCAGCGCCAGTGAGCGGCGCGCCACGTCCTCGCAGACCGGGAACTCGCCCTCGCGGTGGCCGAAGCGCTCGCGGTAGAAGCTCAGCAGGTGGATCGCGGGGAGGTAGGGCTTCGAGTCGACGCCCTGGTCGCGCAGCGCCCGGATCGCCTCATCGCGGTCCACGCCGTCCGGCAGCTGGACGACGTACACGAACCACCCGCGGCGCTCGCCGTCCGCGTCGGGGCATGGCAGTTCGAGGCCCTCGATCCCGGCGAGCCGCTCGCCGTAGAGCGAGGCGACACGCGCGCGCCCGGCGAGCAGCTCCTCGAGCCGCTCGAGCTGGGCGATTCCCAGCGCGCAGGAGAGCTCGTCAAGGCGGTAGTTGAAGCCGAGCCGGTCATGGTCGAGCCAGCCCATGTCGGGGGCGCGCCCCTGGTTGCGCTCGGAGTCGACCCGCTCCTTGGCAGCGGGATCGGGGCAGATCACCATGCCGCCCTCGCCGGTCGTGAGCTGCTTGTTGGCATAGAAGGCGAAGACCGCGAGGTTGCCGCGCGCGCCGACCGGGCGGCCGTCGGCGTGGACCCCGCCGAGCGCCTCGCAGGTGTCCTCAACGAGCCAGAGCGCGCGCTTGGCGGCGAGCTCCTCGAAACCCGCCATCTCGGCCGGGTAGCCGAAGATGTGCACCGGCAGCAGGCCGGTGGTGCGGTCGGTGACGGCGTCGGCGGCCGCGTCGGGCGTGATGTTGAGCGTCCGCGGGTCGATGTCGCAGAAGACCGGCCGCGCCCCCTCGAAGAGCATGCAGTTGGCCGACGCGACGAACGAGAAGGGAGTCGTCACCACCTCGTCGCCGGCCTGGACTCCAGCGGCTCTGATCGCGAGGTGGAGGCCGGCGGTGCCGCTCGAGACTGCGGAGGCGTGCTCTACGCCGAGCCGGCGGGCGAAGGCGTCCTCGAACTCGCCCAGCCGCGGGCCCAGCGAGAGCCGCCCGGAGCGGAGCGTCTCGAGGACGAGCTGCTCCTCGCGCTCGCCGACCACCGGCCTGGCGAGCGGTATTGGATCGGTCACGTGACCGCGGCGCGGGCGCGGGCGCCCTGCGTGCGGCCGGGCAGGATCCCGGCCTCGAGCGAGTCGACCAGCGCCTCCCAGCTCGCCTCGATGATGTTCTCGGACACGCCGATCGAGCCCCAGGTGTCCTGGCCGTCGCTCGCGTCGAGCAGCACGCGCGTGACCGCCGCCGTGCCCTTGCGCTCGTCGAGGATGCGCACCTTGAAGTTGACCAGCTCGATGTCGCGCAGGTGCGGGTGGCGCTCGCCGATCGCCGAGCGCAGCGCCCGGTCGAGAGCGTGCACCGGGCCGTTGCCCTCGGCGGTGCGCACGTAGCGCTCGCCGTCGACCCAGATCTTGATTGTGGCCTCCGTCTCGACGCGGCCGTCCTCGCGCTTCTCGACGATCGCGCGCCAGGACTCGAGCCGGAAGAGCGGCTCGTACTCGCCCGTCTCCTTGCGGATCAGCAGGTCGAAGGAGCCGTCGGCGGCCTCGAACTGGTAGCCCTGGTGCTCGAGCTCCTTGACGCGCTCGACCACGCGCGCGGCGGTCTCGCCGTCGACGTCGGCGCGCGCCTGCACGGTTCCCTTGCCGGACAGCTCGGACACGAGGACGCGCCGGTCGGCGCCGACGTCCGCCGGCTCGATGTGCTCGAAGGTGCGCGCGTCGCGGTTGATGCCCGCCACGTGCATGCCGCCCTTGTGCGCGAAGGCGTTGGCACCCACGTAGGGCTGGTTCGGGTTCGGCGTGACGTTGCAGAGCTCGTCCATCAGATGGGCGATCTCCGTCAGCCGCTGGAGCCGTTCGCGTCCGATCGACTCGTAGCCCATCTTGAGGTCGAGCGCGGGCAGGATCGAGACCAGGTTGGCGTTGCCGCAACGCTCGCCGAAGCCGTTCATTGTCCCCTGCACGAGCCGCGCGCCCGCGTCGATCGCGACGAGCGAGTTGGCGACGCCGCAGCCGGCGTCGTCGTGCGTATGGATCCCGACCTGCACGGTCTCGCCGAGCTCAGCGACGACCCGCGCGGTGGCCTCAGCCACCTGCGACGGCAGCGACGACCCGTTCGTGTCGCACAGCGTCACGTTCTCCGCCCCCGCCTCGGCCGCGGAGCGCAGGCACTGGACGGCGTAGGCGGGGTCGTCGCGGAACGCGTCGAAGAAATGCTCGGCGTCGTAGATCACGCGCTTCCCCTGCGCCACCAGCCAGCCGACCGAGTCGGCGATCATGCGCAGGTTCTCCTCGGGCTCGACCTGAGTGACCTTCTCCAGATGGAGCGACCACGTCTTGCCGACGAGCGTGCACACCGGCGCGAACGAGTCAGCGAGCAGCCGTAGCGCGGGATCGTCCTCTGCCTTCGAGTTGCGCCGGCGGGTCATTCCGAAAGCGGCGATCTCGCTGGTCGCGAAGCTCTCGCTCGCGAGCAGCTGGAAGAGCGCCTCTTCCTTCGGGTTCGAGGACGGGAAGCCGGCCTCGATCAGGTGGACGCCGAGGTCGTCGAGCGCATGCGCGACACGCACCTTCTCATCCGCCGAGAGCGACATGCCCTCACCCTGCATGCCGTCCCGCAGGGTCGTGTCATAGACGGAGACCTTCACGTGCGCGACGGCACCCGCACCAGGTCGAGCCAGTCCGCGTAGCGCGGCTCGCGGCCCCAGAGCGCATCCTCGAACACGCCCTGGATCTCACGCGTGACCGGGCCGGGCGCGCCGGTGCCGATCCTGATGTCGTCGATCTCGACGAGCGGAGTCAGCTCGGCTGCGGTACCGGTCATGAAGACCTCGTCGGCGAGCGCGAGCTCGGCGCGGGCGAGGTCGCGCTCGATCAGCTCGTAGCCGAGATCGCGCGCGATCTGAATGCACGACTTGCGGTTGATGCCGTCGAGGATCGCGGCCGCCTGCGGCGGCGTCGTGATCACTCCGTCCTTGATTACGAACAGGTTCTCGCCGGAGCCCTCGCAGACGTTGCCCTTGTCGTCGAGCATGATCGCCTCGTCGTAACCCGCTTTCAGCGACTCGATCTTGGCGAGCACCGAGTTCAGATACTGGCCCGACGCCTTCGCGTGCGGGATCAGCGAGTCGGACGAAATGCGCCTGTAGGACGACACCCGGCCGCGCACGCCCTCGCGCTTGCCCTTCTCGCCGAGGTAGGGCGCCCACTCCCAGACGGCGATCATCGCCTCGACCGGGTTCTCGAGCGGGTTGAGGCCCATCGGCCCGTAGCCGCGGTAGACGAGCGGGCGGATGTAGCAGCTCTTGAAGCCGTTGCGGCCGATCAGCTCGTGCGTCACCTCCCGGAGCTGCTCCTTCGGAAAGGGCAGGTCCATGTAGTAGAGCTTCGCCGAGTTCTCGAGCCGGTCGAGATGATCCTGATGGCGGAAGACCGCCGGACCCTGGGGGGTCTCGTAGGCGCGCACACCCTCGAAGACCGCCGTCCCGTAGTGCATGCAATGGGTGAGTACGTGTACCTTCGCGTCCTCCCAGGCGACGAACTCTCCGTTCAGCCAGATGAGGTCAGCGGTGTTCACGTACTGCTCCTAGAGGTTGGCGAGGACGGCCCTGGTGGCCTCCTCTGTGGTGGCGTCGCCGCCCAGGTCCGGAGTCCGGAGGCCATCCCCGAGCGCTCGATCGACAGCCGATTCTACGGCAGCGGCCTCGTCTTCCATAGCCAGTCCATGCCGCAGCATGAGCGCGACCGAGCCGAACATGGCGAGCGGGTTGGCAGTTCCCATGCCCGTGATATCCGGCGCCGAGCCGTGCACGGGCTCGAACAGGCCAGGCGCCGAGCCGTCGCCGAGCGACGCGCTCGGAAGCATCCCGAGCGAGCCGGTGAGCATCGCGGCCTCGTCCGAGAGGATGTCGCCGAACATGTTCTCGGTGAGTAGGACGTCGAACTCAGCCGGCCGCGACACGAGCTGCATGGCGGCGTTGTCGACGAGCATGTGGTCGAGCGGGATCTCCTCCCCTGCGGCGATCCGGTCCACGACCTTGCGCCACAGCCGCGACGTCTCGAGGATGTTCGCCTTGTCGACGCTCGTGACCCGTGTGCGCGCGAGCCTGAACGCCACGCGCGTGATCCGATCGATCTCCGCCTCGCTGTAGACGCAGGTGTCGTGCGCGGTGTCGCCCTCTAGTCCGCGGTCGCCGAAGTAGATGCCTCCGGTCAGCTCCCGCACGACGAGCAGGTCGGTCCCCTCGATGCGCTCGCGCTTCAGCGGGCTTGCGTCGAGCAGCGCCGGGCTCGGGCGAACCGGGCGCAGGTTCGCGAACAGCCCGAGCCCCTTGCGCAGTCCGAGCAGGCCCTGCTCGGGCCGCGGCTTGCCCGGATCGGTCGTGTCCCACTTCGGACCGCCGACCGCGGCCAGGAGCACGGCGTCCGAGCGCTTGCAGGCTTCGAGCACCTCGTCCGTCAGCGCACTGCCGTGCGCGTCGATCGAGGCGCCGCCGAGGAGGCGCTCGTCGTAGTCGAACTCGCCGAGCGCGTCCATGACCTCGACGGCGGCCCCCATGATCTCGGGGCCGATGCCGTCGCCGGGAAGCAGCACGATCGTCGGTGTCATGACGAGAGCTCCTTGCGCCGCATCGACCACATCTGAGAGGCGCGCTCGAGCTCCAGGGCCGCGCCCCAGGGCAGGGCCGGCGGGCCGAGCACGGTGCGCAGCGACGCGGCCGTACGGCGCGCCAGCTGCGGGTCGGCTCCGGCTCGTGCGGCGAGCTCGAGGGCCGTGCCCTCGACGTCCTCGTCGTCGACCGCCGCCCAGGCGAGGCCGAGCTCGGCGGCGCGCGCGCCGTCGATGCGCTCGCCGAACAGCGCCAGCGCCGCGGCCGCCTCGCGCGCGCCCGTGCGCCCGAGCAGGGCGCTGTGCCCGCCGCCCGGGTGGAGGCCGATCGGCAGGAAGCCCGAGACGATGCGGGCCTCGCGTCCGACGATGCGCAGGTCGGTGGCGAGCATGAGGTTGAGGCCCGCCCCCACGGCGCCGCCGCGCACTGCCGCGACCGTCGGCGGCTCGAGCTCACCGACGCGCGCGAACGAGCGGTAGACCGCGCCGATCCCCGCGTACGTCTCCGGGGCGGCGGGGTCGTGTCCCGCCTCGGCGAGCGTGGCGCGGTCGCCGCCCGCGCAGAAGAAGCCGCCCGCGCCGCGGACCACCACGGCGCCGACCGACGAGTCGGCGTCGAGCTCCTCGCAGGCGGCCACGAGCTCGTCGGCCATCGCCACCGTGAGCGCGTTGCGCCGCTCGGGCGCGTCCAGGCTGAGCACCGCCACGCCGTCGCCGTGGCGCTCGACCGCGACTTCGCTCATGCGGGCTTCCGGGCGTTCATGTTGAGGCGAACGTAGTCGAGCTCGGGCTCGGCGCGCTCGCAGACCTGCTCGACGAAGGCGTCGCGCAGCTCCTCCGGCAGGCGCTGCAGGTGCGGTCCGCAGCAAACTGCCGCGAAGTAGGCGCGCGGGTCATCGGGCACGACGGGGTAGGGCTCGAGCCATGTCTCGATGTCCTCGAAGCCCGCTCCTTCGAGCCGCTCCGCGGTCGCGCCCGCAGCGGCGAAGTTCCAGGGGCCCTGCCAGGCGCCGAGGTAGGGCGCGAAGGGCTCCTCCGCCCCGACGGCGCGGGCGACCTGATGGAAGCGCTCGACGTTCCCGGCGCCGCCGCACTGGGCGACGAGCCGGCCGCCGGGCCGCAGCGCCGCGAAGAGGCGCTCGAAGAGCAGCGCATGGTTCGCGATCCAGTGGAAGACCGCGTTCGAGAAGACCGCGTCGGCCTCCCCGTCGAGCTCGAGGGCGGTCAGGTCCGCGTGGATCACCGTCGCGCGCTCGCCGAGCCGCTCGCGCGCGTGCTCGACCATCGAGGCCGCGCCGTCGACGGCGATCACGCGACCGTGCGGCAGGCGCTCTAGCAGCATCTCCGTGACGCGGCCCGAGCCGCAGCCGGCGTCGAGAACCGTCTCGTCGCCCTCGAGCGGGAGCCGCTCGAGCACTTGCGCCGCCATCGCGACCTGCGGATCCGAGACCCGGTCGTAGGTCGCCGCGTCCCAGTCGCGGCTCACGCGCGCGCCAGGCTCGTCGTGACCGGGCCGCTGCGCTCGCGCGCGGCCTCGTAGCGGTCGATCTCGTGCTCGACCTGGAGCGTCACGCCGATGTCGTCGAGGCCCTCGAGCAGCCGGCGCGCGATTTCGGCGTCGATCTCGAACGCCACCTGCCGTCCGGCGAAGGCGATCTCCTGCTCCTCGAGGTCGATGCGCGCGTGGCCGGCGGCCATCAGCTCCTTGACGTCGGCCTCGCCGAGCGCCACCGGCAGCAGCCCGATCTTCGTGCAGTTGGAGTAGAAGATGTCCGCGAAGCTCGGCGCCACGATCGCCCTGAAGCCGTAGTCCTCGAGCGCCCAGGGAGCGTGCTCGCGCGACGAGCCGCAGCCGAAGTTGCGTCCTGTGGCCAGGATCGGGTTGCTGGGCAGGTCCCAGCTCGGGTCCTTCGACCAGTCGTGGAAGAGGAACTCGCCGAAACCCGTGCGCTCGACCCGCTTGAGGAACTGCTTGGGGATGATCTGGTCGGTGTCGACGTCGTTGCGGTCGAGCACCGTCACCGCGCCCTCGATGATGTTGATCGGGTCCATCAGCTCCACTCCCTGATGTCGACGAAGTGCCCCTCGATCGCGGCGGCAGCCGCCATCTTCGGGCTGACCAGATGCGAGCGCGCGCCGCGGCCCTGGCGGCCCTCGAAGTTGCGGTTGGAGGTCGAGGCGACCCGCTCTCCGGGCGCGGCGATGTCCGGGTTCATCCCGAGGCACATCGAGCAGCCGGCCGAGCGCCAGTCGAAGCCGGCGGCGCGGAAGACCTCGTCGAGGCCCTCCGCCTCGGCCTGCTCCTTCACCTGGGCAGAGCCCGGCACCACCATCGCGTCGATGCTTGCGGCCACGCGCCGGCCCTTCACCAGCTCGGCCGCCTCGCGCAGGTCGCCGATCCGCGAGTTCGTGCAGGAGCCGATGAAGACTCGGTCGAGCCTGATCTCGCTCATCGGCGTGCCCGCCTCGAGGGCCATGTAGTCGAGCGCGCGCTCCTCGCCCTCGTCGCTCGGCTCGGGCACGGCCCCGGTCACGTCGACGACCATGCCCGGCGTCGTGCCCCAGGTGACCTGCGGCGAGAGGGCGCCCGCATCGATCACGACCTCGGTGTCGAACTCGGCGGCCTCGTCGGTGTGCAGCCGGCGCCATTCATCGAGCGGCAACGGGTCGGGCGCCGCCTCGCGCCCCTCGACCCACTCGAAGGTCGTGTCGTCGGGCGCGATCATCCCGGCCCGGCCGCCGGCCTCGATCGTCATGTTGCAGATCGTCATGCGGCCCTCCATCGAGAGTCCCTCGATCGCGGGGCCGGCGTACTCGATCACGTGGCCGACGCCGCCCGACACGCCGATCCGGCCGATCGTGCCGAGGATCAGGTCCTTGGCGGTGACCCCGAAGCCGAGCTCACCCTCGTAGAGGATCCGCATCGACCTCGGCTTGCGCTGCGCAAGCGTCTGGGTGGCGAGGACGTGTTCGACCTCGCTCGTGCCGATCCCGAACGCGAGCGCGCCGAACGCGCCGTGCGTGGAGGTGTGCGAGTCGCCGCAGACGATCGTCATGCCGGGCTGGGTCACGCCGAGCTCCGGGCCGATCACGTGCACGATCCCCTGGCGCGCAGAGCCGAGCGAGTAGATCGGCACGCCGAACTCCTCGGCGTTGCGCTCGAGCGTCTCGACCTGGACGCGCGAGAGCTGGTCGCGGATCTGAGCCGCGCGTGTCGAGCCGTCGGTCGGCACGTTGTGGTCCGCGGTGGCGAGCGTGCGGTCGGGGCGGCGCACCTGGCGGCCGGCGAGCCGCAGCGACTCGAACGCCTGCGGCGAGGTCACCTCGTGCACGAGGTGGAGGTCGATGTAGAGGATCGCCTCCGCGACCTCGTGGGCCTCCCAGATCTTGTCGAACAGGGACGTTGCCACTTCAGCTCCTCCTGAGGCCGGCGGCGACGACGGCGTAGAAGCGCGCCTCGCCGCGGCCGGGGTTTTCGAAGTGATGCGGGATGTCGGCGTCGAACGTGACCGCGTCGCCGTCGCCGAGCTCATGGACGGTGCCGCCGCAGACGAAGCGCAGCGACCCGGTCTCGACAACGGCGGTCTCGCGGCTGCCCGCCTCGTGCATGGGTGGGTCGTCTGGGCCGGCGGTGCTCGCGCCGGGGGCCAGCTCGTGCAGGGAAACCTCGGCGCGCAGCCCGGGCAGCGGCGGGGTCAGCACCTCGTAGCGGTGCTCCTGCCCGCCGCCGACGCGGCGCTCGGCGGCTCGGACCACCGCGACCCCGTCGCTCTCGTCGAGGCGAAGCAGCTGCGAGAGGCTCAGCTCGAGACCGTCGGCGATCCGCTCGGCGACGGACAACGTCGGGCTGGTCTCGCCGCGCTCGACCTGCGAAAGCATCGGCGCGGAAACCCCGCAGCGCTCGGCCAGGTCGCGCAGCGACAGGTCCATCGCGTCGCGGAGAGAGCGGACTCGGGTACCAAAGCGGTGACCGTTCACCGACATGGTTTGTACGTTATCACGGACACTTGTATGTCTCCTGGCCGGCGTTGTCATCGGCGCCTGCGGAGGCGGCGACGACCCGCCGCGCCCGGCCGACCGCACCCAGCCCTTCAAGGCAACGGAGCTGGAGGACGCCGGCGAGTCCGGAACACTCGGCCAGAGCGCGTGCGACCTGCTGAGGGGCGCTGAGGTGGCGCGGGCGGCCGGATGGGCGGACCGTCGGCCGGCATCGCGGGCCAACGACTCGACCAACCTGTCGATCTGCGACTGGCGGGCCGACGGGCGGCGCGTGCAGATCGTGATCGACGCGGCGCCGAGCGCGCAGCTGCGCTTCTTCAATCAGCTCGCGGAGCAGCTTCAGTTCCACAACCCGGATCCCGAGTTCCGGCCGCGGCAGCTGCGCGGCATCGGCGACGACGGCGCCTACGGCGGCGCGGGCGCGTGGTGGACGCGCTCGACGAAGCAGCTGGTCGCCTACGCGAAGAAGCGGATCGTGCGGGTGCGGGTGGTGGACGAGAGCAGCGGCGACAGGGAACGGCGGCGCGCCGGCGCGCGGGTGGCGCGGCTCAGCATCAGGCGTCTCAACGTGCCTGCATCGTAGGCCGCACGACGATCTCGTTGACGCACACGTGCGGCGGCCGGCTGACGGCGTTCACAATCGCGTCCGCGATGTCCGACGGCGCCAGCACGTCGCCGATCTGCTCGCGCGACCTGCTGAGTGCCTGCTTCACCAGCGGGTTGCGGTTGTGTCCTTGGAGCTCCGTCTCCACGAACCCGGGCGCGACCGTGGTCACCCGGATGCCGGCGTGCAGTGCCTCCTGGCGCAGTGCCTCGGAGAACGCGTGCACGCCGAACTTGGTCATGTTGTAGACGGCGGCGCCGGCGTCGGCCCGGCGGCCCGCGACAGAGGAGAGATTGACGATGTCCCCTCCCCCGCTCGCCTCGATCAGCGGCAGCGCGGCGTGCGTGCAGTACAGGAGGCCAAGCAGGTTGACGGAGATCATCCGCCGCCACTCCTCGGTGTGCGCGCCCGCGACCGGGCCGAGCAGCATGACGCCCGCGTTGTTGACGAGGATGTGCAGCCCGCCGAGCTCGTCGTTCGCCCGCTGGACGAACTCGCGCGCCTGCTCCTCGTCCGAGACGTCCACCTCGGCGACGAGGCTCCGGCCCTCGATCCGCTCGGCGAGCGCCGCCAGCCGATTTTCGCGGCGGGCCGCGATCGCGACCGCCGCGCCCGCCTCGGCAAGCGCGAGCGCCGTGGCCTCGCCGATCCCTGACGAGGCGCCCGTGACCGCGGCCACGCGGCCTTCGAGAGGACGCGCCATGGAGGCTCGATCCTATCGCTGGATTAGCGCTCCCGGGCTTCAGGTACATATCCCCTGGCACCGTGACCCGGGCGCATCGCAACATCAACATCGCGGCCGTCGTGCTGCCGTTCGTCGCCTTCCTCGCAGCCGTGCCGCTGTTGTGGAACGAGTGGGTCGGCCCGCTCGACCTGGTGCTGCTCGTGGTCATGTACTTCCTGTCGGCTGCCGGCATCACCGTCGGCTTCCACCGCCTGCTGACCCACCGCGCCTTCCAGACCTTCAAGCCGGTCGAGTACCTGTTCGCCATCTTCGGCTCGATGGCGGTCGAGGGCCCCGTGATCGGCTGGGTGGCCGACCACCGCCGCCACCACGCCTTCGCTGACGAGGAGGGCGATCCGCACAGCCCGCACGTCGGCGAGCACGGCGAGGAGGTCGGCACGCTCAGGGGCCTGTGGCACGCCCACGTGGGCTGGCTCTTCGACCATCCGACGGCAATCGAGGCGGAGAAGTACGCACCCGACCTGCTCGAGGACCGCGGCATGCGCATCGTCAGTCGGCTGTTCCCGCTCTGGGTGACGCTCGGGCTTGCGATCCCGTTCGCGGCGGGCTGGGCGCTGACGGGTGGGCTCGCGGGAGCGGTCGCGGCGTTCTTCTGGGCGGGCCTCGTGCGCGTCTTCCTGGTCCACCACGTGACCTTCTCGATCAACTCGATCTGCCACTTCTTCGGCCGTCGGCGCTTCGCGACGGACGACGAGTCGACCAACGTGTTCTGGCTCGCGATCCCGTCGCTCGGCGAGTCCTGGCACCACAACCACCACGCCTTCCCGCGCTCGGCGACCCATGGCCTGCGCTGGTGGGAGGTGGACATCGGCGGCCTCGTCGTCCGGACGATGCGGCGCTTGGGGCTCGCCTGGAACGTCGTGCGCATCACCCCGGAGCGCCAGCGCCAGCGGCTCGCGGACGCGGCCGCTCGGCTAGAGCGCCGCGCGAAGCAGCCCCAGCAGCTCTCCCTCTGAGGGCGGCGAGGGCGTGCTCGCGTAGAGCGGGTGCTGCACGACTGCTGCGGCGATCGCCGGCAATCGCTCTTCCTCCACGCCAAGCTCTGAAAGCCGCGTATGGCCCGAGCGCGCCGACAGCTCTGCCACGAGCCCGGCCGCCGCCGAAGGGTCGGCCTCGGGCGCGCCCAGGGCGCGCGCGAAGGCGCCGAGCTGGGCGGGCGCCGCCCTCGCCATGAGGCCGGCGAAGTGGGGAAGCATCACCGCGTTCGTCTGGGCGTGCGGGCTGCCGGCGCTCCGGACGATCGTCTGGCAGGTCGCGTGGTGGATCGCGATGCCGGTGCTCGCCGACGCGTAGCCCGCGAGCAGTGCCCCGAGCGCGACGTCGTCGCGGCCCTCGGCCCCGGCCCGGACCCCGGCGGCGAGCAGCTCGGCGCCACGCAGGGCGCTTAGCTCCGCCACCGGGTTGGCGCGCGGCGTATAGAGCGCCTCCATCGCATGCGCCAGCGCGTTCATCGCGCTCGCGGCGAGCTGCTCCGGCGGCTGCGAGGCCATCAGCTCCGAATCGGCGATCACGAGCGACGGCCGCACCATGCGCGCGCCCTCGACGCCGGTCGGCGTGCGGTGAAAGGGCGTCAGCTCGGCACCCGACAGCGTGGTCGGAATCGCCGCGCACGCGCTTCCGCGCGCCCCCGCGATGGCCTTGGCGGTGTCGACGACCCGCCCGCCCCCGAGCGCCACGAGCGGACCGTCGCCGGCTGCGGTGAGCAGCTCGGCCGAAATGTCATCCACGCGCCCCGCTGGGACGACCAGCACCTCGCGTGCCGCGTCGGCGAGCGCCGGCAGCGTGGCCGCCGCCCGCTCCGTCGTGAGCAGCGTGTGCCCCTCGAAGCCGCGTTCCGCCAGCAGCGCCGGCGCCTCGGCGCGGACGCCCGCGCCGAAGCGGATCAGCCGCTCGCCGTCAACGAAGGTGAACGGGTCGGCCACCCCGTCAGGGCGTGGGCGCCTTCTTCGCCTCCTGCTCCAGCACCCGCTCAGCCGCCGAGACCGCGTTGTCGAGAGCGTTCGAGATCGCGCGCAGGTAGGCCTTGCCGGACGCCTCGAGGATGTCCGTCGACACGCCGACGCCGGACGACAGGCGCCCGTCCAGCTCGAGCAGCACGTTGACCTCGCCGAGCGCGTCGCGCCCTCCTGTGACCGCCGACACGTGGTACTCGCGCAGGCGCGCCTCGTGGTTCGTGGCGGCGTTCAGCGCGCTGAAGAAGGCGTCGATCGGGCCGTCGCCGGTGAAGCTGCCCGACTCGACCTCGCCGTCCGGCATGCGCACGCGCACGTGCGCGAGCGGCGAGCGGGTGTTGGAGGCCTCGATGTCGAAGGACTCGAGCTCGAACGCGGCCGGCGCCTGCTTCATCTCGTCCGAGACGATCGCCTCGAGGTCGAGCGCCGTGACCTTCTTCTTCTTGTCCGCCAGCTCCTTGAAGCGCTTGAAGGCGGTGTTGAGCGCGGCGCCCTCGACCTTGAAGCCGAGCTCCTCGAGCGCGTTGCGGAGGGCGTGGCGGCCGGAGTGCTTGCCGAGCACGAGCGAGTTCGTCTCGAGCCCGATCGTGGTGGCGTCCATGATCTCGTAGGTCGTGCGCTCCTTCAGCACGCCGTCCTGGTGAATGCCGGACTCGTGCGCGAAGGCGTTGCGGCCCACGATCGCCTTGTTCGGCTGGACCTGGTAGCCCGTGATGCGCGAGACCATCCGGCTCGTGCGGGAGATCTCGCGCGTGTCGACACCGGTCCACAGCCCGTGCGCCGCCTCGCGCACGCGCAGCAGCATCACGATCTCCTCGAGTGAGGCGTTGCCGGCGCGCTCGCCGATGCCGTTCACGGCACACTCGACCTGGCGGCAGCCGGCCAGCAGACCGGCGAACGAGTTGGCGACGGCGAGCCCCAGGTCGTCGTGACAGTGGACGGAGGTCGTGACCTCCGCGAGGCCCGGCACGAGCCGATAGAGGGTGCGCCACATCTCGGCGTGCTCCTCGGGCGTCGAGTAGCCCACCGTGTCCGGCACGTTGATCGTGTTCGCGCCCTCCTCGAGCGCGATCTGCAGCACCTCGGCCGTGAACTCGAGATCGGAGCGGGTCGCGTCCATCGGCGAGAACTCGACGTCTTCGCAGTATGCGCGCGCCTGAGCGACCGCGGCGCGGGCCTGGCCCTTCACGTCCTCGCGGGTTGTGCGCAGCTGGTGCTCGATGTGGATGTCGCTCGTCGAGATGAAGGTGTGGATGCGCGGCCGCTCCGAGTCCTTGACCGCGTTCCAGGCGGCGTCGACGTCCTGGGCGTTGGCGCGCGCGAGACCGGCGATCACCGGCCCGTGCACCTCACGCGCGATCGTCTGAACGGCCTCGAAGTCGCCCGGCGACGAGATCGGGAAGCCGGCCTCGATGATGTCGACCCCGAGCCGCGCGAGCTGCTGCGCGATCTCGAGCTTCTCCTGCCTGTTGAGCGAGATCCCCGGCGACTGCTCCCCGTCGCGCAGGGTCGTGTCGAAGATCTTTACTCGGTCCTTCTCGTCGCGGTCCATGTCGCTTCTCGTCTCTTTCCTGTCGGCCCTACCGGATTCTCCCTGAGCTCGCGCCTACCTGCGGGCGCCACGCGCTATTCCCCCCGAAGGGGGAGAAGAAGAAGGAGAAGTCGGGCGTCGGCCTGAGGCGACATGCCTTGCGCAGGGTACTACAGCGTCAGCACGACCTTGCCGACGTTCTTGCGCTCGTGCACGTAGCGATGCGCCGCGGGGCCGTCGTCGAGCCGGAACTCCTTCGCCACGACCGGCCGGATTGCTCCCTCGTCGAGCCAGGCCCGGAGCGGATCGATGTAGCCCTCGAGCCCGCGCGCGTCCCAGAGCGTGAGCATGTTGAGGCCGATCACGGACTTCGACTCGCGCATCAGCTTGACCGGGTTGAAGCGCGGCATCTGGGCGAGCACGCGCAGCGCGCGCATCGGGCTGCGGCGCTCGCCCGCCTGCATCTCCGAGGCGCCGAAGCAGACGAGCCGCCCGCCGGGTCGCAGCAGGGCGAAGCTCTGCCGCAGGCTGCGACCGCCGATCGCGTCGAAGGCGAGATCGATCGGATGCTCCTCGCCGGCTAGCCGGCGCACCTCGTCGACCACGTCGTGGGTGCGGTAGTCGACGGGCTGGTCGACCCCGAAGCCGCGGATCGCCTCGTGCTTGGTGGGCGACGCGGTTCCCCAGACCTCGGCTCCCACCAGCTTCGCGATCTGCGTCGCGGCGATTCCGACGCCGCCGGCGGCGGCCTGGATCAGCACGCGCTCGCCGGCGCGCAGGCCCCCGTGGGAGATCAGCCCCGCGTAGGCGGTTGCGTACGCCACCGGCAGCGCCGCGGCCTCCGAGTAGCTCCAGCCGTCCGGGATCGGGATGAGCGCGTCCGTCCCCGTCACGGCAAGCTGGGCGTAGCCGCCGAAGCGCGACCCGCCCATCACCCGCTGGCCGAGCTCGAAGCCCTCGACGGACTCGCCGACGGCGTCGACGTCGCCGGCTATCTCGTAGCCGACGACGCAGGGCGGCTTGGGCGCCTCCGGATAGAGGCCGACGCGTGCCAGCAGGTCGGCGAAGTTGACGCCGGCCGCGCGCACGCGCACGCGGACCTCGCCGGGGCCGGGCTCCGGGTCGGGCCGCTCCTGGACCCGCATGACCTCGGGCGGGCCGTGCTCGGTGATGACGAGCGCTCGCACACGCCCATCATTCCAGCCGCGCGCCGCCCCTGACCGACGGCGCCTAGACGGCGACGGTGGGCGTCGCGTCGAGCTCTCGCAACGCGGCCTGGATGGTGCAGCGGCCGCGATGATGCAGGCCATGCACCGCGCCCTCGGTCTTGCCGATCCGACGAGCGATCTCAGGCGGCGAGAGGCCCGCGATATGGCGCAGGACGAGGACGTCGCGCTGGTCCTGAGGCAGGCGGCGGAAGGCCTGGCACAGCGATTGTGAGCGCTCCCGGGCGACCTGCTCGTAGCCCTCCTCGCTCGCGCGGATCTCCTCGCAGGGGATCTCCCGGCGGGTTCGCAGGTGGTCGAGCGCGGCGTTGCGCGCCACCCGCATGATCCACGCCACGAACGGGACGTCGCGCGGCTCGTAGTGACGGATCGCGCGGCTGAGCTTGGCGAATACGTCGTGAGTGATGTCCTCGGCCTCGTGCTCGTCGCGGACGATGCTCTTGACGAAGCGGCGGACCTCGTCGGCATAGCGAACGTACAGGAAGTGCAGCGCGCTCTGGTCGCCCCGCTTCAGCGCGACGACGGCGCGGCGCGCCAGCTCCGACTCGGGGGGTGGCGCCGCGCCGGTCTGCCCGTTCACCGGCGCGGCACCGTGTGGGCCAGTTGCCACCCGCATGGGCGTCCTCCCGCCTGGGGGGCTTTGCGAGGGATTGTCAGCGGGCGATTGGATGCATCGATATTGCCCCGATTTGACCCCTCTTAGGACGAAAAACCCGTGCTAATGGGGCTTACGCGTCCATCCCGTTGCGGATTGACGCAACCTGCCGCGCTCACTTGCCGGCGCGGCTCCGGTTCGGGCGTTTATAGCCGGCGGCGGCCTGGACGCTCGACGGCCGCCACTCGGCACCTCCGCGCACCGTGGGGACGCCCTCCCTGTTGAGCGTGTCGGCGATCGCCTGCAGGGTCATCCCGCTCGCGCGCATGTCGACGATCCGCTGCTTCAGCGAGGGCCGGTCCGCCACCGCCGGCCGGCCCGAGGCGCGGCGTCCGCTGCGCGCAGCCTCGAGCCCGTTGCGGGTGCGCTCCTCGAGCTTCCTCTGGTCGAGCCCGCCGACCGTCACGAGCGCCTCGGCGGCGATGCGGCCGTCAGCGGTGCCGGTGTCCAGGCCGATGTCGATCACGATCAGTCGCGCCTCGCGCTCGCGCAACATCCGCAGCAGCGTGCCGAGGTTCGCCGCCGAGCGCGTCAGCCGGTCGAGCCGGGTCACGACGAGGCAGCCGTACTCCTTCGCGTCGAGTCGCGCCAGGACGTAGCTGAGGCCGGGCCGGCTCAGTTCGGACCCTGCCTGCGACTCGAGGTCGCGGACGAGCTTGCCGAGCGCCAGGCCGTGCTCCTGGCAGGCCGCCTGGATCAGCTTCGCCTCCTCCCGCAGGCGCTCGCGCTCCGCCTCGCCCGGAGCCGCGACGGTCGTGTAGCCGAGCGCGGGCGGGCGCGACGAGCCGTTCGTCGCCGGGGCGCCCGCTGCCGACGGAGCGGCCGCCACGGGGGCCGGGGGCCGCGGAGGGGCGGGCGCCGCGACCGGTCGCAGGGGCTCCGGCTCGGGCTCCGGTGGCGCCGGGGCAGCGCGCCTCCTCTGCCGGCGTGCGCGCAGCGCAGCCGCGCCCGCGAGCAGAGCCAGCAGCGCCAGCGCAAGTGCGGCCACGGCCGGTGCGGGAACCCCTCCCCCGTCATCGGCTTCGTTCGCCGGATTGGCCGGAGGGACCTCGCGCTCCTCCTGGCCTGCATCCGGCGGGCTTGCCGGGGCGGTCTCGTCGAGCGGATACTCCTCCCAGAGCTCGGTCGGCGGGTCGTCGCCGCCCTGCGCGACCGCACCGCCCGGCACTGCGACCGACAGGCAGAGAGCGAGCAACAGAGCCAGCGGGGCCAGGATCCGCATCAGTTGATAATGATCGGAGTGCCGACCGGCATCAAGCGGCCGAGGCGCTCGATGTCCCTGTTGCGCATCCTGATGCAGCCGTGCGAAACCCGCCCGGGGATCAGCTCCGGGCGGTTCGTGCCATGGATTCCGACGAAGCCGCCGCCCGGCCAGTCGGTGAGGACCGCCGAGCGCGCGCTGGTGCCGAAGGCGAGCGGGCCGTAGAACGGACTGCGGTAACGCACGAGCTTGTTGCGTATGTAGAAGCGTCCGCGCGGAGTCGGCCATTGCGGCAACCCCACCCCTACCGGGGCGCGCAGGACCGCGCGCCCGTTGCGGAGCAGCGTCGCACGCAGCGCGCCGAGATCGACGACCAGCCGCGTGCGAACCGACCGGTAACCCGACACGGCCGTACGCGGCACCCAGCCCGTCGTCCCGTTAGGGAGCACGGCGAGGCGGGCGCGGACCCAGACTCGCCCGGCGGCGTCGCGCGCGTGCCCCGCGACCTGGAGCGGATTGGCGGTTCCCTCGGGCGTCGTGCGCTCGAGCCGCGCCACCGCGGCCGCGCCGGCGTCCGGTGCCGAGCGGGCGGTCACCGTCCGGCGCACCGTCGTCCACAGCGAAACATGCCGCTCCCCGGCGAGCCGCTGTGGCGTGCTGACCTGCAGTGCCGCCTCGGGCGGCCCGGGAAGCTCGTCGCCGCCCGTGCTCGAGCCGGACCCCGGGACGAGCAGGACCGCGAACAGCAGCGCCGCGGCAGCCGCGACTCCCACGACCAAGGCCACCTGCCGCTTGCCCCGGCCACCGCCCGGCTCAGCCCGTGAAGCGCGGTTCACGCCTTCCCTTGGTCGCCGGAGCGCCGGTGATGAAGTTCGTCGAGCGCACGATCTGCGTGACCTCGCGCTTCGAGCTCGGCTCGTCGAATGCCGAGCGGGCCGGATTGGCGCCGAACAGGTAGCGCATCCAGGCCGCGTGGCGCGCCTCCACCGAGTGAATCGCGACGGCCGCCGCGAGCGCCGAGTCGGCCTGAAGGCGCGTCGCCTGCCCCTTGTACGCGGCCACCGCCAGGTCCTCGAACGCAACCGCGGTCTTGAGGAACGCGCGCGGCTTCTCCGTGACCCCCTGGAAGTCGAACGCCGGGCGCTTGACCGCCTTCTTCCCGAGCAGCTCGTTGAACGCCTTGACGTGAGCACGTTCGACGGCGCCGACCACCTGCGCCGCGCGCTCCGTGCGGCCGCGCAGCGCGCCCATTCGCTCGGCCTCGGTGTAGAAGGCCGCCTGCAGGTACTCGAGCGTCAGGGCGTAGTTGAGGATCTCGAGGTCGCCGGCGGATGCCTGACGGGCGCCCGCCTCCGTGGCCCCGAGTCCGAGCAGCGCGAGCGAGGCGCCGAGCCCGGCGCCGAGGAAGCCCGCGCGCGAGACGCCGCCGAGCGGCTCAGCCGCCTCGGCCAGCGCGCCGTCCACGTCCAGCGTGTGGAGCGAGAGGTCGTCCATCTTGCTCACCTCATTCCGATCCGCTCGAGCCCCTCGCGGACCTCGGCCGCGGACAGCGGCTTGTCGGTCGCGTCAGGGGCGGGCGGCTCTCCGACGATGCTGCGGATCCAGGCGGCGTGACGCGCCTCGACCGAAACGACCGTCGCCGCCGCCTCGAGTGTCGCCTTGCTCACGTTCGTCGCCTGGCCGTTGTAGGCGCCCACGGCGAGGTCCTCGAGCTCGGCGGCCGTCGCCGCGAACTCGGAGGGCTCGCGGGTCGCGGAGCCGAACTCGAAACTCGGCCTGTCCTCGGCCCGCGCGCCCAGCGCCTGCTTGAGGAACGCGAGGTGCTCGCGCTCATGGGCGAGTACCGCCTGCGCGTAGTCCTTCATCTCGCCGCTCAGCCCACCGCGCTCGACGGCCTCCGCATAGAAGGCGTTCTCCGTGTACTCGAGCAGCAGAATGAGCTGCAGGGCCTCGATGTCGCGGTCGGTCTGCGCGCTCGTGCCCTCGAGCGGGCCGGCGGCTACTCCGGCCGCCGCGGCCGCTCCGGCGGCGGCCGCTCCCGCGGCCATGAACTGTGTGCGGGACAAGCCCCGGTCGGCTTTGTGCATTGCCCCTTTGTGCCCTATTTCGAGGGAAATTGCGGGGGAAGTTCGGCCACAACCGGTGTACGCAACCGTTCCATTGCGTACATCCGCGTCCTCCCGGCTCATCCGGGCGCGAGCGCGTCCGTGCGTGTCGGGAGAGCCGCGTTTCCGGGCAGGCCGTCCAGGCCTCGCCCCCTCTCAGGCCGCTTGTAGCCGGCCGCCGACTGCACGCTCGACGGCCGCCACTCGGCGCCGCCGCGCAGCGTCGGCACGCCGTCCGCGTTGAGCTCGTCGGCGATCGCCTGAAGGGTCCAGCCGTCCGTGCGCAGCGTGCGAATGCGTTTACGGAGCTCCGGCCTGTCGGCCACGGCGGGGCGCCCCGGGCGGGCGCCCTTCTGGCGCGCGGCCTCGAGACCGCGCCGAGTCCGCTCCTGGAGCATGCGGCGCTCCAGGTCTCCGGCGGCACGCAACGCGTCGGCGGCCACGCGTCCGCCGGGGGTCGCCGTGTCGAGTTCGAGGTCCACGGCGAGAAATCGGGCGTCGTTGCGTGCGAACCACTCCATCATCGCTCCGACGCCCGCCGCCGAGCCGGCGACGCTGTCGAGCCGGGCGACAACGAGCGCCGAGGCGTCGCCGGCGACGATTCGCCCGAGCGCCCGTCGCAGCGCGGGGCCGGGGTCGCCGGCGCTCCCGGGCTCGTCGCTGAGAAGCCCTTGCAGCTCGAGACCACGCTCCCTGCAGACCCGCTCGATCGCGCGCGATTGACGCAGCAACCCCAGTTCGGCGTCGGGCCCCAGGCGCACATATCCGAACGCGCGCGCGAGCGGCTCGGGCTCACTCGTGCTGAACCACGGCTGAACGCTCGCTGTTGGGTCCCCGGCCGGCATCCCATCCACTTCTACGAGCGACTCGCAGTATCGGATCACCCGCAGTTTCGAAAAAGTCGTGACGGGGCTGCCCGGGTCTATGGTGAGACCATGACGACCGCCGCTCCACCGGGCCGGGACATCAGCGATTCCATTCTCGACGTCATAGGTGAGACCCCGCTCGTCCGGCTCAGGCGGCTCGGCAAGGATCTGCGCCCGCAGCTCGTCGCCAAGCTCGAGTCGCTCAATCCCGGAGGGTCGATCAAGGACCGCGTGGCGGTCGCACTGATCGAGGCGGCCGAGCGCGACGGGGTGCTTCGGCCCGGCGGGACAATCGTCGAGCCGACGAGCGGCAACACCGGCACCGGGCTCGCGATCGCGGCCTCCCTCAAGGGCTACCGCGTGATCGCCGTCATGCCCGACAAGATGTCGAAGGAGAAGATCGACCTCCTGCGCGCCTACGGCGCCGAGGTCGTGGTCGCCCCCACCGACGTGCCGCCCGAGTCGCCGGAGTCGTACTACCGCGTCGCCGACAGGCTCACGGAGGAGATCCCCGGGGCGTTCCAGCCGAACCAGTACCGCAACCCGGCCAACCCGGAGGCGCATTACCGGACAACCGGTCCCGAGCTGTGGCGGCAGTCCGGCGGACGGATAACGCACCTGGTCGTCGGCGTCGGCACCGGCGGGACGATCACCGGCGTCGGCCGCTACCTGCGCGAGCAGAACCCGGCGATCGAGATCATCGGCGCGGATCCTGTCGGCTCGATCTACTCGGGTGGCGAGGAGGGCGTCAAGCCCTATCTCGTCGAGGGCGTCGGCGAGGACTTCTGGCCCGAGACGTACGACCCTTCGATCGTCGACCGCTACGTGACCGTCTCCGACCGCGACTCGTTCCTCTGGACCCGCAGGCTCGCCGAGATGGAAGGCATCCTGGCCGGCGGTTCCTGCGGCCTCGCGCTCTACGCCGCCTATCAGGTTGCGCGCGAGGTTGATGATCCCGAGGCGATGGTCGCGGTGATCTTCCCCGACGGGGGCCGGTCCTACCTGTCGAAGATCTTCAACGACGGCTGGATGCGCCAGTACGGCTTCCTCGGGCGCGAGGAGGAGCTGACGGTCGGCGACGTGCTGCGCCGCAAGCAGGCCTCCGAGGAGATCCCTCCGCTGCTGACGGTCGATGCGCACGCAAAAGTCCGCGACGCGGTGTCGCTCCTGCACGAGCACCGCGTCTCGCAGCTGCCCGTGGTCTCGTCGCACGACCCGCAGACGATCGTCGGCTCGGTCTCCGAACGCGGGCTGCTGCGGCACGCCATGGACGACCCCGCGCTGCTCGGCGCCGAGATCGTCGAGGTGATCGAGCCGCCCTTCCCGGCGGTTTCCGCGGAGGACGGCGTGCGCGAGGCGGTCGAGCTCATCACCGACAGGCGTGAGGCGCTGCTCGTGAACATGGACGGCCGCGCGGCCGGGATCCTCACGCGCGCCGACCTGCTTGAGTCGCTGGCCCGGTGAGTCGGCTTCCTGAGGACATACACCTCGCGACCCGCGTAGTCCATGCCGGGCTCGAGCCGGACCCGAGCTATGGCTCGGTGATCCCGCCGATCCATCAGACCTCCACCTACGTGCAGCCGGCGCCCGGCGAGTTCGTCGAGGACTTCGACTACGCGCGCTCCGCGAACCCGACCCGCGCGGCGCTCGAGCGCGCGCTGGGCGAGCTGGAGGGCGGCCTCGGCTCGTGCTTCTCGAGCGGCATGGCTGCAACGCACGCGCTCATCACGGCGCACTGCGATGCGGGTGACCACGTGCTGCTGCCCTCGGACCTGTACGGCGGGACCTACCGGTTGCTCGACAAGGTGCTCACGCGCTTTGGACTCCGCTACGACATGGTGGACCAGACGGACCTCGACGCGCTCGAGGCCGCGCTCACTCCCGAGACCAGGCTGATCTGGGTGGAGACGCCGACCAACCCGCTACTGAATGTGGTCGACGTCGAGGCGGTCGTAGCACGCTCCGGCGACGCGCTCGTAGCCGTCGACAACACCTTCGCGACGCCGATCGTCCAGCGGCCCCTGGACCTCGGTGCGGACGCCGTCGTGCATTCGGCCACGAAGTACCTCGGCGGGCACTCCGACGTGGTCGGCGGCGCCGTCGTGGTGCGCGACCCGGAGCTGCACGAGCGCCTGCGCTTCGTGCAGAACGCGATCGGCGCCGTGCCGGGCCCGTTCGACTGCTTTCTCGTCCACCGCGGCCTGCGGACGCTGCACCTGCGCGTGGCGGCGCACACGGAGAACGGCCGCGCGGTGGCGGAGCTGCTCCGCTCGCTCCCGGAGGTGGAGGACGTGCGCTGGCCCGGCTTCGGCGGGATGGTCTCGTTCCGCCATCCGGAGGCCGTACGCATCGCGGCCAGGACGCGCATCTTCTTTCTGGCCGAATCACTCGGTGGGGTCGAGTCGCTGATCGAGGTGCCGCAGGCGATGACGCACCAGTCGGTCGAGGACTCGGCGGCGGCCGTGCCGGCCGACCTGGTGCGCCTCTCGTGCGGGGTCGAGGCGGCCGAGGACCTCGTCGAGGATCTGCGCCGGGGGATCGTAGGCGGCTGAGTTGCCGGAAGCGCCGGGCGCTGACCGCGCCGTCATGAGTTGACGCGCGCGTGCTGCCGGAGTGCGCCGAGGTCGAGGACGGTCACACGGCGGCGCCCGGTCTCGACTATCTGAAGCGTGCGCAGGAGTTGAAACGCCTTGCTGACGGCCTCGCGCGACGCGCCGACCCAGCTGGCCAGCTCCTCCTGCGAGAGCGGCAGCACGATCTCGAACCCGCGCTCCTGGGGAGTGCCGAAGCGCTCGCACAGCTCCACGAGCCTCTGCGCGAGACGTCCCGCCACGTCGAGCGTCGCGAACTCCGCCCGCTGGGCATCGGCGTAGCGCAGCCGCCGGGCGACGACGCGCAGGATCACGAGCGCGATGCGCGGCCGCCGATCCAGCAGTGCCAGGAAGTCAGAGCGTGGTACGACCAGCGCGTCCACCGGTTCGAGCGTCGTGACGGTGGTCGAGCGCGGGCTGTCCTCGATGGCCGCGAGCTCCCCGACCAGTTCACCCGCCCCCACCACGCCGAGGATGGCCTCCCGGTCATCCCCGAGAACCGCGATCTTCGCGCGCCCGCGCACCAACACAACGACCGGGCCGGCCTCATCGGCTTGGTGGAGGAGGGTGACGTTCGCGCCGTAGGTGCGCCGGACACCCGCGGCGCGAAGCGCGTCCGCCTCGTCGACCGACAGGGACGCGAGGAAGCCCTCCGGCGTCATTCGGCTGAGCATCTCATCGGACATGTCGCGCGACGGACTGTGAACGATTACGCACAGGTTCGTGTACGACGACGTGGTCGGGTCGCACGGCGAACGGGACGATGGGCTGCATCACGCATGGCGCACCCATCGACCCGGAGGAGTGATTTCATTGCACACAGGTTTGGCTCGCGCTGACCGCCTGAGGAAGGAAGACGAGCGATGAAGACGCGGCTGACTTCAATGCTCGCCATCCTCGTGCTGGCACTTGCGCTGGCGGCACCGGCGTTCGCACAGCCCTCGAGCCAGGACGGGTACACCGACCAGGCCGGTCAAGTGCAGGCCCAGGTGGACGAAGAGTCGAGCGCTCCGGTGGCCGTGACCGGGAGCGGCGGTGGTGGCGGCGGCAGCCTGCCCTTCACCGGACTCGACGTCGCGCTGATCGCGGGCGCCGGCGTGCTCCTGGTGGGCGCGGGCATCGGCATGCAGCGGCTCACGCGGGCGCCTCGCGGCGACCACGCCTGAGCGCTGAGAGGGCTGACCGATGGCCGTTGCCGGGGCGAGTGGTGCGGCGCAGGTAGGGGCACCGCTCGCGGGCCTCCGCAACCCAAGCCGCTGGGGGGCGATCGAGGGCGCCGCGCAGGGACATCCTGCGCGGCGCCTGCTGTTTCACGGCCGCGGCCTGTCGCTGCTGCGCCTGTGCACCGACGCGCTGACGGTTGGGCTGGGCACGGCCAGCGCCGTGCTCGGCGCGCCGCAGGCCCAGTCCCATGGTGAAGCGATCGGCCTCGTATGGCTGTTCCCGCCGCTCGTCCTCGCGCTGATGGCGATCCGCGGGCTCTACAGGGATTCGATCCAGCCGCGGGCGCTGGACGAGATCGGCAGGGTGCTGGCGGTGACGTCGCTCGCGGCGGTTGCCCTCATCGCGGCTGTGGCGCTCTTCTACACCGACGCCGAGCCGGCGGCGCTGGTCGGGCGGGCGTGGGTGTTCGGGACGGTCTATCTGGGCGCCGGGCGGCTGCTGGTGGGCTGGGCGCACCGTCGTGCGCGGGTGACGCGCCTTGCGGCGAAGCCGACCCTGATCGTGGGCGCAGGCGAGGTGGGCGCCCGTGTCGAACGGCGCCTGCTGGCGCAGCCCGACCTCGGCCTGTATCCGGTCGGCTACCTCGACGCCGACCCGCTTCCGCACGACCAGGTGCCGGGGCGCGTAGTCGCCGGTGATGGGTCCGCCTGCCGACCTGGCCAAGATCGCTCGCGAGACCGGTGCCGAGCACGTCGTGCTGGGCTTCAGCTCGACTCCGGACCGGCTCCTCATCCCGCTCGTCCGCGAGTGCGAGGCCCTCGGACTCAAGGTCTCGCTCGTGCCGCGGCTCTTCGAGAGCGTCAACGTTCACGTCTCGCTCGAGCATCTCGGCGGCCTGCCCCTGCTCGGTCTCCACACGGTCGATCCGAAGGGCTGGCACTTCGTAGTCAGGGACGTACTCGACCGGGTCGCGGCGGCGGTCGCGCTGCTGCTGCTCTCGCCGCTGCTCGCCGGCCTGGCGCTCGCGGTGCGGTTGTCCTCCCCGGGCCCGGTCCTGTTCCGCCAGCGGCGCATCGGTCGCGACGGGCGTGACTTCGAGCTGCTCAAGTTCCGCTCGATGCGGCCGCAGGAGGTCGTGGCGGGCCCGCGCAAGCTTGTTGCGCTGGGCCCGGACGTCGCCCCGGGCGGGGTCGAGGGCGCCGACAGGCGCACCGCCGTGGGGCGACTCATGCGGCGGACCTCCATGGACGAGCTCCCGCAGCTGCTGAACGTGGTCCGCGGCGAGATGAGCCTTGTGGGGCCGCGCCCCGAGCGGCCGGAGTTCGTCGATCTGTTCGGGTCGCGGATAGCCCGCTACGAGGACCGTCATCGCGTCAAGTCCGGCATCACCGGCTGGGCGCAGGTGCACGGGCTGCGCGGACAGACCTCGCTCGCGGACCGCGTCGAGTGGGACAATCACTACATCGAGAACTGGTCGCTCGGGCTCGACCTGAAGATCCTCGTGATGACCGTTGCGGCCGTCCTGCGGCGGGCCGAGTGACGGTCGTGACCGCGGAGACCGAACGTCGTGCCGAGCTCGCCAGCATGGCGGACGACTATGCGCGGCACGCGCTGTCGCAGCGCGCCGCGTTCGAAGCCACCCACCCGGCTGTGCTGGATGCAGCGCGGCTGTTCGCCGATGAGCCGGTGCTGCGCGTGGCCGATCTGGGCGCCGCCGACGGGGTCAACTCCCACGGCCTCATCCGGGAGCTCGTGGAGGAGCGCGCCGGCAGGGCGCTGATCTACTCGCTCGTGGATCTGCCGACCAACGCTTGGGGGGTCGCGGCCGACCACCTGAGGCACGCCTTCGGTGGAGCGGACGGGGTCGTGGTCATACCCGCGCCTGGGGCCACCGCCCCCGGGGTCTCCGATGCCGGCTCGGGGGCCCATTACAACTCCCCGGAGGCCCACGGCGAAGCCTGCCGCCGAGCGGTCGAGGACAGCCCCGCCCCGGTTACGGTGATCAGCATGGCGGGCATCCCCCTGCAGCAGGCGCCCTGCCTGCCGCCGGGCAGCGTGCACGTCGCGGTCACCGGCACGGCGATGCACTGGATCGCCGACTCGGGCGGCCTGGCCTCGACAGGGTCGGTCTTCCCGGGCTACCCGGATCACGTGGACGAGGCCGAGCGGGCAGCCTGGCGGGCGGCCGCCGCGCGCCAGTGGGAGCAGCTGCTAGAGATGCGCGCCATGGAGCTGGCGCCCGGCGGCCGGTTCATCGCCGCGCTCCCGGCCTCCCCCGTTCCGTGCCCCGAGAGGGCGGGGCTCTACGCGGAGCTCATCGGGACCATGAACCGGATGCTCGCCGACTGGCGCGGCGCGCGGCGCATCGGAGCCGCCACCGCAGCCGCGGTCGTCGTTCCGGTGTGGATGCGCACGCTCGACGAGATCCGGGCCCCGTTCGAGGCAGGCGGCGGGCGCGTCGCCGGCCTCGAGCTCGAGAGCGCCGAGCTCTTCCGCCTCGACAATCCCTACTGGGACGACGATCCGGCCCGGTTCGCACGCGAATACGTGCGGAGCGTGGCCGCATGGGGCAGGCCGCTCCTTCTCCGTGCATTCGCGCGCGAGGGCGAGGACCGCGCTCCCGGCCTCTTCGCCGACTTCGTCCAAGAGCTCGAGGAGCGCGTCGCCCATAACCCCGACCGCTACCGCTGGGACTACATCGAGGCGCTCGTCATCTGCCGCAAGGCGGACTAGGGTCGGCCCATGCAAGCTAGGGCGTTCGGCGCCCGCGGGGCGCTGGCCGCGGTCGTGGCCGTGCTCTGCTGTGCCGCGACCGTGTGGGCCGCCCAGGCCGGCTCCCCCGCCGGTGGATCGGATGCGCTGCTGCCCGACCTCTCTCCACAGTCGCCCGGGCAGCTCACCGTGCGCGCCGTGCACCGCGACGGCCGGCGGCGCTTCCGGCTCGGCTTCCGCTCGGCGGCCGACAACGTCGGTTCCGGCCCGCTGGTCGTCGAAGCCCGCCGCGATTCGCGCCGGCAGTCCATCCTCGTCACGACGCAGGTAGTAACACGCGCCGACGGCTCGGTGGAGCGGCGCCCGTTGCCCGCGAGGCTGCGCTACGTGCACTCCGCCGACCACAGCCACTGGCACTACCTGGGCTTCATGCGCTACGAGCTGCGCCGGCCGGGCGGCGGCCGCCGGCTTGGGCGAGATCACAAGACCGGCTTCTGCCTCGGCGACCGCTACAGCACTCCCTCGAGCCGGCCGTTGCGGGGCAGACGCGGCCCTGCGGCCTTCGACGAGACCGACTGCGGCAAGGGCAGGCCCGACCTGTCCATCTTGCGCGAGGGGATCTCGGTCGGCTACGGCGACGACTACGACGCCCACCTGGAGGGGCAGGAGATCGACATCACCGGCCTGCCCCCAGGCCGCTACATCCTCGTGCACACAGTCAACCCCGACCGCTCCCTCGCGGAGCTCACCTACGAGAACAACACCTCGCGCGCGCTCATCCGCATCGCCCGTGGCGCCCGCGGCCGGCCCACCGCCACGCTGCTCAGGTGACGTCGGGCGCGTGCGCCGTCGGTCAACCGGCGCGGGTGCCCCCGACCGCGCCGCTCAGCGCATCGAGCTCGCGTCCGATCCCGTCCGCGATCAGCTCGAGGCGGTCGATCGCGTCGGGATCCGCGCACAGGCCGAATGAGATCCGCCCGGCCGCCGAGACGATCGCGACCCGGAGCGCGTGCCTGTGCGCGACCTCGGCGAGCGTGTGCAGTTCGAGCAGGGGCGCGCCCAGCACCAGCTGCGGGCCGGGCGGGCCCGGGACGTTCGAGACGTTGAGCGTGAAGACGCGCGGGTTCATCGCCCAGTGTTTGGCGTGGCGCTCGAGCGCGCCGGACAGGTGCGAGAGGTCGCGGAAGAAGTCGTCGAGAGTCTCGGCGTCGTGGCGGTTCTTGCACTCGCGCGTCTCGCGGGCCACCGCGACCAGCCGCTCGAGAGGATCACCCTGCTCGAGCGGTAGATCCACCACGATGAACGAGTCGCGGTTCGAAGTGTCGGGCTCGCCCTGCTGGTGCAGGCTGACCGGCACCTTCACGCGCAGGCCCTCGGCCGGCGCGCCGAGCTCGCCGAGCCAGGCACGCAGCCCGGCTCCCACCGCGCTCAGGACCACGTCGTTCACGGTCGCGCGCTCCGGGGCGGCGTGACCGATGCGGCGCAGCTCTTCGAGCGGCGCGTCGACGAACGCGACCTCGCGACGTGGGCCGACGCGCCGGTCGAGCGGGGTGCGAACGGCGCGCGCGCCGAGCTCCTGGCGCAGCGTCTTCGGCAGGTCGGCCGCCTTCCGTGCCGTGGCCGCCCCGGTGGCCGCCCCCGGGCCGGCCGGCCGCTGACGGAGGCCGGGACGCCGTCCAGGCGGTTCGTCCGCGGTCGCCTCCAGCAGCAGTTCGCGCGCCATTCGCATCGCGGTCATACCGTCCGCGACCGCGTGATGGATGCGCCAGACGATGCCGCTGCGTCCCTCCGGTAGCGGGGATACCACGTCCATCGCCCACAGCGGGCGGTCGCGGTCGAGCGGCGTGCCCATCACCGTGCTCACCAGCCGCTGGAACCCGGCATCGTCGAGCGGGCCCCGGTCGTTCACGTGCCGCTCGAGCGCGAAGCTGGGATCGTCGGTCCAGGCGGGCGGCCCCGTGTCTGGATCCAGGCGCTGCATCAGCCGCGGCACCGAGCGGAGCCGCTTCTCGAGATGGGCACGGACCTGGTCCGCGTTCCGCTCGCCGCCGATCACGATCACCTTGCAGGTGTGTCCACGGATCGTGCCGGACTCGAGCGAGAGGATGCGCGCGTCCTCGGCACTGAGGAGCTCGCGGGTCATGACTCCATCGCATGGTGGCGATCGAGTCGCCCGTTTGACAACCCGATCGCAGCGCCCGCCGCCGCGACGACCAGAACGGCAACGCAAACAGCGAGGCCCCAGCGGGCGGCCACGTCGAAGCTCGCGACCGCGTCGTCGAGGAGGTCAACACGGGCCGTGGCCTGCAGGCGGTTCGCCGTTTCGGTGGCGTCCTCGATCGACTCCTTCGCCGCGGCGGGCACGCGGCTATCGTCGCCGATCTCGGCGGCGTAGACGGCGGCGAACACGCTCCCCACGATCGCCACACCAAGCGCGCCGCCGACCTGTCTCGCGACCTGGTTGACCGCCGCCCCGTCGCCGGCCTTCTCCGTCCCGAGGTCGTTCATGATCACCGCCGTGGACGGCGGGAACGTCAGGCCAAAGCCACAGCCGACGACCCCGGTCCCGAGCAGCACGAGCGCGGCTGAGCTGTCACCGGAGAGCAGCAGCAGCGGCACGAAACCGACCATCGCGATGAGCAGCCCCCCGAGCATGACCGCACGTGGCCCGTATCTCGCTGCGAGGCCGCCGCTCAGGGCGGCAAAGACACCGAGCCCGGCGCCGAAGGGCGCCACCGCGAGCCCCGAGGCGAATGCCGACCCGTCCTGGACGTACTGCACGTACTGCGGGAGCAGGAACAGCATCCCGAGTGTCGCGATGTAGGCCGAGAGGATCACCAACGCCCCTGCCGCCACACGCCGGCGAGCCAGCACACGCACGTCGAACAGCGGGTGGCGCCGGCGGAGCTCGATGGCAAGGAACGCAACGCCGGCGGCGACGCCCGTGGCAGCGGCCGCGAGCACCGCCGGGCTCGTCCAACCCGCGTCCACGCCCTCGATCAGGGCGAACACGATTCCGGTCAGCGCGAGCGTCGAGAGGGCCACGCCGGGGATGTCGAGCGGGGGTGCTCCGGGCCGGCGCGACTCGGGCAGCCAGCGCAGCCCGAGCGGCACGGCCACCAGCACGAAGGGGACGTTGACGAGGAAGACCCAGCGCCAATCGGCGACATCGACGAGCACACCGCCGACGACCGGTCCGAGGGCCAGCCCGAGCCCGCCGATGGCGGACCAGATTCCCGCCGCCTTGGGCCGGAGCTCGGGTGGGAAGAGCACGGCGAGCAGCGACAGCGCCGGAGGCATCACGCAGGCAGCGGCCACCCCCATCAACACCCGCGCCGCGATCAGCTCACCCACAGTCTGCGCGAGAGCGGCCAGGACGGACGTCGCGGCGAAGCCGACGAGCCCCAACAGGAACACCCGCCTCCGCCCGAAGCGGTCGGCGAGCCCGTTCCCGACGAGCAGCAGGCCGGCGAGCGAGACGAGGAAGGCGGCGAGGACCCACTGCAACTCGCCGATCCCGGCGTCGAGGTCGTCCGAGATGTCCGGCAGCGCGACGTTCACGATCGTCATGTCCATCGCGCTGATGAACATCGCTACGCAAATGACCCCCAGGCCCCGCCAGCGCTTGTCCTCGGCCGCGCCGTGCACGGGCTCGAAGGGAATGGAGTGGGGAGCCTCGATGGCCGAGCTTCCCACATCCGCGTTGGGCTAGCCGACGCCGTTGCGCAGCAGGCTGCCGCGGCCTGTCGGCCAAGGCCGGCGGTTGGCTCGCGCGCGCGGGACGCGGAAGACGTCGATCCCGTGGTCGATCGTGGAGACGACGATCTCGACGCGCCCGTCCCCGTTGAGATCGGCGATCGAGGGGGCGGCGGCGATGCCGATGCCGTTGGCGTTGTCGCTCTGGTGCCGGAGCCGAATGTCGAAGAGCCGCCTGCCGGACGCCGCGAGCACGATCAGCCGGCCTGCGCCCCGGTTCGCGCCGTAGGTGCCGAAGACGAGCTCCGGGACGGCGTCGCGGTTCAGGTCGGCGGCGACCACCTCCGACGCGAACGTCTTGGGCGTTCCGCGGGCGTAGTCGTAGCGCCAGAGCCGCTTGCCACCCGGCGCCACCGCGTACACGTGACCGTCGGGAACCGACGCGATGATCTCCGGGCGGCGATTCCCCTTGATGTCGACCAGGGTCGGCGCCGGAATCCCGCTGGGCGGATACCAGTCGCCATCCGGCCGAACGGCCGGCTTATCGGTGAGCGGCGGCCGCTCGAAGCCCTCGTGCCTGCGCGCCGACCGCTGCCCGCGACCCTGCGCGCCGTCGAGGACCATGAACGCGTATGCCTGCGTCTCATAGGGCTCGTTCTTCTCGACGTTGGGCACGCCGATCACCTCGTTGCGCCCGTCCCGGTCGAGATCGGCGATCGACGGCGGCGAGGCCGTCCACTGAAGCCACGGGGTCCTGCGGACGTCGGGCCAGGGTCCCGTGTGGTGGTGGTAATGGTCCGCCTCAACGCGGGGGTTCAGCCAGCGGATGAACTGCCCCCACCCGAGTCGCCTCCCGAGGTGGTCGCCTTGACGGTTCGTGTACCACGGCGAGGCGAGCAGAGACGTCCCGTCATGGTTGAACACGTTGATCTGGTGGTTGTCGAAGGTGGCGACGATCTCCAGTTGCCGGTCGTCGTCGAGGTTGCCGATCCCGACGTTCTCACCGTATGCGCCGTAGCCATGGTTGCCGGCGCCGTTGAAGGTTGCGTCGCCGCCCGGACCCGACAGGGTGTTGAACCGAGGCCATGCCGGCGCTGGCGCCCCCTGCGGTTGGTACAGGGCTCCGGACCCGTCGAGGACGAACACCTGCGATCCGGTCGGCGAGGTGTTCGTGGTCGTCGCCACCACCTCGACGCGACCGTCTCGGTCGAGATCAGCCCCCGCGAGGCCACGGGTCTCGGGGCACTGGCCGCCGCTGCAGGTCGAGGCCGGCCAGCCGGGCTTGAGCCGCAGCCCGCCGGCGCCGAGGTTGTAGGCCGCCACCGTCCCCTCGTTCCCGCCGACCACGATCTCCCGCGTGCCATCGCCGTCCAGATCGGCGACCACGCTGGGCGCATAGACGCGTCCCCTCGTCGCCGTGCCCTCGCCCAAGCGCCGCCCTCGTGAGTCGAAGACGAAGGTCGAGTAGAACGGCGCGACGATCTCGAGGCGACGATCTCCGCGCAGGTCGACGAGTCCGGGCGACGAGAACCAGCCGGTCTGGCCTGTGGCGATGGTTCGGACGAAGCGCGGGGCCGCGACCGCGCCCGAGCTCTCCGCCACGACCGGCGACGGCGCCGCGAGCAGCGCGGCGAGCAGCGCGGCGAGGACCACCGGGAACGACCAGTGCAGGCGGCGTCGCATCCGCGAAAGCTAACCGCTCGCGAGGCGGCATCCCTGCCGACCGGCGCTAGGGTCCGCACCGTGGCGGACAACCCGAGGATCATCCTGGAGCTGGCGCGCGACGGCGCGGTCGACCGACAGCTCAGCGAGGACCCACCCCGGAACGTGGCGAGCGGTGAGGTCGTGATCGAGCACGGCCCGGCGGACTCGCATGGTCACCTCGAGGCCGGTGGGGCCGGTCAGGTCGTGCTCTCCCTGCCCTCGCCGGAGGGGCTGGCGCGCGAGCCCGACGAGGTTCACCGGGTGATCGCCCAGGCGGGCACCGGAGTCGAGCCGCTCGTCGTCGTGGTGGAGGCTGCCGCGGAGCTGCGTGAAGACGAGCTTGCCGTGGTCGTCGACGCGGCGCACCACACCTCCCGCCCGGTGATCCTGCGCGTCATGCGCGACGGCTAGAGACTGACCGTCCGCCCGGCCTCGAAGCCGTTGCTCTCGGCGATCTTGTCGACGACCTCCTGCGGCACGGGCGAGTCGGTCGTGACGATCATCGTCGCCACTCCTCCCACGTGGTCGGCATCGGGACGGCGGCCGACCGCGGCGCCGGAGATGTTGATGCCGGACTCCCCGAAGATGCCGCCGACGCGGCCGATCATGCCGGGCTGGTCGATGTAGCGGAACAGGGCCAGGTTCGGCTCGAGCTGGATGTTGAAGCGCGAGCCCCACGCCTCGAGCAGATGCGGCCGGTGTCTGTGCCCGAAGGTCGTGCCGACCACGCGCGTGCGCGTGCCCCCACCGACGACCGTCACGCGAACGAGGTCGGTGAAGTCGCGCGCGTCGGCCGAGCTCGTCTCGGACACGCGGATTCCGCGCTCCTCCGCGATCGCCGGAGCGTTCACCTCGTTCACCTCCTCCTCGACGTGCCCCTCGAGGACGCCCTTGAGCACCTGCACCGTCAGCAGGCGCGTGTCGCGCGCCGCGATCCGGCCGAGGTACTCGACCTCGAGGCCGTCGATGGACGTCCCTTCGGCCAGGGCGACGCCCACGCGCCCCAGGTTGCGCGCGAGTGGCAGGAACGGGCCGAGCGCCTCGAGGTCCTCCGGCGCGATCGCCGGCACGTTCACGGCGCTCGTCACGACGCCGCCGGTGAGCGCGGCCACCACCTGCTCGGCCGCCTGGTAGCCGGCCCGGTCGGTCGCCTCCGCCGTGGACGCACCGAGGTGAGGCGTGACGACGACGTTCGAATAGCTGAAGAGCGGGTTGTCCGTCACCGGCTCGTCGCGGAACACGTCGAGCGCCGCACCGGCCACGCGGCCCGAGTCGAGCGCGTCCCGCAGGGCCTCCTCGACGATCAGCTTGCCCCGCGCCACGTTGATGATCCGCACGCCCTCCTTCATCTGCGCGAAGGCGTCCGCGTCGAGCCAGTTCTCGGTCTCCGGCGTGATCGGGAGGTGGATCGTGAGGAAGTCGGCACGCGCGTACACCTCCGCCGAGGACTCGGCGCGCTCGACGCCGAGCGCGCGGAAGCGCTCCTCCCCCACGTAGGCGTCGAAGGCGAGCACGCGCATGCCGAAGCCGAGCGCGCGCTGCGCGACGAGCTGCCCGATGCGGCCGAAGCCGAGGATGGCAAGCGTCTTCTCGTAGAGCTCGACGCCGCTGAACCGCGAGCGCTCCCAGGCTCCGCCCGTGAGCGAGCCGTGCGCCTGCGGCACCTTGCGGGCCAGCGCGAGCAGCATCGCGAGCGTGTGCTCGGCCGCGGTGATGACGTTCGACTGCGGCGCGTTGGCGACGACCACGCCGCGCTTCGTGGCGGCGTCCACGTCGACGTTGTCGACGCCGACGCCGGCCCGCCCGACGGCCTTCAGGCGGTCCGCGCGCTCGAGCAGCTCGGCGGTCAGCTGCGTGCCGGAGCGGATCAGCAGGCCGTCGAACTCGCCGATCCGGCTCTCGAGCTCGCCGTCGTTCCAGTCGGTCCCGACCTCGACCTCGAGGCCGGCGTCACGCAGGAGCTGGACGCCCGACTCGCCGATCTTCTCCTTGACGAGGACCTTCACGCCGCGACGGGCACGCCCGCCTCGAGCACGCGCTGCGCGGCCGCGACGCCGGCGCCGAGCTCGACCTCGTGACCGAGCTCCCGCAGGGTCATCTCGAGCGCCGACACGGTGACGATGATGTCGAAGGGGCCGAAGTAGCCGCAGTGCGCGATCCGGGCAATCTTGCCCTTGAGCCGGCCCTGGCCGCCGGCGATCGTGATCCCGAAGCGGTCGCGCATCAGCTTCGGCACGCCCGCGCCGTCGATCTCCTCAGGCAGCACGATCGCGGTCACGACGTTGGCGGCGTCGTCGCCACCGCCCAGCAGCTCGAGGTCGAGCCCGCGCGCGGCCGCCCGCGTCGCGCGGCCCAGCAGATCGTGGCGGCGGTAGACCTGATCGAGGCCCTCCTCCTCGATGAGCCCGAGCGCCACGTCGAGCGCCTGTACGAGCCCGACCGCCGGGGTGAACGGGCTATCGGGCGGGTCCTTGCGCTGGCCGGCCACGGTGCGGCCCCAATCGAAGTAGAAGCGTCCCTCGGGGTTGCTCGCCGCGCGCTCGAGCGCCGCGTCGTTCGCGCTGGCGAAGCCGAGCCCGGGCGGCGCCATCAGCGCCTTCTGCGAGCCGGCGACCACCACGTCGAGCCCCCACTCGTCCTGCGGGCAGGGCACGGCGCCGAGGCCGGACACCGCATCGACGACGATCAGCGCGCCGTGCCGGTGGGCAACGTCGGCGAGCTCGCGAACGTCGTTGACGACGCCAGTGGAGGTCTCGGAGAGCTGGGTGAAGACGACCTCGACGCCAGGGTTCTCCGCGAGGCGCGCGTCGAGCTCGGCCGGCTCGACCTTGCGGCCCCACTCGGTCTCCCAGTGCAGCGTGTCGGCGCCGTACGCGTCGCAGAGCTCGGCCCAGCGCTCGCCGAACTTGCCGCACGAGGCGACGAGCGCAGGCTCGCCGCGGCGCACCAGATTGGCGACGGCGGACTCCATCGCGCCGCTTCCCGAGCTGGCGAAGACCTGAACATCGTTGCTCGTCCCGAAAACGGCCTTGAGGCGGTCGAGCACGCGGGCGTACACCTCGATGAAGGCCGGCGCGCGGTGGTAGAGCATCGGCTCGGCCATCACCTGCGAGACAGCGGGGGGCAGCGGCGTCGGCCCGGCGGTCATCAAATAGCGCTTCAGATACGGATTCGCCACGGACCGGCGAGCATAGCGAGCGCTCAGGAGAGCAGATGAAGCGCAGCCCTCAGGGCGGCCGCGGCGAGCACCGAGAGGCTCTGGGAGTCGTCGAACTCGCGCTCGAGGTCGTCCCTGAAGTCCTCATCCGAAAGCGCGGCGATGAAGACCGCCACCCATGCCGCCGTGGCGATCACCGAGAAGATCAGGCTGACGAGGCCGATCCAGAAGCCGGCCTGCCCGAGCGAGCGGTTCTTGGGGGTCTCGCCGGCGTCGACGCGACGCACGCCCTTTCGGCTCAAAACCATGCCCGCGACGGCACAGCCGACCGAGACGATCGACGAGAGCCCGGCCGAGATCAGCAGCAGGCCGCCCGCGACGAGCGAGAGGATGAACCCCGCCACCGCCTGGCCGTTGTCGGGCACGGTCTGCTGCGGGTAGGCCCAGCCCTGGGGCTGCGACGGGTACCAGACCCCTGGCGGAGGCGGCTGTCCGTAGCCCGGCGGCGGCGGGTAGGCCTGCTGCCCGTGCTGGCCGTAGGCGGGGGGCGGCGGCGCCTGGGGCGACGGCGCGGCATGGGCCGGCGGGGGTGCCGGCCGTCCGCCCAGCTCGGGCTCGGGCCCGGCCGGCTCGGGCGGCAGAAAGCCGCTGCGCTGCTCGTCGTCCACGGGACGCTCCGGCTCAGAACTCCTGGTCGATCCAGGGCATCATCGAACGCAGCTCCCTGCCCTCGCGCTCGATCTGGTGGCCCTTCTGCTCCTCGCGCATGCGCTGGAAGTTCTCTTGGCCGGCTTTGTTCTCGGCGATCCACTCGCGGGCGAAGTCGCCTGACTGGATCTCCGCCAGGATGTCCCGCATCGCGGAGCGGGCACGGTCGTCGATCACGCGCTTGCCGCGCGTGAGGTCGCCGTACTCGGCGGTGTTCGAGACCGAGTAGCGCATGCCCGTGATGCCCTTCTCGTACATCAGGTCGACGATCAGCTTGAGCTCGTGCAGGCATTCGAAGTAAGCGAGCCGCGGGTCGTAACCGGCGTCGACGAGCGTCTCGTAGCCCGCGCGAACGAGCTCGCTCACGCCGCCACAGAGAACCGCCTGCTCGCCGAAGAGGTCGGTCTCCGTCTCGTCCTTGAAGGTCGTCTCGATCACACCAGCGCGCGTGCAGCCGATGCCCTTCGCGTAGGCGAGCACGAGGTCGCGCGCGTTGCCGCTGGCGTCGCGGTGGATCGCCACGAGGCCCGGCACGCCGTTGCCCTCCACGAACTGGCGGCGCACCAGGTGGCCCGGGCTCTTCGGGGCGACCATGCCGACGTCCACCTCCGGACCCGGGTCGATCTGGCCGAAGTGGACGCTGAAGCCGTGCGCGAACATCAGCAGATTGCCGGGCGCGATGCCGTCGCGGATCTCGGCCTCCCACACGTCGGCCTGCTTCTCGTCGGGCAGCAGGATCATCACGACGTCGCCCTCGCTCGCCGCGTCGGCGACCGGCAGCACGCGCAGGCCATCCGACTGGGCCTTCTGGACCGAGGACGAGTCGTCGCGCAGTCCAACGACGACGTCGACCCCGGAGTCCTTCAGGCTGAGCGCGTGGGCGTGGCCCTGGGAGCCGTAGCCGATCACGGCAACGGTCTTGCCGTCGAGCTTTGAGAGGTCGGCGTCCTTGTCGTAGATCATGGGCGCGAGACTTTAGTGAGCCGGTCTCGCAGCAGCTTGCCTGCGGCGTTGCGGGGCAGCTCGGGGAGTGTGTGGAAAGCCTTGGGGACCATGAAGGGCTCGAGCCGCTCGCGGCACCAGGCCTCGAGCTCCTCCCCCGTCGCTCGTTCGCCGAGAACAACGAACGCGGTGACCGCCTCGCCCCAGAGCGGGTCGGGGACGCCCGCCACGCCCGCGTCGGCCACGGCCGGGTGCGCCATCAGCACCTGCTCGACCTCGAGCGGCGACACGTTCTCGCCGCCGGTCACGATCATCTCCTTGATCCGGCCCTCGACGTGCAGCAGCCCGTCCGCGTCGAGGCGGCCGCGGTCGCCGGTGTGGAGCCAGCCGTCGGGCCCGAGCGCGCCGGGCGCCACCATCTCACCGCGCACGAGGATCTCGCCCTCCTCGGAAAGGCTCAGCTCGGCGCCGCGCAGCACCCGCCCCGGTATCCCCGCCACCACGTGCGAGCAGGTCTCGGTCATCCCGTAGACCGGAGTGACGGGGATGCCGGTCGCTGCCGCCCAGTCGAGCAGCGCGGCCGGCACGGGGCCGCCGCCCAGCGCGATCGCGCGGAGGCCCGGTGCGTTCCGGAGGCCGGCGTGGCGTAGGCGGGTGAGCATCGTCGGGACGAGCGACACGAGCGTCACCTCGCCGCGCTCGAGCACGTCGCGCACGCGCTCGGCGTCGAAGCGGTCGTGGAGCACGGCGGTCCTGCGGTTGATCGCGGCGCGCACGAGGATGTTGAGGCCACCGACGTGGTGGAGCGGCAGCGGGCACAGCCAGCGATCGCCCGGCTCGGCACCGATGGCGTCGGCCGCCGCGGCGGCGGAGGCCGCGTGGTTGCGATGCGTGAGTTCGACGCGCTTGGGCTCCCCGGTGGTACCCGAGGTGCGGATGACCGTGTGGACCGCCTCGGGCGGGTGTTCCCGGCGGAGCTCCGCGTCCTCGGCGTCGCCGAGCGGCAGCGGCCTGGCCGGCGCGCCGGCGGGTAGCGGCTCGAGCGCCGCCCCGCGGCGCGGCAGCGCATGCAGCAGGACAGCGAGGCCGACGCCCGGCGTGGCGGCGGCCTCGACCGCCTCGCCCGGCTCGACCCTGAGGCGACGCGCCAGCTCGTGCGCCCGGGCGTCCAGCTCGGCGTAAGTGACCCGCCCGTCGTCCGCCTCGACCGCCACCCGGTCGGGGTGCTCGTCTGCCGCTGCCGCAAGCCAATCCCGCATCGTGCAGGGATTAAAGCCGCCCCGCGCGCGTATCCTCCGGGGCGCAATGGCCACGACCGAACCGGACGCGAGAGGCGGCTGGGCCGAGGAGCAGGCCGCCCGGGCAATCCGGCCGGCCGCGGACTGGCGCGCCGCGGGCGAGTACGAGGACATCCGCTACGAGCTCGCCGAGGGCATCGCGAAGATCACGATCGACCGGCCCGAGGTCCGCAATGCCTTCCGGCCGGAGACGCTTGTCGAGATCTCGGGCGCGCTCGAGCGCGCGCGCGAGGACACCTCGGTCGGCGTGATCGTGCTGACCGGCGAGGGGCCGCTCGCCTTCTGCTCGGGCGGCGATCAGCGCGTGCGCGGCGACACCGGCTACGTGGCGAGCGGCGCGGCGGTGGGGCGCTTCCACGTCACCGACCTGCACGTCCAAATCCGTCGCCTCCCGAAGCCCGTGGTGGCGATGGTCGCCGGTTATGCGATCGGCGGCGGCCATGTGCTGCACGTGGTCTGCGACCTGACGATCGCCGCCGACAACGCCCGCTTCGGGCAGACCGGGCCGAAGGTCGGCAGCTTCGACGGCGGCTTCGGGGCCGGCCTGCTTGCCAACCTCGTCGGCCCGAAGAAGGCGAAGGAGATCTGGTTCCTGTGCCGCCAGTATGGCGCCCAGGAGGCGCTCGACATGGGACTCGTCAACCGCGTCGTGCCGCTCGAGGAGCTCGAGGAGGAGACGGTCGTGTGGTGCCGCGAGATGCTCGCTCTCTCCCCCTTCTCGCTGCGCCTTCTCAAGGCCAGCTTCAACGCCGCCGAGGACGGGCTCAGCGGCATCCAGCAGCTCGCCCACGACGCCAACCTCCTCTTCTACGGGTCCGACGAGGCCCAGGAGGGCCGCGACGCCTACAGGGAGAAGCGCCGGCCCGACTTCGCCAAGTTCCCGAAGCGGCCTTGAGCCACCTGCGCCTCTGGCTGCTCGCGGCGCGGCCGCGGACGCTGCCCGCCGCCGTCGCGCCGGTGCTCGTGGGCACGGCGCTCGCCGGCTCGGAGGACGAATTTCGCGCCCTACCGTTCGTTGCTGCCCTGATCGGAAGCGTCTTCATCCAGATCGGCACCAACCTCTCGAACGACTACTCGGACGCGCGCCGCGGCGCCGACACCGACGATCGCCTCGGGCCAGTGCGCGTGACCGCGGGCGGACTGATGCCGCCGCGGCGGGTGCTCGTGGGGACCTACGTGGCGTTCGGCGTGGCGGTCGCGGCGGGGCTGTATCTGGCCGCTGTGGCCGGCTGGGAGCTGCTCGTCGTAGGGGCCGCCTCGATCCTCGCCGGCGTGCTCTACACCGGCGGGCCGCGCCCATACGGATACGAGGGGCTCGGTGAGCTGTTCGTCTTCCTCTTCTTCGGGATCGTCGCGGTAGTCGGGTCGTACTTCGTGCAGACCGAGGAGCTGCGCTGGGAGGCATTCGCTCTCGCCGTGCCGGTGGGGCTGCTCGCCTCGGCGATCCTCGTCGTCAACAACGTGCGTGACATCGACACGGACCGGCGCGCCGGCAAGCGCACACTCGCCGTGAAGGTCGGCCGCGAGCGCGCGCGGGTTCTGTTTGCGGCGATGGTGATCGTGTCGTTCATCGTGCCGCCGCTGCTGGTGCCGGCGCTGTCCCCGTGGGTGCTGCTGACCCTCGCCGCGCTGCCGCTCGTGCCGCCGCTGCTGCGCACCGTCGCCACGCGCACGGACGGGCCGGCGCTGAACGGCGCGCTGGCCGGCACGGGGAGGCTGCTCGCGATCTACTCGGTGCTGCTCGCCGTCGGGGTGCTGCTCTCGTGAAGCGCTCGGTCCTGCGGCTGTCGATCCCGCTGAAAACGCCCTTCGTGACGGCCGCCGGCGTGACTGACGCGCGCGAGCTCCTGCTGCTACGGCTCGAGGCGGCCGACGGCACCGTCGGCTACGGCGAGGCCGCGCCCTTCGAGCCCTACGACGGCGTGCCGCTCGAGCGGGCCCTCGCCGCGCTCACCGGCGGGGCCGGGCGGCGCCCGCCGCAGGCACGCGCCGCGGAGGAGGTGGCGAAGCTCGACCTGCTCGCGCGCCAGGAGGAGCGGCCGCTGGCCGAGCCCGCCCGGGATGCACTGCCCGTCAACATGACGCTGCCGGCGGGCCCGCCCGAGGAGACCGCCGCGCGTGCCCGCGAGGGCATGCGCGAGGGCTTCGCGAGCTTCAAGCTGAAGGTGGGACTGCCGGACGACGCCGAGCGGGTCGCGGCGGTGCGCGAGGCCGTCGGGCCGTGGCCGGCGCTGCGCGTGGACGCGAACGGTGCCTGGACCGCCGACGAGGCCGTACGCGCGATCCGCACGATCGAACAGCACGACCTCGAGTTCGTCGAGCAGCCCTGCCAGCGCCTGCGCGAGCTTGCGGAGGTGCGCCAGCGCGTGTCGACGCCGATCGCCGCCGACGAGTCGGTCGCCTCGATGCGCGAGCTGCGGCGCGCCCTCGAGCTCGAGGCCTGCGACGTCGTCAACGTGAAGCTGGCAGGCGCCGGCGGCTTCACCCCCGCCCGCGAGCTACTGCGCGAGGCTCGCGCGAACGGGCTCGACGCGTTCCTCTCGAGCACGCTCGACGGCCCCTGGGGAATCGCTGCAGCGCTCCAGCTCGCAGGGTCGGAGGGACTCTCCTTGGCCTGCGGCCTCGCCACGCTCGAGCTCTTCGACGCCCGCATCGCGCGGGCGCTGCCGGCACCGCGGCGCGGAACGCTCTCCGTCCCGGCCGGCCCGGGCCTGGGCGTCCAGGTCGACGAGGCGGCGCTTGACGAGGTGACGGCCGAGGTCGTGGCCTAGGCGCGCGGCGTTCCTCGGTCTGCCGTTACTGCGGCTGGAGAGGGGTCGGCCCACGCGGCCCGAGCTCCGCGAACGATCGTCGGGCTTTTCGGAATCGTCCGAATCTTGCTCGGTCGCGGGTCTGAGCCATACGCGTCAATCTGGCCACCGTCCTGACTTAGGCACCGTAGTGGTACCCAAGTCAGGACGGTGCATCTGTTGGCCGACCAGTTAGCCGAACGATCTTCGACCCCACCCCTCCCCAGCCCATACACGAGATCGTCCCAGCGCAGCACCTCAGGAGCCCACCTCCCCCAGGAACTCCTCCACAAGCCGCGCCACCTCATCCGGCCGCTGCAGCTGCGCCGCGTGGCCGGCGTCCTCGACGATCTCGGCGCGGCCGCGCGGTGCAATGTCAGCCATGCGCTTGGCCGCGCTCACGTAGCCCTCGTCGCGGGCACCCGCGATCGCCAGCAGCGGCAGATCGAGGCGGAGCAGCTCGTGCCAGACCGGCTCGAGCACGCCCTGGCCGGCGGTGCGCAGGGTCATTGCCAGATCCAGCGGGCGCTGGGCCAGGCGCCCCGGCCGCTGCTCCTCGATCAGCGCCTCGGACTGGTCCGCGAACAGCGGCTGGCGCTCCCACAGCCCGACGATGTCCTCGATCGGAGCGGCCTCCATCCAGGCGGCAAGCCGCTCGTCGGCCTCGGCTCGGGCGGTCCGCAGCGAGGGCTCATCGATGCCGGCCGTGGCGCCGAGCGTGACGACGCCCAGGTACCGCTCCGGATCGCGCAGCGCGGCACGCAGCCCGAGCCGGCCCCCGAGCGAGTAGCCGACCATCAGGCGCCCGGCGCCCGCCTCCGCGATCTCCCCCAGGCGGCCCTCGAAGCTGCTCTCCTCGTGCTCGAGCATCACGCTCGGATAGCGTTCCGGCAGGAGCTCCGCGACGGGCCGCCAGGCGTCGCCACGCTGCATGAAGCCCGGGATGAAGAGCACCATCGCTCCTGCATGATCCCGATCAACAGCACTTACGCGCCGCTCCAGGTCCTGGTGGACGAGCTCCAGCGCTGCGGCATGCGCCATGCGGTCACGTCGCCCGGCTCGCGGAACGCGCCGATCGCGCTGACGCTCGCGGCGGCTCCCGGCATCGATGCCGTGTCGGTCATCGACGAGCGCTCGGCCGGCTTCGTCGCGCTCGGGATGGCGAAGGCGAGCGGCCGCCCGGTGGCGGTGACATGCACGTCCGGGACCGCGGCGGCCAACCTGCATCCGGCGGTCGTCGAGGCGTGGGAGGCCCGCGTGCCGCTGATCGTGCTGACCGCGGACCGGCCGCCCGAGCTGCGCGAGGTCGGCGCCGGGCAGGCGATCGACCAGATCAAGCTGTACGGGTCGAGCGTCAAGTGGTTCGTCGAGGTGGGCACACACCCGCCCGGGCGCGAGACGGCCATCCACCATCGTGCGCTCGGCTGCCGGGCCTATTGGACGGCGGACGGCGGGCGCCCCGGGCCCGTGCACCTGAACGTCCCGCTGCGCGAGCCACTCGCGCCCGAGCCCGAGGACCTTGCCGCCGAGGACTGGGCCGGCCGCCCGCACGATCGCCCGTGGACCGAGCTCCGCGAGCACGCGAGCGCCCCCCACGCCGACGACGTCCACGCGCTCGCCGAGCGGATCGCCTCGATAGCGCGCGGAGCGATCGTCTGCGGGCCCACCGCCGAGGACGTCGCCGGCCCCGCCGCGCGCCTCGCCGCCGAGAGCGGCTGGCCGCTGCTCGCCGAGCCCACCTCCGGCGTCCGCTGCGGCGAGCACGACCGCTCGCACGTGATCGCCCACTACGACGTGCTGCTCCGCGCCGAGAGCTTCGCCGGAGAGCATCTTCCCGAGCTTGTCGTGCGCGTGGGCGACACGCCGACATCGAAGCCGTTGCGCGCCTGGCTGGCCGATGTGCCGCAGGTTTTGATCGATCCGCACGCCGGCTGGCACGAGCCCACCCGCCACGCGGAGCTGATCCTCGCCTCGGCCGCCGCCCCGACGCTCGACGCGCTCGCTTCGGCTGTCGAGATGCGCAGCGCAGCGGGCGATCCCGGCTGGCTCTCTTCCTGGCGGGCGGCCGACCAGCTGGTTCCGCTGGCGCTCGCGGAGTCGCCGGACGGCTTCGAGCCGAAGCTGATCGCCGCCCTGGAGAGTGAGCTGCCCGACCCGGCGCTCCTGTGGGTCAGCTCCTCGATGCCGATCCGGGACGTCGAGGCCTACTTCCCCACGTCCGGTAAGCGCGTCCGCGTGCTTGCCAACCGCGGCGCCAACGGCATCGACGGTGTCGTGTCGTCGGCCCTCGGCGCCGCGATCGCGACGGGCCTGCCGACCTGGCTCCTGATCGGCGAGATCGCCCTCCAGCACGACGTCGGCGGCGTGCTGGCGGCGCGCCGGGCCGGCGCGCGGCTCGAGATCGTCTGCATCGACAACGGCGGCGGCGCGATCTTCGACTTCCTGCCGGTGGCCGAGCACGCCGAGCCGGCGGCGTACGAGGAGCACATCGCCACTCCAACGACGACCGACCTCGAGTCACTCGCGCCGGGGGTCAGGGTGCTGAGGACCGAGCGTGCGGCGAACGTCGCCGAGCACCGCGCCGTCGTCGAGCGCGTGGCCGCCCGGCTCGCGTCAGGACAGGAGCGGCAGTAGCGCCTCGAGCTTGACCTCGGTCTCGGCGAGCTCCTCGGCGGGCACGGAGTCGCGCACGATCCCGCAGCCGGCGTACAGGTGGGCCACCGAGCCACGCAACAGCGCGCAGCGCAGCGCGACGCAGAACTCGCCGTCCTCGGCGAGGTCCGTCCAGCCGACCGCGCCGGCATACCAGCCGCGGTCGAAGCCCTCGAGGGCCGGGATCAGCGGCAGGGCGTGCTCGCGCGGCTCGCCGCCGACCGCCGGGGTCGGCAGGAGCCGCCCGGCCAGCTCGACCGCCGGCACGGGATCGGCGAGCTGGGCGCGGATCGCCGTGGCCAGGTGCTGGACGTTGTGCACCTTGACGAGCACCGGCTCCTCCGAGGCCGCGACCCACAGGCTCACCGGATCCAGGGTGCGCTCGATCCGCCGCTCGACGATCAGCTGCTCCTCGCGGTTCTTCGGGCTCTGGAGGAGCTGCTCGCCGAGATGGTCGTCGACGGCCGGGTCGGCACTGCGCCGGGTCGTGCCGGCGAGCGCGACGGTCTGGGCACGCTGGCCGTCGCGGCGAACGAGCAGCTCGGGGCTGGCCCCGATGAAGGCGAGCTCGGGCGTGCCGACGCACCAGCAGTAACAGCCCGGGAACACCTCGCGCAGAGCACCGAAGACAGCAGCCGGGTCGTGCGGGGCAGACGCATGCGCGCGCACCTCGCGGGCGAGCACGACCTTCTCGAGGCCACCCGCGCGGATGCGCTCGACCGCGCGCTCTACGGCGTGCTCGTAGTGCGACGGCGGTGCCGCGCTCGCCACACGTACGCGCTCGACCGGATCCGGATCGAGGAGCGGCATCGACGCCGGGGCGAGCGCCTCGAGCCGGCCGAGCAGCCGCTCGGCGAGCGCCTCCGGGTCGTCGTCGGGGTCAACCGCCGTGGAGATCGTCATGCGCGCCTCGCCGTCCTGGCGGGCGAAGCCCAGCTCGGGCAGCACGAGCGACGCCGGCGCCAGCGAGGACCACTCGGGACTCGCGCCGCCGTCGTGCGCGAACGCGAAGCCGCCGAGGAAGACAGGCCCGGCGCCGGGTGGCGCGCCCGGGTCAAGCGCGGCCTCGTCCGCCACGACGCGCCGGCCGTACTCGCGGGCCGCCTCGGCCACCTCCCTGAAGCGGCCGGGGCCGGCGGCCTCGAGCTCGACCGCTACCCCGAGCGCGGCCAGCGCGTAGCCGCCGCGGTCGGGCTGCTCGAAGCAGAAGAAGTGATCGTCCGGGCGCCGCGCGGCGAGCACCGCCGCTGACAGGTCGAGCTCCGCCGGGACCGGGACGGTCAGCGATGCGATCCAGCGCCGGCCGTCGCGCCGGGCCCGCCGGCACGCGCCGTCGACGCGCTCGCGCAGCGTCGCGCTCTCACGCTCGTCGAGCTCGAAGGGGCGAGGGGTGCGGGTGGTGCGAAGCGGCACGCCGCGGCGGGTGCCTAGGTCGCGCTCCGCCCGCGCGCCACCGCGATCTCGCCCGTCCGGACCATCTCGATCAGCCCGAACGGGCGGACCATCTCCTCGAACGCCTCGATCTTGTCCTGGCTGCCGGTGACCTCGACGGTCACGCTGCGCTTCGACACGTCCACGACGCCGGCCCGGAAGATCTCCGCGAACTGCATGACCTGCGCTCGGGCGTCGCCGTCCTGGCAGGAGATCTTGAAGAGCGCGAGCTCGCGCGCGACCGTCTCCCCCGGCTGCAGGTCGCGGATCTTGATCACGTTGACGAGCTTGTGCAGCTGCTTCGTCACCTGGTCGATCGGATGCGCGGCGCCGTCGAGCGTCAGCGTGATCCGGGAGATCGACGTGTCGTCGGTCGCCCCCACCGCCAGCGAGTCGATGTTGAACCCGCGCCGCGCGAACAGGCCGGCGATGCGGGCGAGGACGCCCGGCTTGTTCTCGACGAGGATCGAGAGGACGTGCTTGCGGCCCGTGCGAATGCCGCCGCTCGCCTCCAGGTCCTCGAGGTTGAGGATCTCCTTCGTCCCTGGCTCACCCATCGCTCAGCCCACCATGTCGCGGGCCGCCTGGCCCGCGGGGATCATCGGATAGCAGTTCTCCTCAGGCGTCACACGGACGTCCACGAGGACCGGGCCGTCCTCGGCGAGTGCCTCCTTGAAGGCGCCGACGAGCTCACCCTTGTCGTCGACGCGCATGCCCTTGGCGCCGAACGCCTCGGCCAGCTTGACCCAGTCGGGGCTCGAGCCCATCTTCACCGACGAGTAGCGCCGGTCCCAGAACAGCTCCTGCCACTGGCGCACCATGCCGAGGTAGCCGTTGTTCATCAGGAAGACCTTGACCGGGATGTTCTCGTCGACGCAGGTCGCGAGCTCCTGGACGGTCATGATCAGCGAGCCGTCGCCTGCGAGGCAGACGACGTCCTGGTCGGGCTGCGCGACCTTCGCTCCGAGCGCCGACGGCAGTCCGAAGCCCATCGTGCCGAGCCCGCCCGAGTTGATCCACTGGCGCGGGCGCGTGAAGCCGTAGTACTGGGCGGCCCACATCTGGTGCTGGCCGACGTCGGAGGTCACGATCGCCTGGCCGTCGGTCGCCTCGAACATCGCCTGGACCATGTACTGCGGCTTGATCTCGGCGTCGGCGCTGTCCTCGTAGCCCAGCGGGTGCTTGTCCTGCCAGCCGCGGATGCGGGAGATCCAGCCCTCGAGCCGCGCGCCGTCAGCACCCAGCGCGCGGTACTCGGCGGTGAGCTTGGGGAGGATGTTCTTCGCGTCGCCGACGATCGGGATGTGCGCCGGCACGTTCTTCGAGATCTCGGCCGGGTCGATGTCGATGTGGATGAACTTCGCCCGCGGCGCGAACTCGGACAGCTTGCCGGTCACGCGGTCGTCGAAGCGGGCGCCGATCGCGACGATCAGGTCGGCCTCGTCCATCGCGTAGTTGGCGCTGCGCGTGCCGTGCATGCCGAGCATGCCGAGCCACTGCTCGTTGTCGGCCGGGAACGCCCCGAGCCCCATGAGCGTGCAGGTGACCGGGAAGGCGTCGGCCAGGCAGAGCTCGGTGAACTCCTTGGCCGCGCCGGCGTTGACCACGCCGCCGCCTCCGTAGATCACCGGACGGCGCGAGTTGGCGAGCGCCTTGGCGGCGAGCCTGATCTGCTTCGCGTTGCCCTCGGTGGTCGGCTGGTAGCCGGGCAGGTGGACCTTCATGACCGGCTCGTACGGGATGTCGGCGCGCGAGAGGTCCTGCGGCACGTCGACGAGCACCGGCCCGGGACGGCCCGTGCGGGCCACGTGGAACGCCTCGTGGATCGCCTTGGGGATGTCGCGGGGGTCCTGGATCAGGATCGAGTGCTTGACGATCGGCATCGTGATCCCGGAGATATCCGCCTCCTGGAACCCGTCGGTGCCGATCAGCTCAGTGCGCACCTGGCCGGTGAGGAAGACCGTCGGCACGCTGTCCATGACGGCGTCGGCGATGCAGGTGACGAGGTTCGTCGCGCCCGGGCCGCTCGTGGCGAGGGCGACGCCGACCTGGCCGGACGCCTTCGCGTAGCCCTCGGCCGCGTGCCCCGCGCCCTGCTCGTGGCGGCACTGGACGTGCCGGATGCCGGCGTCGTAGAGCGCGTCGTACGTCGGAAGGTTGGCGCCGCCCGGGATGCCGAATACGTTCTCGACGCCCTCGGCCTTGAGGCACTCCATGATGGCGTCGACGGCTCGCATGGCTGCTGCTGCTCCCTTCCGGATCGCTGCACGGCTGGCCGGGAGGCCAGGGAAGGGCCAGTCTAACAGCGCCTTTTCCGCGCTCAGACCGGGTTTCCTGCGGGCTCGGCGAGCTCGTCGGGAAAGTCGAGATCCCTGCCACAGCGCTTGCAGACCTGGTCGCTGACCGGCAGCACGAACCCGCACTCCGGGCAGCGCCGGCGCGGCTCACGGTGCTCGTCGCGCATCAGGAGGACAGCGAGGATGCCGATTCCGGGCAGCGCGGTGCCGACCAGGAACCAGATGAAGACCGAGCCGCCCTTGAGCCGCGCGATCGCGGCGGTGGCGATCCCGAAGACAAGGGCGATGAAGATGAACTCCACGGCCCGGCGGCGCTCAGAGCACGCGCAGCGCCCAGATGACGGCGATCACTGCGACGATCGCGACCACGATCCACGCGATCGCCGCGACGAAGCCGAGCACCATCTTGAACAGGATGTACGCGGCAACGACGAGCACCACCACGGCAAGAGCCTTGCGGGCGATGTCTGACAGGGCTTCTCCCATGCTCTTAAGTCTGGCAGACCTACGATGCTCTCCGGCTGCGTTCCTCGAGCCACGGGATGAGGGCTCTCACCGTCAGGAACACGGCCGCGAAGACCAGCGCAAGGCCCAGCGCGAACCACACCCAGCGCTCGAGCGCCCACTCCCCCACGTCCCTGATGTCGTCCCAGCCGGCGATGAGCCAGGTGCCCGCGATGACGTTGCGCGCGACCCTCCATACGACGACCGCCGCCACCACCCCCGCCGCCGCCGACTTGTGGCGAGAGAGCCACGCGAGCAGCCGGCTCAAAGCAGGCGCGCGGGCCGGGTCGGCAGGTAGCGGTCGAGGCCGGGCAGCGGCACGGAGGACATCACCCAGGCGGGCCAATAGACCTTGAAGCCGAGCCGCCGCAGGCGGTCGAGAAGCCACCAGGAGCTGGTGGTGCAGAAGACGCCGAACGTTTCAGGCTCCTGCATCTTTGCGATCCGGTCGAGCGCGGCGAGCACGACCGGGACGAGGTCCTCGGCCGTCTCGGCAACGGCCGGGCCGATGTCGCCCTCGGCGCTCACCCAGCACAACGCCCGCGTGTCGCCCGTGCTCGGGTCGAGATAGCCAAGGCAGGTACGCGTGCGCCCGAAGAAGTCCTGCAGCAGCGGGCGCTCGTGGCCGATCGCCGCCGGCTCGAGCCGCTTCCACTCCGCGATGGCGCGCTCCTTCGTGAGCGCGTGAACCGCGGGCTCGGTCGCGTCGACCTCCTGGGCGCGCTGCTCGAGGTACTGGTCCACCCGGTGGCGCATGTGCCAATGCCCGGCGACGGGCATCACGCCGAACTCCGTGTAGAGCGTGAGGTCGACGGGCGTGCCGAGCGTCACTACCACCCGTCCCAGTTCGGGCGTGGGCGAGTCGGGCCAGATCCGCTCGAGCAGCGCCCTGCCGATTCCACGACCCGCATGCGAGGGAGCGACCCAGAGCTCCGTCAGCTCGTCCATGACGCCGAAGCGGGAGGAGCTCGAGTAGCCGACCATCTCGGCGCCGTTCTCGCAGATCCAGAAGGACCCGTCCGGCTGGGCGGCCACGAACTCGATGAATCCGCGCGAACGCTCCCACTCGTCGTGGATCACGTCGCGGCCGCGGCCCTGGTCCGGGCCGATCAGCCCGCGCCTGCGGCGAGAGGCGTCCCAGGCCGACTCGCCGAACTCGAAAGCGGCCCGCAGATCGGCGGGCCCGCCCTCGCGGAAGCTGAGCTCGGTCACCTGGGCGAGGCTAACGCGCCGCCCGGAGGGCCACCTTCAGCGCCGGCCGCATCGCGGTGGGCAGCCGCCGGCGCACGCGCCAGGGCGCACCGGCGAAGGCGTGGTTCGCGACGGTCGCGAAGCCCTCCTCGTCAACGCGCAGCGCGAGCAGCAGGTGCGCCACGCGGTCCGAGGGCGGCAGCTCCGGCTCGGTGGTACGCACGCAGAACGAGTGCACGCGCGAGCCGCCCGGCGTCACGAGCAGGGCGCCCGCCTCGCCGACGAGCCAGACCCCGAGGCTGCCCTGCTCGAGGGCGAGGCCCGTCTTGCGCTGAAGCTCACGCTCGTCGTGGCCGAGCAGGTCACCGAGGAGCCCCTGCGCGACCGGCTCCGCATCCTCATTGCGCAGCCCCTTCGGGCGCACCACGCTCGCCCCGCGAAAGGCGTACAGCTCGGGGATGATCCAGGCGTGCGCGAGTGCCGCCAGGGCCACGGGGGCAGAGAGCGGTTCGAGCCACAGCATCCCGGCGCCCGCGGCCACGAACGGGACCGTGTAGAGCAGCGTCCAGGCGTGCCAGATCCTCCCCCAGCGGCGCAGCCACTGTGCGTTCGTCCGCTGGCGCCACGGAACCGACGCCAGCTCGGGAAGGGCCTGCTCCATCAACCGCCCGCTATCGGGCGGCGCATGATCACGAGGTCGGCCGCGCGCGGCAGTTCGCGCACGTGCGTCGCCTTGCCCGGCCCGTCCGGAACCGTGCCGATGTAGCCGAGCCCCTGCTGCTCCTGGAACTCGCTGACCGCCGTCTCGAACGCCGCGTCGTCAGCCTCGGTCCACTCGGCGAGCGTCGTATGCCCCGTGCCGTCCATCCGGATCAGTCGCGCCATCTCGATCTCCTTTCGGAAGCTCGAGCTGGATGGTACGCCGCCCGCGTCGGCGCGCTCAGGTCTCGGGGCAGGGCGCCATCTGGGATGTGCCCGGCCACACGCAGCCGTCGGTCCGCTTGGGACGCCGGTCGCGTCGCATCTTCAAGCGCGTGAACTTCCCGATGCGGTCGCCGCGGCGGACGAGCACCTCGAGGACAACGCCCGCCGGCATCAATCGCTCGGCGGCCTTCATCCGCAGCCGCTCGCGCCGCACCACCCGCGACACACGCGTCAGCGGGCACCCCTCGCCGTCGCAGCGGACGAGCACGCGCGCCCCGCGCGGCGCCCGAACCGTGAGCAGGTCGATGCTGGTGCCCGCCTCCGTCACCGTGCCCGCCACCGTGACCACCGGAAACGGGGTGAGCAGCCGAGGACGGCCGGTTCCGTTCGGGGTCGGCGGCGGCGCGGGGCCGGCCCCCGGCTCGATTGGAGTCGCCGGGGCTTCAACCTTGATCCTCTTCTTCTCCGAGTCGCTGTCGAGGAAAATGTCGGTGACCGTGACCGTCACCTCCCAGTCGCCCGCGGCCGGAGCGGTCGTCGTGCAAGTCGTGCCGCTCAGGGTGAGCCCGTCGCAGGTGCCCCGCCCATCTAGGTCCCACTCGACACGGGTGATCGCCGAGAGCGGCGGGTCGTCATCGTCACCGTCGTCGTCTGGCGTCGATGTCGAGACGAGCGTCACCGGCGCCCCCGCCACGACGGGCTTCGGCGTCCAGTCGAAGTCGGCCTTCGGATTTGCGAGTGCGACGGCTGCTCCCGGTGGGAACGCGACCGCGCCGGTTGTCAGCAGGCAGGCCGTGAGCAGAAGCCTGACGTGACTTGTTCGCATCCGCATAACCAACGTGGGGGCGCTCCCCCGACTTGCGGTATGGGAACTGGTCCGTCGCTCAGCTGTCGGGGCAGGGCGCGAGCTGTGCCGTGCCCGGCCACAGGCAGCCGTCGGTCCGCTTCGGCCGCTTGTTGTCCCGCAGCTTCAGACGCGTGAACTTCCCGATGCGGTCGCCGCGGCGGACGAGCACCTCGAGAGCAACACCGGCGGGCATGAGCCGCTCGGCAGCCTTCACCCGCAGCCGCCCGCGGCCGACCACCTTCGACAGCGGCTTGAGCCGGCAGCCCTTGCCGCGGCAGCGAACCGTCACCCGTGAGCCCTGCGGGGCCCGGACCGAGAGTAGGTCGATCTTGGTGCCGGTCGGCCTGAGGCTGCCGCCCACGGTGACGACCGGGAACGGGCTCAGCAGCTTCGGAAGCGGGGCGGTTGCCACCGTGTTTCCCACTGTCTGGCCACCCGAGGGGGTCGTGACCGGGCTCGAGGATGTGGGAGGAGCAGGGGTGCCGGGCTGCCGGACGACCAGGCTAAGGGAGTTGGTCGCCGAGAGCCCCTCGTTGTCCGTGACCTGCAGGGCGATCGTCTTCTGGCCGGGCGTGGCGTACCTGTGAGTGACGACCTTCTCGTCCCCGTCATCAAAGCTGCCGTCGCCGTCGAGATCCCATGCCCAATCGGTGGTGGTGCCGTCGGGATCATCCCCGAGGGCGATGAACGTCACCTCGTCTCCTGGAAGCGGAGACATCGGGAGTGCCGCGAAGTCTGCCGGTGGAGGTAGATTCGCCGGGGCCGGGTCGACGACGGTAACCGCATGTCTCACCGGCACGCTCTCGATCCCGTCGCTCACCGTCAGGGTCACGACAAAAGCGCCCGCGGCTGGCGGGGTAACCGTGCAGATGAGGTCCATGGCCATGCAGGTGCCTAATCCGCCGAGGTCCCACTGCGTGGTGAGCGGGAGGGGGGGAACCTCGGGCGAGGCCACCGTCGCCGTGAAGGTGACCGGTAAACCGGCCACAGCCGGTCTGGGCGCCCAGTTGAAGGCGCCCGTAGGTGCCGCCGCGGCGACACCCGTTCCCAACGGGGACATGACCGCGCCCACTGTGAGCAGGCACGCAGACAGCAGAAGCCTGAGACGACTGGAACCCATCCGCCCGATGAACGCGGAGGCGAATGCCCGATTTGCAAGTTTGGCGCCGAAATCCGTGCATTCGGTCGCAGACAGGCGCAATTTGCGGGATTAGCGTGCGCTGAGCGCCGGGCTCAGCCGATTCGCTCACGGATCAGCGCTGCACCTCGCCGCCGTCGGCGCGCGGCCCTTCGTCTCGCGCATGACCGCGCCGATGGTCGCCCCGATCGAGTGCTGCTTGCCGGCACGGATCGTCTGTCGCAAGCCTGCCTGGATGGTACGCCGCTCCGGCCCTCCCTTCCGCAGCCGGATAGGGCTTGTGGGCGCACGATTACCGGCCCCGAGCATGCTGGTCTTGCATCCATGCACGACCTGAGCCCCTTTGCGCACGCCCATTACGCGATGTACGGTGAAACTTTGGACTTTCGCCTGCTGGGCCCGCTTGAAGTTCTCGGCGATGGTGGTCGCGCGCTGTCGATAGGCAGCGGGCGACAGCGTGCTCTGCTGGCCCTCCTGGTCCTTCGGGCCAACGAGCTGGTTGCGAGCGATCGGCTGGTGGAGGAGCTGTGGGGCGAGTCGCCTCCGCCGACGGCGCACAAGATGCTTCAGAACCAGGTGTCTTCCCTGCGGCGAGCGCTTGGCCGAAACGGGCGCCTCGAGACCCAGGGAAGCGCCTACCGGCTGAACGTCGACCCGGGCGAGCTGGATGTGGACCGCTTCGAGGAGCTTGTTGCTCAGGGCCGGGCCGAGATGGAGTCCGATCCGGACGGCGCGGCGGAGAAGCTCCGGCAGGCGCTCGGCCTCTGGCGCGGACCTCCGCTCTCCGACTCTCGCCTACGAGCCGTTCACGCAGACCGAGATCGCCCGCTTCGAGGAGCGGCGCTGGGCGGCATTCGAGGCGCGCGTCGAGGCCGAGCTCGCGCTCGGCCGGCACGCGGATCTGGTCTCCGAGCTCGAGGCCGCCGTGGCGGAGCAGCCGCTCCGCGAGCACCTGCACGGCCAGCTGATGCTCGCCCTGTACCGCTGCGGCCGCCAGGCGGAGGCGCTCGAGGCCTACCGCAGCGGCGCGTCGCACGCTGGTCGAGGAGATCGGTGTCGAGCCGGGCGCAGAGCTCCGGGCGCTGCACGACGCGATCCTCGCGCAGGACCCCGCGCTCGATGCGCCGCCCGGCCCGGAGGAGCTCCCGGCGGCTCTCGACGGTGGCTCGCCGCTGCTGGCGGGCCGGGATCGGGAGCTGGCCGAGCTGATCGCGCTGCTGGCCGAGGCCTGCGAGGGGCGCGGCGGCGTGGTGCTGGTCTCCGGCCCGCGCGGCATCGGTAAGACCCGCCTGGCGGCCGAGCTGGCTCGGGAGGCGCTGCGGCGGCGGGTGGCCGTCCTCTACACCGGCGTGGGCACGGATCCCGGTGACACGCTCGGCGCGATTCAGCGCGCGGAGCAGAGCGAGCGCGCAACCCTGCTCATCGTCGACGACGCCGACGATGCCGACCCCGAGCTGCTCGAGCACGCCGCCGCAGCCGGTCGTGACAGCGCGAGCCGGCGACTGCTTCTTCTGGTCCTGCATGCGCGCCCGGAGCCACCCTCGGCCCTGGGGGCCATGGCCGAGCGCGCGCTCGAGCTGGGTCCGCTCGGGGAGGAGGCCATAGCCGGGATCGCGCGCCTGTACGTGCCGGCCGGGGTCGAGGCCCCCGCGACCGAGGAGCTCGCCGCCGAGAGCGGCGGCGTCCCGCGTGCCGTGCATCGAGCTGGCAGCAGATTGGGCGCGGGCGCAGGCCTCGCGGGACGCAGAAGCGAGCGCCGGCCGCGCCGCCATCGAGCGCGGCGAGCTACGCGCCGCCGAGGCCGATCTCTCCGGCGACCTGCTCGCTCTTGCGGACGCTCGACGAGCGCGGCCGGCTCTACCGCGGTGAGGAGGACGACGCGCCGCTGCCGGCGGTTTGCCCCTTCCTCGGCCTCGCCACGTTCGACGCCGCCCACGCCGAGTACTTCTTCGGTCGCGAGCGACTCGTGGCCGAACTGGTCGCACGGCTCGTGGGCTCGCCCCTGCTCGCGGTGATCGGACCGTCCGGCAGCGGGAAGTCCTCGGCGGTCCGGGCGGGCCTGCTGCCGGCGCTCGCGAGCGGGGTGCTGCCCGGATCCGCGCGCTGGCGCCGGGGGCTCATGCGCCCCGGCGCACATCCGCTGGCCGCCCTCCAGTGGGTGCTGCCGGAGGAAGGCGAGCGGGCGGTGCTCGTCGTCGACCAGTTCGAAGAGGTGTTCACGCTCTGCCGCGACGAGCAGGAGCGTGACGGACTTCCTGGACGCGCTCGTGGCGCTGGCGGAGGACCGTGACCGGCACGTTCAAGTCGTGGTGGCCATGCGCGCGGACTTCTACGGGCGCTGTGCGACGCACGACCGCCTCGCACGGCTCGTCGGGGCAAACCAGGTGCTCGTCGGCCCGATGCGACGCGACGAGCTGCAGCGGGCGATCGTCGAGCCGGCCCGCCGGGTCGGGCTCAGGGTCGAGCCGTCGCTTGCCGACGCCCTCATCGCCGACGTGGAGGACGAGCCGGGCGGCCTGCCACTGCTGTCCGCTGCGCTGCTCGAGCAGTGGCGCGAGCGCGACGGCCGCGTGATGCGCCGTGCCGCCTACGAACGCACCGGCGGTGTGCGCGGCGCGGTGGGCCGGCTCGCCGAGGCCACCTACACGCGGCTCTCCGAGCCCGAGCGCATCGCCGCCCGGCGCATCCTGCTGCGGCTGGCCGACGCCGGCGAGCAGGAGTCCGCCTTCGTGCGCCGCCGTGTGCCGCTGGAGGAGCTCGACGCGGAGCGCGACGAGCCCACCGCGGCCGCGCTGGCGGCCCTCACGGACAGCCGGCTCGTGACCGCCGACGAGGGGACGCTCGAGGTAGCGCACGAGGCGCTGCTGCGGGAATGGCCGCGCCTGCGGGGGTGGCTGGAGGAGGACGCCGAGGGGCGCCGCCTTCACCAGCACCTGATCCACGCGGCGGGCGAGTGGCAGGCGGGCGGCCGAGACCCCGGCGAGCTGTACCGCGGCGCGCGGCTCGCCTCGACGCTCGACTGGGCCGCGGCCCACGAGGGCGACCTCAACGAGGTCGAACGTTCCTTCCTCGACGAGAGCCGTGCCGAGGCCGAGCACGAGGCCGAGCATCAGCGCCGGGCGAACCGCCGCCTGCGTGCCGTGCTGGCCGGTCTCGCCGGGTTGCTTGCGCTCGCGCTCGTGGCCGGCATCGTGGCGCTCAACCAGCGCGGCGAGGCCCGCGACGCCGCGCGCGTGGCCGACGCCCAACGTCTGGGCGTCGAGGCGTTCAGGCACGGAGCGCCTCGACGAGGCGCTCCTGTTGCCAGCGCGCAGCCGTGGAGCTGGACGAATCCCCGGCCACCGCTCGGCAGCCTGCTCTCGGTGCTGCTTCGCACCTCGGCGGCGATCGGCGTCGCTCAACCACGGCTGGCCGATGTACGGGGCGGCCCTCAGCCCGGACGGGAAACTGATGGCCACCGGCGACGAGCGTGGCGCCGTCACCGTCTACGACGCCGCCACCGGCGCCCGGTCGGCGCGCCTTACGTGATCGAGGACGGCCTCATTCAGAACGTTCGCTTCTCGCCGGACGGCGCGTCCATCGTCGATCAGCTCGATGGACCCGCAGAACCGCGACCACAACGGCGATCGTCGATCTGATCGATCGCGCGGACCCTGAGAGCGCACGCTGCGGGTCAGGGTGCCTCCGCTTCCCGGCCCGCCGGACTTCGTGTCTCCGGACGTCGTGTTCCCGCCGAGCGGTCAGCGACCTCCTCGTCCGGCTGATGCACGGCACCGGGCCGGACGGCCCGGTATCGCCGGTGTATCGGGTCGACGGGAAGTCCGGCGAGCGTCACGGATCGGCTGCCGTGGGGGAACACGCATCCGACTTCTACGCGTCGTGAGACGGCCGATCGCGAGCGCTTCTTCCTGACGAGCCTGAGGGACGACCGGACCTGGGAGCTCGACCCCGAGCCGCTTCGCGTGGTGCGCTCCTGGCCGGTCGGGGACTCTCGCCGGGGCGGTCAGTCCCGACGGACGGGTCTTCGCGCTCGGCTCCGAGTCGGGTCGAGTCCGCTTGCTCGACCTGGACTCCGGACAGACCCGGCTCGCTCGAGGCCGCCACGACGGACCCGTGGTCCGGATGAGGTTCACGCCTGACGGACGGACGCTCGTGACCACCGGCGAGCATGGACAGCTCTTCGCGTGGGACGTCGAGCGCGGAGCATCGGGAGCGGCTTCGACGGCCACACCGGCGACATCGAGGGCTCGACATGGCGACTGACGGAAGCACGCTTCTCACCGCCTCGGTCGACACCCGCGCGATCCTCTGGGACCTCGCCGGAGACCGGCGGCTCGACCGGCGCTTCGCCGTCGACCGCCCTTCGACGTCCTTCGCGAACCGCGAGGAATCGCGGTCAGCCCCGACGGGCGCACGCTGGCGCTCACGCACAGCGACGGGACGGTCGACCTGATCGACACCCGGACCCTGCGCGCGGCGGGCGAGCGTGCGCGCGACGACGGCCTTGCCCTCTCGATCGACTTCAGCCCCGACGGCCGGCTGCTCGCGGTTACCGGTGAGAGCGGGCGGCTCACGCTGTGGAACGCGCGGACGCTGGCGCCCGACAGGTGAGCTCCGCGGGATGCAGGGCGCCTCCCAGGCGCTGGCCTTCTCGCCCGACGGCAAGTTGCTCGCCGCGGCCGAGTCACTGGAAGGCCGGGATCGCGCCGCTGCGGTCTGGGACGTGCGCCGGCGGACACTCACCGCTTTCCGAGGGCGAACCGCCGCCAACTGATCGCGTTCAGCCCGGACGGCGAGCTGATCGCCGCGGCTGCGACCGATCGCGGCACGGAGATCCGCGACGTACGCACCGGCAACCTCGTCAAGCGCCTGGGGGTCGGGAGCCTCGCGGGCGAGGGAGACTTCTCGCGATCGGTGGCGTTCTCGCCGGACGGCGACCTTCTCCTCGTCGGGCAGTACAACGGCACGGGGCGCCTGTTCTCCACCGAGACCTGGAAGCAGGTCGGCCGGCCGCTTCGGGCACACACGGGACGGATCACCTTCCCGGAGTTCTCGCCGGACGGGCGTACGCTGATCACCGCGTCGGCCGACGGCACTGTGATTCTCTGGGACGTGGCCACGCAGAAGCAGATCGGCGCGCCGATCGAGGTCGAGGCGAACTCGTTCGTTTCCGCCGCGCTGAGCCCGGACGGCAAGCGCCTCTACGCGATCTCGGCCGGGAGGACTGGGTCCCCTACGACAATTCGCCGGACGACGGGGTCAGCTTCGACATGTCCCCGGAGGCCTGGAAGAGCCACGCGTGCCTTGTCGCCGGGCGCGACATCAGCGCGGGCGAGTGGGAGCAGGCGCTGCCCGACCGGCCCTTCCAGGCCGTCTGCTCCGGCGACTGACCCTCGCTTTTCGCCGGATTACCGCCGATTAGCGCGGCCGTGAGCGCCCAGTTACCGGTCCGGCGGACCTGCTGTCGATCGACCGCAACCCGCGGTCGCCGACAGAAAGGACCCGCAGATGTTCTCCCCCGCCTTCAAGACGCGTCTGGCGACTGCCCTCGCCGGCGCGGCCCTCGCGAGCGCGCTGGTCGTGTCCGGCGCCTCCGCCCTACGGCCAGCAGCCGGACGGCCCCGGCTACGTCGCGCCGCCGCCGTCCTCGATCGCCGTTTCGCCGCCGACGAGTACCAGGACCTGCGCTCTCCGGAGCCGTCGACGCCGCCCGCGGCGCGGGCGGGCCGTCTGAGCTCGCCGCGACGCAGGATCTGCGCATGCCCGACACGGTCGACGCGGCCAACGGTTACCACCCGACGGTCGCGCTGCAGCCGGTCGCTGACGAGCCGTCCGAGCCGTCCGGATTCGACTTCGTCTCGGCCGCAATCGGAGCGATCGCCGCGGGCGCTGTCGCGCTCCTGCTCATGGCACTGCTCGGGCTGCGCAGGCCGCCGCGCGGCCGTCCCGCGAGCGCCTGAGGCAGGTGAACGAGATGACCACGAGACACATGCGCAGGACCGGCCTGCTCGCGGCGCTCGCCGCGCTGCTGGCGGTCGCAGCCGCACCGGCCCGCGCCGACACCGTGAGCGACTGGAATCAGACCGCGGCGAACACGTTGATCGGCACGACGCCGCCGCTGCAGCCGCCTCAGATCACTGTGCCGCATCTGGCGATGGTGCACGGCGCGGTCTACGACGCCGTCAACGCCATCGACGGGGGCCACGACGGCTATCTGCTCCCGTCGAAGGTCGGGCGGCCGACCGACTCCAAGGACGCGGCGGCCGCCACGGCGGCTCATCGTGTCCTCGTTCACCTCGTGCCGGCGCAGCAGCCGGCGCTGGACGGGCAGCTGGCGTCGTCCCTTGCCGCAATCCCGGATGGGCGCTCGAAGAAGCGCGGGATCGCCGTCGGCGAAGCAGCAGCCGCCGCGATGATCGCGGCACGGACCGAGGACGGCCGATTCGGCGCCCCCGGCTTCCCCTCGGGGACCGGACCCGGCGTGTGGCGGCCGGTGCTGCCGATGTTCGTGAACGACCCGAATGGCTGGCTCAGGGACGTGGAGCCGTTCTTCATCCCGAGTTCGTCCCAATTCCGATCGGACGGTCCGCTTCCGCTCACGAGCCGGAAATACGCCCGTGAGTTCGAGGAGGTCAGGACACTCGGCTCGGCAACCGACAGCGTGCGGACGCCCGAGCAGACCCTGGCCGCGCAGTACTGGGCCGAGAACCCGGCCGTGACCTGGAACCGGACGTTCCGGACGCTGTCGGCGCAGCAGGGGTTGTCGCTCGTCGACAACGCCCGCTTCTTCGCGGTGCTGTACATGACCGCGACGGACGCCCTGATCAACGTCTGGGACGACAAGGCGCACTGGTCGTTCTGGCGCCCGATCACGGCGATCCGCGAGGCCGGCACGGACGGCAACCCGCGCACGCGAGCAGGATCCCGGCTGGCTGCCGCTGATCCCGACGCCGCCGTACCCGGAGCACCCGTCCGGGCACGCCGGCTTCAGCGGCTCGATCGTGAAGACGCTCCAGCAGTTCTTCGGCACCGACAAGGTCGACGTGGAGCGACACGAACGCCGCCGGCACGCGCGCCTTCACCCGCTTCTCCCAGGCGATCGACGACGTCGTCGACGCCAGGGTGTGGTCCGGGATCCACTTCCGGACCGCGGACGAGCAGGGTGAGCGGATCGGCAGTCAGGTGGCCAGCTACGTCGGGCAGCGCTACTTCGAGCCCCGGCACCGTTGACACCCCCCGGGACATGGCGGGCCGCTTCCAGCGGCCCGCCCGCCCGGCTCAGCCGATCCGCTCGCGAATCAGCCGCTGCACCTCGCCGCCGTCCGCGCGGCCCTTCGTCTCGCGCATGACCGCGCCGATGATCGCCCCGATCGCCTGCTGCTTGCCGGCACGGATCTTCTCGACGGCGTCGGGGTTGTCGGCGATCGCCCGCTCGACGATCTCCTCGAGCTCGCTCGAGTCGGCGGCGCCGAGGCCGCGCGCCTCGATCACGGCGGCCGGCTCCCCACCCTCGGCCACGAGCACGTCCAGCACCTCCTTGGCGGCGGAGGCCGACACCTGCTTCGTCCCCACCATCTCGACTAGCCGCGCGAGCGCGCCGGGCTCGAGGCGGGTGGCGGCGGGATCGGCGTCGCCGATCTTTGCGGCGAGTTCGTTGGTGGTCCAGTTGGCCAGCGCCCGCGTGTCGCCGTTCTCGGAGGCGCTCAGCGCCTCCTCGAAGAAGTCGCCGAGCTCGGAGCGGAAGGCGAGCAGCCGCGCCATGTCCGGCGGCAGCTCGAGCTCGCGCTCGAAGCGCTCCGCGCGCTCGACCGGCAGCTCCGGCAACGCCGCTCGTGCCCGCTCGAGCATCTCCTCGGTGGGTGCGATCGGGACGAGGTCGGGCTCCGGGAAGTAGCGATAGTCGTGCGCCTCCTCCTTCGAGCGGAGCGAGCTCAGCGTGTCGCTGCGCGGGTCGAAGTGGAGCGTCTCCTGCTCCACCTGGCCACCGTCGCGGATGATCGCCTCCTGGCGCGCGATCTCGGCCGCGATGCCGCGCTCGAGGAAGCGGAACGAGTTCATGTTCTTGAGCTCGGTCTTGGTGCCGAGGGTCGCCTCGCCGGCCGGTCGGATCGACACGTTCGCGTCGACCCTCAGCGAGCCCTCCTCCATGTTCACGTCCGACACGCCCATCCGCCGCAGCGTCGCCTGCAGCACGCGCCCGAACTCGGCGGCCTGAGCGGGCGAGCGCAGGTCGGGCTCGGTGACGATCTCGACGAGCGGCGTGCCGCCTCGGTTGAAGTCGACGACGCTCGTCTCCGCCCCGTGGATGCGCCCGGAGGCGCCGGCGTGCACGAGCTTCGCGGCGTCCTCCTCGAGGTGCACGCGGTGGATGCGCACGTCGCCGAGCCGGCCGGCCGTCGCAAGCGGGATGTCGTACTGGCTGATCTGGTAGCCCTTCGGCAGGTCCGGATAGAAGTAGTTCTTCCGGTGGAAGATCGAGCGCGGCGCGATCTCGCAGCCGAACGCCATCGCGATCATCAGCGCGAAGTGGACCGCCTCGGCATTCGTGACGGGCAGCGTCCCGGGCTGGCCGAGGCAGACCGGGCAGGTGAGCGTGTTCGGCTCCGCGCCGAAGGAGAGCGCGCAGCCGCAGAACATCTTGGTGCGTGTGCTCAGCTGCACGTGGATCTCGATGCCGATCACCGGCTCGTACACGCGTGTCTCGGGCTCGGTGATGCTCATCGGAGCACCGGCACCCCCTCGAAGCCGATCGCCTGCTCGAGCGCGTAGGCGGCATCGAGGATGCCGGCCTCGCTGAAGGCAGGTCCGGCGATCTGGAAGCCGACCGGGAGGCCCTCGCTGAGGCCGGCCGGAATCGAGATCGCCGGCGTGCCGGCGAGCGGCATCGGCACGGTGAAGTAGTCGGACAGGTACATCGCGAGCGGGTCGGCGGTGCGCTCGCCGAGCTCGAATGCGACGGTCGGCGATGTCGGCGTGACGAGGAAGTCCACCTTCTCGAAAGCCGCGCGGAAGTCCTCGACGATCTTGGTGCGGACCTTCTGCGCCTTGCCGTAGTAGGCCTCGTAGTAGCCCGACGAGAGCGCGTAGGTGCCGATCATGATGCGCCGCTTGACCTCGTCGCCGAAGCCGTCGTGGCGGGTCTGCTCGTACATGCGGGTGAGGTCCCCGTCGCCTGAGCGCATCCCGTAACGCACGCCGTCGTAGCGGGCGAGGTTGGCACTCGCCTCGGCCGGGGCGATCACGTAGTAGGCCGACAGGCCGAGGCCCGCGTTCGGCATCTCGACCGGCTCCACCGAACCACCGAGCTCCTCGATCTTGGCGAGCGTGTCGCGCACCACGTCCGCCACTCCGGGCTCGAGGCCCTCCTCCTCGAGGCCCCAGACGCCGAAGCGCAGGCCGTCGAGCCGCTCGGCGCTCGGCATGGGGATCTCGCCCGGGATGCCGAGCGAGGTCGAGTCGCACGGGTCGCGGCCCTGGAGGATGCGCAGCATGAGCGCGGCGTCTGACACGTCGCGCGTCAGCGGGCCGCACTGGTCGAGCGACGAGGCGAACGCGATCATCCCGTAGCGCGAGACGGCGCCGTAGGTGGGCTTCATGCCGACGATGCCGCACAGCGACGCGGGCTGGCGGATCGAGCCGCCCGTGTCCGTGCCGATCGCCCAGGGCGCGTAGCCGGCCGCCACCGCCGCGGCGCTGCCGCCGCTCGAGCCACCCGGGACGCGCGTCCGGTCCCAGGGGTTCTGCACCGGCCCGTAGCCGGAGTTCTCGTTCGAGGAGCCCATCGCGAACTCGTCCTGGTTCGTCTTGCCGAGCACCGCCGCGCCGGCCGTCTGCAGATTGCGGACGGAGGTGGCGGTGTACGGCGGGCGATAGCCCTCGAGGATGCGCGAGCCGGCGGAGCTCGGCACGCCCTCGACGCAGAAGAGGTCCTTGGCGGCGAACGGGGGCAGCTCGCCGGCCTCCGCGGGCGGCTCGTCCGCCACCCAGAGGAACGCTCCGAGCTCGTCTGCCGCGGCGCGGTCGCGCCAGAACTCGAAGACCTCGGCCGGCGAGACGTCTCCCGCGCGTACCAGCTCCGCCTGCTGCGCCGCTGTGAGGTCGAGCAGCTCGCTCACGACTGTCCCGGGCTCGGCACCCTGAAGCCGCTGTCCACCGGATCGGGAGCCTGATCGAGCGCCTGCTCCTTCGACAGCCCGGGACGCGGCACGTCCTCGCGCAGCACGTTCTGGAGCTCGACCACGTGCGAGGTGGGCTCGACCCCGTCGAGGTCGAGCCGGTCCATCTGCTCGACGTACTCGACGATCTTGGAGAGCTCGGGCGCGAGCCGCTCCACCTCCTCCTCGCTGAACCGGAGGCGGGCGAGCTTCGCCACGTGCAGGACCGCGTCGCGATCGATCATCGGCGCGATTGTAGGTAGGCCGCGATTACGCCGAGCGCCGGGGCGCCGGGATCGTCTCGATCTCGGCGGGCGGCGGAGCGGGCGCGCCGCTCAGGTCGGTGCGACGGCCCGGGCGCGAGGGGCGCTCGTCGCGCATGGCGACGAGCGAGCCGATGACGATGCCGAGCGCTCCGGCGAGGCCCAGCCAGAGGCCCCATTCACGGGCGCTCGCGTCGCCGGGGAGGTCGAGCACCCGGATGAGCACCAGGACGACCGCGAGCAGGCCGGCCAGGCACACGAAGACGCTGAAGGCGAGCGGGACGGCGGGGAGCCGCTGCGCAGCGGTGATGAGGAGCAGCGCGACGGCGGCCGCCGCAATCAGGGCGAGCAGGATGTCGAGCACGGCGAGCGACTCGAACCCGCTGCTCGTGTCGAGCTCGTCCGCTCCGTACCAGGGAAGGAACAGCGACACCAGCAACGCGATCCCCGAGATCGCCGTGATCCACTCGCCGGCGCGCAGCCTTCGCAGGTCCATTCGACGCGGCAGCGTACCCGCGCGAACGCTGCCCGGCGCCGCCGGGTCCCCGGCGCCAGGGGAAGCGCCGGGGACCGACGGGCCGGGGCGCGCGGGATGCGCCTGCGAGGGAGTGGCGGCCCGCGCGGGCGGCTCGGGCGGGGTTCGACAGCGGCCCGCCAGGTCCGCTCCACCCGAACTCGCCCTGCAGGCTTCCACCCGCGCGGACGCGGGCCTATGGGGGAACCCGGCATGCTCTGGTTCGGTTATCCGTACGCCCGCGCGGCGCCCGCAAGCCATCATTCGCTGTGATGAGAATCGCGCCCCTCCGCCTGCCCGTGGCCGGCCTCGCATTCCTGGCGCTGGCGGACACCGCGATCGTCGCGCTCGCGTTGCCGCCGATCCTGCGCGAGCTCGACACCGACGTGGCCGGCGTCGCGGCGGTCCTCGGCGTGTACGCCGTCGTGCTCGCTCTCGCGCTGCCCGCCGCGGAGTGGCTCTGGCGCCGCGCCGGCACGCGCGCGGTCGGCATCTCCGGCGTCGTGCTCTTCGCGGGCGGCTCGCTTGCCTGCGGACTCGCCGACACCCTCGACGTGCTCCTGATCGCGCGCGGCGTCCAGGCCATGGGCGGCGCGGCGCTCCTCGTCAGCGCCTACGTCCTGCTCTCAGGCGAGGTGGGCGGCCGCCGCATGTGGCAGCTCGCGGCGCTGCTCGGCACCGCCGCCGGGCCCGCGATCGGCGGGGCGCTGACACAGGCGTTCGGCTGGCGTTCGATCTTCCTGGTGCAGGCTCCAGCGGCCCTGCTGGCGCTGCCGGGCGTGCTGACCGCCCGCGACGAGCTCGACGGCGCGGTCCAGCCCGGCGAGCGCCCGCCGGCCCGGCGCCGGCGCGCCTGGCACGACGTCGAGGCGGGCGGCGTCGTGCGCCCACGCTGGGCGCTCGGGCGCGTGCTCGCCCTCGGGCTCATCTCGGGCGCGGTGACCGCCGCCCTCTTCCTCACGGTCCTGCTCCTGATCAGCGGCTGGGGCATCGAGCCGCTCACCGCGGCGCTCGCCGTGACCGTCATGCCGCTCGCTGCGCTCGCGATGGTTCCGCTGCGCGGCTCGCCGGGCGTGCATGCCGCCGCGGGCGCCCTGCTGGTCGCGGCCGGGAGCGCGGCGCTCGCCTTCCTGCCCACCGCGTCGGTCGCATGGACGATCCCGCCGCAGCTGGCCGTCGGCGCCGGCATGGGGCTTGCGCTGCCAGCGCTCGCGGGACGCCTGCTCCCCGAGCGCAACGGTCGCGACGCGGCGCGCCTGCTGGCGATCAGGCACGTCGGGATCGCGCTCGTCCTCCTGATCCTCGCCCCGATAGCCCAGAGCGAGCTGGACAGCACGCTCGCCGAGACACGCGAGCGCGGCGCCGCGATCATCCTCGACGCGCCGATCGACCCGCGCGTGAAGCTCGACATCGCGCCCAAGCTGTCCGAGAGCGTCGAGACCGAGGATCCGCGCGGCGGCCTCGAGCGCGTGTTCGCGGACGGGCGCGGCGAGGTCGACGACGACGAGCGGGAGGACTACGACGCGCTCACCGAGCGCGCCGACGAGGTGCTCGTCGCCGGTGTCAACGACGGGTTCTCGACCGCGTTCCTCGTCGGCGCCGGGCTCGCGCTGCTCGCTGCGCTGATACTCCTGCCGGCCGCGCTCGGCTACAGCCTCGCCGGAGCCAGGCCCGCAGTCGCCGTCGGAGTGGCCTGCGTCGCGGCGCTTGCCGTCGGCGCCTACGCGCTCGCTGCCGACAGCAAGCGCCCCGAGCAGGTGGTGATCGCGGACCCGTGCGAGGACCGCGACAACCCCGGCAGCGGCGGCATCACCGGGTTCCTCCAGGACGCCGCCCTCGTCGCCGTGGACGAGGTGGCCTGCCGGGTCGGCTCGTCACGTGAGGAGCTCGTGCTGGCCATGGTCGACGACGCCGCCGCCAGGGACTACGAGCGCCGCTACGACGTCGACCCGCGCTCCGTGATCGACCTCGCCGGCAGCGTGCTGCCCGGCTAGCGGCCGTAGGTCAGGACGACGACACCCTCGTCGCCGACCGGCCGCGAGTCGACCAGCTTCAGCGTCGTCTTGTCGCTCGACTCGCCCCACAGCCGCTTGCCGCTCCCGAGGACCACCGGGAAGACCATCAGCCGCAGTTCGTCGAGGAGGTCGTTCTCGAGCAGCGCCTGCACGAGCCGGGCGCTGCCGTGCACGACGACGTCGCCCTCGTGCTCGTCCTTGATGCGCGCCACCGCTGCGGTCAGGTCGGCTCCTTCGATCACCGTCGAGTTGGTCCACTCCGGGTCCTCGAGCGTCGAGGAGACGACGTACTTCGGCATGTTGTTGAACTTGTCGGCGAACTCACCGTCGCGCGACGGCCACGCGTCCGCGAAGCCCTCGTAGGTCACGCGCCCCAGGAGCAGTGCATCGCTGCCCATGGTCTCCTCGAGCTTGAACCTGGCGCCCTCGTCGCCGCGCGATATCTCGAAGCTCCAGCCGCCGTGCCTGAAGTCCTCCGAGCCGCCCGGGTCCTCGATCACGCCGTCCAGCGAGATGAACTCGGTTGCCACGATGCGTCCCATTTCGGTTCCTCCTTCGATTGCCGGTTTACCCGTGCGTCGAACGAGACGACCCGGAATCGACAAACTAGGCGCGCGCCGCCTTGACGGTGTTCACGAGCAGCATCGCGCGAGTCATGGGCCCGACCCCGCCGGGCACCGGCGTGATCGCTCCGGCGACCTCGCTCACCGCCTCGAAGTCGACGTCGCCGACAAGGCCGTCGTCGGTGCGATTCGTGCCCACGTCGATCACGACGGCGCCCTCGCGCACCATCTCCGCGGTAACGAGGCCGGGGGAGCCGACCGCCGCGATCAGCACGTCCGCCTCGCGGCAGACGGCGGGCAGGTCACGGGTGCGCGAGTGGCAATGCGTGACCGTCGCGTTCGCGGCCAGCAGCAGCTGCACGAGCGGCTTGCCGACGAGGATCGAGCGCCCGATCACGACCGCGCGTGCCCCCTGCAGCTCCACACCCGCCTCGGCGAGGAGCTCCATCACGCCCGCCGGCGTGCAGGGCACGAGCGCCTCCGGGCGGTCGTGCATGAGCAACCCGGCGTTGGCGGTGGTGAGCCCGTCGACGTCCTTGGCCGGGTCGATCAGCCCGATGAACTCGTCCTGGTCCAGATGGTCCGGCAGCGGCAGCTGGAGCAGGATGCCGTTGACCCGCTCGTCCTCGTTCAGCGAGCGGATGAGCTTCGCCAGCTCCTCCGGCGCCACGTCGCCGCCCGGCTCGTGGTGAAACGACTCGATGCCCACCTCGGCGGAGTCCTCACGCTTCATGCGCACGTAGACGGCGGAGGCGGGATCGTCGCCGACGAGGATGGTGGCGAGGCCGGGCCTCCTGCCGAGGCTCGCGACCTCCTCGGCGACGCGCGCCTTGACGCGCTGCGCCACCGCCTTGCCGTCGATGATCCGGGCGGACATGAGCGCGCGGCAGCATAGAGCAGCGCAACACCGGTGGCCGTCGCGGGTTCTGTGATGCATGTGGCGTGCCTCGATCCTGGCCCTGGTCGCGCTGCTCCTCGCTCCGGTCGCCGCACCCGCGCGCGAGCTGCAGAGCGTGACGCCGGCCGACCAGCTCGCCGAGGGCCCGCTGCTGGCGGGCGCCCGAGTGGCATGGGAGGAGAACCGCTGCATGTCGCCCGGCGGTTGCGGCTTCGAGGCGGCGACGCGCTACCGCATCCGCGCTGCCGGTCCGGCTGGGGTGCGGACGCTGAGCGAGGGCCGTATCCGCTCACTGCCCGGCGGCTCCAACTCCTTCTTCTCGAGCGTGTCGTTCGAGCTGTCGACGAGCCGGTTCGTGCTCGTCAGGTCGGAGTTCGGCACGCTGAGCGAGCAGGACTTCGCGGAGGAGCGAATCTTCGCGGGCGCCCGTGAGGGGGCCGGGCTGACTCGGCTGGTGCGCTGCCGGGCGGAGCAGCAGACCGTCGAGAACTCGGTCGCGCTCGCCGGCGACCGGGTCGCCTTCGACCCCAATCCCTGTGACGGGCAGCCGGTCGTCGAGATTCGCTCCCCCGGCTCGTCGACCATGTTCGCCTTCTTCCCCGCGACCGGCCCACTGGCCGACGTCGCCCTCGCGGGCCCCTACCTCGCGGTGGTCCACAGCGGGCTCGTGCAGCTGCACGACACGCGGAACGGCGAGGAGCTCTTCTCCGCCCCGCTGCCACCCGGCACCCTCCATGGCATCGACGTCGCGCGTGACGGCCGCATGGCGGTCACAGTCGGCGCGGAACGAATCGGGCGGCGGACCTGCCATCCGAGCCGGCTCTGGATTCGGGACGCCGGAGGAGACTCGCTTAAGCTCGAGCCGCCCCAGCCGTGCTGGGAAGCACGTCTCTCGCGTGACGGAGTGGTCTACATGAGGGGCGGGCGCCGCCCCGCCCGGCTCGAGCTGCTGTCGCCCGGCGGCTCAATGAGAGTGATCGCGGAGTTCGGATCGCGGCGGGTGCGGGAGACGTTCGACGCCCAGCACATGCGGGCCGCCTTCGCCGTCCGCTGTGGCGGCCGCCTCCAGATCCGGGTCGTGTCGCTCGGCGCCTCGGCGCGCGCCTGCTAGCGCCGCTTGAGCGGCGCGTAGTCGGCCATCAGCTTGCGCTCCGAGCCGTCGCCTGCGAAGCGCACCACCACGAGCCCGCCCGGCTCCACCCCGGTCACGACGCCCTCGCCGAACTGGGCGTGCACGACGTCGTCGCCGAGCGCGAAGCTGGCGCCGCCGCCGCCCACTGACGCCGGCTCGGGGACCGAGGCACCTCCACCCCACGTCGCGGCGGCCGCCGGGCCGCGCGGGGCGTCCACGTCCTGGTCGGTGAACTCGGCCGGGATCTCGTCGATGAAGCGGCTGCGGACGTTCCAGTCGCGGCTGCCGAAGAGCGCGCGCGTACGCGCGTGGGTCAGGTAGAGGACGCGCTTGGCGCGCGTGATGCCGACGTAGGCGAGCCGGCGCTCCTCCTCGAGGTCGCCCGACTCGATCGAGCGCATGTGCGGGAAGACGCCGTCCTCGAGCCCGATGATGAAGACGATCCCGAACTCGAGTCCCTTCGCGTTGTGCATGGTCATCAGGGTCACGATGCCCTGCTCGTCGCGCAGGTTGTCCTGCTCGGAGAAGAGCGCGATCTGCTGGAGGAACTCCTCGACGGAGCCCTCCTCGGCCGCCGTGTCGTACTCGCGCCCCACGCCGACCAGCTCCTCGAGGTTCTCGAGCCGCACCTGCGACTCGACCGTGCGCTCGGCGCGCAGCGCGTCGGTGTAGCCGGTCTCCTCGAGCGTCTCGGCCAAGAGGTCGCCAACGCCCGCGCCACCCTCGGCCCGCTCGCGTAGGCGCTCCATCACCGACATGAAGCGCCCCACCGCCTTGACGGCCGCCGTCCCGAGGCCGGGGATCTGCTCGGGCGCGGCCGCGACGTTCCAGACCGGTTCGCCGAGCGTGCTCGCGTAGTTAGTGATGCGCGCCTGCGAGGTGTTGCCGATCCCGCGCCGCGGCGAGTTGACGACACGACCGAAGGCCACGGTGTCGGCGGGGTTGACGAGCAGGGTGAGATAGGCGAGCGCGTCCTTGATCTCCGCGCGCTCGTAGAAGCGCGTGCCGCCGATCACCTGATAGCCGACCCCGTAGCGGACGAGCATGTCCTCGAGCACGCGGCTCTGCGCGTTGGTCCGGTAGAAGACCGCGACCTCGTCGCGCGACTCACCCTCGTCGACGAGCCGCTCGATCTCGGAGACGACGAAGCGCGCCTCCGCGTGCTCGTCCTCGAGCTCGCGCACGTGGACGGGCTCGCCCTCGCCGAGCTCCGACCAGAGGAACTTGTCCTTGCGCGCGCGGTTGTTCGAGATGACCGCGTTGGAGGCGTTCAGGATCGTCTGCGTCGAGCGGTAGTTCTGCTCGAGCTTGACGACCTGGGCGTCCGGGAAGTCGTCCTCGAAGTCGAGGATGTTGCGGATGTCGGCCCCGCGGAAGCGGTAGATCGACTGGTCGTCGTCGCCGACCACGCAGAGGTTGCGGTGCTCCTCCGCGAGCAGCTGCAGCCAGCGGTACTGGGCGCGGTTCGTGTCCTGGTACTCGTCGACGAGCACGTGCCGGAACGAGCGGCGGTAGCGGTCGCGCACCTCGGGGAAGAGCTCGAACAGGTTGACGCAGCGGAACAGCAGATCGTCGAAGTCCATTGCGTTGGCCGCGTGCAGGCGCTGCTCGTAGAGCTCGTAGACGTCGGCCGCCGTCTGCTCGAAGAAGGTCGAGACCTTGATCCGGTAGGCCTCGGCGTCGAGCAGGCCGTTCTTGGCGTCCGAGATCTGGCGCCGTATGCCGCGCGGCGCGAAGCGTTTCGGGTCGACGTCGAGCTCCTCGACACAGTTCTTGACGAGCCGCAGCGAGTCCTGCTCGTCGTAAATCGTGAAGCCGCGCGTATAGCCGAGCCGCTCGGCGTCGGCGCGCAGCATGCGCGCGCAGGCCGAGTGAAAGGTCATCACCCACATCGCGCGAGCTCGGCCGCCCACGAGCGCCTCGACGCGCTCGCGCATCTCCTTTGACGCCTTGTTGGTGAAGGTGATCGCGAGGATCTCGCCGGGGCGGGCCTGGCCCGTCCCGACGAGATGCGCGATGCGGTGGGTCAGAACGCGGGTCTTGCCGGAGCCCGCCCCCGCGAGGATCAGGAGCGGGCCGTCCCCGTGCACGACCGCCTCGCGCTGAGGCGCGTTCAGGCCCTCGAGGAGGGAGTCGGTTGCGGCTTCGGTCGACACTCCTCCGAGCATAGGGTCCCGCGCGGCCGGTCAGGGAGCGAGCGCGGCTACAGATCGCGCCGGGCGAAGGCCACGTGCGCGGCGACGCCCACCAGCACCAGGTAGCCGAGCGTCCACAGCCACAGGAGGGGGCCGCCCTCCTGGGCGCCGCCGAACGGCCCGAGCCGCACGATCACGCCGGTCACGCCGCGCACGTCCTCGGTGAGCGCGTCGAGCCCCGCCTGGTAGAGCGCCTCGAAGGGCAGCAGCCAGGAGCTGACCTTGGCGACGTCCTCGAGAGTCTCGACGCTCAGCGCGTCGCCGATCTGGCCGAGTAGCCCCGCCGCGAGGCCGGCGCCGAAGAGCATGAAGACGGCGATGCCGTTGGCGGTCGAGGTGAGGAAGACGGACCCGAGGAGCGACAGCGCCGCGATCACCAGCACGGCCACGACCAGCCCGAGCCCGGGCAGCACCGGGCTGTCGGGCCACCAGCCGCCGCTGATGCCGGTGATCAGAAGCGACAGCGTGTAGACGACCGCCACGTAGGCAGCGCATACCGCCCCCGCGCCGGCGAAGCGGCCGAGCAGCAGGCTCGTGCGGCCGAGCGGCCGCACTACGAGTGGCTGCAGCAGCCCGCGCTCGGCATCTCCGCGGACCGCCCCGAGCGTCAGGAACGCCGCGAGGACGGCCCCGAGGAAGAGCGTCGTGAACATGGCCAGGCCGAGCAGCGTCGAGCCGGTAAGGACGAGCTCGTCGAGCGGGTCCTCACCGGCGAAGTCCTCGACCTCGCGGAAGGCCACGTCGGCGCCGAGCGCGTAGAGCGCGAGGAACATCACTGTGAGCACGAGCACAACGGCGATCACGCGCCGGCGCACGCACTCCTTCAGCGCGTATTTCGCGACGATGAATGCGCCGCTCATCCGAGCTCCCGCGCCGGTTGGGCCAGACCGCCGACCGCCTCGAGGTAGGCGTCCTCGAGGCTCGACGACAAGACGCGCACCTCGTAGACGTCCTCGCCCTGCTCGACGAGCTCGGCCACGATCGCGGGCACCTCGTCGCGCACGGCGCTTGGGTAGCTGAGCAGGCCGCTGCCGGTCTCGATCTCGACGCCGCGCGGCCTGACTAGCTCGTCCGGGGTGCCGCGCGCCACGATGCGGCCGTCGTTCAGGATCGCCACGCGGTCGCAGACGAGCTCGACCTCGCTCAGCAGGTGTGAGTTGAGGACGACGGCGACGCCGCGGTCGCGCAGGCCTGTGAGCAGGTCGCGGACGATCCGGCGGCCGACCGGGTCGAGCGCGCTGGTTGGCTCGTCCAGCATGAGGAGGCGCGGCTCGCCCACGAGCGCCTGGGCGATTCCGAGCCGCTGCTGCATGCCCTTGGACATCGCGTCGACGCGCGTCGCCCGGGCCTCCCCCAGCTCGACCAGGTCGAGCAGCTCCTGGCGTTCGCGCGCGCCCCCGTGGGATCCCGCGAGCGACTGATGGAGCGCGAGCAGCTCGTCGGCTGACAGCCAGTCCGGAAAGCGGAACAGCTCCGCCAGGTAGCCGATCGCGGCGCGTGCCGGCGCCGATCCAGCCGGGGCTCCCTCGACCTCGACCTCGCCGTCACCGGGCCGGACGAGCCCGACGGCGATCTTCGTGAGCGTGGATTTACCCGCTCCGTTCGGCCCCAGGAGCCCCAGCAGCTCACCGCGCTCGACGTCGAGATCGACCGCCGCGAGCGCGGTGGTGGCGCCGTAGCGCTTGGTCAGCCGGCGACAGGCGAGTGCGGGCGCCACCGGGCGCAGTGTAGGAATTGCAATATGGGCCTGACCGATGAGGTGCGTGCGTCGTGCCGTGCGATCGCGAAAAGCGCCCGCTCCGTATCGATCGACCTGGACCGCCTGGGCGAGGTCGAGCCCGCCCCACCGCCGGCGCTCGACCCCGAGCGGCACTTCCTCGAGGGCTCCGCCGAGGAGGTCGCGATGTACATGCTGACCCTGGACTCGATCAACTTCGGCTCAGGCTGGTTCCCGACACTGCGCAAGCGGCCGGGGTGCTCCGGGTACTTCACCGTGGCGTGGGCGCTCACCGACCGGTTTCGAACGCACGGCCCCTGGAGCAATGACGAGTTGTGGGCGTTGGACGCGGCTTCGGTTGCCGAGGCGCTCGGCCAGGACGCAGACCACGAGCTGATGGGGCTGTACGCCTCCGCTCTGCGTTCCCTCGGGCACTTCCTGGAGGAGCGAAGCGCACTGCAGCTGGTCAGGGAGGCGGATGGGTCGGCGGAGCGGCTGGCCTCGATGCTCGCGGATGGCATGCCGTTCTTTGAGGATTACGGGTTCTGGAAGCGGGCGCAGATCGTGCCCAACGACCTCGCCCTGGCCGGCGTGGCGGCGTTCTCCGACCTGGACCGGCTGACGATCTTCGCCGACAACCTCGTGCCGCACGTGCTGCGGGTAGACGGGGTGCTTCGCTACGACCCGTCGCTGGCCGCGCGCATCGACGCGGGCGAGCTTCTGGCCACGGGCCGGGAGGAACGTGAGATCCGGGCCTGCGCGGTCCACGCCGGTGAGCTGCTCGCGGCTCGGCTCGGGACGCCGCCGCGGATCCTCGACACCTGGCTGTGGAACCGCGGCCAGGCGCCTCGCTACAAGGCGATCCCGCGGCACCGGACGCGGACCGTCTACTACTGAGCGTCGTAGAGGCGCCGGAGCCGTTCCGCACTCTCGGCGGGCTCGTACATGACCTGGTCGTGGGTGAACCGGCGGACTCTGTACCCGTTGAGGTCCAGGTCGACGTCGCGGCGACGGTCGTGCTCGAACGCGCGCTTCGTGCCGTGGGCGCCGAAGCCGTCGGTCTCGATCACGAGACGCTTGTCGCGCCACAGGAAGTCGGGCACGTAGCCGTGCAGCGGGACGTTAACCTCCGGATCGGGTAGCCCGGCGGAGCGTGAGATGGCGAGAAATGCCTCCTCGAGGTCGTTGCGGGTGATCGTGGGCGTGCGCTGCTGGTCGAGCAGTCGGCGCAGGATTCGCGTCGGCCGTCCCCTCGCGCGGCTGAGGGCGCCCTCGAGCGACCCGGGCGTCAGGAGCCGCTGCACATACGCCTGTTCGACGGCGCGTTCAGCGTGGCGGGGCGGGCCCGTGGCGGCGATGTCGACGACGGTGCGGGCGGCGCTGGTGATCGGCAGGCCGTGGTGGGTGGTTACGTCGCGCGGGTCGAGGCGGCGGACGACATGGAGGTGGATGCCGGGGCGTCTCGGGCGCCCGCCGGTCGCCTCCACGGTCACGTCGACGAGCGCTCGGGCGCTCGGCAGCAGACCCCAGCGGTCCGCCGCCGATCGGTGACTCAGCACCGCACGCTGTCCGCAGGCAAAGACAGCAGCCAGGAGACGGCCTTCCCCGCGCAGATGGTCGTGCCCCCACGCGTACACACCGCGGTAGAGCCGCCGCAGTCGGCCCTCCGCCAGCCGCCTCGACACCATGTTCCGGCTCATCCCGGCGGCTGCGAGCTGACTCGTCGTGATCACTCCGCACTGCCGCGCCGCCACCCCCGCCGCCCTTCGATCGGGGGTCTCCACCCCGGCTTCGCTGACTTTGTCCCGCATAGCGGTACTAACTCGGCGCACCCGGCAATCGTGGCCGGTGATGCCTTACGGCAGGGTGACCTGTGTAACGGCTCTGAGAAACGGGAGTCAGCCGCCGGCGCTGTCCGGGCCGCGGCGGCTTCGCAAAGGCTTGACATCCGCGCCCTGCGGTTTGCGCCCAGTCTGGTCCGCCAGCAGCTCCTCGACCTCGGTCAGGCGGTTTGCGAGGCCGCGCATCGCGTCGGCGACCGGGTCGGGTAGGTGGATCCAGTCGGCGTCGGGGCCGGAGGGCTTTCGGCCGTCCACGCGAACCGGGTGGCCGGGATTGCCGACCACGGTGGAGTTGGGCGGCACGTCGTGGATCACGACCGAGTTGGCCCCGATCTTCGAACCCGAGCCGACCTCGATCGGGCCGAGCAACTTCGAGCCGGCTCCGATCATCACCTCGTCGCCGACCGTCGGGTGGCGCTTGCCGCGCGCGAAGCCCGTGCCTCCGAGCGTCACGCCCTGGTACATCGTCACGTGGTCGCCGACGTCGGCCGTCTCGCCGATCACCACCCCCGAGCCGTGGTCGATGAATAGGCCGCGGCCGATCGTCGCGGCCGGGTGGATCTCGATTCCGGTGAGGACGCGCGTGACGTTCGCCAGCACGCGCGGGAGCAGCGGCACGCCGGCGTGGTGCAGTGCGTGGCAGATCCGGTGGGAGAGCAGCGCCTGGACGCCGCCGTAGCTCAGCAGCATCTCGACCCGGCCCACGCTGTGCGCGGCCGGATCGCGCTCCTGCGCGGCGGTCAGGTCGTCGCGCAGCTCGCGCGCCACCCGCGCGAATGTCCCCGAGCCGATCACGGCACGAAGAAGGGCGTGCTCACGTAGCGCTCGCCCGAGTCGGGAATGATCACCGCCATCCGCTTGCCTGACATCTCCGGCCGCGAGCCGACGTGGATCGCCCCCCAGAGCGCTGCGCCTCCGGAGATGCCGGCGAGCACCCCCTCGCGGCGAGCACAGAGGCGGGCGATCTCGAGCGCGTCCTCGTCGTCGACCGGCACGATCTCGTCGATCACGTCGCGATTCAGCACCTCGGGCACGAAGCCGGGCCCGATGCCCTGGATCTTGTGCAGCCCAGGATCGCCGCCCGAGAGCACCGGCGAGCTGAGCGGCTCCACAGCGACCACGTAGAGGTCGGGGTTGCGCTCCTTGAGCCGCTCGCCGCAGCCGGTGATCGTCCCCCCGGTGCCCGCACCGGCGACCAGCACGTCGACCTTGCCCTCGAGGTCGCGCCAGATCTCCTCGGCGGTCGTGCGCCGGTGGATCTCGGGGTTGGCCGGGTTCGAGAACTGGTTGGGGACGTAGCAGTCGCCGCGCTCGCGGCAGATCCGGCGCGCCTCCTCGACGGCCTCGTTCATCCCGCCCATCGACTCGACGAGCACGACCTCCGCGCCGTAGAGGCGCAGCAGGTTCTCGCGCTCCCGGCTCATGCCCTGCGGCATCGTGATCACGAGGTCGTAGCCCTTCGCCGCGGAGACGAAGGCGAGCGCCAACCCGGTGTTGCCGGAGGTCGACTCGACGATCGTGTTGCGCCCCGGCTCGATCCGGCCCTCGGCTTCGGCGGCCTCGATCATCGCGACCCCGATGCGATCTTTGACGCTCCCGCCGGGGTTGTACGCCTCCAGCTTCGCGATCAGCTCTGCGTCGCAGTCGGGCGCTAGGCGCGTGAGCCGCACCATCGGCGTGCCGCCGACGAGATCGGCCAGGTTGTCCGGGATCGTGCGGGTGGGCGGCGAGACGCTCATCCGCCGACGAGAGTAGCCGCCGCGCGCGGCAGACCCGGGCTACTTCTCGCGCTTGTGGGCGCCGCGCCGGTGCGTCAGCCCGTCGAGCAGCACCTCGACCGGCGATTGGCGGTTCGCCTGGTCGAGCTGCTCGCGGATCTTGTGGACGTCGTCCGTCGTGGACGAGGCCTGACCGGCGACCGACCCGAGGCCGTCTGCGAGCTTCTCCAGGACGTCGGCCGTGCGCTCGAGGCCCGTCTTCGGGCCGATCCGGACTCCGAGCAGCTTGCGTCGCCGCGGCAGCAGCCCGCCGCGCTTGCCGCCGGCGCGGCCCAGCAGGAACCCACCCGCCAGCGCGGCGGCCGTGACCCCGGCGGCGGCCAGCGGGCCCTTCGCCTTGCCGGCCGCCTCGGTGACGGACTCGCCGGCCTGCTTCGCCTTCTCCGCCGGCTTCGAGATCACGCCGTTCGGCGAGGCCTGCGACTTCGTCCGCGTCGCAGCCATGGCTAGTCCAGGATCTTGCCGATGCGCTCGGCCTGGTCCGCGACGCGCTCCATGTCCTTGGACACGGTCTTCGTCGTCTGCCCGACCTGCTTGCTCGCCTTGCCGACCGTCTTCGCCATCGACTTGACGTCGATCTCCGGCCGGCTGATCGAACGCGGCACCGGGACGCCCAGCACCTTGCGCTGACGCGACCGCGATCGGATCAGCAGCCCGCCCGCGACGCCGGCGGCCGTGGCGCCCACCGCGATGGCGGGGCCCTTCGCCTTGCTGGCGACGTCCTTCACCGTGCCGACGAAGCCGTCGCGCCCGTTGCTGCGGCTCTGTGTGCTGCGGCTGCCGCTGCTGCTCGGCGTGGTGCGCTTCGCGGTCGAGCCGCTCGAGCGCTTCGAGCCGTTGCTCGAGCGCGCCGAAGCGCTGCGCGACGATCCACTGCGCGACGACCCGCTACGCGACGACCCGCTTCGCGACGTCTTGGCCTTGGCCCCTGACGAGCTGGCACGCGCCGTGCTCTTCGACGCGGCGCGCCCCGAGCCGGAGCTCTTGGACGCGGCGCCCCTCGAGCCGGAGCTCTTCGACGCTGGCCCGTTTGACGACCCGCTCTTGCGTTGCCTGCTACTCGATGCCTTCTTAGCGGCCAATGCTCCATCCCTGTTCGCTCGAGGCCATACCTGTGAGTAGGTCCTACCCAACGTAACCGCTGCTAATCCCAGAGATCCAGTGCGCAAGCACCCGCCCAGCGCCCGCAGCGCGGTTAGCCTACGCCGATGCCGGACCGCTTCTCGAGCGGCAGGTTGGAAGCGTTCAGCGACGGCGTGTTCGCGATCGCCGCTACGCTGCTCGTCCTCGAGATCGCCGTGCCGGAGAGCGGCTACGACGACCTCTGGCAGACGATCCGCGATCAGTGGCCGTCCTACCTCGCGTACACGACGAGCTTCTTCACCATCGGGGGCCTGTGGACGGCGCACCACGGCCTGTTCCGGCGCCTCGCGTTTGCGGACGGAACGCTGATGCGCCTCAATCTGGTGCTCCTGTGGGCGGTGGCGTTCCTGCCCTTTCCGACGAGCCTCACGGCCGAGGCCCTGCGACTCGAGAGCGACGCTCCGGAGCGCACGGCCGTGCTGTTCTACGGCGCGACGCTGCTTCTGATCTCAGTGCTGATCACCGCGATGACGATCTACGGCGCCCGCAGGCACGGCCTGTTGAAGGAAGACGTGCAGATCGAGGAGCTGAAACGGCTCGGCGCGCGCACGAAGCCGGCGCCTCCCTTCTACGTCGCGATCCTGATACTCGCGCTGCTGGCGCCGCGAGCGGCCGTCTGGATGTTTCTGAGCGTGGCGCTCACGACCGTGTTGGTGCCCGACAGGCCGGAGCGACGGCGCCAGCGTCAGACGTAGTACACCTGGTAGGCGTCGAGGAGGCCGGCAGCCGCTCCGGGGCCGCCCGGCAACCGGCCAGGCGTCACCAGGTCGTGGGCTTGGTCGGCGTGCGCACCCACACGTCGAAGAACGTGGTCAGGTCCTGCTCGGAGACCTCCTCGAAGAGCGCTTCGAAGTCGTCGGTGGAGGCCGTCGAGTCGTCGTAGCGCGTGAGCCACCTCCGGCTGGCGGCGAAGAACGCCTCGTCGCCGACCTTGACCCGGAGGGCGTGCAGCGTCGCCGCGCCCCGGTCGTAGACCCCGCCGAGGAAGAGGCCGAACGGGCCTGGGTCCGCGATGGCCAGGTCCCAGAACGCGTCGGTGGCGGGGATCGACATGACGTCGTCGAAGTTCTCCTGAGCCGAGTCGCCGCCCGTCTCCTCGCTCCACAACCACTCGACGTAGGTGGCCCAGCCCTCGTTGAGCCAGATGTCCGCCCACCGCTCCGGGCTCACGGCGTTGCCGAACCACTGGTGCGCGAGCTCGTGGGCGACGGTCCCCTCCCGTGCCACCCGCGAGTACACGGGCCGGGTCTGTGTCTCGAGCGCGTAGCCGACGGAGTCGTCATCGACGATCGCGCCGGCCGAGTTGAACGGGTACGGCACGAACGTCTCCTCGAGGAAGGCGATCATCTCCGCCTGCAGGCCGAGGCTCGCCTCGGTGGTGGCCGCGTTGGCGGGCGTGAGGTTGTCGTCGACTGCGTCGATGATCGGCAGCCCGCCGGCCGTCTCGGAGAAGCGCAGGTCGTAGTCACCGACCGAGGCGGTGGTGAGATAGCTTGCCTGCGGGTCGGGGGCGTCCCAGAACCAGGTCGTCCACCCGCCCTCGGTGACGGGGTCGTGTCCGGGCAGCCCGTTGGCGACCGCGACCTTGCCCTCGGGCACGGTGATCTCGAAGCCGTAGGTCGCCTTGTCGGTCTGGTGGTCGCTGACCGGGTACCAGGTCATCGAGCCCTCGGGTTCGCTCACCACCATCGCGCCGTCCTGCATGGTCACCCAGCCGTAGAGGACGCCCTCGATATCGGTCGGCCGGGTGGTCGCACCGCCGTAGGTGACGACGACGCGCGACCTCTGCCCCTTCTTGATCTTGGGGCGGGGCTGGATCGTGAGCTCCCAGATGCGGGCCGCGTCGTCCTGCACCTGCCAGTACGCCGCGCCCTCGACCTCGGCCCCGGTAGCGGGCGGCGCCACCTCGCTGGCCCGCTTCCCGTTGACGGTGATCGCCTGCACGTCCAGGCCGCGCAGATCGAGGTTGAACCGGTCCAGGTCCTGCGTGGCCACCAAGTCGATCGTCGCCACACCGCTCAGCTGCCCGACGAGCGGCGCCGGGGCGGGCGCCGGCGGCGTGTAGGTGAGGTCGAGGTCGTAGTGCTGGACGTCGTACCCACCGTTGCCGGCGAACGGGAAGTAGGGGTCGCCCGCACCAGGCGCACCGGCCGTGTACCTCGGCCCCCCGGGACCGCCCTGGGCGGCCGTCGGACCGGCCGACAGGGCGAGCAGCCCGGTCCCCACCAGCACTGCCGCCAACACTCCGGACACCTGCCAGCGAGCACGCACGACGATCTCCTCCGCCTCGGGTCCGCGTACTGTAGACCGGCGATGACCCACGAGAACGTGGAGGTCGTTCGTCGGACCATGGACGCGTACAACACGCGCGACCTGCCCGCCTACCTCGACACGCTCTCGGAGTCGGTGAGGTTCCAGTCGCGCTTCAGCGCGATGGATCGCGTCTATTGCGGTCACGACGACCTGCGCCGTTACTTTGCCGAGCTGGACGAGGTGTGGTCGCGGTACGAGATGCGGGTACGGCGCCTGGTCCCCGCGGGTCGTCAGGTGGCGGCGCTGTGTCACTTGTACGCGGTCGGCCGGGAGAGCGACTTGCAGGTGGAGGAGGACTCCGCCGTCGTCTTCACTGTCGAGGCGGGAAAGATCGTCCGGATCGACGCGTACCCCACGCACGCCGAGGCCCTCGAGGCCGTGGGGCTGCGGGAGTAGGCGGTGTCGCAGGAGAACGTCCTGCTCGCGAGGAACGCGGTCGCCGCCTTCAACCGCCGGGACCTAGCGGGCCTGGTCGAGATGACCACGGACGACTTCGAGTGGGTGACGTGGACCGGGACGGTGGAGCCCACGGCCTACCACGGAGCCGAAGGGCTCGCGAGCTACTTCCGGGACTCCGACGTCTGGGAGCTCCTCAACTTGGAGGCCCAGGAGTTCCGCGACCTCGGTGACGAGGTGCTCGTGGTCGGAATGTTCCACGCACGAGGCGGTGGCAGCGGCGTGGAGATCCATGCGCCGTACTACTCCGCGTTCTTCACGAGGGGCGGAAAGCTGGCGCGGGTTCTCAGCTACCAAACGGAGGACGAGGCGCTCGAAGCCGTGGGGCTGTCTGAGTAGGCGATGTCGCAGCAGAACATGGAGGTCGTTCGGGCAGCCGTGGTAGCGATTCGCGATTGTGATCACCGCCTGGCCGTCGCGCTCTTCACGCCAGGTGCGGAGTGGCACAACACGTCTGTGTTCCCCGGCCCGGCTGTGTGCGTGGGGCCGGACGCCATCGCCCACTTTTGGGAGACGGTGCAGGAGGACTTTGAGGTCGCAGGTATGGAGATCGAGCAGATATCGGACGCCGATGGCCGCGTGGTCGCCGGTTTCCACCAGTGGGGAACCGGTCGCATTAGCGGCGCACCCTTCGACGAGCGCTTTGCCGCGATCTTCGAAGTGGTGGATCAGCGGATCGTCCGCGTCGATATCCACGGCTCCTATGCGAAGGCCCTGAAAGCCGTGGGGATGCGGGACTAGTCGCCACTTGTGCCTTGGTGGGCAGGAGACGTTGGCAGCGCGTGCGTCCGCCCGACACCGGGACTGCAGTTGGGGTGTCGCGTGAAGGAATCCCTTGGGCCAGGCTACGCCGGGGCCGCCGGGCCGTCGCGGATCACAGCGCGCAGCTGGTCGACCGATAGCGCGTCCCATGGGAACTCGACGAGCCACCAGGTGGCGCCTGCTGCGGCGTAGGGCGCCGGATCGTCGCCGGGCGGGAGGGCGACGACGACGTCGTAGGGCTCCGTGGGGTCCCTGCCGGCCTCCGTGCGCAGCGCCGCGAGGCCAGCGACGATCTCGGCGACCTGTTCGGGGTGGTCCAGGCCGAGCGGGAAGAAACCCTGGTACCGCGCCGCCCGGCGCACCGGCCTGGGCTTGCCGTAGTACCCCGCGACCCACACCGGTACGCCCGGCCGCTGGACCGGCCGGGGCAGGAAGCGCATGCCGTCGACCGTGTAGTGCTCGCCGCGGTGGTGCACCGGTTCGCCCGACCAGGCCGCCGCCAGGATCCCGAGCGACTCGTCGAGCATGCTTGCGCGTCGGCGGTCGTCGAGCTCCTCGCCGGTGATCGAGTACTCGCTCGCGAACCGGTCGCTCCCCAGGCCGACGCCGAGCGTGAGTCGGCCGCCGCTGAGCCGGTCGAGCGTCGCCGTTTCACGGGCCACCTTGACAGGCCTACGCCGTGCCAGTGGGGTGACCAGCGGGCCGAGCCGGATCCGCTCGGTGGCCGTGGCCATCGCCGCCAGCGTGATCCACGGGTCGGCCACGTCGACCACAGGCTCCTGAAAGCGCAGGTTGTCCCAGACGAACACTCCGTGCCAGCCCGCCTCCTCCGCCTCGGCCGACAGGCGCGCGACGACCCCCGGCACGGCCAGCGCATCGAATAGGGGCATGAAGAGTCCTGAGCGCATACAAGCCAAACGCTACGAGACCGCGCCGATCAGGTACCTGAACCGCTATTCCCGAGAGACCTGCGCTGACGGCCTGCCGACCTCCCTTCGGCACCCTCCCAGGCGGTCTTCTGCGGTCTCCGAGCGGTCGATTTGGCTCTACAAAGCCAAATTCTGCTTTGCGCCTACCCCACTCCTAGATGACGGACATCTATGCAGCTCCGCTCCTGCGCTGGAGCTGCCGCCGAGCGCTCTCCACTCCAATTCTCTCCACTACCTGTGGACACCTGCGCTCTTCCCAACCGGGCCTCAGCGCGGGGTGCCAGCAAAAAAACCGCGGGGTAGGGCCTCCTACCCACACCCTCGTACCTGCGTCATAGAGCGCAGTACGCTGGCCGATATGGCGGCCGTTCGAATCGTCCCCTCTGATGATGACGCAGAATTTCCCTACGCGGAAGCTCTGGTGTTGCTCCATGCGATGCGAGGGGCCGTCCAGGAACAAACAGACATTCCGTCGGTAATCGCCGCCGGCAAACGCTTGAGGTGGCCGCAAGCACTCATCGACGTCCATCTCGAATACATGAAGAACGGTAAGTGCTTCGACTTCACCACTGACGCCGGCATCAGTTGCACGCTGTGGGAGGACAACATCTTCTTTCGCTTCCAGAGCGCCGACCACGAAGCTCAGTGCATGCCCATCATCGAGGGTCTTGCGGTGCGTTTGTCGTGTCGGGTGATGCGTTACTGACCAAGGGCGAGCCTCGGGCACGAATCGTCGAGACCGCGCCGTGGCGAGGCCGATACCCCGCGTCGCGCCCAGGACCATCAGAACCTTGCCGTCGAGCCGCCTCATATCCATCGGCACACCTTGACGACAGACAGCACGGGACGGCACGCCACGGAGACGTCGCTCCGAGGCAGAAGCAGTAGCGCAGGTGACGCGGAGCCCACTGTCGGCTCGGACGAAAGCGAGAGCGTTCGTTTCGCCTACTCCCGCAGCCCGGCGGCTTCGAGGGCCTGCTCCTTGGACGCGAACGACTTCGAGCGCACCACCTTCTCGCCTTCGAACGTGATCAGCATCGCGAGCGGCTGATTGATCGGGACGCCGCTTCCGGCACCGCGTCCCAAGAGGTGACCGACAACCAGTACGTGCTCGTCCAGGTCGATGACATCCTCGGTTTCCAGGCGGTAGTCCTCCCAAATTTCGCCCGCGTCGGCAGACCACGCCCGCACCGCCCCCACGCCTTTGTAGACCTGTGCGAGGTAGAGCGGGTGCATTTCGAAATCTGCCGCCAGGTGCTCCCGTGCCCATGAGTCCACGGCCTGTATGTCGGTCCGGAACCAAACCTCCAAGCCCTCGCGCACTATCTCGACGTTCTCCTGCGACATCTCCTACTCCCGCAGCCCCACGGCTTCGAGGGCCTCACAGCGATCGAGAAAGAAATCAATGCGCTCGATCTTGGCGTCGGTGACCGTGTAGACGCCCGTCAACGGTATGTCGACTTGGATCTGGCTTTCTCGTCCGCTGGCGACCCAGTGGAAGCTCAGCACCACGAGATCTTCAGCGGTGTGTACATCATCTATTTCCAGCCGCTGCTGATCCCAGGGCTCGAGCATCAGCAGTACCCGTTGAAACCACGCCTCGCAGCCCTCCACGGGCTCGTGCTCAGGCCAGCCTTTGGGCGGGATAGCAACCATGTCGGCATGGTGCTGTGACTTCCACGCCTCCCAGTCTCGGGCGTTCCAGTCGCCAAACGCCCCGCGAATGACAGCCGCGTTCTCCTGCGACATCGCCCGCCCAGTATCCGCTTCGATCTAGGCTCTGCCAATGGCGAGCGCCGAGCTAAGCCGACGCGTCGAGAAGGTCGTCAGTTCCCCGCCGCTGTCGGAGCTGAGCGCCGAGCAGCGTCGCAGTTCCACGAGGCGTTACTTCGGCGCGAGCTGGGGGCAACCGATCCCGTGTGGTGGCCCCCCGCCCCCGCCGCCGCCTCCACTCACCTGCGAGCGAAGGCGAGCAGGAGATTCATTCACGCTCGCCTGGCGCTAGAGGATGATTCGCATGCTGTATCGAAACTCATCGTCGGGCAACTCTTGAACGCGTATCTCGCCGTGGGCGGTGCGGTACTTGCCGGTACCTCCCGTGATAGCGAGGAAGTACGGATCGGCCTTGGGAGACTCATTTGGCCCATAGTCGATAGTCCCTTGCCATGCGATCTGCCCGGCAGGAAGGGAGTCGACCCCGCTGCAGTAAAGGGTGACCGCTCTGCCCGGTTCGCCGCGAGTGATCGTGCAGACGTTGCTCTCCTCACCGACCTTGATCCCCTTATGGAATAGGTCGCTCTTGAACGTGGCCTGGTCACCCTGACCGAAGTCCGTGGGCGGCGGGAAGGTGCTGGCCACGATATGTCCCGCCAGGTCAAGTACAACCACCTTCCGGTGGTCGGCGTCGGTCGAGCGGTTGTCTCCTGACGATGTTGCGGAAGCGACGGCCACGCTTGCCAGCACCAGCACCGATGCCACCGCCGCGCCGAGGCGAAGGTTGCGTCCCATCTTCAGAGTCCCTTCTTCCGAACTGCGGAACCGATAGGGCAGAGCTGCGCGGGAGGCGAGCGAGCCGTCGCGCGGCGGGTGCTGGGGCGTGCCAGCGGTGTCATAAACACACCTCCCGGTCGGGTCCTGAGCCGATCCCTCCCGCCATGCGTGGCTTAACACCCGACTCCATGGAACGTCAAGCCTTCGGGCTACGAACGGAGGGCCGCCCCCCGGGCGTTGAGGACGGTACGGGGAAGGGCCTACTGTGCGGCGCTGCTAGCCGGCGAATCCGCCACAGCCACTTTCGTCGCTGCCTGCACCAGCGCGGCGGCGTCGGATGGAACTAAGGGCCGGTCCGACTCCCACGTCGTCCGTCGCGCCTTGGCGGTCGCATGACCGCTCCGGTGCGCTCACACCAGCCGCTCGACTAGGTGATCCCAGTTGCGGCAGCGATAGGTGTGGTCGTCGGCGAGGAGGAGGTACGGCACAGGGCGGGCCGCATCCTATGGCAAGCCAGAATCGATTGGGAGCTACTCCCGCAGCCCGACGGCTTCTAGGGCTTCGGCGCGGCTTCCGTAGTAGTCCATTCGAACTATCTGCCGTCGCGCAGGGTGGAAACAACGCCGTCCTGCCGCTCGAGCGATATGCCGCCCCTGCCCTGAGCCGCGAGTCGATGCAGGAGGACGGCCTTGTCCCCGCCAGCGTCGATGTACTCCTCCGGTTCCATCGACACGTGCTCCCAGGCACTGTCGAAGGTGTTCACCCACTTAAGCCATCCGGCATGCCCGAGAAAGACATCACCGTCCGGCACGTCGTGGTCGTGGATCTCGATCTTCGGATCGATCAGATCCCAGAGCACCTCTCCGGTCCGCTTGAAGTACTCCATGCTCCGGCGAATGATCTCGACGTTCTCCTGCGACATCGCCCGCCCAGTATCCCGCTACCGCTTTTCGTCTCTATGAAGTAGGGCGGCGTGTCAAGTTGTGGTGGGTGTGTCTGGTCAGGGGCCTCGGGTGGGTCGGTGGTGTGGAGCGGTGCTCATGTCTCTATGGCCTCCTGGGCGGGAGGATCAGGCGAAATTGGATGCTTCGGCTCGCGGGCGCATGTCCAAAGGGGGCGGTCAGGCCGCCAGACGAAAAGCGGCGCCTCTGGGAGCGAACTGCTGGTTGCGAGTGAGCATGTGCCAGATCGCGTGGGCGAGCCGGCGGGCGATGTCGATCTGGGCGACCTTGGCGCCGCGCTGCTTGCCGAGTCGGTGCTTGTTGCGCTGGTAGCGCTGCGCGTAGGCGGGGTGCTTGAGCGCGTGCATCGTGGCCTCGAGCAGCGCCCAGCGCAGGTAGGTGGGGCCGTGCTTGGTCAGCGGGCCGCGGCGGTCCTTGTCGCCTGACTGATTGACGCGGGGGCAGAGCCCGGTGTAGCCGGCGAGCTTGTCGGGGGACGGGAACCGCTCGATGGCGCCGATCTCGGCGGCGATCGTGAAGGCGAGCACCCAGCCGATCCCTGGTGCGCTCATCAGCAGCGGGATGTAGGGGTGGTCGGCGTGGCCGTCGCGGAGCTTGCGGTTGATCTCCGCGATCTGGCCTTCGAGGTCGTCGATCAGCTCCACGCTCGCCGTGATGTTGCCGCGCCAGGGCTCCGGGACCTTGAGTCGTGCAAGCAGCTGTCGGCCCTCGACTCCGAACAGGTCGGTGACCGGGCAGGGCTTGCCGAAGTTGATCAGGGTCGAGTGGACCCGGTTCTTGAGCGCCGACTTGTGCTTGACCAGGTGGAGGCGAAAGCGGGCCAGCTCGCGCTCTTCCCGGATCCGGGGGTCGGGCAGCCAGATCGCCGGCACCAGGTCGCGCTGGCTCAAGAGCGCCAGCACCCGCGAGTCGATCTTGTCGGTCTTGCAGGCCAAAGGGGCCAGCCCCTTCACCTTCTGCGCGTCGGCGATCTCGACGTCCCAGCCCTCCTGCTCGAGCGTGTCGTGGACGAGGCGGGCACCCGTCATCGACTCGATCACCGCACACACCGGCTCCCGATGGACCTCGTCGATCCGCCTCGCGAGCGTCCTCAGCGCATCCGCGTCAGGCGGCGCGACGAGCTGGTCGACGTGTTCTCCCGACCCGGACAGCAGACAGACATCGATCTTCTTTCGGCTGAGATCCAACCCGGCGTGCAACATTGAAGACGGGCCTCCTTTGAGCTCGCTCCTCGGTGACAACCGGAGCGTGTCACCAGAGGAGGCCCTCCTTCATGGCAGTCCAAAGCAGCAGCCGGCCCGTCGCCGGGCTCGGTGTTGCTCTCACGCGAAAGCGATAGCGAGGTCAGCGAGCGCCGCCAACTCCTGCTTTCGTCCCGAGCGGAAGCCGGGACATCAGCGTGGGTGTGGGACTTCTAGGTGCGACTCGCCGCGGGCATGGTCGCCTCGACGGCCTGAAGGATGAGCTGGGTCGCGGCGTCGGGCTGCGACACGAACGAGACGTGAGAGGCCGGCACTTCCACGATCGTCGCGTTCGCGCGCTCGGCCATGAACCGCTGGAGCGCAGGCGGGATCGCCTTGTCCTCCGTGCCGAGCAGATACCAGCACGGCAGCGTCTTCCACGCCAGCGGGCCCGACGGCGCCCCGGCGAACGCGGCGGCAGCGTACGGCCGCTGCGCAGCGGCCATCACGTCCGCCGTGGCCTGGTCGACGTCGGCGGCGAAGGCCTCCCGGAACGCCTCGGGGGCGAGGAAGAGGTCCGCACCCTCGCTCCCGTCCGCGCTGGTGAAGGGCACGGGCCTGATCGAGGGCCCCACGAGGCTGCCCTCGAACCTCTCGAGCAGCTCCTGCTGGCTCTCACCCTCGTCGCACATCCATCCGTTGAGATAGACGAGTGCCTTGACCTGGTCGTTGCCGGTCGCGGCGGTCGAGATGACGTTGCCGCCGTAGGAGTGGCCGACTAGCACGATCGGGCCGGTCAGCGTCCGCAGAAACTCGGCGAGGTAGGTCGAGTCGCCGACGAGGTCGCGAAGCGGGTTGGCGAACCCGATGGCGCGGAATCCTTCGCGCTGGAGAGCGCGGATCTCGGCGTCGAAGCCCGTCGCATCGGCCCAAGCACCGTGGACAAGGACGATCGTCGGTTTGCTTTCGTCAGGCTGGGTGGCCATGTCAGCTCCTCTCGTGCGCCGTGTCCTTGGACCGCCGTGGGCAGTCTCCCCGGTACGGCCGGCCGCCGCAAGCTGGTCGGCAAGACGGGCCGACCCGGACAGACTGCTGCTTCCCATGCAAGGCAGCAGTGTGGGCGATCTGAGCGAGCACGAGGTGCGATGAAGCTGCAGGGCTAGTCGAACTCCTCGAAAGCGTCCGTGGGGAGCGGACCGGACACACGCCGCGCCCCTGCCCGTCCCCTACCTCCGCTGCCCTTGTCCTCTCTATGCGGATAGGGGGCTGGGCGAGCAAGAGGTTCTCTCTTCCTTCTTGGCGGCATTCTGGAACTTCTAACCGTTCCCGACCTCGTGTGTTACCGACGACTCCTCAATCAAAACCCGCGCACCGATTGCAGTCGGCCACGGGCATGGCACGGGTCATCGACGAGGATCAACGCCGTCTATCGCTTCGAGTGCATGAGCGGTAGCGACCTGGTCGACGGGATCGCTCCTGCTTTTCGTCCAACGCGGGCGCGCGCGGCTCGATCGCGGACACGCCTGCACCGCGCTCCGGCAGCAGTCGATCGGGTACGACGAGTGTTGTGATCGTCAAGTCAGAACTGAGAGACTGGCGCAGCTAACGGGAAGCCCAACCGCCCGGGGTGATCTTGCCCGGCCGGTCACATGCCTGGACACACCGGAGGTGCGCGCAACGCCGAGGCCGCGACTCGCGCCGTGCGGCAGCACGCGGCACACGAAATACGCAGGAGGACGTCCATGAGCAACGTCGCGACGGTGCAGGAGATCTACGAGGCATTCGGTCGCGGGGACATCCCCGCGATCCTCCAGCGGCTGGCGGAGGACGTCCGGTGGGAGCATCACCCGACTGGCAACACTGCGCAGGACCACGACGTCCCGTATATGAGGCCCCGCAGTGGTCGGGACGCGGTAGCCGGGTTCTTCCAGGACATCGGAGAGGACTTCGAGATGCACTCCTTCAACCCTCATACATTCCTCGAGGGAGAAGGCCTCGTCGCGGCGGTGGTTGGGTACGACCTCACCGTCAAGGCCACCGGGAAGCGAGTACGGGACGAGGAGATCCACCTCTGGGAGTTCGGCGCCGAGGGCAAGGCCACTGCCTACCGGCATTTCCTCGATACGGCGAAGGCCATCGAAGCTCATTCGTGACGAGGCAGGGCCAGTTTGCCGACGCAGAGCCGCACTTCGACGGCTTGTTTCACGCCTCTTGAGGGAATGCAGTAGCGCGGTCCGACCGACCCTGCCGCTCCTGGGGCCACGAAGCAGTCGTCTGGAATCAGCGACGCGCGTTGGAATGGACGACCAGCGCTCGTACGGCGCGAAGCGCCGGCGACTCTCGCATTCCCACGACGAAGCAGAAGTCTGCCCACGGCGGGGATACCCGGGGGCGAAGAATGTCCGGCCCTGGCTTCCCCTAGCAACCGGCTTCCGAGCGAGCGGCCCCTGGTAGGGCGAGCGACCCAACGACGCCGGGGGCGGGCGCTGGGGCCGTCTTTCCCATGGAGCAGCCCCGCCCGAACCGGCGACGTTGGGAGCCTGTTGCACGCCGCATCGTGAGAGCCTTCGCTGCGCTGCAGTTGCGCTGCAGTTCAGTGCCGCCCAAAGCTGCCTTGAGCGGTTGCCAAGCGGTCTGATTTGGCTCTGCAAAGCCAATCCCCCTGGAAGCGCGCCCCCAAGCTAGATGTAGTACATCCGAGCGAACCCGCTTTAGAGCGCGGATTCCACGGGGTGCGTAGCAGTCGGCGTAGCAGTCGGCCTCGTTTGGTGCCGGGTGGCAAGAATCCCGGTCGTCGCGCTAACGCGGCGTCCGGCAAGAGGAACCTTGTCTCGGCGATACGTTGCGTGCGCACGTACCAATTCTCGCTAGGTACCTGGCAGCAGTCGGCGGCGTCGCTGCCTTAGGGGATGAACGTGAAATTGAGCGGGATACGGACCTCGGTACGCGTTTCGCTTGAGCGGCCCTCGGTCACGCTGCCGCGCGCCCCGGCGTAGGTGCCGGTACCGCCGATGATGGCGTAGGGCAAGGTGGAGCCTCGGCTGGTGGACGGCCCCAGGACGCTGAGCGAGTCTGCCCGGTTGTCGAACGTGATCGTCGCCAGAAACACATCTTGCGAGCCGTTACGCCCGAGCTTCCGGCTGATGATGTTGGCGAACAACGCCGTGCCGACCCTGTTGGAGCCGTCAAAGATGGCCCCGTTGCCCGCGAGGAGGTTGGCGATCTGCGGTCCACGGCGGAAGCAACGATTGTCGGGCAAGTTGCCGCAGTTGACGCCGAACTGATTCTGCTTGATCCGAACCTCAAAGGTCTTGCTGCCCACCGCCCCTGGGCCGAGCGTACCTCCGCCGCCTTGGCCGATAGCCGTTCCCACCCCGACTCCCACGAGCGCTACTGCCACCGCTCCTGCAACAAGACGCTTCATGCATCCTCCCTTGAGTTGGCCTGCATATCATGCCTTGACGCTGGTCGTCCTGCGAGCGTTGCTCGAACCCCCTGCGCAACGTGTTTGCGCGGCGCGGTCCAGGGTCGTGTCCAGCGCTCTGGTCAAAAGAGGGGACAGCCGCCACTCCTAGCCGGTGATCCCGATGCCCACGATGGCCGTCCGCGCCTTAATCGTGTAGGAGTCATGGGCGCGATGGAAGGCAGACCCGTGACTGTGGGAGACCTGTTTCGGCCGGACGACGAAATCGGCCAGTGGGTCTTCGCGCTGTGCGCAGCGACCGAGGATCTCGCTTTGGCGGAGTCGGCTTTCAGACGAGAACTCGACGCCGACGCCGAGCCGCAACGGCGGCAGCCTAGCCCAGCCTCCGGACGGGCACGGCACGGCGACTGCGTAGCAGTTGCGTAGCAGTCGATGCCCCAAATCCAGCGGTCGAGAGCGGTCCCCCAGCGGTCGAAACCGCTCCAGAAAGCGGTATCCGGCTCTACCGTGCAGCCGTCTCTA
>CAWGZM010000006.1:0-508169 GCA_963827065.1 uncultured Thermoleophilaceae bacterium | reverse complement strand
CCTCGGTCGTCGTGATCGAGGCGGCCGGCCTGGCGGGGCCGCGGTTGCCGGTCGTGCTGGTCCGGGCTGCTTGCCGCCGGCATCGGGTCGCTCATGCTGGTCGGCTTGGGGTCATGGACGGGTCTCAACACGGACAACATCGCGATCGGAATCCTCGACCTGCCGAACTTCGCCCGCCCCGACGTGGCCGACGTCGGGTGGAGCATCCTCCTGGCTGCCGCGACAGCGGTGGTCGTGTTCGTCGTGATTCGGATCGCCCGGGAAGCTCACCCCCGCTTCATGGTCCGACCGTTCGTGTTCCTGCCGCTCGCAGGGATCGCTGTCGCGGGCTTGGCGATCGGCTTCGCCGAGACGACGGACAAGGGGGTCGACCAGGTGCTGTTCTCGGGCCAGAATGCCGTCGGGCCGCTCGTGTCGGACGCGGGCACGTGGTCACTGACGGCGCTCGCCCTGCTCATCGCCTTCAAGGGCATCGCCTGGGCGATCTCGCTCGGAGCCTTCCGCGGCGGTCCCGTCTTCCCGGCGCTGTTCCTGGGCGCGGCCGCCGGGCTGATGGCGGCCCAGCTCCCTGGCTTTTCGATCACTCCCGCGGTGACGGTGGGTATGGGAGCAGCGGTCGTTTCCGTGCTGAAGCTGCCCCTGTCCGCCGTCGTGCTGGCCATCCTCTTGAGTTCGAAATCGGGTCCCGGGGCGGCTCCCCTGGTGATCGTCGGGGTGGTCGTCGCCTATGTGATCACACAGATGCTGTCCAGGTACGAATCAGACGACGGGGGTGGGCGGGTCGCGCCCGTCGATGACGGCGATCACGTTCTCAGCACATAGCCGCGCCATCGCGTCCCTGGTGGCGGCCGTCGCCGATCCGACGTGTGGCAGTAGGACGGTGTTCCGCAGCTCGCGCAGCTCTGCCGGCACGTGCGGCTCGTCCTCGTAGACGTCCAGCCCGGCGGCCCCCAGCTGGCCCGAGCGCAGCGCACGGATGAGCGCCGTCGTGTCGACCACGGCGCCGCGACTGGTGTTCACGAAGATCGCTCCCTGCCTCATCGCCGCCAGGGCGTTCGCATCGATCAGGTGCCTCGTCTCCGCGGTCAGTGGCACGTGCACGCTCACGAAGTCCGAGGCGGCCAGGAGGTCGAGCAGCTCGAGGCGCTCCACGCCAGGCGACGGCGTACCGCTCGATCGTGTGGTCACGAGCAGCCGCACATCGAACCCGCGAAGCAGCTCCGCGACACGACGGGCGATGCGACCGAAGCCCACGAGCCCGACTGTCGCGCCGGCGAGCTCCCGGCCGATCAGCTTGGCCGCATCCGATCGCGCCCACTCGCCGCTGCGAACCGTGGCGTCCGCCTCGGCGATCCACCGTGCGGCCGCAAGCATGAGCGCGACAGCGAGCTCGGCGGTCGGTTGAGAACACCGGGGGTGTTCGTGACTCGCACCCCGCGTGCTCGGGCAGCGTCGAGGTCGACGTTGTCGTAGCCGACCCCGAAGTTCGCCACAACCGCGAGGGAGCTGCCGGCCTCGTCGAGCAAATCGGCACCGACCGGGACGCTCGGCTCGGCCACGATCCCCGCAGCGCCGGCAGCGTGGCCGCCCACATCGACCGCGAAATGCTCGTTCAGCAGGTCGAGGCCGACCGCCGGGAGGGGGGCCAACACGACCACTCTTGGCCGGGTCGTCGGCTTCGGCATGGCGGTTTCTCCTCGTCGGGCGAAGCGACACACTTCCATCGCCCGGATGAGCCCGCCTCACCCGGCCCGGGTGATTCGCTAGGGAAGCGGTGCCCGGCCGAGGCTCAACACATCGGTTGCGCATAGGTAGCCCAATGTGTTGAGCCTCCAAGCGGAGCACCCTTCGGTGCCGCTGTCTTGAGCCGCCGCGCGCCTACGCGATGGCGATCCCGCGTCGCAAGGCGACAAAGCGCATCACAGTCAGGCTCTAGACGTCACTCGTTGGTCAGTGCACGAGGGCTTTGAGGAGGACGACCGCGCTGCCGAGGGCCACGGCAACGACGGCTGACGCGACCGTCGCGCGTCGGCTCGCCCCTGACGCGTGCGCCGCGTATGCACCGGCGGCGGCCAGTTCCACCAGTGCGGCAAGCGTGGCGGCGAGAATCGCTGTCTTGTCGGCCACGACGTCGACAACGCCCAGCGAGAGGATGAGCACCAGCGGAACGGTGACCTCCACCAGCGGCCAGTCGTGGCGAAGCGCATCGCCCATCTCGGATCGCCTGAGCATCCGGTGGTTGGTGATCGACCCCGCCAGCACGCGGGCGTAGACATGCGCCAACCAGAACACGACACCGGTGACCAGCACGGTGACGGCGACCAGCCCGGCGTCCGAGGAGCTGTACTCCGCCGAAACGGCGATCACGGACGTCGCCAGGATCAGACCGTAGATGCCCTCCGTGACGCTGCCCGTCGTACCGGCGACACGCGGGCGCCACCCCCCGGCGGCTGACATCAGGGCGTCACCGAGGGAACTCGCATGCCATTTAACCTACGCCCGCGCGCAGCTACTCGAGGCCGCCACTTTCGAGGACCTGCCTGGCAAGTGGCAGGCGGCGACCCTGAAGGCTGAGCAGAACCTCCCGTAGCTGCGCGTCCTCACGAGCATCCAGGTAGTCGAGCGCAGCATTGCGCGACACGCGCAGGATCCATGCCGCGAAGGGAAGCTCGCGCGGCTCGTACTTCTGGATCGCGGTCCTCAGCTGTCCGAAGACGTTCTGGGTGATGTCCCTGGATTCGTCCAGGTCCCGCACCATGTCGTTCACATAACCGCAGACATCGTCAGCAAATCGGACGTAGAGGAAGTGAAGTGCGTCTGTGTCGCCTTCCTGGGCGCGCTCCACGGCCAGGGTGACTAGGTCCGGGTACTCCGCTGGGATCGGCTGCCCCATAACTCCCCTCCTGTCGTAAGGGACGTCCGCATCGACGCCCCGTTGACCGATCGGAGGCCAGCTTGCGGCGGAGCGGTTGCCGGACGCCGACCGGGCGGTAACAGAGCGGTAAAAGGGCGGCCTAAGGCGCCGGAGCCGCCGTCCACAGCAAGCCTGCCTCCACCCTGCCGCCTTGGACCGGGTTGTCTGCACCGTGCGGGCCGGCGTCGGGGAAGGTCATCTCGAGGTGATAGCCGCGCTTCTCGCCCGGCTCGAGCACGCTCACGTCGCGCACGCCGAGGTCCGACAGGCGTCCCGAGTAGACCAGCGTGCTGCGGCCGCCGTCGACCTCGGTCACCACCAGCTGCAGGCGGCGCGACAGGCGGCCGCCGAGCGGGCCGGGGCTCTCACGGAGATGGGTGAGCGCGAGCCTGAACTGTCCGGGCGTGTCGCCTGAGTTGGAGATGCTCACCTCGCCGTCGGCGCTCCAGCCCGGCACGAGGCGCTCGGCGGAGAACACGGCCGCGCCCTCGCGCGAGTTGCGGATCTCGATAGGCCCGGTCGTACTCACGGCACTGGCCTGGGGCGCCGGCTGGGCCCAGCTCAGTGCGATATAGAGCAGGCCGGCGAAGGCGACCATGCCAAACGCCAGCAGGAGCCTCCACAGCGATCGGCGCAGCCCAAGCGCACGGATCGCTCAGAAGTCCTTGTCGGACGTGCCGGACTCGGTCCGGGTCGTCACGGATGTTGCGTTGCCGGCCCGATCGGTGGCCGCCGCAGACGGGGTCCACGTCATCGCGGCCGCCGCGTTCGCGATCAGGACCGCCCCGCTGGGCGTTCCGAGAACGAGGCTGATCGCCGACCCGCTTGCGGTCATCCGGGTGGGTGTGCCGGTTGCGCCGAACTCCACGTAGGTCCCCGCGGCGCCGTTGAGGAGGTCCTTGGTCGCGTACACGGTGCCCAGCGGCAACAGGACCTGGGAAGAGGAGTACGCCTCGAAGTAGTCGGGGTTGTTGCCCCCGCCGTTGACCAGCCTGAGCCGCATGTTGGTCGTGGTGCCGTCCCAGCCCGCGAGAATCGTCGTCCAGTCCATGACCTCGCTGTAGGTGAGGATCAGCGTGTCGTTCAGCTCGGGCATCGCCAGGGTGCCGCCCGCGACGTTGGTCGCCTGGACGTCGGACGCGCTCGGGACCGTGTTGTCGCCGGTGACCGAGAAGGCCGCCGCCGAGCTGCTGTTGGCAGCCTGGTCGGTTGCGGCGACCGTGAAGGCAAGCGGGCCCGCGGCCAGGGTCGCCTTCGCGGTCAGCTGCGCGCTGCGGTACTGGTAGGAGACGCCGCCTGCGGTGTAGGTGCCGGCCACCAGCGGCACCGCCGTCTGGCCCGTCGTAACCGTGGTCACGTTGGCAGTGACGGAGCCGATCCCGCTGGCCGGCGCGCCCGAGTCGGTTGCGCTCGCGTAGACGTAGTAGGTGCCGCCCGCCCTCACGAAGCCGGCGGATCCACCTGCCGTCTTGCCGATAGCGGCCGCCGAAACGGTGGGGGCGACCCAGTCGGGCGCGGCGGAGATCAGGTTGCCGTCGTTCGTCGTCTGGTCGCTGAAGCTCGAGCTGGTGATGAGCGGGAGCGAGCCGGCTGCAGCCATGAGCACCAGCCCCACGGCCAGCGCGTGCAATCTATGGCCGCGCATCAGCGTGTGCTCCAGATCCGGCGCAGCGCGGTAAACGAGAGCAGCGCGCAGCCGAGGCCGGCGAGAAGGAATCGGACGAGCGGGCTCATGGCCCAGAGCGCTGCCGATCCGATCAGCGGCGCACGCCCGACGACTCGGCTCAAATCCGCCCGCGCGGGGATCGTCCAATCCTCGCTGGAGCGGTTGGCGTCGCCGCGAGTGGTGAACGCGAGCCGATCGCCCTGCCGTTCCACCCGCACCACGCGATGGGTGACCGAGCGCCCGCCAAGTGCCTCGTCGCGAAACGTGACCACGTGCCCAGGCTCTGCGTCCGCAGCGGGCATGTGGCGTGTGATCAGGAGATCCCCGGCGTGTATCGCCGGGCTCATGCTGTCGCTGCGGTCGACCAGGGGCGTGTATCCGGCCACCCACGCGACCCCGGCCACGAGAGCCAGCCCGCAGAGCACGACGAGCAGAGCACCGGCGAGGCGCTCGAACACGCTCACAGGCTTGTCGCCTCCCAGGTGAAGCTTGGGCTGGCGGTCTTGCCCTGTGCGTTCGGGTCGTTGCGCAGCGTGGCCTGGAATCGGTAAGCGTGCACGTCTCCCGTGTTCCAGGTGGCGCCCGGGGCGCTGGGGTCGACCAACGCGCCCGCGCCCGCCGCCGGAAAGCCGGCCACGGTGCCCGTGTAGATGATCCCGCTGCCGCTGCCGAGATAGTCGGTGGCGTCGGGCGTGAAGGTCGTGCAGGAGCCGAACAGCGCGGCCGGGGAGATGGTCCCGCGGGTCACGGTGAGGTCGAGGTAGTCCGCCAGTCCGGTGCCGCCCGGTGCGCCGGAGATGCGCACCTTCGCGGGGGCGCTGCCGCTGTAGGTCACGCGGATGCAGCCCGTCACGGAGTTGTTCGGTCGCGCGGAGGCGAGGGAGAGCAGGCCGCCGCCGCTGTCGTTGTCAGAGAGGTCGACCGAGCCCGCGGTGACGGTGTTGGCCGGCGTCACGGAGCTGTCGCTGAGAGCCGACCAGGTTGCGGCCGACCATGCCCCGCTCGCGAGCGTGAGCACCGCGGCGCTGGCGAGCAGGCGGAGGCCCAGCCGTCGGCGGCGAGGTGAATCGGTGGAGCTGGAGTGGCGTAGGGCCATACCCAACCTCCCACGGCCCGCCGTAGCGGGCCGTGCGAGAGCAGGGTCGATTAGCTCGTTGACTCGAAGCTGTAGTCGACCGTCGTCGAGGCGCCTGCGTAGGGGTTGTCGCTCGCCGGCGTTCCGTCCGGGAACGTGGCTGTGAACTTGTAGCGGTGGGTGACGCCCGGGGCGTAGACGCCGAGCGGCAAGGACGCCATGTCGAACACGTTGCCCGAGTAGATCGTCTGTGCGGGCGGGCAGGAGCTGACGCAGGCGGGATCGCCCAGGTCCTCGACCTCGAGGGTCAGGAGCTTGGAGAACGCCGGCAGCAGCGGAACGTCGGCGACGCTCGACTGGAGCAGCGTGAACGTGCCGTCCACGTCGCCCGTGTTCTTGATGTCGACCGTGCCCGTCGTGTTGTCGCCGGGCTTCAGCTTGTCGGCCGTAAGAATTGCGGCTCCAGCCTTGCTGTTGCTCTGCGACATCGTTCCGGCGCTCAACACGTTGCTCGGGTTGGCGCTGGTCGAGCTGAAGTTCGCGCCCGATCCCACGGCCAGTGCGGACGCGGCGAGTACCGCGAACAGCGCGGCCATGATCTTTCGCGGTGAAGTGGCCCACAGGGCCTTGGTACGAGACATTTGCTGCTCCTTATCTGAGTAATAGGCCTTCGCCTACCTATCGAAACTCCCAGCCCCTCGCGGGATCGCACGTTTGAGGTATCTCGCTACGTGCTCCGGCACGGCGATGGGTAGGAGATGACGAATCTCGAGTCACCCGCGCATCGCGGGCTCTCAACGGTGCGCGACGCCCCCTCGCGTCTGCGCCCGCAGTTCCTGGTCACGTTCACGCTGCTCGGCGTGCTGGTCGTCGCCGCGCTCGTCTACGTGGTCGGCGCGGTCATGTCCAACGACATCCGCAAGGAGCAGATCGACGGCGCGCGCGAGCGCGCGGAGCTGCTTGCCCAGGCCAGCTTCGCCCCGCGCCTGCAGGGCCCGCTCAGCGATCACAGCGCCCGCAAGCTGCGCGCTCTGGACGCCGCGGCCATCGCGGCTCAGCGCTCGGGCAACCTGTCCTCGCTTGCGGTCTGGGATCGCGACTCGCGCATCGTGTACGCGAGCGACCACCGTCAGATCGACAAGGTCTATCGCGCCCCGGCGGCGGTGAGGGCGGCCCTTGCAGGCAAGACCGTCGTCGAGGTCGCCGAGGGCGCCACCAGCCCGGTGGACAAGACCTCAGGCAAGCAGATCCAGGTTGCCGTGCCGCTGAACGGCCGCGATGGCAAGGGCCGCACTCGCGCAGCGTTCGAGCTGCATGTGCCCTACGGGCCTGTTGCCACCGAGATCTCCCAGCGCAGCCGCCGCATCAACCTCATCCTCCTCGCCGCCGCCGTGCTGTTCTTCGCGGCAGTCTTTCCACGGCTGCTGAGCGCCTCGCGCGCGCTGCGCTCCCAGTCCGACCCCGCGGACCGGCTGCTCGTCCGCGAGCTCGGCCGAGCGATCGACGACGGCGGGCTCCATCTCAACTACCAGCCCAAGGTCAACCTGCGCACGGGCGAGGTCGACTCCGTCGAGGCCCTGCTGCGATGGGACCACCCTCGCAACGGAATGATGAGCCCGGCCGAGTTCCTGCCCGCGGTCGCCGAGAGCGACCTGATCGGGCCGCTGACCATCCACCTGCTCGATCAGGGAATGCGCGACTGCAGCGCTTGGCGTGCCCAGGGCATGACGGCGGGGATGGACCTCAACCTCGCCGCGGCCAACGTCCTCGATCCCCTGTTGCCCGGCGAGGTCCAGCGCCTGCTCGAGAAGTGGAAGCTCCCGGCAAGCGCGCTGGGACTGGAGCTGACCGAGACGGCGCTCACGGCGGATCTGGATGGGGCTCTGGCGGTCCTGCGCCACCTCGCCGACATGGGCGTGCGGCTCGCGATCGACGACTTCGGCACCGGCTACTCGTCGCTGACCGTGCTGCGCGACCTGCCGATCCGCGAGCTGAAGATCGATAGGTCGTTCATCAGCGGCCTCGTCACGAGCTCCGCCGACGAGCGGCTCGTGCGCTCGATGATCGGGCTGGCGCACGACTTTGACGTGATCGCCGTGGCCGAGGGTGTCGAGGACGAGGCCACGCTTGCGCGCCTGGCCGAGCTCGGCTGCGACCAGGCCCAGGGGTACTACTTCAGCCGTCCGGTGGGTCTCGAGGCCCTCGTGCAGTGGTTCGAGGCACCCAGCCTGGCCGCCGCCACAGAGAACGGCGCACAACCGGTCGGAGCGGCATAGAAATGCGTGGCATCGACGGCATCGGTCCATCCACTCCGAGACGCATCCTGGTCGCGCTTGGAGTGGTGCTGCTGGGAGGCGCGCTTGCGAGCGCGTCCGGCGCGAACTTCAAAGCGGTCTCCTCGAACCCGGGCACGACCATCACCGCGGGCATCGTCCAGCTCGTGAACGACAGGAACGGGCTCGCCACCATCACCGTTACGTCGCTGGTGCCGGGCCACTCCGCGAGCGCAACGGCGGACGTGACGAACTCCGGAGACGTGGATGCCGACCTGAGCCTGCTGGCCGGGACGGTCACCGACACGCCCGCGTCGCCGGCCCTGTCCGCAAAGGTCGACCTGGTGGTCGCGGACCTCGGCGACCCGGCGTGCGTGGTCTCATGCCCGGCACCCGTGACCATCTACTCCGGCAAGCTCGGGGCGCTCAACATGGCCCCGCTGGGGCTTCTGGTACCGCAGGAAACCCACCGGGTGCGGTTCACCGTCAGCTTCCCCGACGGCGGCGCGGGCGCCGACAACGCGTACCAGCTGGCTCGGTCCTCGGTCGACATGACCTGGACGCTCGCGCAGCGTTAACGCGCTCATGCTTCGCAAGGTCGCCCTCAACCTCTTCCTCGCGGCGATGTTCGGCATCGCCGGGCTCATGCTCGTGCCGGCAGCGCTCGGCCTGCACCGCTACGTGATCCTGACCGGGTCGATGACCGGGACCTACGACCCGGGCTCGATCGTCTTCGACAAGCAGGTTCCGACGTCGTCGCTCGAGGTCGGGGACGCGATCACCTACGCCCCGCCGCCCGGCATGTCCCCGAACCACGAGCTGGTCACCCACCGGATCGTGCGAATCGCCCCCGGCCGGGGAAGCCAGCGCGTCTTCCAGACCAAGGGCGACGCCAACAAGACCGCCGACCGGTGGCGCTTCAACCTCCCCGCGGCCGAGCAGGACAAGGTCGTGTTCAGCCTGCCCTACGCCGGCTACGTCTTCGCCGTCCTCGGCGTGAAGCAGTTCCGCATGGCGCTGATCGGCGCGCCGGCCCTGCTGGTGGCGCTGTGGATAGTCGTCGGCATGTGGCGCGACGCGGGTGAGATCGTCCGCCGGCGCGAGCGAGGCGTCGCCTGGACTGCCACCAGCGCCAGCCGCACGCCCAACCTCGGGCCGGCCGGCTCGGGGGCGAGGGCCACCGGCTCGGGCGCCGTTGCCTTGCCGATCACTTGGGGCTTACCTGCGGCGCGCCGGCACGGCCCGGCGCCCACGGTGCACGACGGCGAGCCTGCCCGCGCTCACACACGCGGTCGCGCTGGGCGCAGGGCGCCGATCGTCCTGCCCGCCCGGTTGCGAGCGGCGATCGTCGCCCCACCCAGCTAGCTCGCCGCGCCGCTCGATCGACGCTTCGCATTCGCGCGCGATATCGTGAGCGTCGAACGGGGCGTGGCGTAGCTTGGTAGCGCATTCGGCTGGGGGCCGAAAGGTCGCTGGTTCAAATCCAGTCGCCCCGATTTTCCCCGCAAAACAAGGTGTTTTGCGGATTGACGAATCGCCGGCCGGTACTAGGCTGGGGGTGAGCGTTCAGGCACGAGACCCCCAGCCGAGTTCAGGAAGGTCCCGTCCGAGGGCCCAATTTATTCTCGGCTGGGGTATCGAGCGGATCGCCCCTACTCCATAGCGCAACCTTCTCGAGGCGACGACCGGCCGTCGCGGGCGCTCGCGGGGCTGCTGGTCGCCGTGGCACTCGTCGGGCTCGTCGTCTGCCTCGTCACCCCCGACATTGCCCGAGCAAACTTCTCTGTCTGCGGGCTGCGGGTCGGTTACGATCGGTAAATCCCATGGAAAGCCGCGTCCCTGGCCCGGGCAGGCATGTCGGCCTGCGCGGCCGGGGCAGCGAGTGCGCGCTGATGGACGACTTGGTCGCGGCGGTTCGCCGCTGCGAGAGCCGGTCGCTGGTGCTGAAAGGCGAGGCTGGGATCGGGAAGACGGCGCTGTTGGAGTATCTGATTGCGTCGGCATCCGACCTGAACATCGTACGGGCGGTGGGCGTGCAGTCGGACATGGAGCTGGCCTTCGCCAGTCTGCATCAGCTGTGCGGGCCGCTGCTGGACCGGCTCGAGACGCTCCCGGCACCGCAACGGGACGCCATGGAGATCGTGTTCGGGCTGAGCGCCGGTGAAGTCCCGGATCGGTTTCTCGTCGGGCTGGCGGTGTTGAGCCTGTTTTCGGAGGCGGCCGAGCAGCGTCCGCTGCTGTGTGTCGTCGATGACGCGCAGTGGCTGGATCACGCTTCGGCGCTGACCTTGGCGTTTGTTGCACGTCGCCTGCTTGCGGAGCCGGTCGGGCTCGTGTTCGCCGCGCGCGAGCCGGGCGAGGAGCTGCGAAACGTCTCCGAGGTGGAGGTGAGGGGCGTGCTCAACGGCGACGCCCGCGCGCTGCTGACCTCCGCCGTGCGATTCAAGTTGGATGAGCGAGTCCGCGACCGGATCATCGCCGAGACGCGTGGGAACCCGCTGGCGTTGCTAGAGCTGCCGCGGGGCTTGACGGCAAGGCAGCTCGCGGGCGGCTTCGGCCTGGTCGAGGCGCAGGGGCTCGCAGGGCGAATCGAGGAAAGTTTCGTTCGTCGCGTTGAGATGCTCTCCGACGACGCGCGACGTCTGCTGCTGATCGCGGCGGCTGAGCCGGTCGGCGATCCGCTGCTGCTGCTGGCTGCATCCGAGCGACTCGGGATTGCGCTCTCCGACACGGACGCGGAGACGGACGCGCTGCTCGCGCTCGGAGAGCGCGTGACCTTCCGTCATCCGCTGGTGCGCTCCGCCGTCTACCGAACAGCGACCAGAGAGGAACGCCGGGAGGTCCATCTGGCCCTGGCAGAGGCGACCGACCGTACCGTCGACCCCGACCGTCGCGCGTGGCATCTGGCGATAGCCGCGGCGGGGCCCGACGAGCCGGTCGCCGCGGAGCTCGAGCAGTCCGCCAGGCGCGCGCAGGCGCGCGGCGGCCTGGCCGCGGCAGCCGCGTTCCTGCGTCGCTCTGTCGTTCTGTCGGGCGATCCCGAGCAGCGGGTGCGGCGTGCGCTTGCTGCTGCCCAAGCGAGCGTGCATGCCGGCATGTTCGAGGGCGCGCTCGAGCTTCTGGCGGTGGCCGAGGCTTCGACGCCAGACGAGCTTCAGGCGGCGCACGTGGAGCTGCTCCGTGGTCAGATCGCGTTCGCGTCGAGCATGGGGCCCACTGCGCCGCCACTGCTCTTGAAAGCTGCCCAACGCCTTGAGCGGCTCGACCCTGAGCTTGCGCGCGATACCTACCTCGACGCGTGGGGAGCTGCGTTCTTCGCCGGTCGCTTGGCCTCCGCCGGCAGCCTGGTCGAGGTATCCCGTGCTGCCAAATCGGCTCTGCGGTCGACTCGCCCGCTCCGTGCATCCGATCTGATGCTCGATGGCCTCAGCACCCTCGGCACGGACGGACGTGCGGCGGCCGCGCCACTGCTGAGGCGGGCAATGGCCGCGTTTGCGGACGAAGCGTCACCCGGCCAGGAGAACTTCCGCTGGGGCTGGCTGACCACAATCTCGGCCAAGCTCATCTGGGACGAGGACAGCTGGCATACCGTCAGCGCGCGCTTTCTCAGGGAGGGCCGCGACGCCGGCGCGCTGGCCCGGCTCCCGATCGACCTGACCGACTGGGCCTTCTTCGCCACGTGGTGCGGCGACTTTGGCGCTGCCGCCGTCGCGATCGCCGAGCTCGAGGCGATCACGAAGGCGACTGGGAGCCACATTGCACCCTATGCCCAGCTGTTGCTCGCCGCGTTTCGAGGCCAAACGGACGCCTTGCCATTGATCGAGTCCACGATCCATGACGCCGGGACAAGTGGCCAGGAACTCGGCGTCCAGTGGGCCGAGTGGGTGAGCGCGATCCTTTTCAACGGGCTGGGCCGCTACGACCGAGCGCTCGCCTCGGCCCAACGAGCGGCCGACGAGACACCGCAGCTCCAGTTCTCCCCCTGGGCATCGACCGAGCTGGTCGAGGCGGCGGTCCGCTCCTCGAGGCCCGAGGTCGCGTCCGGTGCGCTCGAGCGCGTGGTGTCGGCCACCGCGCCCTGCAACACCGACTGGAGCCTGGGAATTCAAGCGCGCTGCCGGGCACTCGTGAGCGAGGGTGAGAGTGCCGAGCGCCTGCATCGCGAGGCGATCGAGCGGTTGAGCCGCACCCGGCTGCGTCCCGAGCTCGCCCGGGCTCATCTGCTCTACGGGGAGTGGTTGCGCCGCGAGAATCGCCGTGTCGATGCGCGCGAGCAGCTACGCACCGCCCACGAAATGCTCGTCACGATCGGGATGGAGGCGTTTGCCGAGCGCGCACGTAACGAGCTGCTGGCTACGGGCGAGAAGGTACGCAAGCGGACGGTCGAGACGCGCGACGACCTGACGGCGCAAGAGCGCCAGATCGCGGGCCTGGCGCGCGATGGGCTTACGAATCGGGAGATCGGTGCGCGGCTGTTTCTCAGCCCGCGGACGGTTGAGTGGCATCTGCGCAACGTGTTCACCAAGCTCGACATCCACTCCCGCCGAGAGCTGGCTGACGCACTGCCTGGCTCCGACTCTCACCTGGTCCGGGCCTGATCGGAAGCATCCGGCTGCTGCTGACCGGCCGAGCCGATCGCCCCACCGCGGAAGCGCTGGGTGGGATGCGGCTCGAAGTGGGGTTCGTACTGCTGCCGATGCACGAGTTCCTCGGTGCCGCAGACGCGGCAGACCAGAAGGAAGCTGAGCAGCTGCTGGTCGCGGTCGTACGGCCTGGCCCGAGTGGTCGGACGTGCTCACGGCGCGTCCCTGAACGGATGGCGTAACGCGTCGCCGGCGTTCTCGCCTGGGACGGGGAACACGTCCGCTTACTGGGATAGACCCGTGGTGCACCCTGGCGGGACGTCGCGGTGCAGCCACCGCGGGCCGGTGCAGAGCCAAGGGAGACCCAGGGGCAGCCCAGGTAGCAGACCCAGGGCCTTCGACGGGCGCGACGTGCCCGCAACGCGATCAGGCTGCGGCCGTCACCGATCACGTCCCCACAAGGAGGACCCACATGTCTGTCATGGCCGAAAAGTCAGCGGACGCCACTGCGATCCGGCCGTTTACGATCGAGACCCCCGAGTCGGATCTCGATGACCTGCGTGCGCGCATCGTCGCCACTCGCTTCCCAGAAAAGGAAACCGTCGACGACATCTCGCAGGGCCCACAGCTCGCGATGATGCAGGCGCTCGCGCGCTACTGGGCGGAGGAGTACGACTGGAGCAAGTGCGAGGAGAAGCTGAACGCCCTCGAGCACTTCATCACCGAGATCGATGGGCTGGACATCCACTTCATCCACGTTCGCTCGGAGCATGACGACGCGTTGCCGCTCGTCGTCACGCACGGATGGCCCGGCTCGGTCATCGAGCAGCTGAAGATCATCGATCCACTTACCAATCCGACCGCGCACGGCGCGAGCGCATCGGACGCGTTTCATCTGGTGATCCCGTCGATGCCGGGCTACGGGTTCTCAGGTAAGCCGGCCGAGACCGGCTGGGGCCCTGAGCGCATCGCTCGTGCCTACGCCGAGTTGATGAAGCGCCTGGGATACGACCGCTACGTCGCCACGGGCGGCGATTGGGGCGCGGAAATCGTTGAGCGGATGGGTGTACAGGCGCCGCCGGGGTTGCTCGGCATCCACACCAACTTCGCTGGTGCCGTTCGACCCAACGTCTCAGCGGCGGTTCAGGCCGGCGACCCCTCCGGTCTCGATGACGAGGAAACCCGCATCTTCGACGAGCTGCTGCTCTTTTTCGCGACGGACGCGGGCTATGCAATCGAGAGCGCGACGCACCCGCAGGCGCTGTACGGAATTGCGGATTCACCCATCGGCCTCGCCGCCTGGATGATCGACCACGACGCGACCAGCATGGCGATGATCTCTCGCGTCTTTGTCGACGGGGCCCAGGAAGGCCTGACCCGAGACGACGTGCTCGACAACATCACCCACTACTGGTTGACGAATACGGGGGTATCTGCGGCACGCCTCTATTGGGAAGACAGGGCTAACTTCTTCGACCCGAAGGGCTGGCCGACCGCCGACGCTCGGGCGATCGTGGAGGTCCCGGTGGCCGTGAGCGTCTTCCCTGACGAGATCTACACGCCGTCGCGGAGTTGGGCGGAGGAGGCCTACCCCAAGCTCATCCATTACAACAAGCTCGACAAGGGCGGGCACTTCGCCGCCTGGGAGCAGCCCGAGCTCCTGTCAGAAGAGGTCCGCACCGGCTTCCGGAAGCTCCGCTAGGTGACCGTATTCCGTCGTCTGCGCATCCCTTGACTCGACGGGCGACCGAGTGGCTCAACTCTGAGCCACTCGGCCCCGCCGAGTTGCAGGGCCGCCCAGGGTCGGAGGACTGACATGGACATCGCTTCCCTCGCAGATCTGCTGCACGAAACGTCTGAGCGTCACGGCGCATTTGAGGCGGTCGCCCCACCACATGACTGGTGGGACTGGTACGCCGCGTACATGGATGCTCGCCAGAGTGGGAGCTCTCCGGACGAGGCCTCCGCGGCCGCCGGCCGCTACATGGCCGAGGCCAAAGGCATCGTCGTAGCACCCGACGGGTGAGCCCGGATGGCCCGGACGGGCCAAGCAGTCTGGACCGGCTCGCTCGGGCTAAGAGCGGTACGACGGGCGCGATGAGGCTCAGCGACGAGCTGGATGGCTGGCTCGGAGCGATGGCGACAAGACGCTCGGGAGTCTCATCGACCTGTTCGAGGAGCGGAGCTTCGCCGTAAAGCGGGAGCGCGCCCCTTCGGCCCAGCCCTAGGCCGGGCCAACGCGCGGCAATCGGGCCGGCCAGGGCGATCCTCAAACCGGCATGCGCGGTGCCAGATTCGCCTTCAGGCGGGCGGGGTTTCGGCCCCATGCGGTCACCTTCCGGGAATTGTTTGTTGCCTTCTCTGTTGCCCCGCCAATAAATACGGCGCAGGGAACAGACCAGCGGTCAAAGCAACAAAGCGGCCATATGCAGCCGCTTTCAGTGCGCCCAGGGAGACTCGAACTCCCACCCCGCAAATGCAGGACAAGGCCCTCAACCTTGCGCGTCTACCAATTCCGCCACAGGCGCGTGGAGGACGCCCAGTATAGAGCGGGAAAGGCCGCGTCCCGGAGGCCCGCTTGATGCCGTCCGACCCCCGGGGTACTCTGCGAACACATGTTCGGATCAGGCAACCGAAACGCCTTCGCAGGGAGGTCTCAATGGTCGAGCTGAACCTCACCAAGCGGCAGCGGGAGATCTTCGACTTCGTCAAGCGCTACGGCGAGGAGCACGGCTATCCGCCGACCGTGCGCGACATCGGCAAGGCGATCGGCCTCACCTCGTCGTCGACCGTGCACGCGCACCTCGCGAACCTCGAGAAGCTCGGAATGCTGCGGCGCGACCCGACCAAGCCCCGCGCGATCGAGGTGCTGGTGGACAGGGCCAAGGCGGCCGTCGTGCCGTCGGGCCTGCCGGTCGTCGGCCAGGTGGCCGCGGGTCAGCCCGTGCTCGCCGAGGAGAACATCGAGGAGTACGTGCCCGTGCCGCCGATCGCCGGAGGCGACGAGGGCGAGTTCGTCCTGCGCGTCAAGGGCGACTCCATGGTCGGGGCCGGCATCTTCGAGGGCGACTACGTCGTGGTGCGCCCGCAGGAGACGGCCACCGACGGTGAGATCGTCGTCGCGCTGGTGGAGGACGAGGCGACCGTCAAGCGCTTCTTCAAGGAAGAGGACCACGTGCGCCTACAGCCGGAGAACGACACGCTCGAGCCGATCCTCAGCCGCAACGTGCAGCTGCTGGGTCGCGTGGTGGGTGTGTGCAGGAGGGTCCCATGAGTACCGCAATACTTGAACCACCGGCTCGCCTGTTCGGCGAGTCGCCACGCACGGATGTCCGCAGCGGTGGCCGGCTCACACTCGAGGAGAGGTTGCGCGCCACCTGGCACGCGGCCAACACCGAGGGCGCGGCCGACTGTCCGCTGTGCGGTTCGCGAATGACGCTTCGCGCGGAGGCCGCCGAGTGCGGCTCGTGCGGCAGCCGCCTGAGCTGAGCGGGTGCGACTTGCAGATGCTGGACGGCTCCGGGGCCGCGCTTCCCTACTGGGCCGCGCGGCCCCTTCACCGTGGGGAGGATGCGCCCGGAGGGAAGGCGCAATCCCGGTCGCACTGGGAGGGAGGGTGCGACCAAGTCGAAGCTGTTCAGCACATCCCGACGTTCACCAGATGTAGTTGTCGATCACGGAGGCGACGTCGTCGGCGGGCACCGGGCCGACCGTCAGCTCCCAGTTGCGCCCGTCGATCGAGTTGCCGACGGTGGCGGGATAGCCGGCCTCGCTCAGGAGGCGGCGCACGACCACGGCCCGCAGGATGCACTCGCGGCCGTACCAGCGGACGTCGATCCCGAACGAGCCGTTCTCGCTCGGCCACACCGTGAGCCTGTCGGGCCGGATCGGCGCAGCCGCATGAGCGGCAGACAGGTCGGCGGGATAACGGTCGACCTCGTAGCTGCTGCCGTAGGTGTAGCCGTTACGGCCGTCTGCGCTGAGCGGGAGCGTTGTCGCTTCGAGCATCGTGGTCCTCTGTCTCCGGTGTCGCATCGAACGGGACGTGCGTTGACAGCACTGTGGGCCACGTGGGGACCCCGATGTGAGGGAGTCGTCACAGATGGGTCAATTCCGGCGGGAGCGACTCCTCGACCACGAGCCTGCGCCTGTCGACGTGCAGCCTCAGGCCGCCTACCATTGAGGGGCCGGCCAGGCAGTCGCGGGGAGGACGGAGAGAAAACCGTCCCCTCGAGGAAAGTCCGGACACCGCAGGGCAGGGTGGTCGGGAGACCGACCCGGGGAAACCCGCGGGAAAGTGCCACAGAAACACACCGCCTAAGCGCGAAGCCGCACGTGAGCTTCGTGCCGGCAAGGGTGAAATGGTGCGGTAAGAGCGCACCGGCGTCGCGGCGACGCGGCGGCCAGGCAAACCCCGCCCGGTGCAAGGCCAAGCAGGAGCGATGACGCTGCCCGCCGAGCTCCAGGTAGGCCGCAGGGCCGAGAGGCCCCGCCGCAAGGCGAGATGGATGGCTGCCCCCGACAGGATCCGGCTTACCGGCCGGCTACGGAAGGCCCCCGCCCCGGCGGGGGCCTTCTACTACTTGAAGCGGCCGGTGCGCGTCGTAGCCACCCCAATCGGGGGGTCGGACCTACATTCGGGTTTGGGCGGCGGGAATTGCGGCAAGGAGAGAGGAAGCCGCGCATGTCGACCCCGACCGCCACCCGTCGCAAGAAGCAGAGTGCCGAGGACGCCTACTGTCCCCACTGCCACCTGCTGATCGAGAAGAGCGTCGGCGAGGAGTGGCCGAAGGCGCCGCTTCGCTGTCCTCACTGCCGCCTGCTCGTCGGCACCGGCCGGGCCCGGCCCGAGCCGTCGGCCGAGCCGGGCGCCCGCGGCAGCGCCGCCGGTGTGTTCGCCCACGAGGCGAAGCGCGCGGGCCCGGCGCAGACGGTGTCCAAGGAGGTCGTCTGCCGCGCAATCCGCGACGTCGCTGAGAGCGTCGGCGCGCGCCCCGAGCGGCTGCTGATGGTCGACTATCAGCAGGAGGCATCGGACGACGACGACCTGCCCGGCCTCGACCAGATCTTCGCGGCGTACGGAAGCTGGAAGCGCGCCCGCCGCGCCGCCGCGACCTCCGCCTAAGCCTTCCCGCTCGTCGCCCGCTGCAGGTAGAGTGCCGCGCCGATGGAGATCGTGCTCGTCATCGCCCCGTTCGTCGTGGTGGGCATCGCCGTCCTCTTCGTCGCATTCGCCGGCGGGGCGGGCGCGGCGCGCGAGATGTACCTCACGCGCGGGGGCAAGCTCTTCACATTCTCGATCCTCGTCCTGTATCTCGCACTCGGCGTGATCGTGCCGGCCGCCGTGATCGCCTCGCGCGGAGAGGCGGAGGGCGGCGTCGGCGCGCTCCGGGACGAGCCGCTGACGACCACCGACGAGCGCGGAAAGGATCTCTTCGTCCAGAACTGCAAGAGCTGCCACACGCTGGCCGCGGTCCAGGCGGAGGGCGTGACCGGCCCGAACCTCGACGAGCTCGGGGGCGTCGACCGGCAGCGAGTCCTGAATGCCATCGAGCGCGGCGGCACGGGCGACGGGCGGATGCCGGCGGACATCCTCCAGGATGAGGACGCCGAGGCGGTCGCCGGCTGGGTATCGAAGGTCGCCGGCCAGTAGGCCCGCCGGCGAGGTCGCCGGGCAGGGGCGAATTCCTGCAGCTGGGCGGAATGTTGCAAAACGCCCGTAAGCAGCGGGCTTTTCCGTCCGGGCCGTCATTTGTACTGCTAGCATGGCCGCGTCCGAAGCCGAGGCCCTGAGCCAAAAATCAGGGCGCGGGGGACCCGTTGGCCACTAGGCCGGGGGCGAGTCGCGGAGGTCCGCGTAGCGCAACTCTTTCAGCGCGAGCCCGTCAGCTAACCCCGCAGGCAAACCGAGAGAGGGCCGATGCAGCAAGCCGGTGCACGCGTTCTGCGCGAGGATGACCAGCACGACATGAGCCGTGAGGCGGTGCTCCTCCAGTGGGAGCGCAAGATCGAGGCCGCCGAGCGGAGCCCGGGAGGCTCCGAGCTGCTCGACTCGGACGAGGGCGGGACGGTCGCCGAGCTGCGCCCGGCCGAGGACGCCACGCATCGTGAGCCCCGTCGCTTCGAGCGCCGGGCCGCGTCGCTCGCCACCGCGCCCGTCGCGACGGAGCCCGAGCGCCGGACGATCACGATCACCGGCCAGCCGACCCCCGCGCGCCGGCGTCGCTCCGTGCTGGACGCACCTATGGCGCAGCCGGACCGCATCGCCCTCTGGGCGTTCCTGCTGGGCCTGCTCCTGGTGGCCGTGGCCGCCGGGACCGCGCACGCCTGAGCCAAAACCCGGCGCGCGCAACTCCGACGGTCGGCTCGCGCTCCACGCGTTCGGGCCTAATTACTCATCCAAAGGGAAGGCCGCTCCGTATCCATATTGGAGTGGAAATCAAGCCTTTTTCCTTTACACTTACTGCAGGTAAGTCGTACGCAGAAAGAGAAGCCCGATGAAGGTCAAGGAGAGCAGGTTCCAGGTCCACGACGAGCTCACTGCGCCCGAGCGCAGCGTCCCCATTCTCAAGGGCGCGCTGTCCGGCGGAGGACAGCTCCCGAACTTCATCGGCGTGCTCGCCGGGTCGCCCGCGGTGCTGCGTGCATACGCCCGCTTGCGCTCCGAGCTTCGCAACGGCGCGCTCCCGTACGCCACCCAGCAGCGCATCGCGCTGGCGGTGGCGGAGCACCAGCAGAGCGAGTACGCGCTCTCGACGCTCCTGCGGACGGCCCGCGATGCGGGGCTCGGCCTCGACGAGATCGCACTGGCGCGTGAGTTCGACTCACGCGACGATCGCGAGTCGATGCTGATGCGCTACGTCAAGTCGCTGCTCGAGACCGACGGCTCGCCGCCGCGGCACGTGCTCGAGGAGACGCGCGAGGCGGGCTGGGACGACGAGCAGATCCTCGAGGCCATCGCGCACGTGGCGCTCGCCACCTTCGGGAACCTCGTGACCCGCGCGGGCGACGTCCCGCTGGACGGCTCGAGCGAGGACTCGCGCCTCCTGCAGGCCGCCTGACCGGCCCGGCCGTGACGCGGGCTACGATGTACGGCATGGCCTCGGAGCGGGTTGTGGCCGTACGCCTAGAGTCACGTCGCGAGACGTGCTGTGGGCACTACCACCAGGCCGTCGAGCTGGTGGGCAAGCGCTGGACGGGAGCGATCCTGTTCGTGCTGATGGACGGGCCGGCGCGCTTCTCCGAGGTCAAGCAGCTCGTGCCCGACCTGTCCGACCGGCTGCTGTCAGAGCGCATGAAGGAACTCGAGTCCGAAGGCATCGTCGAACGCCGCGTCATCGACGACATGCCGGTCAAGGTCGAGTACGCCCTGACGGAGAAGGGGGCGGCCCTCGAGCCGGCCGTGCGGGCGCTCAAGCTCTGGGCGCGCGCCTGGATGTAGGCCTCCGCGCCACCCGCTGTAACTTACGCGGCTCCCGACATCGAGAAGGAGTCGCATGGCCGATCAGCCGCAGACCGCTGACGACGTAAAGGCCCTCGTCAAGGACGGCGACATTCGCTTCGTCCGCCTCTGGTTCACGGACATCCTCGGTCAGCTGAAGAGCTTCTCGATCAACGCCGCTGAGCTCGACGACGCCTTCGAGGGCGGCATGGGCTTCGACGGCTCGTCCGTCACCGGCTTCAACGCGATCGAGGAGTCGGACATGATCGCGATGCCGGACCCGGCGACCTTCGCGGTGCTGCCCTGGCGCCCCGAGGACCGCGGCGTGGCGCGCATGTTCTGCGACGTCGTGACGCCGAGCCGCGAGCCCTACGAGGGTGACCCGCGCCAGGTCCTGCGGCGGACGCTGGAGCGCGCGGAGGAGATGGGCTTCTCGAACTTCTACGTCGGGCCCGAGCTCGAGTTCTTCTACTTCCGCAGCGCGCGGCCGCCCGACGGGATCCCGGAGATCCTCGACGAGGGCGGCTACTTCGACCTCACGACGCTCGACGCCGGCTCGGACGTGCGCCGCGACACGGTGCTGGCGCTCGAGCAGCTCGGCATTCACGTCGAGTACACCCACCACGAGGTGGGCCCCTCGCAGCACGAGATCGACATGCGCTACGCCGACGCGCTGAAGATGGCGGACGACTGCATGACCTACCGCATCACGGTCAAGGAGTACGCCATGAAGTACGGCTGGCACGCGACCTTCATGCCGAAGCCGCTGTTCGGGGAGAACGGCTCGGGCATGCACACCCACCAGTCGCTCTTCCAGGGGGGCAGCAACGCCTTCTACGACGAGAACGACCAGTACTTCCTGTCCGACGTGGGCAAGGCCTTCATCGCGGGACAGCTCAAGCACGCGCGCGAGATCACCTCGGTGTTCGCGCAGTGGGTCAACTCCTACAAGCGACTGGTCCCCGGCTACGAGGCGCCGGTCTACTGCGCCTGGTCGCGCCGCAACCGCTCGGCGCTTGTGCGGGTGCCGCTTTACCACCCCGGCAAGGAGCAGGCGACGCGCATGGAGCTGCGCTGCCCCGACCCGGCCTGCAACCCGTACCTGACCTTCGCCATCCTGCTGGCGGCGGGGCTCGAGGGGGTCGAGAAGGGCTATGAGCTACCCGAGCCGATGGAGAAGAACCTGTACCACATCAGCCCGGAGGAGCGGAAGCGGCTCGGCATCGAGCAGCTGCCCGAGACGCTCGGCGAGGCGATCGAGCTCACCGCCGAGTCGGAGCTCGTGCTGCGCACGTTCGGCGAGCACATCTTCAACCGCTACGTGGAGATCAAGCGGCAGGAGTGGGAGGACTACCGGGTCCAGGTGTCCCAGTGGGAGCTGGACCGCTACCTCTCCATTCTCTAGCCCGGTCGGCGGCGATCTCCGCCGCGGCGTTCAGGAAATCGGCGATCGCCTTGCGCGAGGTGGCAGGCAGGCCCGCGGCCGCTCGCGCGAGCGCCTCCGAGTAGGGCAGATAGATGCGCGCGCCGGCCTCCATCGACTGATCGCTCATCCGCACGACGACCGAGCGCCGGTCGCGCGGGTGGGGGCTGCGCTCGACCCAGCCGCCGCGCTCGAGCCGATCGATCACCGCGGTGACGGCACCCGAGCTGAGGCTAAGCCGCTCGCCGAGTTGGCGAGGAGTAAGCTCGCCCTCGGCCTGGATGTGATCGATCGCCTTCATCTCCGCGAGCGACACGCCGTGCGCACGCGCAACGCTCGCATCGAAGCGGTCGTTTTCCAACCCATAGCGCCGCAACGCCAACAGCACTTCGATCGGGTCGGTCATCCTGATTGCGGAATCTTAACGAGTAAGTATCTTGACACTCAAGTGATATATCGGTAGCACTTCGAATCCATGAACACCGCTCGCCGCTCGATCTTCGCCATCGCCGCCGGACGCCGGGCCAAATGGGTCGTCTTCCTCATCTGGCTCGTCGGCATCTTCATCGCGCTCGGCGCGAACCTGCCCGGCAAGTTCACGGATGCCGAGGAGAACGAGTCGACCTCGTTCCTGCCGGGCGACGCGGAGTCGACCAAGGTGCTCACGGCGGCAGAGGAGCTGCAGGGCGGGGAGCTCGCCCCGGCCGTCATCCTCTACCGGCGCGAGTCGGGCCTCACGGCGGCGGACCGGCAGAAGATCGTCGAGGACGTCGGGCGGCTGACCGAGCGGCGCTTCCCGGCTGTGGTGGCCGACGGGGCCACCGCGGCTTCGGGAGGCCAGAGCCAGGGCGACCAGGGCGGCGGCGCGCCCGCCGGAGGCGTCCCCGAGGGCTGCGGCGGCCCGACCACGCCGATACCGGGCCAGCCGAGCGATTACGCGCCCTTCGTGGGCCCGGTCTGCTCGCAAGACGGCAAGGCGGCCATCGTCACCGCGTACATCAAGGGCGACGGCGAGTCCGACGACATCCTCGATCCGGTCGACTTCTGGCGCGACACGGTCTCCGACCCGGGCGGAGGCCTCGAGGTCAAGATCACCGGCGGCGCCGGCTACGCGGCCGACGCCATCAAGGTCTTCGAGGGCATCAACGGGACGCTGCTGCTCGCCGCGGTCTCGCTGGTGATCTTCCTGCTGATCGTCATCTACCGGTCGCCGATCTTCTTCTGGATCCCCCTCGCGGCGGTGATCTTCGCCGAGATGCTGGCCCGTTCGGTCGGCTACGGCCTCTCCGAGCTGGGCGTGACGATCAACGGCCAGTCGAGCTCGATCATGTCCGTGCTCGTCCTCGGCGCGGGCACGGACTACGCCCTCTTGATCGTCGCCAGATACCGGGAGGAGCTGCACCACACCGAGGACCGGCACCAGGCCATGCAGGCGGCCATGACATCGGCTGGGCCGGCCGTGTTCGCGTCGGCCGCGACCGTCATCGCGGCGCTGCTCTGCCTGAGCATCGCGAAGGTCAACGGCACCTCCGGCCTCGGCCCGATCGGGGCGATGGGCGTGGGCTGCGCGGCCATCTCCATGCTCACGCTGCTGCCGGCGCTGCTCACGATCTTCGGCCGGCGTGCGTTCTGGCCGTTCGCGCCGCACACGCCCAACTGGAGCGCTCCGACTGACGTGGCGCAGAGCGGCATCGGCAAGCGCATCGTCGAGGGATCGCGCGTGGGGGCGCTACTACCGGTCATCGGCGCCGCGCTCGTGGCGATCATCCTGCTGCCGATCACGGTCATCACCGCGCTGCTGCGCCGGTTCGTCTCGCTCGTCACGGGCGGGCGGGTCAAGACGCCCTCGGTGATCAGCCTCTTCGACGGGCCGATCTTCAAGCCATATGAGGTGCGACGCACCAAGCATGAGCATCTCTCCGACGCCACGCATGGCTTCTGGAAGCGCGTGGGCGACCGCGTCGCCAGGCGGCCAGCACGCGTCATGACCAGCTCGATCGTCGTGCTGCTGATCATGTGCGCCGGCCTCGCGTTCTTCTCCACCGACCTCACGACCAACGACGGGTACCGCACCTCGGTCGAGTCGGTGGAGGGTCAGGACCTGCTCGCGCAGAGCTTCCCCGCCGGGGCGAGCGCGCCCGCCGACGTGATCGTGCCGCCGGGCGGCGACGTCCAGGCCGTGCAGACGGCGCTCGAGCAGACGAACGGCATCGATGCCGTGACCGGCCCGGTGGCAGAGGGCGAGCAGGGCACCCTCATCCAGGCGACGCTCGACCCGCCCCCGTACTCGACCGAGGCCTTCGACCTCGTCGAGCCGATCCGCGACTCAGCCTCGGGGGCTGTCCCGGGCACGGTCGTGGGCGGTGCGAGCGCCGTCGAGTTCGATGTCCGCGAGGCGGCCGGCTGGGACTCGACGGTGATACCGCCGATCGTCCTGGTCGTGGTCTTCCTGATCCTCGTGCTGCTGCTGCGGGCAGTGGTCGCGCCGCTCATTTTGATCGGCACGGTGATCCTCAGCTTCCTCGCCGCCCTCGGCGTGGGCTACTTCGTCTTCGACCTGATCTTCGACTTCCCCGGCTCCGATCCGTCGCTGCCGCTGTTCGCGTTCGTGTTCCTGGTGGCGCTGGGCGTCGACTACAACATCTTCCTGATGGCGCGTGCGCGCGAGGAGACCCTCAAGCACGGCACGCGCGAGGGGATGCTGCGCGCGCTCGCCGTGACCGGCGGGGTGATCACGAGCGCCGGCATCGTGCTCGCCGGCACCTTCTCGGTGCTGGCCGTGCTGCCGCTCGTGTTCCTTACCGAGATCGGCTTCGTGGTCGCGTTCGGCGTGCTGCTCGACACCTTCCTGGTGCGCAGCGTGCTGGTGCCGGCAATCGTGCTCAAGCTGGGACCGAAGGTGTGGTGGCCCTCGCAGCTCGCGAAGACGGACGGGGCCGGCGCGGGCGAGGACCAGCGGACGCTCGTGACGTCCTAGCGGAGCGCCTCGGCGACCAGCCTGCGCGCCTCCCGCAACGAGACCGGGTCGAGACGGCCGGCCCGGTCGCAGGGGCTGTGGCGGCAGGGCTCGCCGCCCGCCCCGACGCCGAGCTTCGCGGCGGGCAGGCCGAGCAGCTCGAACTCGCGGTGATCGGAGTTGCCCGTGCTCTCGTCGCGGACCCAGCTGACCGGCACGCGTACTCGCCGCGCGGCGGCCAGCAGCGCCCCCTCCACGGTCCGGCGCGGGGATGCTTGGGGCGAGCGCAGCCAGAACGGCCGGTCGCGGCCGACCTCGTCAAGCGACAGCGCCCAGTCGAGCCGGCGCCGGCCGCCGCGGGCGCGCACGCGGCGCGCGAGGGCGAGCGCGCCGAGGTGGTCGGGCGAGCCCGTGTAGATCCGCTCCTCGGCGCCGGTGGCGACGAGCCAGACGTCGCAGGCCGGCCCGATCCGCTCGAGCCGGCCGGCCAGCTCGGTCACGACGCCGACGCCGGAAGCGTTGTCGTTCGCGCCCGGGCGCGCCCGGGGTGGTGTCGCTGTGCGCCATGACGATGCGCAGGCAGGAGGCCTCCGTGTCGTAGACGCCGATGACGTTGCGAGACGAGCCGCGGCCCGGGACATCGAACTCCTGCGTACCCACCCGCAGGCCGGCCCGCCCGAAGCTGCGCGCTACGAGCCGCTGCGCCCGCTCCTCCTCTGCGCTCGCAGCCGGCCGCGGGCCCCAGCCGGCGAGCCGCAGCGCGACGTCGTGCGCGCTCGGGGCGGGAGCCACGAGCAGCGCCAGGCTGGCTAGGAGAGCAGTCGTTCGAGCTCTCCGGGCTCGGTCACGGGCCGCTTGCAGGCGAAGTGCTCGCAGACATAGGCCGCCGCCCGGCCCTCGACGGGCACGCGCCCCTCCAGCAGCGGCACGCCGTCGGCCGGGCCGCCCGCGAGCACGATGTGGGGCCGGAACTCGGAGCGCACCACGCGCTCGAGCGGCGCGAGGTCCTCGCCCGCCAGGGCGACCTCCTTGACCGGCGAGAGGTGGAAGTCGAGCGCCTGGAGCAGATGGCCGAATGCCTGCGGGTGCTGGGGCGCGAGCTCGTGCAGCAGCCGCAGTGCCGAGACCGCGCGCTCCTCGTACCGGTGCTCGCCCGTGAGCGCGGCGAGCCGCAGCATGCCGTAGGCGGCGCTCGAGTTGCCGGCCGGGATCGGATGATCCTCGAGGTCCTTTCGCCTCGCGACCAGTCGCTCGTGATCGGACGAGGTCTCGAAGAAGCCGCCCTTCTCGTCGTCGGCGAAGCGCTCGATCATCGTGTCGGCCAGCGCCCGCGCCTCCGCGAACCAGCGCGGCTCGAAGGTCGACTCGTACAGGGTCAGAAGCGCCTCGAGCAGGAAGGCGTGATCCTCGAGGTAGGCGTTCAGCTTCGCCCGGCCGTCCTTCCAGGAGCGCAGCAGGCGGCCCTCGTCGTCACGGAGCTCGGAGAGCACGAAGGACGCGGCGTCGCGCGCGGCGTCGAGGTAGTCGCTTCGCTCGAGCACGGCGCCCGCCTCCGCGAGCGCGGCGATCATGAGCGCATTCCAGGAGGTCAGGCGCTTGTCGTCTATGCCCGGCCAGACCCGCTGCGAGCGGACGTCGTAGAGGATGCGCCGCCAGTCGTCGCGGCGCTCGGGTCCGCCGGGGCCGCGCACCGGGATGTTGCGGCCGTCGAAGTTGCCGCGCTCGGTCGCGCCGAACCAGGCGATCGCCTCGTCCGCGTCCGGCTCGTCCGCGAGTGCCTCGCGCATCTCCTCCACGGACCAGACGTAGAACTTGCCCTCGACCCCCTCGGAGTCCGCGTCCAGGGCCGAGAGGAAGCCGCCCTCCGGACCGCGCATCTCGGCGAGCGCCCAGTCGAGCGTCTCGCGCGCCACCGTCAGGAACAGCGGGTCGCCGGTGACCTGCCAACCGTGGAGGTAGGCACGCGCGAGCAGGGCGTTGTCGTAGAGCATCTTCTCGAAGTGGGGGACGAGCCAGTGCTCGTCGACCGAGTAGCGCGAGAAGCCGCCGCCGATCTGGTCGTACATCCCGCCCGAGGCCATCGCGCGCAGCGTGTGCGTCGTCATGTCGCGTTCCCCGCGTCTCAGCAGGAACTCGATCGTCGAAGTCGGCGGGAACTTCGGCGCCTGGCCGAAGCCGCCGTTCGCCGCGTCGTACTGGGGGCGCAGCGCGGCCACGGCGTCGTCGAGCGCGCGCGGGTTCATGGGGCTGTTCGAGGGGCTCAGTTGAGCGGCGCCGCGCAGCCGCTCGGCGACGCGCCCGCTGCCCTCGCGGATCTCGTCGCGGCGGTCCCGCCAGGCTTCGGCGACCGCGCCGAGCACGTCGCGCCAGCCCGGCATGCCCATGCGCGACTCGGGCGGGAAGTACGTGCCGGCGTAGAACGGGACCTGCTCGGGCGTGAGGAAAACGTTCAGCGGCCAGCCGCCCGAGCCCGTCATCGCCTGGCAAGCGTCCATGTAGATCGAGTCGAGGTCGGGGCGCTCCTCGCGGTCGAGCTTGATGCAGACGAAGCGCTCGTTCATCAGCGCTGCCGTCTCGGGATCCTCGAACGACTCGCGCTCCATCACATGGCACCAGTGACACGCCGAGTAGCCGATCGAGAGCAGGATCGGCCGCTCCTCCTCACGCGCGCGCGTGAGCGCCTCCTCGCCCCACGGGTACCAGTCGACGGGGTTGTCCTTGTGCTGAAGGAGGTAGGGCGACGTCTCTTGTGCGAGCCGGTTTGCCATCTGGCGCTGAGGCTACCCGGACACGCGGTTACACAATCCGTGTGTAGTAATTACACAAAAACTGTGTAGTGTTCAAGGTCGTGAAGCGTCAGGCAAGCGGTGACCTCTTCCCAAGCGACTCGCCGATTCCGGCCAGCCAGCTGATCGGGCGCCGCGACGACGTGCGTGAGCTCGCCACCAGGCTCGAGGCGGGTACGCACCTGATCGTCGCAGGCCCGCGGCGGACGGGCAAGACGAGCGTCTGCGAAGCGGCGCTCGGGCGCGCGCGCCGGCGTGGTGCGTACGTCGCGAAGCTCGACCTGTTCCGCGTCTCCGATGCCGCGGAGCTCGCCGAGGCGCTCGCTACCGCGGTGATCGCGAACCGCTCGGGCGTCCACCGCGTGCTGCGCCGGGCCCGTGAGGCGGGTCGCGCCACCCTGTCGGCGGTCCAGTCGCAGATGCTCATCCGCATGGTCGGGGAGCTGGGGGAGGGTGTCGAGCTGGCCGTACGGCCCGGAATCGCGGCCCAGGACCCGGAGCGCGCGCTCGACCTCGCGCTCGAGCTCCCCGAGCGCATCGCGCTCGCCGACGAGCGCAGGCTGATGCTCTTCTTCGACGAGTTCCAGGAGGTCGCCGCGGCGCGCCGGCCCTACGGCGACCCCGATGCCGTGACGAACCGGATGCGGGCGGTCTTCCAGCGCTCGACCTCGGTGAGCTACCTGTTCGCGGGCAGCATCGAGCACGTGATGCGAGACCTGTTCGCGCCCACGCGCCGGGCCTTCAGCGGCTTCGGCAGCTTCTACTCGCTGCGCCCGATCACGGACGACGAGTGGCGCCGCGGGCTGAGCGAGCGCTTCGCCGCGGACGACTGCGTGGTAGCGAGCCCGGCGCTCGAGCGGATCGTGGAGCTCGGCGGCGGCCACCCGCGCGCGACCATGCGGATCGCCCAGCAGACCCACCTGCTCTCGATCGAGCTCGACACGCGCGAGATCGGGCTCGACCTCGTGCAGCTCGGCTTCGAGCGTGCGCTCGAGGGCGACCGCCCGACGATGGAGCAGGTGGTGGAGCGGATCCGCCTGCTGCACAAGCACGGGCTGCTCGTGATCCGCAGCGTCGCTGCCGGCGAGTCACCGCCGCGGCGCCTGCACGCCGGCGTCCGCGACCGCGTGCTGAAGCTGCTCCGCGACGCCGGCGTCATCGAGCACGAGGCGCGCGGACGCTGGCGCGTGATCGACCCGCTGCTGCGCCACTACCTGGCGACGCTCGACCCGTTCGGCTGAGGGCCGCCTACCCGCGCAGCTCGCCCCGCTTGATCTTGCCGCTCGCCGTCTTGGGCAGCGCCGCGGCGAAGTCGACGACGCGCGGATACTTGTAGGGCGCCGTCTTGTCCTTGACGTGCTCCTGCAGCTCGCGGGCGAGCGCCTCGCCCGGAGCGAAGCCGTCCCGGAGCACGACGACGGCGCGCACGACCTGACCGCGGACGTCGTCGGGCGCCGCCACCGCGGCCGCCTCCGCCACCGCCGGATGCGACACGAGCGCGGACTCGACCTCGAACGGCCCGATGCGGTAGCCGGCCGAGATGATCACGTCGTCGGTGCGGCCCTCGAACCACAGGTAGCCGTGCTCGTCCTCGCTCACCCGGTCGCCCGTGTGCCAGGGCCGGTCGCGCGGTCCGTCGAGGAAGAAGGTCGGAACGGTCTTCGGGTCGATCACGAGCTCACCGTCTTCGACCCAGGCACGGAAGCCCGGCAGCGGGCGGCCCATCGAGCCGGGCTTCACCGGCGGCCCGATCGGCATCCCGGTGAGGTGGCCCGTCTCGGTCTGGCCGTAGCCGTCGTGAATCGACACGCCGACCCCCTCCTGCCAGGCGCGCACCACCTCCGGGTTGAGCGGCTCGCCGGCGGCGCAGGCGTGCCGCAGCGCCGGCAGCGGCCGCAGCTCGGCGCGCTTCGCGATCGCCCGGTACTCGGTGGGGGACATGCAGAGAACGGCCACCTGCTCGCGCTCGAGCAGGTCGAGCCGCTCGTCCGGGTCGAAGCGGGCGTCGTGCAGCAGCGCGGTGGCGCCGCGCAGCCAGGCCGCGACGAAGGCGTTGCGGGCCGAGAGCGACCAGCCGCTCGCCGCCGTGCACCAGCACAGGTCGCCCGGGCGGGCGCCGTACCAGTGCTCGGCCTGAACGCGCTGGCCGGCCAGGTAGCCGTGGCCGTGGCGCACCGGTTTCGGCTCGCCGGCCGTCCCGGAGGTGAAGACGATCAGCGCCGGGTCGACCGGGTCGGGCTCGACCGTCGCGGCCGGCTCGGACTTGAAGGCGGCCGGGTCCGGAAGCGCCAGCACGAGCCCCTCGAAGCCGGTCGCGCCGACGAGCTCGAGGTCACGCTCGTCGGCCACGACGGCGCGCGGGCCGACGAGCTCCATGCGCGCCCGCAGGTCGGCGGGGCGCAGCTGCTCGGTGCACGGCTGGGCCACGGCCCCGAGGCGCCAGCAGGCCAGCATCGCGTGCGCCCATTCGGGGCGGTTGCCGAGCACCGTCATGACGACGTCGCCGCGCTCGACGCCGCGGGCGGCCAGCGTGCCGGCGAGCCGCGCCGAGCGATCGGCGAGCTCGCCGAAGCTCAGCTCGCTGCGCTCGCCCTCGCGCGAGATGCAGACGAGCGCCGGGCTTGCCGGATCAGCGGCGTCGACTATGTCGGCGACGAAGCTCGCGGCCGGCTCCCGGTCAGTCCCCAGGTGACCAGCGCTCGCCGCGGCTCAGGCGGTCGAGGCCCACCCAGGCGAAATCCATGACCATCTCGACGGCGTGCTCGCGCGCGACCTCGGGATGCTCCGCCCACCAGTTCGCGACCGACTGCACGGCGCCGACGAGCATCTGGGCGAGCACCCGGATCCCCTGGTCGTTGTCCTCGTCGCGCACCTTGGCGCCCGGGTCCTGGGCGATCAGGGCGGCGACCACGGCGGTGACCTGCTCCACCATGCGCCCGAGGACGGCCGAGGTCTCCGGGTCGACCACGTCGCGGAAGAGGATGCGCCAGGCGTCGCGGCGCTCCTCGACGAAGCTGAAGAACGCGTCGAGTCCGGTGGCGAGCCGCGCGGCCCCCGAGTCCACCTCGACGCCGGCGAGGGCGGACGCGAGCCGTTCGAAGAGCTCGTTCGCGTTGCGCTCGAGCAGGTCCGCGTAGAGCCCCTGCTTCGACTCGAAGTGCTCGTAGATCAGCGCCTTCGAGATCCCGGCCTCGCGCGCGATGTCGTCGATCGACGACGAGTGGAAGCCGCGTGCGGAGAAGACCGCCAACGCGGCGTCGAGGATGCCGGCGCGGCGCTCCTCGGCCGTCATGCGTCGTCTTGTCGGTGAGCTCATCGGGGCTTCTGTGACCGTTGTCACAGTACACTTACTGAATAGTCAGTTAGTTTCTCGGCCGAGGTGGGAAGCCTCAGTCGAGGTGCAGTCGAAAACGGGAGCTTAGGCAGATGCGGGGCGTGAGTCTGCTCGCACAGGCAAGCGGAAGCGAGCCGGCCGGCGGGGCGGCCGCGGTGGAGGCGATCGGCGCCACAGTCGGGGCGCTCGTCGTGACCGCGCTGATCGCCGTCGTGATCGCGGCGCATCGCAGCGGCCGCATCGGCTGGCTTGCTCGGTTGTCGAGCTTCGCTGAGCGCCAGTCCGGGCTGCCGGCATGGGCGGCATTGCCGTCGGCCGTGATGGGGGTGTCGCTGCTGACCGCGGCGCTCGGGATGTACTGGGACATCTCGCTCCATATCGACAACGGGCGTGACGACGGCCCGCTGGCCAACCCGGCCCACTACCTGATACTGGTCGGCCTGTACGGCTCGCTGCTCGCGGGCGCCCTGTCGATGGCGCTGGCCGGCCGCGAGCGGCCGTGCAGGACCGCCGTCCACCTCGGCGGCGACTGGTGGGCGCCGGTCGGCGGGCTGATGATCGCGGCCTGCGGCGCCTTCGCGCTCACCGGCTTCCCGCTCGACGACCTCTGGCACCGCATCTTCGGCCAGGACGTGACGCTCTGGGGACCGACCCATCTGATGCTGATCGGGGGCGGCTCGCTGGCGGTGCTCGGCGGCATGGTGCTGATGGCCGAGGCGATCACGACGGTCGGGCGCGACCCCGAGCGCGAGAGCCACCCGGCGCTCGTCTACCACCTGCGCCGCGGGTTGCTGGTCGGCGGCTTCCTGGTCGCGCTCTCGACCTTCCAGGGGGAGTTCGACTTCGGCGTCCCGCAGTTCCGGCTCGTGCTGCACCCGATCCTGATCATGCTCGCCGCGGGCATCGGCCTCGTCGCGGCGCGCATCTATCTCGGACGCGGGGGCGCGCTCCTGGCCGCGCTCGGCTTCATCGCCATCCGAGGACTGATCGCGATCATGGTCGGCGGCGTCTGGGAGCAGACGACGCCGCACTTCCCGCTCTATCTCGTCGAGGCGCTGCTCGTCGAGCTCGTCTTCCTCCGCTCGGCGAGCCGCAGCCCGGTGGCGGCCGGCGCGCTGGCGGGCGTGCTCGTCGGCACGGTCGGGCTCGCGGCCGAGTGGGGCTGGTCGCAGGTCTGGATGCCGATCCCGTGGAGCACGGCGCTGCTGCCCGAGGCGGCGGTCGTCGGGCTCGTGACCGCGGTCGCCGGCGGGGCGGTCGGCGGGTTCATCGGGGGCGCGCTCAGCGGCGGCCTTCCCTCGACCGCGCGGGCGGCTCGGCCCGCCCGGCTCGGTCCGGTCGACCGGCGCGCCGCGCTGCTCGGGGCGGGCGCGCTCGTCGCCGTGCTCGCCTGGAACGTGCCGGTGTCGGACGGCGGCCCGCGAAGCGCGACGGTCGCGCTGCGCGAAGTCGACTCCAGCCCGGGCCGGACAGTCGCCGCCGGCGTGCGCATCGACCCGCCCGGAGCGGTGGGCGAGGACCCAGAGTTCCTCAACGTCACGGCCTGGCAGGGCGGCGGCAGGGTGCTCGACCCGCTCGAGCGCATCGGGCCGGGCCGCTACCGGACGACGAAGCCGATCCCGGTGCACGGCGGCTGGAAGTCGACGCTGCGCGTCCAGCAGGGCAGCTCGCTCGTCGCGGTTCCGATCTTCCAGCCGGAGGACCGCGCGATCCCGGCGCCCGAGACCCCGGCCACGGCCAGCTTCACGCGTCGCTTCCAGCCGGACATCGTCGTGCTTCAGCGCGAGCGGAAGTTCGACGTCCCGAGTGCGCTCGGCGCCGTCGCGTACCTGACCGTGCTGGCGATCGCGCTTGCGCTCTTCACGCTGATCGCGTGGTCGCTGCTGCGGGTCGACGCGGGCGAGCCGGCGCGCCGGCGCGAAGGCAGGACCGCAACTTCTCACGCAGAACTAGTTTGAAACAGCACTAAGGCGGGGTAAGACACCTGCCGAATCATCTGGTAGTTTCACCGCCACGCCGAATCCGCGGAAGCGCGGAACGGGGGAACCAAAGGTGGCTTCGGCCACTGGGGCGAACTCCCTGGACGTCTCAGGGGGCGCGCGAGCTCTTTCAGCGCGAGCCCGTCAGCTAACCCCGCAGGCGTTCGAGAGAGAATGCCCTCACCTTCACGCACACGCTTGCTGCATGCCGCATTGACGCTGGCATGCCTGACGGGAGTCGCCACGCTCGCGCCGGTCGCCTCTGCCGAGGTTGTTTCGGCAGGTGGCGGCGGCGCGACGTTCACCCCGCCGCCACCCCCGCCGGAGAAGGCCACGCTCGTCAACGGGCGCCTGATAGCCCCGGCGTCGGCGCCGGTCCGCGTGGCGCGCGCCATCGAGGCCGCCAACCGGATCGTCGAGAAGCCGTACATCTACGGAGGCGGCCACAAGCTCTACAAGAAGGGCGCCCTGGACGCCGGCTACGACTGCTCGGGCGCCGTCTCCTACGCGCTCTACGGCGGCCGCTTCCTGCGCTCGCCGCTGCCGAGCGGCGCGCTCATGGACTGGGGCGAGGAAGGCCCGGGCCAGTGGATCACGGTCTACGCCCACGGCGGGCACGCCTACGTGGTGATCGCGGGCTTCCGCTTCGACACCTCGATGCGCGACCCGGACGCGCCTGGGCCCGGCACCGGCCCGCGCTGGAGCAAGACGCTGCGCCGCTCCTCGGCGTTCGTGGCCCGCCACCCCGCCGGCTACTGACGCCGGGCACGCAGGAGCATCTGGCCGCCGGGCAGCGGCTCGATCTCGACGCGGTGGCCTGACAGCAGCCGCGCCACCTCCTCCGCGGGCGCGCCCATCATCTCCTCGTGCAGCTCGCCAATGAGCGTCACGATGTTGCCGAGGCGCTCGGCCGCCGCGAGCGTCTCGAGCTCCATCCCCTCGATATCGAACTTGAGCAGGTCGATCTGGCCGCCGCAGCGCTCGACGAGCTCGTCGAGCGTCACCGCCTCGACGGGGTGGCCCTCGCCGCCGCCGCCGAGCGTCGAGCTCGTCAGGGAGTCGCCCCAGGCGCTCGGGTGAATCCGCAGCTCGCCGGGCCGGCCCGCCGCGGCGAGCCGCTCGGCGCTCACGCGCGGAAACCGGCGCGTGTTGGCGGCGAGCCGCTCAAACGTCCCGGGGTCCGGCTCCAGAGCGAGGATGTGCGCGTCCGGCCAGCGCGTGGCGAAGAAGACGCTCGCCGCCCCGATGTTGGCGCCCAGGTCGACGATGCGCCCGGGCGGCTCGTCCAGCTCGAGCTCGTAGTCGCGCGAGGCGAACACCTCTCGCAGTGCGAGCAGGTCACCGAGCCCCGCCACCAGGAAGCTCACCGTGACGCCGTGCGAGCGCAGCCGTAGGCGGCGCGGCGGAGGAACCCGGCCGAGCCGGCGCGCGCCGAGCACGGCGCCGAGCACGAGCGCCAGGCGCGCACGCCGGGCGGGCCCGGGGGCCTCGCGGACGAGCGGCCACCACCAGCTTGCGGATCGGTGCAGTCGCGCCAGCGCTGACGGAATATCCTTGTTTGACTCGCGAGTCAACGAAACCGGAGCATGCCTGAAGTCATGGCGATCGCCACGAGCCCCTTCACCGAGAAGACGGAGGAACAGCAGGCCATCACGGAGATGGTCCGCCAGTTCGTCGACAACGAGGTCATCCCGATCGCCGAGGAGCACGACCACGAGGACAAGTTCCCCGACGCGGTCGTCGAGCAGATGAAGGAGCTGGGGCTGTTCGGGGTCACGATCCCCGAGGAGTACGGCGGGATGGGGCTCGACCTGACGACCTACACGATGATCGTCGAGGAGCTGTCGCGCGGCTGGATCTCTGTTTCAGGCATCGTCAACACCCACTTCATCGGTTCTTACCTCTTGATGAAGTTCGGCACCGACGAGCAGAAGGAGCACTTCCTCCCCAAGATGGCGACCGGCGAGATCCGGGCCGCCTTCTCGCTCTCGGAGCCGGAGTGCGGCTCGGACGTCCAGGGGATCAAGGCCACCGCCAAGAAGACGGACGAGGGCGACTGGGAGCTGAACGGCCAGAAGATGTGGGTCACGAACGGGCTGCGCTCCGGGGTGGTGTTCGTGCTCATGAAGAGCGACCCGAAGGCGGACCCGCCCCACACCGGCATGACCTGCTTCATCACGGAGAAGGAGCCCGGCGCCCAGCAGGTCGACGGGCTGACGGTGCCGCCGCAGATCAAGAAGATGGGCTACAAGGGCGTCGAGTCGACGGAGCTCGTCTACGACGGCTTCCGCTGCCCGCCCGAGCGGATCCTCGGCGGCGAAGAGGCCGGGCTCGGCAAGGGCTTCGCGCAGATGATGGACGCGCTCGAGGTCGGCCGCGTGAACGTGGCCGCGCGCGGGGTCGGCATCGCCCAGCGCGCGCTCGAGCTGGCGCTGCGCTACTCGCAGGAGCGCAAGACCTTCGGCCGCCCCATCGCGAAGCACCAGGCGATCCAGTTCAAGCTCGCCGACATGGCGACGAAGATCGAGGCCGCGCGGCTGCTGACGCTCAAAGCGGCGCGCATGAAGGACGCGGGACAGCGCTCGGATCTCGAAGCCGGCATGGCGAAGCTGTTCGCCTCTGAGACCGGCAAGGAGGTCGTCGAGGAGTCGTTCCGCATCCACGGCGGCTACGGCTACTCGAAGGAGTACGAGATCGAGCGCCTCTACCGCGACGCGCCGCTGCTCCTCATCGGCGAGGGCACTTCCGAGATCCAGCGCATGGTGATCGGCAAGAAGCTGCTCGAGCGCAACAGGATCTGAGTCGTGTCCTCCGGCGACACCCGTGAGCTCATCCGCCAGGCCGTCGAGGGCCTCCAGCGCGAGGTGCCCTCACTGAAGCAGGTGAAGCTCGTGGCGCGTCTCGAGCTGCGCACTCGCGGCGCCGACGTGCCGATCTGGAGGGTCGAGCTGCCCGGCCCGAAGATCGATCGCCATCCGGCCGGTGACTCGCGCATCGAGATCTCACTGGCCCGCCCGGATTTCAACGAGCTTGCCGGCGAAGGCAGCCTGAAGGCCTGGGTCGAGGCCTATGAGCACGGCCGCGTGCGCGTGAGCGGCGACGCCGCGGTGACCAAGCTCCTGGGTGCCGTTATCCAGCGTCAGCTGGCGCGGGCCTAGGGCCTCGGCCGCCCCCGACGGCGGCGGGCTCGTCCTCGCGGCTGGATAGCATGCCGCGGTATCCGATGACCAGGACCATCTCCGACACCCGCTCTGGTCGCTTCGATCGCGACGCGCCCCACCTCGAGCCGGCCGGCTCGGAAGACCAGCTGGACAGGCTGCATTCCGAGCTCCGCCGCGCGAAGGCCGGACTCGAGAACGAGCGGCGTCTCCGTCGCCGTCTCCAGGTCGCGCTCGACGCCGAGCGCAAGGCGCTTGCCGAGGCAGAGGAGCGGCTGGCGGCGGAGCGCGAGCGCGCACAGCGTCTCGAGAGCGAACGGCGCATTCTGCTGCCGCCGCCCGGCACCCAGGGCCCGGCCGGCCAAGAGAAGCGCAGGGCACAGTGGCGCCCTTGGTCGAAGCGTTCCGAGGGCTCGCTGCCGCCAGTGGCCTGATCCCTAGGAGCGCTCGTGCAGGGCGACGCCCTGAGGCGTGCCGGGATAGAAGTGGAGCGGCTGTTCGTGGAACTCCGAGTACGGGAGCCCGTGCGCTGTCGCGACGTCGCGTAGCCCACCGACCGCGGCACGGTTCGAGATCAGGAGGAGCCTGTCGTCCGCGTGTTTGATCGCAAGGCTGAATTCGAACTGCTCGCAGTCATAGGTGTCCACGCTGTCGTGGACGAGCATGCCGACCGAGCGCCCCGCGAGCGCGCCCGGCAGCGTGTCGAAGGTGGATCCGATGACGAGCTCCCAGTTCGCTCGAAAGCGCTCGCTCACGAGCCAGCCGCTCCCCGGGAGGAGATCGAAGGACACCAGCCGGCCCGGAGCGCCCTCGTACGAGTTCCGCTCCAGCGCCCGGAGGAGGACTATGGATCCGAGCCCGTCCTGAACCCCCGTCTCCACGATCAGCTCCGGTTTGAGCCAGCGCGCGAGCGCGTACCACGCAAGCCGGTGGCCGAACTCGGGGCGCCGCTTCGTGTCGAGCCGTCCGCGCGTCTGTGCCTCGAGCTCGGCTCGAAGCACGTGGTCGGTCCTCAGCTCGAACATGTGCGCGGCCGCCTCGAGCGGGCTGGACCGGGTTACCCCAGCCACGAACGCCGGCAGCTCGTCCTCGTTCGCGAGGTCGTAGGTGAAGTTGTCCAGCTCCGGGTCCAGGAAGATGAAGCGCGCGGCGACGCGCGGTTCGGCGCGGAGGCTGACCCCGAACGAGCGCAGCGCACGGTACTTGGCGACCCAGCGGAAACGGTTGAGGCGACGCAGGCGGCGCCGCCACTGGAGGGGAACGCGTTCCTTCAGCACGAGCCCCCCCTGCATGGGGCGGCGATGCTATCAGGGGGATCAGTCCGCTCCGGGGCGAACCTAGGAAATACGCGGTGGAACCCGATCCCACGGAGGTGAGCGCCGGCGCGACGCCGCCGGCGGTGACGGCGCGCCGCGCGAGCGTGGACATCGTGGTCCAGCTGTTTGCCCGCGGCGTCATGCTCCTCCTGGGTGTCGTGACGACGCTCGTGGTGATCAGGACACTCGGCGACGAGCGGTTCGGGCAGTGGTCGACGATCCTCGCTGTCGCCGAGATCGTGGGCTACCTGAGCGCCCTGTACAGCATCGAGCAGGTCGCCGTGGAACGTGCGGCGGCGGATCACGCAATGGCGCGCAACTGGTTGGGGGCGCAACTCGGGCTCAGCCTCGTCTCGACCCTGCTCGCGACGATCGTGAGCTGCGTAGTGCTCCTCGTCATTGCCGACGACGCCGCGATGCGCATCGCCGGCGCGCTCTTCTCGGCCACGATCTTCGCCGGAGGGATCAACGCCTCCCGAACCGTCTTCCAGGCGAAGGTCCGCAACGACGTGAGCGCGGCCGTGATGACGCTCAACAGCGTGTTGTGGACGGGTGTCGTCGTGCTCGTGGCGCTGAGCGACGGGGGGCTCGTGCCGCTCGCGGCGGGCTACCTCGCAGTCGCGCTCGCCACGGCGGGCCTGCAGCTGGCTCTGGCGCTGCGCGCCGGGATGATCGAGATGCGCGGCGGCCGGCGGCTGTGGGGCCGGCTCCTGCGCGCGGCCGTCCCGCTCGCCGGCGCCGCGCTGCTCACGGTCGCCTACACCCGGATCGACCAGGTCCTCGTCTACCAGCTGAGCGGTGCGGCAGAGGCCGGCCTCTATGGCGCCGTATACCGGGTCCTCGACCGGGCCCAACTGGTGCCCCTGGCGGTGGTCACCACGCTTCTGCCGATGCTCGCGGCAGCCTGGACCCACGACCGGGCGCGCTTCGGGCGGCTCTTCCAGGACGCCGCGGAGTTCCTCTGGATCGCCGCGCTTCTGCCGCTCGGCTTGACGCTCGTGGCCTCGGAGCCGCTTGTCGAGCTGCTGTTCGGCGGGGAGTTCGCGGACGCCGCCCCCGCATTGCCGATCCTGATGGGAGCCTTTGTCGCGATCTCGCTCGGCCCACTGGCGGTGAACGCGATCGTCGTGCTGGGGCGCCAGCGCCGGCTGGCCACGTATGCGCTCGCCGGGCTGGTGATCAACGTCGCCCTAAACCTCGTGCTGATTCCGCCCTACGGCTTCCTCGCGGCGGCGTGGGTGACCCTCGTGACCGAGGTGGCCGTGGTCGGGCTCGCGCTCTGGGAGGTGATCCGCCACCTCGACGAGCCACCGGCACTCAGCAGGTTCGTACGCGCCGCGCTCGCCGCCGCGCTCATGACGCTCGCGCTCTGGGGCCTCAGCGAGCTGGGAGCCTCGCTTGCGATTCTCGTTGCCGCCGCGGTCGTGATCTACGGCCTCCTGCTACAGGCGCTCGGCGCGCTCGACCTGCGTAGGTTGCGCGCGCTGCTACGCCGAGGCTGACGCCCGCTCGAGCGCCGCGCCGCCGTCGTACAGCTTCACCACCCGCACCGCGCCCGCCGGCGCCGCGTCGAGGCACAGCTCACAGAGGACGCACTCGTCGAGGTTCGCGGGCACGATCTCGACGCCGCCGTCCGTCGCGGCGAAGATGTCGACCGGGCAGGCCTCCTCGAGCTTCCTGGCGAGCTCGGCATCCGAGCGGGCCGCGTCCGACACCTCGACGTCGATGAAGATGCCGTGCTTCTCGCCGGGCTCGACGCTCACGCGGTGACCCCGATTCGCTCCTTGACGAGGGCGGGGATCTCTGCGATCTCCTCCGCCACTACGATCCCCGCGGCGGACAGGCGCGCGATCTTCTCGCTGGCGGTGTCCTCCTTGCCCTCGACGATCGTGCCCGCGTGGCCGAAGGTCATGCCCGGCATCTCGTCCATGAAGCGGCCCGCCATGAAGGCCACGATCGGCAGGCGCGAGTCGTTGTCGGCGACCCAGCGGGCGAGCTCGGCCTCCATGCGGCCTCCGGGCTCGGTGTAGATGACGATCGCCTGCGTCTGCTCGTCCACCTCGAACAGCGGCATCAGCTCGGCGTAGCTCGACCCGATGATCGCGTCGCCGCCGATCGACACGGCCGTGGACTGGCCGAGGCCGGCCGCCGTCAGGGTCGACGACATCTCCGTCGTCATGCCGCCGGAGCGCGAGATCACGCCGACCGGGCCGCGCGAATAGGCCTTGGCGGCGTCCCGGGCCGGGCCGCCGATGCCACCCATCTTGATCACCTCCGGGACGATGATCCCGAGGCAGTTCGGGCCGATGATGCGCGCCCCGCGAAGGGTGGCCAGCTCGACCATCTGGGCGACGTCGCCGCGCGGGATGCGCTCGGTCACGATCACGATCAGCTTGACGCCGTTCTCGATCGCCTCGAACACGGCGTCCTTCGTGAACGCGGGCGGCACCGTCACGACGGAGCCGTCGATTGGGCCGCCATGGTGCTCGACCGCCTGGGCCACGGTGTCGAACACCGGCACGCCGTGGACGTCGCGGCCCTTGCGCCCCGGCGTGACGCCACCGACGATCTTGGCGCCCGCCCCGTAGTCGAGGCACTCGCGCGTCAGATTGACGGCCTCTCGGCCGGTGATGCCCTGGACAATGAAGGTGGTGTCCGCGTCGATCAGGATCGACATCAGGCGGCGGCCCCCTGGATCTTCTCGACCGCCCGCCGAGCCGCCTCGTGCATCGACACCGAGCGGTCGCAGTATTCGACCCCGTACTTCTCGAGGATCTTGAAGCCCTGTTCCTCCCACGCCCCGGGGATGCGGAAGATCGCGATCTTCTCGGCCGGGTCGTAGCCGAGCTCGAGACAGGCCTTGATGACGCCGCGGGCGACGATGTCGACGCGCGTGTTGGAGACGATCGACATCATCACGGCGATCTTGTCGACGCCCGGCTTCTCGAGCACGAGCTTGGCAAGGCCGCAGGCCTTGCGTACGGACGGGTTGCCGCCGATCTCGCAGTAGTTGGCGGGCCGGCCGCCGTGGGCGCGCACGGCGTCGAAGAGCGTGAGGGAGCCGCCGCCGGCGCCGATCACGAGGCCGAGGTCGCCGTCGAACTCGGTGACGTTGCCGGCCACGCCGCGGTGGTCCATCGCGTCGACCTCCTCGCCGGCCAGCTCGAACTCGGTGGGCTCACGGGCCTGACGCGTCTCCTCGTCGCCGACTCCGAGCTCCTTCAACAGCTCGCGCTGGCGGGGCCGTGCCTCGTTCTCCATGTCCATGTGCGCGTCGAGCGCGACGAACGAGCCGTCCTCGAGCTCGCCGAGCGGGTTGATCTCGGCGAGCGTCATGTCGCGCTCCGTGAAGAGCCGCGCCAGTCGCGTGAGGATCGGCGTGATGCGCGTGAGCTGGCGGCCGGTCACGCCCGTCGAGGCGATGACCTCCTTCGCCATGAAGTCGCTGAACGGCTGGATCGTCGAGAAGTGGCGGCGCCCGACCTTGTCGGGCTGCTCCTCGGCCACCTGCTCGATGTCGATGCCGCCGACCGGCGAGAAGATCATCACGGGCTTCTTGCGGAGGCCGTCCCAGACGACGCCCGCGTAGTACTCCTGCTTCAGGTCCGCGCGCGGGTCGACGAGCACGCCGCGCGGCATGTGGCCGCCGATCTCCAGCTGCAGGATCGCCTCGGCGTGGTCGGCAGCCTCGTCGGCGGAGTCCGCGAACTTGACCCCGCCCGCCTTCATGCGCCCGCCGGTCAGGACCTGCGACTTGATGACGGTGGCCCCGCCGATGCGGTGCGCGATCTCGCGCGCCTCCTGGGCGGTCGTCGCGAACCCGAAGTCCGTGACGGGGATCCCGGCGCGCTTGACGATCTCGCGCGCCTCGTACTCGAAAAACCTCATGAGCGGCCGGGAATCTACCGGGGGTCAGGCTGCGACGGCGTCGCTCGCCGCCAGCGCCCGGTACTCGTCGCGCTCCGGCACGCGCTCGTAGCGCGCCCGCGGGCCGTACGCGGCGATCTCGGTCAGGGCGACGATCAGCCGGTCGACGTCCGCGCGAGTGCTGCCGATGCCGAGGCTCGCCCGCACGGCCCCCGGCAGCGGTGGCTGCCCGCCTGCGCGCAGCGCGGACAGAAGACGCCCGACCTCGTGCTCAGAGACTCCCAGCAGCCTCATGACGAGCGGCTGAGCGCAGAAGCAGCCGTTGCGCACGGCGATCGCATGCTCGGCGCTGAGGACTGTGGCGAGCAGGGAGTGCCGGTAGTCCGCGAGGTTGAATGCGACGACGCCGACGCGGTCCACGGTGCCAGCCGGCCAGAGCGAGAGGGGCTCGAGGCCGGGAATGCTCTCAAGTCCCTGTAGCAGCCGCGCGAACAGCGAGCGCTCCGCCTCGGCTATCCGCTCCATGCCGAGCTCCGACAGCCGGCGACAGGCGGCGGCCAGCGCGATGACGCCGACCACATTGGGCGAGCCGGCCTCGTGCCGCTCCGGGGCGTCGGCCCAGACGACGTCGTCGAGGGTGACCCACTTGATCGCTCCGCCTCCCTCCAGCAGCGGCCGTTCCGCGAGCAGCCCCGCGCGCGCGACGAGCGCGCCCGCGCCGAAGGGCGCGTACAGCTTGTGCCCCGAGAGCGCCAGGAAGTCGATGCCCGCGGCGGCCATGTCTATCGGGCGGTGAGGGGCGAGCTGGGCGGCGTCCACGAAGAGCCGTGCGCCGTGCCGGTGGGCGATCTCGGCGACCTCGGCCAGCGGCGGGATCTCTCCGGTGACGTTCGACGCGCCGGTCAGCGCCAGCACGTCGACGCGCGGGCGGGCTGCCCGGAGCTCGTCGTCACAAGCCTCGAGAAATTCGCCGGCCGAGCGCGTGAACGGGAGCGTGCGCAGGCCGTGGCGCCGCCAGGGCAGCATGTTCGAGTGGTGCTCGACGGGCGTGGTGAGCACCTGCGCCCCCGCAGGCAGCCCAGCCGCAAGCACATTGATCGCCTCGGTCGTGTTGCGCACGAAGACGACGGTGTCGCCGGGGCGGCCGCCGACGAAGCGGGCGACGTCCTCGCGCGCGTCCTCGAACGCCGAGGTCGCCATCTGCGACTTCACCCCGGCGCCGCGGTGCACGCTGCTGTACCAGGGCATGAAGCGCTCGACCGCCTCCCAGACCTCGACCATCGCCGACGTGCTGGCCGCGTTGTCGAGGTTCACGTAGCGGCGCATTCGCCCGTCCGCACAGGGGACCTCCGTGTCAGAGCCGAGCAGACGTGCTTGTCGCATACCGCGACCGTAGGTCGCGCCGCTGCGATTCGCATCGTGGGCAACCACGAACCTGTCGTCAGGCCGGCATCGGTGCCTTCGTGGGAACGACCTTGTGCGTCTCCTTGCTCGATTGCGAGCCGGAGAGGACGACGAGGCCCGCGATCATCACCGCGAATCCGATCAGCGCCACGGCGCCGCCGACGAACGAGTCATGGAGCGACTCGTCGAAGGCGAAGACGCCGAGCGCCACGCTCACGACCGGATCGAGCGACATCTGGGTGGCAGCCGCCGGTGCCAGCGCGCCGGTCTGGAGCGCCGCCGAGCTGAGCGTCATGCTCACCCAGCCGACCGCGACCAGCGCGTACACCTGCCAGTGGGTGAAGATGTCGAGGATGCCGTCGCCCAGCTGGTCGGCGACAGCCTTCGTCAGCACGGCGCTCAGCGCGAACAGGATGCCCGCCGCGCTGCCGAGGAGCGAGGCCTTGAGGCCGGGAGGCCGCCCGCGGGAGAGCACGACGAGCAGCCCCGTCAGCGCAAGGCAGACGGCGCCCGAGACGATCCACACACTCAGCTCCGGGTTGTCCACCCCGCCGGTTGGGTTCGCGACGACGACGAACGAGGCGACGCCGCCCACCACCGCCGCGGCCCCCACGATCTCGCGGCGCGTCAGCCGGCGCTTGTCCAGCCTCGCCCCGAGCGGCAGGGCGAACACCACGGCCGTCGCGAGCAGCGGCTGCACGACCACGATTCGCCCGATCGCGAGCGCGACCGCCTGCCCGACGAAACCGAGGGCGTCGGCCGCGATCCCCGCGAGCCAGATGGGCTGCTTCGCGAGCCGCACGAGCAGGCCGGCCTTCATCGCCTCCTCGTCGGGCACCTGCATCGCCGCTCGCTGCTGCAGCACCGTCCCGATGCCGAACAGAAGCGCGGCGGCGAGGGCCAGGACGATGTCCATGCGCGGGCGAGCCTAGTTGACGCGCGCTCAGGCCGGCTGCAGCTCGTACGCCTCGGCCAGCTCCGGGTCCTTGCGGGCCAGCATCTCGGCGAGGTCGACCATCACGCGGCACTGCTTCCAGGTCGCGTCGTCCTGCATCTTGCCGTCGATCATGTGGACGCCACGGCCGTCCGGGATCGCCTCGATCACCTTCTTCGCGAACTTGACCTCTTCGGGATCGGGCGAGAAGACCTTCTTGGCGATGTCGATCTGAACGGGGTGGAGCGACCAGGCGCCGACGCAGCCGAGCAGGAACGCGGCGCGGAACTGGGTCTCGCAGCCGTCGACGTCGCGGATGTCGCCAAACGGCCCGTAGAAGGGGAGGATCCCCGCGCCGGCGCACGCGTCGACCATGCGCGCGATCGAGTAGTGCCACGGATCCTGCTGCGCCTCGGCGCGCGGCGCGGCGTCGTCATCGGGCGAGGGGTCCGCGATCACGCGGTAGCCCGGATGGCCGCCGCCCACGCGCGTCGTCTTCATGCGCCTGTTGGCGGCGAGGTCGGCGGGGCCGAAGCTCATGCCCTGCATGCGCGGGCTGGCCGTGGCGATCTCTTCGAGGTTGGTCACGCCCTGTGCCGTCTCGAGGATCGCGTGGACGAGGAGCGGCCGCTCTAGGCCGGCCTTGGCCTCGAGCTGGGCAAGCAGGCGGTCGACGTAGTGGATGTCCCACGGCCCCTCGACCTTCGGCACCATCACGACCTCGAGCCGGTCGCCGATCTCGCTCACGATCTGAGTGAGGTCGTCGAGCACCCAGGGGCTCTCGAGGGCGTTCACCCGCGTCCAGAGGGCGGTGTCGCCGAGGTCCATCTCCCGCCCGACCCTGATCAGCCCGTCCCGCGCCGCGACCTTGCGGTCCACCGGAACGGCGTCCTCCAGGTTCCCGAGCAGGATGTCCACCTGCGGCGCGATGTCGGGCGCCTTCGCCACCATCTTCTCGTTGGAGAAGTCGAGGAAGTGGATCATCCGCGAGGGCTTGACGGGGATCTCCCGCAGCGGCTCCGGAGCGCCGATGGCGAGGGGCTTGAGGAAGTCTCTTGGGTTGCGCATCCGGCGACGGAATCTACCTGGCGGTACGATTCCGCGTCCCATTGACTGACCAGTCAACCAACGCCGATGAGGACTCCATGACCGAGACGAACCAGGCCGAGCGCGAGGCCTCCGGAGCGCGGCCGTACGGGCGCTACCTCGAGGACTTCGAGGTCGGCGCCGTGTACAAGCACTGGCCGGCCAAGACGGTGACCGAGGCGGACGATCATCTCTTCTGCCTGCTGACCATGAACCACCACCCGCTGCACATCAACGACGTGTACGCGGCCGAGTCGCAGCAGGGTCGCAACGTGGTCGTCGGCCCGCTCGTCTACTCGCTCGCACTCGGCATGTCGGTGGCGGACGTCTCCGGCAAGGCGATCGCGAATCTCGCCACCGAGGAGCTGTCGCACCCGGCGCCGGTCTTCCACGGGGACACCCTGTTCGCCGAGTCCGAGGTGCTCGACGTGCGTCCGTCGCAGTCGAAGCCCGACCGCGGCGTCGTCAAGGTGCACACGCGCGTGTTCAAGCAGGACGGCACGCTCGTCGCCGAGTTCAAGCGGGCGGTGCTCGTGCCGCGCCGCAGCGCAGGGGACTAAACCTGCACCCTGGGTCGCAGCGAACGTTCGACGGTCTTGGCGACCACTGCGGGATCGGTGTCCAGGCCGAACCCGTCCACTCCGCGGAGGGAGGGCGGCACGAGGCAGAGGCGGATCCATTCGCTCCTGCCGGCGGGGATGAGCGCGTCGATCGGTCGGAGCTGATGCTCAGCATCGACGGCACGCGCAAGCCGGAACGGCCCGAGTCCGGGAACGACGCGCGTGCGCGGCGCACCCGGGGCCGGCTGCGCGTCGGCGATCAGGACGACATCCAGGCCTATGGCAACCGCCTCCTCGAGCCAGTACGCCGCCCGCTCGACCGGGCCCGGTCCGTGCGCCACGGCGACGATTCGAGCCGGACCCGCCCGCTCGGCGGTCACCGCCCCGCTGAAGTGCGCGCCTGCTGAGGCGGTGCCGCCAACGGTGCGACGCCGCGAAAGGGCGAGCGCCCAAACAAGTGCGTCGGAGAGCGACGCGAGCGCCACGTGAAGCATCCCGCGCCAACCGTCGCGCCATCCGCCGCCGGCTGTGAGTCGGTACAGGAGCTTGGCGGGCGGCCGAGCGAGGATCCCAACCACGTAGGTGTGCACCGCGCTCGGTGGCTCGAGCTGCGCGGACTCGCTGCGAGCGTACGACCAGGCATCGCGGAGCGCTTCTCCGACCGACCCGGCGAGCTCGTGATCGAGGTCGCCCGAGAAGGCCACGACTGGCCCCCTCGGCCAGATGCCTTCGTGCACGGCGCGGTTCGGGTCGTGCCGGTACGCCTCGCGTCGAAAGAGGCGGTGCCGATAGTCCGGGTATTTCGCCGACGGTCCGAGGCGCTCCCCAAGGTAGTGGTGGCGAATCGGCAAGCCGCCTATGTCCACATGCGGGGGTGGATCGCCGAGGAACCCCTCGATCTCCCGCGCGAGCTCTGGGCTGATGCGCTCGTCGGCGTCGATCTCGAGCACCCATTCTCCTCGTGCGCTGTCAAGCGCGACGTTGCGTTGCGCCGCGAAGCCGAGCCACGGCTGATGGATGACTCTCGCCCCAGCGCACTCCGCGATCTCGACCGTCGCGTCGCGCGAGCCTCCGTCCACCACGACTATCTCGTCGCAGAACGCGACACTGGCGAGGCAGGCGGGCAGACGCGCCTCCTCGTCTGTGGCGATCACGAGGGCCGAGATGGTGGCGCGCGTCGGGACCACCGGCGCGACGCTAGCACCGCCCGTCTGGGCAGCGTGGTAGATCGGTGTGTCATGACGGCTGACGCCACCGCGGTAGATCGCAATACTCGCTCCCGAGCGCGAGCACCTCCTGGCTGTCGTGGGCGAGGACCGCGACCTCGAGCGCTGGCGCGAGTTGGCCGCGGCCTCGGCGTGCAAGTCTCGTCGACGACCGGGTACGTGCCGCTAGCCGACTACGTGGCTATCCTCGCCGCCGCCGACGTGATCGCATGTACCCACGAGCGAGCAAGCCAGAGCGGAATCCTCGCGCTCGCGCGAAAGGTCTGCGTGCGAACCATGCCGAGCGACGTCGGCGGCTTCCGTGAGCTCGCCGCGATCGGGTTGCCGCCGGCAGTGGTGCTGCCGCGCGCCGCTGGTATCGATGGGGCACTGACGATGGCGGCGGTTTCCCACGACATGGAGCCCGGCCTCGCCCACTTGCGTGCGCACGGGTTGGAGCCCGGGTGAGCGCGGAGCGCATCCCGGTCTTCGACGTCCAGCTCGACGAGAGCGTGGTGGAGGCTGTGGCGGACACGCTGCGGACCGGCTGGCTCACGTTGGGCCCGCGAACCCAGGAGTTCGAAGCGGAGTTCGCGGAGCACCTCGGCGTGCCGCACGCGATCGCGATGAGCAGTTGCACGTCCGCCCTCCACCTCGCCTACCTGGCCGCGGGGGTGGGCCCGGGGGCCGAGGTGATCGTGCCCGGCATCACCTTCGTCGCGACCGCCGCCGCCGCCCGCTACTGCGGCGCCGAGCCCGTGCTCGCCGAGATCGTCGGCCAGGACGACCTCGGGATCGATCCCGAGGACGTGCTGGGGAAGATCACGAGCCGCACGAAGGCCGTCTGCGCCGTCCACTACGGCGGCTACAGCGCCGCGCTCGAGGAGTTGCGGGCGATCTGCGCCGAGCACGGCCTCGCCCTGCTCGAGGACGCGGCTCACGCTCCCGATGCCTTCGCGGAGGACGGCAAGACGATGCTCGGAACGATCGGGCTCGCCGGCGCGTTCAGCTTCTTCTCGAACAAGATCCTCTCGTGCGGGGAGGGCGGCCTGCTCGCGACCCACGACGACGAGGTGGCGGCGTTCGCCCGCAGCAGGCGCTCGCACGCGATGACGAGCGGCACCTGGGACCGGCACCGCGGCCACAGCCTCGGTTACGACGTGGTGGGGCTCGGCTACAACTACCGCCTCGACGAGCCGCGCGCGGCGCTGCTGTCGGCTCGCCTGCCGGGTCTCCGTGTTGACATAGAGGCACGCCGAGCGGTCACGCGGCGGTACCGCGAGCTGCTCGCCGGGCAGGACGAGCTCGAGCTGCCCTACACCGACGAGGAGGTGGGGCGGAGCTCCTGCTACGTGATGCCGGTGATGCTGCGCGACCCGACGCTGCGCGACCCGCTGCGCACGATGCTGGCGGAGGAGCACGGTGTCCAGACGACCGTCCTCTACCCGTCGATCTCGCAGTTCAGCGCATACGAGTCCAGCGCCGCCCCACTGCCGCGCTGCGAGCACGCGGGTGCCACCCAGCTGACGCTGCCGCTCTATCCGCACCTTGGCGATGAGCGCCAGGACCGTGTGGTTGAGGCGCTGCGGGTGTCGCTCGAGGCGCTCAGCGGCGCATGATCGACACGCATTCGCATGTGCTGGCCGGCTTGGACGACGGTGCGGAGACCCTGGACGAGAGCGTCGCGATTGCACGCCGCGCGGCAGCCGAGGGCGTGACTGCGATGGTGGCGACGCCCCACATCCGCGACGACTTCGATGTAGCGATCGGCGAGCTTCCCAATCGCGTAGCGGAGCTGAACGGTGCGCTGCGTGCCGCCGAGCTGGAGCTGATCGTCCACCAGGGCGGCGAGGTGGCGCTCTACCGGCTCGACGACCTGACCGACGATGACCTGCGCTCCGTCTCGTTCGGGGGCGCCTCGCGGTACGTGTTGGTCGAGACCCCCTACGGGAGCGTCCCGGCCGGATTCGAAGAGGCGCTCTTCCGGCTGGCTCTACGTGGGTTCACTGCCGTCGTCGCCCATCCGGAGCGCAGCTCGAGCTTCCAGCGGCACCCGGAGCGCCTGACCGGCCTGGCGGAGCGCGGGATGCTCCTTCAGCTGACCGCGGGCGCGCTGTCTGGCGCCTTCGGGAGAGCCGCCCGCGACCTCGCGGAGCGGCTCATCGCCCGCGGTGAGGCTCACGTGGTCGGCTCTGACGTCCATCATCCACACGGGACCCGGACCGGGCTGCGGGAGGCGCGCGACCGGCTCGAGGGCTCCGGTCGCGCAGAGATCGCCGCCTGGATGACGGAGGACGTGCCCGCCGCCCTGCTCGCCGGCACACCCCTGCCGCCGCGCCCGGCGGCGCCGGAGCGACCGCGCAGATGGCGGCTGCGGCGGTGAGCACGCCGGCGCTTCGCGGTCTCGACATCGTCTGCGTCGGCTTTGCGGAATGGGACGCAACCCTGTGGACCAACCAGCAGCATCTGATGTCCCGGCTCGCGCGCGACAACCGCGTGCTCTTCCTCGAGTCCCTCGGACTGCGCCGGCCCACCGCCGCTCCCGCCGACCTGCGCCGGATCGCCCGGCGTCTCCGCTCCGGGCTGCGCGGCCCGCGTCGGGCGGGTCAGGTCGAGGTGCTGTCACCGCTCGTGCTGCCCTTCCACGGCAGCGGGCCTGCCGCGGCGCTGAACGGCCGCCTGCTGCCGTTCCTGGTGCGCCGCGCCCTACGCCGGCTGAAGATGGGCTGCGACATCCTCTGGGCGTACGTGCCTCAGGCTGAGGTCCTCGTGGAGGCGCTCGCGCCGCGATTCGTGGTCTACCACTGCGTCGACGACATAGCCGAGCAGAAGGGAGTGGACGCCGCTGGATTCCGCGCGGCTGAGAAGCGCTTTGCCGGGCGGGCGGACCTGGTGCTGGCGAGCGCCCCGGCGCTGGCGGAGCGCATGGGCGGCCTGTCCGCCAACGTGCTCTACGCGCCGAACGTGGCCGACCACGAGCTCTTCGCGAGCGCGCTCGCGCCGGGCCCGGTCGATCCCGCGCTCGACGCGTTGCCGCATCCGCGGATCGTGTTCACGGGTGCGATCGTGGCGACGAAGCTCGACCTCGAACTGATCGAAGGGCTGGCGGAGCTGCGTCCGGACTGGCGGCTTGTGCTCGTCGGACCCGTCGGCTTGGGCGATCCACGCACCGACGTTGGAGCGCTTCGCGATCATCCGAACATCGTCATGCCCGGGGCGCGCGCCTACGGGGAGCTGCCGGCCGTGCTGCGGGGTGCCGACGCCGCCTTCATCCCCTACTCGGTGAACCCGCTCACGCGCAGCGTGTTTCCGATGAAGGTGTACGAGTTCCTCTCCGCCGGGCTGCCGGTGGTGAGCACGCCGCTGCCCTCGCTCGACGGCGTCGGGGGAGTCGCCCGGGCCGCCACCGCAGCGGAGATGGCGGAGCGGCTCGAGGAGGCGCTGCGGGAGGGCTCAGAGGCACGGGCGGAGCGTTCGCGCAGCGCTGCGCTGCACAGCTGGGACTCCCGCATGGAGGAGATCGCCGACGCGATCGAGCGGCTCGCATGACGAGCGACGAGCTGCGCAGCGCGCGCCTGCTGTTCGCGCCGGAGCTGGCCTCCGGCCGGCTCGAAGAGGCCGAGCTCGACCATCCGGAGGTGAGGCGGGCGGTGCGCGTCCGCCGGGTGCCGTCCGCCGTCCGCCGTTTGACTGAGCGCATACGCATGCGGCAGGGATGGCTCAGCTACGAAGGCGACTGCGTCGGGGCCTTCGTCCGGGCGCGCCGGGCGCTGCTCGGCGACGAGGCCGGCGGGATGCCGCGCGTGCTCGTCCGAGTCGACGAGTTTCCGCACGCGTGGGCGTTCGACGAGCCCGAGCGCTACGGGCGCGAGCGCTTTGAGCGCTTCCACGAGGTACTCCGCGAGGCGGGCGTCCCCTACCTGCTGGCCGTCGTGCCGTACGTCTCGCACGACTACCTCAACCCGGCCGCGAGCGGTGGCCGGGCGCTCGACGACGACGAGACGGCCCTGCTGCGGCGCTTGCGTGGCGAGGGGGTGAGCTTCGGCGTGCATGGCTGGGATCACCGCACCCGGGACGCGGCGCCCTCGCGGCACTCAGAGCTGTGCGGCCTCGGCGCGGATGAGCTGGGCCGGCGGCTCGGCCGAGCCCGCGCGACGCTCGAGGAGATTGGGCTCGAGACACCGGTGCTCGTGCCGCCCTTCAACCGCTTCGACGCCGGCCAGTACGGAGCGCTTGCGGCGCGTTACGAGGTGATCTGCGGCGGGCCGGAGAGCGTTCCCCTCGTCGGCTATCACCGCACACCGCTCAGCCGCGAGGGCGCCATATACCTTCCTGCCTATGCGCCCTTCTACGGCCGCGCCGCGGAGATGACGCAGGCCGTCGACCGGCTGCTCGTCGAGCGGGCCGCCGTCTGGCTCCCGCTCGTGCTCCACTGGGGCTGGGAGGCCGATGAGGATCTGGTCGCTCTCCGCGAACTGGCGGAGGCGCTCGCTCCGGTGGCCAGCGACTGGAAGGAGCTTCTCGCGGCCGCGAGGTGACGCCGTGCACGCTCTGCGCGCACCCCTCGACGGGCGCGACCTGCTGGCGGCGGCGGGCGGCGTGGTGCTGGCCGCGCTCGGCGGCCTCGCGATCGCGGCACCCGGGGCCGCGCTGGGGCCCGCGAGCGTGCTCGCAGGGCTCGCGGCGGCGGGGGCGGTCGTGGCGGCGATCGCCAGCCCGCGCGCCGGCCTCGCGCTCGCCGTGCTCTCGCTCGGGCTACCGCTTCACGCCGGGATTGCCGGCGTCGAGGTGCGGCTCGGCCACCTGCTGCTGGGGGCGTACGTGCTGCGCGTGGCGATCGACGTCGGCTTCGGCGAGGCCAAGGTGCCGCGTTCGATGGCCCTCCCGGTTGGGCTCGTGCTATTCGGCGCGCTGCTCGCCTCGATCGCCGGCCCTCGCCCGGGCAGCTCGCTCTTCAGCCTCTTCGACGTGTTCTTCCTGCCGCTCGCCGCCGGACTGGCGATCGCGGCCGCAGTCGACCCGCGCCGCGACCTGAGGCTGCTCGTGTTGCTGCTCGCCGGCTCGCTCGTGCTGGCCTCAGGAGCCGCGATCGTGCAAGCGGCAGGCTTCGTCGCCGGGCCGCTCGAGCCCGTGCAGGACGGGCGCGCCAACGGCCTGTACGAGCAGACGAACGTCCTCAGCGGCTTCGTGGCGCCGCTCGTCGCGCTGCTCACCGGCATAGCCGCCTGCGCCTGGCGCGAGATCCGCCTGGCGCCGCTGGTGCTGCTGGGCCCGATCCTGCTCGGCGTCGCCGCCGTCTTTCTCACCCTCTCGCGCGGCGCGCTCCTCGGGCTCGGCGTCGGCATCGTGGTGATGATCGCCTTCCTGTTCGCGCGCCGGCAGGTGACCGCTCTCCTGGCGGTTGCCCTGGTCGTCCTGGCCGCCCTGTTCGTGGCGGTGCCGCAGGTGCCGCAGTCGGAGCGGTCCGCCCTCACGGAACGCTTTCAGCGGCTGTTCCAGCCTGGGACCGAGCGTGGAAGGGAGCTGGTCTACACCCAGGCGGTCGAGGCGATTCGCGAAAACCCGCTCACCGGCCTCGGACCGCTGACGTTCGGACGGCTCACGCGTGAGCGCACCACCATCGGCGACATCGAGGCCGGCCGCGAGCACGCCCACAACCTCCTCTTCGAGTCCTACCTGTCGTTCGGGCCGCTCGGCCTGCTCGGGTTGCTGTGGCTGATCGGATCGTCTGCCCTGCGCTACGCGCGCGCGACCCGCCCGGGGCCGGCCGGAGACCAGCTCGTCGTCGGCTGGGCCGTGGGCGCGCTTGCGGCTCTGGCCGTGCTCGTCGTCCAGGGCATCGGGGACTTCGTGTTCTCGAATCTGGAGCCGCTCGGCCTGCTGCTCCTCGTGCTCGCCGTGGCGCACACGCGCGGCTTCGTGCCCTCTGTGGCGCTTCGCCGCTAGGAAGGTTGCGGCCGCGGGTAGACCGCGGTAGGGGTCAGCCCGCGCAACAATGTCGAGCCGTCCGAGCTTATGTGGGCCACCGCTCCGTCGAAGTCGGCGGGTGTCCCGATGTCGAACCAGATGCCGTCGAAGCTGTAGGTCGCCACCTGCTCGCCCGCGTCGAGGAGCGCGTGCACGAGCGACGGGAAGTCGAAGTATCCGCTCGGAATGTGCGGCAGCGCGCGCGGCGAGTACGCATAGATGCCCATGCTCACCTCGTACTCCATCGTCGGCTTCTCGACATAGCCGCTGACGACACCGTCGCTGTGCTCAATCACCCCGAGCGAGACCTGGTGTGTCTTGTGATGGGTGGCGATCGTGAGCGCCGCGCCGCCGGCCCGGTGGGTACGCATCAGGTCGGCGAAGTCGAGGTCGGTGAGGATGTCACCGTTCATCACGAGAAAGGGCTCGTCGAGCCCCTCGAGGTTGCGCAACGCCCCGGCCGTCCCGAGGGGCTCGTCCTCCCAGTGGTACGCGAGCTCCATGCCCTCGGGCAGGTTGTGCGGGTCGGAGAAGTACGTCTGGATGAGCGAACCGAGGTGGCCCACGCACAGGTCCACGCGCCGGCAGCCGTCGCGCGCCAGCTGGGAGAGGATCAAATGCAGGATCGGCCGGTCTCCGACCGGCACGAGCGGTTTCGGCAACACGAGCGTGTACGGCCGCAGCCGCGAGCCCACTCCGCCGGCGAGGATCACGGCACGCATCTCCTTCGCAGTCTTGAGCCGCGCCCGCGGGGTGTCAAGCCCGGCCGCATGGCACACTCGCCGCGTGAAGGTCGTGTCAGTCCTGACCTCCGATGCCAGCGGCGGTGCCGAGTTCGCCGCCGTAGCAATGCTCGACGCCCTCTCCGCCCGAGGGCACGACACCGTGCTGCTGACAAACCAGCCGGCGCTCGCCGACGGGCGCGGCGTGCGCGCCCGGTCGCTGGAGCTCGGCCCGAAGCTCTCGACGCGCAGCTGGCGCTCGTTGGCGCTGCGCTGGCCGCTGCTCTATCGCGCGCTCCGTCGCGAGCTGGCCGCGGAGGCGCCCTATGACGTGCTGTTGGTCCACTTCAAGAAGGAGCAGCTGCTCGCCGCGCTCCTGCCCGGACGGCTGCGCCCGCGCCTTGCATGGGCAGAATGGGGGCCGGTGCCGCTCCCCTTTCGCAGCGGCCCGCCACGTCGCGTTTACGCCGCCGCCGCGCGTCGCGCCGCGGTGTTCCTGGCGATCTCCGACGGCACGAAGAGCTCGCTCGTCGCCGCCGGGATCCCGGCTGAGCGGATCCACGTCGTGCCCAACGCGGTGCCGGCCGACGAGATCCGCTTCGACGCCGAGGGACGGGAACGCGTGCGCGCGGAGCTCTCCGTGGGAACGGACGATTTCCTCGTCGGCTGCATCTCGCGCTTCCACCCCAAGAAGCGCAACGACGTGGTGATCGATGCCGTGGCAGAGCTCGGTGACGGGGCGCGGCTGCTGCTCGCGGGCGAGGGCGAGACCGAGCCGGAGCTCCGGGCGCGCGCACGGGAGCTCGGAGTGGCCGCGGACTTCCTGCCCACCCCCCGAGACGACGTGAGGGCCGTGCTCTCGGCCTTCGATGTATCCGTGTTCTGCCCGAGCCCTACCGAGGGGGCGCCGCGCGCGGTGATCATCGCAATGCTCGCCGAGCGACCCTGCGTGTCGACCGGGCCGGAAGGAGTGCTGGCCCTGATCGAGCCCGGTACCGGCGCGATCGTCTCGCCCGAGAACGACTCGGGGGCGCTCGCCGAGCTGCTCAGCAGCTACCGCGACGATCCCGAGCGGCGTGAGCGCGAGGGCACGCAAGCACGACGGCGCGCGGTTGATCGCTTCGATACCCCGGTCGTGGGCGCTCTACTCGAGCGGCTCCTCGCCGGCTGAGCTCAAACAGACGTCGAGCGCCGCCCTGACCGGCTTCGTGCCCCCCGCCAGGATGCCGATCTGTACGATGCAACCGAAGGGCGGGGCGCTGCGCTGCGGCGCTCCCGACAAAGGCAAACCCACCGCGAGGTGGGGACGCAAAGCCAGGGGTCTCCCTGAGACAGCCCGGTCGCCGAAGGAGCCACACAGCCCATGCTGCCAGTCCCGTCCCGCGTCCGGCCTCTCCGGTCGTGGCTTCTTGGGATCGTGGCCGTCCTGATCGTGCAGCTCCCGTGGCCGGCCGGAGCCGCTGCGGACCTCGAGCGTGCGCGAGCGGCCACGCCCGCGACGACAGCCTCCGCCGCCGCGCACCGGCCTCTGGCGTTCGTCAACAGGGTCGGCAAGGGCAGGCTCTGCCGAGCGAAGGCGAGGCGCGCCCGGGCGCGTGCGGCCCGCCGGCAGGCGCAGCGGCGAGCCAACGTCCCCGCGGCCGGGCGTCGCGGCACGAGGTGCCCGCGCAAGCTCCGGCGCCGGGCTCTGAAGGTCGAGCGCGGGAGGGCATCGGATCGCGGCGAGGCGCTTGCCTGCGCTGCCGCGGCCTGTGAGATGGCGACAGTGGACACGATCACCGACACGATCAGCGGCACCAACGCCGAGAGTCTCCGCATCGGCCTGGTGGCGAACACGCAGATCCATGACCGGGCGGCCGGCGCGGAGCAGGACGTCGCTGCTCAGACGGGCGCGGGCTGGCTGCGTGAGGAGTTCGATTGGAACCTGATCGAGCCCCGCAACGACGTCTGGGACTGGAGTCGGTACGACCACGTGATCGAGCAGGCGGCGGCCAGGGGCCTGCGCGTGCTGCCGCTGCTCAACGGGAGCGCCTCGTGGGCGGCGCCGACCTGGAACCAGTTCCCGGACGATCCCGCCGAATACGCCGAGTACGTGGCCGCCGTGACGGGGCGCTACGGACCCGGCGGCTCGTTCTGGCACGGCCGACCGGCGCTTGCGCACCTGGCGCCGACTCATTTCGAGCTCTGGAACGAGCCCTACATCGAGTACTTCTCGGTCGACCGCGTCGATCCGGCGCGCTACGCCCGGCTCGTGCGAGCCGCGGCGAGCGCGGGTCGCGCGGCGAACCCCGGCGCGCGCTTCCTGCTCTCAGCCGACACGTTCTACACCGCTGCGCCCGGCGACTACCGCAACTGGATCGACGGCATGTATGAGGCGGTGCCCGACCTGAACGCGCACTTCGATGCCGTGGCAATCCATCCATACAGCGCGGGCCTGTCCCCGGACACCTACACGCCCGGCAAGGGTACGCGCTGGCAGTTCCGCCGCATCGAGGAGATGCGCGCCCGCTTCGTGGCGCATGGCGGCGCCGGCAAGCGCTTCTGGATCACCGAGCTCGGCTGGGCGACGTGCAGCGCGCACGAGGACTGTGTGCCGGAGTCGCGCCAGGCCGATTATCTCCAGCGTGCCTTCGACTACGTGAAGGGCCCCTACGCGGCCTTCACTGAGGCGGTCTTCGTGTATCACCTGAACGACTGGGGGCCCGCGAACCAGTCCGACAAGGAGTTCTGGTTCGGCCTGCTTCGCCGGGACGGCTCGCGCAAGCCCGCCTTCGGGGTGCTGCGGCGCGCGGCCGGGCTCTCCTAGCCGCGCCGTCCGGCGCTCGCCCTATCCGCCGCTTCGGTGTCGACGCCGCCGTAGTACTCGTAGCCGCCACCCGCGCCCCGCAGCCCGGACACCACGAGGCCCACGCGTTCCACCTGCGCCTGGTCCAGGATGGCTCGCGCACGCCGGGCCTGATCGCGGGTGGTCTTGTTGATGCGGGCCACGATCAGACACGCGTCGACGATGTGCTGTCCGAGCAGTATCTGCGCGTCGGCGACCGGCAGCAAGGGCGGCGCGTCGATGATGACGAAGTCGTGGCTTTCGGTCACCTGCTCGAGCAGCTCGAGAGTCCGTTCGTTGCGCAACAGCTCGGCGGGGTTTGGCGGCACCGGCCCGCTCTCGAGGATGCCCACGAGGCCGCGCGCGTCCGTGAACCCTCCCTGCAAGCCGCTCGCCTCCGGCACGACGCTCATGTCCACCGGGTCGTGGTAGGAGATCAGCTCGTTGGGGGACTGCCCGCTGACGAGCGCGTTCGTCAGTCCGACCGCCGCGCGCTGCCCGGTCAGGTGGCGGCTGACGCTCGGCCTCCGCAGGTCGGCTTCCACCACCACCACCCTCCGGCCCGACAGCGCCACCGCGCGGGCGAGGTTCAGGGCGACGCTCGTCTTCCCCTCCTCGGCGACCGCGCTCGTGACGAGCACACGTCGCATCGGAGCTGACACCGAGAGGAAGCCGAGGCTGCTGTAGAGGATGCGGAACGGCTCGAAGGCCGCGCCCCCATCGCTCGCGGGCCGTGCCGAAAAGGATGCCTGCGGCACGGTCACCAGCGTGGGCACGCGATAGATCTCCTCGAATTCCTCGCTCGATTTGACGCGCCGGTCGAGCAGGTCGAGCAGGAAGGCCAGAGCCAGGCCGAGCGCCAGCCCGAAGACGAGAGCGGCTGCCACGTCGCGTCTGGTCTGAGGTGACGCAGCGACCGTCGGCACCTCAGCCCTGTCGATCAGCTCCGCGTTGCCGGTCTGCACCGCCTCGAGTGCAATCAGCTTCTGGAGCGCATTTTGAAGCTCGCCTCGTTCTGCGGTCGCCTCGGGTGGCAGCTCAGCCAGGCGACGGCGGATGAGCGCCTCGGCGCCGGCGATCTTGCGTCGGTCGGCGCGCTGGCGGAACAGCACGTACTGGTTGGCGAATTCGCCCGCGAGCCGAGCGGCGAGGCGCGGATCCTCGTCGCGGACACGCACGTCGACGACGTCCGAGTTGGTGCGCTCCTCGACCTCCACCTGCTCGGTCAGGTCACCCGCGCTGGTGTCAAGCCCCAGCTCATCGCGAACGGCGCCCGCGACCGCGCGCGACTGCACGAGCTGCAGGTTGGTGGTCGACTCACGCGCCGGGTCGAGCGACGGCTCGAAGACCGACGATCCGAACAGCGCGGTACTGAAGCCCGGATTCCGGAACAGCAGACTGGCTGAGGCGTCGTACTCCTTGGGCTGGCTGAGCGAGTAGACCAGCGCCACGCCCGTGCACACCACCGTAGTGAGCGCGACGATCCACCAGCGCTCGCGAACCACCCGCAGGAATCGGAGCAGAGGCGACGGTCTGGCCGAAGGCAGAGTTGACAGCTGATCCGGGGTCACGCCGTCGACCGTCCCGTGTTAATCGGCACGCGCGAACCCTAGCGTCCACAATGGCCTGGACATCAGGGCGTGTTGCGGTAGGCGCTCGCCCACGGATCCCCGAACGCCCCGCCGTCGAGCGCCTGCGCCACCTCGCGGACCCCGTCCGGCACCCGCATGCTCGGCTCGAAGCCCAGCTGCTGGTGGACCTTGTCGAACGCGACGCGGTAGTCGCGCGGGTCCTCGTCGCGGTGCACGTAGCTGACGTTGCCGCGCCCGAGCTCGCCGGTGATGATCTCGACGAGGTCGAGCTTGCGGTAGTTCTCGTCCGAGTCGCCGACGTTGAAGACCTCGCCGCCCATCGCCTCCGGCCCCGCGGCGAGCACCATCGTCATGGCACGGGCGGCGTCGCGCACGTGCACGTAGGGGCGCCAGAACTGCTCGCCGAACACCTCGAGCTCGCGGTCGGCCCAGAGGTCGCGCGTGAACTCGTTGACGGTGAGGTCGAAGCGCATCCGCGCCGCGACGCCGTAGACCGTCGCGAGCCGCAGGCAGGTGGCGGCCATCGGGGCGGTGGAGCCCGACAGCAGCATCGTCTCGACCTCCACCTTCTGCTCGGCGTAGAGGGAGACCGGCGCCAGCTCGGCGGTCTCGTCGACTGCCACCGTCGGGTCCGCCATGCGCCCATAGTTCGAGCAGGTCGAGGCGAACACCATGTGCGCGACTCCAGCCGAGCGCGCCTCGTCGGCGATCGCCCTGGTCGCGTCCACGTTCACCGCCTGCGCGAGCTCCGGATCGCGTGCGCAGGCCGGGTCGCCGACGATCGCGGCGAGGTGGACGAGCGCGCCGGCCCCCTCGAGCGCGGACCGCCGCGCCGCCTCGTCGCGGATGTTGCCCCGGCGGACCTCGGCGCCGAGCTCCTCGAGCCGGACGCCGACCTCGTCCTGGTCGTGCAGGAGCACGTCGAGCACGCGCACGGGGCGACCGCTCTCGAGCAGCTGCTCCACGAGCGCCGCCCCGACGTATCCGGCTCCACCCGTCACCAGCACCAGATCACTCATGTCTCACTCCTCGGCGTCCAGCGTCATCAGGAACTCGGATATCTCACGGCGAAAGCGCTCCGGCGAGAACGCGGCGGCGCGGTCGCGCAGCACCTGCTCGTCGAAGCTCGTCGACTCGAAGCGCTCGATCGCGGCGCACAGCCCCTCGACCCCGGGCTCCTCATAGAGGATGCCGGTGACGCCGTCGACCACGCTGTCAGTCGCCCCGCCACGGCCGTACGCGATCACGGGGACGCCGGCCGCCTGGACCTCGACGGGCACCATCCCGAAGTCCTCCTCCCCGGGAAACAGAAGGGCGCGCGCGCCGGCGACGATCTCCGCGAGCGCGTCGTCCTCGACGAAGCCGAGCAGCTCGGTACGGGGACCCGCGAGCTCGGCGAGCGTCTCGCCGCCGCGCCCGGAGCCGGCAACCGTGAGCGCCCTGTCGAGCCTTGCGCAGGCCGCCACGGCGAGGTCGGCGCGCTTGTAGGGGACGAGCCGGCCGAGGAACAGGTAGTAGCCGTCATCCCGGCGCGGCGCGCCGAGGAAGTGCTGGACGTCGACGGGCGGGTGGATCACGGTCGAATCGCGCCGGTAGTACTTGCGGATCCGCGCGGCGACGTGACGCGAGTTCGCGATGTAGGCGTCGGGCCGGGCCGACGCGATCGCGTCCTGACGGCGCAGGCGGCCGACGAGCAGCGGCAGCGCGACCCGCTCGGCGAGGCCCAGCTGCTCGCCGGCGAAGAAGGCCGGATCCCAGGCATAGCGCATCGGCGTGTGGCAATAGCACACGTGCAGCGTCCCGGGCGCCGTGATCACGTTCTTCGCGCAGGCGTGGTTGCTCGACAGGACGAGGTCGTAGCCGCTCAGGTCGAACGACTCGAAGGCGGCATTCATGAACGGGAGCAGGCGCGGGTAGATGCGCGTCGCGGCCGGCAGCCTGTCGAGGAACGAGGTGTGGACGTGCGCGCTCGTGATCGCCGGCGGCCACGGCTCGGGGTCGTAGACCGTCGTGTAGATGTCCGCGTCGGGGAACAGCTCGAGGAACTGCAGGACGACCTTCTCGGAGCCACCCGGGATGGTCAGCCATTCGTGGGAGATCGCAACTCTTGGAAAGCGCTTGCGTACGGCGCCAGGGTCAGGCGTCACGCGACCCGGTGAAGATGGCTCCCAGGGTCATGAGGAGAATCTTGATGTCCAGGGTGAGGGACCAATTCTCGATGTAGAAATTGTCCCACTCGACCCGGTCGCGTAGCGACGTCTGGCCTCGCAGGCCGTGCACCTGCGCCCAGCCGGTCACGCCCGACCTCACGCGGTGGCGGTCCTCATAGCGGGCGATCCGATCGCCGAAGAGGTCGACGAACTCGGGCCGCTCGGGACGCGGGCCGACGAGGCTCATGTCGCCGCGCAGCACGTTCAGGAGCTGCGGCAGCTCGTCCAGCGAGGTGCGGCGAAGGAAGGCGCCGATGCGCGTGCGCCGGTCGATGCCCTCGATGCCACCCGGGCCGATGTCGGTCGGCAGCGTCAGCACGTTGTTCGGAGTGGGCTCCGGCTTCGGCGGCTGCAGCTCCATCGAGCGGAACTTGAGCATCTCGAAGCGGCGGCCGTCGCGACCGATCCGCAGCTGCCGGAACAGGGTCGGGCCGGGCGAGCTCAGCCGGACCGCGGCGGCGATGGCGAGCAGCAGCGGCGATAGGAGGACGAGCATCGTCGCCGCGACGGCCCGGTCGAAGACGTGCTTGATCGTGAACTGCCAGCCCTTGGGATCGATCGAGTGCAGCCCGAAGAGCGGCAGCCCGCCGAGATGGTCGAGAGCCACGCGCACGTTGACGCTCTCGAACAGGCGCGGCACGAGCGACACCTCGAGCCGGCGCGCCTCGCACTCCCTGACGAGCGGGATCAGCTCGTGATCCGGCGCGCTGCTGAAGCCGAGGACTACGTGGCGCGCGCCCGTGGCGGCGACCACGCGGCCGAGGTCGCCGGGCGAGCCGAGCACGGGCGCCTGCCGGTCGGGGACCATGTCGGCGGGGGGCGGGTCGGAGTCGAGGTAGCCGACCGGCTCGAGGCCGAGCTGGGGCTGCGCGTCGAGGCGCCGCTCCACGTGTGAGCCGATGACGCCGGCGCCCACGATCAGGGTCGGCTTGCTGATCAGCCGGCCGGCCCGCGCGCGGCGCTGCGCCCAGGTGAGGAGCACGCGGCCGGCAACGAGGTAGACGGTCGCGAACAGCCAGGCCCGCGCGAGCAGCGGCGCGGGCTCGAGGGTCGGGTCGAGCAGCGCGGCAAGCGCGATCACGGCGATCGTCGGCAGGGCCGTTGCGGCGATGACCTGGCCGATGCCGTCCACGAGCCGCAGCGCAGTGCGATCGCGGTAGAGACCCCAGACCGCCATCAGGACGAGCGTCAGCGGGGGCAGCAGCCAGACGAGTCCGGAGGCCGCATCTACGTCCCCGGCGCGAGCGCCGACGATCGCCGACACCGCCCCGAGCACGAGCAGGACCGCGTCGACCAGAAGCCGAAAGCGCAGCCAGCCGCGCCCCTCGAAGAGGACCTGCACTACCCGGCGGCGCTCGGCCGACGGCCCCGCCGCGGCGGCGGGTGCGGGATCGGCCGTGCGCGTGCGCGGCAGGGCGTCCATCCTTGGATTATGTGCGTAGGCGTGGTCGCTCATCGGCTCGCTGCGAAGTTCCGAGGTTTGTCCATGGAAGACCGCCCCACCGTCGGCTGCAGTGCCGCGGTGGGGGGCCATCCAGGAAGGGTCTAAGCGGTGCCGGTCGAGCGCGTCAGGCGACGCATCCCGACACCGGCGAGAATGAGCAGGCCGCCGGCGCCGGCGAACAGCGCGACGTCAAGCCCGGTGAACGGCAGGCTGCCACTGCTTGTATCAGCGGTGGTGGCGGCGGGCGGCGAACCGTTCCCTCCGACGCCACTCTGTACCTGACCGCCGAGGTCGTTGTATCCGTCTACGGCCGACTGGCCGAAAGCTGTCGTTGCGAACGCCAGGCATAGCACTAGCGCAAGCAGCATTGAACTGATTGTCTTCATCTTCTTCCCCATATTCGAGAGTCGTCCTGGTGGGCAACGCCGCTTCCCTGACCTGCGAGTCCGCGCGGCATGCCCATCACCCGCCCGTCAAAAGTCCTCCATTTTCAATACCACGACTCGGCGGAGTTCGCCAGCGATAGGTGCACAATTTCGGACTTCTTTATCCCCCTGAACCCGCCGCCCGCTCGGCCACCGACGATGCGCTGCGCGCGATTCTGGCGTTGACGGCGGACGGAGACACGCGCTTCCCGGCTGCGACGCGATCGAGCACTTCCATGACGAGCGGGTCGCGCGGATTCTGCTCGAGCGCCAGCTCGAGCATCCGCCTCGCCGCTCTCCGACGACCCTCCGCGGAGGCGATCAGGCCGAGCTCCAGCGCGGCATAGGCGTTCTCGGGATCGTCTGCCAGGACCTGCCGGAAGTGTTCCTCCGCTTCGCGCGTGCGGTCGAGCCGGAGCGCGATCGTGCCCGCAGTCGCCCCCGGCACGGTGGACAGCGGGTTGAGCGTCTCGGCCCTGTCCAGCGCGTCGAAGGCGGCGTCGGGGTCCTGGCGCCAAACGTCGCCTGCGTGGTTGACCTCGCGCGCCGAGAGCCAGGGTGCAGCGATCGACAGGGCCAGGAGCGCGACGGCCAGGCCGCCGGCAACGAGGGCGACCGTGCGCCCGCCGGATCGCCGCTCCGCCGCCTCTTGGCCGGCCGGCGCGGGGGCCGATCCGAGCGACGCCGCCATCGCGAGCGCCGCGAGGGCCGAGCCCGTCAGCGCGAAGAAGGCCCAGAACCAGTCGACGGAGGCGTGCAGGAACCAGTAGGCGAAGATGCCGAGCGCCGCCGCAGCCGCGCCGCGCGCCTCGCGCGACGCGAAGAGCGCACGGCCGGCGGCCGTGACAAGCGCAAGCAGGGCGCCGCCGAGCAGTAGCGCTCCGACGATTCCCAGCCCCGACAACACCTCGAGCTCGAGCGAGTGGGGATAGCGAGGCTTCTCGGTGCTCCGGCCCTCGGTCAGGTAGAGGCGCTGGAAGTTCTCCGCGCCGAGCCCGCGAAGCGGCTCGTCCTCGAAGCCGTGCCACGCGACCGTCCAGAAGTCGTAGCGGTTTGATCCGGCGCTCGCGAAGCGCGACTCGCTTTCGCTGGGCGGTTCGTCCGAGTAGCCCTGCTTGAACTCGGTCCAGGTGTCGCTCAGCTTGCCGGTGGGGTCGTCGACCGCGGCGAAAGCGACCACCGTCGCGCCCAGCGCCAGCGTCACGAGCAGCGCGCCGGTGCCGCGGGCGAGTCGCCCGCGTGTGCCCTCGTCGGGGGTCGGCCGCCGCTCGGCGTAGGCCCACAGGGCGCCCACGGCGCCGGCGATCACCGTGACCAGCATCAGGGCCGCGGTGGCGTCGGACAGCAGGCCGTCGAGCCGGACGGGGCTGTACTCGTCGTGGACGTCCAGCAGCGTCTGGCGGATCGGCAGCAGCGCGGCGGCGACGAGGATCGACCCGAGCGCGATCCTCAGCCGGTCGGGGGAGACGACGAGCAGGACGAGGAGAGCCAGCGGGAGGGCGAACACCCAGCCGCGGCTCTGGCCGAGCAGGGCCAGGCCGGCCAGCAGCGTGGCGCCGCCCAACGCCGCGCCGCGCAGGGCCGGATGCGCGCGCGGGAAGGCGGCCGCCGCGACGCAGCCGAACAGGCCGAGCGTCCACATCGCCACGTTCGCGTTGATGTAGCCCGCGGGCTCGGCGAAGCGCACGTCGATGAAGAAGCCGCCGGGCGTCGCGGAAGCGTCGGCCCGCAGCAGCTCGACGACGCCGACCGCCGCCACTCCCAGCGAGAAGGCGGCGAGAAGCAGCCGCACGCCGCGCGGGCCCGCCGGCCAGAGCAGGAAGAGCGCGACCACGACGAGATAGGCGCTCGTCCTGTTCGCGGCCTCCCAGGCGTCGGCCGTGACGCCCGCCCAGGTGATCGACAGGAAGCTCCACGCCGCATAGCCCGCAAACAGCGCCAGTCCGGCGAGCTGGAGCGCGCCCGGCCGCCGCGGCAGGCCGACGACGACAGCCGTCACTGCGAGCAGCCCGAGCATCAGCAGGGCGGCGGGTGGCCAGTTCGTGTCGCCGTAGCCCGCCTCCGAGGCCACCATGACGAGCAGCACGCCGACGCCGAGCAGCTGCGACGGCAGCGCCGGCGCTTCGGCGAGCACCTCGCGCAGCCAGTCAGGCAGCCGCGGCAGGCGGTAGCGTCGCGCTCTGCTCTCGATGCGCATCCTGCTGAAGCTCCTCTATTGGCTCGCGGTGCTCGCCATCGCCCTCGCGCTCGTCGTCGGGCTCATCCTGTGGTTCGAGTCGCGGGACCAGTCGGATATCGAGGGGGCGTCGGTCCCCGGCCAGGTCGGCGCGCGCCCGGGGGGAGTGTAAGGCCGGGGAGGGGATCAAGAGCGGCTTGTGGATCGTCCAACCGCCGCGCAGCCGAGCGCCCTGAACGCCTCGTCCGCGGTTACGTTCCCGCCGGAGCACGATCACCGACCGACTGGAGATAGACGATGGCGGCGATCCCCGAAGACGCACTGGACCTCCGTTCGCTTGTGGATCTGACGCGCCAGGAGCACGTCGTCCACAGCGACGACATGCCGTGGATCCCGTACCCGAGTGCCGAGGGCGTGTTCGTCAAGCCGCTCCGGCTCAATCGGCGGACCGGTGTCTGGGCCAACCTCACGAAGGTCACTGGCGGCGGCATGGTCAACCGGCACTACCACGTGGGCCCGGTCACGGGCTTTGTGCTCGAGGGCAGCTGGTACTACGCCGAACGCGACTGGGTCGCGCGGGCCGGCACGATCATCCGGGAGCCGCCCGGCGATATTCACACCCTCATCGCCGGCGACGAGGGCACGGTCACCCTGTTCGTCCTCGAGGGCGCGCTGCTGTACATCGACGAGCAGGACAACGTCGTCGGCCACGACGACGTCCTGAGTCATATGCGCATGTACCACGAGTTCTGCCGCCAGGAGGGCATCGAGCCCCTCGATCTCGACTTCTGAGCGGTCGGTGCTTGTACGACGCGCCGGGCCTACCCCCGCACCGTCGGCGGCAGCCGCTTGACCAGTCGCGCGAATGCGACGAGCCGCTGCGCCGCGCTGTAGAGCGGGTGGCATGCGCTCAGGACGAGGCGGTCGTAGCCGACCGGGTCGGTGATCCATAGCGCCGAGTCATCCACGATCTGGGTCTTCTCGACGCGGTAGACGAAGCGCCCGTAGGGCATCGACATGATGATGTGCTGGCCGCGCTTCAGCTGGTCGATGTCCCGGAACGGGGCGCCGTAGGTCGTGCGGTGGCCGGCGATCGCGACGGTCCCCTTCTCGCCGGGCAAGGGCGTCTCCGGATAGTGGCCGGGGCCCTTGCGGAGATTGCTCGTGTCCGTCCCCTCGACCACGAAATAGCGCTTGTCGAGCGAGGGCAGGATGATCTCGCCGATCGCATCGCCGGGCAGCGGGCGCTTCTCGCGGACTCGCTTCTCGACTTGCGGCGGCGGGTCCTCGAGCTCCTCTTTGAGCTGGTTCTGCTGGCGCTCCGCAAGGAAGGCGGAAACGGGCTCCTGCCACGCGAGCGTGACGCCGGCGTCGGCGATCAGGAGGATGCCGCTCACCATCAGGACAGAGCCGATGAAGCGCAGGATGTGCCGCCAGGGGCTCGGTCGCCGGCCGTTCACGACCGGACTCAGTCTAGGGAGCCGTGGGATACGGTTTGCGGCCCTGGAATGAGTAGAAGGAGATCGCGAGACCAGTGACACAGACGACCACGGCCCCCACCACCCACAAGCGGCTGCTCGCCTGGGTGGAGGAGGTGGCGGAGCTCACGCAGCCTGACGCCATCCAATGGTGCGACGGCTCGGCGGAGGAGTACGACGAGCTCTGCGAGCGCCTGATCACAGCCGGAACGTTCGAGCGCCTCTCGGACGCCAAGCGGCCCGGCTCGTACCTCTCTCGGTCTGACCCCGGCGACGTCGCCCGGGTCGAGGACCGCACGTTCATCTGCTCCGAGCGCGAGGAGGACGCCGGGCCGACGAACAACTGGCGGGACCCCGGCGAGATGCGCGAGACGCTCGGCTCGCTGTTCCGCGGCTCGATGCGCGGCCGGATCATGTACGTGGTGCCGTTCTCGATGGGCCCGCTCGGCTCTCGGATCGCGCACATCGGCGTCCAGATCACGGACTCGTCGTACGTGGCCGTGTCGATGCGGATCATGACCCGCATGGGCAGCGGCGCCCTCGAGGTCTTGGGCGAGGATGGCGACTTCGTGCCCTGCCTGCACTCCGTCGGGATGCCGCTCGTGGACGGGGTCGAGGACGTCCCGTGGCCCTGCAACGCGGACAACAAGTACATCGTTCACTACCCCGAGACGCGCGAGATCTGGTCATTCGGCTCCGGCTACGGCGGGAACGCGCTGCTCGGCAAGAAGTGCTTCGCGCTCAGGATCGCCTCGGTGATGGCTCGCGACGAGGGTTGGCTCGCGGAGCACATGCTGATCCTCAAGCTGACCTCACCCGAGGGCAAGGTCAAGCACGTGGCGGGCGCCTTCCCGTCGGCGTGCGGCAAGACGAACCTGGCGATGATGATCCCGACGCTCGAGGGCTGGACCGTCGAGACGATCGGCGACGACATCGCCTGGATGAAGTTCGGCGACGACGGCCGGCTCTACGCGATCAATCCGGAGGCGGGTTTCTTCGGCGTGGCGCCCGGGACCGGCGAGGACACCAACCCGAACGCCATGGCGATGGTGCGCGAGAACACCGTTTTCACGAACTGCGCGCTGACCGACGACGGCGACGTCTGGTGGGAGGGCATGACTCCCGACCCGCCGGCGCAGGCGATCGACTGGAAGGGGCGCGACTGGACGCCGGATTCCGAGGAGCCCGCCGCGCACCCCAACGCCCGCTTTACGACGCCGGCCGACCAGTGCCCCTCGATCGCGCCCAACTGGGAGGACCCGGCGGGCGTCCCGATCGACGCCTTCCTGTTCGGCGGCCGGCGCGCCTCGGTCGTGCCGCTCGTCGCCGAGGCCATCGATTGGGAGCACGGCGTCTTCCTCGGCTCGATCATGGGCTCCGAGAAGACGGCAGCGGCGGCCGGCAAGGTCGGCGAGCTGCGCTTCGACCCGATGGCGATGCTGCCCTTCTGCGGCTACGACATGGCGCGCTACTTCCAGCACTGGCTCGAGACGGGCCGCCGCGAGGGCGCCGTCCTGCCGAAGATCTTCATGGTCAACTGGTTCCGCAAGGACGACGACGGCAACTTCCTGTGGCCCGGCTTCGGCGAGAACAGCCGCGTGCTGGCGTGGATCTTCGAGCGCTGCGACGGCGAGAGTGAGGCGGTCGAGACGCCCATCGGCCTCGTGCCGTCAACGGACGCACTAGACGTGTCGGGGCTCGACCTGAGCGAGGACGCGCTCGAGCAGCTCCTCGAGGTCGACCCGCAGCAGTGGAAGGTGCAGCTCCCTCAGATCCACCAGCACTACGCCCAGTTCGGCGACACCCTGCCGGACGAGCTGCGCGCGCAGCTCGACGCGCTCGAGCGCCGGCTCGACTAGCGCGCGCCGAGCTGGAGCACCCAGATGGTGCTCTGGCGGCCCTGGAAGCGTCCCTGAACGGCCGCCGCGCCGGCGTGCCGGAAGCCCCGGTTCAGGAGCAGCGGGCGATGCCCCGGTGACGCGAGCCAGCGGCGCACGGTCTGGCGGGGCCGCGCCGCGCGCCCCGAGTGCATCGCGATGCACTCGCCGAGGCGCCGGAACCCACCGGCGGCGTGGATCGTCCCGGCGTGAGCGAACACCCCGGTCCGCAGGATGTGGCCGCCGAAGGCCGCCGAGGAGCGAGTCAGCGCGGGGGAGACCGTGAGCGGCGCCAGTCCGGCGCCGGCGCGGGCGTTGTTGATCGCCTCGACCGCGGCCTCGGTCTCGCCGCCCCAAGCAGACGCGGGCTGCGCGGCGTAGACGGATAAGGCAAGCACGACCAACCCCCAGCGAACTCGTCGCATCCGGTCCTCTCTCTCAGGCCTACGGGGTTAGCTGTCGGGCTTGCGCAGAAAGAGAAGCGCTACGCGGCACTCTGGCCGCGATTCGCCCCATGTATGTAATGGGTCCCCCGCTCGCCACCGCTGACTCGGTGGCGACTCGGCTTTCACGGCGCGGACCCTACACGGGTTTGCGGGTGGATTCCAGCCTTGGGACTAGGCTTGCGCGCATGAGCATCACTGAGACGAGGACCGTCGCTTCGATCGTGGGCGGCGAGACACGCCCGGAGGGGCAGCGCATCGAGTCGCGGAACCCCGCGAACCTGGACGAGGTCGTCTGCGAGGCCGTGCTGGGGGATGCCGGCGTCTTCGTCGACGCCTGCCGCGCCGCCCGTGCCGCGCAGCGCGAATGGGCGGCGGTTCCGGCGCCCGTCCGCGGCAAGGCGATCCAGCAGATCGGCCGGCTGGTGGAGGAGAACAAGGAGGCGCTCGCGCGGCTCGTCACACGCGAGATCGGCAAGCCCTACCCGGAGTCGCTCGGCGAGGTCCAGGAGATCATCGACACCTGTGACTTCTTCGTCGGCGAGGGCCGCCGTCTCTACGGCCAGACGGTCCCGAGCGAGATGCCGGACAAGCAGCTCTTCACCTTCCGCAACCCGGTGGGCGTGGCGGCGATCATCACCGCCGGCAACTTCCCGGTCGCCGTCCCCTCCTGGTACCTGGTGCCGGCGATCCTGTGCGGCAACGCCGTCGTCTGGAAGCCGGCCGAGTACGCGCCCGCGATCGGCGACGCGCTCACCCAGCTCTTCATCCACGGAGGCCTCCCCGACGGCGTCCTCAACCTCGTCGAGTGCGATGGCCCCACGGCCTTCGAGGGGCTCGAGCGCGCGCTCGAGGAGCGGCTCGTCGACAAGGTCGGCTTCACGGGCTCGTCCGCGGTCGGCGCCGAGATCGGCGCGCTCTGCGGGCGTCATGTGCAGTCGCCCTGCCTCGAGCTGGGCGGCAAGAACCCGCTCGTCGTGATGCCGGACGCCGAGCTCGACCTCGCCGTCGAGGGTGCCCTCTTCAGCGGGTTCGGGACGGCCGGCCAGCGCTGCACCTCGCTCGGCACGGTGATCGTGCACGAGTCGATACACGACGAGTTCGTGGAGCGCTTCACCACGGCCGTCGAGGAGGCGCCGATCGGCGACCCCACCCAAGACGTCCTCTACGGGCCGATGATCCACGAGCGCTTCGCCAAGCGCTTCGAGGACTGGCTCGGGCTGATACGCGACCACCACAGCGTCTCCGGGTCGAGCGCCACCGGCCGGATCAGCGCCGACAACCCGCGCGACGGCTTCGTGGGCGATCCCGACGCCGGCATCTACTGCCACCCGACGATCGTCGACGGCGTGACCGCGGACGACGAGATCTACTCGACCGAGACGTTCGGGCCGATCGTCGGCGTCGCGAAGTTCGGCTCCTTCGACGAGGCGGTCGAGCTGGCGAACGGCCACGGCTACGGGCTCTCGGCGGCGATCTACACGACGAACGCGAAGTGGGCGTTCAGGTTCCGCGAGCGCGTCAGCGCCGGGATGCTCTCGGTCAACAACTCAACCAGCGGCGCCGAGGCGCACCTGCCCTTCGGCGGCAACGGCCGCTCGGGGAACGGCAGCCGCCAGTCGGGCATCTGGGTGCTCGACCAGTTCACGCGCTGGCAGTCGATGAACTGGGACTACGCCGGCAAGCTGCAGAAGGCCCAGATGGACGTGGCCGAGCTCACCGGCGACCCGGACTTCAGGCTCGACGCCTAGGCGGGTCCGCCGTCAGGCGCTGGTGGGCGGCTGCGCGTGGCGCACCGCGTCCTGCGCCCGATGGCGCTCCATCCCCGTCGCCCGCAGGATGTCCACAGCGAGCAGGCGCACCTGCCCGACGATGTGGAGCGCCGACATGTTGCCGGTCTCGTCGAGCACGGCGTTGGCGACGCTCGCGGCGCGCACCGCGGCCTCGCGTGGCGGGTGCGGGTCGCCGTCCTCGAGCAGCCGGTGGAGCGCCCGCGTGGCCTCCGCAAGGTCGACGATCGAGGCGCTCACCTCGGGCGGCGTCGCGTCCCCGGTCGCGATCGCGCGGCCGACCCCGCGCGCGAGCGAGCGCGCGTCCGCGATGGCAAGCCGCAGATGGCGGGCCAGCTCGGACAGCTTGCCGATCTCGACGAGCGCCTCGCGCCGGCCGAGCGACAGGCGCGCCGCGTCCGCCGCGGCCGCGATCGAGTCCTCGAGCTCGTCGTGCTCGGGGCGGAGCCTGGCAACCGCCTCGACGGCGCGGTCGGCCTCGGCCTCGTCCCTGTCCTCCACCGCCTTCGCGATGAAGTCGAGTGCCGCCGCGACGCCGTCGATCACCGGGCCGAGGTCCTTGCGAACGAGTCGCAGCGGATCGACCGGCAGCAGGACAGAGCCGACGAGCAGCCCGATGGCGGCGCCTGTGGCGGCGTCCACGGCGCGCGTGAAGTCGAAGGCGCCGTCCGGCGGCTGGAGCGTCGCGACCAGCACGGCCGAAGCCGCGGCCTGCGACGCGAGCAGCGGGCCTCCGCCGACTAGCGTTGCGCCGAACATCGCGAGAGCAACCACGACCCCGATCTGCCAGGCGCCGGTGCCGATCAGCGCCACGAGCAGGTCCGCGATCGCGATGCCGACGGCCACCCCGATCCCGAGCTCGACCGCGCGAGCCCTGCGCTCGCCGACGGTCAGGCCGAGCGTGATGATGGCCGAGATCGGGGCGAAGAAGGGCGTGGCGTGGCCGACCAGCTCGGTGGCGACGAGCCAGGCGAGCGAGGCCGCGACGGCGCTCTGCAGGATCGGGCGGGCCGTGGCGATCATGCGCACGCGGCGCGCATCGATGCCCGCCAGCGAGGCGGTGGCCGCCTCCTCGAGCAGCTCGGCGCGCGCCGGCGCTCGCCTCAGAGCGCCGGCACGCCGGGCGGCGCGCGAGACCTCGTCCATCCTCGAGGGCGGCATTCCGGGCGCGGGGTCGCGCCTATCGGTCATCGCCTATACCAGCGCGGCGACACGTTCGGTGGCGGGCCCAGCGCGGCGCGCGCGACGAGCAGGGTCGGCTCCCGCATCGAGACGTGTCCTCTCAGGGCCATCGCGAAGTGCTCGCCGAGGCCGTCGACTTGGTCCGCGCGGACCCCGAACGAGCGCGCGAGCGCCACGAAGTCCGGGTTCACGAGGTCGACCCCCTCGCGCGGGTCGCCGTGCCGGTCCTGGTCGAAGCGGATCATCCCGTAGCCGCCGTCGTCCACGACCACGGCTGTCAGCGGGATGTTCTCCTGCTTCGCCGCCGCGAGCTCGCCGCACGCGTACAGGAAGCCGCCGTCGCCCGAGATGCTCACGGCCGGGCCGGCGCCCGCAAGCGCCGCGCCGAGACCCTGCGGGAACGCGCAGCCGAGCGTGCCCCAGCCGAGCGGGTAGGAGAGCTTGCGCGGCGCCGGGGTCCGGTGAAAGCCGCCGATCCAGTAGCCCGGGATGCACATGTCGCTGACCACGACCGCGTCCTCCGGAAGCGCGTTCTCGATCGCGTCGAGGAATCCCATCGCCTCGGGGTCGCTGGCGGCGAACTCGGCCCGCACCTCGCTGCCGAGCGCGCGCAGGCGGCGCGCCAGCGAGTCGAGCCCGCCGCGCTCTGAGAGCCGCTCGGCGAGCGCCCGGGTGGCGGCCGCCGCATCCGCCTCGAGCAGCACGTCGGGGCGGTAGTTCTTGGAGGCGTCGGCCGGGTCGACGTTGATGGCGACGAGGTGCGGCGGCTGTGGCTGCTTCCAGGCCTGGGTCATCATCGCGTCGAAGTCGGTGCCGATCGCGACCACCAGGTCGGCCTCGTCCCATAATGCTCCGACCTGCGGCACGTGCGGCGGCACGTCGAGCAGGCAGGGATGGCCGGGCGGCACGATCCCGTGCGCCGAGTAGGTCAGCAGGAGCGGCGCCACGAGCCGCTCGGCCAGCAGCGCGACGGCCTCGCCGGCGCCGGACTGGAGGGCTCCGCCACCCGCCCAGACGAGCGGCCTGCGCGAGCGCTCGAGCAGCTCGAGCGCGCGGGAGAGATGCTCCTCGTCGGCCCGCGGCAGCGGGGCGGGAGACGCGAGGTCGCTGCCGCCGTCGTCCTCGCCGGCCGCCTTCAGCAGGTCGGTCGGGATTTCGACGTAGACGGGCCGCGCCGGCGGCGCCAGCGCCATGCGCGCAGCCGCTGCAATGACCGCACCGGCGTGCTCGGGCTTCGTGACCCGGTACGCCTCCTTGACGACGGGCGCGAACATCGCCGCCTGGTCGGTCGCCTCGTGCAGGACCCCGCGCCAGACGCCGGGCCGGCGCGCGCTCGTGGGAATGTCGGTCGCGATCACGAGCACGGGCTGGCGCGAGGCCCACGCCTCGCCGACGGCGGCGAGCGTGTTGGCGGCGCCGGGCCCGGTGGTGGTGAGCGCCACGCCGAGCCGGCCGCTGGCGCGGGCGTAGCCGTCGGCCGCGTACGCCGCCGTCTGCTCGTGGCGCACGCCCACGAGCCGGATCGGCGAGCCGTTCAGCTCGCGCCAGAGCGGGAGGTTGTGGACCCCGGGCAGGCCGAAGGCCAGCTCGACGCCCGCGTCCTCGAGCGCCGCCACGGCGAGTGCGGCGCCTGTCAGCATGCCCGTCCGGGATGAGCTCACCGGACCAATCCTTACAGGGTCGGCCGCCGCTCCAGGGTGTCCGCGTGGCGGACCTGTCGCGGGTGCTGGCCGGGCCCTACTGCACGATGGTCCTCGCCGATCTCGGCGCGGACGTGATCAAGGTCGAGCGTCCCCAGGGCGGCGACGAGACGCGCGGCTGGGGCCCGCCGTTCGCGGCCGGCGAGGCCGCCTACTTCCTCTCGGTCAACCGTGGCAAGCGCTCCTGCGCGCTCGACCTCGGCAGCGAGGAGGGCAGGGTGCTCGCGCTCGAGCTGTGCGCACGCGCCGACATCGTGATCGAGAACTTCAAGCTGGGAGGCGCCGAGCGGCTCGGCGTCGGCTACGAGCAGGTGCGCGAGCGCAACCCGCGGGTTGTCTACTGCTCGATCACGGGCTTCGGCTCGGCGCGCGAGCCGCGCGGCCGGCCCGGCTATGACTTCGTCGCCCAGGCGGAGACCGGCCTGATGTCGATCACCGGGCCGCGCGACGGCCAGCCGTACAAAGCGGGTGTCGCTGTGGTGGACGTGCTCACGGGCCTGCACGCCGCCGCGGGCGTGCTGGCCGCGCTCCACGGGGGCGAGGGTGGGCGCATCGAGGTGCCGCTCCTCGACAGCGGCCTCGCGGGGCTCGTGAACGTCGCTCAGAACGCGCTCGTCACGGGCATCGAGCCGGGTCGCTTCGGCAACGCCCACCCGAACATCGTCCCCTACCAGGACTTCGAGACGGGGTCGGGACGGATCGCCGTCGCGGCCGCGAACGACGGGCTGTACCGGGCGCTCTGCACGGCGATCGGGCTCCCCGAGCTGGGCGAGGACGAGCGCTTCAGGACGAACGCCGCGCGCGTCGAGAACCGCGCAGAGCTGATCCCGAAGCTCGAGGCCCGCTTTCGCGAGCGGAGCGCTGAGGAGTGGCTGCCGTCGCTCGACGCCGCCGGGGTGCCCTGCGGCAAGGTGCGCTCCGTGACCGACGCGCTCGAGGCGGCGGCGGACTCCGGCAGGCCGGCGACGATGCAGGTCGAGCACCCCGCCGCCGGGCCGCTCGACCTCGTGGGATCGCCGATCTGGGGAGCCGTCGACCCGGCGTCGTCGCGCCCGCCGCCGCTCCTCGGGGAGCACACGGCCGAGGTGCTGCGCGAGCTCGGCAGGTCCGATGAGGAGATCGCCGCCCTGTTCGAGACAGGGGTGGCCGCTAGTCCCTGAGCCCGGCCGCCTCGAGGGCCTGGTCCCAGCTCGTGAAGTACTCGATCCGGACCATCACGCCGTCGCGGAAGGTGCTCACCTGGTGGTACAGCTCCTCGTCGATCACCAGGCCGCTGCCCTTGCCCTTCCCGTAGTGGCGCAGCTTGACGGCGATCAGGTCGCCGGCGTCGCGGAACTCCTGCGGCCGCAGCTGGAGCTCCTCCATGGTCTCGTCGATCTCCTCCCAGAAGCCGATGATCTCCTCTGGCCCGGTGCAAGAGTCAGAGTCCTGTAGCGCCGGTAGCACCCACTCCACCTCCGGATGGAAGTGCTGTACCGCGGTCGCGAAGTCGCGGCTGTTGTACGCAGCGATGAATTCACGGGTCTTGTCGACGTTCAACTGCGACATGACCCGCGCAGTATCCCTGGAAAGGAAGAGAGCCATGGACCTCAAGCTGGAGTTGGTCGTCGTTCCCGTCTCGGATGTGGACCGGGCCGTGGACTTCTATGCCGGCAAGCTCGGATTCAACGTCGACGTGGACCACAAGGCGGGTGAGAACTTCCGCGTCGTGCAGCTGACGCCGCCCGGCTCGGCGTGCTCGATCACCGTCGGGGTCGGGGTCAGCCGGGTCGAGCCCGGCGCCTACCAGGGCATGCACCTGGTCGTCGAGGACATCGAGGCGGCCCGGGAGGAGCTCAGCGGCAAGGGCGTCGAGCTCGGCGAGCCGTTCCACTTCGGCGAGTCGGGGCAGACGCCGGGGCTGCACCCCGATCGGGCCGACTACGGGACGTTCGTCTCATTCGACGACCCGGACGGCAACGGCTGGCTTCTCCAGGAGGTGCGGCAGCGGGCGCCGGGGCGCTGAGCGGCGGTCAGTGCGGCTCGTCGGGCGACGAGGCCGGCGGCCGCGACTCCTCGGCGAGCGAGGTGATCGTGAGCGTTCCGCGGGCCGCCTGCTCCATCACGTCGGTGGCCTCGTCGGCGGAGCGCGCGTAGAGCTCCACGAGCATGTGGATGACGATCTGGTCCTCCTCGTGCTTGTGGAAGCGCACGTGCGTGAAGAACTCGCGCGTGCCGTGGTCGCCGAATGCGGCGAAGGCGAGCGACTCGGCGGCCTCGGGCCCGGAGCAGGACTCAACCTGGTCTGCGTCCACGGTGACCGTGCAGGAGGCGACCCAGGGCGTGCCGGTGACCATCCGCTCCCATCGGTCCTCGACCGGCTCGATGCGCGAGATGCGGCGGCCGTTCTCCTCGTAGAAGGTGAGGCTGAGGTGGGGCTGGTCGTGCAGGCAGTCGAGGCACTGAACGACCGCCTCCTGGACCTCCTCGACGGGATCGACGGCCTCGCCCGTGTCGGGGTCGACCTTCAAGATGCCCTCGTAATGAAGCTGAACCTCGAGGTTCTGCGACCAGCAGCGGTAGCAGCGAAGCCAGCTCGACTGGGTGCCAAGCGATTCGGGCGCCGATCCCTCCATGGGTCCATTATGGCCGTCGTGGGGCTAACTACCCTGGGAGGCTGCTCGCTGGGAGCGGACGAGGAGCCTCGGCAGGCCGTTGGACCGCCCGCTGAGATCGCCGCGGTGGTGCAGCGGCTGGAGCGCGCCACGGCCGCCCGCGACTGGAGGACGATCTGCGCGGAGGTCTTCACGGAGGCCGCCCGGGAGCGCGCGGGCGGCGACGACTGCGCCCGCCTGCTGGGCACCGCCGCGGCCGGCGTGCGCCGGCCCGCGATCGAGATCCGCGGCATCCAGGTGCGCGAGGGCGGGCGGGCGCGCGTCGAGGTGCGCACACGCGCAGAGGGTCAGGAGCCGGCCTCCGACGCGCTCGAGCTGCGCCGTGAGCGCGGGGAGTGGCGGGTGGAGGCCCTGGCAGGCTGACCCGGTCAGTCGAGGCAGCCCGCGAGCGCCTCGAGCGTGGCGTCGAAGTCAGTCTTCGTGATGCCGCCGACGCAGGGGGAGGTGGCGCCGCAGTCGCGGTAGCGGCGCACCGCCGCCGCGGCCTCCTCGGGCGTTCCGATCGCCGCGAGCAGGCCGAGGAACTCGTCGGAGATCGCCTCGATGGCCGCCTCGGGCCCGCCCTCCTGCATGCCGCGGTCGAAGCCGGCCACGTCCTCCTCGAAGCCGGACGCCTCGATCATCGTGCGGTAGAAGGGGAGCGAGAAGTAGGGCACGAGCTCCGTCCGCAGACGTGTTTGCGCCTCCTCCGGCTCGCCGGTGACGGCCGACGGCACCGCGGCGACGATGTCGAAGCCCTCGAGCGGCCGCCCGGCCTTCTCGCGTCCCTCGCTGACGGCCGGCACTACGACATCACGGATGTAGTGCGGGTTGCAGAGCCAGAGCACCACCCCGTCGGCGATCTCCCCTGACAGGCGCAGCATCTTCTCGGACAGACCCGCGAGATAGATGGGGATGTCGGCGCGCGGCTCGTAGGCCATGAAGCGAAAGCTCGAGCGGAACTTGTCGCCCGTGGGCGGGTTCTCGCCGCGCAGGATCGCGCGGACGATCCCGACGTATTCGCGCGTCTCGCGCAGCGGCTTGTCGATCGTCTGCCCGTACCAGGCCTCCACCACCGGCCGGTGCGACACGCCGAGCCCGATCACGGCGCGCCCGTGCGAGAACTCGTCGAGCGTCGCGAACGACTGCGCGGTCGCAACCGGCGTGCGCGAGTAGATCGGCATCACGCCGGTGCCGAGCTTGATGCGCTCGGTGCGCGCGGCGTACGCCATCAGCGTTGTCACCGAATCGCGCGCCGCGATGTGGGTGACGTAGGCCGACTCGTAGCCGAGCTCGTCCGCGCGGGCGGCCCGCTGGATCGCCGTCTCGAGCGAGCGTCCGGCGCCGATGAAGGAGCCCAGGGCCACGGCGCGCGCAAGCCTATTACGGCGCCCCGCCCGGGTAGGCTCGCCAACCGTGATAGGCGTGGTGCTGGCCGGAGGAGCGGGGCGTAGGCTCGGCGGCGGCTCGAAGGCGGTTGCTCCGCTGGCGGGCAGACCGCTCGTCGAATACCCCCTCGAGGCGCTCGCGGGGGTGTGCGAGCGCGTGGCGGTCGTCTGCAAGCGCCGCACGGGACTGCCCGAGCTGCCGGGCACGGAGCGCTGGGACGAGCCGGACGAGCCGCGTCACCCGCTCACGGGCATCGTGCACGCGCTCGAGACCGCGGCTGCGCCGGTGCTGGTGTGCGCCGCCGACATGCCGTTCGTGACGGCCGACGCGTGCCGGACGCTGATTCAGGGTGCCGGCGGCTCGCCCGCGGTGGTAGCGACCGCCGAGGGCGTGCTGCAGCCGACGTTCGGCCTCTACGCACCGGCGGCGCTCGACGTGCTTCGCGCAGCCGAGCCGGACGCCCCGCTCACGCGCACGGTCGAGGCGCTCGACCCCGCGCGAGTGGCGCTGCCACCGGGGCTCGTGCGCAGCGTGAACACTCCCGAGGAGCTGGCCGAGGCCGAGGCGCTGCTCGCGGTGCGCTAGCGGAAGACCATCAGCCAGACGACTGCGACGGCGAAGGCGACCTGGCCGATCCCGAGCGCCACGCCGAGATTGGCCGCGCCGGCCGCCCAGGCGATCAGGGTGACGACCGCGAACACGCCGATCGCGAAGGCGAGCGTGGGGAGAAGGCCCCAGCGCTGCCGCTCCGGCGCAGGCGCGGGCCGCTCCTCCGCGGGCGGGCGTCCTCGGGCGGGCCGCCCCGCGGCCGGGCGCCTGCGGCGGCTCACTCCCCGCCCTCCAGGCTCGCCACGAGCTCGTTCACGCCGAGGCCTGGATCGCGTGCGGCGAGCAGACGCTCGGCCTCGCGCCGCCCGCCGAGCTCGCGCAGTGCGCGCTCGCCGTGCTCGGCCGTGAACTCGCGCAGCGCGGACGCGCGCCGGGCGCGCAGGCGCCGCTCGGGCAGGTCGATCCGCCGGCGCTGCTCGTCGAGTGCCGCGGCCAGCTCGTCGATGCCGCTCGGCGGCGGGACCGAGGAGACGGCGACGACCGGCGTCTCCGCCGACCCGACCGCCGCGAGCGCCTGCGCCAGGTCGCGCCGCGAGCGCGCGGCCGCCTCGCCCAGGTCCGCCTTCGTCACCACGAGCACGTCGGGCACCTCCATGATCCCGGCCTTGAGGAACTGCAGCACGTCGCCCGAGGCCGGCTGCACCACCACGGCGACGCTGTCGCACACGTCGGCGACGTCCGTCTCGGACTGGCCGACGCCCACAGTCTCGACGACGACGACGTCGAAGGCGGCGGCAAGCGCGTCGGCCGCCTCGCGTGTGGGCGCGGCGAGCCCGCCGAGCCGCGCGCCGGCCGCGGTCGAGCGGATCAGGACGCCGTCGTCGGCCGGGTCGTGCTCGATGCGCGCGCGGTCGCCGAGCAGCGAGCCGCCGGAGCGCTTCGAGGAGGGGTCGACCGCCAGGATCGCCACGTTGCGGCCCGTCTGCCGCCACTCGCCGAGAAGGGCGGACAGCAGCGTCGACTTGCCCGCCCCGGGCGGCCCCGTGATGCCGATGAGATGCGCCGGCGCCTCGCCGCCGAGCGCGCCCGGGGCGAGCTCGGCGAGCAGCCGCCCCGACGCCTCACGGCCGGCCGGCGAGCGATCCTCGATCAGGTTGAGGGCGGCCGGCGCCGCCGAGCGGTCGCGCTCGCGCAGGCGTCGCCCCAGCGCTTCGGGATCGGTCGCTTGGGGGCTCGGCACGATCTCGGCGTTCAGGCGGCGGCCTCGACCCCGTGGTGCTCGACCACGAGGTCGACGATGTCGCCCATGATGCGGCTTATCTCGAAGTCCTTGGGCGTGTAGACGCGCGCCACGCCCGCCTCGAGCAGGGCGGCCTCGTCGGCCGGCGGGATGATCCCGCCCACCACGACCGGCACGTCCGCGCCCGCCTCGCGGAGCTCGGCCAGCACGCTCGGGATCAGCTCGGCGTGCGAGCCGGACAGGATCGAGAGGCCGACCACGTGGACGCCCTCCTCGACCGCCGCCCGCGCGATGCGCGCCGGTGTGAGGCGGATGCCGTCGTAGACCACGTCCATGCCCGCGTCGCGCGCGCGCACGGCGATCTGCTCGGCGCCGTTCGAGTGCCCGTCGAGGCCCGGCTTGCCGACCAGGATCTTGATCCGCCGGCCAAGCTCGTCCGAGACCCGCTCGACCCGCTCGCGCAGCTCCGCGAGCGTGTCGTCCGAGCCCGGCGCCGCCGCGTCGCCGACTCCCGTGGGGGCGCGGTACTCGCCGAACACGTCGCGCAGGGTCGCCGCCCACTCGCCGGTGGTCGCGCCCTGTGCCGCGGCCGTGAGCGTGGCGGGCATCAGGTTGCGCTCGGGATCGAGGGCGGCCTCGCGCAGCTCGGCAAGTGCGGCGTCCACGGCGGTCTGGTCGCGTTCGGCCCGCCAGCCCTGAACCGCCTCGATCGCCCCGCGCTCGACGTCGGGGTCGACGCGCAGGATGCCGCCGTCCTCACCGTCCTGGAGCGGCGAGGGCTCCGCCTCCGTGTACGCGTTCTGGCCAACCACCTTGAGCTCGCCCGCCTCGATACGGCGCACGCGCTCGCGGTTGGACTCCACCAGCTGCGTCTTCATGTACGGCACGGCCTCGACCGCGCCCCCCTGCTCGGCGACGATCGCCATCTCCTCGGTCGCGCCCTCCGTCAGCTCCTCGACGAGCCCGTCCATCACCTTCGAGCCCTCGAAGATGTCCGGGTACTCGAGCAGGTCGGTCTCGTAGGCGAGGATCTGCTGGATCCGCAGCGACCACTGCTGGTCCCACGCCCGCGGCAGCCCGAGCGCCTCGTTCCAGGCCGGCAGCTGCAGCGCGCGGGCGCGCGCCTCGCGGCCCATCGTGACGGCCAGCGCCTCGAGCACGATCCGGATGATGTTGTTCTCGGGCTGCGCCTCGGTCAGCCCGAGCGAGTTGACCTGAACGCCGTAGCGGAAGCGCAGCAGCCGCTCGTCGTCGACGCCGTAGCGCTCGCGCCCGATCTGCTCCCAGAGCCGTCCCATCGCGCGCAGCTTCGCGTGCTCCTCGACGAAGCGGATGCCGGCGTTGACGAAGAACGAGATGCGCCCGAACACGCGCGGGAAGGTCTCCTCGTCCACGCGCCGGCGCACCCTGTCGAGCACGGCCTGCGCGGTGGAGAGCGAGTACGCGATCTCCTGGACCGGCGTCGCCCCGGCCTCCTGAAGGTGGTAGGAGCAGATGTTGATCGGGTTCCAGCGCGGGACCTCGTCGACCGTGAAGGCGATCATGTCCGTGATCAGCCGCATCGAGGGCTCGGGCGGGAACGCGTAGGTGCCGCGCGAGAGGAACTCCTTGATGATGTCGTTCTGAGTGGTGCCCTGGAGCTGCTGGCGGTCGACGCCGTTCTCCTCCGCGACCGTCATGTAGAGCGCGAGCAGCCAGGCCGCGGTGGCGTTGATCGTCATCGACGTGTTCATCTCGTCGAGCGGGATGCCGTCGAGCAGGTTGTGCATGTCCCCCTTATGGGCGATGGCGACGCCGACCTTGCCCACCTCCCCGCGGGCGAGCTCGTGGTCGGGGTCGTAGCCTGTCTGGGTGGGCAGGTCGAAGGCCACGGAGAGGCCGGTCTGGCCCTTGGCGAGGTTGCGCCGATAGAGCTCGTTCGACTCGCGCGCCGTCGAATGCCCTGCATAGGTGCGCATAACCCATGGGTTGTCGCGCGCGGGAAGGCGGTGCTCGCTCACCCGATTGATTCTATGGCGAGGTTGCTCCGGGTATCGTCGATTCCTCGTGAGTACCGCCATCGACGTCATGCACATGGATCGCGACCGGGTGATCTGCGCATTCGAGATCGACGGCCTGATCGTCGACCCGGGGCCCGCCTCGTGCGTCGACACGCTGCTCGACCGGCTCGGGCCCGTGGAGCCGCGCGCGCTGCTCCTGACCCACATCCACCTCGACCACGCGGGCGCCACCGGCGTGCTCTGCCGCCGCTTCCCGGAGCTCCGGGTGTACGTGCACGAGCGCGGCGCCCCGCATCTGATCGACCCGTCGAAGCTGCTCGCGAGCGCGAGCCGCCTGTACGGCGACGAGATGGACGCCCTCTGGGGCGAGGTGGCGCCCGTGCCGGCCGAGCGTATCCAGTCGCTCGCCGGCGGCGAGACCGTGGAGGGCTTCCGGGTGGCCTACACGCCCGGCCACGCCTCGCACCACGTCTGCTACCTGCACGAGGACACGGGCGACGCCTACGTGGGCGACATGGCCGGCGTCCGCATCCCGCCGCACCAGCACACGCTCGCGCCGACCCCGCCGCCCGACATCGACGTCGAGCAGTGGCTCGACTCGCTGCACACGGTCGCCTCCTGGAATCCGCAGATGCTCTGCATGACCCACTTCGGCCCCGTCACCGACGTGGCCGACCAGCTTCACCGGATCCGCACGGCGCTCGTCGACTCGGCGGACTCAGCCCGCACCGACGGCGAGGAGCGTTTCATCGCCCGGCTCGAGAACCAGGTGGGCGCCGCTGTGGACCAGGAGGGGGTCCTGGCCTACGAGCAGGCCGCGCCGCCCGACCAGCTCTACAAGGGGCTCGAGCGCTACTGGCGAAAGCGCGCCGAGGCGGCGTGACGGGGACGATCGAGCTCCCGCGCACGAAAGACCCGGGCAGCGGGCTCGACGACAACTGGCGGGTGATCGTCCTCAACGACAACCACAACACCTTTGAGGGCGTCGCCTTCGCGCTCTCCTCGACGCTACCGGGCGTCAGCTACGACCAGGGGATGGCGATGGCGAACACCATCCACAGCAAGGGTCAGGCCATCGTCTGGACCGGCAACCGCGAGCGCGCAGAGCACTACTGGGAGCTGCTCAAGGAGTCGGGGCTGACGATGGCGCCGTTGGAGCAGGGCTAGGCGCCTCCCCGGGCGCCACCGGCTCGACCTCCTCGCCCGAGCCGAGGATCTCCCAGTAGGTCGGGAGCAGCGGCACCTGGTAGCACCCGGCCATCTCGACCCGCTTTGTCGCGACCTCCTCGGAGTACCAGTAGCGCTCGAAGTGCGCCTTCGAGGGGAACTGGGCGGTCTGGACGAAGTCGAGCCCGCCGTCCAGGTTGCGCGTGAACGACCACTTGGTGGCGCCGTAGTCGAGCACGGCCTCGGCGGCCGGCAGCCAGCCCGCAGCGAAGCGATCGCCCCTGAACGGGTTGATCGGCCAGCGGATCTGTACCTCGATCATGCTCCAACCTCCGCGTGGATCGCTCCGGGGTGACCGTCCTCGCTGGCGCCCGCGTCCTTCTCGGCGCCGACGAGGATCGAGATCTTGCCGAGGTGCTGATTGTCGCGCATCAGCTGGTGCGCCTCGGGCACGCCGTCGAAGCCCAGCGTCCGCCACAGCACCGGCCGAATCTGGCCCGAGTCGATCAGCTGGTTCGCCTTGTTGCACTCGTACGCGTTCGCGAAGTGCGAGCCGAGGATCTCCTTCTGGCGCATCCACAGGTAGCGCACGTCGAAGTCGAGGTCGAAGCCGGTCGTGCCGGCGCAGATGACGACCTTGCCGAACGGCTTGCAGGTGAACACCGATGTGGGGAAGGTCGCCTTGCCGACGTGCTCGAAGACGATGTCGGGCTGGTCGCCGAGGATCTCCTTCACGCGCTTGGAGAACGCGCGCGACACGCCGAAGCGCTCCTTCTCCTCCTCCGGCGTCTCGCCGCCCTTGCGCATCATGCCCGCGAACTCGTTGCGGTCGATGTAGTCGACCGCGCCGAGCTGCCTGACGAGCTGGCCCTTCTCCGCACTCGACACCACCCCGACGGCATGGGCGCCCGCCAGCGCGCAGATCTGGGTGGCGAAGACGCCCAGGCCGCCGGCTGCGCCCCAGATCAGCACGCGGTCGCCCGCCTGCAGGTCGCAGCGCGTGATCAGCATCCGGTAGGCGGTGAAGTAGACGAGCCCGTAGGAGGCCGCCTCGTCCCAGGCCAGGCCCTTCGGCTTCGGAAGGAGCTGCTGCGCCTGGACCTTCGTGAACTGCGCGAACGAGCCCCAGGTCGTCTCGTAGCCCCAGATCATCTGCGAGGGCGCGGCGAGCGGGTCGAGCCCGTGCACCTCAGGGTCCTCGTAGGAGGCCATGTTGCAGTGGACGACGACCTCGTCGCCCGGCTTCCAGCGCGTGACGCCCGGTCCAACCTTCCAGACGACGCCCGAGGCGTCCGAGCCGCCGATGTGATGGCCCCACTCCGGGTGGTCGCCGTAGCGCATCACCGAGACGGGCTGGCCGAGCGCGGCCCACACGTTGTTGTAGTTCACGCCGGCCGCCATCACGCGCACGATCACCTCGAACGCACCCGGCTCCGGTACCTCGATCTCCTCGACCTGGAAGGCGTCGCGCGGCTCGCCGAAGCGCTCCTCGCGAATCACCCAGGCGGCCATGGTCTCCGGCAGCGTGCCGGGTTCCACGTCAAGCTCGGACACCTTGCTCACATCGACGGCCATCTCGTTCTCAAACCCTCCGCGATCAGTCCCAGGGGAGCGGGAGGTTACCTGCGGCACAATGCCCGTCCATGCACCGCCCGTTCCTGATCGCTCAGCTGAGTGACCCGCATGTCGGCGCCGACTGGATCGCCCCCAAGCCCGACGTCCTGCTCACGTCGGCCGTCGAGGCAGTGCTTCGGCTCGAGTCGGCGCCGGACGTGGTGATCGTCTCGGGCGATCTCGTCGAGGGCGCGCAGGACTGGGAGTACGAGCGCGTCAAGAGCGTGCTCGCCCCGCTCGGCATGCCGGTCTATGTGCTGCCGGGGAACCACGACGACCGCGAGGCCCTGCACCGCCACTTCGGAGTGCCGGGGGAGGGGGGAGCCCCGGTGCAGTACGCGGCCGAGCTCGGCCCGCTCCGCCTCCTCGTGCTCGACAGCACGGCTCCCGGGCACGAACACGGGGAGCTCGACGCCGGCAGGCTCGAATGGCTCGACGCCGAGCTCTCGGCCGCGCCCGAGCGGCCGGCGCTGATCGCCGTGCACCATCCGCCGCTGACGACCGGGGCGCCCGCCGTCGACGCGATCGCGCTGCACGACGAGGGCCGGCGTGCGCTCGGCGACGTGCTGGCGCGTCACGCGCAGGTGCTGAAGGTGATCTCGGGACACGTCCACCGGACGGTCGGGGGCGAGGTGGGCGGCCGCCCGGTGCTCGCGATCCCGAGCACCTACGCGGAGCTGCGGCTCGACTTCAGCTCGCCCGAGCTCGCCACGGAGGACGGCGGCCGCGGCTTCGCCCTGCACGCCGTCGCCGACGGCGAGCTCGTGTCACACGTGGTGAACCTGCCCTAGCCCGAGACCGTGGCTTCAGCTGCTGCCGCCGCACTGGGCCGGTCCGCCGTCCGCGGCTCGATCGTGAACCACGCGACGAGCACGCCGACCAGCGAGACGCCCGCGGCCAGCCACATGCCCGTCGAGAGGGCGTGGATGAACGCGTGGTGCGCCGCCTCCGCCGCCTGCGGGCCGAGCCCGCCGTCGCTCCCGGAGCCGAGGTTCTCGACGATGCGCTCGCGCGTCGCCGCGCTCACGCCGGTGCCGGCGAGGTCGTTCGCGAGCTCGTTGCGGGCCAGGTGCTGGAACAGCGCGCCGATGGCCGCGACGCCGAACGTGCCGCCGACCATGCGGCTCATCGAGAGGATTCCGGACGCGACGCCCGCCTTGTCGGGGGTGACGGCGTTCATCGCGGCGGTCGACATGGGCGACATCACGAGCGCCATGCCGATGCCGAGCAGGATGAACGCAGGCAGCAGCAGCCCGTAGCCGGTGTCGATGTCGATGCGCGTCTGCAGCAAAAGCGACAGCGTCGCGAGCGAGAGCCCGGCGACCATCAGCGGGCGGGCGCCGACGCGGTCCGTCAGACGGCCGGCGAGCGGCGCGATCAGCACGATCATCAGCGTCGAGGGAAGGAAGCGCACGCCCGCTTCGACGGCCGAGTAGCCCAGGATGTTCTGCATGTAGAGGGCGATGAAGAAGAAGGTGGCCAGCATCGAGAAGGTCACGATGAAGGCCACCACGTTCGCGCCGAGGAACGTCTTCGAGCGGAAGAACCGGAAGTCGACCATCGGCTCGCGCACGCGCGGCTCGAGCAGCACGAAGGCCACGAGCGAGCCCGCGGAGAGCGCGAACAGCGTGATGATCTCGGCCGAGCCCCAGCCCCAGGCGTTGCCCTCGACCAGCGCGAGGACGAGCGCCGTCAGGGCCACCGACAGCGCGGCTATGCCGGGGAAGTCGACGCGGTGGCGGGTCGTCTCGTCGCGCGACTCCTGGGTCGCGAACAGCGTGACGATCACGGCGCCGACCGCAACCGGCAGGTTCAGGAAGAAGATCGCGCGCCAGGAGACGTACTCGGCGAGCGCGCCGCCGACGACCGGACCGATCGCGAGCGCGAGCGCGGAGACACCGGCCCAGGTGCCGATCGCCTTGCCGCGCTCCTCGGGCGGGAAGGCGTTCGTGATGATCGAGAGCGTCGCCGGCATCATGAACGCGGCGCCGACGCCCTGGATGGCGCGGCCGGCGACGAGCCAGCCCTCGTCTGGCGCCAGCCCGATGGCAGCGCTCGACACGGCGAACACGACGACGCCGAAGAGGAACATCCGGCGGCGGCCGAAGATGTCGCCGAGCCTTCCGCCCGTCACCAGCAGGACGGCGAAGGTGAGCGTGTAGGCGTTGACGGTCCACTCGAGGCCCGACAGCGTCGCGCCGAGGTCCTCCTGGATGGAGGGAAGCGCCACGTTCACGACCGTGTTGTCGAGCATGATCATGAACAGCGCGAAGCACATGGCCGCCAGCGTCCACCAGCGGCGGTTGTCCTCATTGAGGCGAATTCGGTCAGTCACGGTCCAGACTCCTGATCAAGGGCACCAGCGCGTCGGCGAGCGCCTGCTTCTGTTCGGGTTCGAGATCGGCGAGGAAGCCGCGGATCCCGGCAAGTCTCAGTGCGGTGAGGCGCTCGTAGGTCGCGCGCCCGCGGCTCGTGGCGGTCACGAGCTTTGAACGGCGGTCGCGCGGGTCCTCCTCGCGCTTGACGAGGCCGCGCTGCACAAGACCGTCGACGGAGCGGCTGATCGCCGGCAGCGACAGCCCCAGCAGGTCGGACACCGCGCCGAGCGCCATCGGGGCGTCGGCGTCGGCCAGCGCGTGCAGGCTCTTGACCTGCGTGATGGAGAGGTCCTCTTTCTCCATGGCGGCGAAGAGCTCGCGGTGGCCCGCGGTGAGGAGCTTGTTGACGAAGGCGAAGAGGTGCTGGGTGATGGCCTCGGTGAGCTCCTCGTCCGCCCGGGGGGCGGTGTTGGGCGTGGCGTCCCTCGTCGTGGAAGATGATGCTTGCACGCAAACAAGTATTGCAGGCAAGCAGTGCTTTGCGTAGTGCAGGTTGTTGGCCCACCGTTGCGCGGCAGTTTTCGCCCGTTCCGTCAGGTCGCCCCCGTACCGTGCGACCGGAGAGAAATGGAAGCTGCAACTCCCCTCAGAGCGCCCCACGTCCGGGTCGTCGGTGGGCGCGTGGTCGTCGACGGCCTCGTCGTGGAGGACGAATGCGCCGTCAGGCTCGTCTCCGAGCGCGAGCAGAACGGCGAGGACGCCGTCAAGCTGGTGCGCGACGCCGTCGAGATCGGCGCGCGCGTCCTCGATCGTGAGCAGGCCGGCGCGAACGCCGAGTTCGTCAAGACCGAGTTCGAGCGCGCGGCCGCGCAGCTGAACGTCGAGTTCACGGACAAGGCGCGCCAGGTGGCGGAGTTCTTCGGCGAGCGCGTGGACCACGTGTTCGGTCCGGAGAACGGCCAGCTCGCCAAGGACCTCGAGAAGCTCTTTTCGGACGGCTCGTCGGCATCGGTTCAGAACCGCGTGCGCGAGCTCGTCGCGGAGACGATGGCCCGCTCGCGCGAGGACCTGCTCAGGCAGTTCTCCGCCGCGGACGGGTCGAATCCGCTCGCTGACTTCAAGGCCGGCACGATCCGCGTGCTGAAGGCCGCCGAGGAGCGCCAGCACGAGAGCCAGCAGGCGCTGCTGCGCCAGATGGCCGAGCTCGAGAAGCAGCTGCAGGCGCTGCGGCTCGAGAAGGAGAAGGTCGATGAGCTCGAGGCGGAGCGCGAGCGCGGGAGCGCCAAGGGCAGGACCTTCGAGGAGCAGGTGGCCGACGCGATCGACGCGATCGCGCTGGCGCAGGGCGACGTCGCCGCCGCGGTGGGCGACTTCGTCGAGGCCACCGGCAAGATCGGCGACGTGGTCGTGGCGATCGACGCGGCACACGGGCCGGCGCGCGGGCGGCTCGTGATCGAGGCGAAGGACAGCCGCCTCTCGCAGCCCCGTGCCATGAAGGAGCTGAACGACGCGCTCGCCGAGCGCAGCGCCGACTTCGCGCTGCTCGTCGTGCCCACCGAGGAGGAGCTGCCCGCCAAGGTCGAGCCGCTGCGCGAGTACAACGGCGACAAGATCGTCGTCGCGCTCGACCCCGAGACCGGCACGCTGGCGCTCGAGCTCGCCTACCGGCTCGCTCGCGCGCGGGTGCTGATGAAGCGCTCGGACGCGGACGGGATCGATGCCGGCGCACTGCGCGCCAGCGTCGAGCGCGCCGTGGCGGCGCTAGGTGAGGAGCGCAAGGTCAAGAACCAGCTCACCGGCGCGAAAACGGGCATCGACAAGGCCTACGAGCTCGTCGAGGCGATGGCGGCGCAGGTGCGGGCCCAGCTCGACGAGATCGACGCGCTCGTGAGCGCCGGCTGTGACGACCGCGTGGACGGCGAGCCCGGCGCGCGCCCGGCGCAGCCGCCGGCGCCGGCGGCACCCGCCGCGCCGCCGGCGGACCAGCTCGCGCTCTAGGCGCGGCCGGTCAGGGCAGCATCAGGTCGTTGTTCGACGCGGGCCGCTCGGCGCCGATGTCGAGCACGGCCGGGGCGATCTCCTTCCGCACCGCTGTCTCCGAGCCGGCGCGCACCTCGTAGCTGCCCGGCGACAGGGTCCGCTGGATGGTCGCGGTATCGCCGGGATCGATCGGGCCCTCCTGCTGCACGAGCGTCTCGCCCTCGAGGGTGATCGTGCGCGGCCGCCGCGTCTGGTTCGAGACGGTGATGACGATCGGGCCGGCGCCGGCCTTCGAGGGCGACACCGTGACCTTGTCGCTCTGTATGACGCCGCTCATGCCGATCGGGACCGGCGGGCGCGGGTCGTTCTTGAAGTCCTCGTCGCCGCAGCCAGCCACGAGGGCCGCCGAGATCGCGACTCCCGCCAGCGCTCCTGCCCTCCTCGACCCCACGGCCGAGAACCTACCCGAACCAGACCGACCGGCGCGCCAGCAGGAGGTCGTCGAGCTCCTCCTGAATCCGCATGCGGATCCGCTCCGAGAGCCGCTGCACGAGCGCCACGTCCTCGGCGTCCTCCGGCCCGTAGCGCGACATGTCGACAGGCTCGAGGAAGCGGATCTTGAACTTGGCCGGCAGGTACATGAGCGCCGCGGCGAGCCCGAACTGCGGGAAAGCGTGGTTGACGGGGAAGTAGATGAGTCCCGTCAGCTTCTGCAGGAGCGGCACGTGGGCGAAGATCGGCATCGCCTCCTCGCCCCCGATGAGCGCCACCGGCACGATCGGGACCCCGGCTCGCATGGCGGTGCGCACGAAGCCGCCACGGCCGAAGCGCCGCAGCCGGTAGCGCTGCCAGAAGAGCTTGCGCGTCGCCTTCTGGCCCTCGGGGAAGACGAGCGCGAGCCGCTGCTCGTCGCGCAGGAGCCGCTGCGCGTTGGCGGGGTGGGCCGCCACCAGCCCCATCTTGGTCGTCAGCAGCGACACGCCGGGATAGCCCTTGAACCAGTGCTCGCCGAGCATGTAGACGGGCCGCGGGGCAGGGTGCTCGAGCTTGATGGCCTGGAGGATCATCGGCGCGTCCGGCGGCAGCGCGCCCGAGTGGTTCGAGACGATCAGGGCGCCGCCCTCCGCGGGCACGTTCTCGATCCCCTCGACCTCGACCCGGAACCAGTGGCGGTAGTAGAAGTCGAGCAACGGCTCGACGAGGTCGAAGACGCGCTGTGAGCGGCCCCAGTCGTCGACCTCCCGGCCCGGCTCGGCGGCGGGAACGAGCCGGCGCAGCTCGCGCAGGTCCAGCTCCGGCTCCTGCCCCATGGGCGCCGGCGGCGCCGGCATGTCGAGGACGTTGCCGCGCGGGTCGTAGCCGAGCAGCGTGCTCTCGCGCGAGAGGCCGCTCCTGCTCGTGGGCGTGCGGCGATCAGCCACGCGGGAACGGTAGGCCGACCAGCTCGGCGGTCGCACCGTTCACGGTGACGCTGTCGCCCGGCTCGGCCTCACGGCGGACGATCGCAAGCGCGATCGGGCCGAGGCTGGGGGAGACACAGCTCGAACCGACCCGTCCCACGACCTTCTCGCCCAGCATGATGTCGGTGCCGCGCTCAACCGGCTCCGACAGGCGCAGGCCGCGCAGATGCCGGTTCGGCTTGCCCTTGTAGTGCAGCCGGGCGACGGTCTCCTGGCCGACGTAGCAGCCCTTGGTGAAGCTGACCGCGCGCTCGTTGATGCCCGCCTCCTGCGGCATCGTCTCGGCGTCCATGTCGTAACCGAGCCGCGGCCGGCCGCTCTCGATCCGCACGCACTCGGCGACGTCGCCGGACACGGCGGGAACGCCGAGCTCGAGGCCGGGCTCGCCGATCACGTCGACGCCCAGGTGGGTCGAGACGTAGAGCCCGTGCTCACCCTCGACGAAGGCGTTCTCCGCCTCGGGCGGCTCCGCGTCGAGCACCGAGCGGGCGCCGGGCCCGAGCAGCGACACGAGCCCGCGCGTGGCCGTGACATCCTCGCTCTGCACGTCACGGCCGAGCGAATACGTCTCGAGCATGTGGCGCAGCACCGCGTGGCCGATCGCCTCTCCGTCGAGGAAGAACCAGGTCCCGCCGCGCAGGATGCGCAGGTCGGTGCGGAGCTTGCCCTTCGTGTTCAGGATCGTCGCGTAGCACCCCTCGCCGGGGGCGAGCGCCTCGACGTCGTTCGAGACTTGGCCCTGGAGGAAGTCCGCGGCCTCGGATCCCCTGACGAGGAACTTCGCGCGTTCGGAGCGGTCGGCCATGCCCACCGCCTCGGTGACGAGCTCGTATTCGCTTGTCGCGATCACGGATCCAGTGTACTTTTAGACCGGTCTAAACCCCTTCCGGAGTATGGCCAAAGAGTGAAACCTGGATCGACCAAATTCTCGCGACGCAAGTTGCTGGGCGGCGCGGCCGCCGCCGGCGCCACACTGCCCGTCCTCCATGAGCTCGTCCCGCACCAGGGGCTGCATGAGACGGGCGCCGCGGCGTCCGAGCACCTCGGGCACCGCCAGACCCACGCCGCGGCCTCCGGCCACCTAGGTGCGAAGGGGACGGTCGACCCGCGCGTCAACGGCTTCGATCCGCAGGAGATCCTGCGCGATTTCGACGAGGGTACGGTCGTCGGCGGAGTGCGCGAGTGGGAGATCGTCGCGCGCGAGAAGGAGATCGAGGTCGCACCAGGCGTGAAGTACCTCGCCTGGACCTACAACGACCGCGTCCCCGGCCCGACGCTCAGGGCGCGCGAGGGGGAGCGGCTGCGCGTCAAGTTCGTGAACGGCTCCACCCACCCGCACACGATGCACTTCCACGGCATCCACCGCGACGTCATGGACGGCGTGCCGGGCATCGGCGACGGCAACGTCAACCCGGGCCACCGGACCGTCTACGAGTTCGACGCAACGCCGTTCGGCCTCCACCTCTACCACTGCCACTCGACGCCCCTGGCCGAGCACATCGCCAAGGGGCTCTACGGCGCCGTCGTCATCGACCCCAAGCAGGGCCGCCCGCCGGCCGACGAGCTCGTGATGGTCATGAACGGCTTCGACACGAACTTCGACCGCGCCAATGACGTCTACGCGGTCAACACCGTCGCCTTCGAGTACATGCAGCGCCCGGTGCAGGTGAAGCGCGGCGAGCTCGTGCGGATCTACCTCGTGAACGTGCTCGAGTACGACCTCCTCAACTCGTTCCACATCCACGCGAACTTCTTCGACTACTACCCGACCGGCACGCGGCTCGAGCCCCGCGACTTCACAGACACCGTGATCCAGGGCCAGGGCGAGCGCGGCATCCTCGAGCTGCGCTTCCCGTACACCGGCAAGTACATGTTCCACGCCCATGTGAGCGAGTTCGCCGAGTTGGGCTGGATGGGCTTCTTCGAGGTCACCTGATGGCGCGGGTTACCGGCGCATACCTGCGTCCTCGGGCTTCGGCGTGCCGAGCACGCCTGCAGCCCTGCGTCCTTGGTCTGCTTGGTCCCCGCGCCAAGGTGACCTCGAAGTCGAGGTCAGCTGATGGAAGCTGCGACCGTCACGCGCCGCCGGCCCACCTGGCTCGCGGGGCTCGCCCCGCTCGTCGTGCTCGCGCTTGCCATCGGCCTGTTCGTGGCGCTCGACGCGCCCGGGCTCGACCGGATCGGGGTGCCCGAGGAGAACTTGGCGGTCGAGCGCACCGTCCTCGAGCCGGGGCAGATCGAGCTGCACGTGCGCAACGACGGGGCAGACCCGGTCGAGGTGCGCCAGGTGATCGTCAACGACGGCTTCGCCTCGTTCTCTCAGTCGAATGACGACATCGGCCGGCTCGGCGGGTCGACGATCGACGTGCAATACCCATGGATCGAGGGTCAGGCCTACGAGCTGATCCTGCTCACCGCGACAGGGGCGACGATCACGCACGAGATCGAGGCGGCCGTCGAGACGCCGGACGCGGACCTCGGCTTCTACGGGCTGATGGCGCTGATCGGGCTCTACGTGGGCGTGATTCCCGTAGCGATCGGGATGCTGTGGCTGCCCTGGGTGCGCGGCGTCGACGCGCGCTGGATGCGCTTCCTGCTCGCCTTCACGATCGGGTTGCTCGCCTTCCTCGGGGTCGATGCCCTGCTCGAGGGGACCGACCTCGCGGACAGCGGGCCGGGCTCGTTCGGCGGGGCGGCGCTCGTCTGGCTCGGAGCGGCCGGCGCCTACCTGGCGCTGGTCGCAGTGGACGGTTGGCTCAGATCGCGGCGCGAGCGGCTCGCGGATGGCGAGTCGGGTGGCGACGGCCTCGGCCTCGGCTACCGGGCCGCCTTCCTGGTCGCGCTCGGCATCGGGCTCCACAACCTCGGCGAGGGGCTTGCGATCGGGTCCGCCTACGCGATCGGCTCGCTCGCCCTGGGCGCGGCACTTGTCGTCGGCTTCGCGCTCCACAACACGACGGAGGGGCTCGCGATCGTCGCTCCGGTCGCGCGTGAGGGCCGCGCCCGGCTCGACAAGCTGCTGCTGCTCGGCGTGCTCGCGGGCGCGCCGGCGGTGCTGGGCGCCTGGATCGGAGCGTCCGCCTTCCATCCGAGCCTCGCCGCGCTCATGTTCGGCATCGGCGCCGGCGCGATCGCCCAGGTAATCGTGCAAATCGCCCCGCAGGTGCGCGACGAGAGCGGCCGCTTCCTCCACCCGCTCGCCAGCGTGGGGCTGCTCGCGGGACTGCTCGTGATGTACCTGACGGGGCTGCTGGTGTCGGTCTGATGGCGACCCGTGCAGAGGCGAACGAGATCACCGGCGCGGTCCAGGACTACGCGAAGGCGATCTGGTCGCTGGCGCACCGCGGCCGCGGGCCGGTATCCACGTCGGCGCTCGCCGAGCGGCTCGAGGTGTCGCCCGCCTCGGCCTCGGCGATGATCAAGCGGCTTGAGGCGCTCGGCCTCATCTCGCACGAGCCCTACCACGGCGTGCGGCTCACCAGGGCGGGCGAGCGCGTGGCGCTGGAGGTACTGCGCCACCACCGGCTGCTCGAGCTCTACCTCGCCGAGGCGCTCGGCATGCCCTGGGACCGCGTGCACGAGGAGGCCGAGGTGCTCGAGCACGCGATCTCGCCCGAGCTGTCGGAGCTGATCGCCGCCAAGCTCGGACACCCGACGCACGACCCGCACGGCGACCCGATCCCGACGCGCGACGGGGAGATCGACGAGCGGCCTTCCCGGGCACTCGCCGACCTGCAGCCCGGCGAGAGCGGCACCTTCTCGCGCGTGTCCGACTCGAACCCGGACATGCTGCGCTATCTCTCCGAGCGCGGGATCGCGCCGGGCGACGAGGTCGAGCTGACCGGCCACGAGCCCTTCGGCGGCCCGCTCACCGTGCGCGCCAACGGGCGCGAGCACGCGTTCGGCGACCAGCTCGCCCGCGCAATGCGGATCGAGGGCGCCCGGGCGGGTCGCCGGCGTCGGTAGGGTTCGGGCCGGATGGCGCTTGCCGAGGACTTCCAGCGCGTGATCTACGCGCTACCGCCGGACTGGACCCAGCTGGAGCTCGACCTGCGGATCTTCGACGAGGACCGCTACGTCGAGGCCGCCACGCTGCTCGTCACGATCAACGCGATGCCCTACTCGCAGGCGGACTGGCACTGGCGCATCCGCAGCGCGCACGAGTTCGGCCACGCCGCCGCCGCGGAGACGGTTCACGGCACGCTTGCGCTGCTCGACGACAACGGCATCGACGGCGAGCTCGTCGTGCGCGAGGCGCGCTCGGGCCGCGCGGAGGTCGTCCAGATGTGGGGCCGGCCGGAGTCGGTGCGCCAGGAGTTCCGCCGCCGCCGCGCCCTCTAGCCGTCGTGGCCCGCGTCGCGCTGCTCTGCCCGGATCTGCTGTTCGGCTCGAAGCTCCAGGGCGCGCTGCGCGCCGCCGGTCACGAGCCGGTGCAGCCGGGGGATGAGGCCGAGCTGCTCGTCGTCGACCTCACCGTCGAGCCCGACGAGCGCATCGCGAGCTCCGCCGGAGCAGGGGTGCCGCGGCTCGGCTTCTACTCGCACGTCGAGCAGGACGTACGCCGGCGCGCCGAGGAGGCCGGCTTCGAGCGGGTCGTCCCGCGCTCGCGCATGGCACGCGAGGCGCCGGCGCTCGTCGAGGCGATGCTGGCCGGCCGCTGAGCCCGGTCAGTCGAGCGGCCGGTCGCCGATCCAGTAGCGCGGGCCCGGCCCACCGCGGCTGGCGCGGTCGCCTGGGTTCGAGAGCTTGCAGCGGTCGAGCGACAGGCAACCGCAGCCGATGCACTCCGTCAGCCCGAGCTTGAGCCGCTCGAGCTCGGCGATGCGCTCGTCGATCCGCGACGTCCAGCCGCTCGACAGCCGCGACCAGTCCCGCCGCGTGGGTGCCCGGTCGGGGGGCAGCTTGGCGAGCTCGGTGCCGATCTCCTCGAGCGTCAGGCCGACCCGCTGGGCGAAGACGATGAACGCGATCCGGCGCAGGACGGGGCGCGGATAGCGCCGGTGGCCGGAGCCGGCGCGCTCCGAGTTGATCAGGCCGCGCTCCTCGTAGAAGCGGAGCGCCGAGGCCGCCACGCCGCTGCGATCGGCGACCTCTCCGATGGTCATCTGCTCAGCCATCTCAAGTTCAATTTAGCTTGAGGGCGGCAGCGCGAACGCCTGCTCCACGTCTGGCGGCGTTCCGAGGATCCCGAAGAGGGCGTCAAAACGCGCCCATTCCTCGAGCACCGGCCGGCGCAGCACGAGCGCCGGCCGCAGCGCCGGCGCCACGGCGGCGAACTGCGCCTCGATCAGCGGCTCATCGCCCCCGGACGCGCGCACGATGTCGGCGACTGCCGCCGGCCGGTCGGCGAGCGCCGCGCGGGTGCCCGCCCGGAGCGCCGCGAGCACGTCGTCCACGAGCGCTCGCTCGTCCTCGAGCGTTTCGCGCTCGACCGCGAGCACGAGCTCGGGGTAGCGCGGCGCGCCGAACTCGTCGACGCGGAACTCGCGCGTCCGCACGCCGCGCTCGCGCAGCGCCACCCCTTCGGCGTTCCAGAACGAGACAACCGCGTCGACGCGTCCGGCGATCAGCGCCGGGACGGCCGAGAAGCCGATCGTGAGCCGTTCGACTTGGTCGAAGTCGCCGCCGTCGTCCTCGACCACCGCGCGCAGCAGCGCCTCGTCCGAGGGCAGGCCGGTCACGCCGACGCGCCGGCCCTCGAGGTCGCGCGGGCGTCTCACCTCGCCGCGTTCGGCGATCACCGCGGCGAGCGGGCGCTGTACGAGCGCGCCGACCCCGACCACGTCCTGGCCGCGTTCGCGCGCGATCCCGAGGTCGTGGATATCGACCACCGCCATGTCCGCGCGCCCGGCGGCGAGCAGCTTCAACGAGTCGGTCGAGGCGGCCGGCACGCGGATCTCGAGATCGACCCCGTTCTCGCGGTCGAGCCCGAGCCGCTCCGCCGTGTAGATCCCGGCGTGCACGGCGTTCGGCTGGAAGTCGAGGGCGAGCGCCGCCCCGCGAGGGTCGTCGCCGGAGTCGCCGCCGCACGCGGCCAGCGGGAGCAGCGCTGCGAGCAGGAGCCGGCGCACGGCGGCCAAGGGTATGGGGCGCGGCCGCCGGGCCGAGTCACACGACCTTCACCTGGTGTTTGCACGGTTTTCACTGACGTCCGGAGTGCGCTGACACACTGGCCGTGAATGCGCACCGTCCGCCGCCGCGAGCTGATCGGGATGGGTATCGGAGGCGTGGCGGCGGTATCGCTGGGGGCGGCGTTCTGGGACGAGCTGTTCGGCGAGGCGCAGAGCCGGCCGCTCCGCCGCGGGCGCGGCTACGGCCCGCTCGGTCCACCCGACGAGCACGGGATCCGGCTGCCGGACGGCTTCAGCTCACGGATTGTCGCCCGCGGCGATGAGCCCGTGGCGGCGACGGGCTATCGCTGGCACCTCGCGTCGGACGGCATGGCGACCTTCCCGCGCGACGACGGCGGCTACGTCCTCGTCTCGAACTCGGAGACGGTCGAGGGCGGGGCCTCGGCGCTCCGCTTCGGCCGCGACGGGAAGGTCGAGGACGCCTACCGGATCCTCTCTGGCACAACCCAGAACTGCTCCGGCGGCGGCACCCCCTGGGGCACGTGGCTCTCCTGCGAGGAGGTCGAGGAAGGGCGCGTGTGGGAGTGCGACCCGAGTGGCAGGCGGCGGGCCGTGCCGCACGAGGCGATGGGCGTCTTCAAGCACGAAGCCGCCGCCGTCGACCCGCGCGGCCGGCGCGTCTATCTGACAGAGGACCTGATCGACGGCGGCCTCTACCGCTACACGCCGTCCGACTGGCCGGACCTCTCCCGCGGTGTGCTCGAGATCGCCCGCCTGCAGGGCGAGTCCGTCGAGTGGGTCAAGCTGCCCGACCCGCTCGCCCGCCGCGAGCGAACGCGCCGGCAGGTCGAGGGCTCGCTCGAGCTGAAGCGCGGCGAGGGGATCTGGCTCGACGGCACCACGCTCTACGTCTCGACCACGGCCGATCACCGCGTGCATGCCTACGACACCCGCCGTGAGCGCCTCACGGTGATCTACGACGGGCTCGCCTCGCGCAGCGCGCCGCTCCTGCGCGTCGACCAGATGACGGGTTCGCCCGGCGGCGAGATCTTCGTGTGCGAGGACATCGCGACGGAGGAGATAGACATGGGTGTGGTCGACCGCGACCGGCGCGTGTCGCGCTTCCTGGCGATCACGGGGCCGCAGCACGAGCGCTCGGAGATCACGGGCGTGACCTTCGACCCGAGCGGGCGGCGGATGTTCTTCGCCTCGCAGCGCGCCTTTCCGGAGAGCGAGCTGTTGCCCGGGCCGGGCGCGGTCTACGAGATCACGGGTCCCTTCAAGGGCGCCTGACCCGGCGTCAGCGGAACAGGTCCTGCTCGGAGGGGCGCCGCAGAGCGGCCGCGCCCGGGCCGTCCTCGAGCGTGACGTGGCGCTCGAGGCCGCGCACGAGCACCACCGGCTCGAGCGAGTCCTTGGCCCGCGCGAGATCCGCCGCCGCGGCGGCCGAGTCGGCGATCGCGATCGAGCTGACGCGCAGCTCGCGCCCGAACGCATCCGGGCGCCCGCGCCAGTGATCGACCGGCGTGAGGCCGGCGAGCCCGATCGCCACGTCCGTCTGGCCGATCCGCCAAGCGCGCCCGAACGAATCGGAGACGATCACGGCCGGGCGCACGCCCCGCGCGGCCTCGATGCCGGCACGCAGCCGCCTTGCGGAGGCGTCGGGATCCTCGGGAAGCAGCACGAGCTCGCCTGCAGCCCCCGCGTTCGACTGGTCGACGCCCGCGTTCGCGCACACGAAGCCGTGCCGCGTGAGGCAGATCAGGACGCCGTCGACGGCTCGCAGCAGCTCGGCCGACTCGTCGAGCACGGCCTGCAGGAGTCGCGGGTCCTTGCGGTGCTCGGCGGCGAGCCGGCGGGCGCGCTCGCCCGGCTCGATCTCGCCGAGCCGGCGCAGGCGGCCCTCCGCCTTCGACACGACCTTGTGCGCGACCACGAGGACATCGCCGTCGGCGAGGTCGTCCGGGGCGGCCGCGGTGATCCCTCCGGCGAGGTCGAACCCGGGCGTAACGGCAGGCAAAGAGGGCAGCGCGAGGCAGGTAATCCGGGCCACGGCGGTGAGACTAGGCGCGAGTGGACGATTACGTCAGGTATAGGCGCGAAATCGTCCACTCGCGAGATGGCTATGCCGACGCCGGCGCGATCCGAGCCGCCGAGGCGCGCGCCCGCGAGCGGTCGAGCTGGCGCAGCGCCCCGCGCGTGGAGGGGGCGTGGCCGCGGCGCTCGTCGAGCGCCGCGGAGAGGTCGGCGAGGTCGTCCGGCGTGTCGACGTCGAACATCAGCGTCGAGATCCGCTCGACCGCGAACTTGACGCCCGCCGCGCGCGCGGCGGCCACGTGGCGGTCGAAGCTGCCCGGCCCGAAGCTCGGCGCGATGGCATCCGGCGGGGCGATCAGCAGGGCGTTGGTGCCGATGCCGTGGCGGTCCGGCACGATCACGACGGAGGCGTCGAGCTCGAGGAGCGCGTCCACGTCGCGCGAGTCGACGAGCGGCGTGTCGCCCGGGACCAGCAGCACGCGCTCGTAGCCGGCGGCCTGGGCGTAGCGGATGCCGATCAGCGCGGCTTCCGACTGCCCCGCCTGCTCGGTGTCGCGCAGCACCTGGACACGCTCCCCCAGCGCCGCCGACTCGGCCACCCGGTCGGAGGTCACGACCGCCACGGCGTCGAGACCCGGCACGTGGCGAAGCGACGTGAGCACGTCGGAGAACATCGCCTGGGCGAGCGCCTGCCGCGAGCCCGCTCCGAGCAGCCCGGCGAGGCGCTGCTTCGCCGCGCTGAAGCTCTTGACCGGGAGGATCGCGATCGTTCTCATCGAGTCGGCCGGCGGACTCAGCCGAGAGTACCGCTCAGCTTCGCGACGCCACTTGCTCAGCGGGCGAGCTTCGCCGCAAAGTCGAGGGTGTTCGTGGCAAGCGTCACGCGCTCCCCGGCGCTCCGCATCAGCGTCCCGGTGAGGAGGCAGGGAAGGCCCGGCACCTCCTCGTCGGCGACGATGCCGTCGAGCACGTCGCCGTAGGCCTTGGCGACGCCTCCAGCGTTCGTCTCGATTCCGGCGTAGCGGCAGAAGTCGTCCGTCGGCCCCTTGAGCGTGCGGCCACCCACGAACGGGCTCACGGCGACGACCGGGGCGGGCGTGTCCCGGAGCGCGGCCGACATGCCCGGCAGCGCGAGGATCGGCCCGATCGAGATCACCGGGTTCGACGGGCCGATCACGATCGCGTCCGCCGCGGCAATCGCCTCCAGGACGGCGGCGGACGGGCGCGCCGTCTCGAGCCCGCGCAGTTCGACGGCCTCGACCGGCCCCTCGGCGTGCTCGACGATCATGAACTCCTGGAAGGGCAGGCTGCGCCCGCGTGCGCCGACCCAGGTCGTGACCGGCTCGTCCGACATCGGCAGCACGCGGGCCCGCACGCCGAGCGACTCAGTCACGGCCGCCTGCGCCTCGGTGAGAGTGGCGCCCGCGCGCAGGCGCTCGGTGCGCACGAGGCAGGTCGCGAGGTCGCGGTCGCCGAGGCGGAACCAGTGCGGCACGCCGGCGGCCTCGAGCGCCTCCATCACCTTCCAGCTGTCGTCGCGCAGGCCCCAGCCGCGCTCGTCGATCTCGTCGGCGAGCCAGTACGTCACGAGGTCGGGATCGGGCGAGACGTGGACGCCGTAGACCTCGACGTCGTCGCCCGTGTTGGCGATGACCGTGAGCTCGCCGGCGACGTCGAGCAGGCCGCGGGCGAGCTTGGCGCCGCCCGTGCCGCCCGACAGCAGAACGATCAGACGCGCTCCTTGGGCCAGCCCTCGACGAAGATGTCGAGCACGAGCTCGGCGTCGGGAGTGGCGTAACCGGACAGGTCGGTGACGCCCTCCTCGGCGAGCAGCTCGTCGTCGATGAAGGTGTTGCCGTTCGTCTCGCGCGGGTCGCGGGCGAGGATCGCGTGCGCCGCGTCGGCCATGATCTCGGGAGTGCGCGAGCGCACCATCGCCTCGTCGCCGCCGAGCAGGTTCTGAACGGCGGCGGTGGCGATCATGGTCCGCGGCCACAGGCAGTTCGCGCCGATGCCCGCCTCGGCCTCGTCGGCGGCGACCCCGAGCGTCAGCATCGTCATCCCCATCTTCGAGAGCGTGTAGGCGCTGTGGCCTTGGAGCCAGCGCCTGTCGGCCGACAGCGGCGGCGAGAGCGTCAGCACGTGCGCGTGATCGGAGTCGCGCAGGTGCGGCAGGCAGGCGCGCGTGACCACGAAGGTGCCGCGCGCGTTGATCGTCTGCATGAGGTCGAAGCGCTTGACCTCGAGATCGCGCATGGGGGAGAGGTTGATGGCGCTCGCGTTGTTGACCACGATGTCGATCCCGCCGAAGCGCTCGACGGTCTGGGCCACGGCGTCGTCGACCGCGTCGGCGTCGCGGATGTCTCCGACGATCGGCAGCGCCTCGCCGCCCGCCTGCTGAATCTCCTCGGCGGCGGTGTACACGGTGCCCGGCAGCTTCGGATGCGGCTCGGCCGTCTTCGCCATCAGCGCCACGCGCGCCCCGTCGCGCGCCGCGCGCGCCGCGATCGCGAGCCCGATGCCGCGGCTGCCGCCGGACATGAAGATGACGCGGCCGTTCAGCGAATCTGCCATTTCTCGGAGCTCCTCTCGTGGTGGATCCTCACGCCACGCGCTCGCGCAGCAGTGGCAGCACATCCTCGCCGAACTGCTCGAGGAAGCGGGCCTGGTCGGGGCCCGGCGCGTGCAGCACGAGCTCGTCGAAGCCGAGCTCCGAGTACACGGCGATCTTCTCGACGACCTCCTCGGGGTCGTTCGAGCAGATGAAGCGCGTATGGGCCTTGTCGAGGTTCTCGTTGGCGACCCGCTCCATCTCGATCGGGTCCTCGATGCCCTCCTTCTGCTCGGGCGCCAGCGCCAGCGCCGCCCAGAACTCGGTGTTCTTGAAGGCGAGCTCGAGATCGCGGTCGTAGGAGACCTTGATCTCGATCATCCGCCGGATGCCGGCGGCGTCCCGGCTCGCCTGCGCGGCGCCCTCCTCGACCTTGCCGAGCAGCTCGTCGTAGAGCGCCGGGTCCTTGCCGCTCGTGCAGATGAAGCCGTCGCCGACGCGGCCGGCGAGCTTGGCCGCGAGCGGCCCGGAGGCGGCGACGTAGATCGGCAGCGGCTCGTCGGGCTTGTCGTACACGGTCGCCTTGACGGTCCTGTAGTACTCGCCCTCGAAGTCGACGCGCTCCTCCGTCCACAGCCGGCGGATCAGCTCGATCGCCTCCGCCAGGCGCCGGCGGCGCTCCTTGCGCCCCGGCATCTCCACGCCGGTCGCCGGACGTTCGTTGAGCGCCTCGCCGGTGCCGACGCCCAGGAAAACGCGCCCGGGCGTGAGGCAGCCCAGCGTCCCGAACGCCTGCGCGACGACGGCCGGGGGGTAGCGCATCGTCGGCGTGAGGACGCTCGTGCCGAGCAGGGCCTCGGAGGTCCGCTGGCCGACGGCGGCGAGCCACGGGATCGCGGCGGGCGAATGTCCGCCGTTGTGGCGCCAGGGCTGGAAGTGGTCAGAGACCGAGACGATCTCGAGGCCCGTCTGCTCGGCAAGGCGGGCGTACTCGAGCAGCTTGGTGGGGTCGAACTGCTCGGCCGACGCCTTGTAGCCGATGCGGGCGCTCACGCGACCGAACGCATCGCCGCGCCGCGGGCCGAGCCCGCGGGTTGGCGCCCGACGGGCAGGTCGTGGCGCCGGCGGATGCCGTAGAGGGTGTCCCGCTCGGCGGCGGGCCGCCCGGCTGCGTGGGCGGCGCCGATCAGGTCGGCGGGCTCGAGCCGGACGCCGTGCTGGGAGCCGGCCATACGCGAGATCGACTCCTCCATGAGCGTCCCGCCGAGGTCGTTGACGCCCCAGCGCAGCGACTCGGTCGCCGCGTCGAGGCCCATCTTCACCCAGCTCGCCTGCAGGCTTGGGATCGTCCTGCCGAGCGCGAGCCGGAAGGCGGCCGTGTGCTTGAGGTTCTCGTCGCGCGAGAGCTCCTCGATGCCGTGCGTGCGGCCGAGCAGCGTGTGGTAGGGGATGAACGAGAGCGGCACGAACTCCGTGAAGCCGCCGGTGCGCTCCTGGAGCGAGCGCACGACGCGCATGTGCTCGGCGAGCTCCCAGGGCTCCTCGACGTGGCCGAACATGACCGTGACCGTGGTGCGCAGCCCGGCTCCGTGAGCCGCTTCGATGATCTCGACCCAGCGCGCGGCCGGCAGCTTGTTGGGCGAGATGCGCTGGCGCACGCCGTCGTGCAGCACCTCCGCCGCGGTGCCGGGCACAGACCCGAGCCCGGCTGCCTTGAGGCGCTCGAAGACGTCGGCGAGCGGCAGCTCTGCGGCCAGATGGTTGATCTCCATCGGGGAGTAGGCGTGCAGGTGGATGCCGGGCGCCTCGTCGGTCGCCACGCGCAGCCATTTCTCGTAGTCGGCGATCGTCCAGTCGGGGTGGATGCCCGACTGCATGCAGATCTCGGTGGCGCCGAACTCGACCGCCTCGCGCACGCGCCGGCGGAACTCCTCCTCGGAGTGCTCGTAGGCGTCGGGCGAGCGGCGGCCCTGGCCGAAGCCGCAGAACGCGCAGCCGACGGTGCAGATGTTCGAGACGTTGATGTTCCGGTTGACGACGAACGTGACCGTCTCGCCGGCGAGCTCGGTGCGCAGCTCGTCGGCGGCCTGGCGCATGTCCTCGATCGCCTCGGGGCGGGTCTCGCCGAAGAGGGCGGTCAGCTCGTCCGCGCTCAGCGCCTCGCCGTCACGCGCACGCCCGACCGCTGCGGTGACGAGCTCCGAGCGGATCGGGCGGTCGTCGCGCCGGCCCGAGCCGCGCCGCGGGATGAACGACCAGTAGCTCGTCTTGATCACGTCGAGCACGCCCTGCTCGAGCCAGCCCGCGTCCATGTACTGCGGGTACACGCACAGCCGCTCTGAGAGCGCGTTGCCGTCGGCCGCGAGCCGCTTGCGCATCTCGTGCACCGAGGGGAAGGGGTGCTCGGGCGAGATGTGGTCGCCGTTCGCGGACAGGCCGCCGAGGTCGGTGGCGCCCTCGGCGACGAGCGCGAGCCACCAGTCGGACAGGTTCGGTGGGATCTGGATGCCGACGTCGGGCATCAGCCGCCGGCACTCGCCCACCAGCCCGCGCATGTCGTCGAGCGTGATCTCGCTCGCCCACGCGGGCAGCGCGAGGGCCTCTCCGGCGGGCCGCTCGCCGCGCTGCGCCTCGTCCGCGATCTCGGCCGGTTCGGCGCCGTAGTAGCGCGGATGCGGGACGAAGTTCTGGAGGATCACCTCCTGCAGATGGCCATGGCGGGAATGCAGCTCCGCGAGCGCCTCGAGCGCCGCCACGCGGTCGTCTTCCGACTCGCCGATGCCGACGAGAATCCCGCTCGTGAAGGGGATTCTGAGCTCGCCCGCCGCCTCCAGGGTGCCGAGCCGCAGCGCCGGGTCCTTGGTCGGCGAGCCCTGATGTGCGACGAGGTCGTCACGGAGCGACTCGAGCATCATGCCCTGCGAGGCGGTGACCTCGCGCAGGCGCACGAGATCCTCGCGCGAGAGGGCGCCGAGGTTCGTGTGCGGGAGGATGCCCCGCTCGAGCGCCCGCTCGCAGCACCAGACGACGTAGGCGACGAAGTCGTCGAAGCCGAGCCGGGCGAGGCGCTCGCGGACGCCCGGGTGATGACCGGGGTCGTCGCCCGTCAGCACGAGCAGCTCCTTGACCCTGCGCCGCGCCGCTCCGTCGAGCAGCCGCTCCACCTCGTCCGGCTCGTGTAGGTGCGGCCTGTGGGTGGCGAACGCGCAGTACTTGCAGTGCGACACGCACGTTCGCGACAGCGACAGCGTCAGGTTGCGCGAGAAGGTGACGCGGCGCCGCATCGCAGAGAGCATATGCACGGGGCAGCAGGTAGGCTGGCCCGCCGCTCGTGAGACTCGCGGAACGCACAGCCCTCGTGACCGGAGGCGCGTCCGGGATCGGCGCAGCGACCTGCCGGCGGCTCGCCGCCGAGGGGGCGCGGGTGGCCGTGACCGACGTGAACCTGGAGGGCGCGCGGGCCGTGGCGGGCGAGATCGACGGATCTGCCTTCGAGCTCGACGTCCGCTCGAACGAGTCGATCGCCGGCGCCGTGTCGGCGGCCGAGTCCGAGCTGGGCGCGCTGGACGTGCTCGTCAACAACGCCGGCTACGACGAATGGTCCTGGTTCACGGACACCGATCCGGAGCTATGGGATCGCGTCCTGGCGGTCAACCTGCGCGGCGTCATCGCGGTCACGCACGCCGTGCTGCCCGGCATGCAGGAGCGCCGCCGCGGCCGGATCGTCAACACCGCCTCGGAGGCGGGGCGCGTGGGCTCGAGCGGCTCTGCCGTCTACTCGGCGGCCAAGGCGGGGGTGATCGGCTTCACGAAGACGATCGCCGTCGAGAACGGCCGCTACGGGATCACCTGCAACGCCGTCGCACCGGGGCCGATCGAGACGCCGCTCCTGATGGCGGCGCCCGAGCAGCTCGGCGACGTCGGCAAGCGCATCGTGGACACGATGATCGGCTCGACGAACCTGCGCCGGCTCGGCCATCCGGACGAGGTCGCCGCGGTGATCGCGTTCCTCGCGTCCGACGACGCGTCCTACGTGACGGGCCAGTCGCTCGGCGTGAGCGGCGGGCTTGCCAGGATCTAATGGTGGTGAAGATCCGCGAGGTCGGCCCGCGGGACGGCTTCCAGAACGAGCCCGAGGTGATCGCGACCGACGACAAGGTGCGTCTCGTCGAGCTGCTCGCGCGCACTGGCCTGCGGCGGCTCGAGGTCACGAGCTTCGTCCGCGCCGACGTGATCCCGCAGCTCGCCGACGGCCCCGAGGTGCTCCGCCGCGCTGACATCCCGGACGACGTCGCCGTGACGGTGCTGATCCCGAACGAGCGCGGGCTCGAGAACGCGCTCCCGCTGCGCGAGCACTTTCAGGAGGTCAACCTCTTCCTGTCGGCGTCGGAGACGCACAACCAGAAGAACGTGAACCGCTCGATCGAGGAGTCGCTGAGCGGGCTCGAGCGCGTGTTGGGACGGGCGCGGGCCGAGGGACTCCGCTGCGAGGGCGTGATCTCGGTGGCGTTCGGCTGCCCCTACGAGGGCGACGTCCCGCGCGAGCGCGTGCTGTCGATCGCGCACCGGCTCGTCGACGCGGGCTGTGAGGAGATCGCCTTCGGCGACACGACGGGCATGGCGAACCCGGTCCAGGTCGAGCAGTTCTTCGAGGGGCTCGACCTCGGCGCCGAGCTGACGGCGCACTTCCACAACACGCGCGGCCAGGGCCTCGCGAACGTGGTGAGCGCGCTGCGAGCCGGCGTGCGCTCGTTCGAGAGCTCGTTCGGCGAGCTCGGCGGCTGCCCAGTGCCGGCGGGCGCCACCGGCAACATCGCGAGCGAGGACCTCGTCTCGATGTTGCACGAGATGGGCTACGAGACGGGGGTGGACCTCGAGAAGCTGATCGCGTGCGCGCGTGAGGTGCAGCGGGTGCTGGGCCGGCCGCTCGGGAGCCATGTGCTGACCGCGGGCCCCGTTGATTGGCAGCCGGGGGCTCGCGCCCCCGGTCCACCGCGGCACCTGGCCGGCTGACGGCGGTCTGGCGAGTAGTGAGCGCCCTCCCCGGGTAGGGCTGCCGCATGGCGACGCCGACGAGGGAACGGCGCGTCGAGGGGGAGGGCGGCCGGAACGGCGACGACCGGATCGGCCGCGGCGGTACCTACCGCACGCTCGACGAGCAGACCGAGGCCGGACGGCTCTCGCCCGCCGAGGAGCGCTTCGAGCGCCGGCGGCGCACTGTCGGCCTCTTCCTGGGGCCGCTGCTGTTCGCGGTCGTACTGCTGATCCCGTTCGACCTCGAGCCCAACCAGCATCGGCTCGCGGCCATCCTCGCGCTCGTCGTCGCGTGGTGGGTCACCGAGGCGATCCCGATCCCGATGACCGCGCTGGTGGGAGTCGCGCTGGTCGCGCTGCTCGAGGCTACGCCTCCGCCGGCGGAAGGCGACGCCGCGACCGACGTCGTCTTCAGCTCGTTCTCGGACGACACGATCTTCCTCTTCATCGGCAGCTTCATCATCGCGGAGTCGATGGTGGTCCACGGGCTGCACCGAAGGCTCGCCTTCCGCGTGCTGTCGATGAAGGGCGTCGGCGGATCCACGTACAGGATCATCCTGGCCTTTGGCCTGATCGGCGCCCTGACTTCGCCGGTGATGTCGAACACCGCCGGCGCGGCGATGATGCTGCCGATAGCGCTCGGCGTGATGGGCGTGGTCGGCGGGATGGTCGCGAGCCAGCTCGACGGGGAGCGCGACGTCGAGAGGCTCAATTTCGGCGCGGCGCTCATGCTCGTGATCACCTACAGCATCACCGTCGGCGGGCTCCTGCTCCCGATCGGCAGCCCGCCCAACCTGATCGGGCGCGATCTCCTCGAGAGCGAGACCGGCGAGCCGATCACGTTCGTCGAGTGGTTCGCGATGGCGCTCCCGATCGTGGTGGTGATGTTCGTGGCGGTGGTGGTGATCGTCATGCTCATGAACCGCCCCGAGGTCAAGCAGGTCGAGGGTGTCGAGGAGTACGTGGCCGAGGAGCGGCGCAAGCTCGGGCGGCTCACCCGCGGCGAGAAGAACACGCTGTTCGTGCTCGCGTTCGCGCTCATCGGGTGGTTCCTGCCGGGCCTGGTCGGCATCGTCGCCGGTGACGACTCGGACGCCTACACCCAGGTGAGCGAGGCGGCCAACGAGGGCACGGTGGCGATCATCGCGGCCGCGCTTCTCTTCCTGCTCCCGGTCGACTGGAGCCAGCGCAAGTTCACGCTCAACTGGAACCAGGCGGCGCGCATCGACTGGGGCACGGTGCTGCTCTTCGGCGGCGGCATCGTGCTCGGCACGATGCTGAGCGAGACCGGGCTCGCGGAGCAGATCGGCACCTCGATCTCGGACGCGCTCGGCGTGTCGAACGTCTTCGGCATCACCGTCGTCGTCGTCATCATCGCGGTCCTGATCTCGGAGACGACGAGCAACACGGCCAGCGCGGCGATCGTGGTTCCGATCGCGATCTCGATCGCCGTGTCAGCGGATGTGAACCCGACGATTCCGGCGCTGGCCGCGATCTTCGCGGCAAACTACGGCTTCATGCTGCCGGTCTCCACGCCGCCCAACGCGATCGTCTACTCCTCCGGGTTGCTTCCGATCACGCGAATGATCAAGGCGGGTTTCGTCTTCGACATCATCGGCGCGGTGCTGTGCATCGCCGGCGTGACCGTGATGGCGAACCTGGTGGGTCTCGCGTAGGCCTCGTCCGCCCCTCCCTGCTGGCGGTCGCGGCGGGGACCGTGACCGTGCTGCCCGGGTTCCTCGTGGGCGCGCTGGCGCTGCAGATCCGCGGCGACCTCGACGTGAGCGTCGAGGCCGTCGCCGCCGGCGTGAGCGTCTTCTTCCTGGCGGGCGCCTTCGGCGCCGGCCCCGGCGGGCGGCTATCGGAGCGCACGGGCGCGCTGCGCGCGATGCTCGGGAGCGCGCTCGTCACCTCCGTATGCCTGCTGGCGGCCGGGCTCGTGACCGATTCGCTGCTGGCGCTCTTCGCGTGCCTGGTGGTGGCCGGCCTCGCCAACGCCGTGGCGCAGCCCGCCATCAACCTGTTCATGGCGGACCAGGTGCCGATGGAGCGTCAGGGCCTCGCCTTCGGGATCAAGCAGTCCGCCATCCCCGCCGCCGTGCTCATCAGCGGGCTGTCGCTGCCGGTGCTCGCGATCCCGCTCGGCTGGCGCGCGACGTTCGTCATCTGCGCGCTCGCGCCACTGGCAGTGGCGCTGGTGCTCGCCCGCCATGCCGCCTCGCTGCGGCCGGTCCCGATGCGCGAGCGCGCCCCGCGACCGTCACGAGCGCTGATCCTGGTGGCGCTGGGCGCGGCGCTCGGCAGCGCGGCGCCCTGCGCGCTCAGCGCCTACCTCGTCGCGTCGGCCGTCGACGCCGGCATAGCCGAGGGCGCCGCCGGCATCCTGGCCGCCGTCGGCAGCGCGGTCTCGCTCGGTGTGCGCCTCGCGGTCGGGATACGAGCGGATCGCCGGCTCGACTACGGGTTCCGAATGGTCGTGACGTTGATCGGGCTCGGCTGCGTCGGCTTCGCGCTGCTCGCGTTCGGGGCGCCGCTGCCGTTCGCGATCGGGGCGGTGCTCGCCTTCGCGCTCGGCTGGGGCTGGCCGGGCATCTTCAACATGGCGATCGTCCACCTCCACCGCGACGCGCCCGGCGCCGCCACCGGCGTGAGCCAGACCGGCATCTACGTCGGGGCCGGAGGAGGGCCCGCCGCCTTCGGCGCGCTCTACTCGATGAGCGGATACACGGTCGCCTGGCTCGTGACGGCGGGGGTGGCGCTCAGCGCAGCCTTCGTGATGGCGCTCGCGGGCCGGAAGGTGGCGCTTAGCCGCTCGTGAAAATCGCTCCATCGGACATATTTAGATCCTCCTTAGGTGTGGAACTTTTCAGGATGGGGTAATGACCCATTTAGCCGCCGAGGCCGGTTTTCGGCACATATGGGTTCCCCCGACCCAGCCTCGGCATCAATACGCGCTCGAGCTCGGCCACCAGACCGGGCTCGAGACGTTTCTGGGGCCGTTCAGCGGCCGGCGAACTGAGGCGGGCGCTTCTCGAAGAACGCGCGCGCACCCTCGGCGAAGTCCTCGGTGCCCGCGAGCTGCTCCTGGGCGGAGACCTCGAGCTCGAGCGTGGCCGCGAGCGCCGGCTTGGCCGCCGCGTCGAGCACGCGCTTGGCGAGCCCGACGGCGCGCGGGGCGCAGGCGAGGAGCTCCTGGGCGAAGGCGCCGGTGAGCTCGTCGAGCGATTCGGCCGGCGCGATCCGGTTCGCGAACCCGATTCTGTGGGCCTCGTGCCCGTCGATCACCTTGCCGGTCATGATGAGCTCCTTGGCGTTGCCGAGCCCGACGACGGCGGGCAGCCGCGAGCAGCCACCCACGTCGGGAAGCAGCCCGATGCGGACCTCCATGATCCCCGCCACCGCGTCCTCGGCCATGGTGCGGAAGTCGCAGGCGAGGGAGAGCTCGAACGCGCCGCCGAGCGCCGCGCCGTGGATCTGGCAGATCGTCGGCTTCGGCATCTCCTCGAGCAGGTTCCACCAGCTGATCAGCGGGCGCCGGAAGATCCTGAGACCGCCGGGGTTCTCCGAGAGCCGGCGCAAGTCGGCGACGTCAATCCCCGACGAGAACATCGGCCCCTCGCCGCGCAGGACGAGGACGCGCACCGCGTCGTCGGCGGCCGCCTCCTCGAGCGCGGCGCCGAGTTCGCGGATGACCTCGCCGTTCAGCGCGTTGCGCTTCTCCGGGCGGTTCAGAACGACGTGGCGGACGCCGTCGTGGTCCTCTGTGAGCACAAGTCCCATGGTGCGACGGACCCTACCGGGAGCGACCTTGCAGTAAGAGGACTGCGCCGGGTACGGGCGAAGCGACCGCTATGCCGCCACCCGGCCCCGATCCGACCAAGCGCGCCCCGCGACCCGTCGTCGCGGCGCTGATCGGCGCGGAGGCCGGAGCCGCGGCAGGCCTGCTCTTCCTCGGCGGCACGGTGTTCGCCCCGCTCGGGCTCGCGGCCGCCGGCGCCGTGGCAGGCCCCCTCGCGCTGGCCGGCGTCCTCCGCGTGCGGCGTGGTCTCGTGAGGCGCGGGATCCGCCAGCAGCTCCGCCAGGGCCACCCGGCGCCCGACGGCTAGCCGGCCAGCCGGTAGCCCATCCCGCGCACGGTCTCGATCGAGTCGGCGCCCAGCTTCTTGCGCAGGTAGCCGACGTAAACGTCGACGACGTTGGAGCCGGGGTCGTAGTCGTAGCCCCAGACGTGCGAAAGGAGCTGCTCGCGGCTCAGCACCTGCCCGGCGTGGCGGATCAGCACCTCGAGCATGGTGAACTCGCGCGCCGTGAGATCGATCGTGTGGCCATCGGTGCTCGCCCGGCGCGTGCGCAGGTCGAGCGTCATGTTGCCCGCGCGCAGCACGGTCGGCTCCACGGTGCGCTCGTCGCGCAGCCGCGCCCGCACCCGCGCCAGCAGCTCCTCGAAGCGGAACGGCTTCGTCACGTAGTCGTCCGCGCCGCCCTCGAGCCCCGCGACCTTGTCGCTCACATCGTCGCGCGCCGTGAGGATCACGACCGGCATGCGCTGGCCTGCCGCGCGCAGCTCGCGCAACACGACCGTGCCGTCCCGGCCGGGCAGGCCGAGGTCGAGGACGAGCAGGTCGAACTCGTCGTCGCGCGCCATCGTCGAGGCGGCTATGCCGTCCGCGACGACCGTCGTGACGAAGCCGTTCGCCCGCAGGCCCTTCTCCAGGAATGAGGCGAGCCGCGGCTCGTCCTCGGCGATCAGGATCCGGTTCAAGGGACGCCCACCTCCTTGGGGGGCCGGGTTGGGATCACGACTGTGAAGCGGGCGCCCGTGCCCGGGGAGCTGTCGAGCTCGACCCGGCCGTTGTGCGCCTCCGCAATCGCCTGAGTGATGGCGAGCCCGAGGCCGCTGCCATCGGCCCTGCGCGTGCCCGAGCCGCGAGCGAAGCGCTCGAAGATCCGTTCGCGGTCATCGTCCGCCACCCCCGGGCCGGTGTCCCGCACCCAGAGGCTCATCCTGCCGTTCGCGATCGCCGAGCCGAGCTCGACGGCGTCGCTCTCGCCCGTGTGGTTGACGGCGTTCTGGCTCAGGTTCATCACCGCCTGCGTGAGCCGCTGCCTGTCCGCCACCATGGGCCCGCTTGCCACCTCGCCGAGCCGCCAGTCGCGCCCGGCGAGCGCGGACGCCTTGGCGAACAGCTCGCGCGTGAACTCGCCCGCGTCGAACGGCTCCGGCTGGAGGAAGTCCGGACGCTGCGCCTTCGCCAGCAGCAGCAGGTCGTTCACGAGCCGGCCCATGCGGTCGAGCTCGTCCATCACGAGCTCGATCGTCTCCTCGCGCTCCTTCGGATCGTTCTCGAGGAGCTCGAGGTGGCCGCGCACGATCGTGATCGGGGTGCGCAGTTCGTGGCCGGCGTCGCTGATGAACGCCTTCTGGCTCCCGAAGGCATCCTCGAGCCGGTCGACCATCTCGTTGAAGGTGCGAGCGAGGTCGGCCAGCTCGTCGTCGCCCTTGACCGGGATCCGGCGCGTGAGGTCGCTCTCCGTGATCGAGCGGGCGGTATCGCGCAGCACTCGCAGCGGCGCGAGCACCCGGCCCGCCACCACCCAGGCGAGCAGCGAGGCGATCAGGAAGACGCCGAGCGCGACGCCCGCGGCCACGCGCAGGTCGCTGTTGACCTGATCGATCTCGCTCGAGAGATCGCTCGTGACGACGAACGTGCCGCGCTCGATGCCGTCCGCGCGCACGGGCACGGACAGGTAGCGGATGCGGCGCCCGTCGGCCTCGAACTCGCCGCTCCCCGACCCGCTGCGCACCTCCTCTCCGATCTCGGTGATGGTCGGGATGTCGACCCCGGGCGCGTAGCTCTCGCGATGGAAGCGCCCTCCGACGAACGTGAAGAAGGCCTCGCCCTGCGCCGGGACGTTGCGCGAGAGGAATACGTTGAAGATCGCCCTGACATCGTCGCCGAAGGGGCGTCCGGTGAGCGGGTTCCGCCCCGAGCGCGCGAGCGTCCCGAACTCCTCGGTCTCCTGGACGAGCGCGTCGTCGACGCGCTCGCCGGCCCTGGCGAGCAGCACGCTGCGGAGCGCGACTCCGCCCACGAGCGCCGAGAAGAGCAGCAGTACCAGGTAGGAGGCCAGGATCCGGACCCGGGCGGTGCCGAGGACGTTTTGCAGGCGCATCAGTCGTCGCCGCCGTCGTCATCCCCGCCGTCGTCGTCTCCGCCGTCGTCGTCGTCATCGTCGTCGTCCGGCGGGGGCGGCGGCGCGGGCGCCGGGGCCGGCGCGGGAGCGGGCGCGGGGGTGGGCGCGGCCGCGGGGGGCGGACGCGTCTGCCGCGGCGCCGGGGCGGGAGCCGGCGTGGGTGTGGGCGCGGGCGCCGCGGCCGGTGGCGGCGCGGCGTCCGCCGGAGGTGCGGCAGCCGGTGGGGCGGCCTGGCGCTGCCGGGCGCGCCGCGCCGCACGCTCGCGCCGCTCGGCCCGCTCGCGCCGTGCCGCGCGCCGGCGCTCTGCACGTCTGCGTCGCTCTGCGCGCTCGCGCCGGCGCTCGGCGCGCTCGGCATTGTCCGTGTCGCGCGCGGCGCCGATGTCGATCGGCGCCACGGTTGGGCTGTCCTTGGGGGTCAACAGAAGTGTCATCGCGGCCACCGCGGTCGCCGCTCCCACCAGCAGCGCGACGATCAGGCCGGCGGTTAGCCGGCGGCCTGAGCCGGCTCGCGCGGCAGTGTTGCGCATGAGAGCGCTCTCATGTTCACGCTCATCGGCCCCGCGCACAGCAGGACGATCCGCGGGCGGCGTGAGGAGCGTATGAAAGGCTCATGAGAAGGCTCTCATCGAACGGGAGGTCAGCCGCGGGCGCCGGCGAGCGGCGCGAGCGCGTCGCGCAGCTCGGTGAGCGCGGGACGGGTTGCCGGATCGGGATCCAGGCAACGATCGACCGCACGAGTGAGGGGCTCCGGCAGCCGCCGGCGCGTCCTGAGCCCGGGAGCGTGCAGCTCGAGCTGCGGGTACTCGATCTCCTCGTCGCCGAAGGGCGTGTCGCCGCAGGCCGCCTCCCAGAGCACCACCCCGATGCCCCACACGTCCGCGGGCGGCCCCACGAGGCCGCCGCTTGCCTGCTCGGGCGCCATGTAGCACCACGTCCCGGTGCCGGCCTTCACCCTGCCGGGCGCCTGCGCGATGCTGAGGTCGATCAGCTTCGCTCGGCCCGCCTCGGCAACGACGTTCGAGGGCTTCAGATCGAGGTGCACGACGCCGTGGCGATGGAGGTAGCCGACCGCCGAGCTCAGCTGCAGCCCGAGGAAGGCGAGCTCGCGCGCACCCAGCGGGCGCTCGCGGCGGTCGACCAGGTGCGCGAGCGTCTCGCCGGTGAGCGTCTCCATCGCCACGAGCGGCCTCGGCCGCCGAAGTGTCGCGTAGCCGCGGACGATCCCCGGATGCGTCAGGCGCTCGAGTAGAGCGCCCTCGGCGAGCAGCGCTCGGCGCGCGCGGCTGTCCGCGAGCCGGTCCGGCCGGAGCGTCTTCACGACGCAGCGGCACGCGCGCTCGTCGTCCCACGCGTCGTAGACATCGAGGACGTTCGAGCGGCTGAGGTGCTCCTCGACCGAGTAGCCGGGGCCGATCGAAGTTCCCGGGGCGAGCGGAGCCGCGCGGCTCACGCCGGTGCCTCCAGCGATTCGCGGTCGAGGTCCAGCACGCGGTCGGCCGCTGCAAGCAGCGCCGGGTCGTGGCTGATCACGATCGCCGTGCGGCCCTCGAGGAGCGTGCGCAGCGCCGCGGTCACGCGCTCGCCGGCATGGCCGTCGAGCCCGGTGGTGGGCTCGTCGAGCACCACGATCGGCGTGTCGCGCAGCAACGTGCGCGCTATCTCGAGCCGGCGCCGCTGCCCGCCCGAGAGCGACCGGCCGCGCTGCCCGATGCGCGTGTCGTAGCCGTCCGGAAGCGCGGAGACGAAGTCGTGCGCTCCCGCCGCACGCGCGGCCGACTCCACCCGCTCGCGCGACGCCTCGGGCAGCCCGAACGCGATGTTCTCGTGCACGCTCGTGTCGAAGAGCATGGTCTCCTGCAGAAGGATCCCGACCGATTCGCGGAGCGCGTCGAGCCGCAGCTCGCTTAGATCGCGCCCGCCGATGCGGATCGCTCCCGCGTCCGGGTCTGCGAAGCGCAGCAGCAGCCGCGCGACGGTCGACTTGCCGCAGCCGCTCGGACCCGTGAGCGCGACGATCTCGCCGGGCTCGACCCGCAGCGAGAAGTCCTCGAGCGCCGGCGCGTCCGCGCCCGGGTAGGCGAAGCCGACGTGCTCGAACTCGACGGCCCCGGGCGGACACGGCACGGGCCGATCGCCCGAGCGCACGTCCGGACGCCGGTCGAGCAGCTCGAGCACCCGCTCGGCGCCCGCCGAGGCGCCCAGCAGCGTGGCCGCGAGGTGGCTTAGGTCGCCGATCGGCCGCAGCAGCTGCGAGAGGTAGGCGAGGAAGGCGAGCAGGCCGCCGATCGTCAGGCGACCGTCCTCGACCGCCCAGGTGCCGAGCCCGATCACGGCGAGGATCCCCAACACCTCGATGAGCGCGACGAGGCCGCCGAAGAAGCCGCTTACGCGCGCGCCCGCGAGCTCGGCGTCTACGACGCCGCGGCCCTCGCGGACGAGCCGCGCGCGCTCCGCCTCGGCGCGCACGTGGGACTGGACGAGCGCCGCGTTCGCGAGGCTCTCCTCCGCCACCGCGCTCAGCGAGCCGCTGCGCCGCCGCTTCTCGCGCGCGGCGTGGCGGGCGTGGCGGGCGAACCTCCGTGCGACGAGGGAGAACGGCAGGGCGAGCACGAGCGTCACAGCGGCGAGCAGCGGGTCGAGCAGGAAGAGCGCGGCCGTGAAGAACAGGATCCGGGCGATCGCCGACACGCCCTCGCCGAGCCCGCCGAGCACGAAACTCTCGATCGCCTGGATATCTCCGGTGAGGCGCGAGAGCAGGTCGCCGAGGCGCCGGCGGTCGAGCGTGTCGAGCGAGAGCGACTGGACGTGCGTGAAGAAGGTCGCCCGCAGGTCGAGCAGGAAGCGCTCGCCGGCCCAGGTCCAGGCGTAGTCCTCCGCGAACGAGAGCGCCGCGCCGAGCAGCGTCAGCGCGAGCACGGCGAGGGCGATCCACGGCAGGACGCCGATCGCCCCCGGGACGATCACCTCGTCGACGACGACGCCGAACAGCCAGATCTCGGCCGTCTGCACCGCCGGGAGCAGAGCCACGAGCACGAGGCCGGCGAAGATCGCCCGCCGGTAGGGCCGCGCGAACGGCCAGAAGCGCCGGAGCAGCTCGCGCGGCGGGACGCCGGGCGCCGCTTCCACGAGGCTGTCGTGGTCGCCCGGGCTGAGAAAGGCGTGCAGACGGCCCGGCCGCGTGGCCGGACCGTCCGCATCGTGCCGGTGCTTCACCCGGCGGCTCAGGTGTCCGTGTTGCGGCGACGACGCCGGCGCCGCCGGCGACGCTTGCGCCTGCGACCGGTGTTCGTGTCGTCGCGGCTTGCCCGCGCCGCCGGAACCGCTGCGCTGAATGCCGACTTGTAAGCCATCCCGTCTCCTTCCGTTCGATTGACCACGGCCAAGATCCCCGGTGGCGGTTAGGCCAGCGTGAGGTGCGCATGAGAGAGCTCACATGTGCTGCCTAGACTCGAATTGGTGACCGCCAGCCGATGACAGCCGCCGAGCAGGACGCCCCGCGCTACCGCTGGGTCGTGCTCGCGGTGGGTGCGGGAGCGACGGCGGCACTGGCCGCGGTTCAGGGTGGGCTTCCTGCGCTCGGGCCCGCGATCCAGGAGACCTTCGGCCTGACGCTCGTCGAGGTGACCGCGGTGTTCACGTCCTTCGCGGTGGGCACCGTCGCGACGCTGCTCGCCTGGGGCGTCCTTGCGGACCGGGTCGGCGAGCGCTTCGTGATCGCGGGCGGCGTGGGGGCGGCGTCGCTCCTTATGGCCGGGGTGGCGGCCTCCGAGGGCTATCCGGCGCTGCTCGGCGGTGTCGCGTTGGCGGGCGCGCTCGGGGCGAGCGGCATCGCGGCCAGCGGCCGCGCCGTCTTCCACTGGTTCCCGCGCGACGAGCGCGGACTGGCGCTCGGGCTCAGGCAGACGGCGGTCCCGGTCGGCGCCGCGGCGGCCTCCTTCTCGCTGCCGCCGCTCGCCGCCGGCGCCGGCCTCGACGCCGCGCTGTACGCGCTCGCGGGCGTGATGTTCATCGCGGCGGTCGCCGCGGCGATCTGGCTACGCGAGGGTCCGCGCACCGAATCGGCGGCGCCGCCCGCGCCGGACGCCGTGCGCGATCCGCGCATCTGGCGGCTCAGCGCCGCGTCGTCGCTGATGATCATCGGCCAGATCGGCGTCACCTCGCTGCTGGTCCTCTACCTCTACGACGAGCGCGGCTGGTCGGCCGCCGCCGCGGCGGTCGCGCTCGGCACGACGCAGCTCGGCGCCGCGGTCGCGCGCGCCGCGGCCGGGCGCTGGAGCGACCTGCGCGGCGAGCGCATCGAGCCCTTCCGCCGGCTCGCCACGACGGCGGGACTGCTGCTGCTGGCGGCCACGGCGCTGTCACCGGCGCCGGCCGCCGTGGCGGTCCCCGTGCTGATCGCGGGCGGCATCGCGGCGATGAGCTGGAACGGGCTCTCGTTCACCGCGGCCGCCGAGATCTCCGGCCGGCGGCAGGCCGGCACGGCGATGGGCATCCAGAACACGGCGATGCGCCTCGTTGCAGCGGGTGTGCCGGTGGCGCTCGGCGCGCTCGCCTCCGAGGTCTCATGGGCGATGGCGTTCGCGGTCATGGGAGTGACCCCGCTCCTGGCTCGGGCGCTGCTCGAGCCGCTCGTCGAGGACGAGCGCCGGCGCGGCCGCGAGCGGAGCGCGCGGCTGCGCTCGCTCGCCGCCGAGCCGTAGGATCCGGCGCCGATGCGTGAGGGAGACCTGCTCTGGCAGCCGCACGGCCCGTCCAAGCTCGCGGACTACATCGAGGAGCGCGGTTTCTCAGGCTATGACGAGCTGTGGCGCTGGTCGGTGGAGGACCTGGAGGGGTTCTGGGGCTCGCTCTGGGAGCGCTTCGAGGTGGGACCGCCGCCCGAGCGGGTGCTCGCCCGCGGCGAGATGCCGGGCGCCGTCTGGTTCCCGGGCGCGCGGCTGAACTACGCCGAGCAGCTCTTCCGCAGGGCGCGCCCGGGCGCGACGGCGATCCTGCACGCGACCGAGTCGAGCCCGCTGGGCGAGCTCTCCTGGGACGAGCTCCGCGACCAGACCGCCCGCTGTGCCGCGGGCCTGCGGCGCCTCGGCGTGGGCCGCGGCGACCGCGTGGCCGCGTACATGCCGAACGTCCCGGAGACGGTGGTCGGGTTCCTCGCGTGCGCGAGCATCGGCGCCGTCTGGTCGAGCTGCGCGCCCGAGTTCGGCGTTCCCACCGTCGTCGACCGCTTCAAGCAGATCGAGCCGCGCGTCCTGCTCGCGACCGAGGGCTACCGCTACGGAGGGAAGGACTTCGACCGCCGCGACCGCGTCCGCGAGCTCGAGGCCGCGATCCCCTCGCTCGAGCACACCGTCCTCGTGCCGTCGGGCTGGAACGAGCTGCTGGCCGAGCCGGCCGAGCTCGAGTTCGAGCAACTGCCCTTCGACCACCCGCTCTGGGTGCTCTATTCGTCGGGCACGACGGGGCTGCCGAAGGCGATCGTGCAGGGCCAGGGCGGCATCCTCCTCGAGCACCTGAAGAAGGCGAATCTGCACAGCGACCTGTCCGAGCATGACCGCTTCTTCTGGTTCACGACCACGGGCTGGATGATGTGGAACTTCCTCGTCGGCGGCCTGCTGTCGGGCGCGGCGATCGTGCTCTACGACGGCCAGCCCGATCCGGAGGGCCTGTGGCGGCTCGCCGTCGAGGCCGGCGTCACGAGCTTCGGAACGAGCGCCGGCTTCATCGGTGCCTGCATGAAGGCCGGGGTCGAGCCGGCCAGGCCGGCCGGGCTCCGCTCGATCGGCTCGACGGGCTCACCGCTGCCGGTCGAGGGCTTCGAGTGGGTCTACCGGCACTTCCCCGACGTCTGGCTCTACTCGACGAGCGGCGGGACGGACCTGTGCACCGCCTTCGTCGGCGCCGTGCCCACGCTGCCCGTATACGCGGGCGAGCTGCAGGGCCGCTGCCTGGGCGCCTCGGTCGAGGCGTGGAGCGAGGACGGCCGGCCGCTCGTCGACCAGGTCGGCGAGCTCGTGATCACGCGGCCGATGCCGTCGATGCCGCTCTACTTCTGGAACGACCCGGGCGACGAGCGCTACCGCGCGAGCTACTTCGAGATGTTCCCGGGCATCTGGCGCCACGGTGACTGGATCAAGATCACGAGCCGCGGCAGCGCGGTGATCTACGGGCGCTCGGACTCGACCATCAACCGCGGTGGCGTGCGCATGGGGACGAGCGAGATCTACGCGGCGGTCGAGGGGACACCGGAGGTGCTCGACTCGCTCGTGGTCGACGTCGATGAGCAGATGCTGCTGTTCGTCGTGCTCCGCGAGGGCGTCGCGCTCGACGACGAGCTGCGCGCGACGATCCGCCGGCGCGTGCGCGAGTACTGCTCGCCGCGCCACCTGCCCGACTCGATCGAGGCGATCGCCGAGGTGCCGCGCACGCTGTCGAACAAGAAGCTCGAGGTGCCGGTGAAGAAGATCCTGCTCGGGGCCGATCCGGCAGGGGCGGCTAGCCGCGACTCGCTTGCCAATCCGGCGGCGCTCGACTGGTTCGCGCAGCGGGCCGCCGAGCTCAGCGCTCCCTGAGGGCGGCGTCTGCGGCGGGCAGCTCGGGGCCGAGCTCGCTGTCGATCCGCCCGATCAGCTCGAAGCAGAAGGCCTCGGCGCCGCCGAGGGCCCGCTCGTCGAGCCTCGCCGATGCATCGCCTGCCTCGGAGCGGCAGCTGACCGTGATCGAGGCGATGCCGGCGGAGCGAGCGGCGAAGCCGTCGCTCGGGACGCGGTTCGGGAACGGGCGGGCGGCCACGGCCTCGGCGCTGCCCGCGGCGAGCCGCACGAGCTGTGGGTGCGAGCGGAGCGCCGGGAGCGCGCCCTCGCGCCGCGTGTAGCGCGGTGAGCCGTCGCCGACCTGGTCGAGGTTGAGCACCACGGTGCGCTCGGGTGCCAGCTCGCCCTTGTGACCGTTGACGAATGCCCGCATCCCTTCCGCCAGCGCCTTCTGCGACCCGGTCAGAACCACGTGCACGCCGAACAGCTCGGGTTCGGCACGCTCCGCGAGCCGCAGCGCCAGGGCGACGCCCGACGCGTTGTCGTTCTCGCCCTGCTGCACGGCTGACATCGCCATGTCGAGGAGCAGCGCGAAGCAGACGATCAGCACAACCGTCGGGACGAACTGGACGACGCTCAGCCACGTGCCCTCGACACCGGCGAGCCTGACGAGGCAGCAGGCGAGCACGGCGACGAGCGACCCGAGGAAGGGGCTCAGCGGGCCCACCGCGGTGAGCCGCCGGCGCCAGGCGTCGCGGCGGACGAGCCCGCCGCGGCCGCTGTCGTAGTGCGCGACGATGACGAGCGCGCCGGGCGCGGCCCGGTTTCCCCAGGAGAGCACGTTCTGCGACGCGCGCCGGCCGAGCAGCCGCCGCGTCGTCGCGAGCGTGCCGCTCACGTCGAGCAGGGTGAGGAGGAAGGCGGCGAGCGCGAGGGCCGCTCCCGCGACGGGCAGCTCGACGGACAGCGCGCTTCCCACGATCGCGAGCCCGGCGTGGAGCGCGTACGCGAGCGGCCAGGCAGGCCAGACGCTGAACGCCTCGAGCTCGGCCTCTCGCCCCAGTGCCCGCAGCCGGCCGGCGAGATGGCGGGCCGCGCGCCGCTCGGAGTCGGAGCCGGGAGCGCGGGCGCCGAAGCCGTCGACGAGCGCCTCGGCCTCGGCGAACGTGTCGATCGTCATCGTCCGCGGCGAGGATAATCACCGAGGTGGAGCACGCGCCCCAGAACGCGATGACGGAGGCGGGGGAGGTCGAGCGCTTCCGCGACCGCTGCAGCGAGCTGATGGCGGCGCTGCTGGATGAGCTGGCCCAGAGGCCCGACGAGCCGCGCACGTTTCCCGACGTCGAGCGCGCGCTCCGCTGGCCGCGGCGGCGCATCGCCTCGGTGCTGGGAGGCGTCTTCCACCTGCGCCAGACGGAGTTCGCCGGGCGGCGGCCCTACCGCTTCCTCGGTGCGCGCGAGTCCCGTTCGGGGCGCTGGGAGATCTGGGTCGACGCGACCCAGGCGAAGGCCCTGCGGGAGCGCTAGCGGCTGAGGATCGCCGGGACCACGACGTCCCAGGTGTGGGGCGGGAAGTACTCGTGGCCTGTCGCCTCGAGCGGCAGCAGCTCGGTGCTCGGGATCTCGCGGGCGAGCGCCTCCGCGTGCTCGTACGGGAACAGCGGGTCCTCGGTCCCGTGCACGACGAGGGTCGGCGCCCTCAGCGAGCCGAGCCGCTCCCGCCACGGGTCACCGAGGTCGAAGGATCCCGAGTCGGTCAGGCTCCACTCGATGTTGCTGCTGTGCTCGACGACGCGCCGCATCAGCTTGCGCGCCCGGTCCTCGTCGTAGGGCCGCGAGCGCGCCGCGAACGGGCGCTCCGCCTCGACCAGGTACTCGACCACCGCGTCGCGGTCGGACCAGTCCGGCTCGGGCGGCTCGTCCAGATCCTCCGAGGGTCCGGGAAGGTCGGGCGCCGGGTGGCCGGGGCCGCCCGGCGTCGACGAGGCAAGCGTGAGCGCGGCGACCCGCTCCGGATGATCGAGCGCGAGCAGCTGCCCGATACCGCCGCCGAAGGACATCCCGACGACGTGAGCGCGCGCCACGCCGAGCGCCTCGAGAAGAGCGGCCGCGTCCTCGACGAGGTCGGCGTACCCGTAGCCGGCCGTGCCAGGCGCGTAGGTGACCGAACGGCCGGCGTCACGGAGGTCGTAGCGGATGACGAAGCGCCCGCCGCCGGCGAGCTTCCCGCATAGCTCCTCGTCCCACGACAGCATCGAGTTGCCGGCGCCGTGGATCAGCAGGATCGCCGGGTCGGCCGGATCGCCGAAGCCCTCTACGCAGAGCGGCACGCCACCGGCGTGGATGATCTCGGCTCTTATCATCCGCCCAATGGTGCCCGAGGCGAGGATGAAGGACACCGGGGCCGGGGTCGTCCCCGCGAGCCCCGGCTGGTTCGTGCTGAACGCTCGCGACGCACGCTGGTCCGACCGGCCCGGCCGGGGCGTGAACCTGCCGTTGACGGGATCGGACGAGTTCGAGGCTGAGACCTACTTCCCGATGCTCGGCATGTCGATCGCGGTGCTCGCGCCGGGCGAGCCGAACGCGACCTACCACTGGGAAACCGAGCAGGAGGACTTCTTGGTGCTCGCCGGCGAGGCGCTGCTGATTGTCGAGGGGCAGGAGCGGGCGCTGGGGCAGTGGGACTTCGTGCACTGCCCGCCCGAGACGCGACACGCATTCGTCGGCGCCGGCGACGGCCCATGCGTGCTTCTCGCGGCGTCGTCTCGGCACTTCCAGAAGGACGGGCCGTGGGGCTTCTACTGCGCCGACGACGTCGCCGGCCGCTACAACGCCGCCTCTCCCGAGGACACGCAGGACAGCGACGTCGCATACGCGCGGTTCGCCCCCTCGCAGCCGACGCGCTACCGCGACGGTCTGCTGCCGGGCTGACCGTCTCAGTACGGCGGGTGGGACTCGAACCCACACGCCCTTTCGGGCAGCGGTTTTTGAGACCGCCTCCTATGCCAATTCGGATACCGCCGCGTGTGCAGCTAAGTCTAGGTGCGTCCCGGTCAGGCGGGCTGAATCCTGCCGCCCGCGGGGCCGTCGCCGATGCCGCCGCGGTCCGCGTCGTCCGGCGCCACCTCTACCTCAACGTTCCACTGCTGCTGGAAGCCGCGCATGGCGAAGGCGATCAGGAGCAGCTGGACCGGGACGATGATGGCGGTCAACAGCCCGAGGAACCCCGGGTCGAGCGCCGGGTCCTCGAAGCCCGTCTTGTCGCGCTCGAACCACGCGGGCGCGGCGACGGCCGCGACCACGGCGAACAGGACCGCGAGCGCGGCGGCGACAGGCAGCACGCCGCGGTTCCAGCGCGCGACGTAGAAGGCCATCACGAGGTACACGATGATGTAGCCGATCGCAATGACCTGGGCGCCCTGAAGCTCGGACCAGCCGCCGGCTGTGACCACGAGGATGAGGATCGCGCTCAGCACCAGCAGGAGGACGACGATCGCCCTGGTGGCCTTCGATTCGGCCTTGTCCCGGTTGGGATGAACGAGAACCGTGTCGGCCATCGCGGAAACCCTAACCCGTCAGCGCCGGGACTGCGCAGGTGGCTCGGTCTAGAATCCAGCGCCCGCGCGGGCGTGCTGGAACCAGGTAGACAGGCCAGGTTTAGGTCCTGGTGCTCGAAAGAGCGTGGGGGTTCGATTCCCTCCGCCCGCATCGCCTCACGCCCTAGAATCGTCGAGGCACGGGGCAGTAGCTCAATTGGCAGAGTTCCGGTCTCCAAAACCGGCGGTTCCAGGTTCGAGTCCTGGCTGCCCCGCTTCCCGCGCAGCGCCGCGCGCCGTTAGGTTCCCCGCGACTGCCACCCGGGGGAGGAGAGCCAGAATGGCCGCAGTCGATACCGTGAACGGGCCGATCGATGTCGAGCAGCTCGGCCTGACCCTCATCCACGAGCACTTCCGCGCCGCCGACGAGGGCGTCCGCTTCCAGTTCCCGCACCTGTACGACGAGCGGGAGGAGTGGGACAGGGCGATCGCCGATGCGCGAGCGGTTCGGAGCCACGGCGTCGCGACGGTGGTCGAGCCGAGCGCCCTCTTCCTCACCCGCGATGCCGCCTTTAGCAAGCGCGTCGCTGACGAGAGCGGACTGCAGGTCGTGCTCGCGACCGGCATCTACACCTACGACCACCTGCCTCAGCCGCTGATGACCCGCGACGAGGACGGCCTCGCCGACATCTTCGTCTACGAGATCGAGAACGGCATCCAGGGAACCGGGATCAAGCCGGCGCTCATCAAGTGCGCCGCGGACGCCGCCGGCGTCACGCCGAACGTCGAGAAGGTGCACCGCGCCGTCGCCCGTGCCTCCAATCGCACGGGCAAGCCGATCATGGCCCACTCACGGCCGGCGAGCGGCACCGGGCCGGAGCAGATGCGGATCTTCATAGAGGAGGGAGTCGACCCCGCGCTGGTCCAGGTCGCCCACACAGGCGACACCGACGACCTCGACTACATCGAGCGCCTGCTCGACACCGGCTGCTTCATAGGACTCGACCGCTACGGGATCGACATCTACCTGCCCACCGAGAACCGCCAGGTCACGACGCTCGCCCTGCTCCAGCGCGGCTACGCCGACCGCATGTTCATCGCGCAGGACTACTGCTCGACGATCGACTGGTTCCCACGCGAGATCCAGGAGTACCTGAAGGCGAACGAGGTGCCCGACTGGTCGATGACATTTCTGTTCGAGAAGGTCATCCCCGAGCTGAAGGAGCGCGGTATGACCGAAGAGCAGCTCGATCAGATGATGGTCGAGAACCCGAAGCGCTGGCTGGGGAGTTGACGCCGGCCTTCCCTGGATCCGTCCGGATCAGGTGGGAACATGTGTTCGTATGGGGGACGAGCACTTTCGGCGCTGTGGTCGCTGCGGTGAGACCAAGCCAGTGGCAGAGTTCGCCTGGCGCAGGAAGGCGCTCGGACAGCGCCACAACATGTGTCGGCCCTGCCACTCGGTGTATCACCATGAGCATTACTCCGCGAACAAGGAGCGCTACATCACGCAAGCCCGAGCGCGAAAGCGCGCTCTCGCGATCGAGCGGACCCAGTGGCTGCTGACGTACTTCGAGTCACACCCGTGCTGCGACTGCGGCGAGTCTGATCCGGTCGTGCTCGAGTTCGATCATCGGCGGGACAAGCAGTTCAACATCGGCGCCGTTCTTCCGTACCGGCGCTGGGACGCCGTGCTCGAGGAGATCGCGAAGTGCGACGTCGTATGCGCGAACTGCCATCGGCACCGCACGGCCAGGCGCCTCGGGTCGGTTCGATCCGTCCTGGCGGCAGCTCGCGAGAGCGGCGGTTAGAGCGGGCGGCGGGAGTCGAACCCGTCTCTGAGAGCTTGGAAGGCTCTTGTGCAGCCATTACACCACGCCCGCAGGTGCGGCCATTGATCCTAGCTCAGGCCTTGCGCGCGGAGGGACAACGCTGAGCCAACCGTACCCCTACCGCTGGGCCTGGGGCTACGGCCAGCGAGTCTGGGGCTGCCCGACGACCGCGAGGACCGCAAGGGGCGGCCCCGCCGCGTCGTGTGCCGCGGCAGCATGAACTCGGCGGTCATCGAGTTCGAAGACGGCCACCGGATGGTGGCGAGCCGCAAAGGGCTGAGAAGGCGCGAGCGACCGGCTGCCTGATGCGCTCACGTGCGATTCTGCACGGGTCGCAATCAACCGAGGGAGGCCGCGTGAGCGACCCGCAGGACATCGAGGAGAAGGCTGGAGCGACCCTGACCGACGAGGAGATCGAGACCCAGCGGTTGGGCGTCGGAACGTCGCGGCCCGCCGCGTCGACCGCCGACGACGGCGACGACACCGGCGACACGGGGGATGACACGGGCGACACGAGCGACCCGAGCGACACCGGAGACGACTCGGGCGACTCGAGCGACACCGGTGACGACAGCGGCTCGGACTCCTAGCCGCGGCCGGGACGAACGTCCCGGAACCGAAGGCGCGCTCGCCCTCACACTCGATCCAGTCACGGAGGAGACCTTCTTCGCCGAGCACTGGGAGCGACGGCCGCTCGTCATCCCGCGCCGAGAGCGCGAGCGCTTCACCGGCCTCCTGAGCGTGGCCGATGTCGACCGGCTCGTCTGCGAGACGGCCATCCGGATGCCGGCGTTCAGGCTGGTCAGGGACGGCACGCCGCTGCCGCCGAGCACCTACACGGACGACATCACCTGGCGCCCCGGGAGCTTCTCGGAGACGGCAGCGGTGGAGAGGGTGGCAGCCGAGTTCGCGGCGGGCGCCACGCTCGTGCTCCAGGCGCTGCATCTGAATTGGCCGGCGGTCGCGCTCTATTGCCGCGAACTGGAGGGCCGGCTCGGCTTCCCGGTTCAGGCGAACGCCTACCTGACCCCTGCCGCCGCGCAGGGCTTCGCAGTGCATCACGACACGCATGACGTGTTCGTCCTCCAGGTCGCCGGCCGTAAGCGCTGGCGGCTCTACGACCCGCTGTTCGAGCTGCCGCTGAAGGATCAGCGCTGGTCCGCCGAGCTCGGCGACCCGGGCCCCGCCATCGACGACTTCACGCTCGAGGCGGGCGACACCCTCTACGTGCCGCGTGGCTGGCCGCACGAGGCGGAGACCTCTGACGACGAGGCGCTCCATCTCACCATCGGCCTCCACCCACCGACGCGAATGGAAGCGCTCAGGGCCGCGCTCGAGAGCTGCGCGGACGACGTCGAGTTCCGCCGCACGGCCGGCCCCGACGGGACATTGCCGGACCACCTGATCGAACGGGTCGCCGGTCGGCTGGCGCCCGAGGAGGTCGCCCGCCGCGCGCGCCACCGCTTCGTGGCTAGCCGCCGGCCGATACTGCACGACCAGCTCGAGCAGGTGCGAGCGCTCGAAGCCCTGACGATCGACGCGCTCCTCGAGCGCCGCCCGACCGTCCTGTTCGAGATCGAGCACGAGGGTGAGACCACGACGCTCGTCTTCGAGGGCAAGGAGCTGCGCTTTCCCGCCAAGGCGGCTAGTGCCGTCGAGGCTGCGGCGACCCGTGCCGCGCCCTTCAGCGCGGCCGGACTCCCCGGCCCGCTCGACGACGCGGGCCGGCTGGTGCTCGTGCGCCGGCTGGTGCGCGAGGGATTCCTGCGCGCGCTCCGCCCGTCCTGAGCACGGCTATCATGCACGCCTGCATCGCCCCGGGGCGTGGCGCAGTTTGGTAGCGCATCCGGCTGGGGGCCGGAAGGTCGCTGGTTCAAATCCAGTCGCCCCGATCTCAAACGAAACCGCTGGAAATCCAGCGGTTTCGTCGTTTGACGGAGCGGTTTGGCGCGTCTAGGACTTGCACCGAGTCCCTCGACCCGCGAAGCTTGCCTTGGACTCGCAGTTTGTTGGCCCAATGTTCTCGAGGTTCCGCTCGCTGCTCACGCGCCGGGTTGGCCGAGCGCGTCTCGGAGGACGCCTCGAGCGCTGTCCCGGTTGCGGGCATGACGCAGTGCACCCGGTGTGGTGGGAGGCCCTGGATGAAGAGCACTGGTGGATCGCGTTGCGCTGCGGGGCGTGTGGCGCACGAAGCGAACAGCTGGTGACGAACGCAGTCGCCGCCGGGTTTGACCGGGACCTCGACCGTGCCCGCGCTGAGATAGTCGACGAAGCGGAGCGGATGAGCCTGGAGATCATGTCGACGGAGGCCGACGCGTTGGCCGTGGCGCTCGAGCGTGATCTCATCGGCGTGGATGACTTCGCGCCGGGCCCGCGCGGGTGAGAAAGTGCTCCGAGTCGCCTGTTGAGTTGTCGTCAGGCGCGACCGGAGAGCCGCGCGCGATCAGACGCCATATCAGCGCGACGCCCACCAGAAGGCTGCCGACGCCGAACAGCCAGAAGGCAAGCTGCGTGTCGACCTGGCCGACCATCCACTCGAAGTTCATGCCGAAGAAGCCGGTGATGAAGGTCAGCGGCAGGAAGATGGTGGCCACGACGGTCAGCCAGTACGAGGTTTCGTTCAGGCGCAGGTCGATCAGCGTGGCCATCGCATCCGCCGCGGCGTCGATCGCGTCCACGAGGCGATTGAGCTGCGTGGCAATGACGTCGAAATAGTGCTCCCTGTCAGGCCCTAGGCCCTCGATGCGCGTGATCTCGAGACCGATTCGCTCGAACAGGCTTCGCTTCGGCGCGACCTGGCGGCGGAGGACCGAGAGCCGCGAGCTGGTCGCTCTCAGGGTCTCCATCCGCAGCCGGCCGCTGCGCAGATCCGTCGACATCAGCGCCAGGTCATCCAGTGTCTCTTCGACCTCGTTCAGTGCGTCGAACGCGCTCGTGATGATCGCGTCGAGGACGGCGTAGACCGCGTACTGCTCGCTGCGCCCCTCAGGGATGTACGGGTCGAGCAGCGAGGGGAGCGAGAGCCGCTCCTGATGGACCGTCAGCAGGTAGTCGCCGGTGATCAGAACTCGCACCGGCACGGCGGTCAGGCGGTACGAGCTTCCATCGCGGGGTCGATCCAAGTCGAGGTAGCAGTCGATGCTGAATGCCACGTGCCTGGCGTCGGCTTCGAACCTGCGCGCGTGCGGCTCGTCGGGCGCCTCGAGGTCGAGGGGCGGGATGCCCAATGCCTCGGCGAGAGCCTCCCGAGTCGTCTCGGTGAGGGAAGCGTCGAGCCAGAAGAAGCGGCCGGTCTCGCGCAGTTCCCCGATCCGCCGGCGCGTAGCGTCGTCAAGGCCTTCGAGGATCTCGCCCACGCCACCGAGACTACGGCGGCCCGGGGACGGGTCGGCTGCGGCCGTTACAGGGCGATCTATCCGGGCAGCCCCGTCAGCCCGAGCAGCCGTGCGCCGCCTCGGACACGAGGTCAGGCTCGACACGAGCGGCCTGGACGCCGTATCCGAACACTTTGCCGGAATCGCAGAGCTGGAGGGATGGCCCACCGGAGCGCCTGCCGAGTTCAGGCTCGCGGTCCTTCAGTCCCAGTTCCCCGGAGGGATGATGGGCACCCTGCGCGACCAGCTCGCGCGGGCCAACATGGCCGAGCGCATGCCCGACCTGCTCGAGGAGGCGATTCGAGTCCGGGCCGAGATGGGCTATCCGGTCATGGCGACCCCGTTCTCGCAGCTCGTCGGTACCAGGGCTCATGAACATCGTCAACGACGAGCGCTACCAGGTGATTCCGGACGAGAACCTGATGTACCTGGCGGGCTGGTACGGGCCTCCGCCAGGACCGGTCGACCCGGCCGTCCTAGAGCGTGCATGGTCCAGCGAGCGCGGGCGCGAGATCCGCGACGGTGCCGCCCCGCAGCCGGGCCTCGAGGTCATCCGGGCCGACTACGACGCGCGGATCTCGGACGAGGAGTTCCTGCTCCGTTACCTCATCAACGCCAACGACGTCGAGGCGATGTACGCCGAGGGCAAGCCGGTCACGCCCATCGTCCCCCGCGCCGGGTCCGGCTGGGTGGAGGCGCTCGTCCGCGAACGCGCCTGGGTTCGATCAGCGTGAGCCTGGACGGGGTGCAGCTCGAGCTCCACCGCTGACGGCCCGGCCGGGCGAGGCTCAGGCCGACAGCACCTCCCCCAGCTTGTTGAGCATCTTCTCCTCGCCCTCGCTCACGCGCTCCGCGTTGAAGCCGAGGAAGCCGCCCTCCTTGGCCGCGTTGGCCGTGCGCTGGGCGGCTTCGAGCAGCCACTTGCGAAACGCCTCCGCCTCCTCCGGCGTCGCCTTCTCAGTGACGATCTGGTTGACCGCGCGCAGCTCGTCCAGGATCTCCTCGCCCGCCATCCCGCCGCGCGGCTTGAAGCCCTTGAGCGGGTTCTCCCGCTGCTGTGCCTTGGCCTCCACGTCCTTCGCGACCGCGTTCACGAGCTCGCCGTCGCCGTCGCCGGTCTTGGCCGTCTCGAGGATCGTCTTCACCGCGGCGAGCGATTCCTTCGCGGCCTCGATGGGACCGCCCGGGTCGGCCAGTGAGATCGCCATGCCCGCCACGAGCGGCGCGCGCTCGAGGCGCGTCCACTCCTCGTCAGTGAAATCCGCCTTGGTCGTCATTCGCCGAAGGCTACGCCGAAGCCGTCGCGCCGCGCTGCTCGAGAGCCGCGTCGACGGCCTCCTTGAAGCAGGACCGCACGGCCGCCGCGGCAGCGCGCTCCTCACCGGCGATGCGCTCGGCCAGGCGGGCGGTCTCCTCGTCACCCGCCCGCTCGGCGACGCGCCGCAGCTGCTCGTACGCCGCCACCTCGAGATGCTCGAACGCGAAGGCGAAGCCGGCCAGCTTCAGCGGCGTGTCGGGCTGGGCCCCGAAGAAGCCGCCGAGGTTGAGCCCGCCGACGCGCAGCAGCACGCTCTTGAAGCGCGACGGACGCGCCCCGTGCGCCGAGAGCCGCGCCTCGACCGCGGCCTGCTGCGCGCGTGTCTCGTCGAGGTGCTCCTCGAAGGCCTTGCGGAGATCGCCGTCGCCGGCGAGCGCGGGCGCCGCGCTCAGCAGCTGGAGCGCCTGCGACTCGATCGCGTGGGCGTCCTGCAGGTAGCGGACCAGCTGCTCGCCGAGGTCGGACGGGTCGACCTCACGCAGCGAGGCCTCGACCGCGCGGTCGAAGCCGGCCTCGAGTCGCCCCGCCATCGCCGCCTCCTGCTCTCGGATCGAGCGTGCGACCTCGGCGGTCTCGTGATCGCCCGCGCGCTCGGCCACGAGCGCGAGCAGATCGTAGGCGGCCATCTCCATGTGCTCGTACGAGTACGCATGCGCCACGAGCTTGCCGGGTGTGTCCGGCTGGCTCCGGGCGAAGATCACCATTCCGATCCCGCCGGCGCGGCCGGCCAGGTCCTTCACCCGCGACGGGTCCGTCGCCCGCGCGGCGAGCCGCTCGCGGACGCGGCGCTCCTGCTCGCGCGTCTCGTCGATGTGCTCCCGGAAGGCGCGCGCCAGCTCCGGATCGCCCGCCATGCGCGGGGCGACGACCATCTGCTGGAGCGCCTGCTCCTCGATCGAATGAACGTCGGTCAGGTGCTTCGTGAGCTGCTCTTGCAGGTCCATGCGAGCTGGCTACCCGAACCAGCCGCTGAAAATCGCCCGGCTAGTTCGCAGCCCCGTGTACAGGGCTCCTCAGCAGATCCGCCAGCCTCAGCGCCATGCTGACCTCGAGGCGTCTCCCGAGAAGCGGCCGGCCCATGAGTTCCTCCCCCCGGCGGACCCGGTACGCCACTGTGTTCTCGTGCACGCCCAGCCGGCGCGCCGCCCGCACGAAGCTGGAGCTCTCTTCCAGGAAGATTCGGATCGTGGCGCTCATGCGCCGAGCCGCAGCGTCGTCGGCGACAAGCGGACCGAGCTCGCGTTGCACGAAGCGGCGAGCCTCGTCGACGTCATGCAGGGCGAGCGACTCGAGCGCAACGTCGGAGTAGGTGGTGAGCGCTTCGGAGCTGCCCGCGAGCCGGGCGACGCGCCTTGCCATGAGTGCCTCCTGGTGGCTAAGGCGAAAGCCGTCGACGCCTCGCGCGAGCGTGCCGACCGTCGCACCCAGTCCCGCGAACCGCGGCAATCCGGTGAACCGAGCCAGCGCAGGCCGGCTGCCCGCGGTCGACCAGCAGGCGAGGTGGGGGCCCAGCTCGACGATGAGCGAGTCGCGGGCGAGCAGGGCCTCGGCCACCGCCGCGGCCATCCGCCGCATCTCGGCGGTCGGCGCCTCGCTCTCCTCGTCGGGCGCCCAGATCACGTAGCCCACGTGCGGGCGCTCGAGCTCGTAGCCGAGACGCCTGCTCATGGCGGTGACGTCGATGCGTGCTCCGTCCAGGATCGTGCGGACCAGCGCCGCCCGCTGTGCCGTCGCCCCGCGCAGCCAGTCCTCGCGTTCGCGCAGGTAGACCGCGAGGATCTGTCGCTCGAGCTCCTCGACCCACGCGAACAGAAAGTCGTTGAAATCACCGGCCAGGGTGACGAGGTCGTCCGGATCGTCCGTCAGCACGCGGAGGCGGTTCAGCACCAGATGGGACAACGCGGCCTGCGCGGTGCGGTACGCGCGCTGGAGGACCTCGGTTCCGAGCCCGCGCCGGACGTACTCGCGCACGTATGAGCGCGCCTCCTCGGGGGCGACGGCGCTCCCTGGGGCCGCCCCATCCCGGAGCATCACGACGATCAGCCCGAGGTTGGCGCGAACCCTCTGGGCGGTCATCACCCGGAGGTCGTCGTCCAGCTCATCGAGGTGCTCGTGGATCGCGTCGGTGAGCACGCGCGTCAGCTCGTCGAGCTCGGCGCTCATGACGTCGACGACCTGGAGCTGTCCCGTGGTCACCGCACCAATTATGGGCTCAGTTGGGGTCTCACCACAAACGAGTGCGTGCGAATCGTGGCTAGTGGCCGTCGACTCGGCCGGTTCGGCCGCCTAGCTTGCGCTCATGGCGATCACGAACGATCCGAGAGTCCTGGCCATCGACGCCGGCGGCACCATGACGGACACCTTCATCGTCGACGATCAGGGGTCGTTCGTAATCGGCAAGGCACAGACGACGCCCGACGACGAGTCCGTCGGCCTGATGCATTCGGCCGAGGATGCACTGCGGCAGTGGGACTCGAGCCCGGACGAGGGCTTTCCGCGCATCCAGTCGGCCGTGTTCTCGGGCACGGCCATGCTGAACCGGCTGCTGACCCGCCGGGGGCGGCGCGTGGGCGCGATCGTGACAGCCGGCCAGGAGGACGGGCTTCAGATGGAGCGCGGCGTCCAGACCTATCTCGGCTACTCGTACGCCGACCGGCTTCACATCGCCACGCACCATCACAACGAGCCGCTCATCCCTCGCGCGCGCGTGAAGGGCGTGCGCGGGCGGATCGACCTCTTCGGCACCGAGGCCCTGCCGCTCCGCGATGAGGATGCGCGCCAGGCGGCCGCCGAGCTGCTCGACGACGGCGTCGAGGGCATCGTGATCTCGCTGCTCTTCAGCTATCGGAATCCCGCGCATGAGCAGCGGGTGCGCGAGATCGTCGAGGAGGAAAAGGCCGCTCGCGGATCGAACGGCGGCTGCCCGGTCTTCGTCTCGAGCGAGCTCTATCCATCGCGGCGCGACCATCCGCGCCTCAACACGACGGTGATCGAGGCGTATGCCGCCGAGCCCTCGCGCGGCACCCTGCGCGCGGTGCGAGACCGGACCAAGGAGCAGGGCGCCGAGTTCGAGTTGCGCGTGATGGCCTCGCACGGCGGCACGATCTCGATCGACGCGGACCAGCTCGCGACGACGCTCGTGTCGGGACCGATCGGCGGCGTAGTCGGCGCACGCTGGCTGGCCGACGAGATCGGCCTCACGAACGTGCTCTGCACCGACATCGGCGGCACGTCTTTCGACATCGCTCTGCTCACCGGCAAGCGCTACGAGGTCACGACGACGCCCGACATCGCCAAGTTCCTGCTCAACATGCCGCTGGTCCAGATCGACTCGGTCGGCGCGGGCTGCGGCTCCTTCGTGCGCATCGATCCGAACGCCCGCCGCCCAGAGATCGGGCCCGATTCCGCGGGCGCGATGATCGGGACGGCGTGGCCCGAGGGAGGCGTCTCGACCGTCTCGATCACGGACCTCAACCTCGTGCTCGGCCGGCTGAACCCGGAGTACTTCCTCGGCGGCCAGGTTCAGCTCGACGTGGAGCGCGCGCGTCACGAGGTACGGCGCCAGATCGCGGAGCCGCTGCGTATGGAGCTGGAGCCGGCCGCCGCCGGGGTGATCGAGCTGTTCGAGACCTCGCTGCGCAACGAAGCCGTGGGCCGGATCCTGGGCAAGGGCTACAGCCCGGCCGACTACACCCTTCTCTGTTACGGCGGCGGCGGGCCCCTGCACGTGGCCGGTTACACGAGCGGCGTGCCCTACCAGCAGGTGCTGGTGCCGGAGTGGGCGGCCGGGTTCAGCGCGTTTGGGTGCGCGTGTGCGGACTTCGAGTATCGCTTCGACCGCCAGGTCGACCTGCCGCTGCTGCCGGGCCAGTCGGACGAGGAGCGGACCGGGCTGGGCGCCCTCCTCACCCAGGCGTGGCGCGCGCTCGAGGAGCGCGTCCGGGCCGAGTTCACCAAGTCGGGCTACCGGGACGAGGACGTCGCCTTCACACACATGGTGCGAATGCAGTACTACGGCCAGCTTGTCGACATCGAGGTGGATGCCCCGGGCGCGGCCATCGAGACGACCGAGGACGTGGACGCGCTGGTCGAGGCGTTCGAGCGGACCTACACGCGCATGTACGCGCGCGCGGCCTCCTCGCCCGAGCTCGGCTACCTCGTCGCGCAGGCGATCGTGAAGGGATCGGTCGACATCGAGAAGCCGACGCTTCCGCGCGTGGAACCCGTCTCCGGCGCTCCGCCGGTCAAGGACACGAGGATGGTGTGGTGGTCCGACGACCACTCGACCACGGACGTGTACGAGATGGACGACCTGCAGGCCGGGCACGAGATCGCGGGGCCGGCCGTGATCGAGGCCGAGTCCACGACCTTCCCGATACCTCCCGGGCGCCGAGCGCGCCTCGACGAGCACGGCATCTTCCACCTGACCAACATGGGGAGCTGAGGCAATGGCGACGATCGACAAGATCCGCACGTTCGAGCCCCGGCAGCCCGCGATCGGATGGGAGGGCCGCACCCTCGCCGAGATGCTGGCGGAGTCGGACGCCCTGTTCGAGCGGACCGGCTTCTACCACGGCCTCGAGCAGCTCGAGCTGAAGGAGTCGGACCCGCTTCATTTCGAGAAGCTCTTCTCGCGCGTCCGCGGCGGCATGGTCAGCGCCCGTGAGACGGCGCTGAACATCTCGGCGTCCCCGATCGTCCGGGAGCTCGGCGAGATCTGCTTCGCGCTCTACACGCCCGAGGGCGACAACGTCGCGCTGTCGACGGGGATCATCGTGCACGTCCACACGATGAGCGAGGCCATCAAGTTCATGGTCCGCAACGGCTGGGAGGACAACCCGGGGATCCGCGCGGGCGACATCTTCGCCAACAACCAGCCCACGATCGGGGACGTCCACAACGCCGACGTGCAGACCTTCGTGCCGATCTTCCACGAGGGCGAGCTGCTCGCGTGGGCCGGCGGCGTCATTCACGTGATGGACATCGGCGCCTCGACGCCGGGTGGCGTGTGCGTCGCGCCGACCACGCGCTTCGACGACGGCATCGACCTGCACGCGATGAAGATCGGCGAGAACGACACCATCGCCGCGTGGCACACGAAGCGCGTCTCGATGCAGAGCCGCGCTCCCGGTCTCTATCTGCTCGACGAGCGCACACGGCTCGCCGGCTGCCACATGATCCGCGACACGGTCGAACGGCTGGTGCTCGAGGAGGGCGCCGACACCTTCAAGCAGTTCATGCGCGAGGCCATCGAGGACGGCCGGCGGGACTTCAAGTCACGCGTACGGGGGCTGCTCGTGCCCGGGCGCTACCGCTCGGTCGGATTCAACGAGGCGCGCTACGCGGACAAGCTGAACCTGCCGCGACGGGCTCAGCGCGACCAGATCATGCACGGCGCCTACGAGGCCGTGGTCGACCGCGACGGGCGCTGGACCACCGACCTGCGTGGCTGCTCGGCGTGGGGCTGGCATTCGTTCAACGCCACGCCCGCCGCGCAGCAGGGCATGCAGTGGATCCTGTTCACGCAGACGCTCATCTGCAACGACAAGATCAACGACGGCGCCTACTACGCCACCGATCTCGAGCTGACGGAGGGCTCGTGGGCGAATCTCGGCGACGCGCCCTGTTCCTCGTCGTTCCCGTGGATGCCGATGTTCTGCACCTCGGTCGGATATCTGCGCGCGATCAGCCGGGCGCTCCAGTCGCGCGGCTACATCGAGGAGATCGTGGGCACCTACACCGTCCCCGGCAACGTGGCGCAGGGCGGCGGCATCGACCAGTACGGCCAGATCTCGGGCTTCATGAACTTCGAGATCGGTGCGCAGGGCCAGGGCGCCAAGTACATCCTCGACGGGCTCGACTACGGCGCGGCCGTCTTCAACCCCGAGGGCGACATGGGCGACATCGAGATGTGGGAGCTCGTCAAGCCGATGGTCTACCTCGGGCGCCTGATCAAGCCGAACACCGGCGGCTGGGGGCGGCACCGCGGCGGGTCGTCCTTCGAGACGCTGCTGCTCGTCCACGGCACGCCGGACTTCGAGATCGAGAACATCGGGGCGGGCGGCATGCTCACCTCGCCCGGCATCTTCGGGGGCTACCCCGCGCCGAGCGCGTACGTCCACAACATCATCGGCTCGGACCTCTACGAGCAGGCGGCGGCCGGCGAGGCCTACCCGGTCGCGGACGTGAGCGGCGAGAACCCGCGGCTGTCCTCGATCGGGGGCGAGCACATGCTGCTCCAGGACCCCTACACGATGATGATCCCGATGAAGTCCGGGGACATCTACCTGTCCTCTGGGCGCGGGGGCGGCGGCCTCGGCGACCCGCTCCTGCGAGGAGACGAGGCGCTCGATAACGACATCGCGGGCGGGCACCTCGAGGCGCACTGGGCCGACCGCGCCTATGCGCGCGGCGATCGCGAGTCGATGCTCGCCCGGCGCCTCGAGCGCGCCCGGCCGGCGTCCGAGTGGTGGGCCGAGCAGCGCGAGCGCGTGCTCGCGCAGGACCTGGCCGAGCCGGTCAAGGTGATGTTCAGCGAATCGATGCGCCTCGAGCCGCGCTGGGCCGCGGAGTACCGCGGCTTCTGGGACCTGCCGGAGGACTTCGACTTCGACGTGGTCACCCCGACCGTCCCCGTCCAGCGCGCGGCGCCGGGCAAGCTGACGCCGAAGGACTCCGTCGCCGCCTTCCTGGCCGGCTCCGAGGTCTTCCTGCCGCCCGACCAGCACGACGTGCCGATCGCCACCGAGATGACCGGCGAGACGCTTGCCGACCTTCTCGACGAGAAGCTCTCGCGACGTGCGGTCAAGGACATCCAGTCCGGCATCAAGGATCCGGATCGCTTCGACCTGTGGGTTCCGGTGCTGCAAAGCCGGGTCGCCTACGACGATCCGATCGTGCTGCCCTACGGCGAGGGCATCAACATCGTCCGGCGCGGGTCGGACGGGGAGCTCGTGATCCGCACGGACGCGGGGGCCGATCTGTGTCGCTGGGACGAGAACTGGAAGATGCACGTTCCGATGTTCGTGCGCGACACCGACGAGCTCTACCGCGAGGTCTATCCGGAGCTCGGGCACCCCGACGGCGAGTGGCAGGAGCTGCGCGAGTACTACTGCCCGCTGTCGGGTCGCCTGCTCGAAACGGAAGCGGTCCCGCCCGGTTACCCGGTGATCCACGAGTACCTGCCCGATCTCGAGGGGTTCTACGAGGGCTGGCTCGGCCGCCCGCTTCCGTAAGCGCTGCGTTCGGCATCGGAGGCGGGACTCGGGGCCTGTTTCCGGGTAGCCTCGCCTCAGCGTGGGACAGGAGGTCGCAGCCAAGGTCTTCAGCCGCGAGGACCGGCAGCGCTACCGGACCAAGGTGCGCGCCTGCCTTGACGTGTTCGAGCGGATGTTGCGCGAGTCGCGCTTCGATCCCGAGCAGCGCTCGTTCGGGCTCGAGATCGAGCTCAACCTCACCGACGACGCCGGCGATCCGGCGATGTGCAACGCGCCCGTGCTGGAGGCGATCGCCGACGCGGCCTTCCAGACCGAGCTCGGCCAGTTCAACGTCGAGATCAACATCCCGCCGCGGCTCCTCGAGCAGCGTGTCTTCGAGCAGCTCGAGACCGAGATCCGCCGCAGCCTGAACCAGGCCGAGGACAGGGCCCGCGGCGTCGGCGCCCACATGATGCTGATCGGGATCCTCCCGACGATCGCGGATCGCCACCTGAACGCGAGCGCCTTCAGCGAGAGCCCGCGCTACCAGCTCCTCAACGAGCAGATCTTCGCGGCGCGCGGCGAGGACCTGGAGATCTCCATCAACGGCGTCGAGCGGCTCCAGACCTACGCCGACACGATCGCGCCCGAGGCGGCCTGCACGAGCGTCCAGCTGCATCAGCAGGTCGAGCCGGAGGCCTTCGCGAGCCACTGGAACGCCGCGCAGGTGATCGCCGGGATCCAGGTGGCCGTGGGCGCCAACTCGCCCTTCTTCTTCGGCAAGGAGCTCTGGCGCGAGACGCGCATCGCGCTGTTCGAGCAGGCCACCGACACGCGCCCCGAGGAGCTGAAGGCCCAGGGCGTGCGCCCGCGCGTCTGGTTCGGCGAGCGCTGGATCACCTCGATCTTCGACCTCTTCGAGGAGAACGTGCGCTACTTCCCGGCGCTGCTCCCGGTGTGCGAGGACGAGGACCCGGTCGAGACGCTCGAGCGCGGGGACGTCCCGGCACTCGCCGAGCTGCGGCTCCACAACGGCACGGTGTATCGCTGGAACCGGCCGATCTACGACGTGGTGCGCGGGCGCCCGCACGTGCGCGTCGAGAACCGGCTGCTGCCGGCCGGCCCGAGCGTCGTGGACATCCTTGCCAACGCCGCGTTCTACTACGGCCTCATCAGGTCGCTGATGGCCGACGAGCGCCCGGTCTGGTCGCGCATGTCGTTCTCCGCAGCCGAGGACAACCTGCACGCGGGCGCGCGCGACGGCATCGACGCCAGCGTCTACTGGCCGGGCGTGGGGGAGGTCCCGGTGTCGGAGCTGGTCCTGCGCCGGCTGTTGCCGATGGCTCACGAGGGCCTCGAGCAGGCGAACGTGAACGCGGCCGACCGCGAGCGGCTGCTCGGCATCATCGAGCGCCGCTGCGTCGAGCACACGAACGGCGCCTCCTGGCAGGCCGCGGCCTTCAACCGCCTGTACGGCGATCGCGGCCTCGACCGCGACGACGCGCTGCGCGAGCTGACCGTGCGCTATCGCGAGCTCATGCACTCGAACGAGCCCGTTCACACCTGGCCCGCGTTGTGAGGTTGCGCCTGGGGGGTTAGGCTGGCCAGCGCATGGGCTGCCTGCTCGCACTGCTCACGGGTTTCTTTCCCCGCCTCGGGCTGCTCATCGTCTGGATCTTCACGAACGACGTCGACCGTGCCTACGACAGCTTCTGGGTACCGCTCCTCGGCCTCATCTTCCTGCCGCTCACGACGCTCGTCTACGCGCTGACCTGGGCGCCGATCGACGGCCCCGAGGGCTTCGACTGGTTCCTCATCATCGGGGCGTTCCTGCTCGACCTGTCGAGCTACGGCAGCGGTGCCGCGGCGCGGCGGCGCGGCGACTGAGCGTGGAAGTCGTCCTCGTCCGTCACGGCGAGACCGAGTGGAGCCGTACCATGCGCCACACGGGCCGCACTGAGATCCCGCTCACCGACGCCGGCCGGGAGGAGGCGAAGCTCCTGAGCGCAGCGCTCGCCGGGTGGAGCTTCGAGCGGGTCTACACCAGCCCGCTCTCGCGTGCGCGCGAGACCTGCGAGCTCGCCGGTTTCGCCGACGGCGCGTGTACGACCGATGCGCTGCTCGAGTGGGACTACGGCGAGTACGAGGGCATCACGACGAAGGAGATCCGCGCGAGCCGTCCCGGCTGGTTCCTCTGGCGCGACGGCTGTCCCGGCGGCGAGACCGCCGACCAGGTGGGGGCGCGCGTCGACCCGCTCATCGCGGAGCTGAAGGCGGAGGAGGGTGACGCGGCGCTGTTCGCCCATGGCCATCTCCTGCGTGTGCTGACGGCGCGCTGGCTCGGCCTCCCGCCGCAGAACGGGGCGCTGTTCACGCTCGGGACGGCCACGCTCTCCGTGCTCGGCTTCGAGCGCGAGACGGCAGTGATCAGGCGCTGGAATGCGCCGGTGGCCGTTCCCGCCGCCGCGCCCAGCGCGAGCCCGGCCGCGCCTTCATGACCGCTCCGGCGAGCGCCACGATCGGCACGAAGAGCCCGACGATGCCGAACATGTTCTTGCCCTTGTAGAAGCAGACGGCCGCGCACGCCCAGCCAAACAGCTGGAAGCTCACGAGCCACGGCAGGCTCTCGGTGCCGACGAACCTGCGGCCGCCGATCCCGATCGCGAGCAGGAACGCCTCGCGCATGTCGATCCAGAACTGGAGGCCGAGCAGGGTGAGCGCGAGCATCAGCGTCGCCACGATCACCGCGTCGATCGACTGACGTCCCTTCTCCGACCAGTAGACGTCCTTCAGGTTGAGCCAGAGGGCGAACTCGTCGAGCGTGAGCCCCATGCCGATGCCGAACGCGATTCCGGTGAGCTCGAGCCAGGGACTGCCGAGATCGGTGGCCAGGCCGAGGTAGCCCATCGTCATCAGCAGCAGGATCCCCCAGAACATGTGGTGGATATGGGTCCCGCCCTTCGTCTCGACGTTCCCGGGCCACCAGCTCACCTGAGCCTTGATCATGTGCGCGCTGGTCCGGATGAACCCGAATGAGCCGAGGAACGCCAGCAGGATGAGGAAGTGCATCTCCTTGCCGGTCGCCTCGATGTGCCTCTCGTAGGCGAGCGACAGGTCGTTCCAGAGCGCCTCCACTTCTCGGGGATGGTATGAAGCGGACATGATCGACGGCATCCTCGGCGGGCCGGTCGATCAGCAGTACCTTCTCGAGGCCCGTCAGATGCAGGCTCTTTCTCTGGCCGTGCACATCCCGCTCGTGTGCTTCGGCATCGCGTTCCCGGCCATGGTCCTGTTCCTCGAGGCCATGTGGCTGCGGACGGGCGACCCGCTCTACAAGGCGCTCGCCAAGCGCTGGTCGCACGCCATGGCGATCCTGTTTGCGATCGGTGTCGTCACCGGCACGATCCTCTCGTTCGAGCTCGGGCTGCTATGGCCGGAGTTCATGGCGACCTTCGGGGACGTGTTCGGCCTCGGCTTCGCCCTGGAGGGCTTCTCCTTCTTCACCGAGGCGATCTTCATCGCCATCTACATCTACGGCTGGGATCGGCTGCCGCCCAGGGTGCACTTCCTGGCGGGCTTCCCGATCCTGATCGCCGGCATCACGGGCGCGTTCTTCGTCATCTCGGTCAACGGCTGGATGAACGACCCGACCGGCTTCAAGATCGAGAACGGCGAGGTCGTGGACGTCAAGCCGGTCGAGGCGCTCTTCAACGCGAACATGTGGCACGAGTTCGTCCACATGTACCTGGCGGGGATCATCGTGGCCGGCTTCCTCGTGGCCGCCGTGTACGCGGCCGGCTGGCTGCGGGGGAACCGCGAGCGCCGCCACCGGGTCGCGCTGATCGTGGCGCTGTCGTTCGCGTCGCTGGCGGCCCCGGTGCAGCTGCTCGTGGGCGACTTCGCGGCGCGGACCGTCGCCGAGCGGCAGCCGCTCAAGCTCGCGATATTCGAGGGCCTCCCCGAGACGGAGAGCGGCGCCCCGCTTCACATCTTCGGGATCTACGAGGACGGCGAGGTCAAGGGTGGGATCAAGTTCCCGAAGCTGCTCTCACTGCTCGCATACCACGACCCGAACGCAACCGTTGAGGGGCTGGACGCGGCTCCGCCCAACGGGTTGCCCACCAACACCGGCATCAACATCGTCCGGCTGTCGTTCCAGACGATGGTCTTCATCGGGACCGGCCTCGCCGCGCTCGCCGTCTGGTTCCTCTGGTTCGCCTGGCGGCGCGGGCGCCTGCCCCGGACGCGCTGGTTCATGCGCGCCGTGGTCGTGGCCGGGCCGCTCGCGGTGGTGGCGCTCATCTGCGGCTGGATCACCACCGAGGTGGGGCGCCAGCCCTGGATCGTCTACGAGGTCATGCGCACCGAGCAGGCGGTGACCGGCGCGGATGGGATCCCGGTCGGGTACGGCACGCTCGTGATCGTCTACCTGGGCCTGGCGGTGATCGCCGGCGTGATGCTGCGGCGGCTGGCGCGCCGGCCGATGGAGGTCTGAGCCGATGCTGCCCGAGCTGGCCGCCATCCTCGTCGCGATCGGACTCACGGCCTACGTGGTGCTCGGCGGGGCCGATTTCGGCACGGGCATCTGGGACCTGACGGCCGGGAGCGACATGGCGGTGCGCGAGCGCATCAAGCGCTCGATGGCGCCGGTCTGGGAGGCCAACCACGTCTGGCTCGTCTTCATCCTCGTGGTCCTCTGGACGGCGTTCCCGCCCGCGTTCGGCTCGATCACCTCGACGCTCGCCGTGCCCTTGTTCGTCGCCGCGGTCGGGATAATCTTGCGCGGCGCCGCCTTCGCCCTGCGCGGCGAGGCCTCGACGATGCTGGAGCAGCGCTCGCTCGGCGCAGTGTTCGCGCTGTCATCGCTGCTCGTGCCGTTCTTCCTCGGAGCGGCGGTGGGTGGGGTCGCCGGGGAGCGCGTGCCCGAGGGCAATACGTCCGGCGACGAGATCACGAGCTGGCTGAACGGGTTTTCGCTGCTCGTCGGCGCGCTCGGCGTCGCGTCGGGCGCGCACATCGCCGCGGTCTTCCTCGGCGCGGACTCCCGCCGCGCGGGCGAGGAGGAGCTGGTCGACAAGTTCAGGACACGCGCGCTCATCTCGGGGGTGGTCGCCGGGGCCTTCGCGCTCGCCGGCCTGTTCGTCGTGCGCAGCGAGGTGCCGGAGCTGTGGGACGGGCTCACCTCCGGGCTGGGACTGGTGTTCGTGCTGGTCTCGGCGCTGGCGGGCCTCGCCACGCTCTGGCTCGAGTGGACCGAGCGCTTCGAGGCCGCGCGCTGGGTCGTAGCAGTCGCCGTCGGCGCCATCGTCGCGGCCTGGGTCGCCGCGCAGTCGCCCTACATCCTGCCGCCCGACCTTACCGTCGACGAGGCGGCCGGGAGCGACGCCACACTCACGGCGCTGCTGGTCGTCGTCGTCATCGGCCTGTTCATCCTCGTCCCGTCGCTCACCTGGCTGTTCAGGCTCACCCTGCGCGGGCAACTCGACAAGGGGTCGAACTCGTGATCCGCACGCTCGTGCTGTTCCTGGTCGGGGCGCCGGTGCTGTTCTTCTTCGACTCGACCGTCACCATCACGGTCGGCATCCTGATCCTGTTCGCCGCGATCGTGTCCGGGGTCTTCGCGACAGCGACCCCGGAGTTCCTGACGGGCGAGCGCGAGGACTCCGGCTAGCGCTGCTCGCGACCGAGCCAGGCGACGAGCGCCTCGAGGTCGGTCCCGACCCGCTCCGCCCCCCAGCCACGCCCGAACGCCCCGAAGCGCCTGCCGACGGCGAGCACAGCGTTGGCGGCCACCGTATAGGTGCGATCCGGGCGCACCGCGTCGAGCCCGCTCTCGTAGAGGTCGACGGGCCCGCGCGAGCGCCAGACCGCAAGCACGTCGCTCCCGCGCATCGTCATGCGCACGACCGGGTGCTCGTACACGTGCACGAGGAAGGCCTCCTCGTAGGTGACCTCACCGGCGTCCATGCCCGGCTGGCGGGTGTTGCCGCCGTTGACGAAGGCGACGTCGGCGCCCGCGAAGGCGCGCTGCGCGTCTGCCACCAGCTCGCCGAGCTCGTCCGAGTCGAGCTCCTCGTCGAGCTCGCCGACCACGCGCTCGCCGAACGGGGCCACGCGGCTCGCGTATCCCGCGACAAAGCTCGCCAGCTCGGGGTCGGGCGCCGTGCCGGCGTGCGTCGTGGTCGCGAGCTCGGCGGACTTGTCAATCACGTCGCCGGTCGCGCGGTCGACGCTGATCTTGACGCGGTCGTAGCCCGTGCCATAGGCGAATGACTCGACGACCAGCTTGCCGTCGACCGTGAAGTTCAGCTGGGAGTGGGTGTGCCCGGCGACGACCACGTCGACCGCGTCATCCATCTGCGCGGTCTCGTCGGCAATCTCTCCGGCCGCCGACTGGCCCTTCTGGAACGCGCCCGAGTGGGCGAGCACCACGATCGCCTCGACGCCGCGGGCGCGCAGCTCCGGCACCCAGCGGTTGACCGTGTCGGAGATGTCGAGGAAGCGGTAGTCGCGCTTGAACTCGGGCAGCAGCCAGGTCGGCGTGTCGTCTGTCGTGACACCGATGAACCCGACACGCACGCCGCCACGCTCGATCACGTTGTAGGGCGGCAGGAAGGTGGCGCCCGTCTCGGCATCGACCGTGTTGGCGGCAAGCCACTGGTAGCGCGAGCCCTGCAGCACGCGCATCAGCTCGTCGCCGCCCTCGTCGAACTCGTGGTTGCCGACGGCGCCGACGTCGAAGTCCATCATGTTGGTCGCCTCGATCGTGGGCTCGTCGTGGAAGTGGCTCGAGATGAGCGGCGACGCACCGATCATGTCGCCGGCGTGGACCCTGATCGTGCGGTCGGGGTGCGACCGCGCCGCCTGGTTCAGGTGTGCGCCGAGCCAGGCCGCGCCGCCGAGGCCGGGCTCGGGTGGCTCGAGGTGGCCGTGGAAGTCATTGACGCCGAGGAGCTGCAGCTCGACGGGCCCGTCGTCCGGTGGGTCGGCGGGCGGCGGCTCCTCGGCCCCCGCATTGAAGCCAAGGAGGGCCACAAGCAGAGCGGCCGCGAACGCGGCCGCCCCGGGGAGCAGGTGGCGGGGGGTCGGCCGTACCATCGCAGCGCCAACTTATGGGCCCTTTGCAGGGCTTTTGTCACCGACTCATGTAGATGGAGTGAAGCGCCTGTGAAGCTCACGGGAGCCGCAGCATCTCGAAGGCAACCCACGCGGGCCTGAAGCCGAGCCGCCTGTATAGCTCCTTCGGGCGGCCCTCGTCGTCGGCGACGATCAGCAGCTCGTCCGGGTCGCCCGCGGCCTCGATCGCCGCGCGCGTGACCGCGGTGCCGAGCCCGGCGCCGCGATATTCGGGGTGGACGAACACCTGGGCGATCTCGGCGGCGCCGCCCATCCGGTTGAGCTGGGCGTACGCGACCGGTCTGCCGCCTTCCCGCACGGCGAGCACGCGGGTTCGGAGCCGCGGGGCGATCGAGCGTGCCTGCTCGAGGTAGGCGCTCGGATCGAGGTCGGGAAAGTCCTCGAAGTGCCAGGCAACCCGCAGCTCGTGGACGTCGTCGTAGGGCACCTCCTCGACAGCCACCTCGGGGCCCGGCGGTGGCGCGGCCTCGTGGAGCATCCAGACGAGCCGCTCGGTCAGCCAGCCCTCCTGCTCGAAGGCGGCCCGCAGCGATTCGCCGAGCGCCCCGTCCTCGAAGTCGATGCGACGGTGCTCGAGCCCGGCGAGCGCCTTGTCCGCGAAGGCGATCAGCTCGCGCGCGCCCATCCCCGGATCCGATTCGACCCGCACGACGTTCAGGTCGTAGTACCTGGGGAGCTTCGTCGCGCGGACGACCGTGCCGTGTGCCCAAGGCTCGTGGACGTCGCAGACCGTGGCGTGCCACTGGTGGTGCAAGGCCAGCGCGCGCTGCTCGGGCGTCGCCGTCGTCAGTCCCCCGACTCGACGGGGTGGCCGAGCCGGCGCCACAGCGGCACGCCGCCGTCAACCACGTGGATCACCTGGCGCGCGCCGTGTGCGGACAGGAGGCTGGCGGCGGTCGCGCTGCGCTGGCCCGAGGCGCAGACCGCGGCGACGGGCCGCTCCGGGTCGATCTCGCTCGGCAGCTCGTGCAGATCGTGGTACGGCCTGTGGATCGAACCCGGGATGTGGCCCTCGCGCCACTCGGAGAGCTCGCGGACGTCGAGCACCTGGACGCCATCCGCCTCGGCCAGCTCCTCGACCGTCCAGCGCGCGACGTGAGCGACCTCGCGCCGCTCGGCGCGCCAGCTGGTCATGCCGCCGGCGAGGTACCCGGCCAGTCGCCTGACGCCGACCGCCGTGGCCAGCCGTCCGGCCACGCGCGCGTCCTCGTCGTCACGCCCAGCGAGCACGATCTCCTGTTCCCGGTCGACCACCCAGGACAGCCTCGTCCCGAACCCCTGGCGCAGCATCGTGATCGACACGGCGGCCGGGATGTGAGCCTCGTCGAACTGGATGTCGGTGCGCACGTCGACGATCAGCGCGCCGGCAGCGCGGCGCTGGTCGACCTGGCGCGGGGTGAGCGGCAGCAGCTCGACGCCCGCGGTCACGAGCGGGCCGCGATTCAGGTCGACCACCGACTGGAAGTTGGGCGGCTGCGGGCCGAGGCTCGCGAGCGTGCGCTCGACGAACTCGCCCTCCCCGAGACTGTCGAGCATAGAGTTGTGGCGGCGCTCGTAGCCGATCGTCGAAGAGACCTTCATGTCCATACCGGGGCCGCCGCAGAGCGAGCCGCCGAGATGGCCAGGCCAGATCTCGGTCTCCGGCGCGAGCGTGAGCAGCCGCTCGTGCAGGCTGTGGAAGATCTCGCGCGCGCCCTGCTCGCGCTCGATCGCGAGGTCGGGGCGGGCGACGTCGCCGACGAAGAGGCTGTCACCTGTCAGGACCGCCCACGGCTCGTCGCCGCGCGCACCGTCGATAAGCGCGAAGGCGGTGTGCTCGGGGCGGTGGCCAGGGGTGTGGATGGCGCGCACGACGAGCGTGCCGAGCTCGAGCTCGAAGCCGTCGTCGAAGGACTCGTGCTCGTATCGCGCGTCCGCGAGCCGGTTGACGTGGATCGTCGCGCCGGTAGCGGCCGCCAGCCGGCCGTGCCCCGAGACGTGGTCGGCGTGGTTGTGCGTCTCGAGCACGTGACCGATCTCGACGCCCAGATAGCGGGCGAGCTCGAGGTACTCCTCGATCTCGAAGCGGGGATCGACGACCGCGGCGACCCCCGCCGAGTAGTCGCCCACGAAGTAGGACGCGCAACCCAGGTCCTCGTGCGTGATCTGACGGAAGATCACGGACGCATCATCTCAGTGGATGAAGATTCATTGGCATTGGGTACACACGAAGGGCCGTTAAGGGGTAAGCGAGAGGAACCGGAATGCAGCATGCCGACGACGTGAGCGAACGCGTACGTGAACAGGGACTGTCGCAGCTGGAGTGCGACGTGCCCGCGGGAATGTCGCTGAGCGAGTGGCGCGAGAAGCAGCGCGTCACACGAAAGCCTGCGCGAGGGTGGCGGAGCCTGCTACGACCAGCACGGCGCCGATCGCCAGCAGCAGCTGGCGCTCGTTCAACCTCCCGGTGAGGGTCGCGCCCAGCAGGGCGCCCGGCACCGACGCTGCTGCTCCGATCGCGAGCAGGTCCCAGTCGACCCCCTCGGGCGTGTGGCCGAGCACGCCGGCGGCACCCACGCACACGCCGACGGTCAGGTTCGTGCCGACCGCCCGCGCGGGCGTCTCGCCCACGTAGCGCAGGAGCGCGGGCATCCGCAGGGCTCCGAGGATCAGCCCGACGAGGCCGCCGAGGACGCCGATGACGGCCCCGCTGATGACGGCGGCGCGGATGTCGAGCTCGCGCCCCGTCCCGTCGGGCGGAGCGGTCCTCGCCTGTCGTGGACGCAGCAGGTCGACGCCGAAGTACAGGAGCAGCGCGCCGATGATCGCGAGGAGCACGTCGCCGGGCAGCAGCCCGGACAGGTAACCGCCCGCGACGGCGCCCGCCATCGAGGGCGGCGCCATCCACGCGAACAGGCGCCAGTTGATCCGGCCGGCGCGGACGTGGACGGTGGCCGCGGTGAGCGCGGCGACGCCGGAGATGCCGATGTTCGCCCCGGCGCCGGCGGCGGGTGAGGAGGCGAGCAGCAGCACCAGCGGCAGCCGGATGTTGCCGAGCACGAGCCCGACGAGGCCGCCCCCTAGTGCGACGGCGAAGCACCAGGCGACGAAGGCGGTGAGTTCTAGGGGATCCACCGCCGCGGCAGTCTTGCGTGGCGGGCGGCGGCGCGTGTTGCGAACGTAGGGAGCGCTCGCCCGACACCGTGCGAGCGATAATCATTCTCAGTTAGACTCCGGCGGCGGATGCGCAGTCTGTCCGCACTTCTGATCGTTCTCGTCCTTGCCCTCGCCGCCGGCTGCGGCGACGACTCGGGCGGCTCGGGCTCGGACGCCGAGCTCACCGCCGTCGCCACGACGACGGAGGTCGCCGACCTAGCACGCAGCGTCGGAGCTGGGCGCGTCGACGTTCGCGGCCTCCTGTCGCCGGGCGCCGATCCGCACGGCTACGAGCCGCGCCCAAGCGACGCCGCCTCGATCTCCGAGGCCGGAGTCGTATTCAAGTCGGGCGGTGACCTCGACGAGTGGCTCGACGAGCTCGTCGACAACGCGGGCGGCGACGCGCAGGTCGTCGACCTGATCGATTCCGTGGAGACGATCGAGGGCGACGACGAGACCGACCCGCACTGGTGGCAGGACCCCCGCAACGCCGTGCTCGCTGTCGCCGCGATCCGCGATGCCCTGATCGATGCCGACCCAGACGGCAGGGCGACCTACGAGCGCAACGCGGCCGCTTACACGCGCAAGCTGCGCCGGCTCGACCGAGAGATCGCCGCCTGCTTCGACGAGCTGCCCCAGAACAAGCGCAAGCTCGTCACCACCCACGACTCACTGAGCTACTTCGCCGATCGCTATGGCATCGAGGTGATCGGCTCCGTCATCCCGTCGCTGTCGACGCAGGCGCAGCCCTCCGCGCGCGACATCGCCGAGCTGGTCGACCAGGTGCGCGACGAGGGCGTCGAGGCTGTTTTCCCGGAGGCAGGGGTCAGCCAGCGGCTCGAGGAGGCGCTCGCCCGCGAGGCCGGGGTAGAGGTCGGCGAGCCGCTGTGGGCCGACACGCTCGGCGACGAGGACAGCGGCGCCGAGACGTACGTCGACGCCATGTCCGCCAACACGGCGGCGCTGGCCGAGGGCATGAGCGGGGGCGCCGTCCGCTGCCGGCCGGCGCTCTAGGCTTCGGCCGCTGCCTCTCACCCGAGGTTCAGGCCCCTGGCGCCGGTTCCGGCTCGGGTGTCGGAACGGCACTGGGAGGCGGCTTCTCGTCGAAGTAGCCAGCGCCCTCGATGCTGATGCGCGGCAGGATCCGGTCGAGCCAGTGGGGCAACCAGATCGTCCTCCTGCCGGCGACCGTGATCAACGCGGGCACGAACAGGCACACCACTACCGCGTCGATTGCGACAGCCGTTGCCAGACCGAGGCCGAATTGCTTGATCGTCGGGTCGCCGTTCAGGACGAAGCTGCCGAACACACAGAACATGACGGCCGCCGCCGCCCCGATGATGCGTCCCGAGTAGCCGAGCCCCTCGATCACGGTTGCGCGAGCGCCCTTGCCCTCGTGGAAGTGCTCCTGGATCTGGGTCAGCAGGAAGACCTGGTAGTCGGTCGAGAGGCCGAACAGGATCGCGAACATGATCAACGGCACGAAGCTCACCACCGGTATCGCGCCGTCGAGTCCGATCAGGCTCGAGGCAAACCCCTCCTGGAAGACGAGCGTGAGCACGCCGTAGGCCGCTCCGACCGAGATGAGGTTCATCACGGCTGCCTGAGCGGGGATCAGGAGGGAGCGGAATCCCACCAGCAGCACCAGGAAGCTGAGCGCCGCGACCACCAGGATGACCAGCGGGAGCTTGCTGGTGATCTTCTCGGCGAGGTCCACATACGCGGCTGTGGTGCCACCCACGAAGGCCGTCATGTCCTGGCCCTTGGTCGCCTCCGGGATGGTGGTGTCCCTCAGGCGCGAGACCAGGTCTTCGGTGGCGATGTCGGACGGCGCGGTCGTGGCAATGAGCGTGTAGACGGCCGCGGTTCCCTGCTTGTTGACCAGCGGCTGCGTCACGGAATCGACGCCCTTGGTCTTCTGGAGGTCCTTCCGCAGGGTCTGGAGGCGCGGGTCGGTCGCCGGCTGCTCGGCCTTCTTCTTCTTGTTGGCGAGCTCGTTGGACTGCTTCTGCGTCTGCTGCTTCGCCTCCTGCTGCGCCTGCTGCTGGGTCGCGCCCTCGAGCAGCGCCTGCTGCTCGATCTGCTGTTGCTGCTGCTGCAGCTGCTTCTCGTTCTGACTGATCGTGTTGAGGTTCTTCTGGTTCGGCTTCGCGGGCTTGCTGAGGTGGGTGGAGATCAGGAACGGCCCGTTGGTGCCCTCCCCGAAGCCCTTCCCGATCAGGTCGTAGGCCTGGCGAGCGGTCGTGTCGGTCGGCTCTGCCCCCACGTCCTCCTGGCCCAGGTGCATCGACAGCGTGGGTATCGAGAGCGCGAGCAGGATCGCCAGCACAGCGACGATCACCGGCCAGCGGTGATTGGCGATCCCCGTGGCCAGCCTCGTCCACAGTGGGGACTGCACCTCGTCGGCGCGAGCCTTGCGGAACGGCAACTTGAGCGCCGAGACGTGCGTTCCGAGCAGCGCGAACAGGGCCGGCAGCAGCGTGAGCGCGCCAAGGATGGCGAAGGCCACCGCGATCGCCGACGTGTAGCCCAGGGTCGTGACCAGCGGGATCCCGGCGACCACGAGCGCCAGCAGCGAGATCGCAACGGTGCCGCCCGCGAACAGGACCGCGCCGCCCGCGGTCGCGAGCGCACGCGCAATCGACTCGTGGACCTCCATGCCCTCGGCGACCTGTGCGCGGTGCTTGGTGACGATAAACAGCGAGTAATCGATCCCGACCGCTAGTCCGATCATGGTCGCCAGCGTGGGCGCGGTCGTGGGGATGTCGGCGATGTGGCTGAGGAGCGTCACGACGCTCAGGCCGCACAACAGGCCGAGCACGGCGGTGAGGATCGGGAGCCCCGCCGCCACGGCGGAGCCGAACACAAGCAGCAGGATCACCATCGCGGCGGCAATCCCGATCTTGTCGCTGGCCCCGGTGTCCGGCTTGGAGAGCTCCTGGCCGACGTAGCCGCCGATCGCCACTTGCAAGCCCGCCTTCTTCGCCGGATCGGCGGCGTCGAGCACGGCGTTGCCCTCGTCCTCGGTGATCGAGCCCTGGCCGACGTCGAGCGCGACCGATATGTAGCCGATCTGCTTGTTCTTGCTGAGCGCGCCCGACCCGGCGTCGCTCAAGGGGCTCACGGCCGCGGTCACGTGCGCCGTCTTCTTCAGAGCGCTCACCGATTGCTTGATGGCCTTCGAGTACTTCGAGTCGGTCAGCTTGCCGCTGTCGGTGGCCACCACGAGCGGATTCGTTCCGTAGGCCTGGCTCGGGAAGCGGCCGCTCAGGAGGTCAGTGGCGCTCTGGCTCCCGGTGCCCGGCAGGGTCACGTTGTTGGTGGTCTGCGAGCCGGCTCCTTGGGCGACGATCACAAGCGCCACGACGAGCACCAGCCAGAGCCCGAGCACCACAAAGCGCCAGCGCGCGCAGGCACGGCCAAGTCCATAGAGCAGGCCAGTCACTCAGATTTCCTTGCCCCAACGAGAGGAGAGCGGATCGTCCCGCAAGGGTATGCGGGGCGAACCGGCCGCGCAAGCCGCGCCGAGTCACTCTGCAAGCCGTCAGGCCAAGTCGCGGCAGCTGGGGCAGGTGCCCCTGAGCGTCACGTCGTGCGCCCCGACCGAATACTCGACGCGGCCAGCGAGCCGCTCGATCACGCGCTCGAGCTCGGGGTCCTCGAAGGCCTTCGTCCGCCCGCAGCTATCGCAGACCAGGTGGTGATGATGCTCGCCGTCGGGGTGGACGGGCTCGTAGCGCGCCACCGGCTCGCCGACATCGACGCGGCGCACGAGCCTCATGTCGTCGAGCAGCTGTAGCGCGCGGTAGATGCTCGCCACGCCAACGCCCTCGCCGCGCTCGCGCAGGCGCTCCGAGATCTCCTGCGCCGTGACGCTGCAACCGAGCTCGTCGAGCGCCGAGACCACCGCCGCGCGCGGCGTGCTCACGCGGTAGCCGCCCCCTTCGAGGGCCTCGTGCGCGTGTCCCACCCAGTCGCTCATGCCGCGCTCAAGGATAGGGTCCGCGGCGTGGACGAACATGAGGGCGCTGCCGAGATGCGCGCAGTGGCCGACGAGCTGTCGCGCTGGGACAAGCCGGCGCTCGTGGCGTTCTCGGACGAGGACCCCGTCTTTCCCTACCCGCGCGCGGGCGAGGCCTTCACGGAACTGATCGCCTCGGCCGGCGAGCAGGTTCGGATCGAGGGAGCGGCCCACTTCCTCCAGGACGACCGAGGGGAGCGGATCGCCGAGCTCGTCGTCGAGTTCGCGCGCGGCTGACGCCGCCCACCGTCAGCGGTGGGCGGCGGTATCGGCCGTGGCGCCCCGTCAGCCGGCGGCGCTGAAGCGCTCAGCGACCTTCGACCAGTCGACGGTGTTCCACCACGCGTCGATGTAGTCGGGGCGCTTGTTCTGGTACTTCAGGTAGTAGGCGTGCTCCCAGACGTCGACGCCGAGCAGCGGCGTCTTGCCGTCCGTGATCGGGTTGTCCTGGTTGGCTGTCGACACCACCGCGAGGCCCGAGCCGTCGTGCACGAGCCAGGACCAGCCCGAGCCGAACTGGTTGACGCCCGCGTCCTTCATCTTCGACTTGAAGTCATCGAACGACCCGAACGCGGACTCGATCGCCGATGCCAGCTCGCCGTCCGGCTCGCCGCCGCCGTCCGGCGACATCCACTCCCAGAACAGCGAGTGGTTGTAGTGGCCGCCGCCGTTGTTGCGCACCGGACCGCGCTTGTCCTCGGGGAGCTCCGACAGGTTCGCGACGACCTCCTCGATCGGCTTGTCGGCCCACTCGGTGCCCTCGAGCGCAGCGTTGACCTTGTCGACGTAGGCCTGATGATGCTTGTCGTGATGCACCCGCATCGTCGCCTCATCGATATGAGGCTCGAGAGCCGCGTAGTCGTAGGGAAGGGGCGGTACCTCGTACGGCATGTCTCTCACTCCTTGAGTCGCTGAGCTTCTCGTTTGGACTCTATGCATCCGCGGGGCCCTGAGGCCCAGACGCTAGGCTTGGCCCCCCGAGCGGCTGTGGCGGAATGGCAGACGCGCCGTCTTCAGGTGGCGGTGGGCTAACGCCCGTGGAGGTTCGACTCCTCTCAGCCGCATGCAGGCAGAAGGGCTCCCGCCGGGAGCTCTTCGTCGTTCTCCGGGAGGGATACGGTGATGGGGTGAGCACGGAGGAGCGCCATCCGTCGCTGGATGACCGCTTCGACCCGGCTGTTCGCATCGTCGACTACGAAACCACCTGGCCGGCTCTCGCCGAGGCGGAGCTTCATCGCATCGAGGAGACGCTCAGCGGCGTCGCGTGCGCCTGGAGCACGTGGGCTCGACCGCTGTGCCGGGTCTCGCCGCCAAGCCCATCGTCGATCTTCTGCTCTCGGTCGCTGCAATCGAGCCGGCCGCCGGAGCGTCCGCGCACGTTTCACCCGCACGTCTGCGAGGCCGGAAGCGAGCATGAGTTTCGCCACCTCGCCCTCCGAGACTTCCTGCGCGCCCACGACGATGAGGCGGCACGCTACGAGGCGCTGAAGCGCCGGGTGGCGGGACGCCATCCCCAGGACCGGCTCGCCTACATCGAGGGCAAGAGCGCTTTACGTCGCGGCGCTCGAAGAGCGCGCCGTGAGGTGGGCTCGCGAGCGCGCTGACCCGGCGGGGATGCCCTATCCGGTTGCGAGCGCTTCGCACGTCTCGGCGGCGAGGCACTCGCGTGAGCGGCGGTGGGCGATCGTCATCACGAACGAGCGCACGGGGACCTCCTGATAGTCCGCGAGGATCGCGTCCGCGCAGGCGCGGATCTCGCCGTCGGATCGGACCCCTTCGAACTCGCGAACGAGGTCGGGTAGGAGCCGCTCAGCCGATCTGGTGGGCGGTGCGGTCTGCGCGGATGGCGTCGAGACGATGGTCGATCAGGTCCTTGACACGAACCTCGACCGCGTCGCGGATTGCCCGAACCTCCTCGATCGGCCTGCCCGCCGGATCGGGAATGTCCCAGTCCTCGACGGTCGTGGGTACGTAGGGGCACTGCGCGCCGCAGGCGAGCGTGATCGCCCAGTCGGCGTGCAGCTGCATCTCGACAGCGAGCTTCTTGGGGCGGCGGCCGGACAGGTCGACACCGATCTCGGCCATCGCCTCCACGACCTCCGGCCAGACACGGTCCGCCGGCTCCTGACCCGCCGACTCGGCACGAACATCGGCCGGCGCATGGCGCTCGAACAGCGATTGCGCCATCTGTGAGCGGCCGGCGTTGTGAGTGCAGACGAACAGGACGTATTTCACCGGAGTGCCCCCTTGGTTCCGCGCGTCGGCGCTGGGTACGATCGCGCCGCGAAGTCTAAGCATTGACATCCCTCACTTCAATCGATATATGTAGATAGATGGCTGTCGATCTGGAGCTGGCGCCAAAGCAGAAGCGGCCCGCAGGCGAGCCGTGTTGCGAGCCGGTCGTGTACCCGGACGTCGAGCGGGAGCACGCCGAGCGCATGGCGGCGATCGCGAAGGCCCTGGCCGACCCGGTCCGGCTCCAGCTCGTCGATGTGCTGCGCAAGCACGCCGGCAAGGTCTGCGTCTGCGAGCTCGTGCCGTTGTTCGACCTCTCCCAGCCGACCGTGTCGCACCACCTCAAGGTGCTGCGCGAGGCGGGGCTCGTCGCGAGCGAGCGCCGCGGCCTGTGGGCCTACTACTACGTGATCCCGGACTCCCTGGAGGAGCTGTCCGCATGGCTGAGCTGACCGACACAGACATCCGCGAGCGCGTGCGCGAGCGCTACGCCGCTGCCGCGACCGCCGTGGCAGAAAGCACCGGGTCTGGGTGCTGCGGAGCACCGGCCGCGATCGCCGGCTGCGGGCCGGACATCGCGTCCACCGACAAGCACGGCAACGAGGTCTTCGGCGCAACGCTCTACGACGACGCCGGCGACCCCGCCCTGAGTGCGGCCGTCGAGGCATCGCTCGGTTGCGGCGTGCCGACCGCGGTCGCGGATCTCCACGAGGGCGAGACCGTGCTCGACCTCGGCTCGGGCGCCGGCGCGGACATCCTCATCTCCGCGCGCCGGGTCGGCCCGGGCGGCAGGGCGATCGGGCTCGACATGACGGATGAGATGCTGGACCTTGCGCGCCGCAACGCGGCCGACGCCGGGATCGAGAACGCCGAGTTCCTCAAGGGCTACCTGGAGGACATTCCGCTTCCGGACGACTCGGTCGACGTCGTGCTCTCGAACTGCGTGATCAACCTCGCCGCCGACAAGCCCGCCGTTCTTGCCGAGGCGGCCCGCGTGCTCAAGCCCGGTGGCCGCTTCGCCGTCTCGGATGTGATCGCCGACGACGACATGGACGAAGTGACTCGCCGCGACATGGAGCAGTGGACGGGCTGCGTCGCGGGGGCCCTCACCCGCGACGAGTTCGAACAGGGGCTGGTCGCCACCGGGCTCACCGACGTCGAGATCAACACGACTCACCGCGTCCACGAGCACGCCAGCTCGGCGATCGTGCGCGCTCGCAAGCCCTCGTAGGGCCGCGTAGTGCTGCTCGTGGTGGTAGCCGGCCGGGCGGCGGCGCGCGGGTGACACGGGGCTCGGACCGGCGTACAGTTGACCTCATGGCCGACGAGCGGAAGCCGAAGGCCGGCTGGCTCGAGCGTAGGCGTGAGGCGAAGCGCGTGAAGATAGAGAAGCGCGCCAAGCAGATTGCGGAGAAGCGCCAGTATGAGGGCGCGGCAGCAGAGCACGCCACGCACAAATGGGAGTCCAGCGGAGGCGGCGGCGGAGGAGCTTAGGCGTTCGAGCGCCGCTTCTGCGGCGTGCGGAACACGTAGTCCCAGAAAGGCGCACTGACGCCGAAGCCGCGCGTGTCGTCCTGGAAGTGATGGCGCATGTGGAGCTCGCGCATCAGCTTGCCGAGGCGCGTCCGAGGCCGGTGATGGTGCACGTGGTAGTGGGTCATGTCGTACAGCAGGTAGCCGGTAAGAAAGCCGGCGGTGAAGACGTGCGCCCAGGGCGTTCCGAGGACGAGCACGAACAGCCCCCAGAAGCCGAGCGCGAGCGGCACGCTCACCGACGGCGGCATCACGAGCCGCAGCGGATCGTTCGGGTGGTCGTGATGGACGCCATGGATGATCCAGTGGAAGCGGGCGCCGATGCCCTCCTCTGGCTCGAAGTGGAAGATGAGCCGGTGGAGCCAGTACTCGGTGAGCGTCCAGAAGAGGTAGCCCGCGACGACCAGCCCGACCACCTGCAGCGTGGTCGGCTCGCCGCGGGCGCCGATCACGAACAGGGCGATGATCGCGGGCCCGAAGATGAGCGGCGGGACCATCGGATGAACGCGTGAGAGACGGTCGAGGATGTCCGAGTCGAACATCCGGGGCGAGGCCTTGAGTGCTTCCGATCGCCGCGCTTCCATGGCCCGAATTTAGCGCACGTCGCGGCCAGGTGGAAGCCCGCTGTTCGGGTGCCCTAACTCGGTTCGAATCGGCACTCAGGCGCGGCGCCACACGTCGCCCCAGGAGGCGACGAGAAACTCGAGCCCGAAGGCGGCCGTTACGCCGTACACGACGGTCTCGACCGGCGTGGCCTCCCCGGTGAAGATGTGGCCGAGGAGATAACAGGTGACTACTCCCACGAAGAGCAGCCTCCCGGTGAGCTCCATGCCTGGAGTGTGCGCTCCGGGCCGTGCTCGTCTGTAACACCCCCGTGAAAGCCCGGTGAAGCTCTCGTTACCGAACCGCGCCGCCGCTAGGGTCGCCACGGATGAGCGGTTCCCCGGAGACGGTCGTGCGTCAGCTCTTCGAGCGCATCAACTCCGGCGACGTCGACTCCGCTCTCGAACTGATCACCACCGATGCCCGCTTCGTCGTCCCTCCCGAGGCGTCCGCCGAGCCGGACACCTATGAGGGGCACGAGGGAGCGCGCCGCTACTTCGACGGCTTCGAGGGCATCCTCGACGACGTTCACTTCGGGCTCATCGATCTCGGGGAGGTGGCGCCCGGCACGATCCTGGCCGCGGTCCGCCTGAGCGGCCGCGGCGCCGCGACCGGCATCCCGGTTGCGCAGGAGACGTACGGCGTGCTGATCGTCCGGGACGGCCTCGTGAGCTACATCACCATCTACAACGAGCGCGAGGCCGCACTCGAGGGGATCCGCAGCGGACTGCCCTAGCCGAGCGGCGCGAGCAGATTCTTCTTCCCCTCGAAGGCGAACAGCATCAGGTCGACCATCCGGAAGGTGTTGTTGTTCGGCCCGAGCGAGGGCTTGAAGGTGGTGTCGCGGACGATCGAGTGCCCGCTTCCCTCCATCGCACGGTGCAAGGTCTCGGCGACGATGCGCGCGCCGACTCCCTTCAAGCGCCCGCCGTTGAACTCGGCCTCGCGCAGGATGTAGAACCAGAGCGGGGTGTCCTTCAGGAACGCCTCGCGCTGCGACTGTGTCAGCAGGCTGAGGTCCGCGCCGTTCCTGCCATCCCGAAGCTGCGCCTTGGGCAGCTTCGTGAGCGTCACTCCCTTGTTCTTGAGGAAGGTCGCCATCTGCTGGCCGGTTGCCAGCTTGACCATCCTCGCGCGGGTGAGATTGCGGAAGGCGAGGTTGCGGCGCGGGTCGTTCTGGGGCACGTTCGGACCGCCGAAGGAGGCGGTGGGCAGCGTGCGCAGCGGGTTGACGAGCGTCGTGTCGATCCGCATTGCCCGGTTGAACTGCTCCGGGGGCACAGCGAGACCGGGCTTGTTCGCCTCCTTGAAGTCGTACATCCGGCGCCAGTCTGCGATCCAGCTGCTCGGCAGGCGCGGGCCACCGCCGAGGTCGCGGCTGCCGGCCGAGAAGGTGAACAGGAGGTCGAGCGAGCCTCCGCCGAAGTCGAAGATCGCGTTCCAGTTGTACTCGCGCCGAATCATCGAGTGGCCGAGCCGGAAGGCGGCGACCGAGAACTCGATCGGCATCGTCGGGACGTCGGTCGCAGGGACGCCGACCTCGAACGCCTTGCGTCCCTGGTTGAAGACGTTCTGCACCACCGTGGGCTGGCAGATCCGCGTCAGGTAGTCGGTGCGAATCATCCACTGGTAGTGCTTCGTCACGATCTCGCGCGCCTTCGCGAAGCGCTGTGCCGGTGGCACGGACGACGGAAGCGTGTCGACGACCCGATTGTGGAAGCGGATCATCGCCAGGTGCGTCTGCGCCACCGCGAGGTTCTCGTCGTTCCGTGGGTCGGGGATGATCGCCTTGCGCTTCTTCGCGGCGGTGTTGCCGTCACCGCGCGGCAGGTCGAAGCCGACCTTCTTTGGAATGCCCGCCTCGGCGAGCGTCTCGCCCATCTTCAGGTGGCGGTCGTCCTTGTAGAACTTCGCCGACTCCGGGTCGCTCGGGCCGGCCCCGTAGAGCGAGTCGAGGTCGAGGCTCGGCGAGCGGGCCTGGAGGAGCTGGGCGGGGGAGACGTTCTCCCCGAGCATGACCGTCGTCTTGTCGAAGGTCAGGTCGTGATCGATGAACTGGCCGAGGTAGGTGAAGCCGGCCGGGATTCCCGTCGCGCCCCCGCCACCCGCCGCCATCTCGTTGGCCGCCTTCTTGCGGATCCCCTCGCCGGGCTGGCGGCCCGTGCCGGACGGCCCCATGCGCGAGAAGCGGAACGCGGGGGTCGCGTCGGCGGCGGTGGCGCTGGCGCTCGCGCTCGCTATGCGCGCCGCCCCGTCGCTGTCGTCACGCCCTCCGGCGCTCTCTGTGAGCAGTCCCTCGCCGATGACGAAGTAACTCTCGGACGCATGTGAATCCATGGCGTCTCCAGTCGTCGCGTTTGCCCTGACCCGTGGTGAGCGCGAGCCCCCCGGCGACCCTCCCAGGTCCACCATTTGGTGTCAATCCGGACTGAGCGCCCTCGCGGTCCGGCGCAGGCGCTCCGCCCAGCCGGGGTCGCCATCGACGTCGGGGGACACCGCCTCGGCGCTCGCGCGCACGCGTGTCCAGGCGGCCGCCCGGTCCGCGTCGAGCCCCGCGGCTTCCGAGTACAGCTCGAGCCGGTGGCGGGCGCTGCGTTTCGCATCCACAGGGTCGTCCGGCAGGGCCGGCGCCTCCGGGCAGATCAGCGCCCAGATCTCGGCGTGGCGGTCGGCCCGGGCGCCGTGTGGGTCGATCACCTTCCAGCCGCCGTTCGCCCGGAGCGCGTTGCCGGGGTGGAGGTCGAGATGGACGAGCACGTCGTCGGGAGAGGGGAGGAGCAGCTCGCCGAGCTGGCCGGCGCCGGTCCAGCCTGCGGTGTAGGCGCTCATGGGCAGGATCGCCGCCGGTGGCGTGCCGGCCCCGTGCAGCCTGCGCGCGAGCCGGCCGAGCTCGGTGAGCATCTGCTCCCAGCTCAGCCCCGAGTGCAGCAGCGGCTCGCCTGGGTGCGCCCGCTCGAGCAGCAGCGTGAAGCCGTCGTCGCGCCTGCCGAGCAGCTCGATCGCGGCACCGGTGGGGCGCCAGAAGTCGAGCGTGACCGCCTCGGAGGCGAGCAGCTCATCATCGGGATGGCCGCGCGGGGTCAGCTTGAGGACGACCGGCCTGCCGTCCCGGATGGCCGCGCACACGAGCGCGACGTTCCCGCCCGCCAGCGGGCGGACATCGCTCAGCTCCCACGCGCCGGCGGCCTGTGCCAGCCGGCTCTCGACATCCCGCGCGAGCGCGTCGAGATCGATGTCGGGCCAGTAGCTGCGCCAGAAGCCGGCCAGCCGGCGGAGCGGCGCCTCGGCGAGCGCCGGGTCTATCGGCGCTCGGGTCCCGGGCTGCGGTCGGGAGCGTCCGTCTCTTTGGGCGAGGCGGAGCGGTCCGGGCCCTTGACACCCGGATCCTTGAGGGCATCGACGGCGGACTTTGCCTTGTCCGACATCGAGCCTCCGCCCGCGTGGATGTCCTTCAATTCCTGAAGGTCTCCCTTCGCGGCCTCCGTGCCGCCGCGCTTGTGGAACATCTCCTTCGCCTTGTTGGCGAGGCTGCTGAAGCCGGCCATTGCGGTCACCTCCGTTGGGGGGATACGGCGAGATTCGCACGGTAGCGATCGGCTGCGGCCGCCCATGAGACGTGGCCTCCGAAAACGACGAAACCCGCTCATAGAGCGGGTCCGCAGAGTACCGCCACGGGGATTCGAACCCCGGTAGGGGTCCCGCTAGAACCGGGGTCGCCCCTGGCTAGCCCGCCCGCTCCATAGCGGCGGGAGAAGCCAGTGGACTCCCCAGGCGGCCCGTCGCGCCCCCCAAGAGTCGTGCCCCACTGTGCAACTGGCGCCGATGAGCCAGAGGGAGTTCAGTCCCAGACCTTTATGACCGTCGCAGTGCCTTCGGGCAGGGCAGACGGGTCGAACGGCCAGCGATGGCCGGCGCGGTAAAGCTGCACCTGGGCGCGTTTGAGACCCGGGCCGAGACCAAACGGATTCCTCACTTGGACCGCATGTTCTCTCGGTGTGCTGTTCCCCTCAGTGGGGGCAGTACGCCTCGAGCCAGCCGTTTCCCTTCTTGTCCCGCATGGGGGTTAGGACAAAGGCACCTACCGCTTGACCCAGTTGTGGATCGTGGCCCGCGTGACGGCCAACACGTTCGAGCACGTCATGAAGGGCATGAAGGAAGCCGGCGGTTCGGGAATCATCCCCCGGTGACGACGCCCGAAGCCCCCCACCGCCCGCCCCGGCACTTGTTCGCTCGCTCGCCCAGTGAGGGCGCTCGCACGTTAAGCCGGTCGCTAGGAGAAGCCGAGTCGGGGGCATTCTTCACCCCCCTGGTGTCTCGCAGCGTGGGAGACTGTTTGCGAGGGACTGTCATCTGTGCCCGGACGCTTCCTTGCAACTGTCGTCGCGGTACTCGCGCTGGCCCTGGTCGGCGCGGGGTCTGCTGCGGCCGCTTCGCTCACCTTCGATGGACGTGTGCTGCGCTACCGAGAGCAACCTGGGGAAGTTGGGATGCCGGGGGAGACCAGGGGAGTGTTCGTGCAGCCGGAGCCACTGCACTCGCCCAGGTACCTGCGGGTCGGGGTGCCCACGCCGGTCGATTTCGTTCGTGGCTGCCAGCAACGCCCTCTCGGGCCGGGTAGCCCCCCCGGTCACGTTGAGTTGCGTTGCCCGGTGGGCGATGTCTCGGCGGAGCAGCTTCGCTATCGGCTGAGCCTCGGTGACGCCACCCACGAATCGGCCAGCGTCTCTCACCTGATGCGCGGTGTGGTCTACGGCGGCAAGGGCGATGACTTCGTGGGGGCGGACCGCATCTACGGCGGCGAGGGCAACGACTACATCGACGGGCGGCGGCTCTACGGCGGCCCAGGCCGCGACAACCTCGATGGTGAATGGGGGGCCGGTGACACGAACGTCCTCTTCGGCGGGACAGGCAATGACAAGCTCCGCGCCCCAGGCTGGCTGTATGGCGGCCCCGGCGATGACCAGCTCTCCGACCCCATCGGCCCCCAGTCGGCAGACATGTTGGTCGGCGGCCCCGGTCACGACGTTGTCCGGCTCTATGGCGACGGACGCCGCGACGTTGTGCGCCTGCGCGGTGGCGGGGCGGACCGCGTGACCTGCAGTGTCGGCGAGGATGACGTGCTGTTCGTCGATCGCTCCGACCGCTTAAGCCGAGCGTGTAAGAAGGCCATCGTGCTGTACACGGAACGGCCGCGCTACCCATATCCGTGAGGCATCGTCCTGCCATGCCTGGCCGCTTCCTCGCAGCTGTTGTCGGGGTGTTCGCCTTGGCTCTTACCGGCGCGACGTCAGTTGCGGCTGTCTCGATCACCTTCGACGGGGAGGTGCTTCGCTACCGAGGGCAGCAGCGTGAGGATTCTCATGTGGTGGTCCGGCTAAAGGCGTCTGCCGAGCCGCGGTACCTGCAGATCCGAGCTGACCGCACGATGACCTTCCATTTAGGCTCGGGCTGCCACAGGTCCGTTTCGGATCCGACTCACGTCGTCCATTGCCCGCTGGTCCCCAGGCAGAACGAGCCGCGCTATCGGTTCAACGTCGGGGGAACCTCGGCTCAATTCTTCGGCACTCTGCGCGGCGTGGTCTACGCAGGTGCCGGCGAGGATGCGGTCTTCGAGGCCGACCGCGTCTACGGCGGCCTGGGTCCGGACCTCCTTCGCGGGCACCGCGTTTACGGCGGCCCCGGCCACGACAGGGTTTCGGGCAGCACTGCCATGACCGATCCGGTGGTGCACGGCGGCCCGGGTCACGACGACCTATATTCCCCCGGACGGCTCTACGGCGGACCGAGTTCGGATTACCTCCAAGAATTCGACCGCCCGGCAACGGCCGACATGCTCGTCGGCGGCCCCGGCCAAGACGTCCTCTATCTCGAAGCCGACGATCGCAGCGACGTGGTGCGTGTCCGCGGCGGCGGCGTCGATCACGTCCACTGTGACCCACACCCCGACCCCGGCGACGCTCTCTTTGTGGACCGCTCCGACCGCGTCAGCCCGAGCTGCAAGGACGCCACCGTGCTGTACACCGAACGGCCCCGCTACCCGTACCCCTGAGCCAGTCAAGCCGGAATAAGGGAAGCGGCGCTGGGTAGGCGTTGCCGCATGAGTGATGTTCACGTAGTACCGAGTGGAGACGGTTGGGCGCTCGAAGTGGATGGGCGCGAGGGCGATCCGTTCGGGACGCAGGACGAGGCAATACAGTGGGGCCGGCGGCTCGCGGAGCAGGAGAACGGCGAGCTAGTCATTCATGGCCAGGACGGTCAGATCCGTGAGAAGGACTCCCACGGGAACGACCCGCGAGACATCCCCGGCTAGCGGAACCGCTCCCTGGAGCTGTCAGGGACGGGGTCCGGGGCCGGAACCCTCTAACCACCTCGGGCCGGGGAACCCGTCAAGGCAGCCCGAGGTGGTTGGGAGAAGAGGGGGAACGCGAGTCTCGCCGTAGCGATCTCTATCCGAACCCGCTCATTCCCCGTGACTGACCGGCGAAACGCACGTCCGGCGTACCAGCCCGGAACGTTGCCGGGGGGCGTTCTCGTTGTGAGTCCTTCTCGCGGATGCGTCCGGCCCAGGAAACGCCGTCCCTACGGCCCTGAAAGGACGGCGCTCCCCAGCCGGGGAAGGACTCAACCCAGGTGACCTCCCCCACGGGGCCAGACGGGGAGTCACTTCGCTAAGCGAACGTAGGCGCGGTGCGCTTGGCCGTCAAGCCTGCCTCGGTGGAAGACGCCGCATCTAGGGCGGAAAGGAAACGCCGCCCGAGCGGGACGGCGCTTCCTGGGGAACTGGGCCAGTAAGCCTCGTTACCCAGGAACGCTGCGGATCGTTCCCGTGGGAGTCCTTCTCGCGGGTCCCGGCCGCGGCTGTGCGGTAAGCGTCGGTTGGTGGTATCACCCGGTATGAAGCGAGCCGGAGGTGAAGCCATGGAGCTGAAGGTCGGGAATCGCGTCGAGGTCGAGTCGGAGTCGACCGAGCAGAGGCCTCGCAAAGGCGTCATCGAGGAGGTGGTGCGGGAGGCACCTTTCCCTCGCTATCGCATTCGCTGGGACGACGGGCACGAGAGCATCTACACCCCTGCGGCGGGTGCACTGCGTCGCGCCGAACCAAGCAAGAAGGACTAGGACGCGACGCCGCCCGGGCGCGGGGGCGTCGGTGGCGCTTCCGCGCCTGGCTACGCGAGTCGCGATTCGTTCAACTCGCGACAGCCAGAACCCAGACCGGCCAGATGGTCCAAGGGGCGCATAGAGGTTTGTTTATCGGTCCGCTGGATCGTTAGACTTATGCCGTACATACGCCGACCGTCGAAAAGCTGACGGTCATCCTTCTTCGGACAGGACCCGCAACGGCTATTCCCAAGGGGAATGTCGCTTCCGGGGCCCGCCCCAAAAGGCATCACCTCACCTCAGAGCGTCGGCATACAGCCACCCAACAGCCACCCACTGTGAAGGACCAAGGGAAAGGGCTGATATGCCGAAGACATCACAGCAGCTGGTCGCTGAGTACCAGCAGATTTGGGCTGCCGCCGACGGCCGCGACCTGACGGCCGCCGAGCAAGAACGCGTGAAGCGCCTGATCGACCAGGCGGAGTCGCAGCACGAGCTCGAGCAGAAGCTGAAGGCGCTCGCGCCAGGGCTCGTGGGGGGCGAAGACCTCACGGCGATGATGGACCCGAACGCCTCGTTCGCCAACGGTGGCGGACCGGGCGACGTGTTCATCGCGAGCTCGGGTTACAAGCAGATCCAGCGGGCCGACCAGCGGCCACAGAACTGGTCCAGCGGCCCGGTCGAGGTGCCGCTACTGATGAAGGGCACGCTCCTCGAGACGGGCTCCGGCGGACCCGGTGGCGGCCTCGTGCCGCCGCAGTATGACGCGGGGATCGTGTCGAAGCTGTTCGAACCGCTGGGTGTGAGGGACCTGTTCGGCACCTCACAGACGACCGGCAGCCAGATCCGCTACGTGGTCGAAGGAACAGCCACGTCAGGTGCGGCAGGCGTCGCCGAGGCGGGCTTGAAGCCGGAGTCGACGCTCGCCTACAGCGAGATAGTGGAACCTGTCAAGAAGGCTGCGACGCTGCTCCCGATCTCGGACGAGATGCTGGAGGACGCACCGTCGATCCAGGCGTACCTCAACGGCAGGCTGAGCCTGTTCGTCTCGATCGAGGAGGAACGGCAGCTGCTCCGCGGCAACGGCGGTAACGAACTGATCGGACTGTTCAACCGTGCCGGCCGCGCATGCGGGCCTGGTGGCGGCGCACCCAGTGGGCAGACAGCGCCCGCCCACAGTCGGCGCACCGGATGAAGTCCATCAGCCCACCGCCCCCTCACGGGACGGCGACGGCTGTGCTAGCCAACAGTGCAGCGCCGACCGCTGGAGGAAGCTCCCGCGTTTGCCGCGGTAACCACGTAGTTCAGATATTGCGCGAGATACGTCGCGAGGTGGTGAAGAAGCCACGCCGATACTCCGATCCAAACATTGAAGAGTGTTCGGGTGGCTTCACCCGGGAGTATACGGCCCGCGGAGCCCGGAGCAAGTCCGGACTTGACCACACTCTGTCCAGAACGCAGAAGAGGGCCCGCTTTCACGGACCCCCTTCCCGCAACACTCAATGTTCGAACGGCGGCTGACTCTTCCAATCAGCTTGTCGGAAGCATACCGAGGACGCGGCGGCCCTCCCCAGGACCGGCCGACGCTGAAAAAAAGAGACGGACGGGTGCAGCGCCCGCCCCACCTCAGAAAGTGTGACACGAAAAAGGCTTGACTACACCGCCACGCGCTAGTCGCCGCTGACGACGCGCAGCTTCGGGCGGCTCTGCTCTGCCTTGAGGATCGCCGCCTGCCACTTCCCAGGCAGATCCTCAAAGTCCTCCGCCTCGAGAAGCGCCGCCGAAACTCGCAGCGCCCTGTTCGGCGCTCCTCGGGATCGGACCCGCCCGTTCGTATCATGAAGGGGTGTCAGGCCTAGCGGCCCATTCCGTCCCAGCCGACCCGTCACTTAACCGCTTGGCTGTCACCGCGACGCTGAACTGCCTGGTCGGATGCGCTGCCGGTGAGATCACGGGGATGGCGCTCGGCACCGCCCTCGGGTTCAGCAACCTCGCGACGGTCGCACTAGCGATCGGGCTTGCGTTCGTGTGCGGGTACACGCTGACCTCGATCCCGCTCGTGCGTTCGAGCCTGGCGGTGGCTGCTGTGGTCGCGATCGCGGCCGCCGCCGACACGGTGTCGATCGCGATCATGGAGGCCATCGACAACGCCTTCGTGCTAGCAGTCCCCGGCGCAATTCACGCCGAGCTGGGCGACCCGCTGTTCTGGTGGCCGCTGCTTGGTGGGTTCGCGCTCGCCTTCGGTCCTGCGTTCCTGATCAACCGAGCCAACATTCGGCGTGGCAGGGGCTGCTGTCCCGGCTCGCGGATGCAGTTAGACGCCGGGTAGCACTCAGTCGCTGGTGACGAACCGCAGGTTCGGCCGGTTCTGCTCTGTCTTCAGGATCGCCGCTTGCCACTTCCTCGAAGCTGTCCGCTTCAAGTACCCATCCAGATCCGACACGGGCGCCAATCGAGCATGACCCGCGTCGCGTCGCGTCTCAGAAACACTGCTGTTTCAGCCGATTCCCGCCGGGCAATAGCGCCCGACGGGACTCACTGGGGCGGTTACCGCACAGCTGTGGACCGGGATGGCCGACCACTGGATACGAGCGTGCCGAACGTGCGCTCGGGCCAGCTACTCGGAAACCTAGACCCACTACCAAGGAGTGCACATGGCTACTTCGGGAGCCACCACCCGCAACGGCGAAGACCGCACTGGAAACCGCACGGTCGGCGTCGCGCGTCACGCCCGCCGACTTGCGACCGAGACCAAGGCGGCGTTCAAGACCACCGAGTTCTGGGCCATGATTGGCTTGATTGTGGCGATTCTGGTCAGCGCAGCCGTGATCAACGGCGGCGACAACGGAACCGACGAGTTCATCGCCCGCCAGGCATGGCTGTACGTCGCGATTCTCGGCGCCGCTTACTTCATCTCTCGCGGACTTGCCAAGTCGGGAAGCTCAGACCCGTATTGGGATGAGCCCAACAGCCCCAACGGGCGAGACCGGGACCGCTAAGCGTCCGGACGCTGGAACACGGCCAGGCGGAGGCGACTCTCCCTCACAGCCTCCGCCTGGTCTCCAGCGGCAGGCGCCCTCGCCGCCCCGATCTGGGAGGAGGGCTATCCACCGGTCAAAGGTACTTCTGGATCGTCCTCATAAAGCCCTCGGCGGCGGCACGACCCACCCGCCAGGCAATCCGCTCGTACCAGTTGTAGGCCTTGGGCGGCCGCTTACTTCGTGTAGCCATCCACCTGCATTCTCGGGAAAGCCGCGGACGGCATCGGCCGTCCTGGCGCGGTGTCTTTCGGGCGGCTTGCTAGTGGCCGGGCTTGAGCGCGGATCGCCGCCTGCCACTTGCCCGCCAGGTCCTCAAAGGTGTCCGCCCTCAAGTAGCGCCTCGTGGAACTCGCGGCGCTGCTCGGCGCTCATCTCCGACAGCGGCGGGTAAGCGACGACCCTTCCGACGCGGCGGCTCAGCTCGGCGCTCGCCATCGGCAGAGCCTAGTTCGAACAGGTCCAGGGGCTATCAAGAACACAGAGCTGGTCGGACTGCTGCTTCGCATGGAGAGCGAGAGCGGAGCCCGTCACCGACACGGCTGTCGCTCTTCGCGCAAAGCAGCAGCGGGTCCACCGGTGCTCCTGTGAATGGGAAGCGGCGGTTCGCGAGCGCCGGCTGGGTCATTCCCGGGCCTTGCGTAGGAGCGTCGAGACGCGTTGCCGTGTGACACCGAAGCGGTCCGCGATCTGTTCCATCGTCATGCCCTCGGCGTGTAGCGCCTGCGCCTCCGCTCGGCGCACGTTCGCGCCGCTGGTGTCCAGGGCCTTTGAGCTCTCGGTGAGCAGCTGGACGATGAGCGGACTGTTATCGCCGGAGACGAGCTCGGTATACGACGCACCTTTTGAGCGCAAGCGGCGGAGCTGGGCGATCCGCTTCTTGATCAGGCTTGCACGCTTGCCGTTGTCGGCGAGGACGTCCTCAAGCGTGGTTAGAGCAGTAAGGAATTCGTCTTCGGCCATTGGCTCCGTTCGGTCGCAGCGATTGAGAAGAGGCCCCAAAAGGCAACTGGGATTGCGGCAACGCCTATTGCCGCAACGGGAATTGCAGCAACTGCTATTGCGGCAATAGCTATTGCGGGCTATTGTACCGGCGGTGTAGGACATCGCGTCGCTCGGGAGCCGTCCGGTCCCCTTGCCCGCGCCGAGCCACATAGGAAGGAGTCCGTATGGCGCTCGTCACCCGACTTCCCGTGAGCACAACAAAGCCGGAGGGCGGCGTCCCTAGTGGAGGCCGCAAGACAGAGACGAACCTCGTTTCTCCGGACCAGGAGCGGAACACCACCGACGGCCCGGCTGCAATGGCGATCTGCAACGCCATAACAGGGGCGCTGAAGCGGAGCTCTGGAAAAGGTCCGACGAAGGTGAAGGCGTACAGCACGCACGACCACGTAGCGGTCATCGTTCAGGACATGCTCACGACACTCGAGAGAACGCTTGTCCAAGACGGACACGAGCAACTGGTCAGTGAAGCGCGACAAGTGCTCACCGGGCGCGTGGCCAACGAGTGCCGCGCGACAATCGAGCAGGCGACGGGACGGCGTGTCGTCGGATGGCAGACCGAAGTCAACCCCAGCGCCGATCGCGCATTCACGCTGATACAACTCCAGCCGCTCTAGTGCTCTGGACGAGCTTGCGAGAGCGCAAGCGCGAGCGGACCGCGCTGCTGCTTTCGCGTGACAGCAACACCGAGTCCGTCGACGGGCCGGGCTGCTCCCTTGGACGAGAAGCGGTAGCGGCGAGAGACTGATACCTCGAGCCTCGGCGTAGATCGGGGCGGCGGTCAGTCACGCCGGTCACGCCATCCGTCACGCCGACCTGGAAACCCCCGTCACAACCTGTCCTCCCTAACCAGCCCCTGAAACCAACTGCGACGGGTGAAAACAGACTCGCAAGCGTCAAGCTCAACCCACGGCGACCCCTGGCCGGCCGGATGCCACTCATCCCGCCCCACCAGCCCCTCCGGGTCGCGCTTGGGGTCAAACAGCCGAGCCAGCTCCCCCTCGGACGGCGCGACCGTGTCGCCCACCTTCCGCGGACCGCGGTGCCTGCACTCGCGGCTACAAAACACATGGCCCGGCCTTCCGCGGCGCGAACTCGTTGCGGCACCGGAGACACTCAGCCACCACAACCCCCTTTTTGAGCGCGAGCGCCTTCCTTGTCGCGCCTCACACGGCGGTATCCGTGGCCGCGCTTCCTGACTGATGACCCTCCCCCTATCCGCGGGATACTGGGTGGGCGATGTCGCAGGAGAACGTGGAAAGGCTCCGAGCGGCTTGCGAGAGGTGGGGCAGCGGCGGTGTGGCGGACCTTTCGCTTTTCGACCCGGACGTGGTCTTCGAAGACAACATCCTGCCTGACCACGCGGGCGAGACGTATCGCGGCTACGAAGGCGTCGTTCGAGCAACGCGAACGTGGCTGGAGCCCTACGGGCAATTCAGAATCGATCTGGAGCAGATAGTCGGGACCGGCGACCGCCTCGTCTCGATTCATCGCTTTCGAGCAACCGGGCGGCAGAGCGGCATCGAAGAGGGCTTGCGCTACGCCTACCTCTGGACCTTCCGGAACACGAAGGTCATCCATTTCGTCTCGTATCGAGACCCAGCCAAAGCCCTCGAAGCCGTGGGGCTGCGGGAGTAGCTCGACCATCAGTTGAGGTCTGCCGGGTCGTCGCGGCATAGCGCGTTCATGTCGAGGGCTGTTTCGGCTTGTGGGGTCCACCACCAGGACATCTCGCCGTCGGGTTCGAACCGTCGTTCAAGCCAGCCCTGCTCGGCGAGCTCGTGAGCGTCGGGGTAAGCCCACGGCTCGAGCACCTGTCCTTTGGGTGTGAGTAGCCAGGCGTTGGTGAGGATTTCTTGCTGCTGTTCGGTGAACTCCAAGCGGCTGCTCCTTTCGGTGGGCACGGTTGGGGCGACGGGTGGTTAGGCCGCCGCCCCTTCCGCGTGCTGGCTCCTCAGCGATGAGGGAGCCCTCGGTGCCGCGAATGGCTAGAGACACGGCACCGAAGCCTTCGGTCACGTCTCCTACTGCAGACCTGCGACGGCCGTGTAGGCGGACGGGCGATACACCCCGAGGGCTAGCCTCGACTCGCATCTCAGCGCCGTGAGATCCCTCGCAAAGAAGTCGCTGTGCGAGTTGGAAGCCTCAACGCTCGGCCCCCCTCGCCGCCAGATGTGGCCGGCCGTCGCGAAGTTCCCGACGAGCGCGGTGCCTGCGCCGACCTGGGTGGACAGCACCACCGGCAGGTTCCAGACGCTCTGGCCGAACAGGCCGTTGCCGCTCGACATCGGGGGCCCACCGAAGTAGTCGCCCGCCGTGCCTGCCCTCAGCAGGCGCGTGGTCAACCAGTTCGTCGGGTGCATAACGATCGCGTCGGGCATCACGTTCGCCGAACCGGCGGTGTTCGCGATCACCCTTGCGAGCGCGACGAGGTTGTCATCCGCAGCCAGGCGCGTATAAAGGTTGATCGCCTGGTTGCCGGCCGGTTTGCAACTGCTGCCGGACGGACTCCGTGCCTGTGCACACGGCTCGGCTCGACCATTGGGGGGCGCCGTATCTGCCGTCCGGGGAGCCGATGAGCGGGAGTGTCTGGTCGGACCCATTCATCGCGGCGGCTGAGGAGCGGCTGGACCACGACTGGGGCTCGTCGTGACCGCGACCACCCCCCACCAGAACGGACCTATTCGGCCCCCGGGAGGCGCGGAGACGGTCGTCGAGGCTGTCCCGCGAGGGATGGACTGCCCCCGCGTCTGGCGGCGCTCAGAGGCGCACGCGCACTCGGCCTACTTCTGCGCCAAGTGCGGCCGGCGGCTCAAGACCCCGTTCGCGGTCTACCGGCACCTCGAGACTCGCCACCCGGCGAACCGGAGGATGGCGTGAACGCCGCGCCCCAGGTCGACGCCTTGACCGTCGCCGAGGCAGCGCGGATTATGCGCGAGGCCGTGCGCGACAAGAGCTACCAGCTGTTCCCGCTCGGCATGGAGGCTGCCGCCTATCTCCGCATGAAGCGGAAGCGGCTCACGAAGGGGTCCTACCGCAAGTACGAGGCGGTGCTGGACAAGCTCGCCCGCTACTTCCCCGACCTGGAGATCAGCGACTTCGAACCGCCGGTCGGTACCCAGCGAATCGAGGAGTTCATGGACGCCCACTGGGGCGACAAGGAACCGCGGACCTACAACTCTTGCCTGTCGGTCGTCAAGGACTTCTTCAAGTACCAGACCGTCCTCGGCGCCCTCCGCGGCGACCCAACGTTGGCGATCGAGCGGGCGAAGGCGCGTGACCCGCACCGCGAGACGTTCACCGGCGACCAGTTCCGCGCCATCGTCGCCAGCCAGGACGACCTGCGCGACCGGATCGTGCTCCGGCTGCTGCTGACATACGGGCTGCGGAAGGGGTCGGTCCGGGCGGTGCAGTTCAAGCACTTCGACCACGTCCGGAAGACGGTCACCGTGTTCGCCAAGGGCGGCACCGTCCGGACGCTCCCGCTGCCGGACCCGGCGTTCTGGCACGACCTTGAGCGGCTGATCTTGGACACCGGGGCGGAGGGGGGCCACTACCTGATGCCCGGGCGCCGCGGGAACCGCCACGGCTCGAGGCTCCTTCCTGAGACGCAGATCTCCAACCACGCGCTGCACGACTGGTGGTATCGCTGCCTCGCGAACGCTGGCGTCGTCTCGGAGGGCACCACGAAGGGCGAGAAGATGCACAAGGCCCGGTACACCGCCGGACAGCGCGTCCTCGACTCCACTGGGAACCTGAAGGCGGTCCAGAAGCTACTCGGTCACCGGTCGATGCTGACGACCGCCGACGTGTACCTGGACTGGAACCTCGACCAGCTCGCCCAGACCCTCGCGGAAATGCTCACCGAGGAGTCCGAGTGAATCGTTCCCGCTACACCGTCCGGAAACCCGCAAAGGGATGCGGTGGATACCGCCACGGGGATTCGAACCCCGGTTTCCGCCGTGAGAGGGCGGCGTCCTAGTCCCCTAGACGATGGCGGCGCGCCGACGCGCGATTGTAGCGGTGGCCGTCGCGTTTGCCCATGCGTGGCAGTAGGATGCAGTCGTTCATTCGGCCGGTGGTCGAGGGAAGTCCGGTGAGAAGCCGGCGCGGTCCCGCCACTGTGAACGGGTGCCGATGTGTCGCATGGAGCCACTGGGAGCCACCGCTCTCCGGGAAGGCGCGGCGCGGAGCCCCAAGCCAGGAGACCTCACTCCGGCCGCAGCCCATACAACCCTCGAGGAAGGGGTGGCTCCATGTCCGTTTGGTTCCGACGCGCTCTCCCAGGAGCGCTGGTTCTGCTCTCCATGGCGGTTCCCGCCACGGCGGCCGCCGTGCCGGTGACCGTCAATCTGCGCGTCGAAGGGGCGACGCAGACGATCTTCGAAGGCCCGGTAATCACCGACGTGCATCAGGTCAAGACTCCGTCCGACACCGAGGCGCGCACGTGTGACGGGTCCGGTGTCGGGCTGCCGTCAGCGCCGACGGCCATCGGTGCGCTCGATGACGCAGCGCGGGGCGGCGCCTTCACGTGGGACGCCCTCTGGGATGCCGGCTTCAGCGACTACTACCCCTTCCTCCGAATCGGGCCGGACGCGATCGACTCGAGCACGCACTATCTCGCCTTCTATCTCAACTGGGCGTTTGCGGACCTCGGCGGCTGCGGTCAGCACGTGCGCCAGAACGACGAGGTGCTTTTCGCGTATGAGGATTTCACCGCCTCCCCGCTGCTGCGCCTGTCCGGGCCCGGCGCCGCGACGACCGGGCAGAACATCCCACTGAGGGTTGTCGACGGCCTCACGTCCGCTCCCCAAGCGGGAGCGACTGTCGGCGGCGCCACCACCGGGGCGGACGGGACCGCGACGCTCAGCTTCGCTCAGCGCGGTATCTACCGCCTGAAGGCCGACGCGCCCGGCGCCATCAGGTCGAACTCGCTCGTGCTCTGCGTCGATCCGCCGGGTGCTGCACAGTGCAGCTCGGGCGACACCGCCGGCCCGGTCCTTCAGGCGGGCACTCCCGCGGGGACCGGCGGGCTCGCCAGCACCCGCGGCCGCTCGCGCACGATGCTCATCACCTGGGCGGGCGACGACCAGACCGGTAGCGGCGTCTCTCATTACAAGGCCGAGGTCAGCCAGGTGGGCGACGGCGCGGGAGCCAGCCAGGCAAGCTGGCGGACGCTCGTCGACAGTACGACCCTCGGCGGCGCTCACTTCCGCGGCGAGGCGGGCGGCGCGTATCGGTTCCGGATCACCGCGACCGACCGCGCCCTCAACGAGACGACCGTCACGACCGATCCGGTGGTCGTCCCCGTGGACGACCGCAGCCAGCGCCTGCTCAGGTTCTCGAAGAGGGACTGGAAGCGGGTCAGGGCGGAGAGCGCCTGGGGCGGGACCGTCGTGCGCGCCGCGGAGGCGGGGGCGACCGCGCGCATGCGCTTCCGCGGCACGCGGCTCAGGCTCGTCGGCCGCAAGCTCCAGAAGGGCGGCCGCCTGCGGGTGACAATCGACGGCAAGAGCCAGGCGGTCCGGCTGCGCGGCCGTTCGCCGCACCGGAGCGTCATTTGGACAAGCCCCAGGCTCGCGCCGGGCTCGCACTCGCTCGTCCTGCGCACGCTCGGCGGGGGCACCGCCGAGCTCGATGCGGTGGCGCCGTCGCCGTGACCCGGCGGGCCCTGGCATTCGGCTGCCTGGCGGCGCTGCTTGCGGCGTCGCCGGCGGCCGGCGCCGCTCCGAAGGTGGAGCAGCTCGTCGTGTTCCGCGACGGCGACGCCGTGGCACGGACGGTCGCCGCGAAGCAGGTGCCCGTGCGCGTCGGCGGGCGCCGCTGCGCGGCCGGCGAGGGAACCGCGCTGGCGGCGCTCGCCCGCAGCAAGGTCGGCCGGCTCGGCCTGCGCGACTTCGGCTCATGCTCCTCGCGCGCGCGTGACTCCGCAGGCCTGTTCGTGCAGTCGATCGCAGGCGAGCGCAACCGCGGCCAGAACGGCTGGGTCTATAAGGTCGGCCGCCGCGCCGCCACTGCCGGCGCCGCCGACCCGAGCGGGCCCTTCGGCCGCGGCCGGCTGAAGCGGGGCCAGCGAGTGACCTGGTTCTACTGCCGGCTGGTGGAGGGCGGCTGCCAGCGCACGCTCGCCCTCACCGCGCGGGCAGAGCCGGGCGCGGTCGACGTGACCGTCCGCGGCTACGACGACGAGGGACGCGGCGTGCCGGTCGAGGGCGCCACCGTGCGCGCCGGAGCCGTCAGCACAGTTACCGCGACGGACGGCCGAGCCCGTCTCGCGCTGCCCGCCGGCGGCCATCGGCTCGTTGCCGAGAAGGACGGCCTGGTCCGCTCCTTCGCCGAGCGAGTCGCGGTGCCGTGAGAGCCCTCGCCGCGCTCCTCTGCATCGCGCTGGCGGCGCCGGTCGCCGCCGGCTGCGGGCTGGGCGCGGGCGAGGAGCAGGGCGGCGACGCCGTCGAGCTGCGTGTGACGCGCGACTTCGGCCACGAGCAGCTCGAGCGCGACACGGATCGACAACGTGCGCGACGACGAGACGGTGATGCGCATGCTGCGCTCCGAGTTCGACATCGACACGCGCTACGGCGGGCGCTTCGTCCAGGCGATCGACGGGCTGGAGGGTTCCGGCACGGGCGGTCAGCGGGACTGGTTCTATTGGGTCAACGGTGTCGAGGGGAGCGTCGGCGCCGCGGAGTTCGAGCTCTCGCCGGGCGACCGCGTCCAGTGGGACTGGCGCGAGTGGGGCGCGGCCATGCGCGTGCCCGCGATCGTCGGCGCGTTTCCCGAGCCGTTCGTGCACGGGCTCGAGGGCAAGCGGCGGCCGGTGCGGGTCGAGTGCGATGACAGCAAGTCCGAGGCTTGCCGTGACGCTCGGGCGGTGCTCGAGGAGGCCGGCGCCTCTTCCTCCGGCGCCTCACTGGGCGCGCCCGGGACCGAGACGATCACCCGGCTTGCCGTCGCCCGCTGGCCGGAGGTTCGGATCGTGCGCGGCGCGTCCGGGCTCGAGGATGGGCCCGAGACGACCGGCGTGTTTGCCCGCTTCGACCGCGAGGGTCGCTCGATCGAGCTGCTCGACGAGCAGGGCGAGGTCGCGCGCACGGTCCGGCCTGGCGACGGCGTCGGCCTGGTACTCGCGCTGCGCCCCCTCGAGGAGGAGCTCGTCTGGCTCGCGACCGGCCTCGACGACGAGGGCGTCGCCGCCGCCGTGCGGGCGCTCACCGAGGAGGCTCTGCGCGACGCCTTTGCGGTCGCGGTCCAGGGCCGTACCGTGGAGAAGCTTCCGCTGGTGAGCCAATGAGCCTGATCCCCGTCTACCGGCCCCGCCCGAGCCCGCTGCACGCAGCACGCGCCGGCGTCGGCGCTTCGTTCTGCTGCGCGCTCGCCCTGACGGGCGCTCTCTACCGCCACCCGCTCGTGCTGCTCGCGACGCTCGGCGCGGTGGTCGCAGCCGGCCTGCTCGCGGGCGTGGGGCGCGAGATCGGGCGCTCGCTCCTGCTCGCGCTGCCGCTGGCGCTGCTCGTGACGATCGTCAATCCGCTCGTCTACGCCGAGGGCGACACGCTGCTCGTCCGCGGAGGCGAGTTCCTCGGGCGCCGCTTCGACATCACGCTCGAGGCGATTCTCTACGGCGCGCTCACGGGTCTGCGCGTGACGACGCTCGTGGTTGCGCTCGGGCTGCTGTCGGCGGCGGTCGACCCCGATGAGCTCCTGCGCATCTTCCGGCGCGTCTCATACCGCTCGGCGCTCACCGCCTCGCTCGCCAACCGGCTCGTGCCCGTCCTCGCCCGCGACGCCATGCGCATGGGCGACGCCGCGCGCTGCCGGCCACGGCCTGCCGGGCGCTTCGCCGTCGTGCGCGCCGCCCTCACCGGAGCGCTCGACCGCTCGGTCGACGTGGCGGCGGCGCTCGAGGTCCGCGGCTACGCGCTCGGCGGCCGCCCGCCGCGGCGCCGCCGGCCCTGGTCGCGGCACGACCTCGCCTTCCTGGCGGCCGCCCTCGCGATCGCGGCCCTGGCGCTGGCGGGAGCGATCGCCGGGGTCGCCTGGGTCGAGCCCTACCCGACCTTCGAGATGGCGTGGGACAGCGAGGTGTGGGCGCTGGCCGCCGCGATCGTCCTGGTCGCGCTCGCCCCGTTCGCGGGCCGGCGCGCGCGGCTCGGGGTGGGAGGGCGGCCGTGACGCTCGCGCTCGCCCACGGCTTCGGCTACCGCTACCCGGACGGGCCGGGCCAAGCGCTCGAGGACATCTCGCTCGAGCTCGAGCCGGGCACCTTCACGGTGCTCGCGGGCGTCTCCGGCTCTGGGAAGTCGACGCTCCTGCGCGCGCTCTGCGGGCTCGTCCCGCACTTCCACGGCGGCGAGGCGAGCGGCGAGCTGCGTGTCGGCGGGCTCGACGTGCGCGAGCACGGCCCCGGCGAGCTGGCCGCGGTCTGCGGCACGGTCTTCCAGGAGCCCGAGAGCCAGGTCGTGATGAGCGGCGTGCGCGCCGAGCTCGAGCTGCCGCTCGAATACCGGCGCGAGTCGGCCGGCGGCGTGGCCCGCGCGGTCGAGGAGACGGCGCTCGCGCTCGGCGTCGCGCACCTGCTCGAGCGGCGCACCGACACGCTCTCGGGCGGCGAGCTGCAGCGCGTCGCGATCGCCGCGGCGATGGTCCACCGTCCGCCGCTGCTCCTGCTCGACGAGCCGACCTCCCAGCTCGACCCGGTCGCGGGCGACGAGCTCGTCTGGCTCCTGCGGCGCCTCAACGAGGAATTCGGCACGGCCGTCGTCATGGCCGAGCACCGGCTCGAGCGCTGCCTGGCCGCCGCCGACCGCGTCATCGCGATGCAAGGCGGCCGGGTCGCGTGCGACTCGACGCCCGCCGGCTTCCTCGCGTGGGCGGGCGCGGCCGCGCCGGCGCTCGAGACCCCGGCCGCGCGCCTATTCTCGCTCGCCGGCCTCGCCCCGCCGCCGGTGACGGTCAAGGAGGCGCGCGCCGGGCTCGCGCGGGCCGGCCAGGTCCTGCCCGCCCAGCCCGAGCCGGAGCCGAACAGGCCGCGACGGCGCTTGCCGTGGCGGCGCGAGCGCGCGTCCGCGCTGTCAATGCGCGGCGTCTGGCTCGAGCTCGAGGACGGCCCGGTGGTGCTGCGGGGGATCACGCTGGCGCTCGCGCCGGGGGAGCGGGTGGCCCTCATGGGCCGGAACGGCGCCGGCAAGAGCACGCTGCTCCGGGTCGCGAAGGGCCTCGCCGAGCCGAGCCGGGGGCGCGTAGAGCGCGGGGGAGAGGTCGCCCTGCTGCTGCAGAATCCGGGCGACTACCTGATCCACGACCACGCCGTCGACGATGCCGGCGCGGACGGGGTCCTGAACGCGGGCCTCGGCGGGCGCGAGGAGGCGCACCCGCACGACCTGTCGGGCGGCGAGCGTCAGCGGCTCGCACTAGAGGTCGTGCTGTCGGGCCCGCCCGCCGCCGCCGTGCTGCTCGACGAGCCGACGCGCGGGATGGACCGCGTCCACCAGGACCAGCTGACCGGGCGCATCCACGAACTCGCCGGCGCCGGCGCGGCGGTGGTGGTCGCGACCCACGACACCGAGTTCACCGCGGCCTTCGCGAATCGGGTCGTGCTGCTCGGCCAGGGGGAGCTGATCGCCGACGGGCCGCCGGCGGACATCCTCGGCGGGGGCCGGCACTTCTCGACTCAGGTCGCCCGCGTGACCGACGGCGCGGCGCTGCTGCCCGAGGAGGGTGCGGCGGCGCTGCTGGCGCCGGCCCCCGTTGCGGAGGCAGCGGGGTGAGCTGGCAGGCCGCCTCGATGCTGCTCCTGGCGCTCGCCCTGGCGGCCGGCTTCGGCTGGTACGAGCGCGAGAAGCCGCCCGCGCGGGTGCTCGCGCTGGTGGCCGCGCTTGCCGCGCTCGCGGTGGTCGGGCGGCTCGCCTTTGCCGCGATCCCGAACGTCAAGCCGACCACGGACATCGTGCTCTTCGCGGGCTACGCCCTCGGTGCCGTGCCCGGCTTCGCCGTGGGCGCCGTGACCGCGCTCGTGTCGAACATCTTCCTCTCCCAGGGCCCCTGGACGATCTGGCAGATGGCCGGCTGGGGCGCTGTGGGCGTGGGCGGGGCGCTGGTCGCGCGCATGTTCCGCGGCCGCGAGCCGAACCGCTTCCTGCTCGCCGCGATCTGCGGTCTCGCCGGGCTCGCCTTCGGCGCCTGGATGGACGTCTACCAGTGGACGCTCGGAGCTCGCCAGGACCTGGACTCCTACCTGGTGGTCGCAGGCACCTCGCTTCCGTACAACGTCGCGCACGCGGTCGGCAACGTCGTGTTCTGCCTCCTGATCGGGCCGGCGTTCCTACGCGCGCTCGAGCGCTACCGGCGCCGGCTCGAGGTCCGCTGGCTGCCCGCCGCGGCGACCGGCGCGGTGTTCCTCGTCGTCGCCCTGGCGCTCGTTCCCTCCGCCGCGGGTGCGGCCACGCCGAGCGAGCGGGCCGAGCGCTACCTGCTGCGCGCGCAGAGCCCCGACGGCGGCTTCGGCGCGGCGCCCGGCCAGGCATCGAGCCCCCTCTACAGCGGCTGGACGGGCCTGGGCTTGGCCGCGGCGGGGAACAACCCTGCCGACATCGCGCGCCGCGGCGGGCGCTCGCTCGCGGGCTACCTGCGGCGCGGCGCCGGACGCCTGCACGACGTCGGGGAGATCGAGCGGACGGTGTTGCTCGTGCGGGCCGCCGGCCTCGACCCACGCGACTTCGCCGGGCGCGACCTGATCGCGGAGATCGAGCGAAAGCGGCGCCCGGACGGGTCGATCTCGGGCTTCGTCAGCTACACGGCGTTCGGAATCCTGGCGCTGCGCTCGGCGGGCGAGCCGGCCGGCGGCGCCGCGATCCGCTGGCTGAGCGCCAGCCAGAACGACGACGGCGGCTTCGGCGTGGCGCGCTCGTCCGCGAGCGACTCGGACATGACCGGCGCGGCGCTGCAGGCGCTCGCCGTGGTGGGACGCGCGAAGAGCGGCGCGGCACAGCGGGCGGTCACCTGGCTCCGCCGCAACCAGGGCTCCGACGGCGGCTTCGCGCAGATGGCCGGCCGCAGCCCGAACGCTCAGTCGACCGCGTACGCCGTGCAGGGGCTGCTCGCCGTCGGCGCCGCACGGGCGTCGGTCAGCCGCGCGCTCTCGTATCTCGTGCGCCTGCAGCGCCGCGACGGCAGCATCTCCTACTCGGCGACGAGCTCGCAGACGCCGGTGTGGGTGACGGGGCAGGCGCTCGCGGCGCTCGAACGCGCGGCGTTGCCGATCGCGCCGGTGGCACGCGCCGAGCGCGCCCCACGCCGGGAGGCGGCGCCCGCCGCCGCGCCGCAGGCAGCGGCGCCGCAGGAGAGCAAGCCGGCCGAGGCAAATCCCAAGCCGAAGGCGGAGCAGGCGAAGAGCGCGGGTTCGACCCCTTCGCCAGCTGAGCCGCCAGCCCAGGATCCGCTCGCCGCCGAGGCTCCTGAGACCTCACCGACCCCGGAGAGCTCTGAGCCGGGCAACGTCGCCTCGACGCTGCGCCTCGACCCAGAGGACGGCGGCGGAGGCATCTCGCCCTGGGCCGTCGTGGGGGCGGTCGCTGCTGCGCTCGCGCTGCTCTACCTGCTGCGCCGGCGCCTGCGCCGGTCGCGGCCCGCGCCGGGCTAGCCGTCGAGAGCCCGGCCGATCAGCCGGTCCATCACGCGTGCCGGCAGCACCCGCGCGACCGCCGCGCGCTGCTTCGCCTCCTTGCCGATCACATAGCGCGCCCGCGGGCGCGACGCCGTGAGCACACTGCCGATCAGCTCCGCCACCTCGCGCGCGGGCATGCCGCGCACCTGCTCGATCTTCACGGTCTCCGCGCGCATCGCGTCGCGAATGGGGCCGTAGAGCCGCTCGCCCTCCGGGGTCATTGCGCCGGCGAGGTCGTCCGCGAGCGCGTTGCCCTTTGTCCAGATCGGCGTCTTCACCCCGCCCGGCTCGATCACGATCACGTCGACGCCCTGCGGGCGCAGCTCGCGGCGCAGCGAGTCGCTGAAGCCCTCGAGGCCGAACTTCGACATCGCGTAGGCGCCCAGCAGCGGCAGCGCGACCCGGCCGCCGATTGAGCTGACGTTGACGATCCGCCCGCGCCCGCGGCGCAGCGCGGGCAACAGCGCCTGGGTCACCGCCACCTGGCCGATGAGGTTGATCTCGAGCTGGCGCCGCAGCTGTTCGATGGGCAGGAACTCGATCGGCGCCGCAACGGCGATGCCGGCGTTGTTGACGAGGCCGGCGAGCGCGGACTCGCCGAGCTCGGCGCGGACCGCGTCGATCTGCCCGCCATCCGTGACGTCGAGCATGACCGAGCGGATCCCGCTGCGCCCGAGCCGCTCCGCATCCTCCTCCTTGCGGACGCCGGCGAGCGGCTCGAAGCCGAGCTCGCGCAGGTGGAGCACCGTCGCCTCGCCGATCCCGGTGGAGGCGCCGGTCACGAGGACCATCCCTGATGCCATGCCGGCGGGACCCTATTCGCTAGCTTCGCTGCGAGTGGAAGTCGACGAGGCAATCCGCACCCGGCGCACGCACAAGGCTTACGGTGCCGAGCCGATCGAGCGGGCGACGCTCGACGAGCTCTTCGAGCTGGCGCGCTGGGCGCCCAATCACCACATCACCAACCCGTGGCGCTTCCGCGTCCTCGGGCCAGAGGCGCTCGCGTGTCTCAAGGAGGCCGCCGGTCCCGAGGCGGCCGCCAAGCTCGACCGGGCGCCGACGCTCATCGTCGCCTCGGTGGTCAAGGACAGCGATCCCGTGCAGTACGAGGAGGACCTGCTGGCCGCCGGCGTCGCGAGCTACATCGTGCTGCTCGGCGCGCATGGGCGCGGACTCGGCGGTTACTGGCGCACGCCCGAGGTGCTGCGCCGCCCCGAGGGCCGTGCCGCCGTGGGAGTGGGGGAGGACGAGCACGTGCTCGGGCTGCTGCATCTGGGCCGCCCGCGCCAGGAAAAGGAGCCGCCGGACAGGCTGCCGCCAGGCGAGTTCGTAACGTATCTGTCGTGATCCCGCGCTCGGACGCCCTCGCCACGCTCGGGAGCGAGAGCTTCGACGTCGCGGTCGTGGGCGGGGGCATCACCGGGGCGGGCGTGGCGCTCGACGCCGCGTCGCGGGGCTACAGCGTCGCTCTGGTCGAGAAGGGCGACTTCGCCGCCGGCACATCGAGCCGCTCCTCGAAGCTCGTGCACGGCGGGCTTCGCTACCTCCAGAACTTCGACCTCGGACTCGTTCGCGAGGCCCTGCTCGAGCGCTCGCTGCTCGTCGAGCTCGCCCCGCACCTGGTCAAGCCGCTGGCGATGCTCGTCCCCGGCTTCGGCGGAAAGCGCCTTGACCGCAAGCTGGGGGTGGGCCTCAGCATGTACGACGCGATGTCCCGGCGGCGCGGGCGCGAGGACGAGGAGTGGAGCCCGGACCGGCACCGCACCATCGACGGCGCGGAGACGCTGGAGCTCGTGCCGGCACTCGAGGGACGCGAGCCGAGCTCCTCCTATCTGTTCTACGACTGCCAGACGGACGACGTGCGCCTCGTCCTCACCGTGCTGGGTGAGGCCGAGCGCTTCGGAGCAGTGCTCGCGAATGCCTGCGAGGCGACCGGGCTGGTCGAGCGGGACGGGCGCGCCGCGGGCGTGATCGTACGCGACCGCGTGGGCGGCGGCGAATTCGAGCTGCGCGCTGCGAACGTGGTGAACGCGACCGGCGTGTGGGCCGACCGGCTGCGCCCCGATGAGATCTACGGCGAGGAGGAGGTGCCGCGCATACGCCCGAGCCGCGGCACCCACGTGACGCTCGCCCGCGAGGCGCTCGACGTGCGCGCGGGCGTGATCGTCCCGGCCGGCGAGGGGCGCACCGCCTTCGCGCTTCCGTGGCTCGGCCGGACGCTGATCGGCACGACCGACAACGACTACGAGGGCGAGCTCGAGCACGTGCCGCCCTCGATGGCGGACGTCGAGTACCTGCTCGACGCCGTCAACGGCTTCTTTGGCACGGCGCTCTCGCCGTCCGACCTGACCGGCGCCTACGCGGGCGTGCGGCCGCTGATCTCGACCGCCGACCCTAAGAAGTCCGTCGACATCTCGCGCAGGGCCGAGCTCTACGAGACGAGCTCCGGCCTCGTCACCATCACGGGCGGCAAGCTCACGACCTGGAGGCGGATGGCGAAGATGGCGGTCGACAGGATCGTCGAGCGCGAGGGCCGCGAGGCGCCCTGCCGCACCCACGAGATCCCGCTCGGCCAGCCCGCCGACCCGGCAACCCTGCCGAACGTGACATCCGTCGACGAGGAGAGCCGCGCGCACCTGGCCGCACGCTACGGGCACGCGGCCGTGTTCGTGCTGCGCCTGGTCGAGACGGCGCCGGAGCTGGGCCGGCGGATCAGCCCGGGGCTGCCCGACATCCTCGCCGAGGCGCCCTTCGCGGCCGCCCACGAGCAGGCGCTCTCGCTCGGCGACGTGCTCCTGCGCCGCACCCGGCTCGGCCTGCTCGACGCGCGCACACTCACCGCGGCGGGCGCCGAGGGCGTCCGGGCGGTCGCCGCGGCGATGGGCGCCGAGCTGGGCTGGGACGACGCCCGCATCGCGCGCGAGCTCGACGACTGGCGCGCGCTGGCGCGAGCCGAGGGGCTCGTCGTGCCGGAGCCGGCAGCCACCGGAGCGGCCGCGTGATCCTGCGGCTGCGTGAGCGGGCGCTCGACCTCGGCCAGCCCGTGCTGATGGGAGTCCTGAACGCGACGCCCGACTCGTTCTCGGACGAGCAGCGCCCGAAGGACCCCGGCGAGCTGGCCGAGCGCGGTCACGCGCTCGTCGCAGAAGGCGCGGCGATCGTCGACGTCGGCGGCGAATCCGGCCGCACGGACACGGTTGCCGTGCCCGTGGACGAGGAGGCCGCGCGCGTCGTTCCGCTCGTCGAGCGGCTCGCGGGGGCGGGCGTGCTCGTGTCGGTCGACACCTGGCGAGCTCCGGTGGCGCGGCGCGCGCTCGCGGCCGGTGCGGCGATGATCAACGACGTGAGCGGTCTCGCCGACCCTGAGCTGGCGGGCGCCTGCGCCGAGACCGGCGCCGCGCTCGTGATCACCCACACGCGCACGCCGCCGAAGACCAAGGCCTTCCCCGCCTACGACGACGTCGTCGAGGAGGTCGCCGCGTTCCTCGGCGAGCGCGTCGAGCTGGCGCGCGCTCAGGGCGTCGGCGAGGAGCGGCTCGTGCTCGATCCAGGCATCGATCTCGCGAAGACTCCGGCCGAGTCGGTGGAGCTCTTGCGCTCGCTGCCGCGGCTCGCCGAACACGGCCTCCCGCTGCTGGTCGCCGTCTCCCGCAAGGACTTCGTCGGCGCGCTCACCGGCCGGCCGCCGGCGGCGCGCGACCCGGGCACGCTGGCCGCGGTCGGCGCTGCCCTGCGCGGCGGTGCTCGGATCCTGCGCGTGCACGACGTCGCGGGCGCGCGCGACTACCTGAGCGTCCACGCGGCGCTCGAGGGCGGTACCGAGCGCTCACTCGAGCTCGCCGAGGGCCTGCGCCGGGAGGCAATATGAGCACGGTCACGATCGCCCAGCTGTCCGACCTCCACTGCGGCTCGCCGCACTTCGTGCCGAGCCTGCTCGATCGCGCGCTCGTGGAGGTGAACGAGCTCGAGCCCGACATCGTGATCATCTCCGGCGACCTCACCGGAGACGGATTGCGCGGCGAGTTCCAGCTCGCGGCCGAGTATCTCGAGCGAATCGAGTGCGAGCGGCTGATCGTCATCCCGGGGAACCACGACTCGCGCAACGTCGGCTACGTCCACTTCGAGGAGCTGTTCGGCGACCGCCGCGCCGTCCTCCACCACGAGGGCGTCTCGATCGTCGCGGTCGACTCGACCGAGCCCGACCTCGACCACGGCGTGATCGGGCGCGGGCGCTACTCGTGGATCGTCGACCGCTTCCGCGAGCAGGAGGCGTTCCTGCGCATCTTCGTGCTCCACCACCACCTGCTGCCCGTCCCCGGCACGGGCCGCGAGCGCAACGTCGTCCACGACGCCGGCGACACGCTCGAGTGCCTGCAGCGCGCCGACGTCCACATGGTGTTGTCGGGCCACAAGCACGTGCCGTACGCGTGGCGGCTCGAGAACCTGTTCGTCGTCAACGCGGGCACCGTCTCGACCACGCGTCTGCGCGGCAAGACGAAGCCCTGTTACAACCTGATCGAGGCATCCGAGGAGCGCGTGACCGTCTACCGCAAGTACCCGTTCCACGAGCAGGACGCGATCATCTCCTTCGACCCGCACACGTTCGAGTACGAGAAGGACCAGGCGCTGCTGGGGGAGACGCAGCACGGCTGAGCCGGGGCCGGTGATCGCGCTCGTGGACGGCGAGCACCATCCGGCGGCCGTGCGCGAGTCGCTCGACCGGCTGGAGAACGCCCGCGGGCTTGCCGGCGTCATCTTCTGCGGCGGCCAGGAGAAGCTCGTCCCGGGGCCGCTCGAGCAGCACTACGGGAGGCCCGTGGAGACCGAGCCCGAGGAGGCGCTGCGGCAGCTCGCGCCGCGCGCCGCGGCGGTGATCGACCTCGCGGACGAGCCCGTCCTGCCCGCCTCGGCCAAGCTGCGGCTCGCCGCGCTGGCGCTCTCGCTCGGCCTGCGCTACGAGGCGCCCGGGGCCGTGCTCGAGCCACCCCGCTACGAGCCGCTGCCGTTCGACGGCCCGAAGCTCGCGGTGATCGGGACCGGCAAGCGCACCGGCAAGACCGCCGTGGCCGGGCACTGGGCGGCGCTTCTGCGCGAGCAGGGCGCCGACCCGGTGCTCGTCTGCATGGGCCGCGGCGGCCCGGCCGAGCCGCGGCTCGCGGAGGCCGGCCTCGGCCTCGACGACCTGCTCGCGCTCTCGGAGGCTGGGGGGCACGCCGCGTCCGACTACCTCGAGGACGCGGTCGTCGCGGCTGTCCCTACCGTGGGCTGCCGGCGTGTGGGCGGCGGCTTTGCAGGCGAGCCGGCTGAGTCGAACGTGCCGGCCGGGGCAGCGCTCGCCGCCTCGCTCGACCCCGGCGCGATCATGTTCGAGGGCTCGGGTGCCTGCATCCCGCCCGTCGAGGTTGACCGCACGGTGTGCATCCTGGGCGCCGGCACGCCGGAGCCGTTCGCGGAGTACCGCACCGGACGGGCCCAGCTCGTACTGGCGGCCGAGGGCGCGGCCGCGCCGCCGGCCGGGTCGCTGACCTTCTCACTGCAGCCGGAGCCGCTCGAGCAGCTCCCGAAGGGCGCGCGCGTCGCGCTCTTCACGACCGGCGCGCCCGCCGTCGAGGGTGTCGAGCCGCTCGTGGCGTCGGCGAACCTGGCGCGCCGTTCCGCACTGGGGGGCGATCTCGATCGCGCAGCCGAGCTCGGCTGCAACGTGTACCTGACCGAGCTGAAGGCGGCGGCGATCGACACCGTCGCCATGCAGGCGCGGGCCGAGGGCGCGCGCGTCGTCTTCCTCCGCAACCGGCCGGCCGGCGACGGCCTCGACGATGCCCTGATCGAGCTGTGGCGAGATGTCGCCTGAGACGATCGTCATCCACAAGGGACACGGCCTCCCCTACTCGAAGGGGCTGATGGCCCAGTCGCTCTCCGCGAGCGGGCTCAGCCTCGAGCGCTCGTTCGAGCTCGCGCGTGAGATCGAGCGCCGGCTCGCGCTGCGGGGAGACCGCGAGATCGGCGTCGACGGCCTCGAGGAGCTCTGCCTCGAGGTGCTGCGCGCGGGCGAGGGCGAGAGCGCCGTGCGGCGTTACCTCGGCTGGCGCCGGCTCGACCGGCTCGACCGTCCGCTCGTCGTGCTGATCGGCGGCACGACGGGGGTCGGCAAGTCGACGCTCGCGACCATGCTGGCCGGGCGGCTCGGCATCACACGCGTGATCGCGACCGACGTGATCAGGCAGGTCCTACGGGCCTTCTTCACGGTCGAGGCAATGCCGACCGTGCACTTCTCCGCCTTCGATGCGGGTGGGATCGAGGGCTACGCCGACCAGGCGGAGCACGTCGCGACGGGCGTCGCGGCGATCGTCGAGCGCGCGGCCAACGAGGCGAAGCCCGTGATCGTCGAGGGCGTGCACGTGCTGCCGGGGCGCGTTCCGGACGGCCTGCGCGAGAGCTGCCTGCTGGTCGAGGCGCTCGTCGTCGTTGGCGACGAGCGCCTCCACCGCGGTCACTTCTCGCACCGGCCCGGCAGCCGCCCTGCGGAGCGTTACCTCGCGGCGTTTGAGGACATCCGCGCTCTCCAGGAGCACCTGGCCGACCGTGCGCGGAAGGCCGGCGTGGCCGTCATCGACAACGAGAACGTCGACGAGGCGCTCGGCCGCCTGATGGAGATGGTGCTGGGCGCCGTCGACGACGCCACCTGAGCCGCACGAGCCGGGGCGAGCGCTAGGGTTGGCCGCCGCCATGTCCGTGCTTAAGAAGAAAGAGCTCGAGGAGAGCCCGCTCGCCGACCTCCACGCGATCGCATCGGAGCTCGGGCTGGAGGGCTTCCGCTCGAAGCGCAAGAACGATCTGATCGCCGCGATCCTCGAGGTGTCGAGCCCGCCCGCCGAGGAGGACGAGCGCGAGCCGGACGAGGTGCCGGCCGAGGAGGCGCTCGAGGTGCCCCCGGCCGAGCTGGAGGAGGAGGCGCCCGAGGAGGAGGCGCCCGAGGAGGAGGCGCCCGAGGAGGAGGAGACCTCGGAGGGGACATCCGAGGACACCTCCGAGGGGACTTCCGAGGGGACTTCCGAGGGGACTTCCGAGGACGACGCCGAGGAGGAGCCGGTCGCGGCCCCCGAGCGCGAGGAGGAGCTCGCCGGCGGGATCCTCGACATCCTGGCGAACGGCAGCGGCTTCGTCCGGGTCGACCCGGCCGGCCAGTCTCGCGACGACGTCTACATCTCGCCCGCCCAGATCCGCCGCTGCGAGCTGCGTTCGGGCGACCAGGTGAGCGGCCCGGTGCGGCCGCCGCGCCGCAACGAGCGCCACCCCTCGCTGATCCGCGTGACCACCGTGAACGGCGCCGATGCCGAGCCGCCGGAGGAGCGCCCCTGGTTCGGAGACCTGACCGCCGTGTTCCCGTCCGCCCGCATCGAGGGGCCGGCCGCGCTGCGCGAGCTTCCCTTCGGGCGCGGTTCGCGGGTCGCCGTCGGTGGTCCGCCGGGCGCCGGCGCCAGCCGGCTGCTGCACGAGCTTGCGCTCACGCTCAGCAAGGACGACGAGATCGAGGTTCAGGTCGTGCTGGCCGGCGTCCGCCCCGAGGAGGTGGGCGAATGGCGTGCCACCGGCCTCGACGTGGCCGGCGGCAGCTTCGAGCGCTCCGCCGACGCCCAGACGCAGGCTGCCGAGCTCGCCATCGAGCGCGCCAAGCGGCGCGTCGAGCGCGGCGGCCACGCGGCCGTGGTCGTCGATTCGCTCAGCGCCCTGCCGGGCATTGCGCAGCGCCGCCTGTTCGGCGCCGCGCGGGCGACCGCGGAGGGCGGCACGCTCACCGTGATTGCCGCGACGGGCGACTCGGAGGAGGCGCTTCGCTGGGCAACCACGCGGATCGTGCTGGATCCGGCCGGCGAGCCGGGCCCGCGCAGCGGGACGCTGCGCGCGGACGCGCTGCAGTAGCCCGCCTACTCGACCTTGAGCGTCTGCGCCATCGTCGTCGGGTGGACGAGGCAGACGAGCCTGTACGTGCCCCTCACCTTGGGCGTGACGCTGTAGGTGCCGCTGGTGCGGCCCGTGTAGAGCGAGGAGAACCCACGCGGGCCGTTTGCCACGGCGACGTTGTGCGGCTTGGCGCCGGCGAAGCTCCAGGTCACCGTCTCGCCGGCCTTGGCCGTGATCCGGCCCGGCCGGAAGAAGTCGTCGCCGACCTCCAGCGGATTGCCGTCGAAGACACCGGATCCGCTGATCGGCCTGGCGAGCTGCGGCACCCTCAGGTCGTGGTCGGGAGTGCGGTCGAAGCGGCGCGGCCGGTTGAGGTCGACCATGTCGGTCGGCATCTTCGCGCAGGGCTTGACGCTCTCGTCCGGCACGACGAACAGGAACCAGAAGCCCATCGAGGCCACGTGCAGGTTGTGGTTGTCGTGCACCGCCACCCGTCGCAGCACCTCGCCCTCGGTGATCGGCACGCCCTGTCTCGTCGCGAAAGTCCCGTTACCGATCGGCCCCGGCTCGTGCAGGATCGGGCGGATCGTGTTGTAGACGTGGTTCGGCATGCCGTGATACGCGGGGGCCTTGAAGATCGGCCGCTTGCAGGTACGGCTCTGAAGCGCCTGGTACTTGGCGCCGCCATGCTGATGCGACACGCCCACCATGATCCGGCCGTTCAGCCCCTCCGGCACGGTCCAGTCGCTGGCGCTCACGAAGTTGGAGCCCTCGCGGCCTCCGCCCGGGACGTCGTAGGCCATCGCGTTGATCGTCTGGGAGCAGTCGCCGACGACTATCGGCAGGATCGGCTTGCGCTGGTCCGTCGTGTAGTGGACCCGAGTGCGGACGTAGAAGCTCTTCGGCTTCTTGTAGTGGTTCATCACCATGGCGGTCAGCCGCCAGTCGGGCGCCGTCCCGTCGGCCTTGCGGTTGACGATGCCGTACTGCTTGCGCGTCGAAGCCGGCAGCGGCGTGGCGAAGCGCCCCTGGGGGTGCTCCTCACCGCGGCCGCCGATGAAGCCCGACCTTCCCCAGCAGCTTCCCGGCGCGGGGCTGTCCGTGCCCGGGGCGTAGTAGAGGAAGTGGTGGACCATCATCTTCGCGATCGGGAGCGGCTTCGCGTCCGGGTCCTTTGAGTCGACGAGCGCCATCTCCTTCCAGCCGGTGACGTAACCGGGCTCGGCGGGCGCCTCGTGGCCGTTGGCGCGCAGCGTTACGTGATGCGTGTCGTGCACGTACGGCAGCGTCTGGATCTTGGGCGAGTAGAGAGTGAGCACCTTCTCCTTCGCGCCCGCTGCAGGAGCGGTGGCTCCCAGCACCACGATCGCGACGGCCGTCACGGCCACCAAAGGCTTGCGCATTCCTCTACTCCTCCCGGGTTCTTGCAGAACGGCTGCGAGAAGACTAGCGCCGGTAGGCGACCCGGTGCCAGCTCGGCTCCGGAGAGAGCTCGATCAGCTCGAAGTTCCGGTCCGGCTGCGCGTAGCCGAACGAGCTGTCGTTCTCGTCGAAGACGAGCTCGAGCTCACCCTCCATGACTCGCTGGTCGAGCCAGGCACCGCGGAATACGAGGCGCCGGATCCAGTGGACGAGCGAGCGCTCGGAGGGGCCGTTCAGGTCCCCCCAGCATTCGTTGATGTGCTCGCCGAGCTCGGAGTGCGCATCGGTCACCTCGCCGTTGACGGCGAGGTTGACGAGGTCCTCGCGCTCGTCGTCGCCGAGCGGCCCGTCGACGAAGCCGAGCTTGGTGGCGGCCTGTTCCACCCGCTCGGTGAAGTCGCGCTCGTTGAACGTGAAGCGGAGCTCTCCATACTCGAGCACGTAGTCCGATCCGGACTCGTAGTTTCCTCGGCGGGCGGTGTGGTCCATGGGGTCGCGCCCGGCGCGGGCGGGGCGTGCGGGCGTCGTGATCTTACGGTTGATTCCTCCCGCCCCGCGCACGCTGCAACCGCTGTTGCATGGAGGGGCGAATTCCGCGCCGCAAAGCACTTCGCCGGGCGTGAATGAGCAGCGTGACGGGCGCTCCCGACGCGTGCACCGATCGTCATCTCCGATCACACCGTGTTCGCTCGTTCTGCCGGATCGAGGTCGATTCGCACCGTCAGCAGGCCGGTGCCCAACGTGCGTACTACGAACGCGTTGAGCGCACGTCCGGGCTTGCCGCGAGAGATCTGCCTCTGGCGCTGGCGGGGGTCGTCCTCAGTAACGAGATGCGCGGTCCCGGTGCGCCACCGGGAGCGAATGCCGCGGTCGCGGACCTTGACGCGGACGCTCGCGTTGCGCTGGATGTTGCGCACATATCCGGCCATGAGCCCGTGCTCGGCGACGATCCAGAAGGTGTCTCCGACCAAGCCGTTGCCGACCGGGGTCTTACGCGGCAGGCCGCTTGTGCGCCCGATGGTTTCCAAGAGCGCATAGGACGGAGGAACGAACCCCGCGGCAAGCAGCGCCTTCACCGGCGGGTTGAACACGTACTTCTGCAGGGCATGGACAATTCGTTGCTTCATGTGGCGTTCGCGTGACGCCACGGCGGGAGCTCCTCAGGATCTACATCTAGGAGACCGCCGCGTGGTGCGTCATACGGCAGAAGCATGACGACTGGATCGGGACGTCGGCGCGGGCGAGGGCGACGTCGAGCTGCTGCTTGACGATCCGCGCCGGCTCCGGTTTCCCCAGCCGCACCAGGCACTCGTGGTAGCCGTGCAGGCTCCACACGTTCCCGGGATGCCAGGACGAGCGCGGGATCGACGAGTCGTAGCCCAGATCCTCGGCGTAGACGGTCTCGGCCTCCTCGACCCGACCCTGCTCGAGCAGCAGCGCGCCGTAGGCGTGGCGCGTGGGCTGCATCCAGCCCCACGGCTCGTCGTAGGGCAATGCGTCGTCGAGCTCGATCGCCCGGCGCAGGTGCTCGAACGCCGCGTCGAATTCGCCGCGCCGGTACTCGAGCTCGCCGTCGAGCATCGCCCCGGCGACGGCGAGGATGTCCTGGCACGTGTTGTTGAACAGGTAGCGCGACTCGGGTACGCGCGCGACGGCGGCGAGGAACGCCTCGCGGGCCGTCTCGGCTTCCTCCATCCGCCCGGTCGCGGCGTACGCGACACCCTGCGCGTAGTGCGTCATCGCCGTCGTGGTGCAGTACAGCTCGGGGTCGCCTGGCAGCGGCAGCGCGAGGATGTCCTCCCACAGCCCAAAGCGGATGAGCACGTGCAGGCGCATGGGGATGAAGGCCTCGAGGTAGTCGGCCATCGGCGGCTGCTCGATCCGCAGCAGCTCCTCGGGCAGCGAGGACTCGAGGTCGGCCGCGACGCCCAGCGCGACCTGCGACCGGCCTAGGAACATCGCCCCGTAGATCGCGAAGTGGCGGTCGTGCGCGTGGTAGAGGGCGTAGAACCCGACCCGGCCCTCGCGCGCGACGTACTTCTCGTTGACCTCGATCGCGCGCAGGTTCCAGTCGAGCGTGCTCTTGTAGTCGCCGCACAGCACGTCGATGTGCGTCGGCATGTGCACGAGGTGGCCGCCGTCGGGGACGAGCGATCGCAGCTCGTCGGCGACGGGCAGCGCCTGCTCGGGGAACGGCGACATCTCCATCAAATGCACGTAGAGGTGCACGAGTCCGGGATGCGTGCGGCCGCCGGGCCGCTCGAGCGCGCGCTCGAGCACCTCCTTGGCCTCGAGCGTCGCCGCACCCTCGGACGGCAGGCCGGTGTAGCGATCCCACAGCTCCCACGGCGTGAGGTTCATCAGCGCGTCGGCGAAGAGCGCCGCGACGTCGAGCTCGTCGGGATGCGCCCGGTACACGTCACGCATCGCCTCGGCGTAGTCGGCGTTCCACGCGACGAGGTCGGCCGACGGGTCGCCCGTCTGGTAGCGGCTCCCGAGCGCCTCGACGAGCGCCCGCTCGACCGGCGCGGCCCGGTCCGCGCACGCGCGCGCCGCCGCGACCTCGTCGCAGGCCTTCTCGAGCGACGCCGCGAGGTCGACCGGGTCGAACGCCTCCCACTGCTTGTTGTAGTTCGGCCCGATCGCGTAGGCGACGCCCCAGTGAGCCAGTGCGAAGCCGGGGTCGTGCTCGAGCGCGCGCTCGAAGCACCGGATCGCCTCCTCGTGGTGGAACGCGTAGGACCACACGAGTCCACGGTCGAACCACGTCTGGGCGCTCGTCGAGGCCGTCGACGTCCCGCGCGTATAGGTGCCGAGATCGAAGTAGGGCTCCATCGCTTCCGCTCCCGCCGGACTCTCCAAGTTTCTACAGCTTCTGGCGGCCAGTTGCAGTGAGCCGCTTTGTTGAGATTCATCATCCCGCCATCGCGAACTCGGGTCGGAACTCGCCCAGACCTGCGGCAGCCGGGGGCGAGGTTCTGTGTCGCAGTCCTTCATCCGGGCGTGGACGAGCAGCGTGACGGACTGATCCTGATCGTCGAGGACGACGAGGCGACGAAGGGCTTTCTCGCCGACAACCTGGCCGCCGACGGCTTCCGGGTGGCGAGTGCGTCGAGCGCCGCCGAGGGCCTGCGCGCGATCGAGGTGCGCCGCCCCTGCCTGGTGCTGCTCGACCTGCGCCTCGAGGGCGGGAGCGGCCTGGACGTGCTCGATCGCGTGCGCGCGGCCGACGGGCTCGCCACTCGCATCGATCCCGATCTCCCGGTGATCGTCCTGACCGGGCGGGCCGCCGAGGCCGATCGCGTGCGCAGCTTCGAGCGCGGCGCGGATGACCACGTCTGCAAGCCCTTCCTCTACGCGGAGTTGATCGCCCGCATCCGCGCGGTGCTGCGGCGGGCCGAGGGGCGGCGCAATCAGGGCGTGCTGCGCGTGCGCGACCTGACCATCGACCCCTCCACCCGGATCGTGCGGCTCGGCGGGCGGCGCATCGAGCTGTCGGCGAAGGAGTTCGCCCTGCTGCACGCGCTCGCGGTCGAACCCGGGCGTGTCTACCGAAAGCAGGAGCTCTTGCGGGACGTGTGGGGCTACCTCGCGGTCGGCCGTACGCGCACGCTCGATGCCCACGCCTGCCGGCTGCGGAAGAAGCTCGGGCCCTCGCGCCGGTCCTGGGTCCTGAACGTGCGCGGCGTGGGCTACAAGCTGACGGAGGCGCCGTGACCGGCCTGGCGCTAGGGCTCGCCGGTGCGTGCTGCCTGGGCGGGCTGGGCGCGCTCGGCGCGCTGCGGCGGCGGCTCGAGCTCGTCGCGCGCGCCGAGCACGAGCTGCGCGGGCCGGCCGCGGCGCTGTCATTGGCGTGTGAGCGGATGCGGCGCGAGCCGCGCGCCGCTCACCATGCCGCGGCGCTGCGCGTCCAGCTCGACCGGCTCGAGGCGGGCCTCGCCGACCTGCGCGACGCCCGCGGCGGCCGTGCGGCTCGACGCCCCGAGCCGGTGGAGCTGCGCGGCGTGGCGAGAGCGGCGCTGGCGCCCTGGGAGGTCGAGCCGGGGGCGGTCGCCTTCGGGTGGCTCGGCGGACCCGCGCCCGCGCGCGTCGACCGCGGGGCGCTGGCGAAGGCGCTCGGTAACCTGATCGCCAACGCGGCCGAGCACGGGGCGGGGGAGATCAGTGTGCGCGGGCGCACCACGCGCGGCGGAGTGCGGATCGAGATACGCAACGCGAACCGCCCCGGAAACGCCGTGGCGGGCTCGGGGCGCGGGCGTGGGCTGCGCATCGCCGAGCGCGCGGCGCGGGAGCTGGGCGGGCGGGTGCTGGTGGAGCGCCGCGAGGAGGAGACCGTCGCGGTGCTCGAGCTGCCGCGCTCGGCCGACGGCGGTGAGGGCCTCGCCGCGTGAAGGCGCGCCGCCGCCGCGGCCTGCTCCTGCTTTGCGTGGCGCTCGCCTGCGGCGGCCTCGCGGCGTCGCAGGTGGCGGAGCGCGAGCGGAGCGTCGAGCAGCGCGTTGGGCCGCTCGTCCCGGTGCTGGTGGCCGCGCGCGACCTCGACTCGGGCGCGCGGCTCTCGACGGGCTCGCTCGCGCTGAAGCGCGTGCCCGCCCGCTTCGTGCCACCGGACGCTCTCGGCGCGAAGGCCGAGCTGGCCGGCGCCCGCACCGCGGTGCCCGTGAGCGCGGGCGCCTACGTGACGGCCGGGCTGCTGGACGCCGGCCGCGAGCATGTCGCCGGCGGCGAGGCGCTCGCCCACGGCGAGCGCACGGTCGAGATCGGCGTGAGCGGCGGCGGCTCGGCAAGCGCGCCGGCACCCGGGAGCCGGGTCGACGTGCTCGTGTCGACCGAGGCGGGCGCCGGAGGCGGTCGCACGTTCGTGGCGCTCGCCGACGTCGAGTTGGTGGCGCTGCGAGGCGACCCGGCGGGCGGCTACGGCGACGCCGACGGCGAAGGCGGTGGCCCGAGCGCGCTCGCGATGCTGCGGGTCACGCTGCGCCAGGCCGTCTACCTGACCGCCGCCGACAACTTCGGCCGCGAGGTCCGCCTGCTGGCGCGCCCGCCCGGCGACCGCTCGGGCGGCGCGGGCGAGGCCGTGTCGGCGGCCGAGCTGTGAGCGAGCTCAGGCCGTCAACACGTCGACGCCGCCGTCCGGCCTCCCGAGCAGGGCGCGTTCCGCCATCCCGAGGAAGAGGCCGTGCTCGACGACGCCCGCAATTCGCTTCAGCGCCAGGTCGAGCCCCGCCGCGTCGGCATCCGGCGGCACCACGCAGTCGAGGATGTAGTGCCCCTCGTCGGTCAGGTATGGGGTGCCCTCGTCGGCGCGCAGCTGCGCGTCCGGCAACAGCTTGGCGAGCCGACGGCGCGTGTCGCGCCAGGCGAAGCGAGTGACCTCGACCGGGAGCCGCATGTGCTCTCCCAGGCGCTCGACCCGCTTGGGCGTCTCGGCCACGACCACGAAGCGCCGCGCCGCGCAGACGACGATCTTCTCGCGCAACAGCGCGCCGCCGCCGCCCTTGATCAGCCCGAGGTCGGGCCCCACCTCGTCGGCGCCGTCGAGCGCGAGGTCCAGCTCCACGGAGCCGTCGAGCTCGACGATCTCGATGCCGAGCCCGCTCGCCAGCTCAGCGGTCCGGTTGGACGCCGTGGCTGCGCGGATCGAGTCGCCGCGCGCGCCGAGCAGCTCGGTGAGCTTCCAGACGGCTCGGCCGGAGCCGAGCCCGATGAGCATGTCCGGCTCGACCAGCTCGGCGGCGGCAGCGGCCGCGGCTACCCGCGCGGGGTCGTTCAGATCGCCCACAGCGGCAGCATCTCACGCGCCGCGGAGGCTTCGTCGGTCGGTTTCCGGGACGCTAAACTGAGTGCTTACCCAACGTAAGTAGGTAACCCAGAATGGCCACTGAGACACTTCTCTTGATTCCCGTAGACGACTCAGTCGTCTTTCCCAACATGTCCCTGACGCTGGCCATCGACGCCGGCGAAGAGGATCGCATCGTTCTCGTCCCCCGCAAGGGCGACGACTTCGCGAGCGTCGGCACCGTTGCGGCGGTGACCGACCGCGTGCGCCTGCCCGGGGGTGGGCGGGCCGTGATGGTCGACGGCCTCTACCGCGGGCGCATCGGCGCAGCTCAGACGAGCCCCGCCGGCGAGCTGCGCGTGCAGGTCGAGCCGCACCCGGACGACGTGCCGGTCGACGGCCGCACCCGGGAGCTGGAGCGCGAGTACCGCGCGGTCGTCGAGGAGATCCTCGAGCTGCGCGGCGACGACGGCCGCATCTCGGCCTGGGTCCGCTCGATCACCGAGCCCGGCGCCCTCGCCGACACCGGCGGCTACTCGCCCGACTTCAGCTACGAGAACAAGGTCGAGCTGCTGGAGCAGCTCGACGTGACCGAGCGGCTCGCCCGCGCGCTCGAACTTCAGCGCGAGCGCATGACCGAGCTGCAGGTTCGTGCCCGCATCCGTGACGACGTCCAGTCCGGCGCCGAGAAGCAGCAGCGCGAGTACTTCTTGCGCAAGCAGATGGAGTCGATCCAGAAGGAGCTCGGCGAGGACGACGCCTCGGTCGTCGAGGAGTACCGCAAGAAGATCGCCGACGCCGGCATGCCGGACGAGGTGCGCGAGCAGGCCGAGCGCGAGCTCGGGCGCTTCGAGCGCATGGGTGAGCAGTCGGGCGAGAGCTCGATGATCCGCTCCTACCTCGACTGGCTGATCGCCGTGCCGTGGTCCGAGCGCTCGGACGAGCGCCTCGACCCCGTGCACGCGCGTGGTGTGCTGGACGCCGACCACGCGGGCCTCGAGGACGTCAAGGACCGCATCGTCGAGTACATCGCCGTCCGCAAGCTGCGCGAGGAGCGCGGCATCGCGGAGGACAAGAAGAGCGGCGCCATCCTCACGCTGATCGGGCCGCCCGGCACGGGCAAGACCTCGATCGGCGAGTCGATCGCGCGCGCCACGGGCCGTGAGTTCGTGCGCATGTCGCTCGGCGGCGTCCGTGACGAGGCCGAGATCCGCGGTCACCGGCGCACGTACATCGGCGCCCTGCCGGGCCGGCTCGTCCGCGCCCTGCGGGACGCTGGGACGATGAACCCGGTGATCATGCTCGACGAGGTCGACAAGGTCGGCGCGGATTGGCGCGGCGACCCGAGCGCGGCCCTGCTCGAGGTGCTCGACCCGGCTCAGAACCACTCGTTCCGCGACCACTACCTCGACGTCGAGCTCGACCTGTCGGAGGTCGTCTTCATCGCCACGGCCAACGTGGCGGAGACGATCCCGCTGCCGCTGCTCGACCGCATGGAGGTCGTGCGCTTCGACGGCTACACGACCGACGAGAAGGTCGCCATCGCGCGCGGCTACCTCTGGCCGCGCCAGCGTGAGCGCAACGGCCTGCGCGAGGACGAGGTGTCGGTGAGTGACGACGTCCTGCGCCAGATCGTGACCGAGTACACGCGCGAGGCGGGCGTCCGCTCGCTCGAGCGCACGCTCGGCACGTTGCTGCGCAAGACGGCGACGAAGATCGCCTCGGACAGCGTGACCGTGCCCGTCGAGGTCGGCCCGGACGAGTTGCGTGACGCCCTCGGGCGACAGCGCTTCTTCCAGGAGTCGGCCGAGCGCACCGCGATCCCCGGCGTGGCCACCGGCCTGTCGGTGACCGGCGCGGGCGGCGACGTCCTCTTCATCGAGGCCACCTCGATGAAGGGCAAGGACGGCCTCGTCCTGACCGGGCAGCTCGGCGACGTCATGAAGGAGTCGGCGCGCATCGCCCTCTCCTACGTGCGTGGCCACGCGGGCGAGCTCGGCATCGACGAGGACGACGCGTTCGAAGACCGTGAGTTCCACGTGCACGTGCCGGCGGGTGCGATCCCGAAGGACGGGCCGAGTGCCGGCATCACGATGACGACGGCGCTTGCGTCGCTCCTGTCGGGGCGGCCGGTCAAGCACACGGTCGGCATGACCGGTGAGATCACGCTGCAGGGTCGCGTGCTCCCGATCGGCGGGCTGAAGCAGAAGGTGCTGGCGGCCCACGCGGCCGGCCTCACCGACGTGATTCTCCCCGAGCGCAACCGCGCCGACCTCGACGACGTCCCGGAGGAGGTCCGCGAAGCGATGACCTTCCACCCGGTCATGACGATCGGCGAGGTACTCGAGCTCGCCCTCGAGCCTGCGCCCACCCCCGCGCTGGCCTAGGGCTGGGTTACCCAGGGCGCGCGCCGGCCTCCGGGCCGGCGCGCGCCCCGTTGGGTTTCATGGCCGAACATCGGCCTGTGCGCGGAAGCCGGACTCGGCATATGCTGGGCCGAGTTGGCTTCGACGACCTAGACTGGCCCCTTGGTCGAGCGCGGACGCGCTCGCCCTTGCGTGCGCCGCGACCCCTGGGAGGACCATGAGCAGCGCAAGCAAGCAGGAGCCGCCCGCTCCGAGCACCGTCATCCGCGCGGGAGCCCCTGACTTCGACCGGGCCCGCCAGGCCTTCAACCTGGCGGTCGATCAGCGCCCCCAGCAGGTCGCCTACCCCTTGGACGCTCGCGAGGTCGCGGCGCTGGTGCGCGGCGCCCGCGAGCAGGGGCTGCGGATCGCGGCTCAGCGCGCGGGCCACGGCGCCGAGCCGATCGACTGGGAGCGGCCTGCGCTGCTGCTTCGGACCGACGCGATGCAGGGCGTGAAGATCGACGCCGCCGCCCGCATGGCGCGTGTGAACGCCGGCGCCAAATGGGACGACATCGTCGACGACCTCTCCGAGCTCGGCCTTGCCGCCCTGCACGGCTCGGCCCGCGATATCGGCATCGCCGGCTATTCGCTCGGCGGCGGGCTGGGCTGGCTGGGGCGCAAGCACGGCCTCCAGGCGAACAGCGTCACCGCGATCGAGCTGGTGACCGCGGACGGGGAGCTCGTCCGGGCCGATCACGAGAACGAGCCCGAGCTGTTCTGGGCGCTGCGCGGCGGCGGCGGCAACTTCGGAGTCGTCACGGCGCTCGAGTTCGACCTCTATCCGGTCCAAGAGCTGTACGCCGGCGCTCTGTTCTACGACTTCGAGCGCGGCGGCGAGGTGCTCCACGCCTGGCAGGAGCTGACCGCTTGGGCTCCCGAGGAGATGACCTCCGTGTTCAAGCTGCTCCAGCTTCCGGATCTGCCAGAGATCCCGGATCCGGTACGGGGCAAGTCGTTCGCGGTCGTGACGGCGGCGTTCCTGGGTGGCGAGGCGGCGGGCGCCGCCCTCGTCGAGCCGCTGCGGCGGCTCGGGCCGGGGATGGACACGTTCGCGATGGTGCCGCCCGTGGCCCTGTCCCACCTCGCGATGGACCCCGAGGATCCGCTGCCCTACACCAGCTCCCATCACCTGATGGGCGAGCTGCCCGCCGAGGCGGTCGACACGCTCATAGAGATCGGCGGCGCGGGCTCGGGATCGCCGCTCACGATGATCGAGCTGCGCCACCTCGGCGGAGCGCTCGCTCGCCGCGAACCGCACGACGGTGTCTACTCCGCCATGAACGGCGAGTACATCCTGTTCGCGCTGGGGGGCATCATGGCGCCCGAGCATGCGCCGGTCATGGTGGAGGCGGTGGATCGCGTCGCCGCGGGCCTGGAGCCCTGGAGGAGCGGCTGGTACCCCAACTTCGTCGAGCGCAACTTCGACATGTCGCGCGCGTTCGACGCCGCGACCTGGCGGCGGCTGCAGGAGACGAAGGCGCGGGTCGACCCGGACGGGGTCTTCCTCGCCAACCACGAGATCACGCTGGCCTGACCGGGGTGGTCCAGGGGCGTGAGCCGCCTGGCTCGCGTCAGCGCGGGTCCGCGACGATCCGCACGTCGACCCCGGGCAGCCGCCGCATCAAGCGTTCCGGCAGCCACTCGGACATCCGCGCCAGCGGTCCGCGCGGCGCGGGTTGTCCGAGGATGAGGTAGGTCGTGCCGCGCTCGGCCGCCACGCGTGCGGCTGCCTCGACGATGTCGTCGCCCTCCTCGACGATCAGATCGGCGCCGAGCACGGTGGCGAGCCGTCGTAGCGTCTCGAGGCGTTGGCGCTCCTCGCCGCGCGGCGGCTCTCCGGGCGGCGCCACATAGAGGAGGTCGAGGTCGCCGCCGAGGCGCTGCGCCGAGCGCCAGGCGCGGCGCACGAGCCGCTGTGAGGCCTCGTCCGGCGTGACCAGCGCGAGCACGCGCTCGGCCACCGCCTGGGGAGGGTCTCCGAACAGCTTCTCCTCGCGCGTGCCGAGCGCCTCCGCCGGCGTCACGAGCCGCCGCGACTCGACCTCCTCGGCGACCTGGCGCAGCGCCACCTCGCGCAGCGCGGACAGGTTCTCGACCTTGAAGAAGCTGTTGAGCGCCGTCTGGATCCGCTCGGGGCCGTAGACCTTGCCCTCGCGGAGACGCTGGATCAGCGCCTCCGGGGTCAGATCCATCAGGACCACCTCGTCGGCAGCCGCGAGCACCTGATCCGGGAAGGTCTCGCGCACACGCACGCCGGTCAGCTCGGCGACACGGTCGTTGAGCGACTCCAGGTGCTGCACGTTCACGGTCGAGAACGCGTCGATGCCGGCGTCGAGCACGTCGTCGATGTCCTCGTAGCGCTTGTGGTGCTCGACCCCGGGGGCGTTCGTGTGGGCCAGTTCGTCGATCAGGCAGAGCTCTGGCGCGCGCTGAAAGATCGCCGGCAAGTCCATCTCCTGCAGCTCAGCCCCTCGATACTCGACCGTCCGGCGCGGGATCACCTCCAGTCCCTCGGCCAGCGCGGCGGTCTCCGCCCGCCCGTGGGTTTCGAGGATGCCGACGACGACGTCGCGGCCGTCGGCGAGCGCGGCGTGGCCTTCCTGCAGCATCCGGTAGGTCTTGCCGACCCCGGCCGCCATGCCCAGAAAGATCTTGTAGTGCCCGCGCCCCTCCTGGGACATGGGGCGGGAGGCTACGCGCCGAGCAGGTTGTGGATCACGAGGTCCAGCAGCTTGATGCCGATGAACGGCGCGATCAGGCCGCCCAGCCCGTAGATCAGGAGGTTGCGGCGCAAGAGCGCCGTCGCGCCCACGGGCCGGTAGCGCACCCCGCGCAGGGCGAGCGGCACGAGCAGCGGGATGATCAGCGCGTTGAAGACGATCGCCGACAGGATCGCCGATTCGGGCGTGCCGAGGTTCATGATGTTGAGCGTGTCGAGCGGCCCGGTCGAGTCGCCCGCCGCCGCGTAGGTGGCGACGAAGATCGCGGGCAGGATCGCGAAGTACTTGGCCACGTCGTTCGCGACAGAGAAGGTCGTGAGCGCGCCGCGCGTGATCAGCAGCTGCTTGCCGATCTCGACGACCTCGATGAGCTTCGTCGGATTCGAGTCGAGGTCGACCATATTGCCGGCCTCGCGCGCCGCCTGGGTGCCGGTGTTCATGGCTACGCCGACGTCGGCCTGGGCGAGCGCGGGCGCGTCGTTCGTGCCGTCGCCCGTCATCGCGACGAGCCGGCCCTCGCGCTGCTCGTCGCGGATCAGCTCGAGCTTACGCTCCGGCGTCGCCTCGGCGAGGAAGGTGTCAACGCCCGACTCGTCCGCGATCTTTGCGGCGGTGAGCGGGTTGTCGCCCGTCACCATCACTGTGCGGATGCCCATCGCGCGCAGCTGGTCGAAGCGGTGGCGCATGCCGTCCTTGACGACGTCCTTCAAATAGATCACGCCGAGCACCTGGTTGTCGCGCGCGACGGCGAGCGGCGTGCCGCCCTCGCGGGCGATCGACTCGACGGCGGTGTCGAGCTCGGGCGGTGCCTGCCCGCCGTCGCTCGTCACGAAGCTGACGATGGCGTCGCCGGCGCCCTTGCGCAGCCGCATGCCGTCCATGTCGACGCCGCTCATGCGGGTCTCGGCCGAGAACGGCACGAAGCGCGCCGACGGGTCGAAGTGGCGCTCGCGCAGGCCGTACTGCTTCGCGAGCACGACGATCGAACGACCCTCCGGGGTTTCGTCCGCCAGCGAGGACAGCTGCGCCACCTCGGCGAGGTCGGCCTCCGGCACGCCCGGCATGGGGATGAACTCGGTGGCCTCGCGGTTGCCGAGCGTGATCGTGCCGGTCTTGTCGAGGAGGAGCACGTCGACGTCGCCCGAGGCCTCGACGGAGCGACCGGACAGCGCCAGGACGTTGCGGCGCACGAGCCGGTCCATGCCGGCGATGCCGATCGCCGACAGCAGCGCTCCGATCGTGGTGGGGATGAGCGACACGAGCAGCGCGATCAGCGTGGCGATCGAGACGTCGGTGTCGGCGAACTCGGCGAACGGGCGCAGCGTCACCACGACGACCAAGAAGATGAGGGTCATGCCCGCGAGCAGGATCCCGAGCGCGATCTCGTTCGGCGTCTTGCGCCGCTCGGCGCCCTCGACGAGCGCGATCATGCGGTCGAGGAAGCTCTCGCCGGGCTCCTGCGTGATCTCGACCACGATGCGGTCGGAGAGGACGCGCGTGCCGCCCGTGACGGCGCTGCGGTCGCCGCCGGACTCGCGGATCACGGGGGCGGACTCGCCGGTCACGGCCGACTCGTCGACCGAGGCGATGCCCTCGATCACGCTGCCGTCGCCGGGGATCAGCTCGCCCGCCTCGACGACGACGACGTCGCCCTTGCGGAGCTGTGAGGCGGGCGTCTCGCCGCCGTCCTGCAGACGCGCGACCGTTTCGGTGCGCATCGCGCGCAGGGCGGCGGCCTGTGCCTTGCCGTGGCCCTCGGCGAGCGACTCGGCGAGGTTGGCGAAGATCACGGTGAGCCACAGCCAGACGGCGACCGTGAAGGTGAACCAGGCGGGCTCGTTCCCTCCGCCGAGCGGCTCGCCGCCGAACGCCTGGATCAGCCAGCCGACGGTCGTGATGACGGCGCCGATCTCGACCACCAGCATCACCGGGTTGTGGACCTGGACGCGCGGGTCGAGCTTCACCAGGCTGGCCCACAGGGCCTGCCGCAGGACGGGGCCGCTGAAGATGCTCTGGATCGGCTTCATCAGGCGGCCTCGCGATCGACGTCGAGGTTGAGCTCGAGCACGTTCACGCCGGGCTCGCCGAGCACGCCCAGGGCGCGCCCGTCGGTGTGCTCATCCACCAGCTCCATGACCCGCTCGAGCGGCAGCCCGCGCACGTCGGCCACACGCCGCGCCTGGATGCGCGCGTTGGCCTCGGAGATGTGCGGGTCGACTCCCGATGCTGTCGTCTGGACGGCGTCGGGCGGTACGTCCCCGCGCTGGAGCCCGGGGTTGTAGCGGCGCTCGCGGTCGAGGTAGGTGGCCAGGTTGTCGGCGAACAGGTCGCGTAGCTCCTTGTTGTTCGGTCCGAGGTTGTTGAAGAAGGTGACGTTGGCGCTGTAGCCGGTGGCCGACGGCCGCGAGTGGAACCAGCGCGGGCCGTTGAACTCCTGCCCGATCAGGCGCGAGCCGACGACCTTGCCGTCACGCTCGACCTGGCTGCCGTCGGCCTTGTTCGGCCACACGACCTGGCCGACGCCGGTCATGACGAGCGGGTAGGCCAGCCCCAGCAGGAGGGTGAAGATGACGATGGCCAGTACTGATGTTGTGAGTTCGCGGCGCATGTCAGAAGAGTTGGTCGGTGAGTGCCTGGACGATTGGGCCGAGAAGGAGGGCCGGGAAGAAGGTGAGCGCGGCCACGATCACGATCACGAAGATCAGTAGGAAGACGAACGTGGGCGTGTCGGTGCGGAACGTGCCGGCGCCGGGCGGCGAGACGTGCTTGGTGGCGAGCGAGCCGGCCACCGCGAGCGCGGCGAGCAGCGGCACGAAGCGGGCGAAGAGCATCGTCACCCCACCGAGCAGGTCGGCGAAGGTGATGCCGAAGGCGCCCTCGTTGCCGGGCGCGTTCGGCTGCAGGTAGCCGGTGAAGCCGGCGAACGCCGACCCGTTGTTGTTGCCCTGGGAGGTGTAGGCGTAGAGGGTCTCCGAGAAGCCCTGAGGGCCCGGGTTGAAAATCGAGGGGGCGCCCCACTTGCTGGCGATGGCGAGCGCCGTCGTCACGAGTACGGCGAGCGCCGTGTACAGCGTCCCGATCAGGACGAACTTGACCTCGCGCGCCTCGATCTTCTTGCCGAGGTACTCGGGGGTTCGGCCCACCATCAGGCCGGCTATGAACACCGCCAGCAGGACGAACAGCAGCATTCCGTAGAGCCCCGAGCCCACCCCGCCGAAGATGACCTCTCCGGTCATCATGTTCACGAGCGGGGCGGCGCCGCCGGCGCCGGTGTACGAGTCGTGGGCCGAGTTGACGGAGCCGTTCGAGGCGGCTGTCGTGACCCCCGCCCATAGGGCGCTGTTGGCGATCCCGAAGCGCTGCTCCTTGCCCTCGAGGTTGCCGCCGGTCGTCCCGTCGGCCGAGGCGGTGGCGACCTCGGCGCCCTTCTGGGCGGGCGAGCCGTTCTGCTCGGCGCCGTAGGCGACCGCGATGCTCACCACGAGCATCACCGCCATCGCGGCGTAGAGCGCCCAGCCCTGGCGGCGGTTGCCCACCATGCGCCCGAAAGTGGCGGTGAGCGCGGCCGGGATCAGCAGGATGAAGAGGACCTCGACGAAGTTGCTGAACGCGCTGGCGTTCTCGAACGGGAACGCGCTGTTGACGTTGAAGAAGCCGCCGCCGTTCGTGCCCAGCTGCTTGATCGCGATTTGGGAGGCCGCCGGGCCGAGCGCGAGTGTCTGTTCAGAGCCCTGGAGGGTCGCGTAGGTGACCGAGCCGGAGAGCGTCTGGATCACGCCCTGCGACATCAGGATCAGGGCGCCGACGATCGACAGCGGCAGCAGGATGTACAGCAACGTGCGGGTGAGGTCCTGCCAGAAGTTGCCGAGCTGGGCGATGCCGCGGCTCGCGAAGCCGCGGATCACGGCTGCGAGCACGGCCATGCCAACCGCGGCGGAGATGAAGTTCTGCACCGCGAGCCCCGCCATCTGCGAGAAGTAGCTCATGGTGGTCTCGCCGCCGTAGAACTGCCAGTTCGTGTTCGAGATGAACGACGAGGCGGTGTTGAAGCTGACGTCCCAGGTGCCGGAGTCGAAGCCCTCCGGGTTGAAGGGGTGGATGCCCTGGGTGCGCAGGATCACGTACAGGACGACGAAGAACAGGAGGCTGAAGACGACCGTCGTGCGCGCGTAGGCCTTCCAGTCCTGCTGGACGTTCGGGTTCACGCGGAGCAGCCGGTAGGTCAGCCGCTCGAAGGGCGCCAGGACCGGGGTGAGGAAGACGCTCTCGCCGCGGTAGACGCGCGCCATGTAGCCGCCGAGAAGCGGCGTCAGCGCGGTGAGGACCGCGAGGTAGAGCGCGATCTGCAGCCAGCCCTGTGCGGTCACAGGCGCTCACCGCGCAGCAGGGCGTAGACCAGGTACGCGGCCACCGCCAGCGACACCACGAGGCCGAACAGCTCGGCGCCGCTCATACCCGCTCGAGGCCCTCCACGAGGGCGAGGAAGGCCGCGAAGCAGACGAGCCCGATTGCGATCGCCACCAGGTCCATCAGGCGAGGAGGAGCGCGGCGCGCGCGTGGCGGATCGCGCCTTCGAGGGTCTCGTCGGGGCTCTCGGTGTAGAGCGGCGAGCCGCCGTCGGTGAGCAGATTGTCGACGAGTGCGACGCCTCGGACGTTCACCGGAGTGCCGGTATCACGGAGCTCGGCGGCCAAGCCGATCAGGCCGGCGCGCTCGTCCAGGATGGCGGCGCGCCGGAGCGGCACCGAAGAGCTATACGGGCGCGGAGGCTCCTCGGCAGCGTCGATGACGCGCTCGAGGCTCGTGGCGAGAATGCGGCGGTTGCGCGGCGAGCGGAGCTGCTCCGCGCGGCGGGCCAGCTCCGGGCTGTCGGAGGGGCTCGCGCCGGCGGCGAGCCGCCCGGCGAGCGAGGCGCGCTGCAGGAACACCCGGCCGCGAACGGACAGTGGCGGGTGCATGAAGATGGTTGCCATGCACCGAGCATCGAGGGGAGACCGTCAAGGGGCCATCAAGATCCGCTATCAGGCCATAAAGATGTCGTGAAGGTCAGCTCGGCTGCTGCGGAATGCGCACGCGGCGGCGGATCGTGCGCGTGGTCGAGCCCCTGTCGCGGGCGACGATCACGAGTAGCGCCGGACCGGGCTCGACGCCGCGGCCCACCGAGACGCTGAGCGCACGGGTGCCGCGGGGCACGCCGCTGACCTTGCTCGAGGCCAGCGTGCGCCCGTCGCGGACGAGCCGAGCCTGAACGGAGCGCATGGGCTCGCCGAGCTCGAGCCCCGCACGGAGCCTGCGGCGCCCGCGCCGGTCGCGCGTCCAGGCGCTTCCGAGCAGGCGCGCCTCGGCTCCGTCGCTCTCCGGCAGATCCGACAGTCCGAGGGTGACGTTCCCCGTGTAGCCCGCGGATGGGCTGCCGCTCATCTGCACGAGGCTTGTCCCACCGGTCTCGGCGTAGATGCCGTCCTCGGCGTTCGAGACGTCGGGCGTACCGTTCGCCGAATACGGGGCGACGCCGTAGGCCTGCCCGATCGTCGTCTCCGAGAAGAACAGCTGCGACGTGTACTCGTAGGTCTCGGTCGCGCCGTCGTAGGTGCGCACCTTGAGGTGGATGTGGATCGCCCGGCCGCGGTACCAGCCCGGGAAGATCGTCCTGAAGGTGACGGCGCCGTTCGCGTTCGTCACCTGGTAGCCGCGCAGGAAGTCGCTGTCGGAGTCGACGGCCGAGTACACGCCCTCGGCGTCGCAGTGCCAGATGTCGACGGCAGCGCCCCGGTACGGGGAGCAGCGCCCGCTCGAGCCGACCTCGACGATGCGGATCGTGAGGGCGAGCGGTATGCCCGCGCGGGCGCTGCCGCCGGAGGAGTTCGCGCGGATGTCGGCTCGCCTGAGCTTCGCATCGACGAAATAGGGGCCCTCGGTCACCTCGGGCACGAGCACGCACGACGGCGTCTGTGCCTCGGCGACGGCGGCCGGCTCGTCCGAGCTCGCGCGGCAGCCGGTCACGTAGGCGGCGCCCGCGAGCCCGGCGAGGCCGAGGGTCTGGCGGCGTGTGATCCGGTTACCGAGCCTGCTCACGTCGATTCTCCATCGAGTCGGGTTGCAGGGAGGGAAGCGCGCCGGTGTAAGCCGTCCGTAAGAGCCTCAGGCCTCGAAGCGGTAGCCCACGCCGGGGTCGGTGACGATGTAGCGCGGCGTCCTGCGCCGTGGCTCGATCTTGCGGCGCAGGTTGGCGACGTGCACGCGCAGGGTCTGGGTGTCGTGCTCGTACGCCGGGCCCCAGACCTCGGCGAGCAGCGCCCTGTGCGTGAGCAGCCGGCCGCGGCCCTGCATGAGCGCGCGCAGCAGCTCGAACTCGGTTGGGGTCAGGTGGACGTCGGCGCCGTCGACGAGCACCCGGTGAGCCGCGAGGTCGAGCTCGAGCCCGTCCGCGCTCAGGACCGGCTCGCCGGGAGCGGGCGCCGCCCCGGCGCGCGTGAGCGCCCTGGTCAGGCGGGCGGTCAGCTCGGCGGGGCTGAAGGGCTTCGTCACGTAGTCGTCGGCTCCGGCCTCGAGCGCGCGGACCTTCTGCTGCTCCTCGCCGACGGCGGACAGCACGATGATCGGCATGGCGCTCCACTCGCGGATCGAGCGGCAGACCTCGACGCCGTCGCCGTCCGGCAGGACGAGGTCAAGGATGGCCGCGTCGGGCTGCTGCACGGCGGCCGCGTCGAGTGCCTCGCGTGCAGTTGCGACCCCGATCACGTCGAAGCCCGCATCGCGCAGGATCACCTTCAGCGCCCGCAGGATCTGCAGCTCGTCGTCGCAGACGAGGATGCGTGCGCGGGCGCTCATTCGGCGCTGCGTTCCGCCGCCGGCGCGGCGGCGGGCTCCTCGACCGGGATCGGCACCTGGATCACGAAGCTCGTTCCCTGGCCGGGCAGCGACTCCGCCCGGATGCGGCCGCCGTTCGCCTCGAGGAACCCGCGAGCTATCGCGAGGCCGAGGCCGGAGCCGGCGCTGCCGCCGCTGCCACGCGAGCGATGGAAGGCCTCGAAGACGCGTTCGAGCTCCTCGCTCGGGATGCCAGGCCCGTGGTCGGAGATCCGGAGCACTACGAACTTGCCGGCCGCACGGCCGCGGATCGTGACCGGCTCCGAGCCGGCGAAGCGGCTCGAGTTCTCGAGCACGTTGGCGAACGCCCGCTCGAGCTGCACCGCGTCCGCGCGGACGAGCGGCAGGCCGGGATCGAGGTCCACGTCGAAGCCGGCCGCCGGCCGTGAGACGGAGTCGACCGCCGCCTGCACGAGCTCGTCGATCGCGCACCAGTCCGCCTGCGGGTCGGCGCTGCCCGCCTGCAGCCTCGTCAGGTCGAGCAGGTTCTCGACGAGCCGCGTGAGTCGCTCGCTCTCGGTCTCGATCACGGAGATCAGCTCGCGCCGCTCGTCGTCGCCGAGGGTCGGCGACCCGAGCCCGCCGGCCGCGGTCGTGATCGCCGTCAGCGGCGAGCGCAGGTCGTGCGAGATCGTGCGCAGGAGCGTGGTCTTGACCACGTTGCTGCGCCGCAGCGCCTTCGTCTCGATTACCTGGGCCTCGAGCTCGCCGCGCCGGCGCGCGGCGCCGACCAGCGTCTCGAGCGCGGGTATGACGCGGTCTTGGAGCGCGTTCAGGACCCCGGCGTCGGCCTCGGCGGGCACCAGGACCGTGCCGATGCGGCTGCCGTCGACGATCAGCGGGAGCGCCCGGCGGCGGGCGTCGGAGTCGACCCAGGAGAGCTCGACCGACACGCTCGACAGGTCGTATGCCTGGGCGATCCGCTGCCCGACCGTCCGCAGCGGCTGCTCGTCGCTGGAGCCACCGAGCAGGAGCCGGGCCATCTCTGCCGTCAGGTCCGCCTCGCGCCTGCCGCGCTCGGCCTCCTCGGCGCGGCTGCGCGCCGCGCCGGCGAGAGTGCTCGTCACGGCCGCCGCGACCGTGAACACGGCGAGCGCGACCCAGTTCTCGCCGTCCGCGATCGTGAACTCGCCGGTCGGCGGCAGATGGAAGAAGTTCCAGGCGGCGGCGCTCAGCAGAGCCGTCAGCAGGCCCGGCCAGAGACCGGCGTAGGAGGACACGAGCAGCACCGCGATCAGGTAGACGACGCCCGTGGAGACCACCGGGACGGCCTCGGCGAGCGGATAGATCAGGGCCGTGGTGAGTGCAACCGATGCAACGGCGAGCGCCAGTCCCCGGGCGGTCGGGGGCCTGCCCACCCTCAGACCCCCTGGGTCATCCCGCCGTCCACCAGCAGGGCCACGCCCGTGATGTACGCGGCGCGCTCCGAGCACAGAAAGGCGGCCGCCGCTCCCATCTCCTCGGCGGTGCCGAGCCTCCCGGCGGGGATCTCGTCGCGCGCCGCCTCGTGGGCGGCGTCGAGAGAGTCGTAGAGGTGGGCCAGCCGCTCGGTCGCGATCCTGCCGGGCAGCAGCGAGTTGAAGGTGATGCCGTCGGCGGCGAGGTGACGCGCCAACGTCTTGAACGCCGCGACGATCCCGGGCCGGTGCGAGTTCGACAGCATCAGCTTCGGGTTCGGCTCGAGCACGGTCGAGGAGGCGACGTTCAGCACACGCCCGAAGCCGCGCTCGCGCATGCCGGGCACGACGAGCTCGATCAGCTCGATGGGCGCCACCACGAGCTCGCGGTGGGCCTGCTCCCACTGCTCGCGTGTGAAGTCGAGCGGGTTGCCGCCCGGAGGGCCGCCGGTGTTGGTCACGAGGATCTCGATGGGGCCGAGGTCCTCCTCGACGCTCCGGACGAGCCCGGGCGCGGCATCGAGGTCGAGCATGTCGTGGACGTACGGCCGCACGCCGATCTCGCTGGCCGCGGCCTCGACGCGCTCCTTCGTGCGCGAGCTGATGGCGACGCGCGCGCCCTCGGCGGCAAGCTCGCCGGCGATGCCGAGCCCGATCCCCTGAGAGGCGCCCGTCACGAGCGCCACCCTGTCGTTGAGCCCTAGGTCCACGGCGTGGCAAGCGTACTCCCGGTCCGAGCGCTATGGTCGCCGTCGTGCCCGGCCTGAGGCTGCTCCTGCGCTTCGCCCCGCTCCTGGTCGGCGCGCTCGCCGCGGCCGTGTGGCTCCAGCGCCGCCGGCACGCGGCCGCCCAGCTGCCCGCGCCGCCGCCGCGGCCCGCGCTCGACCCGGTGACGCCGCCTCGCCCGCGGCGCTTCGAGCGCGAGCCCGTGCCGGAGCCCGTCGACATCGTCACGATCGTCGACGACCTGCTGACGGCCGGCCGATAGCCGGATCTGGAGGAAACACGGCTACACCGGTGTTTCAAACACCCGTCTGCTTGGATATACGCCTTCACACCGTCGAATCGCCGAGTCCGCGCCGTCCCGAACGCGCGGAGCGGGGGAACCAAAGCGGCCGTCTGAGGTCGCAGGGGCGAATCGCAGCTGAGCCTGCGTAGCGCACTTTCCGGCGCGAGCCCGTCAGCTCACCTCGTAGGCATCTGGAAAGGGGAACCGACACTTTGCGAGGGATCGTTGATGCCGTTAGTCGTGTGCGCGCCGGATTCGGCGTGCTGCTGGCGCTCATGGCGCTATGTGTGATGGCGCCGGGCGCCCAGGCCGACACGGTCGAGGCCTCTGCCTCCGCCGAGATGGTCGTCAAACGAGGCCACCGCGGCTCTGCCGTCCGTCAGATCCAATCGAAGCTGGGCATCCCGGCGGACGGGGTCTTCGGACCGCAGACGGAGCGCGCCGTGAGGCGTTTCCAGCGCTCCAAGGGGCTGCTCGCCGACGGCATCGTGGGCCCGCAGACGCGCGCCGCGCTGGGGCTCGAGCCCTCTAGCAGCAACACGGTGAGGCGCCGGTCGAGCGGCGGCAGCCGGATCCCCGGCATCCTGCGCGCGATCGCTGAATGCGAGTCCGGCGCCAACCCGAGCGCGGTCTCGCCCGACGGGCAGTACCGCGGCAAGTACCAGTTCAGCCAGGGCACCTGGGAGGGTCTCGGCGGGACGGGCGACCCCGCCGAGGCGCCCGAGTGGAAGCAGGATCGGCTCGCACTCAAGCTGTATCGCCGCAGCGGTAACGCGCCCTGGCCGAACTGCCCCTGATCAACCTTTCGGCTGATGTGAGATGAGCCATCCGGGCGATGGCGGCGCGTGCGCGCCGCCATACGGTGGGTCGCATGAGTCACCTTGCCCGGACGGCGGAGCTGATGCGGATGGCGCCGCACGTCTACGGCGCCGCCCTGGCGGCGGCCCGTGACGAGCGCGCTGCGGCCTGCGTGACCGAGCGGGTGCTCGGCGGGGCGGCCGGCGAGGCTGTGATCGCCCGCGAGGCGCTGGTAGAGCGCGCCATCCTGTCGGCGGTCCGGAAGGCACCGGCCTCCTGCTTCGAGGTCATGCCGCAGCCCGGGCGCGACGCAGTTGCGCTCGCCCGGCTGGCCGGCTACTCGACGGACCAGGTCGCCTCGAGCCTCGAGCTCGGCGTCGAGGACGTCAAGAAGAGCATGCTGCAGGCCCTGCGCAGCGCGACGCTGCAGGCGACCGCGTGAGTCAGTCGAGGTGGCGGGCCGCGAAAGCAGCCGCCTCGGCCCGGTTGCGGAAGTGGAGCTTCTCGAGCACGTGGCGCACGTGGGTCTTGACGGTCGCCTCGCTGATCACGAGCCGCTCGGCGATCTCGCGGTTACGGAGGCCCTCCGCCAGCAGCGCGAGGACCTCGCGCTCGCGCTCGCTCAGGGTTGCGAGCGGGTCGGGGCTCGGCTCGCGCGCCGCCCCCGCCAGCTCCTGGAGGAGGCGGCCGGCCATCGACGCGGGGATGCGCGGCTCGCCGCGCCCCGCGGCCAGCACGGCCTCGATCAGCTCGCCAGGCGCAATGTCCTTGAGCAGGTAGCCGGCGGCGCCGACCCGCAGCGATGCATACAGGTCGGGCTCGTGCTCGGAGACGGTGAGGATCATCACCTCGGTCTCGGGCCTGCTGCGGCGGATCGCGGCGCACGCCTCGATGCCGCGCACGCCCGGCATGTTGAGGTCGAGCAGGGCCACGTCGGGACGCCGGCGCTCGGCCAGCGCGATCGCCTCGGCGCCGTCGGCCGCGAGGCCGACCACCTCGACGCGCTCGTCGGCCGCGAGCAGGGCGGCAGTGCCCTCGCGCATCAGCCGATGGTCGTCGGCGATCAACACGCGCACCGGTCGCTCCTCGGAGGCCACGACGGAAGTATCGTGGGGCGTAGCCGTGACGACTGAGGAGAGGCCCACCGGCCTTGCCGCGCTCGGCGCCCTGGGGCGCGTCGCCCGGGCGCTCGTCGGCAGCGGCAGCCTGAGCCAGCTGGCCGAGCGAGCCCTGGACGAGATGCGCGACGGGCTCGGGCTCGAGCTGGTCGTGCTCTACCTGCCGCGGTTTGCCGAGGCCGCCACCCTGCAGCGCTACATCACCTCGGCGGGGGAGGGGGCGAGCACGCAGGCGCGCGACGAGGTGGCGTTCGACGACGAGGCCTGGCAGCTCGCGACGATGAGCGGGGCCCCGCTCGTCTTCCGCGACGAGGCGAGCTGGCTCGTGGCTAACCCGTTCGTCCCGCCGGCCGGCTCCTGGCTCGTCGTGCCACTCGTCTCGGAGCGCAGGCTCGTCGGCGTCGTGATCGCCTCCGCCTCGCCGCCTCTCTCGCTCGACCCGACCGCCGCCACACTGGTCACCCTGCTCGGCGACCTGCTCGCGTCGGGGATCGCGACCGCGCGCCTGCGCCAGCAGCTGCAGGGCGCGGAGATCGAGCGCGAGCGCGCCCGGCTCGCCGCGGAGATCCACGACGGCCTCGCGCAGGACTTGGCTCTCGCGACCCGCGAGCTCGCCCTGCTCGAGTCGGACCCGCCTCCCGAGCTCGCCCGCGCGAGCGCCGAGCGGCTGCGGGAGGCGGTGGCGTCCGCCCGACGCGTTGTGCGGGCCCGGCTCGAGGACCTGTCGGTGCACATCCCGCTGGGCGGCATCGAGGCCGCCGTCAAGGAGGTGAGCGCCCGGCGCGGCCAGGGCCTGCCACTCGTCGTGAGTTGCGATGGACCGGCCGTCGACGTGTCGCCCGAGACCACGGCCGTGGTGGTGCGGGTCCTGACGGAGGCGCTCGCGAACTCGGCTCGCCACGCGCAGCCCCAGCATGTCGAGGTGCGGATGTGCGTCGAGGACGGGCGGCTGACGCTCGAGATCGAGGACGACGGCGTCGGCTTCCAGCCGGCAGAGGCCGGCGGGCCGGGCGACGGGCACTTCGGTCTCACGCTGATGCGCGAGCGCGCGCGCAGCGCCGGCGGGCTGCTCACGGTGAGCTCGGCGCCGGACGACGGCGCGCGCGTGCGGCTCGAGGTGCCGGTGTGAAGGGCGACTCGTCTAACGTGCCACCTGTGCTCACCGGCGCGCTTGCACCGGCGCTCGACGGCGGAGCCTGCCCCCACGTCGCCGTGCTCCTCCGCAGCGAGGAGGAGTTCACGCCAATCGTTGCGTCGTTCTACACGCTCGCCGTGAAGCGGGGCGGCTGGCTCGTCCACCGCAGCATCGAGCCCGAGCGCGACCGCGAGGCCCTCACCGGCGCCGGCCTCGACGTCCCCGGCCTCGAGGCGGATCGGCGGCTGGCGCTCGAGGAGATCAGGCGCGGGGAACCGCCCGAGCAGCTGCCACGCCGGCTCGACGCCGATTTCGACGACGCGCTCACGCGCGGGCTCAGCGCGCTGTGGTCGTCGCACACGCCGGTCCGCGCCGACTCCGACTCCTTCGAGCACGCGATGAAGGTCGAGCACGCATGGGAGGAGCACTTTCGCGACCGTCCCGTCGTGACCCTCTGCCCGTACGTCGTGGGCGGGCTCGACGCACCAGCGGCGCTCGGGCGGCTCGCCGAGCTAGGCGCGGGCCACCACGACGGCGTCCTCGTGCCCTCGGGGGGCGGGCTCGAGCTGTTCAAGCCGTCGCGGGCTGACGACGACTCATGACGGTCACGCCGGCGAGCGTCACTGCGGTGATGACGCCGAGCGCCGCGTAGGGCACGGCGTCGGAGGACACCTCGGCGACGGCGCCACCGGCGCCGGCGCCGACCACGTGACCGACCGCCCAGGCCAGGTTCGAGATCGAGAAGGCGAGCGCCTGGTCGAGGCCGGACTCCTCGGATGCGTCCGAGAGCAGGGCCATCGCCGGCGCCCAGAATCCGCCGAGCGAGGCGAACGCGAACAGGATCGCGATCCCCATCAGCACGACGGTGCCCGGCAGCGGCAGGAGGATCGCCATCACGAGCGCTCCGGTGAGACCCGCACGGATGGGCGTGAGCCGGCCGCGCCGGTCCGAGAGGCGGCCGGCGATCGGGCTGATCACGGCCTCGCCCGCGGCGGTAATCAGGAAGATCGCGCCGATGGCCGCTCCGCTCGCGCCCAGGTCGTCGAGCCGCAGCGGACCGAGCACCTCGATCACGCCGGCGAACAGCGCGGGTAGTGTGAACAGCCAGAAGCCGGCCAGCACGGCCGGCCTGCGCAGCGCCGACGACAGCTGTGAGAGCAGGGCGCCCGGCTCGGGCTCGACGCCGGGCGTGACCCACGCCCACCCGGCGAGCGCGGCGGCGCCGACTGCGACGGCGCTGAACACGATCTCTGGCCCGACCACCGTTGCGGCGCCGCCGAGCACGGGCCCGAGCAACACACCGATGATCGCGGCGGCGAGCGCCGAGCCGATCAGCTCGCCGCGGCGCTCGGGCGGCGCGGCCGAGACGAGCCAGGCCATGCCCGCCGCCCACATGCAGGCGCCGCCTACTCCCTGGATGAAGCGCGCGGCGTCGAGCAGCACGATGTGGTTCGCGAACGCGAACACGAGGCTCGTCACGCCGAGCAGCCCGAGCCCGAGCAACAGCGTGGGCTTGACGCCCCAGCGCGCGGCGAGCCAGCCGCTCGGCACGGCCGCGGCGAAGGTGCCGGCGGGGTACGCGGCCGTGAGCACGCCTGCGCCCGTCTTCGAGAGGCCGAACTCGTCGGCGTACTGGGGCAGCAGCGGCGACACGGCGGCGAAGAAAGAGGTGTCCACCAGCACGACGGCCGCTACGAGCAGGAACAGGCGCCGCATCCCGCCGATGCTACGCACCCGCCAGAATGGCGGCCCATGCCCGCACTCCTCGACGAGCTCATCGACTGGCTGCGCATCCCCTCCGTCTCCACCGGTGGCGCCGATGCGCCCGCGCTAGCGCGCGCGTGTGACTGGGTCTGCGAGCGGATCGAGGCGGCCGGCGGGAGCGCCGAGCAGGTCACGGTCGACGGCGGACATCCGATGGCGATCGGGGAGCTGCGTGCGACCGGGGCGGACGCGCCGACCGTGCTCGCCTACGGCCACTACGACGTCCAGGACCCCGGGCCCCTCGACGCGTGGACTTCGCCGCCGTTCGAGCCGACGGAGCGCGGCGGGCGCCTCTACGCCCGCGGCGCCGCCGACGACAAGGGCAACTACCTGCCGCTGCTGCACGTCGCCTGCGAGCTGGCGCGCGCCGGCGAGCTGCCGGTGAATGTGCGCTTCCTCGTGGAGGGCGAGGAGGAGGTGGGGAGCCCGTCAGTGTTGAAGTGGCTGCGCGACGCGGAGCTCGACGCCGACTGCGCGATCGTCTTCGACTCGCTGATGGCGGACGAGCGGACCCCGGCCATCTCCGTTGGCGCGCGCGGGCTCGCGCAGGCACACGTCGAGGTGCGGACGGGTGCACGCGATCTGCACTCCGGCCTCTACGGCGGCGCCGTACTGAACGCGGCGCACGTGCTGCTCGCGATGTTCGCGGCCGTGATGCCGGACGCCGAGGGCCGGGTGCCCGAGCCGCTGCGGGCCGGCGTCGCGCCGGCCGGTGAACGCGAGCGCGAGGCGTGGAGCCGCCTCCAGCCAGGGGCGGAGGCGCTGCAGGCGGTCGGCGCCCGCGAGGTGACGGCCGGCGCGGGGGACGAGCTCTACGAGCGCATCGGCGCGGCGCCCGCGCTCGACGTGAACATGCTGAGCGCCGGCGAGCCGCGCACGATCGTGCCCTCGCTCGCCCGCGGGCACGTGAGCCTGAGGCTCGCGCCGGGACAGAGCGCCGCCGAGATGGGCGCCGAGCTCGAGCGGCTGCTGCGCTCGGCGGTGCCTGCGGGCGCCGAGCTCGAGCTGCACATGGAGCTCGCCGATCCGGCGCTCTTCGACGCCGAGCATCCCGCGCTGCGACTTGCGGGCGAGGCGATCGGGCGCGCCTGCGGGACGCCGCCCGCCTTCGTCCGCCTCGGCGGGACGCTGCCGCTGCTCGCGGTGCTGGCCGAGCGCGGCGTCCCCACGATCGTCAGCGGATTCGTGCTGCCCGACGACGCCATTCACGCTCCGAACGAGAGCTACCGGCTCGAGAGCCTGCGGCTCGGGGAGCGCTCGGCGGGCGAGCTCTACGCGGCCCTGGCCGACCTGCGCAACCGGTGAATGCGCACGCGCTCCGAGCGCGGCGTGCCGGTCGTCTTCAACACCCAGCCCTCGTCCTCGACCCGCTCGAGGAAGGCGCCGGCAGCGGGCCGCTGCGGGTCCGCGATCAGCACGAGCCCGCGCTCGTCGACGAGCCGGGGCAGCAGCTCCAGGAGCAGCTTTCCGTTGCGGCGCTCGTAGAGGACGTCTGAGGCGAGCACGAGGTCCCAGGGGCCGCGCTCGACGATCGCGTCGGACGCCGCCCATGAGCACTCGAGCGTCTCCAGCCGCACATCGTTGCGTGCCGCGTTGGCGGCGGTGGCGAACACGGCATCGGGCGACCAGTCGGTGGCGAGGACGCGCCCGCCGGCGCGGGCGGCGGCGATGCTGGGCAGCCCGAGCCCGCAGCCGAGCTCGAGCGTGCGCTTCCCGCGCAGGGAGCGCAGCGAGAGGTCGTGCGCGAGCGCCACCGCGCTTGACCACAGCTCGGCCCAGTAGGGAAGGAACTCTTCGTGCTCGAAGGACTCCTCGCTCAGGAGCGCCTCCGCGTCGCGCGGGCGCGCCAGCTCGATCTCGCCACCGGGGAGCGGAATGCGCTCGGCGACATCGAGCTCGATCATCCCTGAGGCGAACCCTCCGCAGCCGGCCGAGCCGGCTGCCTCGGGCCAGACCCGGCCTCCTCCGCCGCGGCCTCAGCGGCCACCAGCTGGCGCTCGATCAGCTCGAGCCCGCTCGCCCAGAAGCCGGGATCGGTCAGGTCGACGCCGACGATCGCGCCCAGCTCCTCGGGGGGCCGCGAGCCGCCGGCGCGCAGCAGGTCGAGGTAGGCCGGCACGAACGGCTCCCCCTCCTCCTCGTAGCGGCGGTAGACCGACAGCGCGAGCAGATGGCCGTACGCGTACGCGTAGACGTAGCCGGGCGCGTCGACGAAGTGCCAGATGTACGACCACCAGAGGCCGTAGTCGTCGTCGAGCTCGACGCTGTCGCCGAGCAGGTCGGCCTGCGACTCGAGCCACAGCTCGGCGAAGCGGTCCACAGACAGCTCGCCCGCCTCGCGGCGGGTCGTGTGGAGCGCGTGCTCGTAGCGGTTCATCGCGATCTGGCGGAACACGGCGGCCACGGCTCCGTCGAGCGCACCGGCGAGGAGGTCGAGCCGCTCCGCGGCCCCGGGCGCCCGCTCGAGCAGGCGCTGGAGCACGATCGTCTCGCCGAATATCGACGCGGTCTCGGCCAGCGTCAGCGGCGTCGTGAAGTGGAAGATGCCCTGCGGCCGCGCGAGCGAGGCGTGCACGCCATGGCCGAGCTCGTGGGCCATCGTCAGCACGTCGTAGGGGCGCGAGCTGTAGTTGAGCAGCACGTAGGGGTGCGCCGAGGGGACCGTGTAGGAGCAGAAGGCGCCGCCGCGCTTTCCGGGCCGCGGCGGGCCGTCGACGTGGCGGTGCTCGAAGAACTCGGCGGCCGTCGTGCCCAGCTCCGGCGAGAAGCTGCGGTAGCAGTCGAGCACGATCTCGCGGGCCTCGGCGTAGGGAATGCGCTCGGCGCTGTCCGAGACCGGCGCCATGCGGTCGTAGTGGGCGAGCCGGTCGAGCCCGAGCAGGCGCGCCTTCAGGGCGTACCAGCGGCGGGCGATGTCGTAGCGCGAGCGCACCGCCTCGATCAGCGCCTCGACCGACTCGTCGCTCGCCTCGTTAGCGAGGTTGCGGGAGGCGAGCCAGTGCGGGTAGGAGCGCAGGCGGTCCTTCGTCGCCTTGTCGCCGAGCAGCGTGTTGAAGACGAACGCGCGCGTGCGCAGGCCGGAGCGGAGCGCCTCGGTTATGGCGCCCGCGGTCTCGGCGCGGCGCTCGCGGCTCGGGTCCTGAAGGCGCGAGAGCGCCTCCTCGAAGGAGATCGGCTCGTCAGCGTCCGGCAGTGCCACCTCGATCGCCGAGGTCTGCTCGGTGAAGAGGCGCTGGAACGCGCCGGAGCCGGTGACGCTCGTCTCGGTGAGGATGCGCTCCTCGGGCTCGGTCAGCTGATGGGGGCGGTAGCGGCGGACGGTGCGCAGGTAGTGCGCGCAGAAGCCCAGCTCGGGTGCGGCGAGCAGCTCGTCGGCGCGCTCGTCCGGCACGAGGTTCCACTCGAGCTCGAAGAAGAGCAGCGTGGTCTCGATCGCGGCGCCGAGCTCGCGCGCCTTCTGCATCAGCGCGCCGCGCTCGGGGTCCGCCGTGTCGAGCGAGAAGCGGAGCATCGCGTACGAGCCGGCGCGGCCGGCAAGATCGTGGATCGCGCCCAGCTCGTGCATGGCCTCGGCGAGGCCCTCCCCGTCGAGCTCGACCACCCTGCCCTTGTGCAGCTGGGCGAACGCCTCGGCGCGGTCGCGCGCTTCGGCGAGCATCTCCTCGACCCCCTCGGCGCCGCGTGCCCCGACGAGCGGCTCGAGGTCCCAGGAGGCCGCTTCCAGTGCATCGTCGACGGTCGTGCTCACCGCACCGAATCTAGCCACTCGCGATCATGTGGGCCGATGGCGACCCCCTTGCAGCCCGCCCCCGCCGAGCTTGGCGCCGGCAAGTCGGTCTGGCTGAAGCGTGAAGACCTGCACGAGCTCGGCGCCTTCAAGTGGCGCGGCGCGCTGCCGGCGCTCGAGCGCTTCAGGGACGAGGGCACCGAGGCGGTGGTCACCGCCTCTACCGGGAACCACGGCGCGGCGACCGCCTGGGCCGCCCGGCGAACGGGGGTGCGCGCGATCGTGTTCGTGCCGGCGGAGGCAAGCCGGGCGAAGCTCGACCGGCTCGAGGAGCTCGGCGCTGAGCTGCACCAGGTCGGCGACGACCTCGACGCGTCGAAGGAGCTCGCGCGCGCGTTCGCCGCCGAGCGCGGGCTCGCTTTCTTCGAAGACGGCGCCGAGCCGGCGCAGTTCGAGGGCTACGCGGGTATCGGCCGGGAGATCGCCGAGCAGCTCGGCGAGCGGCCGGCCCGGGTCGTCGTGCCGGTTGGGAACGGCGCGCTCCTCATCGGCGTGGCGCGCGGGCTCGACGGTGCCGAGACGGTCGCCGTGGTCGCGAAGGAGGCGCCCGTTATGGCGCTGAGCGCGGCCGCCGGCCGGCCGGTGCCGTGCGAGCGCTCGGCGACCTTCGCCGACGGCATGGCCGTGCGCGTGGCTGTGCCGCTCGCGGTCGAGGAGATCGTGCGCCTGCGCGTGCCGTTCGTGCAGGTCTCTGAGCGGGCGCTTGCCCGCGCGATCGGCAGCTTCGCGGCGGCCGGACTGCGCGTCGAGGGCTCGGCGGCCGCGGCGCTCGCCGCCCTGGAGCGGCTCGAGCCGGTGGGCGGGCCGACCGTGCTCGTCATCACCGGATCGAATATCGACGACGAGCTGCATCGCCGGGCCGTCGAGCGGCCTGAGACGTTCCCGGACTGAGCCGGCGTGCTCGCCGACGTCGTCGAGTACCTGTGCTGCCCACACTGCGGAGCGGAGCTGGCACTCGGGGCCGGCACGCTGCAATGCGGGGCGGGACACTCGTTCGACGTCGCGCGCCAGGGATACGTGAGCCTGCTGCCGGGGGCCCCGCGGGCGGCGAGCGGAGACAGCGCCGCGATGGTCGCCACGCGCGAGCTGTTCCTGGGGGCCGGGCACTTCGAGCCTCTGGAGGCGGCGCTCGCCGCCGCGGCCGCCGGCGCGCCCGCCGGCGGCTGCGTGGCCGATCTGGGCGCCGGGACCGGCCGCCAGCTCGCGCGGGTTCTCGACGCGTTGCCGCCGCGACCGGGGCTCGCGCTCGACGTCTCGCCCCACGCGCTGCGCCGCGCCGCCCGGGCGCATCCGCGCATCGGCGCCGTCGGCTGCGACATCTGGGGCGCGCTGCCAATGCACCCCGAGGCCGTGGGCCTCATGCTGAACGTCTTCGCGCCGCGGAACGGGGCCGAGATGGCGCGGGTCATGACGCCGGATGCGCGCCTGGTCGTCGTGACCCCGACGCCGCGACACCTCGAGGAGCTCGCCGCCCCGCTCGGGCTGCTGAGCGTCGACGAGCGCAAGCCCGAGCGGCTCGAGGCGGAGCTCGCCGGCCGGCTCGAGCAGGCCTCGAACGAGGAGCTCGAGTGGAGGCTGACGCTCGGCGCCGGCGATCTCGAGGCGCTCGTGATGATGGGGCCGAGTGCCTTCCACACCGACCCGGCGGAGCTGCGCGGCCGCATCGGGGCGCTGCCCGAGCGCGTCGAGACGAGGGCGTCGGTGGTGCTGACGGTCTGGCGGCGGCCCTGATGCTCTCCGAGCTTCCGATCGTGCAGGCCCCCATGGGCGGCGGCCCGTCGACACCGGAGCTCGCGGCCGCGGTGGGCCAGGCGGGTGGGCTCGGCTTCCTCGCCGCCGGCTACCGGAGCGTCGCGGCCGTGCGAGCCGACATCGCGGCGCTGCGCGGGCTCAGCCGGCGGCCGTTCGGGATCAATCTGTTCGCGCCGCCGGCTGAGCCCGGCGAGCCGGCCGACATTGCCAGCTACGCGGAGGAGTTGCGCGGCGACGCGGAACGCCGCGGCGTCGAGCTCGGTGAGCCGCGCCACGACGACGACGGCTGGGAGGAGAAGCTGGCGCTGTGCGCGGACGAGCGCGTGCCGCTCGTCTCGTTCACGTTCGGTTGCCCCGACGCGGCCGTGCTGCGGCGGCTGCATGAGGCCGGCTGCTCGACCTGGGTCACGGTCACGACGCCGGCCGAGGCCGCGGCGGCAACCCGTGCGGGCGCCGGCGCGCTCGTGGTCCAGGGCGTCGAGGCGGGCGGGCACCGCGGCTCGTACGACCCGGCCCAGCCGGGCGAGCTGGGCCTGCTCGCGCTCCTGCAGCTCGTGCGCGCCGAGACGGGCCTGCCGCTCGTCTCAACCGGCGGCATCGCGGACGCCGCAGCCGTCAGGGCCGTGCTCGCGGCGGGCGCCAGCGCCGCGCAGCTCGGCACGGCGTTCATGCTGACTCCGGAGGCCGGCACCTCGGAGGGCCACCGGCGGGCGCTTCGCGGCAGCGAGCGCACGGTGCTGACGCGGGCGTTCACCGGACGACTCGCGCGCGGCATCGAGAACCGCTTTATCCGCGAGCACGAGCACGCTGCGCCGCTCGGCTACCCCGAGGTGCACCATCTGACGGCCCCCCTGCGGGCCGCGGCCCGTGCGGAAGGCGATCCGGACGGGCTAAACCTCTGGGCGGGCGAGGCCTATGCGCTGACACGCGAGCAACCCGCGGCGGAGCTCGTCCGTAGTCTGGCCGCTCAGGTCGCGTAGCTCTCGCTGCCCATGATGTGGAGCGAGACGTACGGCTCGTCGCCCACCACCCACGAGTCATGCCCGGGCGGGACGTAGAAGAACTCGCCGGCGTGCATCACCCGCTCGGTGCCGTCCGCCATCTGCACGACGGCGGCGCCGCTCACCACGAGCCCCACGTGCTCGACCTGACAGAGCGCCTCGCCGCTCGCCGCGCCGACATGCTCCGACCACTTCCAGCCCGGTTCGTAGGTGGCGCGCCCGAGCGTCATCGGGCCGACGGCGTAGACCTCGAAGCGTCCCTTCTCGAAGTCGCGGGTCTCGCTGGGGTCGTCGAGGGGAAGGAGCGTCAGGTCCATGGCGAGAGTCTCCCAAGCGCTTGACCTCGAGCGCGCTCGAGGTCCTACGCTCCGAGCGATGCGCGCAGTGTGGCTCAGGGAGACGGGAGCCCCGGAGGTGCTCGTCCCCGGCGAGGCGCCCGACCCGGTCGCGGGCCCGGGCCAGGCGCTGATCGACGTCGAGTTGGCCAACATCACCTTCGTCGAGACGCAGCTGCGCGCCGGCACTGCGCCGTTCTCGCTCGACCTGCCCGTAATTCCGGGCAACGGCGTGGGCGGCGTGGTGGCCGCGGTCGGGGGTGGGGTGGGGGAGGAGCTCGTCGGGAGGCGGGTCGTCAGCAGCCTCGGCGGCTCGGGTGGCTACGCCGAACTGGCCGTCGTGGACGCGGGCGGGATCGTCGAGGTGCCCGACGGCGTCGGGCTCGACGCGGCGGTGGCGCTGCTCGCCGACGGCCGCACGGCGACCTCGCTCGTACGGGCGGCTGCGCCGCAGGCAGGCGAGCGGGTGCTCGTCGAGGCGGCGGCCGGCGGGGTCGGCAGCCTGCTGGTCCAGCTGAGCGTCTCGGCGGGTGCCGTCGTGATCGCCGCGGCCGGCGGCGAGCGCAAGCTCGAGCTCGCGCGCTCGCTCGGCGCCGAGCACGCGGTCGACTACACGGACCGGCGCTGGCCGGAGCGGGTGGGCGAGGTCGACATCGTGTTCGACGGCGTCGGCGGTGAGACCGCCGCGGAGGCCTTCAAGCTGCTCGCACCGGGCGGGCGGATGGTGAGCTTCGGGCTGGCGAGTGGCCACTGGGCGCCCGTCTCCGAGGACGACGCGGCTGAGCGCGGGATCGAGCTCGTGCACCCGGGCCGCCCTTCGCCCGAGGAGCGGCGCGAGCTGACCGAGAGCGCGCTCGAAGAGGCGGCGGCCGGCCGCCTGCGGCCCGTGATCGGTCAGCGCTTCCCGCTCGAGCGGGCGGCGGAGGCTCACTCGGCGATCGAGTCGCGCTCGACGATCGGAAAGACGCTGCTCGAGGTCTCGTGAGCGAGCGCTACGAGACGATCGGCCGCAGCTACGCGGCGACCCGGCGTGAGGATCCGCGCATCGCCCGGCGGATCCACGAGGCGCTCGGCGACGCCCGCAGCGTCGTGAACGTGGGCGCCGGCACCGGCTCGTACGAGCCCGAAGATCGCTACGTGATCGCCGTCGAGCCCAGCGACGTGATGGCAGAGCAGCGCCCACCCTCGCGCGTCCCCGCCATCCGCGCGTCCGCCGGCGAGCTGCCGCTGCGCGACCGCGGCGTCGACGCGGCAATGGCAGTCCTCACTCTGCACCACTGGGACGACGCACAGGAACGCGGCGTGCGCGAGCTCCGCCGCGTGGCCCGCGACCGAGTCGTGATCCTCACGTACGACGCGAGCGTCAGCGGGCGCATGTGGCTGATGGCCGACTACCTGCCCGAGGTTGCCGCGCTCGACGAGCGCATCTTCCCGTCCCCGGATGCCCTAACCGGCTGGCTCGGCGGCGCGGTGGAGGTGCAGACGCTTCCGATCTCCCACGACACGAGCGACTGGATGCTCGGCTCATTTTGGGCGCACCCCGAGCGGGTGCTCGACGAGCGCGCGCGGGCGAACACGTCGGGCTTCGCGCGCATGCCGAACGATGTGGTGCAGCGGGTCGTCAGCTCGCTGCGCCGCGACCTCGAGGACGGCAGCTGGGACGCGCGCCACGGCGAGCTGCGAACGCTCGACGAGCACGATGTCGGGCTGCGGCTGATCGTCGCCCGGCGCGCGGGTTAGAGAGCCGAGCGCATGTAGCATGGCGGCCGCGTGCCGCTCGCCCTCGTCGCATGCGTGGCGCTGGTCCTCGCCGCCACCTCCGGCGCCCTCGCGTCCCCGGTCTCGGCGGCCGCAGGCGCACGCGCGACCGCGGCCCAGAGCTCCGGCCAAAGTCCACAACCGGGGTCGGCGCTGGGGCAGAGTCCGGCCGGCGGCGCCGCCCAGCCCGGCTACGACCTCGCCACGGGGCTCGGCTCGCTGAGGGCGGACGCGTTCGCCGCCGCGGTTGCGTCGCTGCCGTGATCGAGCGCAGCGCGGAGCTTCAGGCATGGCTCGACGAGCGCTCCGAGGAGATGAGCGGGCTGCTCGAGGCACTCCTGCGCGTTCCGACGGAGAACCCGCCCGGCCGCGAGCTCGGCCGCTGCGCGACGCTGCTCCGGGACGCCATGGACGGGCTCGGGTTCGCGCCCGAGCTGATCGAGCTCGAGCCGGCCGGGACGCTGGAGGGCCCGGCGGTGGTGCGCGGGAGCGCCGGCAGCGGCTCGGGGCTCGTCTACTTCCACGGGCACTTCGACGTCGTGCCGGCGCAGTCCCCGGCGCAGTTCGAGCCGCAGCGCCGCGACGGCCGCGTCACCGGACGTGGCAGCGCCGACATGAAGGGCGGGCTCGTGTCGATGCTCTACGGCGCCGCCGCCGCCCGTGAGCTCGGCCTGCTCGGCGATCGCCGGATCGTCTTCCATTTCGTCTGCGACGAGGAGACCGGCAGCACCGCCGGCTCCGGATACCTCCGCGCCGCCGAGCTGATCGACCCCGCCGCGCTCGCCATGCTCACCGCCGAGCCGACCGGCGGCGTGATCTGGCACGCCTGGCGTGGCGCGATCACGCTGCGCGTCCGGACGACGGGGCGTGAGGCGCACGTCGGCTACGTCCACCAGGGCGTCAACGCCTTCGAGCACATGATCCGTATCGCCGAGCCGCTGACGGTGCTCGCCCGCGAGCTGCTCGACAAGCGCACGAGCTACCCGGTCGAGAGCGAGGAGGCCGCCGGCTCGATGCTGGTCGTCGGCGGGCAGGCAGGCGCGGGCGCCGGTTTCAACGTCGTTCCCGGATCCGCGTGGTTCTCGCTCGACCGGCGCTTCAACCCGGAGGAGGATCTGGACGAGGAGCTCGGACGGCTGACCGGGATGATCGACGAGGCGGCGACCGCGGCCGGCGCCGAGGTGACGGTGGAAGTGCTGCAGGCGCAGCCGTCGGGCAGCACGAAGGAGACCCACCCCGCCGCGCAGGCGCTGGCCGGCTGCGCCGCGGCCGTCGCGGGAGCCGCACCTCGCTTCGAGATGTGCCCCGGCGTGCTCGACACACGCTGGTACTCCCAGCTCGGCATCCCGGCCTTCGCCTACGGCGGCGGGCGCCTCGACGTCGCCCACGGACCGGACGAGTACATCGACGAGACCGCCATGCGCCGCTGCGCCGCCGTCTATGCGCTGTTTGCCGGCTCCTGCGGCCGGTATGCCGTGTAGACCACGCCGTTGTCGTATGTCTCGGAGGCCTCACGCGAGAACTTGGCGGGCGGGGCGTCCTCGGGGAACAGCCGCGGGCCCGCCCCGCGGGTCAGCGGGTAGACGAACAGATGCAGCCCGTCGATCAGGCCGTCGGCGAGCATCGCCCGGACCAGCATGCCGCTGCCGCTCACGTAGAGGTCGCCGTCGATCTCGTTCTTCAGGCGCCGGATCGCCTCGGGGTCATAGGGCCCGACGATCTCCGAGTTCCTCCACGTCGCGTCCTTGAGCGTGCCGGAAACGACGTACTTGGTCGTGTCGTTGAAGAACGGCGCGCCCGGATCGTCCTCCACGGTCCGCGTCGACCACGCCGGCTCGAACATCTCGTAGGTAACGCGCCCGAGCAGGATGCCCTGCGACCGCTCCGTGACCCCCCCGATGGCCTCGCCCATCTTCGGGTCGAAGCCGTACTCGAACGTCCACACCGGCGCGTCGATCACCCCGTCGAGGCTCATGAACTCGTGTACGTGTATCTCTCCCACTGCCCACCTCCGTTTCGATCATGTCTATAGACATCGCGAGCGCCTTGAAGTCATCGCACCTGTGGGGGCGAAGCTTCCCGGCGGCGCCCTCAACCATGCAATGGAGGCGCTCGACGATCTTGCCGCGGCTATGCGGGGCCGCCTGATCGAGCGCGCCCGCTCGGGCGACTACGTCGCGGGAGGCGGTGGCGGGAGCCTCGAGGCCGAGGTGCGTGAGCTGGTGGAGCGCGAGGCCGCCCCGCTTCCGGAGGCGGAGCGCGACGCGTTGTGCGCCCGGGTGGTGCTGCTCGCGACCGGGCTGGGGCCGCTCGAGCCGCTGCTCTCGGACCCGCGCGTCGACGAGGTGATGGTCAACGGACCCGACGCGGTGTACGTGGAGCGGCGCGGCAGGATCGAGCGCACCGGGGTGTCGTTCGGCTCGGAGGCGGAGCTACTGCACGCGATCGAGCGCATCCTCGCGCCGCTGGGGCGCCGCGTCGACGAGGCCCAGCCGCTCGTTGACGCGAGGCTCGCCGACGGCTCGCGCGTGAACGTGGTGATCCCGCCGCTGTCGCTGTCGGGACCATGCCTGACCGTGCGGCGCTTCCGCCGCGAGGGCTTTTCGCTGCGGGACCTGGTGGCGGCTGGGACGCTTCCCGCCGAGCTCGGCGAGTTCCTGGTTCTCTGCGTTGCGGCGCGTGCGTCGGTGCTCGTCAGCGGCGGCACCGGCTCGGGCAAGACGACGACGCTGAACGCGCTGTCGGGCGCGATCCCGGGAGAGGAGCGGATCGTGACGATCGAGGACGCGGCGGAGCTGCAGCTGCGCCAGCGCCACGTCGTGCGGCTCGAGGCGCGGCCGGCCAACCTCGAGGGGCGCGGTGAGGTGACGATCCGCCAGCTGGTGCGGAACGCGCTGCGGATGCGCCCCGACCGCATCGTCGTCGGCGAGGTCCGCGGCGCCGAGGCGCTCGACATGCTGCAGGCGCTTAACACGGGTCACGACGGCTCGCTGACCACCGTTCACGCGAACTCGCCGGCCGACGCTCTGAGGCGCATCGAGACGCTCGCACTGATGGCGGGAGTCGGCCTGCCGCACGGCGCGGTGCGCGAGCAGGTCGCGAGCGCCCTCGACCTCGTCGTGCACCAGGCGCGCCTAGCCGGCGGCGCGCGAGTCGTCGAGCAGGTCACGGAGGTGGTGCGGGTCGCCGGAGGGGCGGGGACGCGGGACCTCTACCGCCGGGGCGGAGAGGTGCGCCGCCCGGGACCAGGTCCGCTCGCGAGCCGGCTGGAGGCGCTCGACGGGCCGGGGGTGAAGTGAGCGCCGCGCCGCTGCTCGCGTTCATCGCGGCGGCGGCCGGCATCGGTGCGTGCGTACAGCTCGGCGCGCGGCTGCCGGCGGCGCTCGCTGAGCGCGGGCCACGGCTCGCCCGCGGCGCCGCCGCGCTCGTCGACGTGCTCGTGCGGCTCGGCCGCGAGGGCCGCGCGCCGGGCGCGGCCGAGCGGCGTCGGCTGCTGCTGGCCGGGGCGCTGGCAGCGTTCCTGGCCGGCACGGCGGTCGCGGGCCCGCTGCCCGGCCTGCTGCTCGCGGCAGCCGGCCCGTGGACGGTCGCGCGCGTGCTGCGTGCGCGGCGCCGGCGCTACCGCCGCGCGGTGGACGCGGGCGTGGCGCGGATGGCGCTCACGCTGGCGGACGCGCTCGGCGGCGGGCATTCGCTGCGTGGCGCAGTTGCGGAGGCCGCGCGCGGCGTCGACGGGGCGGCGGGTCACGAGCTCCGCCGTGCGGCCGGTGAGCTGGCGGCGGGAGCCACCACGGACGAGGCACTCGAGGCGATGCGTGCGCGGGTGCCGTCGGCGCGGCTCGACGCGCTCGTGGCGGCCTGCCTGCTGCAGCGGCGCGCCGGCGGCGATCTCGCGCGGCTGCTGCGCGAGAGCGCACGCGCGATGGAGGATCAGGGACGGCTCGAGGACGAGGTCACGGCCGCCACGGCGCAGGCGCGCTTCACCGGCCTGATCGTCGTGCTGTTGCCGCTGGGCGGAGGCCTGCTCGCCGAGCTGGCGAGCCCCGGCTGGTTCGCGGGTCTCTGGAGCACGTTCCTCACCGCTTGGCTCGTTGGGATCGCGGTGGTGCTGCAGGGGACCGCGGCCGTGCTGATGCGCCGGCTCGCGAGGGTGCGCTGGTGATAGCGGCGGCGCTCGCCTTCCTCGCGGCGGCGAGCGCGACGGCGGGGCTCGTGCTGATCGCACCGGAGCCGGGCGAGCGCCGGCGCGCGCGGCCCGGCACGCGCGTGCTGCGCCTGCTCGCCGCGGCGGGCGGTCGCCTCCGGGCGCGAGGAGAAGGTGCCGATGGCCGCGGGGCGGGCCTCGCGGCCGGGCCCACCGACCTCGCGGCCCGTATCGAGGCAGCGGGCCGTCCGGCCGGGCTCGGTGTCCGGGAGCTGACGGCGGCCAAGCTCGCGGGGGCCGCCGTGGCCGGCGCGCTCGGCGCCGCCGTGGGCTCGCTCGCGCCCGGGCGGCTCGGCTTCCTCGTGACGCTCGCGGCGCCGGTCGCGGGCTTCCTGGCGCCCGATCTCTGGCTGCGCAGGCTCGCTGACGAGCGTGCGCGCCGCGTGCGGCGCGAGCTGCCGGTGCTGCTCGACCTGCTGCGGGTGACCGTCGAGGCCGGCTCGTCGCTCGCCGAGGCGCTGCGCTCGGTGGGTGAGCGCGCCGCCGGGCCGCTAGCCATCGAGCTGCGCGCGACGGGGCGCGAGGTGGCGCTCGGCGTGCCGCTCGCGGATGCGCTCGACGGACTCTGCAGGCGCGTGCCCCTGGCGGAGGTGAGGACGCTGGTTGCAGCACTGGAGCGCGCGCGCCGGCACGGTGCGCCGCTAGCGGAAACGCTCAGCGCGCAGGCGCGCGACGCGCGCTTCGCCCTCGCCCGGCGTATCCGCGAGGAGGCCGCCCGGGCGGGCCCGAAGATCCAGCTGGTCGTCGCGCTGCTGCTCGTCCCGTCGGTGCTGCTGCTCGTCGCCGCCGCGCTCGCATCGGCACTCCTGGGTGGCGAGGCGGAGGTGGTGCCGCTCTAGAGGACCTCTGGCGGCGGGGGCGCCGCCGTGCCGAGCGGCGCCCCGGGTCGTCAGCGAACCCCGCCCGTCAGCAGGAGACCATCAGGTGGAAGGAGCGATCGGTCGGATCGCCGGCGCTGTTGCGCGTGACGACGCGTACGCCGTTCACGTTCGCCGCCGCGGACGTGACCGAGATCTGGCCGGTGCCGGGCGCCGAGGCGGACTCGTCCCCGAGCGTCGCGAAATACGTGCAGTTGCGCACGTCCACGTCGAAGACGACCTGGTACTGGCCGGCGCCGGTCCTGACCGCCGAGGTGACGGCGCGGCCGCGCACGAGGGCGCCGGCGCTCGAGACGACGCCGTGCCGGGTGATGCCGTCGGCCAGCGCTGCCGCCGTGACCTTGCCGATCTTCGCCGAGTTGAGCTTCGCGGCGTCGAGCGACTGCTCCTTGATCGCGTTCGGGCCGAAGCCGTCCGGCTTCGACTCGTTGCCGCGCAGCGTGCCGTCCTTGAAGTCGCGGTTGCGGATCGAGCCGTTGATGATGTCGTCGGAGCCGATCGTCGCGACGGCGTAGGAGACGCCGCTGAGGGCGACGAACAATGCGAGACAGGCCACCACCATCGCGGGTGACGGCATGCGCATGAAGCGCTTCATGTGGGTCGGACCTCCTCCATCGGGTTGAGAACTGCGTACCTACCCCAACAGGGCAGGATCAGCCCGGTTGCGGCGCGGGCGCACGTCCTGCAACCGCTCGTGCAGCAAGAAGGGGTCGTTCGCGGGCCGTTGCCCCACCCGCGAATCCGCCGTCAACCCGCTCTGTAGAGCCAAATCACTCGGCACCCGCGCCGTGAAGGCAGCCGCTCCGGACGGAAAAGTGGGGAAGGGTGTTGCGCAGTGGGGAATAGTGGGGTACGGTGGCATCACCAAATGACCGGAGTGGCGGGGCTCCTCCCACTCCGCCACTCCGGTCCAACTTCTTCGCGGGGACATGACCCTTGGCGTTTCGCGGCCACTTCGAGCACTCGCTGGATGCAAAGAACCGGCTGGCCATTCCCGCCCGCTTCCGCGCCGCGTTCTCGGGCGGGACGGTGCTTTCCAAGGACCCCGAGACCTGCGTCGCGGTGTGGACGCCCGAGACGCACGAGTCGATCATCGAACGGGCCCTCGGCGGCCTCAACCCGATGGGCTCCGAGTACCGCAAGCTGTCGCGCTTCTACCAGGGGAACTCGTTCGAGATCGACCTCGACGCGAGCGGCCGCGTGACCTTGCCGCCGCCGTTGCTCGCGCACGCGGACATCGAGAAGGAGGTCGTGGTGGTCGGCGTGGGGGACCACCTCGAGGTGTGGGGCAGGAAGCGCTGGCAGGAGGAGCAGGACTCCCTCGACGCCGAGATCGGGGAGGTGACGGAGCGCCTTGGCAATCCTTCTTGACATGACGCGCACGCACGTACCCGTGCTCGCCGGCGAGCTGATCGACCTGACGCGGCCCGCGCCCGGCGAGATTGCGGTCGACTGCACCTTCGGCGCCGGCGGCCACGCGCGACTCGTGGCCGAGCGGATCGGGCCCACAGGCACGCTCGTCTGCATCGACCGCGACCCCGCTGCCGAGGAGCACTTCGAGGAGCTGGCGCGTGAGGTCTCGTGTGAGACGCGCTTTCTGCGGATGGACTACGCGGAGGGGCTCGAGCTGCTGCGCGACGAGGAACTCGGCGCCGACATCGTCTATCTCGATCTCGGCGTCTCCTCGATGCAGGTCGACGCACGCGAGCGCGGCTTCTCCTACTCCTACGACGCGCCGCTCGACATGCGCATGGACCCTGGCCAGGAGCTCGACGCGCGCGAGATCGTGAACAGCTGGGACGAGCGCCAGCTGGGGCAGCTGTTCCGCCGCTACGGCGAGGACCCGAACGCGCGCAGGATCGCCCGCGAGATCGTCAGGCGCCGGGAGAAGGCGCCGATCACCACCACGGGCGAGCTGGTCGCGGCGATCGAGGCCGCGCTGCCCGCCGCGGTCCGCAGGCGCTTCGGCGGCGGCCATCCGGCCAAGCGCGTCTTCCAGGCCGTGCGGATCGCGGTCAACGCCGAGCTCGACTCGCTCGATCGTGCGCTGCCGCTCGCCTGGGAGCTGCTGCGCGACGACGGCCGCTTCGCGGCAATCTCGTTCCACTCGCTCGAGGACCGGCGCGTGAAGCGTTTCCTCGCCGACCGCGCGCGCGGCTGCATCTGCCCGCCGGACTTCCCCGTCTGCGTGTGCGGGCGCGAGCCCGAGGCCGAGCTGCTCACCGGGCGCGCCGTCGCGCCGACGGCGGGCGAGGTCGCGGACAACCCGCGCGCCAAATCGGGCCGCCTGCGGGCAGCGCGCAAGCTCCGCACGGAGGACCGGGACTGATGGGCCGAGGTGCCGCCGCGGCGGCACCCCGGCGTGCCCCAGCGCCTCACCGCGGCGGCCGGCCCGCCACGGCGCCGCGGCGCGTCACGCCGCCCGCGCGCCGCCGCTCCGGCCACGCGCGGACGCGTGGCCACGCCCAGCCGCTGCCGCTCCCGGTGCGCGTCTGGGAGGCGCCCTTCGCCCGCGCCGCCCGCGCGCGGACGAGCCGGATGCTCGATGCGTTGCTGTCGGGCCGCGGCTGGATCGCGCTCGTCTTCCTGCTGCTGGCGGGCATCGTCTTCTTCAACGTTGACCTACTGCAGATGAACCGCGACATCGCGCGCAACTCCGAGAAGATCTCGGTGCTGAAGCGCGAGAACGCGCGCCTTCTGCTCGACCAGGCGCGGCTCGCGAACAGCGAGCGGATTCAGGAGGAGGCCGTCAAGCTCGGTCTGGCGCTGCCGGCGCCCGGGGAGGTCCGCTACCTGAAGGCGCGGCCGTCCGAGGACGCGCGGCGCGCCGCCAAGCGGATCACCGTCCCGACCGAGCCGTACGTCGCGTCGGGCGAGTCGGAGGACGATACGGGCAGCACGGAGAGCACCGCCGGCATCGATCCGGTGACCGGCTTCCCCGTGGACCCCGCGACGGGACAGCCGGTCTACGACCCCGTTACCGGAGCGCCGCTCGACCCGGCCACGGGCGAGCCGCTCGACCTGAGCGGCGTCGCAACCGGCGCCACGGCCGGCGGGCCAGACCCGGCCACCGGAGCGACCACGGACGGGACTGCGACCGGCGCGACCGGGACCACCGGCGCGACCGGCACCACGACCATCGACCCGGCAGCGCAGCCGGTGGGCTAGGTGGCGGGCCGCGCGACCGCAGGCGGGGGCCGCTGAGCGGTGCCCGCCACACGCACTCGCCCGCCCACCCGCCGTCCGCCCGGACGCGGCCGGACCCCGAGCCCGGCCCGGCTCGTCGACCGCCGGGTCGGCCTCCTGTTCGCGCTGTTCCTGGTCCTGCTCGGCCTCGCCGCCCTGCGCGCAACCTGGCTCGGCACGATCGGCTCCGGTGACCTGGCTGACCGGGCGGTCTCGCAGCAGATCGAGGACATCACCGTGAATGCCCGCCGCGGCACGATCACCGACCGCAACGGGATCGAGCTCGCCGTCTCGGAGGACTCGGTCACGGTCTTCGCCCACCCGATCATGATCGACGACCCCGCCAAGGTCGCGAGCCGGATCGCGCCCCTGATCGGCCGCACCGAGAGCGAGCTCCTGGAGAAGCTCTCGGACAAGGACTCGACCTTCGTGTACCTGCGCCGCAAGATGGATGCCACGCTCGGCCAGCAGATCGAGGAGCTCGGCATCGAGGGCATCGGCACGGTTGTCGAGCCGAAGCGCACCTACCCGCAGGGCCATCTCGCGTCGCAGGTGCTCGGCATGGTCGGCACGGACAACACGGGGCTCGCCGGCCTCGAGTACTCGCGAGACGAGCAGCTGCACGGGACGGACGGCAAACGCCGCCTGGTGAAGGACGCCCTCGGCGAGCCGATCAGCATGGTCGAGGTCGAGCGCTCGGAGTCCGGCGAGAACCTCCAGCTGACGCTCGACGCGCGCATCCAGGAGCGGGTCGAGGCGGTGCTGGCCGAGGTCGGCCAGACCTACCTGCCGCAGGGCGCGACGGCGGTCGTGATGGACCCGCGCAGCGGCGCGATCCTGGCGCTCGCGAACTGGCCGCGGGTGGACGGCAACAATCCCGACGGGGCGCCCGGGTACGCGCGCCGGAACCGCGCCATCCAGGCGACCTACGAGCCGGGCTCGACCTTCAAGGCGTTCACGGTGGCCGGGGCGATCGAGGACGGGCTCGTCACGCCGGACACCACCATGTCGGTGCCGCCGCTCATCCAGGTGGCCGATCGCACCGTCGGCGAGGCGCACGACGGCGGCGGGGGCACCTTCAGCGTGGCCGACATCCTCGCGCGCTCCTCGAACGTCGGCTCGGTGATGGTCGGGCTGAAGCTTGGGTCGACGCGCTTCGACCGCTGGGTCCGCCGCTTCGGCTTCGGGAAGCCGACCGGTGTGGACCTGCCCGGCGAGGAGGGCGGCATCGTGCTGCGGCCGGAGAACTACTCGGGCTCGTCGATGGGCAACATGCCGATCGGGCAGGGGATCGCGGTCACGCCGATGCAGATGGCCTCCGCCTACACTGCGATCGCGAACCACGGCGTCCTGCGGCCGCCGTACGTCATCAAGGGCAACCAGCCGGCACCGAAGCGCGTCCTCTCACGCCGCACGGCCGCCGAGGTCTCGAAGATGCTCGAGGGCGTGCTCGCCGCCGGCGGGACTGCCGAGGAGGCCTCGGTCGACGGCTACACGCTCGCCGGCAAGACGGGCACGGCCGAGAAGGCCATCAAGGGCGGCTACTCGAAGACCGACTTCATCGCCTCGTTCATCGGCTTCGCGCCCGCTAAGGACCCGCGCCTGCTCGTGGCGGTCATGGTGGACACGCCGCTCGGCGACCACTCAGGCGGGACCGTCGCGGCGCCGGCGTTCGAGCGGATCATGGAGTTCGCGCTGCCGTACCTGAAGATCCCGCCGGGCTAGGCAGCGCCAGCCGGCGCTGATGGATGAGCAGCGCCAGCCCCGCGTTCACGACAGGTCCGCCACCACGACGCAGGCGGTGGCGATCAGCGGCTCGTCGGCGACGGCCCAGCCGGCCACGCCCGCCGCGGCGATGGCGACCGTCAGCCGGTCGCCCGCGCCCGCGCCGCCACGCCGCGCCGGATCGCGAGCAGGACGATCAGCGTGATCAGCAGCGCCTGCGTTCCCGCCATCAGGAGGCTCCAGCGTGCGCCGTCGGCCTCCTGGGAGAAGCACACGAGCACGGCGAGGACGCTCCACACGAGCCAGGTGCCGCGGTGCGGGCGCGTGCTCCCGCGCAGGGTGTCGCGGGACGTAGGGAACGGTGTCGCCGATGCCCACGAGCGCCGCGGCGATCCCGAACGCCGGGGCGAGCTCGGTCATTGCAGACCGGCACAGGCCCGCGGCAGCGGGCGCACCGGGCCGGGCCGCAGGGTCAGCCGGCCTTGGAGGCGTGGCGTCCGGTCCTCGAAGCGGAACCGGACCCGGCCCCCACCGACGAGCTCACCCGCTCGGCCCGTGCCGCCGAGCACCGCAGGCGTATAGCCAGAACTGGCTATGCGGGCGGCTCGTCGACCAGGCCCGCGCGCACCGCGTGTGCCGCCGCGGCGGCGCGCGACGGCAGGTCGAGCTTGCGCAGCGTGTTGGTCACGTGCCGGTGTACCGTGTGCTCGCTGACCACGAGCCGCTCGGCGATCTGCCGGTTGGTGAGGCCCTCGGCGAGCAGGGTGAGCACCTCGCGCTCTCGCGGCGTCACGCCTGGCAGAGCACCGTTCCCGGAGTCCGACCCGACGTCGAGCAGGGCGATCGCAGCGTCGGCGTCGACCCGCGCGCCGAGCTCCAGCAGGGCGTCGCGGGCCGCGCTCGCCTCGCGGGCGGCGTCATCGGGCCGCTCGAGGGCCGCGAGCGCCTTGGCGAGCTCGATGCGCGCCAGAGCAGTCTCGTACGGCGCGCCGCACTCGCAGAAGCGGTCGACCGCGTCCTCGAGCAGGGAGCGGGCACGCTCCGGCTCGCCGGCCGCGACGGCGAGTGCCCCCTCGGCCACGTCGGTGCCGGCGCGCAGCGGTGCGGTGCCCACGAGCTTTTCGAGCTCGCGCAGCTCGGCGAGCGCCTCCTGCGCCTCGTCGAGCCGGCCGCACGCGATGCAAGCGTGGACCAGCAGCTCGAGCGCGGGGACGCGCGCCAGAGCCGGCCGCTCGGGTATCTGTCGGAGTACCCGGATGCACAGCTCGGCGCCGTGCTCGCTCTCGCCCCGCGCCAGCGCGATGCGCGCGCGACAGAGCTGCTCGCGCCGCGACGAGCCCGCGCGCTCGAGGAGCGCCTCGGCCTCCGCCTCGAGGCCCTGGCGGCGCTTCAGCTCGGCGAGGGCGGCGGTCGGGGCGCCGGCGTAGGCCGGCCGGGAGCGGGACAGATCGTCGATCGCCGCCGCGAGGATCGCCTCGGCCTCGGTCCAGCTGCCGCGCCAGACCTGGACGTCGCCGTAGTCGGCGCGGCAAAGGCCCACCAGGTAGCGGCTGCCGCCACGCTCGGCGATCTGGGTGGCGCGGTCGCACCATTCGAAGGCGCGCTCGTAGTCGCGCGCGGCGGCGCACGAGACGACCGTGAAGCAGAGTGCCCACGCGCTCGACGCCGCGATCGTCGCCTCGCCCTGCAGCGCGAGCAGCGCGGCCTCGTCGAGGCAGCGCATCCCCGCCTCGACCTCGGCTCCGAAGACGAGCGTGGCGCCCTGCAGGGCGAGCCCGAGCATCTCGAGGTCGGGCACCCCGAACGTGCCCCCGACGGCGGCCGCGCGCGCGCCGAGCTCGGCGGCCAGCGCGGCATCGGCCCGGTGCCGCGCGAGGTAGCCCTCGTGGAAGTGGAGCCAGCCGTGCTCAGGGCCCGGCTCGAGCGGGTCGAGCAGGCGATGGGCCCGTCTGATCCAGCCGCTCGCCACGCTGATCGCGCCGTTGAAGTCGAGCTCGTCGCATGCGAGCCAGGTGGCCATGCGGGCGGCGCTCGCGGGATCGCCGTCCTCCCGGTAGAGGCGATAGGCCCGCTCGCGGGAGTCGAAGACGGTTGGCCCGTCGTCGAGCCACCACGCTGCCCAGCTGAGGCCCTCGAGGGCGTCGGCGCTCTCCTGCGCAGCGAGCGCGCCCTCGAAGGAGCTGCGGGCGTCGGCCCAGCGCAGTGCGCGCAGGGCTTCCCAGCCCAGGGCCAGCGAATCTGAAGCGCTCGGGCACACCTCGCGGGCGCCGATTATCTCATCGGCCCCAGGTGGAGCCGGTGCGGACTAGCGCTCGTCGTCGCCGGAGTCGCCCTCGGCGTCCAAGTCCGGCTCGGCATCCGGGCCCGCCAGGGCTCTGAGGGCCGCGCGCATTCGCTGCTGGGCCCCGCGCAGCTCCTCGAAGGCACGCTCGCCCGCGAACGCCGAGCTCTCGACCTCGGCCAGCCGTTCCTCCAGCTCGCCGCGGCGCGCCTCCGCCTCCTCGAGCTGGCCACGCAGCTCGCGCTCCTCGATCAGCTGCTGCTCGCGCTGGCGCTCGGTCTCTTCGCGCATCTCGGCGAGCGCCTGGCGCGCATGCTCGGCGCGGCGGTCGGCGTCCTCGAGCTCCTCGATACGGCGCTCGGCCTCCTCGCGGGCGGCCTCGAGCTTTTCGATGCGCCGCTCCGCTTCGGCACGGGCGGCTGCGGCCTCCTCGGCCGTGGCACGCAGCTCCGCGTGGCCTGACTCCGCCTGCTCGGCTGCCGTACGGGCTTCGCCCAGCTCCGCCTCGACGGCCTCGAGCCGCTCGCGCAGCCCGTCGGCCTCCTCGGCGCTCGCGCGTGCTCGCACGAGCTCCGTCTCGGCGCTCGTCAGCCGCTCGCGCAGCGAGTCCATCTCCTCGGTCCGCACGTCCACGTCGGCGCGTGCCCGCTTGAGCTCCTTCTTGACGGATGCGAGCTCCTCCTGAAGCGCGCTCGCCTCCTCGGCCGCGCGCTCGGCGTCGCGGGCCCGGGCCTTCGCCTGGTCGAGCTCGGCCGAGCTCGCGCTGAGGCGCTCGCGCAGGTCGCGCAGCTCGTCGCCCGACGCGTCGGCGTCAGGTACCCCGGCCTCGGCGGCGGTTAGCCGCTCGCGCAGCTCCTCGAGCTCGGCGCGCAGGCGCTCGGCCTCCTCGCCGTCGCCGGACTCGGCGGGAGCCTCGGGCTTGGCGTCCTCCGGCAGCGTCTCCTGAACGCCGCCTGCGCCGCTCTCGTCCGCCTGCCAGAAGACCGCCGACGAGGGAGAGTCCGCCCGCTCTTCCGCTGCTGCGTAGCCGCGTGCGGGATCCTCCGCCTCGTCACCGGAGCCCGCGCCCCCGTCCTCGAAGTCCTCGGTGAGCGGGAGTGCCTCGAGCAGCGCGTCCAGCGCCGGCCGCGAGGCAACGGCGGGCTTCACGTCCATCTTCGTCATGACCGCGATGTCGTTGACGCCGAGGGCATCGGCCGGATCGGCCATCGCGACCAGCAGGCCGCCGCCGACGAACCCGACCGGCACCGCCTGGTAGCGCTTGGCGGCCGATGGCTTGATGAGGTTTGCGGCACTCGCCTCGACGGCGAAGCTCCCCAGGTCGATGTAGGCGATCCCGTAGCGCTCGGCCGTCGCGTGCGCGAGCTGCTCCTCGGTGATCGCGCCGGACTCGACCAGCACGCGCGCCACCGTGGTGCCGGGGCTGCGCGCGGCGCGCACCGCCTGCTCGACCGCCTCGCGCTCGGCGAAGCCGAGCTCGACGATCACATCGCTGAGGAACCCCGAACGCCCGCCAGGCGCTGAGGGAGGGATCACGCCCTCGGGCGGGGCGGCGGGCTTCGCTTCCTTCGTGCTCATCCTGTACCTCCGGCCACCACGACCTTCGCCTTCCTTGCCGCCTTCTCAATCTGCCGTAGCGCCTCCTCGGGCGACTCGGCCTTACCGAGCGCGAGCACCGCGTAGGCGACCTCGAGCGTCGCCGGACGTTCGCTCGTGACACGCCCGAGGGCGTGCTGGAAGCGCTCGAAGAACGCGTCAGCCCCCGCCGGGCCCTTGCAGCCGACGAGCACCGCTCCGTACACGTCCTCGCCGAGCCGGCCGGCGTGGTCCGTGCGGCGGATCGCCTCCTCCATGACCTCGGCGGCGTCGCGGAGGAGCAGCTCACCGAGGCCGGCGCCGTGACGCTCCGTCACGTCGGCCAGGTTCGTGAGCCTGCAGGCCAGCAGGTACGACTCGGTCGAACCGCGCTCGGCGAGCCGCCACTCGTGCTCGAGCGCCTCCATGAAAGCGATCCGGTTGAGGAGGCCGGTGAGCGCGTCGGTGCGCTCGGGGTCGCGCAGGCGCTCGTTCAGCCGGCGCACGTCTGCGCGCCACTTGACGCTCTCCCACTCGTAGGCGAGGAGGCGCCCGGCGACCGCCAGCAGGTCCAGATGCGAGCGGGTGAATAGATCGGTCCCGGAGGAGAGGGCGCAGAGCGTGATCGCGCCGCCGCCGTGGGTCTGGAGCGGCATCGCGAGATAGGAGCGCACCGACAGCTCGGCGAGCGTGTCGGGGTCGAGCAGCCCACCGCCGTTCGAGGGGGCGGCGAGCGGCAGCGTCGAGCCGGCCTGAATCGCGTTCGCCGCCTCGCCGCGCACGTCGATCAGGCGTAGCTCACCCTCCTCGGAATCGACCTGGCCGAGCAGCACCGAGCCGGCCGGGAGCTCGCCCTCGAGCAGGTCGAGCACGCCGTCGGCGGCCTCGGAGAAACTTTGGAATCGGCGCTCTGCCAGCTGTGCGAGCGCGCTGAGCACGTTGCCGCTCACGCTGTCTGTATCGGCCGTTGCTCCCAAAAAGTGAGTCCAGGCCCCTCGGTATCCTGCGACCGCACCATGACCCTTCGGGATCTGATGGGTAATGGGTCGCCCGAGGTCGAGATCTCGGGACTCGCCTACTCGAGCCAGAGCGTCACCCCGGGGGCGCTCTTTTTTTGCGTGCCAGGGTTCCGCGCGGACGGCCACGACTTCGCTCCAGACGCGGTCGCGCGCGGTGCCGCGGCGCTCGTCTGCGAGCGCCCGCTGGGGCTCGGGGTGCCGGAGCTGATCGTCGACGACGTGCGCGCCGCGATGGGCCCCGCGGCGGCCCGCTTCGAGGGCGACCCGACCGCCCGGCTGCAGCTCGTCGGCGTGACCGGCACCAACGGCAAGACGACAACGGCCTTCCTCGTCCGGCACCTGTTCGAGGCAGCGGGGCGCCAGTGCGGGCTGCTCGGCACGGTCAAGCGCGTGGTCGGCGGGGTGGAGGAGGACGTCGAGCGGACTACGCCGGAGGCGATTGACCTGCAGCACACCTTCCGGCGCATGGTCGAGGGCGGCGACGTCGCGTGCGCCATGGAGGTGTCCTCGCACGCGCTCGAGCTCGGCCGCGTGGCCGGCATCAAGTTCGCCTGCCGCATCTTCACGAACCTGACCCAGGACCACCTCGACTTCCACGAGACGATGGAGGCCTACTTCCAGGCCAAGCGGCGCCTGTTCGACGAGGGTGGCTTGGCTGTGGTGAACATCGATGACGAGTACGGCCGCCGGATCGCCGCCGAGGTCGACTGCGTGACCTTCGCGATCGAGCGCGAGGCCGACTACCGCGCGCGCGACATCGAGTTCGACCTGATGGGCTCTCGCTTCACCTGCGACACGCCGGACGGGGAGATCCGGATCGAGTCGCCGCTGCCGGGCGTATTCAACGTGATGAACGTGCTCGGGGCGGTGGCGGCGGTGCGCTCACTGGGCATCGAGCGGATCTCGCTCGAGGGCTTCGGCCGCGTGCCGGGGCGCTTCGAGCCGGTGGACGAGGGCCAGGACTTCGGCGTGCTCGTGGACTACGCCCACACGCCCGACTCGCTCGAAAACGTGCTGCGCGCGGCGCGCGAGGTCACGCGCGGCCGGCTGATCGCGGTGTTCGGGGCCGGCGGAGACCGCGACCGTGGCAAGCGGCCGCTCATGGGCGACGCCGCCCGCCGGTTCGCGGACCGTGTCCTCGTAACGTCCGACAACCCGCGCAGCGAGCCGCCCGACGCGATCATCGACGAGATCATGGAGGGGGCAGGCGAGGACGCCGAGCGCGAGGTCGACCGGCGCCGCGCGATCGCACTCGCGATCGACGGCGCCGAGCCGGGCGACGTCGTCGTCATCGCCGGCAAGGGGCACGAGCAGGGTCAGGAGTTCGAGAACGGCCGCAAGGAGCCGTTCGACGATCTCGAGGTCGCTCGCGAGGCGCTCAGGGCGCGGCTCGCGCCCGCCGGGGGCGGCGCGTGATCGACCTGAGCGCCGCTCGCCTTGCCGAGGCGGCGGGCGGTCAGCTCGTCGCCGGGGCGCCCGAGCGCGGAGGGCCGGAGCGTGTCCTGATCGACTCGCGGGCCGTCGGCCAGGGCGACCTGTTCGTCGGCCTGCGGGGCGCGAGTGCGGACGGCGGCGAGTTCGCGGCCGGCGCCCTCGAGCAGGGCGCCTGGGGCGTGCTCGTTGGGCCGGCGTACCGCGACGCTGCGCTCGCGGCCGTCGAGGGGGCGGTGGGCGACTCGGCCTGCGCCAGCGCCGTGGTGATCGTCGCCGCCGACCCACAGCGCGCGCTGCAGCTCGTCGCGCGGGAATGGCGCCGCGCGCTCGGCGTGCCGGTCGTCGGCGTGACCGGCTCCACCGGCAAGACCTCTACGAAGGACATCCTCGCCGCGCTGATCGGCGCGCACGCGAGCCGCGAGAACTTCAACAACCAGATCGGCCTGCCGCTCTCGATCCTCGAGGCAAGCCGGGGCCAGCGGGCGCTCGTGCTCGAGATGGCCATGCGCGGCGAGGGCGAGATCGCCGAGCTGGCGGAGATCGCCGAGCCCGACGTCGGCGTGATCGTGAACGTCGGCCCGGTTCATCTGGAGCTGCTCGGGACCGTCGAGCGTGTCGCGGCTGCCAAGGCCGAGCTGATCCGCGACCTGCGCCCGGGCGCCGCCTGCGTCGTCCCGGCGAGCGAGCCGCTCCTCGACGCTCACCTGCGCGACGACCTCGACACCTGGACCTTCGGCCCGGGCGGCCAGGTCCAGCTGCTTTCTATGGACGGCGACCGCGCCGAGTTCGAGGCGCGCGGCGAGACGCTCATCCTCGAGCTCTCCTACGCCGAGCCCCATAACCTGCTCAACACGTGCGCCGCGGTGGCCGCTGCGCGCGCGCTCGAGCTGCCGATCGGCGGGCGGCTCGACGTCCGCTTCTCGTCGCTGCGCGGCGAGGTGGTCGAGCTTCCCGGAGGCGTGACCGTGGTCAACGACTGCTACAACGCCAACCCCATGTCGATGCGGGCTGCCCTCGACCACCTGTCCCAGGCGCCCGCCGAGCGCCGGATCGCGATCCTCGGCACGATGGCGGAGCTGGGCGCCGACTCGGAGGCCTTCCACCGCGAGATCGGCGCCCACGCCGCGCGTGCGGGCGTCGACCTGCTCGTGCCGGTCGGGGCGCCCGCGCTCGCCTATCTGGAGGGCTTCGACGGTGAGGCGCAGGCGGTCGGCAGCCCCGAGGAGGCCGCCGCGCTCCTCGAGGAGCTGGGCCGGCCCGGCGACCGGGTGCTGGTCAAGGGCTCGCGCTCCGTGGGTTTGGAGCGGGTTCTCTCCTAGATGCTCGGCGAGATCGTCATCGGAGGCTCTGCCTCCCTGCTCATCTGCATGTTCCTGGGGCCGCGCTTCATCGAGTACCTGCGGCTCAAGGAGTTCGGCCAGCACATCCGCGAGGAGGGCCCCGCGGCGCACGCCGGCAAGGCCGGCACGCCGACGATGGGCGGCATCGCCCTCTTTCTCGCGGTCTGCGTGCCGTTCCTGATCCTGTCGGAGTACAGGGCCGCGAGCCTGGCCGTGCTCGGCACGGCGCTGGCGATGGCCGCGCTCGGGTTCGCCGACGACATCACGAAGTTGCGCAGGCGCCGCTCGCTGGGCGTCTCGGGTCGCACGAAGCTCCTCGTGCAGGCGCTCACGGCCATCGCGCTGTGGCTCGTCGTGACCGAGTACGTCGAGTTCGAGGACACGCTCCGCCTGCACCTCGTCGACCGCTCGATCGACCTCGGGCTCGCATACCCGATCCTGATCTTCCTGGTCCTGGCGGGCACCACGAACGGGGTCAACTTGACCGACGGCCTCGACGGGCTGGCCGCCGGCTGCTGCGCGATCGTCTTCCTCGCTTACACGGCGATGACCTTCATCACGACCGGCTACGAGGATCTGGCGCTGCTGTCGGCCTGCCTCGTGGGCGCCTGCGTCGGCTTCCTGTGGTTCAACTCGTTCCCGGCGTCCGTGTTCATGGGCGACACGGGCTCGCTTGGCTTGGGAGGAGCGATCGCCGGGCTTGCCGTGATGACGAAGACCGAGGTGCTCCTGATCATGATCGGCGGCATCTTCGTGATCGAGGCGCTCTCGGTGGCGATCCAGGTGTTCAGCTTCCAGCGCTTCCGCAAACGGGTGTTCCTGATGGCGCCGATTCACCACCACTTCGAGCTCGCCGGCTGGTCGGAGACGAAGATCATCCTGCGCTTCTGGATCGTCGCCTCGATCTGCGGGGCGGTCGGCTTCACGCTGTACCAGGCGTCCATCACGCCATGAGGCCGCCCCTTCCCGAGGGGCCGTACCTGATCGTGGGGCTCGCGCGCTCGGGCGCCGCGGCGGCCCGCATGCTGCTGCCGCACGGGGAGGTGCTCGGCGTGGACCGCGGCCGGCCCGAGCCGCCTCCCGGGGTCGAGGTGGTGCTGGCGAGCGACGGCGTCGAGCTGCTCGAGCGGGTTCGCTGCGTCGTGAAGAGCCCCGGCGTGCCGAACGAGGCGCCCGTGATCGTCGGCCGCGCGCGAGCGCGGGCTGCCGGTGCTCGGCGAGCTCGAGCTCGCCTGGCGGCTCCTGCCCGGGCGCTTCGTCGCCGTGACCGGCACGAACGGCAAGACCACCACCGCCGAGCTGCTCGGCGCGATCTGGCGTGCCGCGGAGCTGCCCGTGGCCGTGGCGGGAAACGTCGGCACGCCGCTGTCGTCGCTCGTCGGCGAGATCGGGGAAGAGGTAACGGTGGTCTGCGAGGTCTCGAGCTTTCAGGCGGAGGACTCCGAGCTCTTCACCCCCGACACCGCGCTGCTCCTCAACATCGAGGAGGACCATCTCGACCGCCACGGCACCCTCGAGGCGTACCGTGAGGCAAAGCTGCGCCTGTTCCGTAACCAGACGGCGGAGCAGGTGGCCGTCGCGCCCCCCGGATTCGAGCTGCCGGGGGAGGGGCGCCGCATCGTCTTCGGTGATCCGGCGGAGCTGCCACTGCCGCCCGACGAGATCCGCCTGCGCGGGCCGCACAACCTCGAGAACGCGATGGGCGCGTCAGCGGCGGCGCTTGCCTCGGGTGTGCCGGGCGAGGCGGTGGCGGCCGCGCTGCGCGGCTTCACGGGCGTTCCGCACCGGCTCGAGGAGGTCGGCACCGTCGGCGGAGTGCTCTACGTGAACGACTCCAAGGCGACGAACGTCGCCTCCGCCCGGCGCGCGCTCGAGTCATTCGACGGCGGCGTCCACGCCATCCTCGGCGGCAGCCTCAAGGGCGGCGGCTTCGAGGAGCTGCGCGAGCCCGTGGCCGAGCGCTGCCGGGCCTGCTACCTGATCGGCGAGGCGGCCGCGCCGCTCGCCGAGGACCTGGAGGGGACGGTCCCGCTCCTGCGCAGCGGCGATCTCGAGAACGCCGTGCGCGACGCCACGGAGGCCGCGGTGGCGGGCGACGTCGTGCTGCTATCGCCCGCCTGCGCCAGCTTCGACCAGTTCCGCGACTTCGAGGATCGCGGCGAGCGTTTTCGCTCGCTCGTACCGCGAGCATGAATCCGGGCGCCGGCGTAGAAGAACGACCGGATGGCCCGCCGAAAGGGGAAGCGCCCGGTCGAGTACTCGATCCTCTACACCGCAACCCTGTGCCTGCTCGCCGGCGGCGCGGTGATGGTCTACTCGGCGAGCTCGGCCGAATCGCTGCTGTCGGGCACAGGCGACGCCTCCTACTACCTGAAGCGCTACGTGATGCTGGGCCTGATCGGGCTGGTGGCGATGCACTTCGCCGCCCGCCACGGGCTCAGGCTGATCAAGGGACTGACGCCGATCCTGCTCGTGGTCTCGTTCGGGCTCACGATCGCGGTGATGCTGCCGGGCATCGGCGTCACCGTGAACGGCGCGACGCGCTGGCTCGGCGCCGGCCCGTTCCAGTTCCAGCCCTCCGAGCTCCTGAAGGTGTCGCTGATCCTCTACGCGGCGCAGCTGCTGGCCGCCAGGCCGCGCTCAGTGCTCTCGGTCGGCGGCCTCTTCAAGCCGCTGCTGCTCGTGGTCGGGGCTGCCTGCGCGCTGCTCATGAAGCAGCCCGACATGGGGACCGCAATGGTCATCTGCTTCTCGATCGGCGCGCTGCTCGTGGCCGCGGGCACGCCGATGCGGAACCTCGGCATGATCGCCGGCGGGCTCGCCGGGCTGGCGCTGCTCCTGGCGATCGCCGAGCCGTACCGGCGCGAGCGGCTCACCGCATTCCTGGATCCGTTCGCGGATGCCGGCGACTCGGGCTTCCAGGCCGTCCAGGCGCTGACGGCGATCGGCTCGGGCGGCCTGTTCGGCGTCGGGCTCGGCGAGTCGGTCCAGAAGATCTTCTACCTGCCCGAGGCCCATACCGACATGATCCTGGCGATCATCGGCGAGGAGCTGGGCCTGATCGGGATCCTGGCGCTGATCGTGCTGTACGGGATGATCGGCTACGCGGGCCTGCGCGCGGCGAAGCTGGCGCGCGACCAATACTCCAAGCTGCTGGCCGCCGGGATCACCTCGCTGATCCTCTGCCAGGCGACGCTCAACTTCTTCGCGGTGCTCGGCATGATGCCGCTGACCGGGGTGCCGCTGCCGTTCATCTCCTACGGCAGCTCGAACCTGATCGTGCTGCTCGCCGCGATGGGCCTGCTGATGGGCGTCGCGGCGACCGGTGGCGAGGCCGGGCGGCGCGCGCGCAAGCCGGACCTCCGCGCGGTCGACGGCGGCGGCGAGGAGCAAGCCCCGCGGCGGGCGCGAGCCGCCCGAGCGGCCCGCTGAGCGCGGAGGTCCCGTGCCCAAGGTCGTGATCGCCGCGGGCGGGACCGCCGGTCACGTCGTCCCGGCGCTCGCGATCGCCGGCGCGCTGCGCGAGCGCGGGATCGAGGTGGAGTTCATCGGCGGTGAGCGCGCCGAGGCCGAGCTCGTGCCGGCGGCGGGCTACCCGCTGCACACGCTGCGCGTGGAGGGGATCGACCGCAAGAACGTCCTCCGCGCCGCCCGCGCGCTCGTGCTGGCCGCCGGCGCGACCGTGCGCGCCCGCCGGCTCCTGAAGCGCGCCGGCGCCGGCGCCGTACTCGGCGGTGGCGGGTACGTGGCCGGCCCGGTGGGCCTCGCGGCCCGCTCCCTGCGCCTGCCGCTCGTCTTGACCGAGGCGGACAGCCATCTCGGCGTGACCAACCGGCTGCTCGCACCGCTTGCGGCGCGCGTCTGCCTCGCCTTTCCGGTGCCCGGTCGCGGCGGCTCGCGCTACCTCGTGACCGGCCGGCCGCTGCCGGCGGCCGGCAGTGGGACCGACCGGGCCGGCGCCCGCGCCCGCTTCGAGCTGCCCGCGGACGGACCCTGCCTGCTCGTGTTCGGCGGTTCGCTGGGAGCACGGCGCCTCAATCAAGCGGCGCTCGACGCCTTCGGCAGGGTCGCGCCCTGCTCGGTCCTGCACGCCTGCGGTCGCCGCGACCACGACGAGCTGCGCGCCCGGCTCGATGAGCTCGGCTCGCCGGCGCACTACCGCCTGTTCCCGTACATCGAGCCGTTCGCGGACGCCATCGCCGCGGCGGACCTGGCCGCGTCGCGGGCGGGCGGGTCGGTCCTCGAGCTGGCGGCCGCCGGGCTGCCGGCGATCCTCGTGCCCTACCCGCACGCGACGGCCGATCACCAGACCCTGAACGCGCGCCACATGGAGGAGGCCGGCGCCGCCGTCGTAGTTCCCGACGCCAAGCTCGACGGCCCCCGCCTCGCCCGCGAGGTGGCCGCTCTGCTCGGCGCGCCGCAGCGCATGGCCGAGATGTCGAACGCCGCGCGCGCTGCGGCCCGCCCCGACGCCGCCGAGCGCATCGCCGGCGAGCTGATCGCGCTGCTCTGACCTTTAACGTCACGCGCCGATGGCAAGCCGGCCGTTCGAGGGGCGCAGCCTCCACTTCATAGGGATCGGCGGGGCCGGCATGAGCGGCCTCGCGCTCGTCGCTCGCTCGCTGGGCGCCACGGTGACCGGTTCGGACCGTGCCGAGTCGTCCTACTGGGGGCCGCTCCGCGCGGCGCGGATCGAGCCGGCGCTGGGCCACCATGCGGGCAATCTCCCCGCCGAGGCCGAGGTCGTCGTCTCGACGGCGATCCCGGAGGACAACCCGGAGCTGGCCGCCGCGCGCGCGGCCGGCGCGACCGTGCTTCACCGCGGCGACCTGCTCGCCGAGCTTTCGCGGATGAAGCGCACGATTGCCGTTGGCGGCACCCATGGCAAGACCACCACAGCCTCTATGGCCGCTCTCGCGCTGCACGAATGCGGCCGCGAGCCGGCTTTCCTGATCGGCGGCGAGCTCCGGACCGCCGGCACGAACGCCGCCTGGGGCGGCGGTGACTGGGCGGTGATCGAGGCCGACGAGTCGGACCGCTCGTTCCTCAAGCTGGCGCGCGACGTGGCGGTCGTCACGAACGTCGAGCTCGACCACCACTCGACATATCCCAGCGTGCTGGCGCTCGAGGAGGCCTTCGCCGAGTTCGCCGCACCCGCGGGGCTGCGCGTGCTCGGGCCTGGGCTCGACTGGCTGCACGGCGGGAGCGAGTCGGTCAGCTTCGGGATCGACGACGGCGACCTCGAGGCGCGCCGGCTGCACCTGCACCCAGGTGGATCGTCCTTCACCGTCGAGGGCGTGGCCGTGGAGCTGCGGGTCCCCGGGCGCCACAACGTGCTGAACGCGCTCGCAGCGCTCGCGGCGTGCCGCGCCGCCGGGCTCGACGTCCCGGAGGCGGGCCCGGCGCTGCGCGCCTTCACCGGGGCGGGGCGGCGCTTCGAGGAGCACGGCCGCACCGAGGCGGGCGCGCTCGTCTTCGACGACTACGCCCATCACCCGACTGAGGTGCGGGCGACGCTCGAGGCGGCACGAACGCTCGAGCCGCGCCGGCTCATCGCCTGCTTCCAGCCGCACCTCTACTCGCGCACGCGGATGTTGGCGCGCGAGTTCGGCCGCGCGCTGGCGCTCGCGGACGTGGTCGTGGTGCTCGACGTCTATCCCGCCCGCGAGCGCGCGGAGGATTTCCCCGGCGTGAGCGGCCTGCTCGTCGCGGGCGCCGCCGCGGACGCGGCCGCCGGACGGCCGGTCTGGTGGCTCCCACGGATGGAGGACGCGGGGCACATGCTGCGCTCCGAGCTGCGCGAGGGCGATCTCTTGCTGACGCTCGGGGCGGGAGACGTCGACCGGCTGGCGAAGGAGCTGGCCGAGTGACCCCCTCCGCCCTCAAGCGGGACTTCCCCCTCGCGCGGCTCACGACGGTGCGCACGGGCGGCCACGCCGACTTCTTCGCGCGGCCCGACTCGGTCGAGGCGCTGACGGAGCTGCTGGCGTGGGCGGAGGAGGAGGGGGTCGAGGTAGGAGTGGTCGGCTCCGGATCGAACCTCCTCGTAGCGGATGAAGGCTTTCGGGGACTCGTGATCAAGCTGGACGGCTCGCTCGCCACGATCGAGCGCGACGGCGAGCGCCTTCTCTGCGGCGGCGGAGCGCGCCTGCCGCAGGCGGCCGCGTTCGCCGCCAGGGCGGGGCTCAGCGGGCTCGAATTCGGCGTCAACATCCCCGGCACGGTCGGCGGCGCGGTGAAGATGAACGCCAATGCCTACGGTGGCGACCTCGCCCGCGTCCTCGAGTGGGTCGAGATCACGACGCCCCACGGCCGCGAGCGCCGCACGCCGGGGGAGCTCGGCTTCAGCTACCGGCGCTCCAACCTGAAGCCGCTCGAGATAGTCGCGCGCGCCTCGTTCGCGCTCAGCCCGGCCGAGCCGGAGTCGGTGAAGGCGACGCTCGCCGACATGCGCAGCTCGCGCCGCGCGGCCCAGCCATCCGGCATCAAGACCTTCGGGTCGACCTTCAAGAACCCCGAGGACCCGCGCGCCGAGGGTAAGAGCGCGGGCGTCCTCCTCGACGAGGCGGATTGCCGCGGCCTGACGATCGGCGGGGCGCGCTTCTCCGAGAAGCACGCGAACTTCGTCGAGAACACGGGCGACGCCACCACCGCCGACGTGATTGCGCTGATGGGTGAGGGGCGCCGGCGCGTCCGCGAGCGCTTCGGCGTGGAGCTCGAGCCGGAGGTCCAGTTCCTGGGCGAGGTCGACACGACGCCGCTGTGGGGGGCCGCGTGAGGGGCGCGGGCGCGGTGCTCGGCCGGCGCAGGCTTCCCCGGCCCGCGCTCGCCCTCCGCGCGCCGAGCCCCCGGCTCCGCCTCGCGCTGGTAATCCTGGTGCTGCTCTGTCTGGCGCTCGCCGCCGGCTATCGGTTCTGGCTGCGCGACTCGTCGTTCGTCTCGGTCGACGACGTGAAGGTGAGCGGGCTCACGACGAAGGACGCCGAGCGCGTGCGCACCGCGCTCACGAGCGCCGGCCACACGATGACAACTCTGAACGTCGACCACGAGCTGCTCGAGGAGGCGGTCGCGCACTATCCCGTCGTGCGGGCGCTCGAGGTCAGCACGGACTTCCCGCACGGGCTCCAGATCCGCGTGATAGAGCACCACCCCGCGGCGCTCGTCGAGCTCGGGGGGGACGAGGTGCCGGTCGCCGGTGACGGCACGGTGCTCCGCGGAATGCCGGTCGAGGGCCGGCTCCCGGTCATCGACACCGAGGCTGCTGCCCGTGGCGAGCGCCTCACGAGCTCGGCCGCGCTCCACGCCGCCCGCGTCGCCGGGGCGGCGCCCGCGATCCTGCGCTCGCGCGTCGAGACGATCGGCGCGCGCAAGGAGGACGGCGTCGTCGTCCAGCTGCACGAGGGCCCGGAGGTGATCTTCGGGGACGGCAGGCGCGCGCATGCCAAGTGGATCGCCGCCACCCGCATCCTCGCCGATCCGGAGGCGGAGGGCGCGACCTACATCGACGTGAGACTGCCTGGGCGACCGGCGGCCGGCGGGTTGCCGGCCTCGACAGTCACGCCGGTCGCCCCCGCAGGCACGGCGCTGGCGCCGGGCACGGTGCCACCCACCCCCGACCCGTCGGCGCCCGCAAGCGGAACCACACCGGTGGCGCCGAGCGCGGAGACGGCGCCGGTCGCAACGACGCCCGCCGCACCTGCGCCGGTCACCCCGGCGCAGCCTCAGGTTCCCGCCGCGCCGGCCCAGGGAGTGGCGGGAGGAGTGGGCGTTCCGCCCGGCTGAGAGACTCTCCGGTAACACTCGACCTAGAGTCGAGAGTTCGCGCAACCCTCGATCTCTGGTCGAGACCTATTCTGCAGGTTTTGTTGCGAGGACGGTTGACACTTTCGGCGAATGCCGCCTACAGTGCGGTCCTTGCGGGATTCGAGAAACCCTCGATGATCGCTTGAGCTTCGGATGGGAGAGAGGAAAACCCTCCAATGGATACGGGCAGCTACCTCGCGGTAATCAAGGTCGTCGGCATCGGCGGCGGCGGCACCAACGCCGTCAACCGTATGGTGGACGCCGGCCTCAAGGGCGTCGAGTTCATCGCGGTCAACACGGACGCCCAGGCGCTGCAGATGTGCGACGCCGACATCAAGCTCCAGATCGGCGATCAGCTCACGCGCGGGCTCGGGGCCGGGGCGAACCCGGAGGTCGGCTACGGCGCCGCAAACGAGAGCCGCGACGAGATCAAGGAGGCGCTGAAGGGCGCGGACATGGTTTTCGTCACTGCGGGCGAGGGCGGCGGCACCGGGACCGGCGCGGCGCCGGTGATCGCCGAGGTGTCCAAGCAGGAGGTCGGCGCGCTGACGGTGGGCGTCGTGACGAAGCCCTTCGACTTCGAGGGCACCCAGCGCATGCGCCAGGCCGTGGACGGCATCGACCGGCTGCGCGAGCAGGTCGACACGATGATCGTGATCCCGAACGAGAAGCTGCTGGCAGTCGTCGAACGCCGCACGAGCATCCTCGAGGCGTTCCGGGAGGCCGACAACGTGCTCGGCCAGGGCGTCCAGGGCATCACCGACCTGATCACGACGCCGGGGCTCATCAACCTCGACTTCGCCGACGTGCGCACGATCATGCAGGACGCCGGCTCGGCGCTGATGGGGATCGGCGAGGCCGCCGGAGAGAACAGGGCCGCCGAGGCGGCGAAGAACGCCGTGTCGAGCCCGCTGCTCGAGCAGTCCGTCGAGGGTGCCACGGGAATCCTGCTGAACATCACGGGCGGCAGCGACCTGGGCCTGTTCGAGGTCAACGAGGCGGCCGAGATCATCCAGTCGGCGGCCGACCAGAACTCGAACATCATCTTCGGGGCCGTCGTCGACGACGGGATGGCCGACAACGTGCGCGTGACCGTGATCGCCACGGGCTTCGAGCGCGCCAGCCGGACGCCGCTCTTCACCGAGGACTCGACCGGCCGCCGGCGCGAGCCGCGGCGCCGCGACGTTTCGCTCGACGACCGTCAGCGGGAATCGCTCGAGATCTCCGATGACGAAATCGACGTCCCGTCGTTCCTGAGGGACTGAAGTTCCCGACGGACTGACAGAGATCCTCCCGCCTGACACGGCGCTCGCCTTCGAGGCGATGCGCGCCCTGCGCACCCACTACGAGGACGAGGCCGCCTTCGTCGAGCGCGTCGACGAAGTCCAGCGCCCTCAGGGCTACCGGCTGGTGGGCGCGTTCGAGGACGGGCGCTGCGTCGCCGTCGCCGGCTTCCGGGTGATCCACAACCTCGCCTGGGGCGACTGCTTGTACGTCGACGACCTCTCCACGCACCCGGACGGGCGCCGGCGCGGCCACGGCCGGACGCTGCTCGAGTGGTGCGAGGCCGAGGCCGCGCGCCTCGGCTGCGGCGAGTTCCACCTCGACTCGGGCGTGGGCCCGGAGCGCGAGGACGCCCACAGGCTCTACTTCAACACCGGGCTGCGCATAACGAGCTACCACTTCGCGAAGCCGGTCGGCACCCGGCCGTGATCGAGTCCGCGGCTCGCCTGGCGCTGGTGGCGGAGCGCGAGCTGGAGGCGCTCGTGGGCGTCTCCTCGCCGTCCGGCGACGTCCCCGGCGCCGAGGAGTGCGCCGCGCTCGCCACCGCTTTCCTGCCGCCCGAGGCCGAGGTCGAGCGCCCGCCCTGCTCGACGCCCGGCTACGCCCCGGACCTATGCGGGCGCCTGCGCGGCAGCGGCACGAAGCGCGTGCTGCTGCTCGGGCACCTCGACACCGTGGTGGCGCACTCGGCGCACCGGCCGCTCGAGCGCGACGGCGACCGCCTGACCGGCTCGGGCACGGTCGACATGAAGGGCGGTGTGGCGCTCGCACTAGGCCTCATGCGCGAGCTGGCGCCGCGGCCCGAGCTATACCGCGAGCTGGCCGTGTTGCTCGTGAACGACGAGGAGTGGCGCACGTCCGGCTTCGTGCACATCGCGCGCTTCGCCGATTTCGACGCCTGCCTGTGCTTCGAGGCGGGCGAGCGCACGGAGGACGGCGACGAGGCCGTGATCGTCAAGCGCAAGGCCGCCGGGACGCTGCGGGTCGAGGCTCACGGCCGCCCGGCGCACTCGGGCTCGGCGCCCCACCGGGGCCGCAACGCGCTGCTGGCGCTGGCCGCCGCCGCGGCCCGCGTGGCGTCCGCGAGCGACCCCGCCGGCCCCGACCGGCTGACGGCGGTGCCGACCATCCTGCGCTCGGGGGACGCCTTCAACGTGGTGCCCGCGGCCGGTGAGCTGCTCTGCGACCTGCGCGCCGACCGGCTCGAGGCACTCGACCCGGTGCTCGCGGCGATGCCGGCGGAGCACGACGGCGTGCGGCTCGAGAGCTCGCTGGTGCGCGCCTGGCCGGGGATGGACGCGCGTGCGGCGACGGCGGACCTGATCGCCGGTGCGGCCGAGCGGCTCGGGCGCCCGATCGTGGCATCGGAGCGCGGCGGCGCGAGCGATGCCAGCCACGTCGCGGCCGGCGGGATCGCGGTCACGCTCGACGGCCTCGGGCCCCGCGGCGGCGGCGCCCACGCGCCCCACGAGTGGGTGAGCGCCGAGTCGCTCCGCACGCGCGCCGAGCTTGCTCTGGCCGTGATGGCGGCGCTGCTAGACGCCTGAGCCGCCTCCCGGTGCGTGAGCCGGGAGCGGTGGGGGTAATCTCCGAGCGGCTTGCAGTCCACAGCAGACACGCTTCGGCGCACGCCCCTCCACGACCGCCATGAGCGGGCGGGCGCGAAGTTGGTCCCGTTTGCGGGCTGGGAGATGCCGATCCAGTACGAGGGCATCCGCCAGGAGCACGTGAGCGTCCGCACCGGCGCGGGCGTGTTCGACGTCTCGCACATGGGCGAGATCGAGACATCCGGCCCGCAGGCGGAGGCGTTCCTGCAGCGCCTGCTCTCGAACGACGTCACCAGGATCGCTGAGCGCGGCGCCCAGTACTCGGTGATGTGCCGCGAGGACGGCGGCGTGCTGGACGACCTCTTCACCTACCGGCTGGGTCCGGACCGCTTCCTGACGGTCACGAATGCGGCGAACCACGAGAAGGACCTGGCCTGGTTCAAGCAACACGCCGGCGGCTTCGACGTCGAGGTGCGTGACGCCCATGCGGACTGGGCGATGCTCGCCGTCCAGGGGCCGCGGGCGCGGCCGGCGCTCGAACGGCTCGCAGACGGCGAGCTGCCCGCGCGCATGCGCACCGCGGAGCTCGAGCTGGCGGGCGCCGAGCTGCTCGTCTGCGGCACGGGCTACACGGGCGAGGACGGCTGCGAGCTGATGATCGCGCCCGGCGACTCGGGCGCCGTGTGGGACGCGCTCCTGGCCGAGGGCGTCACCCCCGCGGGCCTCGGGGCGCGCGACACGCTTCGCCTGGAGGTCTGCTTCCACCTGTACGGCAACGATCTCGACGAGGAGCACGACCCGCTCGAGGCGGGGCTCGGCTGGTGCTGCAAGCTCGACACCGGCTTCATCGGCGCCGACGCGCTCAGCGGGCGCGCGCCCGAGCGGACGCTCATCCCGTTCGCCTTCACCGGACCCGGCATCCCGCGCCAGGGCAACCCGATCCGGACCGAGCACGGCGACGGCGTCGTGACGAGCGGCTCGCTCTCGCCCTGCCTCGAAACCGGCATCGGCATGGGCTATGTGCCGGTCGCGGCGTCCGAGCCGGGGACCACGATTGAGGTCGACGTGCGCGGGAAGCTTCGTTCAGCCGAGGTGAGAGAGAAGCCCCTGTACGAGCGCCGCGCCCCCGAGAACGAAGGAGACCATGGCTGACGCAAGCTATCCCGACGAGCTGAAGTACCACGAGGAGCACGACTGGGCGCGCATCGACGGCGACCAGGCGACCTTCGGCGTCACCTGGTACGCGCAGGACGCGCTCGGCGAGGTCGTCTTCTTCGATCCGCCGGAGGTGGGCGCCGCGGTGACGAAGGACCAGACCTATGCCGAGGTCGAATCGGTCAAGGCCGTCAGCGACGTCTTCGCGCCACTCTCGGGGGAGATCGTCGAGGTCAACGAGGCACTCGGCGACAGCCCCGAGCGCATCAATCAGGACCCCTACGGCGAGGGCTGGATGATCAAGGTGCGGATGTCGGATCCGTCCGAGGTCGACCGGCTGATGGACGTCGAGGCGTACAAGGAGATGCTCCAGAGCGGGTAGCTAACTTCGTAGACCTCAGGATGAGCCGCTACACCGCAGTCACCGAGCAGGACCTTCGCGAGATGCTCGGCGCGATCGGCGTCGGCTCACTCGACGACCTGTTCGCGGACATTCCGGCGGCTGTCCGCCTGGGCCGGGAGATCGACCTGCCGGACGGCCGCTCGGAGCAGGAGGTATACGAGCACCTGTCGGCGCTGGCGGCACGCAACGTGCACGCGGACGCCGAGGTGAGCTTCCTCGGCGCGGGCATGTACGACCACTACGTGCCGGCACTGATCGACACGTTGCTGGGCCGCTCGGAGTTCCTCACGCCCTACACGCCCTACCAGCCCGAGGTCTCGCAGGGCGGGCTGCAGGTGATGTTCGAGTACCAGACGGCGATCTCGGAGCTGACCGGGCTGCCGGTCTCGAACGCCTCGGTCTACGAGGGCCCGAGCGCCGTCGCGGCGGCCGGCTACCTCGCAAAGCTCGAGACACGGCGCAGCAAGCTGGTCGCCTCGCGCGGTCTCCACCCGCACTCGCGGGCGGCGCTCGCCACGCACGCGGCCGGCTACGGCATGGAGGTGGTCGAGGTACCGCTCGACGGCGCAGGCGCGACCGATCTGGAGGCGCTTGCGGCCGCCGTCGACGACGACACCGCGGCCGTCTTCGTGCAGCAGCCGAACTTCCTCGGCACGGTCGAGGAGCTGGCCGAGCTGGCCGAGGCGGGCAAGTCGACCGGCGCGATGCTCGTGTGCGCCGCCGATCCGCTCCCGCTCGGGGTCCTGAGGCCGCCCGGCGACTGCGGCGTCGACGTGTGCGTCGGCGAGGGCCAGTCGCTCGGCAACCGGCTCGACTTCGGCGGCCCCTCGTTCGGGTTCTTCGCCGCCGCCGAGCGCTTCATCCGCAAGATGCCGGGCCGGATCGCGGGCGAGACGGTCGACGCCGAGGGCAGGCGCGGGTTCGTGCTCACCCTGCAGACGCGCGAGCAGCACATCCGGCGCGAGAAGGCCACCCACAACATCTGCACCGCGCAGGCGCTGAACGCGCTCGCCGGAGTGGTGTACCTGTCCTGGCTAGGCAAGCGCGGGCTCGTCGAGCTCGGCGAGCTGATGCTTCGCCGGACCCACTACGCCCGCGAGTCGCTCGGGCTCGAAGCGATCAACCCCGGCCCGATCGTGCGCGAGTTCGCCGTGCGCGTGCCGGACCTCGACGGGCTCTTCGAACGTGCGCGTGCGCAGGGGATCAGCCCCGGCTACCGGCTGGGCCGCGATTATCCCGAGTACGAGGACGGCCTGCTCGTGGCGATCACGGAGCGCCGCACGAAGGAGCAGATCGACCGGCTCGCGCGCCTCGTGGCCGGCACGCGAGAGGGGGTGGCCGCGTGAGCGAGGGCGACACGATCACGATCTTCGAGCGCTCGCGCGAGGGCCGGCGGGCGTTCGTGGCGCCGTCGCCCGAAGACGAGGTGCCGGAGGTACCGATCGAGGGGCTCCTGCCGGAGGGTGCCCGCCGCGAGCGGCCGGCGGAGCTGCCCGAGGTCTCCGAGCCTGAGCTCGTGCGCCACTACACGACGCTCTCCTCGAAGAACTTCCATCTCGACGAGGGCTTCTATCCGCTCGGCTCCTGCACGATGAAGCACAACCCCAAGCTGCACGAGCGCGTGGCTGCGCTGCCGGGCCACGCCCGATTGCACCCGCTGCAGGATGCCGGCAAGGCGCAGGGGGCACTGGAGCTGATGTGGCGCCTCCAGGGCGCACTCGCCGAGGTCGCCGGCCTGCCGCATGTCTCGCTCCAGCCGAGCGCCGGCTCGCACGGGGAGCTCGCGGGCCTCCTGCTGACGCGCGCCTACCACGAGGACCGCGGCGAGCAGCGCACCAAGGTGTTGACGCCTGACACGGCCCACGGCACCAACCCGGCGACGGTGACGATGGCGGGCTACGAGGTCGTGAAGGTCGGGACGGCGCCGGATGGCGGCGTCGACCTCGACGACCTGCGCGCGAAGGCGGACACGGAGGTGGCCTGCCTCATGCTCACGAACCCGAACACGCTCGGGCTCTTCGACACCAACATCGAGGAGATCGCCCGCATCGTGCACGGCGTCGGGGCGACGCTCTACTACGACGGGGCGAACCTCAACGCCGTGATGGGGATCGCCCGCCCGGGCGACATGGGCTTCGACATCGTCCACTTCAACCTGCACAAGACGTTCACGCAGCCGCACGGCGGCGGCGGCCCCGGCGCGGGGCCGATCGCGTGCTCGGATCGCATCGAGCCGTTCCTACCGGTGCCCCAGGTGGTGCGCCGCGGGGGCGACAACGGCCGCGAGCCGAGCTTCGAGCTCGAGCTCGACCTCGACCGGCCCAAGTCGATCGGCAAGCTGCGCGGCTTCCAGGGCAACTTCGGCGTCTTCGTGCGCACCTATGCGTACATCTGCTCCCTCGGCGGCGACGGCTTGAAGGACGTCTCGCAGACTGCCGTGCTGAACGCCAACTACCTGAAGGCGCTGCTCGCTCAGGAGGGCATCGGCGAGTACCTGCCGGTGGCGTTCGACCGGCACTGCATGCACGAGTTCGTGCTGTCGGGGAGCGGCGCCAAGGAGCAGCTGGGCGTGCGCACGCTCGATCTCGCCAAGCGCATGCTCGACCACCGCGTGCACCCGCCCACCGTGTACTTCCCGCTGCTCGTCGACGAAGCGCTCATGATCGAGCCGACCGAGACGGAGACGAAGGAGCGGCTCGACCACTTCGCCGAGGTGATCCGCGAGATCCTGGCCGAGGCGAAGGAGGATCCCGAGATCGCTCGCAACGCGCCGCACACGACGCCCGTGCGCCGCCTCGACGAGGCGGGCGCCGCAAAGCGCCCGGTGGTGCGCTGGCGCCCCGACGTGGAGAACCCGGGCGACCCGGAGCGCGCCCGCGAGGCGCCAGCGAGCGGCACGGGGGCGATGTAGCCGATTTCACACTCGGCGGCGCCCCGGAACCTAAGATTCGCCGATGGCCATCGTCCCTGAAGGCACCTCCACAGAGGGCATCAGCGCCACCGAGCTGCGCCTCGCGGCCCGCAACCACGCCCTCCCGCTCGAGGCGCTCCGGCACCCGATCACTCCGGCCGGCCTCCACTACCTCCTGATCCACTACGACATCCCGGCGGTCGACCCCGATGCCTTCGTGCTCGAGGTCGGCGGCGCCGTCGAGCGGCCGCTGTCGCTCTCGCTCGACGACCTGCGCGCCCGCGAGCGCGTGGCGCTGCCGGTGACCTTCGAGTGCGCCGGCAACGGGCGCGCACTGCTCGAGCCGCGCCCGGTGAGCCAGCCCTGGCTGACCGAGGCGGTCGGGACCGCCGAGTGGGCGGGAGCGGCGCTCGGGCCGCTGCTCGACGAGGCCGGCGTCATGGCCGGCGCGGTCGAGGCCCTCTTCACCGGGCTCGACCGGGGCGTCGAGGGCGGCGAGGCGCAGGCCTACGAGCGAGCGCTCCCGGTCGGCGAGGCGTTCGGCGGGCTGCTCGCCTACGAGATGAACGGCACGCCGCTGCCGCCCCAGCACGGCTTCCCCCTGCGCCTCGTGGCGCCCGGCTGGTACGGCATGCAGAACGTCAAGTGGCTCGCGCGCATCACTCTGCTCGAGGAGCCGTTCGAGGGCTATCAGAACGCCGTGGGCTACCGGATGTACGACGCTGACGGCAACGCGGGGGAGCCGGTCACGCGCATGCTGCCGCGATCCCTGACGGTGCCCCCCGGAGTGCCCGACTTCTTGACCCGCGAGCGCCACCTCGAGCCTGGGCCGGTGACGCTCGAGGGCCGCGCCTGGTCGGGTCACGGCCCTATCGAGCGCGTCGTGGTCTCCACGGACGGCGGGTCGAGCTTCGCCGAAGCCCGGCTTGGCGAGCCACTGGGCGACGCCGCCTGGATCGGCTGGCAGTTCGACTGGGACGCGCCGCCCGGCAGCCACGTCCTGTGCTCGCGCGCCACCGACACTGCCGGCAACACACAGCCGCTCGAACCGCCCTGGAACCTGAAGGGCTACGCGAACAACGCGGTCGAGCGGATCGCGGTCGTGGTGGGCTAGCGGCGCTAGGTCGGCAGTTCGCGCTTGACCATCGCGGCGAGCCGCTGCTGCAGGCGCTCGATCTCTCGGCGGCGGCGCTCGAGCGGCTCGCGGCTGGCCCTGCGGGCCTCGAGCCGGCGGCGCTCGGCCACGAGCTTCTTGAGGCGCTCGATCAGGCGGGTGACCTCAGGGCTGGGCTTGGGGGGAACGGGCACGCCTCCAAGGCTCCCATCCGCCGACAGCACCTCCAATGCGGGCTTCCCGAGGGCTCGCGGCCGGTTAACCGAACGCTTCTGCGAGTCGTCTGAGCTCTTCATGCGATCCAGTCCGAGAGTAGGGCACACGAGATGCCTCTTATGTGGCTCTCATGTGATCCGCGCCGGGCTGCCTAAACTGGCCCGCCCGTGCGCATCTTCTCCGGCATCCAGCCCACCGGGCGCAAGCACGTCGGCAACTTCATCGGCGCCGTGCGCGGCTACCTGGAAGGCCAGGAGCGCGGCAATCCGGCGATCTACTGCATCGTCGACCTCCACGCGACGAGCATCGCCTACGACCCGGCGCGGCTGCCTGCTTACGTGCTCGACACCACGGCGATGATGATCGCCGCCGGGATCGACCCCGAGCGCTGCATCCTGTTCCGGCAGTCCGACGTGCACGAGCACTCGGAGCTCTGCTGGCTGCTCTCCTCGGTCACGCCCTACGGCGACCTCCAGCGCATGCACCAGTTCAAGGACAAGTCGGCGCGCGAGCAGAAGCTCGTGCGCACGAGCCTGTTCCTGTATCCGGTCCTGCAGGCGGCGGACATCCTGCTCTACAAGACCGACGAGGTGCCGGTGGGGGACGACCAGCGCCAGCACGTCGAGCTGTCGCGCGAGATCGCGCGCAGGTTCAACACGACCTACGGAGAGGTGCTCGTCGAGCCGCGGCACGTGATCCCGGAGGTGGGCGCCCGCATCATGGATCTGCAGGAGCCGGGCGCGAAGATGTCGACGAGCTCGAGCGGCGAGGCCGGGCTCATCTACATCGACGACGAGCCCGCTGACATCATCCGCAAGGTCAAGCGCGCCCAGACGGACTCGGGGAGCGAGGTGGTGCGCGCGCCCGACAAGGCCGGCATCACGAACCTGATCGACATGCTCGCCGCGGCGCGCGGCGTCACGCCGGAGGAAATCGAGCGCGAGTTCGACGGGCAGGGCTACGGTGCCTTCAAACAGACGGTCGGGGAGGCGCTCGTCGAGCTGCTTGCGCCCGCCCGCGAGCGCTATCAGGCACTTCGCCCCGACGAGCAGGGGCTCGAGGCGACGCTCGCCATGGGAGCCGAGCGCGCCCGCGAGATCGCCCGCGGGACGATGACCGAGGTCCGCCACGTGATGGGGATCGGCCCGAAGCGCTAAAGCGCCGCGTTTGTGGCGCCGATCACAAGCGCATGAAGGCAATCGAGCGCCCACTGGTCCGGCCGCTCCTCATCCTTCTGATGGCCGCCGTCCTGTGGACGCTCTTCACGGCTGACGTCGGGCTGCGGGTCTAGTCTCTCCGGCGATGTCGATCGCCGCTCTCGACCTCGACCTCGAGGTCTTCCACGGTCCCTTCGACCTGCTCCTGACGCTGGTCCTGAGGGAGGAGATCGACCTGCTCGAGGTCGACCTCGCGGAAGTGGTGCTCGCCTACGTCGAGTACCTCGAGCGCTCCGGCGAGCTCGACCTCGAGGCCGCCACCGAGTTCCTGGTGCTGATCGCGGCACTGCTCGAGCTGAAGTCGCGGCTGATGCTCCCGACCGAGGACGAGGAGGGCGTCGACCTCGAGCCGCAGGAGGCCGCCGAGGAGCTGCTCGCGCGTATGCTCGAGTACCACCGCTACCGCGGTGCCGCCGAGCATCTGCGCGAGCGGCTCGCGGCCGAGAACGGCTACCGCTACCGGGCGGCGCCACTCCCGCCGGCGCTGCGGCGTGTCTCGATCGAGGTGGCGGAGGCGGCCTACGAGCCGCGCCAGCTCGCGGAGGCGATCGGCGAGCTCCTGCGCGTGCCGCCGCCGCTCGACCTGCGGCACGTGCGCCGGCCGGCCGTGTCGGTCGAACAGCGGCTTGCCCATCTGCGCGATCTGCTCTCGTCGCGGGCACGCTTCTCGTTCGACGAGGCGGTCGAGGGCGCCGACCGGCTGACCGAGGCGGTCACCCTGTTCGCACTGCTCGAGCTCTACAAGGCGGGCGAGGTGAGCTGGGAGCAGGAGGTGCCGTTCGGCCCGATCACGGTCACGGCGCGCTCATGAACGATCGTGGCGGCCTCCAGGATCTCGCGCGCACCGTCGAGGCGCTGCTGTTCCTATCTTCAGAGCCGGTCTCCGTCGAGCGCCTCGCCGACGCCTGCGAGACCTCCGAGGGCGAGGTGGTCGAAGCGCTTGCCCGGCTGCGTGAGCACTACGCCGAGGGCTTTCGCGGGGTCGTGCTGCGCGAGGTTGCGGGCGGGTTCACGCTCGCCACGGATCCAGTCGCCGAGCGCGCTGCTCGGCGGCTGCTCGCGAAGCCGCGAACGCCGCCGCTCACCCAGGCGCAGGCGGAGTGCCTCGCGATCGTCGCCTACCTGCAGCCCGTCTCGCGGCCCGAGATCGCCCGCATCCGCGGCGTGGCCTCAGAGTCCGCCGTCGGCACGCTGCTCGAGCGCGGCCTGATCGACGAGTCGGGCCGCTCGCGCTTCGGCGCCGTGCTGTACCGCACGACCGACCTGTTCCAGAAGCTGTTCGGGCTCTCGGCGCTCGACGCGCTGCCCGATCCGGCCGCCTTCGACCCGAGCCCCGAGGACGAGGGCGAGCTGCGCGAGCGGCTCACGCGCGCGGGTGAGCAGCGGGCGCAGAGCGCGCCGGGCTGAGCCCAGCGTCGGACGTAGGGCCTCATGGCGGAACGGGCATAAGCGCAGCTTATGGCTGGTCCCCGAAAGTTCTCATTGATTGATGGCAACGGTCTGCGATCCTCGTTCGGGTGTCGCGCCGCTCGTGGATCCTGCTGCTCACGCTCTCGGCGCTCTGGGGCTCCTCGTACCTGTTCATCAAGCTCGCGCTCGAGGACGACGTCAGCCCGGCGGTGATCGTCAGCGTGCGCACGGCGCTCGCGGCGCTCGTGCTGCTCCCGCTCGCCGCGCACCGCGACGCGCTCGGCGGCCTGCGCGCCAACATCGCGCCGATCCTGCTTCTGGCGGTGGTGCAGATGGGCGGCCCGCTGCTCCTCATCGCCGCCGGTGAGCAGCACGTCTCCTCCTCGCTCACCGGCATCCTGGTGGCCACCGCGCCGATCTTCACCTTCCTGCTCGCCTTCGCACAGCAGGGTCAGGAACGCGCCTCCAGCCTCAGCCTGAGCGGCGTGGCGATCGGCGTCGGGGGCGTCGCGCTGCTGCTCGGGCTCGATGCGGGCGGCGGATCGGCGCTGGCGGGCGGCCTGATGATCGTGGCCGCCAGCTTCGGCTACGGCATCGGTGGCTGGGTGGTCAAGCGCCAGGTGCGAGACGTTCAGCCCGTCGCGATGGTGGGCGCCACGGCGGCTGTAGCGGCGCTGCTCACCGCGCCGGCGGCGCTCCTGACCCTGCCGTCGCATTTCCCGGGCTTCCAGGCAAGCGCATCGCTGATCGTGCTCGGCGTGCTCTGCACCGGTGCCGCCTTCGTCATCTTCTACTCGCTCGTGTCGAGCGACGGGCCGGCCCGCGCCTCGCTCGTGGGTTACATCGCGCCCGGGTTCAGCGTGCTCTACGGGGTCACGCTGCTATCGGAGAGCTTCACGATCACGACGGCGGCTGGGCTCGTGGCGATCACGGGCGGCTCCTGGCTCGCGGCCGAGGGCCGCTGGCCCTGGCAGCCGCGCTCAGCCGTCGCCGGCGGCGAGCTGCCCGCAGGCGGCGGCGATCTCCCGGCCTCGGGTGAGCCGGACGGTGGTGGGGACGCCGCGCTCGTCGAGGGCGGCGCGAAACGCGGCAATCGCGTCGCGGCCTGAGCCCTGGAACCCCGAATCCGTGGGGTTGTAAGGGATCAGGTTGACCTTGAAGGCGTTGCGCGGCTCGAGCAGGCCGGCCAGCTGGATCGCCTGCTCGTAGCGGTCGTTCACGCCATCGAGCATCAGGTACTCGACGAACACCTTGCGCCGGCGACGCTCGTGCCAGCGCAGGCACGCAGCGAGCACGTCGCGTAGCGGATAGCGGTCGTTGACCGGCATGATCTCGGAGCGCAGCGCGTCTTCGGGGGCGTGCAGCGACAGCGCGAGCCGCACCGGCGGCCCCTCGGCGGCCATCCGCTCGATGCCCGGGATCCAGCCGACCGTCGAGATGCCGGTGTTCGAGTGGGCGATGCCGATCTCGGGGAGCCGCTCGCAGGCGGCCAGCACGTTGTCGAGGTTCATGAGCGGCTCACCCATGCCCATGAACACCGCGTGGTTGACCGGCTCCTCACGACGGAAATGGAGCGCCTGGTCGAGGATCTCGGAGGCGGTCAGGTTGCGGCCGAACTTCATGCTGCCGGTCGCGCAGAAGGTGCAGGTGAGCGGGCAGCCCGACTGGCTCGACAGGCAGAGCGAGCGGCGCCCGTCGCGGTAGCGCATCAACACTGCCTCGAGCGGGCGCCCGTCGTGGGTCTCGAAGAGCGCCTTCTCAGTGCCGTCGCGGGCGAGCGCGCTGCGCACCAGCTCGAGCGAAGAGAACGGCACCGCCTCCGCGAGCTGGGCGCGGAGCGCGGCGGGCAGGTTGGTCATCTCCTCGTAGGAGCCGGCGCCGCGCGCCGCCCACTCCCACACCTGGCGTGAGCGGAAGCGGGGTTCGCCGCCGGCGGCGAGCTGCTCGTCGAGCAGAGCGAGGTCCACCCCCTGAGTGTGACTGAGTAGCCTCGAGACATGTCCGTCGACACACCCGAGCAGCTGGACGGCCTGAAGCGCGTCGGGCGCGTCGTGGCCGAGACGATCGCGGCCGTGCGGCGGGCGGCGCTGGCGGGAGTGACTACGGCACAGCTCGACGCGATCGCCGAGGACGTCTTCGAGCGCCATGGCGCGCGCTCGGGGCCGATCCTCACCTACGGATACCCCGGCAGCATTTGCCTGAGCGTCGACGACGAGATCGTGCACGGCATCCCGGGCTCACGCACCCTGCGGGCCGGGCAGCTGCTCACGATCGACGTCGCGGCCGAACTGGACGGCTTCCACGCCGACGCCGCCACCACGGTCGCGGTCGGGGCGCCCAGCCCGGGGGCGGAACGCTTGCTCGCGTCCGGCCGCAGGGCGCTTGTCGCCGGGATCCAGGCGGCGCAGCCCGGCGCGACTTTGCGCGAAGTCGGCGCGGCGGTCGAGGCCGCGGCCGAGGCGGACGGCTTCAAGGTGGCGCGCGAGCTGACCGGCCACGGCATCGGCCGTGAGATGCACGAGCCGCCCACCGTCTTCAACTGGCCGGCGCCGTTCGAGGAGGCCTCGCTCGAGCTGACCGCGGGCCTCGTCTTCACGATCGAGCCGATGATCACCGCGGGCAGCGCCGAATTCGCGGCCGCCCCGGACGGCTGGACGATCCGCTCGCTCGACGGCGCCCTCTCGACGCATGAGGAGCACACGGTGATGGTGCGGCGCGGCGGGGCGCTGGTGCTTACGGCGTCAGCTCGTAGCTGAACCCGGTCAGGCGCTCGCAGCCGTCCTCGGTAACCAGGACGAGGTCCTCGAGCCGCACGCCGCCGTAGCCGCTGCGGTAGGAGCCGGGCTCGACCGCCACGACATCGCCCGGCACGAGCGCGTCCAGGCCCGTGCGCCCCAGCGCCGGCTCCTCGTGCACCTCGAGGCCGACGCCATGGCCGAGCGAATGGAAGAAACCGTCGAAGAGCGGCTCGCCGGGCGGCTTGGTCCGCTGGGTCGGTTCACCCGCCGCCTCGAACACGTCGCAGGCCACGTCGAAGAGCTCCCGGCCGGTGACGCCGGGGCGAATCAGCTCCAGGACCCGCTCGAGCGCCTCGAGGGCGAGCCTGTGCCAAGCGACGACGTCCGCGGCCGGCTTGCCGCCCGCCACGAAGGTGCGCGTCATGTCAGCCCAGCAGCCCGAGCGCTCGTCACGCGGCCAGAGGTCGATGATCACCGGCACGCCGGCGGGCAGCGGACCGCTGCCCTCCTCGTGGCCCGAGGCGCCCGCGGGCCCCGCCGCCACGATGATGTCCTCCGGCGCCGGGGCGCCCAGTTCCGCGCAAACGTCGCGGATGCGCGTGCGCACGGCCTCCGCGGTGAGCGGCCGGCCCTCGCGTAGAAGCGTGCCGTCGCGCGCGTCCGCCGTGCGCAGCAGCGCGGCCGCAGCTGCCATGCCGGCGTCGGCGGCAGCCTGCGCGCGCCGGACGCCCTCGATCTCGGCCGGCGTCTTGGAGCGTCGCCGGCGAATGAACTCCTGCTCGTCCGGCACGACCTCGAGGCCATCGGCGCGCAGGCGGTCGGCCACGCCGACGGACAGCTCGAGCGGGACCACGAGGCGGCGTACGCCGAGCCTGGCGGCGGCGCGGGCGCACAGCTCGAGCTCGAGCTCGTGCCAGCGCATTCCGGCGCCGATCAGGTCGTCGAGCCCCAGCTCGTACGGGTCGACGATCTCGACCCCCGGAGCCGCCTCCTGCACCCGTGATACCTCCTGCGCCGGGAGCACGACCACGCGGCGCCCATCAACCTCGAAGTAGTCGACCGGATCGAGGATTCCGAGCGGCAGCTCGTGCCTAAGAGCGGCCGAGCGGTGAGTGTCCCCGTGGATCAATACGTGCGGCGCCATGTGCCCGGACCCTACGCCGTGCTCTCAAATGTTGCCCCGCCCGTGCCGACACTTGTTGGACGGGGTACCTCGGTGCGGCAATTCGACGACCCAGAAATCTTCCGGGCGGTCTTCGAGACCGCGGGCACGGGCATGGCGCTCGCGACGCTCGATGGCCGCTTCCTGCGCGTCAACGCCGCCCTCTGCCGGATCGCGGACAGGACCGAGGAGGAGCTGGTCGCGACGACGCTCGTCGAGATCACCCACCCGGACGACCGCCCGCTCGACGAGCGCTCGCTCTACAGATTCCGCAACGGCGACTCGGGCGCGCACGTGGAGCGACGCTGGCTGCGGCCGGACGGCTCGACTGTGTGGGTCGAGGTCCAGGCGACCACGGTGCTTGAGGAGAGCGACGGCCCCACCTATCTCCTCTGGCAGGTCACCGACGTCACCCAGCGGCGGCAGATGGAGCAGCGGCTGCGCCATCTGGCCGATCACGACGGCCTCACCGGCCTCTTCAACCGGCGTCGCTTCGAGGAGGAGCTCGAGCGGCACGTCTCGCACTCGCGCCGCTACGGGATGGAGGGTGCGATTCTCCTGATCGACGTCGACGAGCTGAAGGCCATCAACGACAGCGGCGGCCACCGTGCCGGCGACGCGGTACTGATCGCCGTGGCGGACGTGCTGCGCCAGCGGCTGCGCCAGAGTGACGTCGTCGCGCGCTTCGGGGGCGACGAGTTCGCGGTGCTGCTGCCGCACGCGTCCGCTATCGACGCCGTCACCGTCGGTGAGGACCTCGCCGCCGGCGTGCGCACCGGGGTGCGATCGCCCGACGGCCCGGTCACGATCAGCGTCGGCGTCGGGGAGCTGAGCGCCCGCGTCCGCAGCGTCGACGACGCGCTCAGCCTCGCCGACGCGTCCATGTACCGCTCGAAGGTGCGCGGTGGCGACGGCCTCGCCCCGGGCGCGACGGAGGCGAGCGGCGCGGCCTGACCCAGGTCGTACGCTCTTGGCGTGCGACTCGCCAAGTACCTCGCTCACGCCGGAGTCGCCTCACGGCGCGCCGCCGAGGGCCTGATCGCGGCCGGCCGTGTGACCATCGCGGGCGAGCTGGTGCGCGATCCGGCGCGCGACGTCGACGAGACGAGCGGCGTCGCGGTCGACGGGACGGAGGTGCGGCCCGAGCCGCACGAGGTGCACGCCCTCAACAAGCCGGCCGGCGTCGTCTCCACGGCGCAGGACACGCACGGCCGGCCCACCGTCGTCGAGCTGGTTCGCTCGTCGCGGCGCCTGTACCCGGTCGGCCGCCTCGACGCCGACAGCACCGGCCTGATCCTCCTGACGAACGACGGTGAGCTGGCCGAGCGCCTCACACATCCCCGCTACGGCGTCGAGAAGGTGTACCGCGCACGCGTGCAGCCGGCGCGCGTTGCGCCCCAGGCCCTGGACGCGCTCCGCCGGGGCGTGAAGCTCGATGACGGCGTGACGACGCCCGCGCGCGTCCGCCAGCCGCGGCCGGGCGTGCTCGAGATCGGCATCCGCGAGGGCCGCAAGCGACAGGTGCGGCGCATGGTCGAGGCGGTCGGCCATCGCGTGATCGAGCTCGAGCGGGTGGCCTTCGGTCCGCTCGGGCTGCGCGGCCTCGAGCCGGGACGGAGCCGGCGGCTCAGCGCGGCGGAGGTGGAGCGCCTGCGGCGGGCCACGGAACCACGGGCCGCTCGGCCCCCGCGAAGGGCGCGGCGCTAGCTGCCTGCCAGAATCACCGGCCGCATGAGGCTGAGAGCGCTGAGAGGGGCCATCACGGTGGCGGAGAACGACGCCGACGCCATCCTGGCGGCCACCGAGGAGCTGGTCCACGAGGTGATGGAGCGCAACGCGCTCAGGATCGAGGAGATGGTGAGCTGCATCTTCACCTGCACGGACGACCTCGACGCCGAGTTCCCCGCCGTCGCGGCGCGCCGGCTCGGACTCAGCTCGGTGCCGCTCCTGTGCGCGCGTGAGATCAGCGTGCCGGGCTCGCTCCCGCGCGTGATCCGGCTCCTGCTTCACTGCTATGCGGACCCCGACACGGACGCCCAGCACGTGTACCTGCGCGAGGCGGTGTCCCTGCGCCGCGACCTGGAGCACGCACAGTGAGCCCCGGCATCGAGTTCAACGCACACATCGCCGACATTCCGGTCTATCCGGCCGCCTCGACCTACCAGTTCGAGGGCGAGCTCGTGAAGCTTGCGTCGAACGAGACGCCCTTCGCGCCCCATCCGCAGGTCCTCGAGGCGGTGGAGAGCGGCCTCCGCAACCTCAATCGCTATCCCGATCCTGCGAAGTCTGCGCTGCGCAAGCGCCTCTCCGAGCGCACCGGCGTAGCCGCCGGCCGCATCGCCATCGGGAACGGCTCGTGCGAGCTGCTGCTGGCGGCCGCCGACGCGATGCTCGAGCCAGGCACGGAGATCGTTTACGCCTGGCCCTCGTTTTCGATCTACCCGCACATGTCCGCCATGTCGGGGGCCCGAGCGGTCACCGTGCCGCTGAACGAGGTGGGCGAGCACGACCTCGAGGCGATGGCGCGCGAGGTCACGGTCGCCACCCGCATCGTGATCGTGTGCAACCCGAACAACCCGTCGGCGACCGCGCTCGCGCCCGACGCGATCGACGCCTTCGTGGCCGAGCTGCCCCGCCACGTCGCCGTGATCCTCGACGAGGCATATGTCGAGTTCTCGACCTTGCAGGATCCCGACGAGTCGCTCGACCTGCTCGAGCGCCACCCCAACCTCGTGATCCTGCGGACCTTTTCGAAGGTGTACGGGCTCTGCGGCCTGCGCGTCGGCTACTCGCTCGGCGACGAGCGCTTCCGCAACGCGGTCGACCAGGTGCGCCAGCCGTTCTCGGTGAACGCGCTCGCCCAGATCGCCGCCACCGAGGCGCTGGGGCACGTCGATGAGCTGGAGCGGCGGGTCGAGCAGACCGTGATGGCGCGGGTCTACGTCGAGTCGGGCCTCGCCGAGCGCGGGCTCGAGACGACCGACAGCCAGGCGAACTTCTCATGGGTGTCGCTCGGCGACCGCGACGAGGACCAGATCGTGAACGGCCTGGCCGAGCGCGGCGTGATCGTGCGGGCCGGCAGGGCGCTCGGCGAGGAGGGGCGCTTCCGGGTGACGTACGGCACGCGCGCGGAGAACGACCGCTTCCTCAGCGTGCTCGACGAGCTGCTCTAGGGGCATGGCCGTCGAGTCCGCGCGCCTCGCACCGGCCCGGACGCTCCGACAGATCGGCGAGGTGTATGTCGACCAGGCCTCCTTCATTCTCCCGGTGGCGCTGATCCTGTTCGTGCCGCTCGGCTTGGTGGAGGCGGCCGGCGAGCATCTGTTCGAGCTCGAGACGGAGGACTTGGACGCCGGCAAGCTGGCCGCGCTGATCCCGGCGGCCGTGGCGCAGGTCGCGACCTCCGCGTTCGGCGAGGTGTTCTTCGCGGGTGTCGTGATGAGCGCCGTCAGCGAGTCGATGGAGGGGCGTCCACGGCCTCCGCTGCGCAGCCTTGTCCGTGCGCTGCCGTACGGCGGCCTGATCGCCGTCGACCTGCTCTTCTCGCTCGGCCTCGCGCTCGGCCTCGTGCTGCTGATCGTGCCGGGGCTCGTGTTCTTCGCGCGCTACGTGCTGGCGGGCCCGCTGCTGAAGCTCGAGCGGACGGCGGTGCGGGGCTCGTTCAAGCGCAGCCGCGAGCTGGCGCGCGGCCACGCGCTCCCGCTGCTCCTGCTGCTCGGCGGCCTGTGGCTCGCCACGGACGTCGTCTCGAGCTACCTCGGCGAGGGCGGCGGCCTCAGCTTCGGCGAGTCGCTGGTGGGCGACTGGGCGGTCGCGACGGTGGTCGAGCTCCTGGTCACGCCGGTCTGGGCGGTGGCCGTCTGCGTCGTGACCGTGCGGCTCCTGCAGCTCGAGCGCCGCGCGGCCGCTTGATGGCGCGACCGGCCGCCTGCTACAAATGGGCCCACGATGTCTCATCCGGCCACGCTCGCGAGCAGCACCTCGGCGCCCGTCGGCGCCGCCTCGCGTGGTCGTTCCGTCGTGCGCAAGCACTCGGTCGTGCCGAGTGCGCAGCGTTCCTACTCGTATTGGCGATTTAGCTAGGCGTCCGGCCGCGGCCCCGAAACGGCCGCCCCGCACCAGTTGCCCCCCGCCGGACGCCGCTCCGCATCCGCCGTACCACCGGAAACGTATGAACTTCTGAGAGGCTTTAGGGACAGATGATGATCGTGATGAAAGAGGGGGCGACCCAGTCGGAGATCGACGCGGTCGTCAAGCGCGTCAGATCGGTAGGCGCGGACGCCCACATCTCGCAGGGCGAGCTCGTAACCGTGATCGGCGCGATCGGTGACCGCGAGCACGTCGCCAACCTCGGGCTCGACGGCGCACCGGGCGTCGACCACCTCGTGCCGATCCTCAAGCCGTACAAGCTCGCCTCGCTCCAGTACCGGCGTGGCGTCCGGAGCGTGGTCGAGGTCGACGGGCGCAGGATCGGCGGGGACCACTTCGCGACGATCGCCGGTCCCTGCACCGTCGAGTCGCGCGAGGTGCTCCTGAGCGCCGCCCAGACGGTCAAGGACGCCGGCGCCCAGATGCTGCGCGGCGGCGCCTACAAGCCCCGCACTTCGCCGTACTCGTTCCAGGGGCTCGGCGAGGCCGGCCTGCGGCTGCTCGCGGAGGCCAAGGAGGAGACGGGGCTGCCGATCGTCACGGAGCTGATGGACGTGCGCGATCTCGAGGCCGTCGCCGAGGTGGCGGACGTGATCCAGCTCGGCGCGCGCAATATGCAGAACTACACGCTGCTCACCGAGGTCGGCCGGCTGGGCAAGCCGGTGCTGCTTAAGCGCGGCCTGTCGGCGACGCTCGAGGAGCTCCTGATGGCGGCGGAGTACGTGCTCAAGGAGGGCAACAACGACGTGCTCCTCTGCGAGCGCGGCATCCGGACCTACGAGCCGAGCTACCGCTTCACCCTCGACCTGATGGCCGTTCCCGTGCTGCGTGAGCTCACCCACCTGCCGATCGTGATCGACCCCTCGCACGCGGCCGGCAAGCGCTCGCTCGTCGAGCCGCTGTCGCTCGCGGCCGCTGCGGCCGGTGCGGACGGTGTGATCGTCGAGGTCCATCCGTGCCCCGAGGAGGCCGTGTGCGACGGCCCGCAAGCGCTGCTCGCGGATGAGTTCGAGCTGTACCTGCGCAAGCTCGAGGCGGCTGCGGAGCTGGCGGGCAAGATCTTCCAAAAGGTCTAGATCTAGGTGCGAATCGCCGTCCTCGGCGTGGGGCTGATCGGCGGCTCGATCGGCCTCGCGGCACGCGAGCACGTCGAGGACGCCGAGGTCGTGGGCTTCGGCCGCGATCCGGCCAAGCTCGGCCGTGCCGTGGGGCTGGGCGCGCTCGACAGGGCGGCCGGCACCATCGAAGAGGCGCTCGAGGGTGCAGACCTGTGCTTCACGTGCGCGCCGGTGGGGGCGCTGCCCGAGCTCGTGCGCGCCGCGCTGGCCGCCGCCGGCCCCGACACGCTCGTGACGGACGTCGGCTCGACCAAGGGAGCGCTGCTGGGGGAGATCGATGACGCGCGCTTCGTGGGGGGCCACCCGATCGCGGGCGCGGAGACCGCGGGCGTCGAGCACGCTCGCGCCGACCTGTTCCAGGGCGCGGTCTGGTACCTCACGCCGCTGCCGCATTCCGAGGGGCTGCTCTATGAGCGCCTGCACCGCTTCATCGTCGACGTCGGTGCGCGGCCGGTTGCGCTCGACGCGGAGACGCACGACCGGCTCGTGGCCGTGTTCAGCCATCTCCCGCACGTGCTGGCCAACGTGCTCGCCACGCAGGCCGCCACTCGCCTGTCCGACCACGGCGAGGCGCTCCGGCAGGTCGGCCCGAGCTTTCGCGACATGACCCGCGTGGCCGGGGCCAACACCGCGATGTGGAGCGACATCTACCGCTCGAACCGCCAGGCGATCGCCGAGGAGATACGCGCCTTTCGCGCAAGCCTCGAGGAGATCGAGCGGCTGCTGGAGACCGGCGAGGTCGCCGGCTGGAACGACCGCGCGCGCGAGGATCGGCGCGAGCTGCTCGAGACCGGCCCCGAGGGCGAGGCGGTCCACGAGCTCCGCCTGACGGTGCCGAACCGCCCCGGTATCGTCGCCCAGGTGGCACTCGAGCTCGGCAGGGCGGGGGTCAACATCGTCGACCTGGCGCTGGCGCCGGCGGTCGACATGCGCTCGGGCGCCATGACGCTCTGGATCGCGGGCGACGACCAGGCCGCCCGTGCGCTCGAGCTGATCGACGCGCTCGGATTCCCGGTCGGCGCCGAGTGAGCGCAGCCGCCCGCTTCGACCCTGCCGGCGCGCTGCGGGGCGGCTACACGCCGCCCGCGGACAAGTCGATCTCGCACCGCGCGGCGCTCTTCGCGGCGATGTGCGACGAGCCGGTCGTCGTGCGCAACTACCTCGACTCGGCCGACACGATGTCGACGCTCGACGCCGTCCGCTCGCTCGGGGCGGGGATCGATGAGGACGGCGAGGGGCGGCTGCTCTTCCGCGGCGTCGGGCTGCACGCCCCGCTCGAGGCCACGGGCGGGCTCATCGGCGTCGGCAACGCGGGCACGCTCATGCGGCTCCTGCCGGGGTGGCTCGCGGGGCAGCCCGGCCGCAGCTGGACGCTCGACGGCGACGAGTCGATCCGGCGCCGCCCCGTCGACCGCATCGCCGAGCCGCTGCGCGCGATGGGCGCGGACATCGAGATGCGCGACGGCCGGCTGCCGCCGTTCACGGTCCGCGGGGCCGAGCTGACCGGGATCGACTACGAGCTGCCGGTCGCGAGCGCCCAGGTCAAGTCGTGCCTGTTGATTGCGGGAATGCTGGCCGCCGGCTCGACGACCGTCAACGAGCCCGCCCCGAGCCGCGACCACACCGAGCGGCTGCTGCGCCGTGCCCGCGTCCCGTTCGTCGAGGACGGCCCGCGGCTCACGGTGTCGAGCGTCGACGAGCTGGAGCTCGACGAGATCGTCGTGCCCGGCGACCCCTCGTCGGCCGCCTTCATCGTGACTGCCGCGACGCTGGTGCGCGGCTCGCGGGTGGTTGTCCGCGACGTCGGCCTCAATTGGACGCGCACCGGCTTCTACCGGATCGCGGAGCGGATGGGCGCCGTGATCGTGGGCGAGCTCGAGGAGCCGGACGCGCGGGCGGACACCGAGCCGCTCGGGGAGCTCGACGTCGCCTCGGCGCCGCTCGAGGGGACGGTCGTCGAGCCGGAGGAGATCCCGCTCGCGATCGACGAGCTGACGCTCGTGGCGCTGCTCGGCGCTCAAGCCGAGGGCGAGACCGTCGTGCGCGGCGCCGAGGAGCTGCGGCTGAAGGAGTCCGACCGCATCAGCGCCGTCGTCGAGGGCCTGCGCGGCCTCGGCGCGGACATCGAGGCGATCGCCGACGGCTTCGTCGTGCGCGGCGACGGCTCGCCGCTCCGCGGCGGCGTCATTCACTCGGGCGGCGATCACCGCATCGCGATGCTCGGGGCCGTCGCTGGGCTCGCGTCGCTCGAGGGCGTCGAGGTCGTGGGGATGGAGGCGGCGAGCGTCTCCTATCCCGGCTTCGAGGCCGATATCCGGGCGCTGCTCAGCTGACCGCGTCCTAACCTTCGGGCTCGATGGGTCCGGTACGCGTCGGCATCTCTTCTTGCCTGCTCGGCGAGCAGGTCCGCTACGACGGCGGTCACAAGCGCGACGCCTTCCTCACCGATGAGCTGGCGCGCCACGTCGAGTTCGTGCCGCTCTGCCCCGAGGTCGAGATCGGCCTGGGCGTGCCGCGGCCGGCGCTGCGCCTCGAGCGGCGGGGGGACGACGTCCGCATGGTCGTCACGGAGTCCGGCGAGGACCTGACCGAGCGCATGCGCTCGTGGGCGCAGGGGGCGGCCGAACGGATCGCGGCCGCCGGGCTCGACGGCTACGTGCTGAAGAAGAGCTCGCCCTCGTGCGGCATGGAGCGCGTCAAGGTCTATGACGAGAACGGCGCGCCGGCACGAGGAGGGCGAGGCCTGTTCGCGGCCGCGCTGATGGAGCGGCTGCCGCTGCTGCCGGTGGAGGAGGAGGGCCGGCTCCGCGACGCGCGGCTGCGCGAGCACTTCGTCGCGCGGATCTTTGCGCGCGCCCGCGTGCGCGAGTTCCTCGCCTCGGACTGGGGCCCGGCGCAGCTCGTCGAGTTCCACGCCGGCGAGAAGATGCTCGTGCGCGTGCACGACCCGGGGCTCGCGCTCGAGCTCGGCCGGCTCGTGGCGGAGGCGGGGCGGCTCGACCGAGCCGAGCTGGCGGCGCGCTACGAGGAGCTCCACGCCCGCGCGCTCGCGAAGCCCGCGACACCTGGCCGCCACCAGGACGTGCTCGAGCACCTCGCGGGGCACGTGACGGAGGAGGTGTCGAGCGAGGACCGGGCCGAGCTCCAGCGCGCGATCGAGGAGTACCGTGACGGGATCGTCCCGCTCGCCGTGCCGCTGGCGCTCCTGCGCCGCCACATCCGGGCTGCGTCGGCAGAGTGGGCGGCGGCGCAGGTCTATCTGGAGCCCGCTCCGCGCGAGCTCGGGCTGCGGAGCCGTCTGTAGGCTCGGCTCGCGATGATCGTCGCCATCGACGGCCCGGCCGGCGCCGGCAAGAGCACCGTCGCGCGCGCCGCCGCGCGGGCGCTCGGCTTCCCCTACCTGGACTCGGGCGCGATGTACCGGATCGTCGGCCTGCTGACGCTGCGTCACGGTGGCGCCGCATCGGAGCAGGCCGAGGGCCTCGACATCCAGCTCGGCGAGCGCGTGTTCGCCAACGGCGAGGACGTGACGGAGGCGATCCGCGCTCCCGAGGTCTCCGAGGCTGCCTCGAAGGTGGCCAAGAACCCGGCCGTGCGCGCCGCGCTCGTCGAGAAGCAGCGCGAGCTGCTGCGCGGCGGCGACTGGGTGGCGGAGGGCCGCGACATCGGCACGGTCGTGGCCCCGGACGCCGCGGTCAAGGTCTTCCTCACCGCGGGCCCCGAGGAGCGCGCGCGCCGGCGTGCGGAGGAGCTCGGCACGGACGTCGAGACCGTCCTGCGCGACCAGGCCCTGCGCGACGCCCAGGACGCCTCGCGGGAGCACTCGCCGCTCCTCATCGCCCCGGGCGCCGTCGAGCTCGATACGACCGGCCTGAGCGTCGACGACGTGGTTGAGCGCATCGTCGAGCTGGTGGAGCGGGCGCGGTGAGGCGCCCGACGGTCGCGGTCGTCGGCTATCCGAACGTCGGCAAGTCGACGCTCGTCAACCGGCTGAGCGGCACGCGCGCAGCGGTGGTGCACGAGCAGGCGGGCGTCACGCGCGACCGCAAGGAGATCGACGCGGACTGGAACGGCCTGGGTTTCACGCTGATCGACACCGGCGGCGTCGACCTCGCGGGCGAGCACGAGATGGCGGAGGAGATCCGCCGCCAGGCGCTGATCGCCCTCGAGGAGGCCGATCTGGCCGTGCTTGTGGTGGATGCTCGCGCGGGGCTGCGACCCGGGGACGCGGAGCTCGCGCGTGAGCTGCGCGGCGGCCCGGTGCCCGTGATCGTGGCGGCCAACAAGGTTGACGACGCCCGCCAGGAGGGGCTCGCTGCTGAGTTCTACGGCCTCGGGCTCGGCGACCCGATCGCGGTCTCGGCCACGCAGGGCCTCGGCACGGGCGACCTGCTCGACACGCTCGTCGCGCGCCTCCCGCGCGGCGGCGAGGAGACCGACGAGACGACCCGGCTCGCCCTTATCGGCCGCCCCAACGTCGGCAAGTCGTCGCTCGTCAACAGGTTGCTCGGCGAGGAGCGCGTGATCGTGACTCCGGTGGCGGGCACGACCCGCGATGCGATCGACACGCGCATCGAGTTCGAGGGCCGGCCCGTGACGCTCGTCGACACGGCCGGGCTGCGGCGGCGCACGAAGGTGGCCGGGACGGTGGACTACTACGCCCAGTTGCGCTCCGAGCAGGCCGCGGAGCGCGCCCAGGTGGCCATCGTCGTGTGCGACGCGAGCGAGGGGGTGACCTCGGAGGACCTGGCCGTGGCCGAGCTCGCGATGAAGAGCAAGTGCGCGACCGTGATCGCCCTGAACAAGTGGGACGTCACCGGGACCGACCTGGAGGACGCAAAGGCGCGCGTCGCGCGCAAGCTGCGCCAGCGCCCTGCGGTGCTGGCGGTCTCCGCGAAGAGCGGGCGTGGGCTCAAGCGGCTGGTCGCGGAAGCCCTGCGAGTGGCCGACAACGCGGAGCGGCGGATCCCGACCCCCGAGCTGAACCGCTTCCTCGCCGACCTCCAGTCGACACGCGAGCCTCCGTCCGTGCGCGGCAAGCGGCTGCGGATGTACTACATGACGCAGTTCGAGACCGGCCCGCCGCGCTTCGCCGTGCAGGTCAACGACCGCAGCCGCGTGACGCGCGACTACGCCTACTTCCTCGAGAACCGCCTGCGCGACCGCTACGGGCTGCAGGGCGTCCCGCTCGTGATCGACTTCAAGACGAGCAGCGGGCGCTCGTCTTGACCGCGGCAGTCGTCTTCGACCTCGACGGCGTGCTGCTCGACTCCGAGCAGGTGTGGAACGAGGCCAAGCGCGAGCTCGTGACGGAGCGCGGCGGGCGCTGGCACGAGGAGGCCCCGCACCGCATGATGGGCATGAGCTCGCCGGAGTGGTCGACCTACCTGCGCGACGAGTTCGGTCTCGACATGGAGCCGGACGAGATCTCGGACGCGGTTGTCGCGCGCCTGGAGCAGATCTACCGGGAGCGGCTGCCGCTGCTCGAGGGGGCGGTCGAGGCGGTCGAGCGGCTGGCGGAACGCTGGCCGCTCGGGCTCGCCTCGTCCTCGAACCGGGAGATCATCGACCTGTTCCTCGAGCTCTCGGGGCTGGCGGGGCGCTTCGAGGTCACGATCTCGTCCGAGGAGGTGGCCCGCGGCAAGCCCGCCCCCGACGTGTACCTCGAGGTGGGGCGCCGGCTGCGGGTCGAGCCGGCCGATTGCGTTGCCGTGGAGGACTCGACGAACGGCATACGCGCGGCGCGGGCGGCGGGCATGGCGGTGATCGCGCTGCCGAACCCGCACTACCCGCCGGGCGCCGACGAGCTCGCGGCCGCGGACGCGCGGATCGGGTCGCTCGGCGAGCTGACGCCCGAGCTCGTCGAGCAGGTCCAGGCCCGCAGGCCGAGCAGCTCGACGTAACCGCGCAGCCCGGCCCTCGTCGGGCGATTCGTGAAACGTGGCACTGCTCGTGTTCGGCATCTGGGCGATGGCCCAGAAGTCGTAGCTCAGAGATCCGCGTAGGCCAGCTCGTCGGCGACCCTGCGCGCCACGGTCGGGTCGGCTCCGCTCGCGAAAACCCGGAAGCCCGGTCCGCCCTCGCTCGCGTTGAGGACGTAGCCGACGCTCCCGTCCGCGAGCCGATACTCGGTCATAGACCCGAACCAGGGATGCGTCAGCTTGCGCTTCGACCCGTACTCGCTGCCGAAGCCCACGGCCGCAAGCGGTGAATGGTCGATGAGGAGAACCGCTCCTCGCGGGCCGCGAATGGTTGTCCGGTAGCGACGGCCGGGGACGCGCTCGGCTTCGACCGGCTTTCGCCACCCGGCTCCTGACGGGAGCAGCGTCTGCCACTCGCCGCCGCTCCCGGAGTAGGGGGCGTAGCGGGCCGGTTCGGGGGCTGGGGCGGGCGCCGGATCGGGCTCGGGTGCCGGCTCGGCCTCCGGCTCCGGGGCGGTCTCGTCACCGGGGTCGGACTCGGCTTGGGGCTCCGGCTCGCTCTCGCCCGGACTCGGCTCGCCCGCCGCGGCGGTCCCGCCGGCGGCCTCGGTGCCGGTTTCGGACACTCCACCGCGTGGCTCGTCGTCGCCGCCTCCGAGCGCGAGCGCCCCGGCGACCACGAGCGCGAGCACGACGACCGCCGCCGCCGCGATTCCCGTTGTCCGCCTGTTCACTGCGCAAAGCTTCTAGCAGTTCAGGAGATCCACGGAGCCGTGTGTACCCTTCCCGGCCGATGACGAGTCAGCCGCTTTCAGACAACGAGTTCCTGTTCACGTCGGAGTCGGTCACCGAGGGCCATCCCGACAAGGTCGCCGACCAGATCTCCGACGGCGTCCTCGATGCCGTGATGGCCGAGGACCCAGCCGGGCGTGTGGCGTGTGAGACGCTCGTGAACACGGGCCTCGTGGTGGTGTCCGGCGAGATCACGACGGACACCTACGTGGACATCCCGCGCATCGCGCGCGAGACGATCCGCAAGATCGGCTACACCGGCAACCGCTACGGGTTCGACGCGGACAGCTGCGCCGTCATCTCCGCGATCGACGAGCAGTCGCCGGACATCGCTCAGGGCGTCGACAGGGCGTTCGAGTCACGGACCGATCCGGCCGACGACGACGAGCTGGACGTCGCGGGCGCCGGCGACCAGGGGATGATGTTCGGCTACGCGACGCGCGAGACGAAGGAGCTGATGCCGCTGCCGATCTCGCTGGCGCACCGGCTTGCGCACAGGCTCGCGGAGGTGCGCCGCGCGGACGTGATGCCGTATCTCGGCCCGGACGGGAAGACGCAGGTCAGCGTCCGCTACGAGAACGGCCGGCCGATCGAGATCGAGCGCGTGCTGATCTCGACCCAGCACAAGGAGGGCGTCGACTCCGAGACGCTGATCAAGCCGGACCTCTGGGAGCACGTGGTGCACCCGATCCTGCCGGGCGAGCTGTACGACGAGAAGAAGCTGCTCGACGACGGCGGCCACAACTTCCTCGTCAACCCGACGGGCAAGTTCGTGATCGGCGGCCCGGTCGGCGACGCCGGCCTCACCGGCCGCAAGATCATCGTCGACACCTACGGCGGCATGGCCCGTCACGGCGGCGGCGCCTTCTCGGGCAAGGACCCGTCGAAGGTCGACCGCTCGGCCGCCTACGCGGCCCGCTACGTCGCGAAGAACATCGTCGCGGCCGGACTCGCCGAGCGCTGCGAGGTGCAGGTCGCCTACGCGATCGGCGTGGCGCACCCGGTGTCCGTGATGGTCGAGACCTTCGGCACCGAGAAGATCGGCTGCGGCGACCTGCTGCGTCTGATCAACGAGCACTTCGACCTGCGCCCCGGCGCCTTCAGGAAGTACCTCGACCTGCACCGGCCGATCTACCAGAAGACCGCCGCCTACGGCCACTTCGGCCGCGAGGACGCCGACTTCACCTGGGAGAAGACCGACAAGGCAGATGCGCTGCGCCAGGCCGCGGGCCTCGGCGAGCGCGACGTGGCGGCGACGGCCTAGCGCCGGCCTCTTGACTCCTCGGGCCGGGGAGGAGTAGCGTGCCGGGTAAGACCGGTCTGTCTCGGACAGACTAGGCGCCCGGGCGCTCGGGGTTTGATGGGGGTGAGCGCCCGGCGCCGGGCCTGACTGTGACGGCGGTTACCCGAGCAGGCCCTCGTGCTCGAGCAGAAGCTCGCCCAGCGCGCGGGCTCGGGTGGCCGCCTCGCGGTCACCTTCCCCGGCGGAGACGATCGAGCCCTTCATGAGGATGTGCCACTGGCGGGCGAGGGCGTCCGGATCCCTGGCGCCCGCCTGCTCGGCGAACTCGCTCACAAAGCCGCGGATGTTCGCCAGGTGCTCGACGCTCGCAAGCCGGATCGGATGCACCGCGTCGTCGAACTCGAGCAGCACGTTCACGAACGCACAGCCCTCGAAGTCGTCGCGGGCGAACCACTCGCCGAAGACATCGAAGATCGCGAGCATGCGCTCGGCGCCGGTCTCGCCCCGCGCGGTCGCTTCGGCCACGAGCCACTCCTTGGTCCAGCGTTCCTCACGGCGCTCGAGGAAGGCGAGCACGAGCGCGTCCTTCGAGTGGAAGTTCCGGTACAGGCTCATCTTGGCCACTCCGGACGACTCGATGATCCTGTCTACGCCGACGGCGCGTATGCCGTGCTGGCTAAAGAGGTCGTACGCGGTGTCGAGGATGCGCTCGCGCGCGCTCGGCTTCTCCGCGACGGGCTGCCCTGACTGGGCCATTGGGAACAGTGTAGGCCTCAAGCCAGCGGACGTACGCGGTAGACGGCCACCTCGCCGGCCACCCCCTTGAAGCGGCGGTTGCCGGCGAACGACCACTGGTATTCGCCGCGCGCAGCCTCACGCACCTCCCCGGTCGCAACAACGCTGCCGCGGCGCGCGAACGCAGTCAGCCGGCTCGCCAGGTTCACGGGCCGGCCGTACCAGTCGCCGGCGCGCTGGAGCGCCTCGCCCGCGGCGATCCCGCCGCGCAGCCGCAGTCCCTCGGGGTCCTCGGCGGAGTCGTCGACGAGCCCGAGGACCGCGTCGAGCAGCGGGTCCGGCTCGGTCGCGACGAGCATGGCCGCGTCGCCGATCGTCTTGACGAGCCGCACCGGCGGCTGCACCGCCGCCTCGACGCGCCTCTCGAACTCGCGCACCACCGCGCCCAGCTCGTCCGCCGGGACCTGCTCGCCGAGCTCGGTGAACCCGACGATGTCGACGAAGGCGACCACGATGCGCTGGGCACCGGGGAGCCGCCCGCTCTCGAGCTCGGCGCGCCCGATCACCGCCTCGCGGATCTGCTCGCGCAGGCGCCTGTTGAGGATCAGCTCGAGCGCGGGCCCCGCGAGCGGCGCGAGCATGCGCAGCGACTCGGCGTAGCGCAGCCCGAGGTCGCGCTCGGTGTCGCCGGGTTGCAGCAGCGCCTGGCCGAGCGTCGCCACGAGCGCTGAGGCGATCGAGTCGAGCGAGTGGCTCATCACGCGGATCAGCTCGAAGAAGCTCTCCTCGTCGAGGCCGGCTTCGAGCAGCGTCTTGGCGTGCCGCGCCAGCTCGAGCTCCTCGTCGGTGAGCACGCGCGCGTCGGGGTCGACCGCGGGATCGCCGAGCGCCCGCCTGGCCTCCTCGAGGAAGCCGAGCCCGAGCCCCGACTCGGCCGCGACCTCGCGCAAGCTGTAGCGGGGACCCTCCGCCTCGAGCACCCGTTCCACGGGCAGCAGCGCGAGCCGGTCCTCGCCCGTCGCGCGGCGCAGCTCCTCCAGCGTGAAGCCCTCGTGCTCGAGCGTGCGCAGCAGCTCGAGGCGCGCGTCGCGCGCCGGCTCGTCGTCGAGCCCGTCGAGGAGGCCCTCCGCCGCGAAGTCGATCGCCACGCCGACATCGTCGCCGTTTCGGAGCACGGCTGCGCCGTCCGGCCCGGACCGTAGCTTCGGAGGCGTGATCGCCAAGGTCGAGCCGCTCACCCCTGCGCGCGCGCTGCGCGGGCCGTTCGACTACCGGCTCGAGGGCGAGCTCGAGGGGGTGGGGGTCGGCAGCATGCTGGTCGTGCCGTTCGGGCGTCGGCGCCTGCTCGGCGTCGTCGTCGGCGTGGCCGAGGAGAGCGAGCTGCCGCCGGAGCGGCTCGCGGAGCCGCTGGCGGCCCTCGAGGCGGACGTGCCCAAGGCGCTCGTGGCGCTCGGGCTCTGGGTGGCGCGCGAGTACGTATCCACGCCCGCCCGCGGGCTCGCGCTCGTGCTGCCGCCCGGGACGGGCACCGGGGCGGCCCGGCCGCTCGTCCCGCGGCGTTCGCTGCGAGCGGCGCTCACGCCCGTCGGCGAGGCGGCTCTCGGGGGCGCCGAGCGGCTGGGGACGCGCCAGCGCGCCGCGCTCGAGGAGCTGCGCGGCGGCGCGCTCGGCGCGGCCGAGCTCGGCCGCCGCGCGGGCTCCGACCACTCCACGCTGCGGAGCCTCGAGCGGCGCGGGCTCCTGCGCCTCGAGAACGCGCTCGAGCCGCCGCAGCGACCGCGCCTGCGCAGCGTGGGGGCGCGCTCGGCGCCTGGCGAGCCGACCTCCGATCAGGCCGCCGCCCTGGCGGCGATCGAGGCGCGGCTCGACGCGGGCCCCGGGAGCGGCCCGCCGCTGCTCCTGCACGGGGTCACCGGCAGCGGCAAGACCGAGGTCTACCTGCGCGCCGTCGCCGCCGCGCTCGAGCGCGGGCATTCAGCGATCGTGCTCGTTCCCGAGATCGCACTCACGCCGCAGACGGCCGGCCGCTTCATCGAGCGCTTCGGTGACGCCGTCGCCGTCATGCACTCTCGGCTCTCGCAGCGCGAGCGCTACGACGAGTGGTGGCGCATGCGCCGCGGCGAGGCGCGCGTGTGCGTCGGCCCGCGCTCCGCCGTCTTCGCGCCCTTCGGCGACCTCGGCCTGATCGTCGTCGACGAGGAGCACGACGGCTCCTACAAGCAGGAGGGAGATCCGCGCTACGACGCGCGCAGCGTTGCGGAGCGCCGGGCCTTGTCAGAGGGCGCGTTGCTCGTGGCGGGCAGCGCGACCCCACGGCCGGAGAGCGTCGCCCGGTACGAGCGCATCGAGCTGCCGCGCCGGGTCGACGGCCGCGGCCTGCCGCCCGTTGAGCTCGTCGGGATGCTGGGGGCCTCGGGGCCGTTCCACGAGGAGACGCGGCGCGCGCTCGACGCCGTCCGGCGCCGCGGCGAGAAGGCGATCGTGCTGCTCAACCGGCGCGGCTGGTCGAACTTCGTCTCATGCCGCGAGTGCGGGCGCGTCTGGGAGTGCCCCAACTGCGACGTCACGCTCGTGCTCCATCGGGCGGCGGCGGAGGTCGCCTGCCACCACTGCGGCCACAGCGAGCGCGTGCCGCGCGCGTGCCCCGACTGCAACTCGGTGTCGGTGGCCCGCCACGGCGCCGGCACCGAGCAGCTCGAGCGCGAGCTCGAGGAGCTGGTCGCGCCGCTGCCGGTCTTCCGGCTCGACGCCGACAGCGTGGCCAGCGACGGGGTAGAGGCCGTGCTGCGCGGCTTCGAGGAGGCGCCGGCGGCTGTGCTCGTTGGCACGCAGATGGTCGCGAAGGGGCACGACTTCCCCGACGTGACGCTTGGCGTGGTGCTCGACGCCGACGCCACCCTGCGCTTTCCCGACTTCCGCGCCGAGGAGCGCACCTTCGCGCTGGTCGCGCAGCTGGCCGGTCGCAGCGGCCGCGGCCCGCGCGGCGGACGCGTGATCGTTCAGGCGCTCGACCCTGCCGTCCGGGCGCTCACGCTCGCTGCCCGCCACGACGCGGAGGCGTTCCTCGAGGGCGAGCTGGAGCGCCGTGCGGCACTCGGCTATCCGCCGCACGGCCACCTGATCAGGGTGGTCTGCTCTTCGGCCGAAGAGGGCCCGGAGCTCGCCGCGGCCACCGCACTGCGCGAGTGCATCGCCGCGGCCGATGTGCCCGTGCTCGGGCCCGCGCCGCTCTTCCGCCGTCAGGCGCGCCACCGCGCCCAGCTGGTCGTGCGAACGCCGCGCCGGGCCGAGGCGATCGCCGCCGTGCGCGAGGCGGTGGAGGCCGTGGCCGCCGACCGCGCGCACGCTGCGGCGGCGTTCGCCGTCGACGTCGACCCGCAGTAGTCGCTTCGCGTCGCCGCGTTAGACTCGGAACGATGTCAGAGGAGCGTGATCACGACCTCGAGGTGGAGGTACAGCACGACGAGCAGGAGGCCGCCGAGCTCGACCCCGAGCTCGAGGCCAGGCGGGTCGCCGCCATGTCCTTCATCCACCGGCTCGGCGACCCCGTCCTGAAGTCCAGCGCCACGCCCGTCGACCGCTTCGACGACTCTCTGCGCCAGCAGGTGAGCCGGATGGCGGGGATCATGAACGACGCTCTCGGCGTCGGGCTCGCCGCACCGCAGCTCGGAATCTCGCAGCGGCTACTCGTCTACCGCGTCGGTCCCGACGCGCCGCTGATCGCACTTGCGAACCCGGAGATCGAGTGGGCGAGCGAGGACCGCGAGGGCAGCGATGAGGGCTGCCTGTCGATACCTGGCGTGATGGTGGACGTCGAGCGCCCGGTCCACGTCCGTGTGCGCGCCCAGGACGAAGAGGGCGAGCCGCGCAGCGTCGAGGCCTCGGGCCTCGAGGCACGCGTGATCCAGCACGAGATGGACCACCTCGACGGCGTCCTGATCCTCGACCGCGCGAGCCGCGACGAGCGCAAGCGGGCGCTGCGCGAGCTGCGCGAGGCCGAGCGGCCGAGCGAAGCGGCCTGAGCAGTCCGTGACCGACCCAGTCCGCTCGATCGACTCAGCGCTCAGCCTCGGCGCGCCTGGCGCGTAGCTGCGGAGATCGTCTTGACGATGTAGATCACCGACAAGACGAAGAACACAGCGCCGACGACCGCCCGTACCTGCTCTTCCTTGAGGGGGGCACGATCTGCAACTGGCTGGGAGATTCCGTTTGCCACCTTCTCACGCCAGCCCTGCAGCCCCGCCTGTCCAAGTTCAGTCACCGTAGCCATATCCGCTCTCCTGGGTTCGCCGGCAATGTCCCTCTGTTGCCCGGCGCGGACCGGCCCACGCCGCCTAGAGCGGGTAGCGCGCCTCGACCGGCTCCACGCTCCGCTGCGCATCGGCCCGCAGCGCCGCCGTGAAGAGGTCATGCGTGAAGGCCGCCTCTTCGGGCGTCACGCAGTGGAAGGGCTGCCGCATTTCGTCGCGGCCGTGGGCGAGCTCGTCCAGGAACGACGCCCACATCTGCTGCAGGGCGTCGGAGAAGCCGAACTCGAAGATCGCTCCGGTGATGCTCGGGTAGGCGGACTGGGAGCCGAGGTCCGTCTCCTCCCAGTGCTGCGGCTCGCCGGGCGAGTAGCGCATCGTGCGCAGCGTCTTCGGCCGCTTGGTCGTGAAGGCGATCGAGCCCTCGGTGCCGTCGACCTCGATCGTCCAGGTGTTCATGTGGCCTGGGGCGATGCGCTTCGTCTCGATCCTGAGCGCGAACTCGTCGCCTCCGTGGTCGGACCGGCACAGCAGGACGGCATTGTCGGGGGTGTCGCATGGGACCGTCCCGCCGCGGCCGTCGGGCCGCTCCTTGAACACGTCGCCGAGCAGCGCGCGCACGTCGAGCGGCGCCCAGCCGGCCCGCAGCGGTAGGTGCATTGCATGCATGCCGAGGTCGCCGAGGCAGCCGTAGGCGCCATTCGTCTCGGCGCGCCGCTTCCAGTTGGTCGGTTTCCCGGGATCGAGGTCACTCGAGTGGAGGAAGAGCGAGCGCACCTCGATGGGGCGCCCGAACGCGCCCGCGGCGATCCAGCGCCAGACCTCCTGGCCGCCCGGGAAGAACGGCATCTCCGACGAGCAGCGCACGAGCTGTTCCGGGTGCCCGGCGACGGCGCGCATGATCGTCTCGTTGGCGGCCAGGTCGATCCCGAACGGCTTCTCGCCGAGCAGATGCTTGCCGGCGTCGAGCGCGGCCACGTACAGCTCGGCGTGCAGGTGGTGGGGGACGGCGATGTAGACGGCCTCGACCTCGGGGTCGTCGAGCACCGCGCGCCAGTCGGAGCTGAGGCGCGGCGCCCCGGACAGGCGCCCGTACCAGGCGAGCGTCTGCGGGTTCACGTCGCACACGTGCACGAGGCGCGGGCGCACGCCGAGCTCGTCGAGGTGGATCCAGCGCGCGGCCGCACTGGCGAGCTCGCGGCCCATGAGGCCGCCGCCGATCAGCCCGAGCCCGACCTCGCGCTCAGCCACCGAGCGTCGCGAGCGCCGCGTCGGCGCTCACGCCGTCGTGAACGACCGACATGAGCGCTCGCGTCATGGCCGACGGGCGCTCGTGCTGGATCACGTTGCGCCCGTAGACGATGCCGGCGGCGCCCGCGCGCATGACGGCCTCGGTCCGGCGCAGCACCTCCTCGTCGGACGCCCGGCCGCCGCCGCGCACGAGCAGCGGGGCGCTGCCCGCCACCTCGATCACGCCCGGGTAGTCGGCGAGGTCGTCCGTGGGATCCGCCTTGATGACGTCGGCGCCGAGCTCGGCCGCCTGGCGGACAAGCGCGCGGATGCGCTCGGGGTCGCCGTTCACGCCGTAGCCCGCCGAGCCGGGCTTCATCGCGAGCGGCTCGACCATGAGCGGCATGCCGGCGGGCTCGCAGCGAGCCTTGAGCGCCGCGACATTGCGGACGCAGGCGGCGTGGAGATCCTCGCGGCCGTCGATCCAGAGCAGGTTGACGACGACGCAGGCCGCGTCCAGCCGCAGCGCCTGCTCGACCGCCTCGGGGACGAGCTCCGAGAAGTAGCCCGCCTCGGCGTCGACGGTCGGCCCATAGACGTTCGCGACGTCGGTGCGGAGCACGAGCGCCGGCTTGGGGCCCGGCCGCCCCTGCAGGAGCGGCGCGCTTCCCGGCGAGAGCTGGATCGCGTCCGGAGCGGCCTCGACGAGCACGTCGAGCGCCGCCGCCAGGTCCTCGATGCCCGCCAGGAAGCGCGGCTCGCCGAAGAAGCCGTGGTCGACGGCCACGTCGAAGCAGCGCCCGTCGGCGGCGAACAGGCGGCGCATGCGCGGCTCGACGCTCACAGCGCCATCGCCTCGTCGAGGTCCGGCAGTGTGCTGCTCGCGCCGGTGCCGCGGGTCGAGAGCGCCCCGACGGCGTTGCCGAGACGTACCGCCCGGACGAGCGGCCAGCCCTGCAGCAGGCCGTGGATGAGGCCTCCCGCGAAGGCGTCGCCCGCGCCGGTCTCGTCGCGCGTCTCCACCGGGAACGGAGCCACGTGCTCGGCGGTCTCCTCGTCGAGCGCGAACGCTCCCTCGCGACCGAGCTTGATGGCGACCCGCGACACGCCGCGCTCGCGCAGCCACTCGGCGCAACCCTCCGCGGACTCCTGGCCGGTGATCCCGCGCGCCTCGGTGAGGTTCGGGCAGATGACGTCGAGGTGGGGGAGCGAGGCGTGCAGCCGGTCCCAGCGCCCGGTGGCGTCGTGCACGGGGTCGAGACTCGTGACGATCCCGCGCGCGCGGGATCCAGCCAGCACGCCCGCAAGCGGCTCGCCGTCGAGGCCGGCCAGCACGAGCGCCCCGCCGATGTGTAGCCAGCTCGGTCCGCGCTCGAGCGCCAGGTCGACGTCCGTTGCAGTCAGAGCGCCGTTCGCGCCCGGGTTGTGCAGGAAGGTCCGCTCGCCGTCGCTTGCGTCCAGCACCACCGAGGCCGAGGTCAGCTCATCGCTCGTGCGCAGGTCGTCGGTGACGATGCCGCGCGCCTCCGCCTCGCGCCGCATCACGTCGCCGAGGAGGTCGCGGCCGACGCAACCGCAGAGGGCGGTTGGGGTGCCGAGCCGGACCAGCGCGGTCGCCGTCGAGAGGGCGCAGCCGCCGGTCGCGAGCTGCACGGAGTCGACGAGCGTCAGCAGGCCCGGCGGCGGTACGGCGTCGACTGGCGACGCGATCGCGTCCGCCACGACGATGCCGGCGCAGAGCACCTCGAATTGCGAGCCCGGCTGCATGCGGGGCGATCCTACCTGCGCGCCTGCGCATCATCGCGCGGCGCCGACGACCGAGACGGGCTAGTCCTCGAGCCGCTCGTAGGCGGGCAGCGTGAGGTACTCCACGAACTCCTCGCCGCTCAGGGCGACCGACTCGAACAGCTCACGCGACAGACGGGGCCGGCCCTGCTTCTCGAACCACTCGTCGTCGCCGATCTGCTCACGGATCTTCTCGAGCTCGGAGGTCTCGAGCTCGCGTACGAGCTCCGGGGTGATCGCCCGCCCGTCGTCGAGCGAGGCGCCATGCCTGATCCACTGCCAGACCTGCCCGCGGGCGATCTCGGCCGTCGCGGCGTCCTCCATCAGCCCGTAGATGGCGGCGGCTCCGTTGCCGCGCAGCCACGAGGAGATGTACTGGATCCCGACGTTGACGTTCGAGCGCAGCCCGGTCTCGGTGATCTCGCCGGGGGTGTCCGGCACCGCCAGCAGGTGGGCCGCGCTCGCCGTCACGTCCTCGCGCTGCCTGTCCACCTGGTTCGGCCGGTCGCCGAGCACCTCGTCGAAGGCCTCGGTCGCCACGGGCACCGAGTCCGGATGGGCGACCCAGGTGCCGTCGAATCCCTCGCCGACCTCGCGCTCCTTGTCCGCGCGCACCGCCTCGAAGGCCTTGCGGTTGGCCTGCTCGTCGCTGCGGCTCGGGATCACCGCCGACATCCCGCCCATCGCGTGCGCGCCGCGGGCATGGCAGGTCTTGACGACGAGCTGCGAGTAGGCGTGCATGAAGGGCACCGTCATCGTCACCGCCGAGCGGTCCGGCAGCACGAAGTCGGGCCGCGAGCGGAAGCGCTTGATCATCGAGAAGATGTAGTCCCAGCGCCCCGCGTTGAGGCCGGCGGCGTGGTCACGCAGCTCGTAGAGGATCGCGTCCATCTCGAAGGCGGCCGGAATGGTCTCGATCAGGACGGTCGCCTTGATCGTGCCGCGGTCCAGCCCGAGCGCCTTCTCGGCGATCACGAAGGCGTCGCGCCAGAGGGCCGCCTCGCGGTGCGACTCGAGCTTCGGGATGTAGAAGTAGGGCCCGCTGCCGCGCTCGAGCAGCTCGTGCGCGTTGTGGTGCACGTAGAGGCCGAAGTCCATGAACGCCCCGGCCACGGTGCCGCCGTTGACGTGCAGATGGCGCTCCGGCAGGTGCAGCCCGCGCGGGCGCACGAGCAGCACGGCGTGCTCATCCTCGAGCCGGTACTGCTTGCCCCTCTCCTCGTGCTCCATCGAGCCGCGGACGGCATCGGCGAGGTTCACCTGGCCGCCGACCATGTTGCGCCAGGTCGGCGAGTTGGCGTCCTCGAAGTCCGCCATGAAGCCGCGCGCACCGGAGTTGAGGGCGTTGATGACCATCTTGCGGCTGGTGGGGCCGGTGATCTCGACGCGCCGGTCCTGAAGCGCATCTGGGACAGGTGCAACGTTGAAGTCCTCGGGGGCGCTGACGAAGTCGAGCGTGCCGCCCGCGTCGAGCTCCGCCTGGCGGTCCTGGCGCGCGTCGAGCAGCGCGCGGCGCGTGTCGTCGAGCTCCTCGTGCAGGTGCCCGACGAGTGCGAGCGCCTCGGTCGTCAGGACCTCCTCGTGGCGCTCGACCGGTACTCCGCGTACGTCGATGTCCTCGGACCGTGTCGCCATGTTGAGTTCTTGCCCGGAGCCGCCTCGGCTCAGACCTCTAGCTGCGCGTCAGCTTCTTGTAAGTGATCCGGTGCGGGCGGTCCGCCTCGGCGCCGAGTCGCGCCCGGCGGTTCTCCTCGTAGGCCTCGAAGTTGCCCTCGAACCAGGTGACCTGAGAGTCGCCCTCGAAGGCCAGCACGTGGGTCGCGACACGGTCGAGGAACCAGCGGTCGTGCGAGATGATCACGGCGCAGCCTGCGAACGACAGCAGCGCCTCCTCGAGCGCGCGCAGCGTGTCCACATCGAGGTCGTTCGTCGGCTCGTCGAGCAGGAGCAGGTTGCCGCCGCGGCGCAGCAGCTTCGCGAGGTGGACGCGGTTGCGCTCGCCGCCCGAGAGCGCGCCGACCTTGCGCTGCTGGTCCGAGCCGCGGAAGTTGAAGCCGGAGCAGTAGGCGCGCGAGTTCATCTCGCGCTCGCCCACCTTGATGTTGTCGTAGCCGTCCGAGATCTCCTCCCAGACCGTCTTCTCCGGGTCGAGCGCGTCGCGCGACTGGTCGACGTAGGCGAGCTCGACGGACTCGCCGAGCGTGAGCTCGCCCGCGTCCGCCTCCTCCTCGCCGACGATCATCCGGAACAGCGTCGTCTTGCCGGCGCCGTTGGGGCCGATCACGCCGACGATCCCGGCGGGTGGGAGCGTGAAGCTGAGGTCGTCTATCAGGAGCCGGTCCCCGAAGCCCTTCCGCAGATCCTCCGACTCGACGACGACGTTCCCGAGCCGTGGCCCGGCCGGAATGTGGATCTGGACCTGGTCGAGCTTGACGTTCTTCTCCTCGGCGAGCAGCGCCTCGTAGCGGTTGAGCCGCGCGCGCGCCTTCGTGCGCCGCCCCTTCGGCGATTCGCGGACCCACTCCAGCTCGCGCGCGATCGTGCGCCGGCGCGCAGTCTCCCGACGCTCCTCGTGGGCGAGCCGCTCCTGCTTCTGCTCGAGCCAAGACGAGTAGTTGCCCTTGAAGGGGATGCCGCGGCCGCGGTCGAGCTCGAGGATCCAGCCGGCCACGTTGTCGAGGAAGTAGCGGTCGTGGGTCACCGCCACGACGGTGCCTCTGTAATCCTCGAGGTGCTTCTCGAGCCAGGCCACCGACTCGGCGTCGAGGTGGTTCGTCGGCTCGTCGAGCAGCAGCAGGTCGGGCGCCGCCAGCAGCAGCCGGCAGAGCGCGACGCGGCGGCGCTCGCCGCCGCTCAGCGTCTCGACGTCGGCATCGCCCGGCGGCAGGCGCAGCGCGTCCATGGCGATCTCGAGCGTGGTATCGAGGTTCCAGGCGTCGGCGGCGTCGATGGCGTCCTGGAGGCGGGCGAACTCGGCGGCCGTCTCGTCCGAGTAGTTGGCTGCGAGCTCGTTGAAGCGGTCGAGCATGTCGCGCAGGCCGCGGACGCCGTCCTCGACGTTGCCCTTCACGTCCTTCGAGGGGTCGAGCTGCGGCTCCTGCTCGAGCAGCCCCACGGATGCGCCGGGAGCGAGCTGCGCGTCCCCGCGGAAGTCCGTGTCGACCCCGGCCATGATCCGCAGCAGCGTCGACTTGCCGGAGCCGTTGGCGCCGAGCACGCCGATCTTCGCTCCCGGCAGGAAGCTGAGCGAGATGTCCTCGAGCACCCGCTTGTCAGGCGGGTGGACCCGGGACAGCTTGTACATCGTGAATATGTACTGCGTCGACACGGCCGCCGAGGCTAGCGGGCGCCGTAGCGGGTGAGGACCACTCCCGAGCTGAACGCCTGGCTGCCGGTCAGGGCCAGGCGGGGAACGTTCGCAGCGTCCTCGAACAGCCGCGCTCCGCGCCCGACCACGACCGGGTACGTGAACAGCCGGTACTCGTCGACCAGCCCGGCGGCGATCAGCGAGTGGACGAGCCGGATGCTGCCGGTCGTGACGATGTCCTTGCCCGGCTCCTCCTTCAGCCGCCGGACCTCGTCCTCGGGGGCGCCGGAGAGAACGGTGCTCCGCTCCCACTGTGGGTCGGTCAGCGTGCTCGACACGACGTACTTCGAGACCTGGTTCAGGTACTCGGAGACGCCCGTCTCGTCGTCGGTCTGGTGCGGCCAGTAGCCACGCATCTCCTCGAACGTGACGCGCCCGAACAGCACGGCGTCGGCATTCTCCTGCTGCTCACGCAGCGCGGCGATGATGTCCGACTGGTCGACGTCCTCGTCCCCGGCGGGCGAGAACCAGCCCTCGCTTGCGTCGATCACGCCGTCGAGCGTGATGTTCTCCGTGACCACGAGCTTTCTCATACCGGGTAAGACCGGCTCAGGCGACGATTTTCACCGTGCTCGAGAAGCCCGTGCCGAGCGTGCCCTGCAGGCCCATGTGCAGCAGGCCTAGCGCCTCGAGTTCGCGTGCGCGCTTCTGCGGGCCCGCGTCGATCGGGTTGAGCCCGCCGTCGCGCGCAACGTCAGCGACCGAGTCCTTCGCCTGCTCGTCGTCTCCCGCGATCAGGACGTCGAGCTTCTGACCGGAGACCTCACCCTCGCGCAGCGTGATGGCGAAGGTGGTGTTGAAGGCTTTGACGAAGCGGGCGTCGGGGGCGAGGGCGGCGAGCTCGGCGGTTGCTGACGAGTCGGCCGGCACCACGAGCTCGTCGAAGGTCTCGGTCACGGGATTGGTGATGTCCACGACCACCTTGCCGGCGAGCTGATCCCCGTGCTGCTCGACGATCGAGCGCGCGTCCGGGTAGTAGACGGCCAGGACGACGACGTCGCCCTCGATGAGGTCGCCCGTGGTGGCGGTCCCGCCGCCGATGTCGGAGACGACGGCCTCCGCCCTCTCGGCGTCCTTGCCGACGACGGTCAGGCCGTGTCCGCCGGCGATGACGCGGCTGCCGATCCCGCGAGCCATGTTGCCCGTGCCGATGATCGTGACGTCCATGGAGGTGCTCCTTCTTGGTCGGGTGGTGGCTACCGGATATCCGGATTGCGCGGGTGCTACGCCACGCGCATCAGCCGCAGCCCGAGCCGCCCGACCGCGCGTGCCTGGTTGGCGAGCACGACGACGGCGACGCGCCGTTCGGGGCTTACGCCGGCGAACGTGCGAAAGCCGCCCGTGCCGCCCTCGTGACAGAGCAGCTCGAAGGGCAGGCGGCCGCGAGGCGGCAGCAGCAGCCAGCCGAGCCCGACGTGCGCGGCGCCGAGCCGGGAGCGCGGCCGATGGGTCTCGCGCGCCGCGACGGCCAGCGGCCGCTCCGAGCCGTCGGCGTGGAGGCGCAGGAAGGCGAGCAGGTCGGCTGCGGTCGAGCGCAGCCCACCGGCACCCGCGAGCGCGGCCAGGTCCCAGTGCGGCGTGGGCCTGCCGCCCCGCGTGTGCCCCGTCGCAAGGCGTCCTCCGTCGACGTCCGTGCCGGTGTCGCGCATGCCGAGCGGCCGGCAGATGCGCTGCCTGACGAGCTCGTCGTAGCTCATCCCCGCCCGGCGGGCGAGCAGGTGCCCGAGAAGCCCGACTCCGTAGTTCGAATAGCGGGCGCGATGCTCGGGCGCCCGGCGCGGCCGCGTGTGCGGGATCGCGCCCTCGAGCCGCGCGGCGTCCCAGGCGGCGTACGGGTTGCGGCGCCGCGTCGTCAGCGCCGGCAGCAGCAGGCCGCGCGGGAGCGCCGGCAGCCCGGAGCGGTGCGAGGAGAGATCCGCCAGCGTGATCTCACGGCCGCGCGAAGGCAGCTCGACGCCCGGCGGCAGATGCAGAGAGACGCGATCGTCGATGCCGACGAGCCCGTCGCGTGCCATGTCGGCGAGCAGGGTGGCCGTGAACACCTTCGTGATCGAACCGATCTCGAAGATCGAGCCGGCGCCGGCCGGAAGCTCGCCGCGCTCCCACAGTCCGATCTCCTCGCCGTCGCGCCAGGCGCCCACGACGAGGCCGGTGCGCGACACGTGCGTGCGCGCCAGCACGCCACCGACGCGGCCTCGGAGTCCGCTCACACGGCGACGTCCTCGAGCGTCCGCTCGAGGTAGCGCTCGACGTCGCCCGCCCTGAGTACGTCCTCGAGCCACGCGCGACGCTCGAAGTCGATCACCTCGAGCTCCCAGACGCAGGCCATGCCGGTCCCGTCGACGGGCTCGAGCGCGCCCGGGTCGTCGAGCGGGGACGCGAAGGCGCGCATGTGGATCTCGTTGTCGTTCGCCCACCAGTAGACGAGACCGAGCCCGGCGCCGGCGGCGTCGTGCGCGATCGTGAATCCGGCCGCATCCTCCGGCACCACCGTGGCGGCGGCGTCGCGGGTGGCGGCGAGGAGCTCCGGGCGGGCCGCCCCGTCGATGCCGATCCCGTAGTGCTTGAGCCGTCCCTCTCGTCCGGCGAAGGCGATCTGGCGCGGTTTGTATGCCATGCGGTGAAGGTAGTCTCCCGCGCCATGGAATCGCTGGGTCAGATCGGCATCTGGATTCCCCGCACCGCGGGCACGGACGCGGTGCAGGAGATCGAGGAGCTCGGCTTTGCCGCCCTCTGGCTCGGCATCAGCCCCTCCCTGGAGCAGGCGCGGCCGTTCCTCGAGCAGTCGAGCAGGCTGATCGTCGCAACCGGGATCCTCAACGTCTGGCAGCACGACCCGGCCGACGTGGCGGCCGGGCACCACGAGCTGCAGCGCGAGTTCGGCGGCCGCTTCCTGCTCGGCATAGGGATCGGGCACCCCGAGGCCACAGCGGAGTACACGAAGCCGCTCACAAAGATGCGGGAGTTCTTCGACGGGCTCGATGCCGCGGACGAGCCGGTGCCCCGCGACGAGCGCGTCGCGGCTGCGCTCGGCCCCAAGATGCTGGATCTTGCCGCCGAGCGGTCGCTCGGCGCGCATCCCTACTTCACGCCGGTCGAGCATACGAGGAGCGCCCGCGAGCGGCTTGGCGCGGGACCCCTGCTGGCCGCGGAGGTCACGGTCGTGGTCGAGCCCGATGACGAGCAGGCGCGGGAGCACGGGCGCGAGTTCGCCGCGCGCTACCTGGAGCGCAGCAACTACAGGCGCAACCTGTTGCGGCTCGGCTTCGAGGAACGCGACTTCGAGGGCGGGGGCAGCGACCGCTTGATCGACGCGGTCATCCCGCACGGGTCGGCAGAGCAGGTGGCCGAAGAGGTCCGCGCTCACCTCGATGCGGGCGCCGACCATGTCTGCCTACAGCCGGTCGGCCACGGGCCCGCGCCGCTCGACGACTACCGGGCGCTGGCGAAGGCGCTGCTCTAGCCCGCGTCGTCGATCGAGCGCGCCAGCAGCTCCATCGGGTGGAGCACGGGCAGCGCGCGGCCGAGCCGGGCCGTGTGCGCCGTGATCTGGAGCGCGCAGCCGGGGTTGGCGGCAACCACGGCCTCGGCGCCCGTGTCCAGCAGGTTGCGGGCCTTGCGCTCGCCGAGCTCGGCCGCCGGCTCGGGCTTGATGAGGTTGTAGATGCCCGCCGAGCCGCAGCAGAGCTCCCACTCGGCCGGCTCGACGAGCTCGAGCTCGGGAATGCCCTTCAGCAGCTCGCGTGGCGGCGTGCGTATGGCCTGAGCGTGGGCGAGATGACAGGCGTCGTGGTAGGCGATGCTCATGGCGACGGGCCGGCGCTCGGCGCGCGGCTCGACCTCCGCCAGGAACTCGGTCACGTCACGGACCTTCTCCGAGAACGCCTGTGCCCGCTCGGCCCAGTCGGGCTCGTCGCGCAGCACGTGCCCGTAATCCTTCATCGCGGACCCGCAGCCGGCGGCGTTCACGATCACCGTGTCGTAGCCCTCGAGCTCCTCGATCGTCGTCTTCGCGAGCGCGCGCGCCTCGGGGTCGGCGCCCGCGTGCAGGGGCAGCGCCCCGCAGCAGCGCGGCTGCCGCGGCGCATGCACCTCGAAGCCCTCGGCCGCGAGCACGCGCGCCGTCGCCTCGTTCACGTGCCCGAAGAACACGCGCTGCACGCAGCCCTGGAGGAGCGCCACCGTCCCGCGCCTCTCGCCGCGCGCATCGAAGTGCTCCGGCAGCCGCTGGAGCGACTCGCGCAAGGGCGTGTCGGGCGCCAGCGCCATCAGGCTGGCGAGCTTCGGCAGCCGCTTCCGCACGCGCGGGCGCCTGACGATCGCGTCGATGCCGAGCGCACGGGTGAGCGCGAGGCCGGGCGCGGAGGCGCGCAGGCGCCCCGGCCGCGTGAACAGCTCGAAGACGAGCCTCCTGTGCGCCCGCTCGGCCGGCGGGCGCTCGAAGTTGCGCTCGATCTGTGCGCGTGCGTCCTCGAGCAGCTTGTCGTACTGGACGCCGGACGGGCAGGCGGTCACGCACGCCATGCAGCCGAGGCAGCGGTCCAGGTGCTCGACGAGCGGCGGCGAGATGGCCTCGTGCCCCTCCTTCATCAACACGATGCGCCCGCGCGGCGAGTCCATCTCCTCGCCCCAGAGCGTGTAGGTGGGGCAGGTGGGCAGGCAGAAGCCACAGTGGACGCAGTCGTCGATCAGCTCGAGCTGCGGGGCGCGGGTGTCGTCGTAGCCGCTCACAGGCCGCCCGCGAACACCCCGGGGCTGCAGATGCCCGCCGGGTCGAAGTGCTCCTTCACCCTGCGCATGAGCGCGAGCACGGCCGGGTCGACGGGGCCCCACGGATCCACCTCGAGCGAGGCCGGCCGGTCGAGAAGGACGCAGGGGGAGGGATGAAGGATGCGACGCAGCGATTCGACCTGCTCCGCCGAGGGGTTGGGGAGCCGCAGCCACGAGAGCCCGAGCACGGCGCGCCCGACGAGCGACCCACCCGCGTCCTCGGTTGCCCGGATCAGGTCCGGCAGCCTCGTAGGCAGGGCCGAGACGCGCAGCACGGCCTCCTCGGGCTCGCCCGCGCGCTGGCGTTCGCGCTGCTCTGTCCAGAGCTCCTCGTCCTCGTCGGCGATCTCCGTGTCGAGCCCGGCCTCCCGCAGGAGGCGCTCGGCGAACTCCGCCTGCGGCCGCGGCGTGACGCCGGCGAAGCGCACGAGCAGCGCGCCGCCGCCGTCGGTCCAGCGCACGTCGAAGCCGCTGTGCTCGAGGGGAGCGCGCGAGACGGTGATGAGCGCGCGTCCGAGCTCGTCGGCGCCGGCGGCCCGGCCGATGGCGGTGGCGCTCGCAGGCTGCAGCGGGTGCAGGCGAACCGAGACCTCGACGATCGCGCCGAGCGTGCCGAGCGAGCCCGCGAACAGCTTCGCCAGGTCATAGCCCGCGACGTTCTTGATCACCTTGCCGCCGCTCTTCGCGAGCGTGCCGTCCGAGAGCGCGACACGCATCCCGACGACGAGGTCGCGCACGCCGCCGTAGCGGCCGCGCAGCGGTCCCGAGTCCGCCGTGGCGACCACACCGCCGAGCGTGGCGCCGCCATCCGGTGGGTCGAGCGCCAGCATCTGGCCCTCGTCGGCGAACGCCTCCTGCGCGCGCGCGAGCGGGACGCCCGCCTCGAGCACCGCGGTGAGATCGCCGGCGTTGTGCTCGAGGATGCGGTCGAGGCCGGCGGTCGGCAGCTCGAGCGCATGCTCGGGGCCAGCCGCGCCCCAGCCGACCTTGGTGCCGCCGCCCGTGAAGCGGACCGGCTCGCCGGCCGCGGACGCGCTCTTCAGCGCCTGGGCGAGCTCCTCGCGCGTGGCCGGGGCCCCGGTCACCGTCATCAGAAGCGCTCCGCGAGGCCGGCCTTCTCGAGCGGATGCTCCCGGTAGGGCCCGGGGACCTCGCCGCAGAGCCGCGGCGTCGGCATCACCTTGCCCGGGTTGGCGCGCTGCTCGGGATCGAAGGCGCAGCGCAGGCGCTGGAACGCCGACAGGTCCGGCTCGTCGAACATCTCCGGCATGTAGCGCTTCTTGTCGACGCCGACGCCGTGCTCGCCGGTGATCGAGCCGCCCGCGTCGACGCAGGTCTTGACGATCAGCCCAGCGAGCTCCTCGGCCCGCTCGGCCTCGCCCGGGTTGCCCCCGTCGTAGCAGACGAGCGGGTGCAGGTTGCCGTCGCCGGCGTGAAAGACGTTCGCCACGCGCAGATCGTGCTCAGTGGCGAGCTCCTCGATCCGCTGCAGGACCTCGGACAGCCGGGTGCGCGGGATCACGCTGTCCTGCACGTAGTAGTTCGGAGCGATGCGGCCCATGGCCGCGAAGGCGGCCTTGCGCGTGCGCCAGATCAGCTCACGCTCCGCCTCGTCGCGGGCCACGCGCACCGAGTCCGCTCCGGCGTCCTCGCACATCACGACGACCTGCTCGAAGCGGGCCTCGCACTCGGCCTCGGAGCCGTCCAGCTCGACGACGAGCGCGGCTCCGGCGTCCATCGGATAGCCGGCGCCGGTTGCTCCCTCGGCGGCCTGGATCGAGAGGTTGTCCATCATCTCGATGGCCCCCGGCACGATCCCGCCGGAGACGATCTCGGAGACGACCTCGCCGGCCTGGACCGTGGAGCCGAAGAACGCGACGAGCGTGCGCACCGCCTCGGGCTTCGGGATGACTCGCAGCCAGATCCGCGTGGCCACCCCGAGCGTGCCCTCGGAGCCGACGAACGCGCCCAGCAGGTCGTACCCGGGGTGGTCGAGCTCGGGCCCGCCGAGCGTCAGCTCGGAACCGTCCGGCAGCACGAGGTCCAGCCCGGTCACGTAGTTCGTCGTGAAGCCGTACTTGAAGCAGTGGGCGCCGCCCGAGTTCTCGGCCACGTTGCCGCCGATCGTGCAGACGATCTGGCTGGACGGGTCAGGCGGGTAGAAGTGCGTCGGCCCGACCGCCTGCGACACCGCGATGTTCGTAACCCCCGGCTCGACCAGCACGCGTCCGTTGTCGAGGTCGACCTCGAGGATGCGGCGCATCCGCGAGAGCCCGATCAGCACGCCGCCCTCGACGGGTGTGGCGCCGCCCGACAACCCCGAGCCCGCGCCTCGGGCCACCCAGGGCACCTCCGCCTCGTAACAGGCGCGCACGGCCGCCGCCACCTCCTGCGCCGACCCCGGCAGCACCACGATGCCCGGCATCACCGCGTACTGCAGCAGGCCGTCAGACGCGTAGGTCGCGAGCTGGCGCTCGTGCGTGATGACCTGCTCGTCGCCGGCGATCTCCGCGAGCCGGACGGCCAGGGCGCTCAGACGACCATCCACTCCAGCACCGGGGTTGATTGCAGGTAGACGAGCACGCACATGAGCAGGATGAGCACGAGGCTCCACCCCAGCACCTTACGGAACAGGTCTCCCTCCTTGCCCGCGAGCCCCACCGCGGCCGCGCCGATGGCGAGGTTCTGCGGCGAGATCATCTTCCCGAGCACACCGCCGGAGCTGTTCGCGGCGGCCATCAGCGTGGGCGAGAGGTCGGCGTCCTGCGCGGCGGTCACCTGCAGCGCCCCGAAAAGCGCGTTCGAGGAGGTGTCGGATCCGGTCACCGCAACGCCGAGCCAGCCGATCGCGGCCGAGAAGAACGCGAAGATCCCGCCGGCGCCTGCGACCCACAGCCCGAGCGTGATGGTCTGGCCGGACTGGTTCATCACGTACGCGAGCGCGAGCACAGCGGCCACGGTGAGGATTGCCCACTTGAGCTGATCGAGCGTGGCGCCCGCCACCTTCAGGGCGCGGGCGGGCGTGAGGCCGAGGACCGCCATCGTGATCAGGCCCGAGATCAGCATCAGCGTGCCGGCCGCCGGCAGCCAGTTGAGGTTGTAGGTCATGCTCGACAGGGCCTCGCCGTCCGGGCTCCGCACGTCGAGCCCTGGCCACTCGAAGGTCGTCGTCCAGGGCGACTCGGCCATCCAGTCCTTGATCGCGGCGATCTGGGCGATCGAGAACACGGCGATGATGATCAGGTAGGGCGCGTAGGCCTTGACGACGTCGGAGGGAGGGTCCTTCTTGGTGTCGTCGCGGCGCGCGATCTCGCGCTCCATCGCCGGATCGTGCACCGAGCCGCCGGCCACCGCGGGGCGCTCGATGCGGCCACTGATCTCAGCCTTGATCGTCTCGCCCGGCGTCCAGATCCGCAGCAGCGCCACGATCGCGCCGGTGGCCACGAGCGAGGCGACGATGTCGGTCAGCTCGACCGAGATGTAGTTCGAGCAGGCGAACTGGGCGATCGCGAACGCGAGGCCGCCGACCACGGCGACCGGCCAGGCCTGGCGGATGCCGCGGCGGCCGTCGACCATGCCGATCAGGATCAGCGGGACGATCAGGGCGAGGAACGGCGTCTGACGCCCGACCATCGCGCCGAGGTCGCCCTTGTCGAGGCCGGTGACCTCGGACAGGGTCGTGATCGGGACAGCGATCGCGCCGAAGGCGACCGGGGCGGTGTTGGCGACGAGCGCGATCGAGGCGGCCTTGATCGGCTTGAAGCCGAGCGCGATCAACATCACCGAGGTGATGGCGACGGGCGTGCCGAAACCGGCGAGCGCCTCCATGAGCGCTCCGAAGCAGAAGGCGACGATCACGGCCTGGACGCGCTGGTCCTCCGAGATCGCCCCGAAGGAGCGCCGCAGGACCGCGAAGTGCCCGGTCTCGACGGTCATGTTGTAGACCCAGATCGCCGTGACGACGATCCACATGATCGGGAACAGCCCGAACGCGGCGCCCTCCGTGGCGGACAGGGCGGTCTGGTCGAACGGCATGCCGTAGACCGCGAGCGCGACGATCATCGAGACGCCGAGCGCGATCAGGGCCGCCCACTGCGCCTTCATCTTCACGCCGCCGAGCAGCACGAACAGCGTCACCAGAGGCAGGACGGCAAAGATCGAGGTCAGGCCCAGTGAATCCGAAACAGGGTCGAAGTCCTGCGTGTACACAGTCGTGGCCTCCCTCGCTTGCCCTTCTCTCCCTAGTGGGCGGTTCCCAAGGCCCGAGTCCGGGAAACTCCTAGGGGTGCGATTGGGCCTTTTTGTCACCTGTCTGGGCGACACGCTCTTCCCTGGCGTCGGCCAGTCGGTCGTGCGGCTGCTGGAGCGGCTCGGCCACGAGGTGGACTTCCCGGAAGAGCAGACCTGCTGCGGGCAGATGCACCTGAACTCGGGCTACCGCGACGAGGGGATGCGGCTCGCCGAGCGCACGGGCGACGTGTTCGCGGGCTACGAGGCGGTCGTGACGCCGTCGGCGTCGTGTGCCGGCATGCTGCGCGAGCAGCTCGGTCCCGGGGCGCCGCCGGTGTACGAGCTCTCCGAGCTGCTCGTCGACGTTCTCGAGGTAGAGGACGTCGGCGCCTACTACCCGCACCGCGTGACCTACCACCCGACCTGCCACTCGCTGCGTGAGCTGCGCGTGGGCGAGCGGCCCCAGCGGCTGCTCGGAGCGGTGCGCGGCATCGACCTGGTCGAGCTGCCAGACGCAACGGAGTGCTGCGGCTTCGGCGGGACCTTCGCGGTGAAGAACGCCGACGTCTCGACGGCGATGCTCTCGGACAAGCTGCGCGCCGTGCTCGACACACGCGCCGAGGTTGTCTGCGCGATCGACTCCTCCTGTCTCATGCAGATCGGCGGCGGCCTCTCGCGCGGGCGCACCGGCGTCAGGACGGTGCACCTCGCCGAGATCCTGGCCTCGACGGGCGAGGAGGCGAACGCGTGAGCTTCCCGGACGCCGCCCGGCGCTCGCTGGCGGACAGTCAGCTGCGCGCCAACCTGGCGCGCGCGACCACGACGATCCGCGACAAGCGCGCGCGGGTGGTGGGCGAGCTGCCCGACTGGGAGGAGCTGCGCGCGGCCGGCGCCGCGGTCAAGGACCGGGCGCTCCTGCGGCTCGACGAGGAGCTCGAGCGGCTCGAGGAGGCGGTAACTCGGGCAGGCGGCCAGGTGCACTGGGCGGCCGACGGCGCCGAGGCGTGCGCGATCGTCGCCGGCATCGCCCGCTCGCACGGGCTGCGCGAGCTCGTGAAGGTCAAGTCGATCGCCTCCGACGAGATCAAGCTGAACGAGGCGCTCGCGGCGCAGGGGATCGCCGCCCTCGAGACGGATCTCGCCGAGCTGATCATCCAGCTGGGCGACGACGAGCAGTCCCACATCCTCGTTCCCGCCATCCACAAGAACCGTGCCGAGATCCGCGACCTGTTCCGGCGCGAGCTGGACCTCCCCGACCTGAGCGACGATCCGCCCGCGCTCACCGAGGCGGCGCGCCTCCACCTGCGCTCGAAGTTCCTGCAGGCGCGCATGGGCGTGAGCGGCGCGAACTTCGCGATCGCCGAGACCGGCACGGTGTGCGTGGTCGAGTCGGAGGGCAACGGCCGCATGTGCACGACGCTCCCGGACGTGCTCGTGACGCTGATGGGCGTGGAGAAGGTCGTGCCCGCCTGGCGCGACATGGAGGTCTTCCTACAGCTGCTGCCGCGCTCGTCGACCGGCGAGCGCATGAATCCGTACACGTCCTTCTGGAGCGGCGTGCGCCAGGGCGACGGCCCGAGCGACTTCCATCTGGTGCTCCTCGACAACGGGCGCACCAGAGCGCTCGCCGACGAGATCGGCCGCCAGGCGCTGCGCTGCATCCGCTGCAGCGCCTGCCTGAACGTCTGCCCGGTGTACGCCCGCGTCGGCGGCCACGCCTACGAGTCGGTGTATCCGGGGCCGATCGGGGCGATTCTCACTCCGCAGCTGAAGGGGATGGACGACGCGGGCTCGCTGCCCTACGCGTCGTCCCTGTGCGGTGCCTGCGCCGAGGTCTGCCCGGTGAACATCGAGATCCCGCGGCTGCTCACGCACCTCCGTGCCCGCGAGCGCGACGAGGCGAGCGCGCTGGATCCCGAGCTGCTCTCGATGAAGGGGCTCTACGGCGTGTTCTCGTCGCGCCGGCGGTACGAGCGCGCCCAGAAGCTCGCCCGCATGGCGGCTCGCCCGCTCGTCCGGCGCGGGAGGATCACGCGCGCCCCCGGCCCGCTGTCCGGGTGGACGAGCTCGCGCGACCTTCCGGCTCCGGCAAAGGAGAGCTTTCGGGACTGGTGGCGGCGCACGCGCGGGCGCGAGAGCGGTGCGCGCAAGGCGGTCCCGCCGCCACCGGCCCCCGCGCCGCCGGCCGTGCGCAAGGACGCGCCCGCGAGCGACGGCCGGCCGGCCCGCGAGCTCGTGCTCGCGCGCATCCGCGCCGCCGTCGCCGAGGCTGAGCCGCCCGGCGAGCAGCCGCGCGCCTACCGCACCGAGGACTCCCGCTCGCGCGAGGAGGTCGTCGCGCTGTTCGCCGAGCGCGTTGCCGAGTACCGCGCCACGGTCGAGCGCGCGGACGACGACGCGGGCGTGGCCGCGCTCGTGGGGCGGATCTGCGCCGAGCACGGGGCCGGGCGGCTCGGCGTGGCGTCGGGCGCGCCGGCGGAGTGGCGGCCCGAGGGCGTCGAGCTCGTGGAGGACGAGGCCCTCTCCGCCTCCGAGCTCGACACGCTCGGCGGCGCCCTCACCGGCTGCGCCGTCGCGATCGCGGAGACCGGCAGCTTCGTGCTCGACGGCGGGCCCGGGCAGGGCCGGCGTGCGCTCTCGCTCGTGCCCGACCTCCACGTGTGCGTGGTGCGCGCGGAGCAGGTTGTCGGTCTCGTCCCCGAGGCCGTGGAACGGCTCGAGGCGTCGGTGCGCGGGGGCAGTCCGCTCACGTTCGTGTCCGGTCCGTCGGCCACCTCCGACATCGAGCTCAACAGGGTCGAGGGAGTGCACGGCCCTCGCATCCTGCACGTCCTGCTGGTGGGCTAGCGCGCGATGCGCACCGTCTACCTCGGCACGTCCGCGTTCGCCGCCGACGTGCTCGACAGGCTCGCGTCGACGCCGCACCGCCCCGCGCTGGTCGTGACGCGCCCGGACCGCCCGCGTGGCCGCGGCCGCAAGGTCGCGCCACCGCCGGTGGCGGAGTCCGCGCGCCTGCTCGGGATCGAGCTGCTCCAGCCCGATGACCTGAACGCGGAGGAGACACGCGCCGCGATCGCCGCCGCCAAGCCCGAGGTCGTCTGCATCTGCGCGTACGGCGCGATCATCAGGGAGCCGCTCCTATCCGAGCACGAGATGCTGAACGCGCACCCGTCGCTGCTGCCGCGCTGGCGCGGCGCCGCGCCGATCGAGCGTGCCATCGAGGCCGGCGACGACGAGACCGGCGTGACGATCATGCGGCCGACCGCCGAGCTCGACGCCGGGCCGCTCTGCCTCCAGCGCGCCGAGGCGATCCATCCGCAGGACGACTTCGGCACGCTCTCGGCGCGGCTCGCCGCGCTCGGCGGCGAGCTGCTGATCGAGGCGCTCGACCTGCGCCCGCACTTCAGGGAGCAGCCCGAGGAGGGGATCACGTACGCCGAGAAGATCGAGCGTGGCGACCGCCTGCTCGATCCGGCGCTCATGCCGGACGTGCTCGAGCGGCGAGTGCGCGCGTTGACGCCGCACATCGGGGCGTTCGTCGAGCTGCCCTGGGGCGAGCCGCTCGGGGTGCTGCGCGCAAGCATCGCGGGTGAGGAGGGGCCCGAGCCGGGCGCCCTCGAGGCCCGCGACAGGCGGCTCCTGTACGGGGCGACGGGCGGCGCGCTCGAGCTGCTCGAGGTGCATCCGGCCGGCAAGCGCGCGATGGACGCCGGTGCGTGGCTGCGGGGCAACGCCGGCCGGCTCGGCTAGCGTTGGGTACCGATGCCCGTGGCCGGAGACGACAGGATCGACCTGGGACCCGAGTGCCCGTCGTGCGGCGAGCCGTGGCTGCGCGGCACGAATCTCGCGGGCCGCTACCGCTGCGTCTCCTGCCTCCACCGCTTCGAGCTTCGCTCCGAGTGCCCCAACTGCGGCGCCCACTCGACGATCGCGCGCATGTCCGACACGGCGAACGTCATCTGCCGCAGCTGCGGCGGCAGCATGCTCCAGGCGATCTAGCGGCCAGAGGGGTCAGGTCTTGCAATCCAGCACGAATGCTGGATTGCAAGACCTGACCCCTCTACAGCTTCGCCGAGCGCATCAGGACCTTGAGCGGCCGCTCGCGCGGCAGCAGCGAGACGACCACCTTCGTGCGGACGCGCCGGCGGCGGTCCAGGACGCGCGTCCCCGGCGTGGTCGAGTCCATCCGCAGCCACACGCGGCCAGAGCGCCTCACGTTCATGTCGCCGGTGAGAAGCGTGAGGAAGGGGCCGGCGCCGGTGGCGCGGTCGTCGGGCAGGGTGACCGCCGCGCTCAGCCGGCCGGCGCGCGGGACCCGCAGCAGCAGGTTCGCCCCGTCGCCGCGTGGACGCCGGTCGACGTCCAGCAGCCGCAGCCTGCGCTGCGCCGCCGTGCGCTCGTCCGAGCCGAAGTCGTCGTCGAGCTCGTCACCCTCGTCGAAGTCCTCGAACCAGTCGTCCTCCCAGTCCATGCCGAGCCCGCCGCCGTCCGGATCCTGCGACTCGTCGCCGAGCCCGTCGGCGTCCACGTCGGGCTCGACGACGGCGTCGAGAAGCAGCTCCATGCCGGTGCCGCCGTCCATACCACAGGGCTCGCAGGGCATCCGGAACGACTGGACCGCCCCGTCCGGCTTCGGGCGCGAGCGCACCCCCAGGTCGACCTCGCCGCTGCGGAACAGGATCCCGACCGAGTCGCCCTGGCGGACCGGCAGGCGCAGGCCCTCGACCTGCTCGACCGCGCCGGCCGGTGAGGTCACGGGGAGCGGGGTGGAGGCGACGACGTCCACTCCGATGCCGCCGTCCCTGGGTCGCAGCACCGCCACGCGCGCCGGCTCGCTGCCGGAGATGCGCTTGGCGAAGGCGCTCGCCTCGACCAGCACGCCGTCCTCGGGCGCCTCCACGTCGGTGCCCCGCAGCGCGAACTGGCGCAAGCCGACGCCCGCGCCCGCCGGGCATGCTGCGCAGGCGTAGGCCTGAGGCGGGCCGGAGGTGTCCGGCGAGCCGAGGAAGGTCGCCGCGTCGGCGCGGGGCACGCCGATGAGGAGGGCCGGCAGCAGGGCCGCCGCGAGCGCGAGGAGGGACCGAGTAGTCATGTCCCTTCATTCGCGCCTCGCGGCGAATCGGCTCACTGCGAGGGCGCAACCTCCACCGGAATCCCGTTCAGCACCGCGTTGCCCGACAGGGGGTCGACGAGTGACTCGTCGGCGAGGACGTTGCTGTTGACGCCGGCGTGCGCCGCCGCCACGCCCATCCGCACGCCGTCCTCGTCGTGGCCCCAGCCGTGCGGTATCGAGATGACCCCCGGCATGATCCCGTCGGTCAGCTCGACCGGCGCCTCGACCTCGCCCGCGCTCGAGCGCACCAGTGCGCGGCCGCCGTCGGTGAGTCCGAGTCGCGCCGCGTCATCCGGGTGGATGTGGAGCGTGCAGCGGTCCTTGCCCTTCACGAGCGCCGGCAGGTTGTGCATCCACGAGTTGTTCGAGCGCAGCTGGCGGCGGCCAATCAGGACCATGCCGCCGTTCCGCTCGCCCTCGAGAGCGCTGCGCAGCCGCGCGACGTCCGCCACGATCGGCTCGGGCATCAGCTCCACCTTCCCCGAGGGTGTGCGCAGCACGTCCGGCAGGCGCGACTCGAGCGGGCCGAGGTCGATGCCGTGCGGGTGCTGCTCGAGCACGTCGAGCGTCAGACCCTCCGGGTCCTCGCCGAAGGCGTCGCCGTAGGGCCCGACGCGGATCATCAGGTCGAGGATCCGCTCCGGCCCGCGGCGTGGCTCAAGCGCCTCGATGAGCTCGGCGGCGTCGCGGCCGGCGACGCGCGACGCCGGATCGGCCAGCTCGCGCTGGACGAGCGTCTGGATCACCATCGCGTCGAGCGCTTCGACGTCGGCGGCCGGGCCCTGGCCGGTAACGATCCCGGCGAGCCGGAGGTACGTGCGCCACTCGGGCGGCACGGTCGCCTCGAAGACGGGCGGCGAGTAGTTCGCCACGTTGCGGGCGGCGAGCTGGTAGAGCGCGATGTCGTAGTGCGACTTCTCGAGCGGCTCCGGACCCGGCAGGATCACGTCCGCGTGGCGCGTCGTCTCGTTGACGTAGATGTCGACGGCGAGCATGAAGTCGAGCCCCTCGACCGCGCGCGTCAGGCGCTCCGAGTTCGGCGTCGAGACGAGCGGGTTTCCGGCGATCGTCACGAGCACGCGGATCTGGTCCTCACCAGGCGTGTCGATCTCCTCGGCGAGCGCCGCCACCGGCAGCTCGCCGTATGACTCCGGGAGGCCGCGCACGCGGCTCGCCCAGCGCCCGAAGCGCAAGCCCTTGCCGCTGCCTCCGGCGCCCGACGAGTTCTTCTGGCCGGCCGCGGCGCGCGTGAACATGGCGCCGCCCTCCCGGTCGAGGTTGCCCGTCAGGACGTTCAGGACGTCGACGAGCCAGCTCGCGAGCGTGCCGAACTCCTGCGTGCAGGTGCCGATGCGCGCGTAGACGGCGCCGTGCTTCGCGGCAGCGAGCTCCCGGGCGAGGCGCCGGATCTCAGCGGCCTCGATCCCACACGTGCCCGCCACCGACTCGGGCGCGAACTCGCGCACGAGCTCGCGCAGCTCGTCGAGCCCCGCGACGTGAGCTGCGAGCTCGCCGGGATCGTCGAGCCCCTCCTCGACGAGCGTGCATGCCATCGCGGCGAGCAGGAGCGCGTCGGCGCCCGGGCGGATGAAGTGGTGCTCGTCGGCCTCCTCGGCGGTGCGCGTGCGCCGCGGGTCCACGACGACCACCTTGCCGCCGCGCTCGCGAATCGAGCGCAGCCGGCCGCGCATGTTGGGCGCCGTCAGCAGGCTGCCGTTCGACACGAGCGGATTGGCGCCGAGCAGCAGCAGGTGCTCGCAGCGGTCGAGGTCCGGCACGGGGACCGACAGCATCGTCCCGAACATGTGGCCCACGGAGACCTGCTTCGGCATCTGGTCGACCGTCGACGCGGAGTACACGTTCTGCGACCCGAGCAGGCGGAGCCAGGCCGGCGCGTACAGGACGGCCGAGAGGTTGTGGGCGTTCGGATTGCCGAGGTAGACCCCGACGGCGTTGCGGCCATGCTCGGCGAGGATGGGCGAAAGGCGCCGGTCGATCTCCTCGAACGCCTCGTCCCAGCTCGCCTCGACGAGCTCGCCGTCGCGGCGGATGAGCGGCGTCGTCAGGCGGTCGGGGTCCTCGTGGAGCTGCTTGAGGCCGTACGCCTTCGGACAGATGAAGCCGCGGCTGAAGATGTCCTGCTCGTCGCCGCGGACCGCCACCACCTCCCGCCCCTCCGTTTCGATCTCGAGCCCGCAGGTGGCCTCACAGAACGGGCAGGTCCGGTAGTGCGTCGCCATGGCGAGATGCTAACCCGGCTCGCGCAGCTCGATCCAAAGCGCTTTCGAGGCGCACAGCATCCGGCCCGCCGAGTCGTACAGCGCCGCGGCAGCCTCGCGCTTACGGCCGTCACGGGCGAGCGGCCAGGACAGGATCGAGTGCTGCTCGCCCGTGCGGACGGAGCAGCCGAGTCGCGCGGTCATGCGGGCGAGCACCATCGGCGGCCCAGCGCCGAAGTTGGCGACCGGCGCGCTCGTCGGGCAGTCGAGCGCGGCCCAGACGTACTCGGGGCGAACCGAGCCGTCCTCGGCGGCAAGCGACTCGTCCGGGCGCCAGCGGGCGCCGAACATCCCGTCGTGGCCGGGAAGCCCGAGCGGGAAGATGCGCAGGCCGTCGCCGGGCGCTCGATCGGGACCGCACACGAAGCAGGTGGGGAAGGGGTGGTTCGCGGTCCAGTGCTCGTGCCCGGCCGCCTCGGCGCGCTCGAGCTCCTCCGCCGCAACGGCCTCCGGCACGTCGAGCAGCAGCTCAGCCGGGCGCGCCTCGGCGACAAGCCGCTCGCCGTCGCGGAGCTCTACATGCTCGGCGTCTCCGGCAACCTCGAGTGGGCGCTCGAGCGGCGGTGGCTTGCGCAGCGTCACCTCGATCGCCTCGGCGGCGACCTGCTGCGCGAGGAGCCCGCAGGTGTAGCCGCCGTTGGCGGACCCGGGCGGGCCGTTGTGGCGCGCCGTGATTGTGAGCGAGTCAGTCACCGACGGCGGCGCGCGGAAGCGAGTCGAGCGCCTCCCGCAGGTCACCGACGGTCTGGAAGTCGAGCCCGAGCAGATGGTCGTGGCGGTGGCGCACGATCCCGTCCTCGTCGACGATTATCACCGCTCGCTTGGTCCCGACCACGGCGTGTGCGCCGTAGGACCTGGCGACCGCGCCGTCCTCGTCCGCCAGCAGGGGCACGTTGAGGCCGTGCTTCTCGGAGAAGCCGAGATGCGACTCGACGCCCTGTGAGGAGATGCCGACCACGGTGGCGTCGAGCGCCCCGAACGCCTCCGCGTTGTCGCGATAGGAGCAGAACTGCTTCGTGCAGACGGCCGTGTTGTCACCGGGGTAGAAGAGCAGCACCACGCGCTCGCCGCGATGGTCCGAGAGCCTGAAGGACCCGTCGGTGCCGTCCAGCTCGAAGTCGGGCGCCGGCTCGCCCGCACGCGGATGCTTGGCCATGGGCTGAGCATACGCGGGTCATATACGCCGGTAGAGGAGCAGGAGCGCTGCGCCGAGGGCCGCCGCCGCGCCGGTGAACGCGAGCTCGACCTGCAGCACGCGGTCGTCGAAGTCGGCCAGGAGCAGGAACGCGACGAACGCCGCCGCGGCGGCCAGCCAGGAGATCGCCGCCTGCATTGCGCGGCCGTGCGCGAGCAGCGCCTGGTTGAGCGTCGCCGCCGCCAGGTAGAGCCCCATCCCGAGCGCCACCAGCACGAGGCCGCCGCGCTCGTAGTCGAAGTCGCCGCCGAACAGCAGGTCCATCACCCATGGCCCGAGCGCCAGCATGACGAGCGCCACGCATGCGGCGAAGCCCGCGATCGCGATGAGCGTGAGGTTGACGCTGCGCCGGAACGGATCCGTCTCGCCGCCCGCGCGCAAGCGCGTGAGGTGGGGGAGGATCGAGGTCTGGACGGCTTGAAAGAGCTGCAGCGGCGCCCTCGCGATCAGGAGCACGTTGAAGACGATGCCGGCGAGGGCCGCGCCGCGCGCGCCCTCCTCGCTCGCCTCGATCAGGATCGGCCCGGCGTTCAGGAAGGTCTGCTCGCAGACCATGATCAGGAGCACCGCGGCGGCGAAGCCCGTGCCGCGCGCCAATGTGAACTCCGGCTCGCGCGCCGCCGGCTCGTCGCGCGCGGCCGCGTCGAGCAGAGCGGAGGGGGGAGCGTCGGCCTCGTCCGCCGCGGCGGGGGCGAGCCTGCGTGCGAGCGCGGGCGGCACCACCGCCAGCGAGACGATCGGCGCCGCGGCCATGCCGAGCGCCACCGCCGTCTCTCCCTCGGCAATGCCTATCGCAACCGCCAGCGCGAACAGGCAGCGCGAGCTCGCCTCCATCAGCACGAGCCCGCCGTAGAGGCCGAAGTGGTGATGCCCGGCGAGGAAGCCGCGCGCGAAGTAGCTCACCGCGTAGGCGAGCACGGCGACGACGAGAACCCAGTAGAGCTCTGCCGAGCCGCCCAGCAGATCGTCCTGGATCGGGCCCCTCAGCGCGAGCGCGACGACCGCGAACGCCACGCCGAGCGCCAGCTGGATCGTCGCCGCGACGCGCAGGTGGTGGCTGCCCGTGATCCCGCGCGCGTCGTGATCGGCGATCGTCCGCGAGAGCAGCTGCTCGACCGGTCGGTACAGCACCGAGACGGTGATGAAGATCGCCGACCACAGCAGCGTGATGCGCCCGTACTCGTCCTCCGTGAGCGAGTGCGAGGCGAGCGCGAAATAGGCGAAGGTGACGAGCCCGGTGATGCCGATGCCCGCCGAGAGGACGGCGGCCCCCCGGCCGTACGAGCGCTCAGCCGAGGCGGACAAGCACCATGGTCCACGGGAACGGCGAGCGGGCCTCCTCGACCGTCCCGTAGCGCGAGAGCAGCGAGATGAACGCCCGCTTGGACCAGTGGTTCACGTGGCCCGGCGTGTTGCCCAGGTCGCGCAGGTAGGCACCGCGCGCCATGTTGAGGCCGCGCCAGAGCGGCTCGCGCGGGACTGACACGAGCAGGTGGCCGCGCGCCACCCGGGCCATCTCTGCCACCGTCGCCTCGGGATCCGGAACGTGCTCGAGCACCTCGATGGCGGTCGCGAGGTCGAACTCGTCGTCGCCGAACGACAGATGTGTCGCCTCCTCGGAGCGGAACTCGAGGTTGTCGCGCGAGCGCTTCACCCACTCCTCACGCAGCTTCGGGTCGTCGAGGTCGATGCCGACGATGCGGCCGTCGCCGAGTCGCTCCGCCCACTCGACAGTGAGCACGCCCTCGCCGCAGCCCACGTCGAGCACGGACTCCGGCGCCGCCTTCACCCACAGCTCGTCGAGAGCCGAGTGGAAGCCCGTCATCAACCGCCTGACTACGGGGTTGGAGGAGCCGTACTTGTCGAAGGTGTTGCCGGTCGGCACGTCCAGCGTGGTGCTCACAGCTTCAGCGCCTCCCGCTCCTCTGTCTTGCCGGTCGCGCGGCCGGCGTGCGCGCCGGTGGTGGGGGCCTGCCCCGTCTCGCTCGCGCCCGGCTCGTAGTGCGACGGCTCGACGCCGAGATGCAGCTCCACTCGCCGCACCCGCTCGAGAATGCGCTGCTGCAGCACGCGTGAGCCGGCGAGGATGTCGCCCAGCACCCCGAGCGCGGCGAACTGCACCGCGACGATGAAGAGCGTCGAGCCCAGGATCAGCGATTGGACGTGGCCGTCGGTCTCGCCCTGGATCACGAACACGCCGAAGCGGATCCAGAGGAACGCGCCGGCGAGCGCCGTGAGGATCGCCGCGGCGAGGAACACGCGCAGCGGCTCGTAGAGCGCATAGATGCGGAAGATCGAGGCCGTGTTACGGCGCACGTACGACCACATCGACGGGAACAGCCGCGACTCCCGGGTCTGGTCGTTCGTCCGGATCGGCACGTGATCGACGGCGACCGTCTGCTTGCCGGCCTGGATGATCGTCTCGAGCGTGTAGGTGAACTTCGAGACCACGTTCATCTGCAGCGCGGCCTCGCGGTTGTAGGCGCGGAAGCCCGAGGTGGTGTCGGGCACGTTGGTGTCGGAAGCGCGCCTGACGACCGCGCTGCCGAGCCGCTGCAGGCGCTTCTTCAGCGGCGAGAAGTGCTCGATCTGGTCCGTCTCGCGGTCGCCGATCACCATGTCCGCCTCGCCGGCGAGGATCGGCGCGACGAGCTTCGGTATGTCGCCGCCGAAGTACTGATTGTCGGCGTCGGTGTTGACGATGATGTCGGCGCCCAGCTTGAGCGAGGCGTCGAGGCCCGCCTGGAAGGCGGCCGCGAGGCCCTTGTTGTTCGTCAGTCGCACGATGTGGTCGACGCCGTGCTCGCGCGCGACCTGGACGGTGCGATCGCTCGACCCGTCGTCGATCACGAGCCACTCGACCACGTCGATTCCCTCCACCGCGCGCGGGAGGTCGGCGAGGGTCCCCGGAAGCGTGTGCTCCTCGTCGTAGCAGGGGATCTGGATGATCAGCTTCATGCGCCGCTCGTAGCGTAGACGGAGGACAGGAGGGCCCCGCCGTTCATCGGCCCTTCACTTCGCTGTTACCCCTCCTTCACAGGAGGGTCGCGCGGGGCGCCTAGCGTGGCTCGCGAAAATGGCGAAGCTCCTTGCCGCCTGCGTGGCGCTCGCCGCCCTGTCGCTGCTGCTCCCGTCGCAGCCGAGCTACGACCCGTTCGCCTGGCTCGTCTGGGGCCGCGAGATCGCGCACGGCAGCCTCGACACCACCGGCGGCTCCTCGTGGAAGCCGCTGCCCGTCGTGTTCACGGTCCTGTTCGCGCCCTTCTCGCGCGTCGACGACGCGATCCCGGTGGCACTGTGGATGGTGGTCGCCCGCACGGGCGCGCTGTTTGCACTGGTGCTCGCCTGTCGGCTCGCCTCGCGCCTGGCGGGCGGTGGGGTCACCGGCGCGATCGGCGGGGCCGTCGCCGCGACGACGTTGTTCGTCCTCCCGGATTGGCTCCAGTTCAGCGCGCACGGCAGCGAGGCGCCCTGGGCGGTGGCGCTCATGTTCTGGGCGATCGAGCGCCACCTCGACGGCCGGCGCGACCACGCCTTCGTGCTCGGCGTGCTCGCCTGCCTCCTGCGGCCGGAGCTCGTGCCGTTCCTCGGCCTCTACACGCTCTGGCTGTGGTGGGCTGAGCGGCGGCTGCGCATGCTCGTGGCAGGTCTGTTCGTCGTGTCGGCCGGGGCCTGGCTCCTGCCCGAGTGGATCGGCGCGGGCAACCCGCTCGACGGCGCCCGCCAGGCCACGGGGGAGCCGGTCTGGAGCCTCTCGCACGCGGAGCGGCCCTGGCTCGCCGCGCTCGAGCTCGGCCACGACCACGCCGGCCTGCTCGTCGAGCTGCTGGCGCTCGCAGCGGTTGTCTGGGCACTGCTCGGGCGCCGGCTCGCCCCGCTGCTGCTCGCCGCCGTGGTGGCGGCCGAGGCGGCGCTGTTCGCCGTCATGACCCAGGCGGGGTTCTCCGGCAACCCGCGCTACGTCCTGCCCGCGCTGGCCCTCAGCTGCGTGCTGGCCGGCGTGGGCAGCGCTGGTGTGCTCGCCGCCGCCGGCAAGCTGACGGCGCGGCCGTCGCCGGCTCTGGGCGCTGCGGCTGCCGCCGCGGTGCTGGCGCTGCTGGCGGTGCCGTTCGCGAACGAGCGCACTGAGCGCATGGAGCGCGAGGCGCACCAAGTGGGTGTGCGCATGGAGCTGCACCGCGACCTGGCCCGAGCCGTCGACCGGCTCGGCGGGCCGGTGGCTGTGAGCGCCCTGGGGACGGCGACGGCCAACCGCGCCTACCACAGCCACCTGGCGTGGGAGCTGAAGGCGCCGATCAGTGCGGTCGAGGCGGTGAGCGCACACCGTCTCGTGTTCCGCTCGTGGCGGGTGCTGAGCGCCGGTCGCGTGTACACGACGGGTCGCGCCGGCACGCGCCGCACTGTTCTCCGAGTGGGTGACTGGCGGGTTGTCCGGCGTGATCAGATCAGCTTTCCGCTCGCCCGCGCTCAGGCTCGCGGCAGGATCGCCATTTACAGCAAGTTTGCAGGGAATTAACAAACCCGGCGGCATGGGTAGATCGCGGCCAGCCGGGTAGTAACCCTCTCGCAACGCGACGTTCACGGCGCGGCAACACCTCTGCTAGCCTGCGCGTCTCGCCGCAGGGCGACGCCTTTCTTCGAACCCGGCCTCTACTGGAGCCCACGAGCACCATGAGCGTTATCGCCTATCTGGATCCCGGCAGCGGGAGCATGATCCTGCAGATCATCGCGGGCGGTCTCGCGGCGGTCGCCGTCACGGCCAAGCTCTACTGGAACCGGATTCTCAGGTTCCTCCGCATCCGCAAGGACGAGCCGGAGACGCCCAAGTCCGACGCCACGCAGGGCACGGACACCGCCTAGGTCGAAGCAGCCGGCGAGGGCCCGCCGGCACTGGCTACCATTCCCCGCCGCTCATGGGCCCGACGGCTGATACTCAGGGCACGCCGGTCTTCGAACCCGGCTCCTTCCGCGACCCGGAGAGCCGGGTCTTCTACGCGGGCGCCGACGTCTACCGGGCGCTGTCCGCCGATGGCCTGAGCGACTTCGAGGCCGTTCAGGCGAGCGGCATGCTCGACGACGGCCGCGTCGTCTCGACAGAGCGGGTGGAGGACGTGACCGCGCTCAAGGACCTGCTGGTCCACGAGCCCGCCGCGGTGCTGCGGCACGAGCGCATCCCGTTCGTCTCGTATCCGTACGAGTGGACCTTCTCGATGCTCAAGGACGCGGCGCTGCTGCAGCTCGACCTGCTGCTCGAGGCGCTCGACCACGACCTCGTTCTCAAGGACTCGACGCCCTACAACGTCCAGTTCAAGGGCGCCCGCCCTGTGTTCGTCGACGTCGGCTCCTTCGAGCGCCTGCGCGAGGGCGAGCCCTGGGTGGGCTACCGCCAGTTCTGCATGCTCTACCTCTATCCGCTGCTGCTGCAGTCGGCGAAGGGCGTTCCCTTCCGTCCCTGGCTGCGCGGCGCGATCGACGGGATCACGCCCCCGCAGATGCGCGACCTGATGTCGTTCCGCGACCGCTTCCGGCGCGGCGTCTTCACGAACGTCTTCCTGCACGCCCGGCTCGAGGCGCGCTACGCGGACCGGCCGGACCAGGTCAAGCAGGAGGTCAAGCGCGTCTTCAAGAAGGAGCTGTTGGTGGCGAATGTGCGCAAGATGCGCAAGCTCGTCGAGCGGCTCCAGTGGGACCCGCCGCAGGGCGTCTGGACCGCCTACGGCGAGCGCAACACCTACACGGACGACGACGCGCGGCGCAAGGACGATTTCGTCCGCGAGGTCGCCGGCTCACGCGACTGGGGCCTCGTCTGGGACATCGGCGCGAACAACGGGCGCTACTCGCGGATCGCCGCCGAGGGCGCGCGGACGGTGCTGGCCGTCGACGCCGACGAGGGCCCTGTCGAGCTCCTCTACCGCGACCTGCGGGCCGAGGGTGACGAGCAGATCCTCACGCTCACGATGAACCTCGCCGATCCCTCGCCGGGTCTCGGCTGGCGCGGGCTCGAGCGCCGGGCGCTCGCCGAGCGCGGCAAGCCCGACCTCGTGCTGGCGCTCGCGCTGATCCACCACGTCGCCATCAGCGCGAACGTCCCGGTGCGCGAGTTCATCGACTGGCTCGCGTCGCTCGGGTCCGCGCTGGTCATCGAGTTCCCGACGCGCGAAGATCCGATGGTGAAGAAGCTGTTGGCGCCCAAGCGCGAGGGCCTCCATCCCGACTACGAGCTCAGCTTCTTCGAGCGCTGCCTGGCCGAGGCGTTCGAGGTCGAGCGCTCGGAGCGCCTCGAGTCGGGCACGCGCGTCCTGTACCACGCCCGGCCGAAGGCCGGATGAGCACCACCGAAGCTTCGGTCGAGGAACCGGAGCGCGGCACCGAGCGCAGCCTCGTGAAGGAGGCCGCCTGGTCCTACCTGAACCTGGCCGTCCTGTGGTGCTTCGCGGTCGCCCAGCCGCTCTTCGACCTGCTGAAGGACAACCCCGAGTTCTTCGCCGCCCGCGGCTCGTCGGGCTTCGACATCGTCTCCTTCTCCATCCTGCTCGTGGTGCTGCCGCCGCTGCTGCTGCTCGGGATCGAGCTGCTCGTGGGCCTGGCCGGCGGCGGTGCGCGGCGCGCCGCCCACGTCGTCCTGATCGCAGGCCTCGTGGCGCTGATCGCCGCCCAGGCTCTGAAGAAGGCGATCGACGCGTCGGACGTCGTCTTGATCGTGCTGTCGGTGGCGATCGGCGCCGCCGCCGCGCTCCTCTGGCTGCGAGCCGAGCCGGTGCGCTCGTTCCTGAACATCCTCTCGCCGGCGCCGCTCGTGTTCCTCGCCCTGTTCCTCTTCAGCGGCTCGATCTCGGAGCTCGCGTTCCCCGACGAGGCGAGCGCCCGGACTATCGGCGGCGTCACCCAGTCGCCGATCGTGGTCGTCCTGCTCGACGAGCTGCCGGTCAACACGCTGGTCGACGAGAACGGGAAGCTCGACAGGCAGCGCTACCCCGGCTTCGCGGAGCTCGCCGACAGCTCGACCTGGTTCAAGAACGCCTACACGATCTACGACTCCACCGAGCGCGCGCAGCCGGCGATCATGGACGGCAATCTGCCCGAGGAGGACAAACAGCCGATCTCGGGCGACCATCCGAACAGCATCTTCTCGCTGTTCGGGAAGACCCACATGATGAACGTCTCGGAGGAGGCGACCTCGGTCTGCTCACGGGACATCTGCGAGGACGAGCGCCTCGACGAGTCCTACCCCGACCGCATCTCCTCGATGAGCGAGGACCTGGGACTCGTCTGGCTGCACGTGGTGGCGCCGCCCGAGATGGAGACCGACCTCACGAGCGTCTCCGAGAACTGGGGCGACTTCGGCGGTGCCGGTGAGGAGAGCGCCGAAGAGGGGGAGAAGGTGGGCGGCACGCGCGTCGGCCGCCTCGCGCGCGGGAACCTGAACGGCGGCCGCCCGGTCCGCTTCCAGGAGTGGATCGACGACATCAGGCCGACCCGGCGCCCCAGCCTCAACTTCAAACACACGCTGCTCCCGCACGTACCGTGGCAGTACCTACCGTCCGGCAACCGCTATCGGCGCCAGCCGAACGACGCGATCGAAGGGCTCTCGAGCCAGTCCTTCGAGGACCAGGGACAGCTCGACGTGCTCTTCCAGCGCCACGCGCTGCAGACGATGTTCGCCGACCTCCAGCTGCAGAAGCTGTGGGACAGGCTGAAGGCCGAGGGCATGTGGGACGACGCCCTGATCGTGGTCGCGGCCGACCACGGCGTGGCGTTCCCGCTCGGGCGCCCCGAGCGCAGGCGCCTTCGGCGCGACACGGCGGCCGAGATCGCTCCGATACCGCTGTTCATCAAGGCGCCCGGCCAGACGCGCCCCGAGGTCGACGACGCCTACGTCGAGACGATCGACATCCTGCCCACGATGTTCGACATCCTCAACCTCGATCCGCGCGTGGAGATGGACGGGAAGTCGGCCTACAGCGACGAGGTCCAGAACCGCGACGAGCTGCGCTTCCTGATCCGCAACAGCTTCGAGACGCTGCGCATCCCGGCAGACACCTTCGAGGCCGAGCGCCGCGAGGTGCTCGCGCGCAACGCCCGCCTGATCGGGAGCGGTGCGGAGGGCCTCGAGCGCATGTACCGGCTCGGCCCCAACCAGGACCTGATCGGGAAGCCCGCCTCGGCGGCCGGCGAGCCGCTCGACGTCGACCTCGTATACGCCGGCGACTACGGGCGGGTCGACCCGGAGAGCGGGCTCGTCCCGACCCACGTGGTGGCCCGCGTGAACGGGCCGGACCAGCACCCGCGCGACATCGCCGTCGCCGTGAACGGCCGGATCGCGGCCGTCGGCAACACCTTCAAGCTCGCGACCGGCAACGAGGGCGAGCTGGTCTCTGTGATGGTGCCCGAGTCGGCATTCCGCAAGGGGCGGAATCAGGTGCAGGTGCTGCTGGCGGAATAGGCGGCGACCGCCGCGCCCAGCTACAGCTCAGACAGGCACTTCTCCACGTCGCCGAGGATGTCCTCGGTATCCGGATCGACCTTGGGCTCGACGAACAGGAGCGCCGCTCCGATCTGCTCGGCGCCCTCGCCGTCGCCCTCGAACTGGGCCGCCTCGGCCTCGCCGGCCGTCAGGTAGAAGCGGATGTGGGTGCCGCTCGCGGCGCCGCCCAGCGCGATCTCGTCGTCGCCGTCGAGGCGGGCGTCGATGCCGTTCTGGCCGGCGATGCAGGCGAGCGCCGTGCCGCGCGCGTCGGTGTCGTCCCCGACCGGCGCGGCGTCGTTGGAGCCGCAGCCGGCGAGGGCCGCGACGAGCAGGAGGGCCGGCAGAATCGGGCGCTTCACGGCCGCGCAGGGTAGTCGATGCAAACCCGGCGCTAGCGCAGCGGGCGCGTCTTCCGCCACAGCTTCTGGACCGTGCGGAAGGCCGGCTTGCGGGCGTTCGTCTCCTCGATCACGCTCTTGTTGTGCCACGGCGGCGTGGCCCACGCGGCGGGCGCGCCGCCCTGCCAGGTCGGGTCGACGCGGAAGTCGCGCAGCGCCCAGTGGATCGAGCCGTAGACGTAGGGCTTCGAGGCGTGCACGGCGATGTGATCGGCGACGAACTTCTGCTGGTACTCGTAGGTCCCCGGCTGCTCCACCGGCCCCGAGCGGGACGCCTCGGCGCCGAACTCGGTGATCACGAGCGGCAACTCGGGATTCGCCGCGTGCAGATCGTCGAGGTAGCCGGGCAGCTCCGACAGTGTGCTCGCCGGGCGCACCAGGTCGGCCTTGTAGGAGTCGTACCAGCCGAAGTACTCGTTGACGCCGAGCACGTCGAGGTAGCGGAAGGACCGGTCGGTGAGCGGCTCGCCGAGGCGCGACTGGCGGTCGATCCCGATCAGGTGCGTGTCGTCCATCTCGCGCACGGCGGTCGAAGCGTCGCGGATGTAGGTCTGCAGGGGCGAGCTGAAGAGGCCGAGCTCCGAGCGGTTGCCGGCCGGCTCGTTGGCGAGCGCCCAGGTCAGGATGGAGGCGTGATTCATGTTGTTGCGCACGGTCAAGAGGGCCGCGCGCTCCGCCGCCGGCAGCACGCGTCCGAAGATCGTGTTCGGAACCTGGTAGACCGGCGCGTCTACCCAGTAGAGGATCCCGAGCCGGTCGAACATCTCGAGAAACGCCGGATGGAGCGGGTAGTGCGAGCGCGTGACCGTGGCGCCGAGGTTGCGCAGCCGGTTGACGAGCAGGCGGCGGGTGTTCTGGCTGAGCGCGCCGCCCTCGTCCTTGTCGTCCTCGTGGATGCTCGCGCCGCGCAGGTTGAGCCGCTTGCCGTTGAGAAGCAGCCGGCCGCCCTTCACCTCGAGCTTCTTGACGCCGAAGGTGACGCGGTAGGCCGACTTGCGCTCGCCCTCGAGGTAGGCGGCGACCGTCAGGTCGTAGAGGGCCGGGCTGCCCGGCTGCCACAGCTTCGGCCGCTCGATCTCGATGGTCTCGGTGAGCTCGCGCGTCGCCTTGCCGGCGACCGTCTGCGGGTCCATGACGATGCGCTCGCCCGCCACGTTGAAGACGAGCGTGACGTCGCGGTCGCGCGAGCTGATGTTGCGGACGGCGGTGGTGACCTCCACCTTCGCCGGTCCGCGCAGCTTGCGCAGGCGCGGCTGCACGAGGACGTTCTCGACGTCGACCGTGTCGACGCGGCGCACGTACACCTCGCGCAGGAGCCCGCCGAAGTTCCACCAGCCGCCGGTCCCGAACCCGTTGACGGCGGCGGGGCGCCAGTGCGTCAGGTCCGTGTTGCTGCGCAGCGACGAGACCTGGACCACGAGCGTGTTGCGGCCCTTGCGGATCCCGGTGAGATCGGGCTCGAACGGGAAGTAGCCGATCTGGCCGCCGATCGCCTTGCCGTTCAGCCAGACCTTGGTGCGGTAGTTCGAGCCCTCGAAGCGGACCTTCCAGAGCTCGAGCTTGCGCAGCATCGCCGTCTTGGCCAGCGGCACCGTGAACTCCTTGCGGTACCAGCCGACCGAGGAATAGTTGAACTGCGTGTCGGCCGCGTTCCAGTTGTGGGGGACCGCGATCTCGGACCAGCCCTCGAGATCGCGCTGCGCGTACCAGCGCTCGGCGGCGCCGACCTTCGCGTCGTCCTGGCGGAAATACCAGGTCCCGCCGAGCAGCTGGCGGTCGAGCTGGCCCTCGCGGATGAGCGGCTTGCCGCCGGGGCGCTCGACCTTCAGCTCGGGCACGGGCGGCGGCGTGGGCTGCACGGGCGCCGGCTGGCCGCTCGGCGGGCCGGGCGTCCCGCCCGGGTCCTGCGCGCTCGCGGGCGTGGCCGCGGCAGCGGCAAGGCAGGCCAGGATGACGAGTGGGAAGAGGCGCACGGCGAACGGGGGAGGCGACGCGACAGGGTAGCGAGACGCCCCGCCGTAACACAGGAATGGGCCGAGGGTTGCGGGGGCGGCGGCCGCAGGCCCTGATTGCGCTTGGGTTCGCGCGGGTACGACTGCTACCGTGATGCACCGCGACCGGCGTCCCCGGGCCGGTCGGCCTGCGCCGTTAAACGCCCCTCATGGGCGCGCCCGCCGGGCAGAGGCGGGCCCCGATCTTTAGTCCATGAATCGACGCTTCGCGCTCATCCAAGCACTCGTCTCGCTAGTCGCGCTTGCGGCGGTCGTCTGGTGGGCGACGAAGCAGGAGGCGCCTGAGCTTCCGAGCGGTGCCGAGGCGATTGCCTGGCTCGTCGGCGCGCTTGCAATCTACGCCGTCGCGACGCTCGTCCGCGGCGAGCGCTGGCACCGCATCCTCCAGATCACCGGCGTCCACGCTCAGCGGCGGGACTGCTACGGGCTGACGTGCGTCGGCTACATGGGCAACAACGTGCTTCCCGCGCGCGCCGGCGAGGTGCTGCGCGTCGTGCTGCTCGCGCCTCGCACAGGCGCCTCGAAGCGCGCGGTCGCCGGCTCGATCGTCGCCGAGCGGCTGCTCGACGTGATCGCGCTCGCCGTGGTCTTCGTAATCACGGTCTACGGCGTGCTCGGCTCGGACGTGCTGCCGACGAACCGCCCGATCCTCATGGCCGGCATCATCTGCCTCGTCCTGCTCGGCCTTGCGCTCGTCGTCTGGGTGCTGCGCCGCCACCACTTCTTCGAGCGCGTCCGCGACTGGCTGCGGCCGATCGCCGACTCGCCGCGCGCGCTCCTCAGCGCGAGCGGTGTCGTGCTGCTGGCCGCCACCTTCGTGCTGTGGTCGCTCGAGGCCGCCGTCTACCTGGCGGTGGCGCGCTCGGTCGATCTCGACATCAGCATGACCGGCGCCCTCTACCTGGTGGCGCTGACGAACTTCGTGGCGGCACTGCCCGCGGCGCCCGGCTCGATCGGCACCTTCGACGCCGCCGTCGCCTGGGGCGCCAAGCGGCTCGGCGCGACCGGCTCCGCCGCCGTCTCGTACCTGATCATGCTGCGCTTCGTGCTGTACGTGCCGATCACGGTCGTCGGCTTCGTGATCCTCGTCGTGGGCTACGGCGGCTGGTCGAAGCTGCGCGAGGCGCTGCGCACGGAGCGCGAGGTCATCGAGGCGGGACCGCCGCAGCCAGAGCCGCCCTATCCGCGGCCGCCCCAGCCGAAGCCCACGCCCCAGCCGTCCGGCGCCGAGGCGCCCACCGCGTAGCACCCGCTGCGATGCGGGTGTCCGCCGCACAGCTCCGGCTCCTGCGCCCGCGGGAGGTCGCGTCACCCCCCGCGCCCGGCACCTCCCGCAACGGCGCCCCGGAGGCCGCTGGAGGACGCGCCCGGGACCGCCACGGCGTGCAGATCGCCTGGATCATGGCGGCCTGCCTCGCGATCGCCGCGATCTCGCTGCTGTGGCCGTCGACGCCGACCTACGACCCGTGGGCATGGATCCTGTGGGGCCGCGAGATCACCGAGCTTGACCTGGTGACCGAGGGCGGGCCGTCCTGGAAGCCGCTGCCGATCCTCTTCACGACCCCGTTCGCGCTGTTCGGCGACGACCTGGCGCCCTACCTGTGGCTCTGGGTCGCCCGGGCGGGCGGGCTCTTCGGCTGTGTGATGGCCTACCGCGTCGCGAGCCGGCTCGTCGGCGGCGGGATCTACGGCGTGCTCGCCGGCGTCAGCGGCTTCGCGGCGCTGTTCGCGAGCAACAAGTACGTGCGCGACGCCGCGCTCGGCAACTCGGAGCCGCTGCTCGCCGCGGTCGCGCTCTGGGCCTTTGAGCGCCACCTCGACGGGCGCCGCGACCACGCGCTCTACCTCGGCGTCGCGGCGGCGCTGCTGCGACCCGAGGCGTGGCCCTTCCTCGCCCTCTACGGCCTGTGGCTGTGGTTCGCGGAGCCGCGCCTGCGGCTGCGGATGGTCGGCTTCGCGGCACTGATCCCGGCGCTCTGGTTCCTGCCGGAGTGGTGGGGCGCCGGCGACCCGTTCCGCGCCGGCGCGCGCGCCAACGCTCCCAACCCGGGCAGTGCGGCGTTCGCCGAGTCGCCGGCGGTCGAGCTCTTCAAGCGCTTCTCGGAGAGCACGATCGCCCCGGTCGAGCTGGGGACGGTGATCGCGGTAGGGGTGGCGGCGGTCGCCTGGTGGCGAAGACGGGCGCAGGGTGCCGTGCTGGCGCTGGCGATCCTCGGCTTCTCCTGGTTCGCGCTCGTGGCCGCGATGACCGAGGCCGGCTTCGCGGGCAACCAGCGCTACCTGATGGTCACCACCGCGGCGGTGTCCGTGCTCGGCGGCGTCGGAGCAGTACGCCTGCTCCAGGGCGTCGAGTGGGCCGGACGGCGCGTCTTCGGCACTGCGCGCGCGGGAGCGATCGCCGCCGGCGCGGCGCTCGTAGCCGGAATCGCGATCGCCTCGCCGACGATCGTCGCCAAGGCGGATAACACGGCACGCGTGCAGGGCGGCCTCGAGCACGAGGCGTTCCTGTGGCACGACCTCAAGGCGCTCATCGATGAGAACGGCGGGCAGGAGCGGCTGCTCGCCTGCGGCGGCGTCTTCAGCGGGCCCTTCCAGACCCAGATGGTGGCCTACGAGCTCGGCGTCCACGGCATCAACGTCGGCTGGAAGGAGACACCGCCACCGGGCGTCGTCTTCCGTACCCGCACCGTGCCGGACGGCCCGCTCGTGACGAAGCCGACGGACGACCGCTACCGGCTGGTCGACCAGCACGGCAAGTGGCGGCTCCTGACCGTGCCGCCGGAGGGCAACCGCGAGGACGGCTGCCCCGCCGCGAGCCCGGACGCGCCCACCGCTCCGGCCCCGCTCGGCTCAGGCCTCGGCAAGCAGCCCACGCGGACAATTGGCCAGGACTGACTCACTACGATCCGACCCGCCCGTGGCAAGCGTCGCCTCCCCACGCACTCGAGCGCTGCCCAAGCTCGATTCGCTGCCCGGCAGCTTCGTGCTGCCGGCGCTTGTGCTGCTCGGGCTGTTCGCCGTCTCGCTCTACCTGCGCACCAACTCGCTCGGCGAGTCGCTCTGGATGGACGAGGGCCTCTCGATCGGGATCGCGTCGCAGCCGCTGTTCGACATCCCGGGCGTGCTGCGCGTCGACGGCTCGCCGCCGCTCTACTACATGCTGCTGTCGGCCTGGATGGACCTCTTCGGCGACGGCCCGGCCGAGACCCAGGGGCTGTCGGTCGCGATCTCGCTCGTCTCGATCCCGGGCGGGATGTGGGCGGGCTGGAGCCTCTTCGGCCGCCGCGCCGGCCTGATCTGCGCCGCGCTCTGCGCCGTCAACCCGTTCCTCACGGCCTACGCGCAGGAGACCCGCATGTACGCGCTCATGCTGGTCCTGTCGCTGCTCGCAACGGCCGCCTTCCTGCATGTCTTCGCGTTCGGCCGCCGGAAGTACCTGCCCGTGTTCGCGGTGCTGCTCGCCGCGATGCTCTACACGCACAACTGGGGGTTGTTCCTGGCGGTCGGCCTCGCCTGCGCGCTCGTGCCTTGCTGGTACGTGTCCGAGGTGCGCTCGAGCTTCTGGAAGGACGCGGCCATCGGCTTCGGCGGCGCTGGCCTGCTCTACCTCCCGTGGGTTCCGACGCTGTTGCACCAGATCCAGCACACCGGCGCCCCGTGGCTCAACCCGCCGAACTTCGGCGCGCCCGTGCAGATCTCGAAGTCGCTGCTGGGAGGGGGCACGCCGACGGTCGCGCTCGTCCTCGCCGGCGGCTCGGGGCTTGCCGCGATCCTGCAGCGGCGCGTCGAGGACAAGGAGCGCACGGCGCTGATCGCCGGCGCCGTGATCGTGCTCGCCACGCTCGCGGTCGCCTGGCTCGTCTCGCAGGTCTCGCCCGCCTGGACCACCCGCTACCTCGGCGTGCTGCTCGGGCCCATGCTGCTGGTCGCGGCGCTGGGGCTCGCGCGGGCGGGCGTGCTGGGGCTTGCCGCGCTCGCGATCATCATCGTCATCTGGGCCATCCCGCGCTCGTACGGCCTCGAGAACAAGTCGAACGCCGCCGACCTCCGCAAGGCCGTGGTCGGCGAGAACCTGCTGCGCGAGGACGACCTCGTGATCTCGATGCAACCCGAGCAGGGACCCCTGCTCGCCTATCACCTGGAGAGGCTGGGAGGCGCTCCAGAGCTGCGCTTCGCGAGCCCGCTCGGGGTCGTCGAGAACGACCGCGTGATGGACTGGACCGACGGCGGCGAGCGCATGGAGGACTCGACCGTCCAGAAGAACCTCGAACCGCTCGTTGATAACCTGCCCGTCGGCGGGAGGGTCCTCATCGTGCACCCGGTGACGCAGCGCGCGGACGACTGGGACGCCCCTTGGACCGAGCTGGTGCGGCGCCGCTCAGCCCAGTGGGGCGCGGCGCTCGCGCAAGATCCGCGCCTCGAGCGAGTAGCAGTCGTGCCCCCCAACTACCGGCGCGCCACACGTATCGGAGTGCGCGGCGTCGTCTACGAGAAGACAGAAGACTGATGAGTGAGAACAACGACCTGAAGCCTCAACCGCCCGTCGATCTCGCGCGCCCCGAGATGCGCGACAAGCCGACAGTGATCCTGGGGGGCGGGCCGGCCGGGCTGACGGCCGGCTACGTGCTCGCAAAGCAGGGCCTGCCGGTGATCGTGCTCGAGGCCGAGGACCAGGTCGGCGGCATCGCCAAGACCGCCGTTCGCGACGGCTACCGCTTCGACCTCGGCGGCCACCGCTTCTTCACGAAGGTCAAGGAGATCGACGACCTCTGGCACGAGATCATGAAGGAGGAGTTCCTCGAGCGGCCGCGCATGTCGCGCATCTACTGGCGCTCGCCGAGCGGCGAGGGGAAGTTCCTCGACTACCCGCTGCGCGGGCCGGACGTGATGAAGAAGCTCGGGCCGGTCGATCTCACGAAGGCGCTGTTCTCCTACCTCTGGGCGGCGGTCAAGCCGAAGGGCAAGGAGGACAACTTCGAGCAGTGGGTCTCGAACCGCTTCGGCAAGTGGCTCTTCAACCAGTTCTTCAAGTCCTACACCGAGAAGGTCTGGGGCGTCCCGACGTCGGAGATCCGCGCCGACTGGGCCGCCCAGCGGATCAAGAACCTGTCCTTCTTCCGTGCCGCGTGGTCGGCCTTCTTCGGCAACAAGGACAACAAGGTCACCTCGCTCATCTCGAAGTTCAACTACCCCCGCTTCGGCCCAGGCCAGATGTGGGAGCAGATGACCGAGGACATCCGCGCGCTCGGCGGCGAGGTGCTGCTCGAGCACAAGGCCACGAAGCTCGAGTTCGACGGCGACCGCTGCGTCCGCGTGTACGCGGCCGACAAGGTCTTCGAGCCCTCGGCCGTGATCTCATCGCTCCCGCTGCGCAACACGGTTGGCATGGCGGAGCCGCATCCGCGCCCGGAGGTGATCTCGGCGGCCAAGGGCCTCCGTTACCGGGACTTCCTCACCGTGGCCGTGGTGCTGGACGGCGACGACCTCTTCCCGGACAACTGGATCTACATCCACGACCCCAATGTGAATGTCGGCCGCATCCAGAACTTCCGCTCGTGGAGCCCGTGGATGGTGCCGGACCCCTCGAAGGCGTGTGTCGGCCTCGAGTTCTTCTGCTTCGCCGGGGACGAGCTCTGGGAGACGGACGATCAAGAGCTCGTGCAGCTCGGGATGCGCGAGCTCGAGCAGCTCGGCCTGGCCAGCGCGGACCGGCTCGAGTTCGGCTTCGTCGAGCGCGTGCCGAAGGCCTACCCGATGTACGACCCCGACTACTCGGAGCGCGTCCACATGATCCGCTCCTGGCTCGACGGGCTCGACAACTTCATCCAGGTCGGCCGCAACGGCCTCCACCGCTACAACAACTCGGATCACTCCTCGCTGACCGCGCTGCGCGCCGTCGACAACCTCGTCAAGGGGACCGACCACGACATCTGGGCGGTCAACGCCGAGTCGGCGTATCACGAGGAGTCGACCCAGGACGAGCAGCAGCCGTACATCGAGGCTCCGGACACGGAGTCGATGAAGGAGCCGCTGCACTCCTGACGTGAGCGGCGGCGCCCTCGCGCTCGCGCTCGGCGCCGCCTTTCTGCACGCGGGCTGGAACGTCGCGCTCGCCGGCGCGCGGGACACGGTCGCTGCGACCGCCGGGCTGCTCGTCTGGGGCGTGCTGCTGCTGGCGCCGTTCGCGCTCTTGTTCGGGGAGGTGTCGCGCTCCGCGGCGCCCTACATCGCGGCCTCGGCGGTTTTGGAGCTCGCCTACTTCGTCCTACTCGCGCAGGCCTACCGCGGCGGGTCAGTGTCGGTCGTGTACCCGGTCGCGCGCGGCGTGGCTCCGGCGCTGGTGCTGGCCGTGGGCGTGCTTGGGCTGGGGAGGGGGGTGGGCTGGCTCGCCGGCGTCGGCGTTCTGGCCGTGTGCGCCGGCGTGCTCCTGGTGGGGCTTGCCGGGTTCTTGTCGTCGGACGACGACAAGTCGGCAACCCTCCGGGATCTGGCGTTCGGTCTCGCCATTGCGGCCATGATCGCCGCCTACACGCTGGTCGATGCCGAGGGCGTCGAGCACGCCGATCCGCTCGCGTACCTGGCGCTCGTCATCGCGCCCTGTGCCCTCCTCTTCCCAGCCGTGGTCGGCGCGAGGCCGGACCTCAGCGCCCGCAGCGCACTGACCGCCGCCGCCACCCTTGGCGCCTACCTCCTGGTCCTGGCGGCGCTACAGCTCGCTCCTGCCGCCCCGGTGGCCGCCACACGGGAGAGCAGCATCGTGATCGCCGCCCTCCTGGCCGCCGTCTTTCTCCACGAGCGCCTGACGACGGTGAAACTGGTGGGCGCCGTCACCGTCGCAGCCGGCGTCGCCGCGATCGCCTACTCGTAATAGGGCAGCGGCCCGCCGGCCAGCTCGAGCACGTGCTGGTAGAGCTCCTCGGAGACCTTCTTGTTCTTCGGCTCGATGTTGAAGAACTCGTGCGGGTCCTGGCGCAGGTCGTACATGTGCCGCTCGTTGCCCTGGTTGTCGCCGATCAACACGAAGTCGTCCGTGCGGATGAAGAAGCGGTTGTACATGCCGCCGTAGTGGACCTCGCGCCGGTCGGGCGGGTCGTCGCCGTCCATGATCGCCGCCAGGTTCGTGCCCTCCATCCAGCCCGGCGGGTCGAGCCCCAGCATCGACAGGACGGTCGGGCCGACGTCGTGGGTGGAGGCGAAGAACTGCGAGACCTCGCCCGCGGCCTTGTTGTCAGGGGTCACGAGGATCATCGGCACCTGCGCGAGCTCGGGGTGGAGCTGCGAGGGCACCTTGCCGGTGTAGCCGCGCTCGCCGAGCAGGTAGCCGTGGTCCGAGAGCAGCACGACCACCGTGTTCTCGTCGAGCCCGAGGTCGTAGAAGCGGTCCATGAAATGCCCGAGCCAGCGGTCGGTCATCGTGACCTCGCCGGCGTAGATCGCGTGCAGGCGGCGGAACAGCTCGGGCGTGAAGTTCGACGCGAAGCCGTAGTTCGTGACCCCGATCTCCTGGCCCGTGTAGTCGGGGTCCGCGTACAGATCGATGTACTCGCGCGGCGGGCTCCAGGGCTCGTGCGGGTCGAAGCAGTCGACGACCATCGCGAAGGGCTGGCGCCGCTGCGCCTTCTCGAGCACGCCTGCGGCGTCCTTGTAGACGCGCGCCGCGCAGGTCTCCTCCTCGTCCTCGCCGCGCCCGGTGTTGGCGAGGTACTTGCGCATGCCCGGCATGTAGCGCTCGTCGCGCATGAACGGCGGCACCCACTTCTCGACCAGCTCGATCGGGACCGTCTCGGGGTCGCGGTAGAAGCCCGACTGGCCGACGATCGTCCGCCAGTGGTCCCACGTCTGGCGGAACGGCTCGTAGGCCTTCGTGAAGGCGAGATGCGGGTTGTCTGACACCTGCACCGTCCAGTAGCCCTCGTCCTTCAGGACCTTGTTCCACGTGTTCTCGTCGCCCTCGATCGGCAGCCAGCCGGGACTCGGGCCGAGCTCGGGGTTGGGCACGAAGTTCCGGAAGGGGAAGATTCGCCGGCTCGTGAAGATCGAGCGCCGGGCGGGGATCGTGACCATCGCCTCCGGGAACGCGCGGTTGAAGCGCAGGCCGCGGGCGGCGAGGGCGTCGACGTTGGGGGTCTGGATCTGCGGTGAGCCATAGGCGCCGACGTGGTCGGGCCGCAGGCTGTCGATGATCAGCACGACGACGTTCGGCCTGCCGTCGCCGCGTCCGGCGGCGTTCGTGCTGCACCCGGCGGCGGGCAGCATCGCGGCGCCGGCAGCCCCCGCGGCGCCGGCCTGCAACAGCCGCCGGCGGCTCAGGCGCGTCTCCATCGCCGCCCCAGGGTAGCTAGCCGCCCAGCTACGAGAACGGCGGCGGCTCGGTCGCCTTCGGGATCCGGATCACCGGCGGCCCGTAGGCCTGCCTGCAGCGGTTCAGCCGCTGGATGCGCACCGTCGGCCCCGGGCGCTCGTACTCGGGCGGGTAGCTGTTGTAGGAGAGGTCGAAGCTGAACGGCACGGGCTCGGCCCCGGCGTCGTAGGGGCTGAACTCGCGCACGACACGAGACTCGCGCGCGAGCCGCTCGTAGTAGGCGCGCGCGTCGGGATCGCCCGTCTCGAGCGCTCGCTCGCGGACCGTGTTGACGGTCATCACGAGGCAGTAGCCGTACAGGCGGTAGTCGTCGATCACATCGGGCGCGAGCACCGAGTGGTACGCGGACGCGCGCACGCCGCCGTCGGGCCGAGCGAAGAGGCCCGGCTTGTACTGCGCGCAGACCCGCCGCCCGCCCTCGCCGGCGTAGGCCCAGCCGGGCTCCGTCCAGTCGTCGCGGCGCGGGCAGCGCGACAGCCAGGGCGGGTTGGCTCCCTCCGGCGTCGAGCGGAACCAGCGTCCGGGCACGGCCGGCTCGACCGCCACGCGCAGCTCGGGCGCGTAGCGCTCGTCCAGCCACGCGCGCGCCTGGCTCAGCGTGTCCTCGCGCCCGAGCACCTGGGCGCTGCGCACGTCCGCGGCGAGCGGCTGGATCAGCACGAGCGCGGTCAGCACGGCGAGCACGGCGCCCGCGGCGGCGGGCCGCAGCGGGCGCCGGCGGCTGTCGGCGACGAGGCGCGTCAGCAGAGTCGCCAGCTGCGTCAGCCCGACGGCGGCCAGCAGCGCCAGCGCCGGGTAGGCGGGCAGAAGCCAGCGCCCGAAGTAGCGCGACTGGGTCGCCAGGTAGGCGAACAGGGCGAGCGGGAACGCGATCAGGATGAGCCCGCGGACGATGTCGCGGCGCAGCACGACCACGGCCCCCACGAGCGCCGCCGCGAGGGCGGCCCAGCCGAGGCCCCAGGTGAGGCTGTCGAGGTAGTAACCGAAGCCGCCCGACGCCTGGCCCGGCTTGCGATCGTTGGCGGCCACGTCGGCCTGGTCGCGCAGGTCGGTCCACCACTGGTCGAGCGAGCCGAACACGTACGGGTTGAGCAGCAGGAAGACGAGCGCCGCGAGCGCGCCGCCAAGGGCCAGGCCGCCGACGGCGCGCAGGCCGTCGGCTCGCAGCCGCGCGAGCGCCGCGATGCCGAGCGGCAGCAGGACGAGGCCGGCCGTGTACTTGAACGAGATCGCGAGCCCGGCAGCGGCGCCGGCGAGTGCGTAGTCACGCGTGCGGCCCTCGTCGGCGGCGCGCGCCGCCCACAGAAGCGCGAGCGCGACGCCGGCGAGTGCACCAACGTCTGTTACGGCGACGCGCGAATACGCGACGGGTAGGAACGCGAACGAGAGCAGCGCCGCCGCCACGAGCCCCTCGCGCACCCCCCAGAGCCGGCGCGCCGCCCAGTAGGTCACGAGGACGCCCGCCATGCAGAGCAGCGCTGCAAACGTGCGCGCGGCGATCCAGATCTCGGCGGGGTCCTTCGCGAACTGCTCGGTCACGTTCGCGAAGGGCAAGTCGAAGAGGAAGCCGAGCGGCCCGTACATGATCCGCAGGAGCCCGTACACGAGGTACGTGTAGGCAGCGGGGTTCTGGTAGTAGCCGGGGTCGAAGTCCTGCCAGAACATCTCCACCGCGCGGCTCGCGAAGTGCGAGCCCTCGTCGACGGAATAGACGAAGGGCAGGCCGTAGTCGATGTTCCAGATCCGCAGGGCGAACCCGGCCACCACGATCAGCGCCAGGATCAGGCGGTGCACGCGGCCGCAGGCTAGTGGCCCGGGCGGTCTGCCGAGGGGCCGCTGGTAATGTTGACTCGCCGGTCAACCAACGCTCGCAGAGGCGCTCACGATGCCCGATACCACCGCCACAGAGCGCGACGCACCCCACCTCCTTCGGGCCATCGAGCTGGCCGGCCGGGCGCGTGGGCAGACGAGTCCGAACCCGCTCGTGGGAGCCGTCATCGTCAAGTCGGGGCGCGTGATCGGCGAGGGCATCACGCAGCCGCCGGGCGAGGCGCACGCCGAGCGCATGGCCATCCGCGACTGCGCCGAGGACCCGGCCGGGGCGACGATGTACGTGTCGCTCGAGCCCTGCTGTCACCACGGCCGCACGCCGCCCTGCACCGACGCGATCGTCGAGGCCGGGATCGCACGCGTCGTGATCGCCTCCGATGACCCCACGCCGAAGGCGGCCGGCCGCGGCCCCGGCATCCTGCGCGACGAGGGCCTCGACGTGAGCTTCGTCGACGGCGAGATCGCCGAGGCGGCCCGGCTTCTCAATCAGCCTTTCCGCAAGCACGCGCGCACCGGGCGCCCGCTCGTCGTCTTCAAGTCCGCCATGACGCTCGACGGCAAGGTCGCGAGCCGCACGGGCGACTCGCAGTGGATCTCCGGCGACGCCAGCCGGGCGCGCGCCCACCGCTGGCGCGCCGAGTCGGACGCCGTGGCGGTCGGCATCGGCACTGCGCTCATCGACGACCCGCGCCTCACGGCGCGCATCGAGGGCGTCGCCCGCCAGCCGCGCCGCGTCGTCTTCGACTCCGAGGCGCGACTGCCGCTCGACTCGCAGCTCGTCAAGGGCGTGGCCGACGTGCCGCTGACCGTCGTCTGCTCACGCGCCGCCAAGCGCACGGCGCTGCAGTCGCTCGAGAACGCCGGCGTCGACGTGATCGTCGCGACCGGCGAGAACGAGTCCGCCCGCGTCGCGCACGCGCTCCACGAGCTCGGTCAGCGCGACGTCCAGTCGTTGCTTCTCGAGGGCGGCCCGCACCTGGCGGGTGCGTTCCTCGAGGCGGATGAGATCGACGAGGCGCGCATGTTCCTGGCGCCGCTGCTGCTCGGCGGGACGAAGGCCAAGACGGCCGTCGAGGGGATGGGCATCGGGGAGATCGCGGCGGCGCGGCGGCCGACCTCGGTCGAGACCGAGCGCATCGACGACGACGTGCTGATCATCGCCCGCTTCCGGGAGTGGTGAGGTGTTCACGGGGCTCGTGGCCGGCACCGGGACGGTGGAGTCGCTCGAGCGCGATGGCGCGGGCGTGCGCCTGCGCGTGCGCAGCGAGCTCGCCGGCGAGCTCGGCCCGGGCGACTCGGTGGCGGTCAACGGCGTCTGCCTGACGGCGGTCGAGCCTGACGGTGACGGCTTCTCCGCCGACGTGATGGAGGAGACGCTCCGGCGCAGCTCGCTCGGGCCGCTCGGGACGGGCGACGCCGTCAACCTCGAGCTGCCGCTGCGCGCCGGAGACCGGCTCGGCGGCCACATCGTCCAGGGCCACGTCGACGGCACCGGCGAGGTCGACTCGGTGCGCGAGGAGGGCCTCTCCCGGGTCGTCCGGATAGCCGCTCCGGACGAGCTGCTGCGCTACGTCGTCGAGAAGGGCTCGATCGCGGTCGAGGGCGTGTCCCTTACCGTTTCGGCTGTCGACGGCGACGCGTTCGAGGTCTCGCTCATCCCGGAGACGCTCGAGCGGACGACGCTCGGTGCCGCTGCGCCCGGTAGGACGGTCAACCTGGAGGTCGATGTGCTGGCCAAGTACGTGGAGAAGCTCAAGGCATGACGAAGCCCCCATTCAGCAGCATCGAGGAGGCGATCGAGGACATCCGCGCCGGCCACATGGTGGTCGTCTGCGACGCCGAGGACCGCGAGAACGAAGGCGATCTCACACTGGCGGCCCAGTTCGCGACGCCCGAGGCGGTCAACTTCATGGCGACCCACGGTCGGGGGCTGATCTGCCTGGCGCTGACACCCGATCGCTGCGACGAGCTCGGGCTCGACCTGATGGCGGCGAAGAACGAGTCCGCCTTCCAGACCGCCTTCACCGTCTCAGTCGAGGCGCGCGAGGGCATCACCACCGGCATCTCGGCGCACGACCGCGCCCACACGATCCAGGTGGCGATCGACCCGGCCGCCCGCCCGCGCGACCTGGTCCAGCCCGGTCACATCTTCCCGCTGAAGGCCAAGGCCGGCGGCGTGCTCGAGCGAACCGGGCAGACCGAGGCGGCCGTCGACCTCTCCCGGCTCGCCGGCCTGAACCCGTCCGGCGTGATCTGCGAGGTCATGAACGACGACGGGACGATGGCGCGCGTCCCCGACCTCGAGCGCTACTGCGCGACGCACGGGCTGAAGATGATCACGGTTGCCGACCTGATCGCCTACCGGCGCCGCCACGACAAGCTGATCGAGCGTGTCGTCGAGGCACAGCTGCCGACCAAGTTCGGCGACTTCCGGGTCGTCGGCTTCCGGTCGCTCGTCGACGACAAGCATCACGTGGCGATGGTCAAGGGCGAGATCGACGGCCAGCACGACGTGCTCGTGCGCGTCCACTCCGAGTGCCTGACCGGCGACGTCTTCCACTCGCTGCGCTGCGACTGCGGCCAGCAGCTCGAGGACGCGCTCGCCCGGATCGAGCAGGAGGACCGCGGCGTGCTCCTCTACCTCGCCCAGGAGGGGCGCGGCATCGGCCTGCTCAACAAGCTGCGCGCCTACCGGCTCCAGGAGGAGGGGCGCGACACCGTCGACGCCAACCTCGAGCTCGGCCTGCCCGCCGATCTGCGCGACTACGGGATCGGAGCGCAGATCCTCGTCGACCTCGGGCTCAGCTCGATCCGGCTGCTCACGAACAACCCGAAGAAGATCGTCGGCCTCGAGGGCTATGGGCTCGAGGTGACCGATCAGGTGCCGATCCAGCACGCCGCGAACGAGCACAACGTGGCCTACCTGCGCGCCAAGAAGGAGCGGCTCGGCCATCTGCTCCACCACCAGGGCCTGGCGCTCGACGAGGAGATGATCCACGAGGAGCGCGTGGCGGACCGCGAGCGAGCGGCCGCCGAGGACGAGGCAGACCTCTACGGCCAAGGCCCGGCGCCCGCGCCGCGGCGGCGACCGAGTGGCTGATCTCTACGCCGCCTGCGTGGGCGGCTTCTACGAGGATCTGGCCAAGCGCCTCGTCGAGGGCGCGCGACGCGTGTTCGACGAGGCGGGCGTGAACTTCGAGGTTCACGAGGTGCCCGGCGCGTTCGAGCTCCCGCTCGCCGCCAAGTACTGCGCCGACTCGGGCCGCTACGCCGGGATCGCCTGCCTCGGCGCCGTGATCCGCGGTGAGACCGACCACTACGACTTCGTCTGCACCGAAGCGGCCGGCGGGATCGCGCGCGTCCAGCTCGACACGGGGGTGCCGTGCGCGTTCGGCGTGCTGACCGTCGACAACATGGAGCAGGCGCTCGCGCGAGTCGGTGGCGGGGTGCGCCACCAGGGCGAGGACGCCGCGCGGGCGGTGCTGCGCATGGCCGCCTTACGACGCGAGCTGACGCCTTGATCAATCTCTACTCGGACACACAGACGCGGCCGACGGCCGCGATGCGCGAGGCGATCGCGTCCGCCGAGGTGGCCGACGAGCAGCGCCGCCAGGACCCGACGACTCTGCGGCTCGAGGAACGGGTGGCGGAGCTGCTCGGCCACGAGGCGGCGGTCTTCATGCCGAGCGGCACGATGTGCAACCAGATCGCGTTCCGGCTGCACGCCCGCCCGGGCGGGGACGAGATGATCCTCGACCGCAGCGCGCACCCGATCATCGCCGAGGCGGGCGGCCCGGCGATGAACGCGTCGCTCATGATCAACCCGCTCGACGGCGATCGCGGCGTGTTCACGGCCGAGCAGCTGCGCGCGGCGATCCGCCCGGAGAGCCGCTACCTGCCGCGCTCGCGGCTCGTCTCGGTCGAGCAGACGACGAACATGGGCGGTGGGCGCGTTTGGCCGCTCGAGACGCTGCAGGCGGTGGTGGAGGTGGCGCGCGACGAGGGCCTGCGCGCGCATATGGACGGCGCCCGCTTGATGAACGCCGTCGTCGCCGCCGGCGTGCCGGCGGACGCCTACGCGTCCATGTTCGACACCGGCTGGATCGACTTCACGAAAGGGCTCGGGGCGCCCGTCGGCGCGGTGCTCGCCGGGTCGTCCGAGCTGATGACGGAGGCCTGGCGCTGGAAGCAGATGATGGGCGGCGCCTTCCGGCAGTCCGGGATCGTGGCGGCGGGCTGCCTGCACGCCCTCGACCACCACGTGGAGCGGCTCGCCGACGACCACGAAAACGCACGGGTGCTCGCCGACGGGTTGAGCGGGCTCGGGCTGGAGGTGGTCGCGCCCGACACGAACATCGTGATCTTCGCCGCGCCGGAGGGCTTCCGGGAGCGGATGGCCGAGCGCGAGGTGCAGCTGAGCGACACTCCGGACGGCCGCGTCCGGGCCGTCACCCACCTCGATGTCGACCGCGCTCAGGTGGACGAGGCGCTCAAGCACGCCCGGGCCTCCCTGTAGCCACGTTGCTACCCTCACGCGCCGTGGCAAAGGTCTGTTACTCGTGTGGAAAAGGCCCTGCGTTCGGGCACAGCCGCAGCCATTCGATGGTCGCGACGAAGCGCCGCTTCAACCCGAACCTGCAGAAGGTCAAGATCTCCGTCGGGGGCACTCCCCGGCGCGAGTACGTCTGCACGCGCTGCCTCAAGGCCTCGAAGGTCACCAAGGCCGCCTGACCGCTCTCTGCGGGTTTTCCTGTCCGGCGTGGCGGTAACCCGCCCGCGCTCTGGTGTACAAACCTCCCGTGCCTGACGAGAGCCTTGTCCGCTTCCGCCGGGTCGTGGCCGCCGCGCTGGCCGAGCTCGAGGCCCGCCGCCAGGAGGTGAACGACCTCAACGTGTTCCCGGTCGCCGACGGCGACACCGGCGACAACATGGCGCTCACGCTCAGGGCGGTCGCCGACGAGCTCGGCACGATGAACGGCGAGCCGCTCGACGCAGTCGGACGCGACGAGATCGTAGGCGCGGTGGCCCGCGCGGCGCTGCTCGGCGCGCGCGGCAACAGCGGCGTGATCCTCTCTCAGATCGTTCGCGGCGCCGCCGAGGAGCTCGCCTCGCGGCCGGGTGAGCTCGTCGACCCGATCCTCGTGTCGGCGGCGCTCGCGCGCGCGGCGGACGCCGCCTACGCGTCGGTCCGGGACCCGGCCGAGGGGACGATGCTGTCCGCGGTGCGCGCGATGGCGAGCCGCGTTGCCCACGACCTCGCCCACATGAGCACGACCCGGCTCGGACCCGACGCCAGCGCCGCAGAGCAGGACGAGCTGCTGGCCGAGGTCCTCGAGAACGCGCTCGAGGCGGGCAAGGAGGCCGTCGAGCGCGGGCCCGAGCAGCTTGCGGTGCTGCGCGAGTCGGGCGTCGTCGACGCCGGCGCCTACGGCCTGACCGTGATCATCGCCGGCTGTCTCGCCGCCCTGCGCGGCGACGCCGGGCCCGAGCTCGAGCACCAGTACGCGCCCGCGGCGCTTCACCGCCCTGAGCACGAGTCGTCGAGCTTCCGCTACTGCACGAACTTCGCGGTCACCGGCGAGCGCCTCGACGCCGGCCGCTTCACGCCGCTGCTCGAGCAGCTGGGGGACTCGGTGCTGGTGGTCGGCGACGACCGCACGCTGCGCGTCCACGTCCACACGGACGAGCCCGACGCCGCCGTGGAGCTGTTCGAGGCGGTCGGAGAGGTATCGCGCTTCGACGTCGCCGACATGCACGAACAGGTGGCCGAGCGGACCGCCCGCCTCGGCGGAGACGGCGAGCCCGCGGTCACCCCGGCCTGCGCGGTGGTGGCGGTCGCGAGCGGCCCCGGCGTCCAGCGCCTCTACGAGGAGCTCGGCGTGCTCGTCGTGGACGGCGGCCCGACCATGAACCCGTCCACCTACGAGCTGCTCGCGGGCATCCACGCCGCGAACGCGCACGAGGTCCTGGTGCTCCCGAACAGCGCCAACGTGATTCTCGCCGCGGAGAAGGCCGCCGGCCTCTCGGACAAGCCCGCGCGCGTCGTGCCGACGACGGCGCCCCAGGAGGGACTCGCGGCGCTGCTCGCCTTCGACCCCGGCCGCGGCAGCGACGACAACGCGCACGCCGTGGGGGACGCCGCGCGCCAGCTCGGCGTGGGCGGCGTCGCGCCCGCGGCCCGCGATGACGTCCAGGGCCGCTTCGGCCCGGGCGACGCCGTCGGCTACGTGGGCGGAGAGCTCGTCGCCTGGGGTGACCCGGCGGCGACGCTCGCCACGATCCTCGAGCGGCTCTCGGTCGACGCCGAGCTCGTGACCTGCCTCGCGGGCGCCGACCCGCCGCTCGGCCGTGACGACGTCGAGGCGCGCATGCCCGACGGCGTCGAGCTCGAGTACCACGAGGGCGGCCAGCCGGCCTGGTGGTGGCTGCTCGCGGCCGAGTAGCCGAACGAGCCCGCCGCGGCGCTGGCGATGATTGGCGGGCGATGCCGACCCGTTTCGCGGCCACCGACGAGCTGACCACGGAGGACCTCCGTGGCGCCGAGCTGCGCTCACTGCCGCGCCCGAGCCGGCTCGCCGAGCCGGTCGAGCTGCCGGGCAAGGCGGGCAAGGCGCTCGCGGGGCTCGGCATCGAGACCGTCGGCGACCTGATCGAGCACCTGCCGCACGCCCACCGCGACCGCCGCGACGTGCGGCTCGCCGGCGAGCTCGGCGTGGGAGAGGAGGCGACGGTCGCCGCGACGGTCCGCAGCGTCACCGTCAAGCCGATGCGCGACCGGCGCCGCAAGCGGGTCGAGGCGCGCGTGTTCGACGAGAGCGGCCCGCTCGTGGCCGTCTGGTTCAACCAGCCCTGGATCGCCCGGCAGCTGGGCGAGGGGGCCGCCGTGCTTCTGCATGGGAAGCTGCGCCGGCGCGGCGAGCTGTGGGTGACGGAGCACGAGCTGCTCGGCGGAGGCGAGGCCCCTGTCCACACCGTCGGCCTCGTTCCCGTCCACCCCGCGAGCGAGGGCATCACGGCGGGGCGGCTGCGCCAGCTCGTGTGGGACCACTACCGCGCCGTCTACGACGCGGTCGAGCCGCTGCCGGGCCGCCTGCGCGCCCGAGAGCGGCTCTGCGAGCGGCCCGCTGCCCTCTCCGCCGCCCACTTCCCCGATCGCGAGGAGGACGAGCGTGACGCTCGCCGGCGGCTCGCGTTCGAGGAGCTCTTCCTGGTGCAGCTGGCGGTGGCGGGGCGCAGGCGCTCGCGCCGCGAGGGCCGGCGGGCGCGCCCGCTCGAGGGGCGCGGCACCGTCGTCGACAGCTGGCGCACGTCGCTGCCGTTCGAGCTGACCGGTGACCAAGTGCGGGCCATCGCGGAGATCGACGCCGACCTTGCGGGCGGGCGGCCGATGCAGCGCCTCCTGATGGGCGAGGTCGGCACCGGCAAGACCGCGGTGGCGCTCGCGGCGATGCTGCGCGCGGTCGAGAACGGGGCACAGGCCGCGCTCATGGCGCCCACGGAGACGCTCGCGGAGCAGCACCACCGCACGCTCGACGGGCTGCTCGGCGGATCGCTGCCGGTCGAGCTCCTGACCGGCTCGACGAGCGCGGCGCGGCGACGCGATTTGCTGGGCCGGCTGGCCGACGGGCAGCTGCAGCTGGTGGTCGGCACCCACGCGCTGATCGAGGAGACGGTCGAGTTCCGCGACCTCGCGCTTGTCGTCGTCGACGAGCAGCACCGCTTCGGCGTGCGCCAGCGCGCCGCGCTCGATGCCAAGGCGCCGGAGATCGTCGGTGCGCACCCGGCAGCGCCGGGTGCTTCCGCCAGGCGTCTCGCGCCGCACGCGCTCCACATGACCGCCACGCCGATCCCGCGCACGCTCTCGCTCACGGCCTACGGCGATCTGGACGCGACCGTCCTGCGTGAGCTCCCGCGCGGCCGCAGGCCGGTCGAGACCCACGTCGTGGACGGCGCCCGCGCCCGGGCACGCGCCTACGAGCGCATCCGTGAGGAGATCGCCGCCGGACGCCAGTGCTTCGTCGTCTGCCCGCTCGTCGAGGAATCGGAGGCGCTCCAGGCCAAGGCCGCCACGGCCGAGTTCGAGCGCCTGCGCGCGGGCGAGTTCCGCGACCTGCGCGTCGAGCTGATCCACGGCCAGCTGCCCTCGAGGCAGAAGGCAGCGGCGATGGAGGCCTTCGCGGCCGGCGAGGCCGACGTGCTCGTCGCGACGAGCGTCGTCGAGGTCGGCATCGACGTGCCGAACGCGACCGTGATGCTGATCGAGGCTGCCGAGCGCTACGGCCTCTCGCAGCTGCACCAGCTGCGGGGGCGCGTCGGCCGCGGCTCGCACCAGTCGCTCTGCGTCCTGTTCGGCGACCCCAAGCTGCCGCGGCTCGAGGCGATCGCGAACGAGAGCGACGGCTTCCGGCTCGCGGAGATCGACCTGGAGCTGCGCGGCGCCGGCGACGTGCTCGGCACCCGCCAGCACGGGCTGCCCGAGTTCCGCGTCGCCCGGCTGCCCGAGGACACCGAGCTGCTCGTGCGGGCGCGCGACCGGGCGGACGAGATCGTCGTCAGCGATCCGGCGCTCGCCGAGCCGGAGCACGCGCTCCTGCGCGAGGCCGTGGTCACCCGCTTCGGGCCCGAGCTCGACCCGATCCCGGCATGAGCGACATCGTCCACATCCTGGACCGAGGCTACGAGCTGATCTGGCGAGAGCACCGCCTCGAGGACGTGCTGGGCATCCTCGACGCTGAGTTCGAGTGGCACGTACCTGACTACCCCGAGGGGGAGGTCCGGAAAGGCCCGGAGGCGGTCATTGCGTTCTTCCGGGAATGGGGCGAGCCCTTCGAGGACATGCATGTCGAGTGGGAGATCATCGAGGCCGGTCGTGCGCGAGCGCTCGCGATCATCGACATGCGAGGCCGCGGCCGCGAGAGCGGTGTCCCGGTCGAGATGCGCTTCGCGCAGCTCTGGACCTTCGAGGGCGGCCGCGCGAAGCGCATGGACTTCTACTCGGACGTCGACGAGGGCCGCGCGGCGGCCGGCCTGTGAGTGCCGGTTGAGGGTCGTAGCGGGCGAATTCAAGGGCCGCCGCCTCAGGATGCCGCGCGGCGCGCCCACGCGCCCTACCGCGGACCGCGTGCGCGAGGCGCTCTTCTCGATGCTCGGCGACGTGACGGGCGCGCGCGTGCTGGATCTCTACGCAGGTTCGGGCGCGCTCGGGATCGAGGCGCTCTCGCGCGGTGCGGCCTCGGTTGTCTTCGTCGAGCGCGACGCGCGCGCCGCCGCCGCGATCCAGGCGAACCTCGACGCGGTGGGCGCCGAGGCGGAGCTCAGCCGCCGTGACGCACTGGCCTTCATTCGTGCCGCTGACGGCCCTTACGACCTCGTGTTCTGCGACCCGCCATATGATTCCGGGCCTCGCATCGCCGGTCCGCTCGCCGAGCGGCTGCCGGCGCTGCTGTCAGACGACGCCCGAATCGTGACCGAATCAGACAAGCGCAACCCGATCGAGCTGCCCTTCCCGCTCCTGCGCGAGCGGACCTACGGCGACACCCGGATCGCGATCCATGGCCGCTGAGAAAAACGGCGGCACGGCCGTCTGCCCCGGCTCGTACGACCCGGTGACGTTCGGGCACCTGGACATCATCGGCAGGGCCGCGAACGTCTTCGACCAGGTCGTGGTGGGCGTCGTCAATCAGCCCGTGCGCAAGCGTCAGACGCTCTTCACGGCCGAGGAGCGGGTCGGTTTCATCACCGCCGAGGTGGCGGAATACGGCAATGTGCAGGTAAAACCCTTTGATACTCTGCTCGTCGATTTCGCCCGAGAGCACGGCGCCAAGGCGATCGTCAAGGGACTGAGGGCGATCTCGGACTTCGAGTACGAGTTCGAGATGAACCAGCTCAACCGCAAGCTGGCCCCCGACATCGAGAGCTTCTACATGATGAGCGCCCCCCAATTCAGCTTTCTAAGCTCGAGTGGAGTGAAGGAACTGGCGATGTTCGGGGGCGATGTGAGCGGCCTGGTGCCGGACCCGGTCGCCGCCCGAATGCAGGAAGAACTGAAGCGGTAGAGAACTGAGGAACCGCGAATGGACGTACTAGTCCTGATCGACAAGCTCGACGACACGATTCACAACGCCAAGCCCGTGCCGCTCACGGATCAGGTGCGCGTGGACAAGGAAGAGGTCTACGACATCCTCGACCAGATGCGCGCGACGATCCCGGAAGAGATCAAGCAGGCGCGCTGGATCGTGAAGGAGCGCCAGGAGATGCTCGCCGAGGCGAAGCGCGAGGCCGAGCGCATCATCAAGGAGGCGCGCGAGGAGCAGGTCCGACTGATCTCCGAGGAGGAGATCGTCAAGCAGGCCGAGCGCCAGGCCGACGAGATCATCGAGGACGCGCGTGCGCGCGAGCGTGAGATCCGGCTGGGAGCCGAGGACTACGCGGACGACATCCTCAACACGCTCGAGGTCAATCTGACGAAGTTCATCGCGGCTGTGCAGCGCGGGCGTGACCGCCTGCAGGGCCGCGAGCACGAAGAGGCCGAGGTCGGCTAACCCCGAAAGGGGTCAGGTCTTGCATTCGAGCAGGGCCCGCTGCCCAGGGCGCGGGGCGGCTCGGCGCTAGCCTCGGCCGCGTGGCACGTCTGATTGCCGCCCTGGTGGTTGTGGTTGCTGCCGCTGGGCTGGCGATCGCCGTCGCGGACGAGCCCGACCGCAGCCCCGAGCCGGCGACGTCCGTCGCGCGGCAGCCGGAACCACAGCCGCTCCCCGATCCGGTGGAAGAGATCCCGCGCCGGCCAGAACGGCTCGCCGCGGCGTTCACCGCCACGACGCGACGGCTGCGCGAGGCGCTGGAGGGCTGGGACGGAAGCGGCGAGGTCCCGCGCGATGTCAGCCACCTCGCCCTGCACCATCAGCGGATGCTGCGGCTGATGGCCGCCCGGCGTGCGCTGGGGGACGCTGCGCTCGCACGGCTTCCGGCCGACGTTCGCGGAGAGGCGCGTGACACGGTCATCGCCCGGAGGCAGCTCGCGGCGATTCCGCGGTCGCCGGGGCGGCTGCCGCGCGTCCGGGTTGCCGAGGCGGCGCCTGCGGCCGAGCTGCGTCGTCACTACGAGGCGGCGCAGCGGCGCTTCGGGATCCACTGGTCGGTCCTCGCGTCGATCAACTTCGTGGAGTCTGCGTTCGGGCGCGTGCGCAGTGCGAGCGAGGCCGGCGCGCGCGGCCCGATGCAGTTCCTCCCGGCGACCTGGGAGGCCTACGGCATGGGCGGGGACATCGATGGTCCGCGCGACGCCATCCTCGCGGCCGCGAACTACCTGCGGCAGGCGGGCGCCCCGGGCGACCTCGACGGCGCGCTCTTCGCCTACAACCACTCGGCGTCGTACGTGCGGGCGATCCGCCGCTTCGCGAGCCGGATGCGCAGGGACGAGCGGGCGTTCCTGACCTACTACGCCTGGCAGGTCTACGTCATCACGCCGAGCGGAACCCGGCGCCTCACAGGGCCCGGCCGCGGGTAACTTCCCTCCATGCCCACCTACCTCCACACCTGCTACCGCATCGGTGACATCGACCGCTCGGTCGCCTTCTACGAGAAGCTCGGCTTCCAGGAGGCGCGCCGGATGCCGATCGGGGACGAGGCGACCAACGTCTTCATGGCCCTTCCCGGCGAGGAGCCGGTCCTCGAGCTGACCTACAACCACGGGGTCGACTCCTACGACCTCGGAACGGGCTACAACCACATCGCTCTGGCCGTCGAGGACCTCGACGGAACGCTCGCGAAGCTGGCCGAGGACGGCATCGAGCCGGAGAAGCCGCCCTACCGGCCGGGAGGCCGTACCGAGGGGCCGTTCATCGCGTTCGTTCGCGACCCGGACGACTACCGCGTGGAGCTGATCGGGCGGGGCTAACCTCGCCTGCATGGGTCAGCGCACCGAGATCTTCGACGTAGACAAGCTCGGGCTCAGCTCCGGCGAGGGGCGGCGGTTCGAGCTCGATGTCCCCGTCGGCGCCTTCGAGTTCGGCGGCCAGCGCTACGAGCTGCCGAGCGAGGTCGTCGACGCTCGCCTGAACGTCGACCACACCACGGCCGGCTACTCCATGCGGCTGCGTTTCGACGCGGAGCTGGCCGGGCCGTGCATGCGCTGCCTCGAGGACGCGGGCCATGTGGTCCACGTCGACGCGCGCGAGATCGACCAGCCGGGCGGGGGAGAGGACCTGCGCTCCCCCTACCTCGAGGAGGGCCGGCTCGACCTGACGGCGTGGGCACGAGACGCGCTCGCACTCGCCCTGCCCACGCAGATCGTCTGCCGTGAGGATTGCCGCGGGCTCTGCTCCGTGTGCGGTGCCAACCTGAACGACGATCCCGAGCACGCGCACGAGGCGGAGCCCGATCCGCGCTGGGCGGCCCTCCGCGAGCTGAAGCTCGACTAGGCCCTAGTACACTGGTCCGCTGCCCATGGCCGTCCCCAAGCAGAGACAGTCCCACTCGCGCACGCACAAGCGCCGCTCCCAGCACAAGATCAGCCCGCCGGGCCTGCGGCACTGCCCGCGCTGTCACGAGCCGCGCCTGCCGCATCGCGTCTGCCCCAACTGCGGGACCTACGCCGGCCGTGAGGTCGTCGTGCAGCAGCCGGGCACCGACGACGAGTAGCCCTCGTGATCGCAGTCGACGCTAACGGCGCCGACCAGGGACCTGCCGCTGTCGCCGAGGGTGTCGGCCGCTCCGGACTGCCGGTGCTGCTCTTCGGGCCCGAGGCTCAGGTCCGCGGCCCGGCCGGGCCGCACGCGGAGATCGTCGACGCGCCGGAGACGATCAAGGCCGGTGAGGAGGCCGTCGCCGCCGTCCGCTCGAAGCGCGACGCATCGATCGTCCAGGCCGCCCGCGCGGTCGGCGACGGTCGCGCGGAGGCGCTCGTCTCGGCGGGCTCGACCGGACCGACGCTCGCCGCCGCCACGATCTCGATCAAGCGCCTGCGCGGGGTCTTCCGGCCGGCCCTCGCCGTCCTGCTGCCGGTACCGGGTGGGCCCGTGCTGCTGCTCGACGCCGGCGCCAGCGTGGAGGTGCGGCCCGAGCACCTCGTCCAGTTCGCCTACATGGGCGCCTGCTTCATGGAGGCGGTGGTCGGGATCGAGCAGCCGCGCGTTGGGCTGCTGTCGGTCGGCGAGGAGTCGGGCAAGGGCACGCCCGACGTGCTCACCGCACACGCGCGGCTATCCGAGGGAGGGCTGAACTTCGTCGGCAACCTCGAGGGCTTCGACCTGCCCGCCGCGGGCGCACACGTCGTGGTTGCCGACGGCTTCACCGGCAACGTCGCGCTCAAGGTGCTCGAGGGCACCGTACGGGAGCTGTCGAACGAGATCCGAGCGCGGATCAAGAGCGGCGTCGGCTCGAGCATCGGCGGCCTGCTGATCCGGAGCAAGCTCAGGGGTGTCAGGGACGACCTCGACCCGGAGCGGGTCGGCGGGGCGATCCTGCTCGGCCTCCGCAAACCGGTCGTGGTGGCACACGGGAGCTTCGGCCCGACCGGGATCGAGCACGCCGTCAAGCTGGCTCGCTCGGCGGTCGACGAGGACATGGTCGGGCGCACCGCGATGGCACTGGACGAGGCGGGGGTGTTGCGGTCCGCGCCCGCTGGTAGCGTCGCCGCGCAATGACCCGAGAGGAGGTCCTCGAGCGCATCCGCGAGCACCTGGCCACCGAGTTGGAGGTGGATCCGGGGCGCATCGGCGAGAGCACTCGCTTCCGCGAGGACCTGGAGGCGGACTCGCTCGACCTGGTCGAGCTGGTGGTCGAGCTCGAGGACAACTACGGGGTCCGCATCCCCGATGAGGAGGCGGCAAAGATCCTGACGGTTGGACAGGCCGCGGACTTCGTTGCCGCCCATGCCGCGGAGATCGAAACCTGAATCCCTCGAAGATCTGCTGGGCGAGCTGCCCGAGGAGATCCGCCGGCAGGCGTTCACCCACGCCTCCTGGGTCGGCCAGCGGGCCGACTCCTACGAGCGGCTGGCCTTCCTGGGGGACGTGGTCCTGAGCCTCGCGGTATCTACCCACCTGTACCCGCGCTTCGAGAGCTACGGCGCGGGACGGCTCACGAAGGTCCGCGCGCAGGCGGTGAGCGGGCCGTCGTGCGCGCGCGTCGCGCTCGGGCTCGGGGTGCCGGACGAGTTGCGCGCTGCCGCTCCGGAGGGCACCACCGGCCGCAGCGCCGAGATGCTGGTCGGCTCCGAGCGCGTGCTGGCGTCCGTCTGCGAGGCGGTGATCGGCGCGTCGTACCTCGCCTTCGGGTTCGACCGCACGGCGCCCGCGGTGGTCGAGTCGTTCCGGCGCGAGATCGAGGAGGCGCTCGAGCACCCGGTCGACTACAAGTCGGTCCTCCAGGAGCGCCTCGCGCGGCGTGCCGAGGTCGTGAACTACCGGACCGTGTCCGAGGAGGGCCCGGCCCACGACCGTTCCTTCATCGCCGTCGCCGAGGTGGCGGGGGAGGAGGTCGGCCGCGGGGAGGGAAAGACCAAGAAGGGCGCGGAGCAGGAAGCCGCCCTCCAAGCCCTTGACGCCCTCGAAGAGGCGGCTTCCTGATGCACCTGCGCTCGATCTCCATGAAGGGCTTCAAGTCCTTCCCGCAGCGGACGAAGCTCGAGTTCGGCACCGGCGTCTCCGTGATCGTGGGGCCGAACGGCTCCGGCAAGTCCAACATCACCGACGCCGTGCTGTGGGCGCTCGGCGAGCAGTCGCCGCTGGCCGTCCGCGGCCAGCTGATGAAGGACGTCATCTTCGCCGGCGGCCACGGGGTCTCAGGCTCCGGAGCCGCCGAGGTGGAGGTCGTGATCGACAACTCGGACGGCCGCCTCGACGCGAACTTCGCCGAGATCTCGATCGTGCGGCGGCTCGCCCGCGACGGCGAGGGCGAGTACCGCTTGAACGGGGCACGTTGCCGGCTCGTCGACGTGATCGAGGTGCTGTCGGACTCCGGCCTCGGCAAGGAGATGCACTCGGTCGTCTCGCAGGGCAAGGTCGAGCAGATCGTGATGTCGCGCCCGCGCGAGCGGCGCCTCCTGATCGAGGAGGCGGCGGGCCTCGGAAAGCACCGCAAGCGCCGCCGGCGCGCGCAGCTGAAGCTCGAGCGCACCGAGGAGAACCTGTCGCGTGCGCTCGACGTCGAGCGCGAGGCGCGTTCGCGGCTGCGGCCGCTGAAGCGCCAGGCCGAGGCCGCCGAGCTGCACGAGCGGCTCGAGCGGCAGACGCTCGAGGCGCGCTACACGCTCGCGCAGGACTCCTGGCGTGCCGCCCGGGCAGCGCTCGCGGAGGCCGAGGAGCGCGCCACGGCGGCGCGCGCGGAGCGGGACGAGGCCGAGCGGCTTCTCGCCGATGTGGCGCGCAGGCGAGAGGAGGCCGAAGAGGCCTTCGCGACGCAGTCGCGGGCACGCGAGCAGTTGCAGTCGCGGCTGTACGCGGCCCGCTCGGCGGCCGACCGGGTGGCGATGCGGCTGGAGCGCGTGCGCGAGCAGGCCGTCGCGGCCGGCGAGCGGCGCGAGCGCAGGCTGCGCCAGCTCGAGCTGCTCGAACAGCAGGCAGCCGCGGACGCGGAGCTGGCCGCGCGCGAGGACGGCCCCGAGCAGCGGATCGCCGCCATCGAAAGTGAGCTCGCGGAGCTGGACGCCGGCCGGGCGGAGCGGCTCGAGCGCGAGCTGGCCGGCTTGCGAGGAAGAGCTCGGGGCGGCGCGCGCGCAGGTCGGGACGCTCGACGAGGCCGCCGCCGGCCGCCGCACCGCCCTGGCCGAGGCCGAGGAGACGGCCGCCGCCGCGCGCTCGGCGCGGCGCGACGCCGAACGGGCCGCCGAGGCGGCTCGGGCTGCCGCGGCCCGCGTGGGATCGGAGTTGGCGGCCGTCAACCAGTTCGTGCGTGGCGCGGCAAGCGCGCCGGGCGACGCCCGCCCGCTTGCCGAGAGCCTCCATGTCGAGCCGGGCTACGAGCTCGCTCTCGCGGCGGTGCTCGGCCCGCGCCTGACAGCCGGCGTGGTTTCGGACCTCGCGGCCGGCGAGCGCCTGCTCGACTCGGCGGGCCGTGACGGGGCGAGCGCGCTGCTCGGCAGCGAGTGGACGATTCCGTCTCTATACGTGGCGGAAAAAGCCACTCGCGGCATGCCAGCCGGCGCTGAGCCGCTCGCGAGCCGGGTCCGGCCGGAGCCCAAGGTCGCGGCGCTCGCCGCGCGGCTGCTCGACGGCGTTTTTGTCGTCGACGCGCTCGACCGCCTTGGCGAGGACTTCGCGGGCGTGGCCGTCACCCGCTCTGGCCGCCTCTTCGACGCCCGCAGCGGCGAGCTCTCGCAGGTGCCCGCCGGCGGCTCGGAGCGGCTGCTCGAGGAGCTCGCGCGCCGCGACGAGCTGGTCGCGGCGTCGGAGCGGGCCGCCGGCGAAGAGGCCGCCACCCAGGCTGAGCTGGAACGGGCCGGCGCGGCGGTGGCCGAGGCGGACGGCGCGCGCGAGGAGGCCGAGAACGCACTCCGCGGCGCATTGCGCGAGCTCGCCGACGCGCAGGAGAACGCGAATCGCGCGGAATGGATCATCGCCCGCCGACGCGAGGCGCCCGACGACGGCCCCCAGGCCGTGCGCCGGGCCGAGCTCACCGGCGACCTGCGCGCCGAGCAGCGGCTCGCCGAGCGGATCGCGCGCGAGCGCGAGGAGCGTGCCCGGGCGCTGGCGGCGCTGCGGAGCGGCGCGGAGCGCGACCTTGCCTTGGGCGACGACGCCGAGCGTGCCGCCGCGGCCCTCGAGCGCGGCCGCGACGCGCTGGTCGCGGCGCGCGACGCCATCCAGGCCGAACTCGACTCCGGCGCAGCGGCCGGCGACGAAACCGCCGCCGCGCTCAAGACGTGCGCGCAGGAGGAGGCGGAGCTGCAGGGCCGGCTCAAGCGAGCGAGCGACGCGGTCACGGCGGCGGAGGTCGGCGCGCAGCAGGTCCGCGACGGCGCCGCCGACGCCGAGCGCGAGCTGAGGGAGCTTGTGGAGCGGCTAGGGCTGCCGGCCGAGCCCGCCGCCGAGCCGCTGCCCGCCGAGGAGCGCGAGGCGCTGCTCGCCCGGGTCGAGCGCCTGCAGCGCCGGCGTGAGCAGCTCGGGCCCGTCAACCCACTCGCCAAGCAGGAGTACGAGGAGGCGGTCGCGCACGTCGAGGAGCTCGAGGCGCAGCGCGGCGATCTCGAGACCGCGCTGGCCGAGCTCGAGGGCCTCATCAAGGAGACCGACCGCCGCATCCGCGAGGCGTTCGAGCAGACCTTCGAGGCCGCGGCGAAGAACTTCGAGGACGTGGTCGAGCACCTCTTCCCCGGCGGTCGCGGCCGCCTGCGGCTCGTGCAGGCCGAGGCGGGACCGCGGCCCGTGGTCGGTGGCGAGGCCGTGCCCGGCGCCGCGGGGGCGGAGGCGCCCGAGGCCGAGGAGCCCGAGCCCGACGAGGACGAGCAGCCCGAGGCGGGCGTCGAGATCGAGGTCACGCCACCCGGCAAGTCGACGAAGCGGCTGTCGCTCCTGTCCGGCGGCGAGAAGTCACTCGTCGCGCTCGCGTTCATGTTCGCCGTCTTCTTGGCGCGGCCGTGCCCGTTCTACATCCTCGACGAGGTCGAGGCGGCGCTCGACGACATCAACATCGACCGCTTCCTCCAGCTCGTCAAGCGCTACTCGGACCGCGCCCAGTTCATCGTCGTCACGCACCAGAAGCGCACGATGGACGCCGCCGACACCCTCTACGGCGTGAGTATGGGCGGCGACGGCATCTCACGCGTCGTATCGCGCAAGCTGTCCGGCCGGCCGCTGCCGGAGCACGAGGCGCCGGCAGCGGACGAAGCGGCCGCCTAGGCCTCAGCGCACGCGGTAGATCCGGTACATCCCGAGCTTGTTGTGCTCGCTGAAGAAGCACACCATCGCGTAGCGCCCACGACGACCGAAGCTGACCTCGTTGTCGTTGGTCGAGCCCGGGCTGATCAGCCCCTGAACGTCGACGGGCTCGCCCGCGACCACACGCCCGAGGGCCCGCTCGTTCGTGCCGCGGAAGGCGCGGCCGACCTGGCGTCCGCTCACGCCCGGACGGAGCGGGAACGCGATCGCGAAGTGGAGGGCGGTCCCAACGTTCTCGACCCGGATGCGACCGTTGCGGGGCAAAGTCTTCGGGCCCTTGAACCCGTAGTCGACCATGCGGATCCGCCCGTCGGGCCTCGGTGCCTGCGCGCCGTTCGGTGCGCCGGTCGTGAAGGACGTGAGCGCCGTTGACCTGCCCTGGCCCACGGCCGCGACATACGTGGTGTTCGGCCGTAGATCGACGGTGACCGGCTTCCCGGGTGCCGCCGTCGCCTCGAGGAACACCTGGCCGAGCGCCCTCACGGAGCGGGGGTTGGATAGGGACTGGCGCAGCTCATCGACGGTCACGCCTGCCCGCAACGTGGCGAGGTTGAACTCGCCCCGCCCGTCGAACGTGAAGCGCGTGGGACCCGCTCCGATCGGTCCGGAGGGATCCAGCACGACGTTCCCGCCCGACGCGCTCACCGCCACGGTCGGGACGGACGACTGGGCGGCCGCGAGGGTCACGGGGACGCCGAGAAGTAAAACCGCTCCGATGATCAGCTTGACTCTGCGCACTTGACGCCTCCTCGGTTGCGGACGGATCCCCTGCAACGAGCCTCCCCCGGGGCACCGTTCGTGTCAAGTGCGACGGCCGCCCGGCCGCGTCTATGCTCGCGGGCCGATGGCCCGCACCTGGCATGACCTGTTCCTGACCGGCGAGGATGCGCCGCCGCCCGCACCCGAGGCGGACGGGGAGCCGGAGCGGCGCGGCTTCTTCCGGCGCCTGCGCGACAACATGTCGAAGACGCGCGAGGCGCTCGGCGCGGAGCTCCAGGCGACCGTCTTCCAGTCGCTCGACGACGAGGCCTTCGAGCATCTCGAGGAGACGCTCATCTACGCCGACGTCGGCGCCCCCACGACGGCCAAGATCGTGGAGCGGCTCGAGCTCGAGGCGGACAGCGGCGAGCTGCAGGGCGGGGAGGACCTGTCGCGGCGCCTGCGCGAGCTGCTCGCGGATACGGCGCGCGTCGATGGCGACACGATCGACCTGACCCACGCGCCGACCGTGATCCTCGTGGTGGGCGTGAACGGCAGCGGCAAGACGACCACGATCGGCAAGATCGCCTGGCACCTCCAGCAGGAGCTCGGCCGCTCGGTGCTGCTGGCCGCGGGGGACACCTTCCGGGCGGCAGCGGCGGAGCAGCTCGCGCTGTGGGCGGAGCGCGCCGGCTGCGAGCTCGTCCGCGGCGAGTCGGGATCGGATCCGGGCGCCGTCATGTACGACGCGATCGAGGCGGCCAAGGCGCGCGGCCACGACGTCGTCATCTGCGACACCGCCGGGCGCCTTCACACCCAGCAGCACCTGATGGACGAGCTGCGCAAGGTACGCAAGGTCATCGCGGCCCAGGCGCCGGGGGCGCCGCACGAGACGCTGCTCACGATCGACGCCACCACGGGCCAGAACGGGCTGCGCCAGGCGATGCTGTTTCGCGAGGCCGTCGACGTGACCGGCATCGTGCTCACCAAGCTCGACGGCACCGCAAAGGGCGGCATCGCGCTCGCGATCGCGCAGGAGCTCGGCGTGCCGGTAAAGCTGATCGGCATAGGCGAGGCGCTCGAGGACCTGCGGCCGTTCGACCCCGACGACTTCGCGCGGGCGATACTCGAGCCGTGAGCGGAGCTCGAGGGGACGGGACGCGGGTCCTGAAGGCCGGTCTGCCCGAGCCGGCTCAGGGAGAGCCGTTCCTGCCGGGGCCGGTCTTCGCCGGGCCCTTCCACTTCAGCGGCGATCCTCACGACGTCCCGTACAGCTACACCCGCTATGGGAACCCGACCTGGGCCCGCTTCGAGGCTGCGCTCGGCGAGCTCGAGGAGGCGCGCGCCGTCCTGTTCGCGTCGGGGATGGCGGCGGCGGCCGCGCTCCTGCTGACGCTGACGAAGCCGGGCGATGCGATCGCCATGGACGACAGCTGCTATCACGGCGTCCGGCGCCTCGCGGAAACGCATCTGGAGCCACGGGGCATCGAGCTGCGGCTCGCTCCGCCGGAAGAGCTTGCGGCGGCCGTGGACGGGGCAGCGCTGCTCTGGCTCGAGAGTCCCTCGAACCCCAAGCTCGAGGTGTACGACATCGCGGAGCTGTCCGAGGCCGCGCGCGCTGCCGGCGCGCGGACGATCGTCGACAACACCACCGCGGGCCCGCTCCTCCAGCGCCCGCTCGATCTCGGCGCCGACGTCACGCTCACGAGCGCCACCAAGCAGATCAGCGGTCACGGAGATCTCATGCTCGGCTACGTGAGCACTCGCGACGAGGAACTGGCCGGGCGCATGAGCGACTGGCGCCGCGACGCGGGCGCCCTCCCTGGCCCGTTCGAGGCGTGGCTCGGCCACCGCTCGCTCGCGACGCTCGCGCTGCGGCTCGAGCGCAGCTGCGACAACGCGCTCGCGATCGCCCGGCTGTTGGCGGCGCGTGACGACGTCGTATCGGTGCGCTACCCCGGGCTCAGCGGCGACCCGGGGCACGAGGTGGCGCGGCGCCAGATGCGCGGCTACGGGATGGTCATCTCGTTCGACCTCGGCAGCGAGGAGCGTGCCGAGCGCTTCCTGGCGGCGGCGGAGCTGATCTTCGATGCCACGAGCTTCGGCGTGGTGCACACGACAGCCGAGCGGCGCGCGCGCTGGGGCGGCGACGACGTCCCACCCGGCTTCATCCGCCTCTCGGCCGGCTGCGAGGACACGCCAGACCTGCTCGCCGACGTGGAGCGCGCGCTGAACGAGGCATGAGCGGGCCGCTCCTCGTGACCGGCGCAAGCGGCTACCTGGGCCGCGCGCTGCTGGGGAGCTCGGAGCCGCCCGTGATCGCCACCAGGCTGACCTCGGCCGCTCCCGCCGCACCGGCGCTCGAGTGGCTGAAGCTCGACGTTCGCGACGACGAGGCGGTCGCTGACCTGTTCGCGCGTGTTCGGCCGGCCGCGGTGATCCACACGGCCTACCGCCAGGAGGGCGCCGGCGCTTGGAGCACGAACGTGACCGGCTCCGCAAACGTGGCCGCGGCGGCGGCGCGCGCCGGAACGCGGCTCGTGCACGTCTCGACCGACCTCGTCTTCGACGGGAGCGCCACGCGCCCCTACAGCGAGGCGGACGAGCCCAACCCCGTCGGGGAGTACGGACGCTCGAAGCTCGAGGCGGAGCGCGAGGTGCTCGGCGCCCATCCGGATGCGCTCGTCGTGAGGACCTCGCTGATGGTCGGCGGTCCCGAGCCGGGGACACAGGAGCGGACCGTGCTGGCCGCGGCGCGCGGCGAGTCGGAGATCGTCTTCTTCGAGGACGAGTGGCGCTCGCCCGTGCTGGTCGATGACCTCGCGGCGGCGCTCGTCGAGCTGTCGGGGCGCTCTGAGACGGGCCTTCTGCACGTCGCCGGGCCGGAGGCGGTCAGCCGCTACGAGCTCGCCCGCAGGATCGCCACGGCGCACGGCCTGCCGCTCAACAGTCTGCGGCGCGGGCGGATCGCCGACTCCGGGCTCGAGCGGGCGCCACGCTGCGTGCTCGACTCGACCCGCGCCCGCGCTCTGCTGCGGACGCCTATCCGGGGCGTGAGCGAGCTGGACCCGGTGGCGGCGGGTCAGCCTCGTCCCTAGGATCGGGGAGTAGATGGACGAATGGGTCTGGTGGATGATCGCCGCTGGGGTGCTCGCGGTCGGTGAGATCGCGACGCTCGGCTTCTTCCTCGGCCCGATCGCGATCGCAGCCGTCACGGCCGCAATCGTCGCGCTCGCCGGTGGCGGCCTCGCCGTCCAGTGGATCGTGTTCATCGCGGTGTCGCTCGCGTCGCTGCTCGTGCTGCGGCCGGTCGCCAGGCGTCACCTGCGCACGCCGGGCCAGCTGCGGACCGGGACCGCCGCGCTGATCGGCCGGCCCGCCGTGGTGCTCGAGCGGGTGGACCGTGACGGCGGGCAGGTCAAGCTGGCGGGCGAGGTGTGGTCGGCCCGGTCGTACGATGACGACGAGGCGTTCGAACCGGGCGCCCGCGTGGAAGTACTGAAGATCGACGGCGCCACGGCGCTGGTCGCCGAATAGGAGGAACGAAGCGCCTCATGGCTGCCCTGATCGTGCTCATCGTCATCGCCGTGGTCGTGCTCTTCACGCTCTCGCGCGGAATCCGGATCGTGCCCCAGGCGCGCGCCGGGATCGTGGAGCGGCTTGGCCGCTACCACCGCACGCTGGACGCCGGGCTCGCGCTCATCGTGCCGTACGTCGATCGCGTGAAGCCGCTGCTCGACCTACGCGAGACGGTGGTCTCGTTCCCGCCGCAGCCGGTGATCACCGAGGACAACCTCACGGTGTCGATCGACTCGGTCATCTACTTCCAGGTGACCGACCCGAAGGCCGCCACCTACGAGATCGCCGACTACATCGTCGCCATCGAGCAGCTCACCGTAACCACGCTGCGCAACGTGGCCGGCGGCATGACGCTCGAGGACACGCTCACCTCGCGCGACACCATCAACACCGCTCTGCGTGTGGTGCTGGATGAGGCGACCGGGCGCTGGGGCATCCGCGTCAACCGCGTCGAGTTGAAGGCGATCGACCCGCCGGTGACGATCCAGGAGGCGATGGAGAAGCAGATGCGCGCCGAGCGCGACAAGCGCGCGGCGATCCTGACGGCCGAGGGCGTCAAGCAGTCGCAGATCCTCACGGCCGAGGGTGAGAAGCAGTCCTCGATCCTGCGCGCCGAGGGCCAGAAGCAGTCGGAGATCCTGCACGCCGAGGGTCAGTCCAAGGCGATCGAGCAGGTCTTCGACGCCATCCACCGCGGCGATGCCGACCCGAAGCTGCTCGCCTACCAGTACCTGCAGACGCTGCCGCAGATCGCCCAGGGCGAGTCGAACAAGGTCTGGATCATCCCGAGCGAGGTGACGCAGGCGCTCGCCAACATCGGCTCGGTGATCCCGAAGCCGGACCCCGGCTCAGGGACGCCGCCCGCAGCGCCACCGGGACCGCCCGGTCCGCCCACGCCGCGGTAGCCAGCTAGCCTCTTTCGTTCATGTTCGATGCCCTCTCAGACCGGCTCCAAGCTGCGCTCGGCGACGTCCGCTCGCGCGGTCAGCTGACCGAGGAGGATGTCAACAAGGCGATGCGCCAGGTGCGCCTCGCGCTGCTCGAGGCGGACGTCAACTTCAAGGTCGTCAAGCAGTTCACGCAGGCGGTCAAGGAGCGGGCGCTCGGCCAGGATGTGCTCGACTCGCTGAACCCCGGCCAGCAGGTCGTGAAGATCGTCTCCGAGGAGCTGACCGAGCTGATGGGCGGCTCGGGGCGCGACCTCGCGCTGGCGCGGCCGGGGCCAACGGTGATCCTGATGGCGGGCCTGCAGGGCTCGGGCAAGACGACCGCCTGCGGCAAGCTCGCTCGCCACCTGCGTGAGGAGCACGGCATGGACGTGGCCGTCGCCGCCTGCGACGTCTACCGGCCCGCCGCGGTCGACCAGCTCGTCAAGGTCGGTGCCCAGGCGGGCGCCACCGTCTACGAGCAGGGCACCGGCCGCAATCCGGTCGACATCGCGGAGTGGGCGCTCGACCAGGCCAAGCAGGATCGTCGCGACGCGCTCATCATCGACACGAGCGGCCGGCTCCACATCGACCAGGAGCTCATGAAGGAGCTCGCCGACGTCAAGAAGCGGACGAAGCCGCACAACGTGCTGCTCGTCGTCGACGCCATGACCGGTCAGGACGCGGTGAACGTGGCCGAGCAGTTCGCCGAGACAGCGAACTTCGACGGCGTCGTCCTCACCAAGCTGGACGGCGACGCCCGCGGGGGCGCGGCGCTCTCGGTCAAGGCGGTCACGGGCAAGCCGATCCTGTACGCCTCGACGGGCGAGAAGCTCGGCGACTTCGAGCGCTTCCATCCGGACCGCATGGCGCAGCGGATCCTCGGCATGGGCGACGTGATGACGCTCGTCGAGAAGGCCGAGCGCCAGATGGACGAGCGCCAGGCGCAGGAGCTCGAGAAGAAGATCCGCAAGGAGCAGTTCACGCTCGATGACTTCCTCGAGCAGATGCAGCAGGTCCGCAAGATGGGGCCGCTCGGCTCGCTGCTGAAGATGATGCCGGGCGTGGGCCAGCAGCTGGGTGGGCTGAACGTCGACGAGAAGGAACTGGACCGGCTGGAGGCGATCATCCGCTCGATGACGCCCGAGGAACGCGCCAATCCGACGATCATCGACGGCTCGCGGCGGCGCCGGATCGCGCGCGGCTCCGGGACGTCGGTGCAGGCGGTGTCGCACCTCGTCAAGCAGTTCGGCCAGATGAAGAAGCTCATGAAGCAGATCGCGAAGGGCCGGATGCCGAACCTGCAGCAACTCGCCGGCGGTCGCTAACCTCTTCCGGCCTATGTCCGTACGAGTTCGCCTCACCCGCGTGGGGAGCAAGAAGAATCCGATCTGGCGTGTGGTCGTCGCCGACCAGCGCTCGCCGCGCGACGGCCGCTTCATCGAGACGATCGGCCACTACAACCCGCAGACCGAGCCCTCGACGATCCGGATCGACGAGGAGCGCTTCCAGCATTGGGTCGCTCGCGGGGCGCAGCCGACCGGCACCGTCAAGCAGCTGATGAAGGCACAGGCGAAGGGTTTCACCGCCGACCCCAAGACCTCCGCCGCCGTGGCGGCCGCGAGCCCGGCCACTGCCGCGCCCGTATCGATGGAGCCGGCCACGCCGCCGTCGCAGGTCGAGGAGACCGCTGCGGAGGAGGCCGCTCCGGCCGGGGACGCGGACGTCGCGCCGGCCGAGGCCGACGCAGCGCCCGCAGAGGCTGAGCCCGCGCCGGCTGACGCGGAGGCCGAGGCGGCACCAGCCGAAGCAGCCCCCGCCGCCGAGAGCGGCGACGAGTCCACCTCGGAGTAGGTGGACGAGCTTCTCACCTATCTCGCCCGGTCGCTCGTCGACAGTCCGGACGAGGTGAGCGTCGAGTCCTTCGAAGAGCCCGACGGCACCGTCGTGCTCGAGCTGCACGTCGCGGAGGACGACGCCGGAAAGGTGATCGGTCGCGGCGGCCGGACCGTCGCGGCGCTGCGGACCGTGATCAAGGCGTCCGCGGTGCGCCAGGGAACCCGCGTACTGGTCGACGTCGTCGATTGACGCGCGTCACGGCCGGGCGGGTGGGCAAGCCGCACGGCCTCGATGGCAGCTTCTACGTGGACGGCCCGCGTCATCCGCTGCCGGAGGGGGCGGAGGTGCTCGTCGGCTCGACTGAGCGAGTCGTCGAGCGGCGCGCCGGAACCGACGAGCGCCCATTGATCCGCCTCTCCGGGTTGGAGGACCCGCGGCCGCTGCGCGGCGAGACGATGCTGATCGAGGACGAGCTGGCGGCCGACGAGTGGCTCGCCTCCGACCTGGCGCGCTGCAGCGTGGCCGGCCTCGGCCCGGTGGCGCGGGTGGTCGACGGACCCTCGTGCAGCCTGCTCGAGCTCGAGGACGGCACGCTCGTCCCGCTCGTGTCCGACGCGATCGAGAGCATCGACCTGGATGCCCGCGAGATTCGCGTGAACCGGGGGTTCCTCGGGTGAACGTCGACGTGGTCACGCTCTTCCCGCAGTGGTTTGACTGGTTCAAGAGCCAGCGTCACGTCACGAATGCGCTTGCGCTGGGGCACGAGCTGTCGTTCGTCGACCTGCGCGCGACTACGCCGCTCAAGGCCGGCCAGGTAGACGACACGCCATACGGCGGCGGCGCCGGGATGGTCATCCGAGTCGACGTGGTGGAGGCCGCTCTGCGGGCGCGCTACGACGTCGATCCGCTCGAGCTGCGGGAGCAGCGGCGCGTCGTCGCGCTCGCCCCCGGCGGCCGCCAGTTCGACGACGCGCTCGCGACCGAGCTCGCCGCGGAGCCGGCGCTGACGCTGCTCTGCGGGCGCTACGAGGGCTTCGACGAGCGCGTGCACGAGCAGCTCGCCAGCGACGTGGCGTCGATCGGCCCGTATGTCCTGTCTGGCGGTGAGCTGGCGGCGATGGTGGTCTGCGACGCAGTCATCAGAAAGCTGCCCGGCGCGCTCGGGCACGAGGAGAGCGCCGTCGAGGAGTCGTTCAGCGAGGCGCTCGAGGGCGCCCCCGAATATCCGCACTACACGCGGCCGTTCGATTGGCACGGGCACACCGTCCCGGACGTCCTCCTGTCGGGGGACCACGCGCGGGTACGGGAGTGGCGTCTCGAGCGCAGCCGCGAGCGCGCAGGGCCCGATACGCCCGCCTGAGATCCGCGGAAGAATCGCTACCATTGCGCGTCACGCGCGACGGCTCCCGGGAGGTCGCGCTTTCTTGTGCCTCCCGACGTTGACCGAAGCGACGGACCACACTCATTCATGCCCGGACTCATCGACAGCATCGAGCGCGCTCAGCTGCGTCGCGTCCCCGCCTTCCAGGCGGGCGACCGTGTCCGCGTCCACTTCCAGGTGGTCGAAGGCCAGCGGCGCCGCACGCAGGTCTTCGAGGGCATCGTGATCAAGCGCCAGGGCACCGGCGCGCGCGAGACCTTCACGGTGCGCAAGCAGTCGTTCGGCGTCGGCGTGGAGCGCACGTTCCCGCTGCACTCGCCGAAGATCGAGCGCATCGAGGTGGCTGCCCGCGGCGATGTCCGCCGCGCCAAGCTCTACTACCTCCGCGACCGCGTCGGCCGCGCGTCGCGCGTCCGCGAGCGGCGCTGGACCGGAGAGGTCGAGGAGACCCAGGCCGGAGCGATGCCGCCGGACGAGGCACCGCGGCCGGGCGAGGAGGAGCTCGCCGACCAGGTCGCCGCCGAGGAGGCGGAGGCCGCCGAGGCCGAGGCGGCCAGCGAGGGCGCTGCAGCGGGTGACGCGGCGCCCGATGCGGGCGCGGATGCCGGGGCCGCGACGGATGAGGCGGACGCTGACAGCGAGGCTGCGGACGCCGAGGCACAGCCGAACGCGGATGCCGAGGCTCAGGCGGAGGCCCAGGCCACGGACGACGCCCAGGCCGAGGCCGGCGATGAGGCCGCCCCCGAGGGTGAGCCGAGCGCTGACGCACAGGCTGACGACGACAGCGAGGCTCAGCCCGGCGACGACAGGTCGTAGGGCGGCTCCGGAAGCCCGGTCAGGCTCAGGGTGGCGCGCAGCAAGGAGAAGAGCACCCGCAGCTCACTGATCGAGCTGGTCACGATCGTGGCCGTCGCGCTCGGCCTGGCGCTCGGGATTCAGGCCTTTCTCGTCAAGCCGTTCCGGATCCCGAGCGAATCGATGGTGCCCACGCTCGAGATCGGCCAGCGCGTTCTCGTGGACCGGGTGAGCTTCCGCTTCAGCGATCCGGACCGCGGCGACATCGTCGTCTTCAAGCCGCCGGCCGGCGCGGACACGAACAGCTGCGGCGTTCAGCACCCCGGCGACACGGCCTGCCCCGAGCCCACGCCCGAGCGCTCCGATACCAACTTCATCAAGCGGGTCGTCGGCCTGCCGGGTGACCGCCTCAAGGTGATCGACGGCGCCGTCTACATCAATGGACGCCGCCAGGAGGAGTCGTTCGCGGAGCTCGACTCCGAATGCGGGATCTGCAACCTGCCGGGCGAGATCACGATCCCGGAGGACCACTACTTCATGATGGGCGACAACCGCGGCGCATCCGCGGACAGCCGTGAATGGGGCCCGGTGCCCAAGAAGTGGATGATCGGCAAGGCCTTCATGACGTACTGGCCGCCGAACCGGATCGGCTTCCTCTAGACCCTCGGCAGGGTCTCCGGGCGGCGCTCGAGCGTCTCTCCGGCAGCCGCTGTCAGCCGTTCCGCCGTGGGCGGTCCTATGATCGGCCGCGATCGTGGGGACCACGGAGCCTTCCGACACGCCGACCGATCCGCCGGAGGCCTCCGGCTCGCTGGTGGCCGATGGGACCGGTGTCACGGCGAGCGGCGATGCCCAGGCCGTGGCGCAGAACGGCGCCAAGGCCGCCCGCCGCCGGGCCCGGGCCAAGCGCCGCACGGCCACGGGCCGGCGGCTCTTCGCATTCGACCGCGAGCTGGGCTGCCGCTACGTCGCCGGCGCTGACGAGGCGGGCCGGGGCTCGCTCGCCGGGCCGCTCGTCGCCGCGGCGGTGCTATTCGACCTCGAACGGCTGACGCTGTCGGACCGGCGCGCCCTCTCCAAGCTGAACGACTCGAAGCAGCACACCGCGGAGGGCCGCGAGGAGCTCTATCCGATCGTGATGCGCGCGGCCGCACGCTCGCTGATCGTGTCGCGCTGCGTGCGCGGCATCGACGCACGCGGCCTCCACAAGACCAACCTCGAGGCGCTCCGGACCGCCCTGCTGGGCGTGGCCCGGCCCGGCACGGTCTGCCTCGTGGACGGCTTCAACGTGCCTGCCTTCGAGTTCGAGCAGCGCGCCGTCATCGACGGCGACTGCCGCAGCGCCGCCATCGCCGCCGCCTCGGTGCTCGCCAAGGTCAGCCGCGACCGCTACATGCGCCGCGCGGCCGAGCGCCACCCCGGGTGGGACTTCGAGACGAACGTCGGCTACTCGACCCCGGAGCACCGGGCGGCGATCGCGGCCATGGGCGTCTCGCCGCTGCACCGGATGTCCTTCCAGTCGATCGCGTACACGCAGCTGGCGCTCGAGGGCTAGCGCCGCTCCAGCCACGCCGCCCCGCAGGTCGCGTTTGGTCGCGATTGGGCGTCGGGGCGGGTCTCAAAAGGCGCCCTCCAGGTGCTCGAGCTCGATCAGGCGTCCGGCCGGGTCGAGGCTGATGCCGACGGCGTCGAAGCGGATCTCCGGCGGGGAGGTGGGCCCGAGGCGGTCGTGGGCGCCGCTCAGCCACTCGCGCGCCATCGCCCGTACGCGCTGCTGCTTCCTGGCCCCGATGGCGGCCAGCGGCCCGAGCGGGCCCGGCGCGGCCCGCACGATCCGGGTCTTGACCTCGCAGAAGACGAGATAGCGCTCGTCACGTGCCACCAGGTCGAGCTCGCCACAGCGGGTGCGGAAGTTGCGGTCGACGATCTCGAGCCCGCGGGCCTCGAGATGCCGTGCTGCGAGTTCCTCGCCCGCGGCGCCGAGCGCCCGGCGGGGGTCGGAGCGAGCCTTGTCGGCCCTCATCACGCCCTCCTCTCCCAGCCGCCCAGCGCGCGGCGCACCAGGTGGCCGTCCACCTCGAGGCGGCCGAGCGCCGCCCGGACCTGCGCCGCGCTCGTGCCGGTCGTGGCGGCTATCGCGTCGATCGAGGAGCTCTGCTCGGCCGCGTCGAGGACCGCTCGCAGGACGGGGTCCTCGGGGGTCGGAGCCGGGCGCACCTTGTCGGGTAGGCGGCGGACGTCCACGCCGAAGAGCTCGTCGAGCACGTCCTCGGTGCCGGTGATCGGCACGGCGCCGTCGCGGAGCAGCGCATTGGTGCCGTGGGCGTAGCGCGACGTCACCCGGCCCGGCACCGCGGCGACCGAGCGGCCCAGGTCGCGCGCGAAGTCCGAGGTGATGAGGCTGCCGCTCGGCTGGGCCGCCTCCACCACGACCGTCATGCGGGCGAGGCCGGCCATGATGCGGTTGCGGGCCGGGAACGCCCATAGGAACGGCTCGGTGCCGGGCGGGAGCTCCGACAGGACGATGCCGGCCTCGCGCACCTTCGCGTGCAGCGTCCGGTGACGCCGGGGATATACGACGTCGGGCCCGCAGGCGAGGACCGCGAGCGGCAGGCCGTCCCCGTCGAGGCAGCCGCGGTGGGCGGTGGCGTCGATGCCGAGCGCCAGCCCGCTGACGACCGGCACTCCGGAGGCGCCGAGGCCGCGGCCCAGTGAGTAGGCCACCTCGGCGCCGTAGGGGCTCGCCCGGCGCGTGCCGACCACCGCGACGGCCGGCTCCTCGCGCAGTGCATCGAGCGCCTCCGCTCGGCCCGCGCCGAACAGCACGGCCGGCGGGTCGTCCAGCTCGCCAAGGAGCGACGGATACGACCGCGCGTGCCGGCAGACGGCGACGGAGCCGGAACCCGAGAGGCGCTCGCGCTCGAGCTCGGCGTCGAAGGCCTCGAGGAACGCGAGCGCCTCACCGACGCGCCTGCCCGCGGCGACCGCGAGCAGCTCGTCGTCGGGCAGGGCGAGCAGGCCGGGCACGCGCCGATCGCGGCGCCGCGTCAGCAGTCCCGCGATGCGCGGCGCCAGGTGGGCGATCAGGAAGCTCCGCCGCAGGCAGGGGTCGCAGGCGTCGATCACGCGGCGAGCGCCTCCCAGCTGTCCACCCGGTATGCGAGCGCTTCGTCGAGGTCGCTGGGCGCAACAGCGTCACGTCCGTCGAGGTCGGCAATGGTGCGCGCGACCCGCAGCACGCGGTCGTGCCCGCGCCCGCTCAGATCGATGCGGCTCCGGACGGCGAGGAGCCGCGTGGCGAGCTCACCGTCGAGCGGCACCTGGGCACGCGTGAGACGGCCGTCCATGTCGCCGTTGCAGAGCGCGCTCGTCCCGCGCAGGCGCTCCCGCTGGCGCTCCCGGGCGGCCACCACGCGCGCGAGCACGTCGGCGGAGCGGACCGAGCGTCCGCCAGTGGCGCCGACGAGCTCCACCGCCGCCACGCGCTCCACCTGGCAGACCAGGTCGATGCGGTCGACGAGCGGGCCACTCAGACGGCGCCGGTAGCGGGCGAGCTGGCCCGGCTCGCAGTCGCAGCGGTCCGCGGGTCGCGCGCAGGGACAGCGGTTGCAGGCAGCCACGACGATCGCGTTGGCCGGGAACTCGAGCGTGCGCTGGCCGCGCATCACCTCGACGCGTCCCTCCTCGAGCGGCTGCCGCAGCGCGTCGACCGCCATGCGGCTGAACTCGGGCAGCTCGTCGAGGAACAGGACGCCGCGGTGGGCGAGCGTGATCTCGCCCGGCATCGGGCGTGCCCCTCCGCCGACGAGGCCCTGCGGCGAGATCGTGTGGTGCGGTGCGCGAAAGGGCCGCTCCGCCGCCAGCGTGCCGCTCCCGATGCCGGCCACGCTGTGGACCTGGGTGATCTCGAGCGCCTCTTCGAAGGTGGGCGGCGGCAGGATCCCCGGCAGCCGGCGGGCGAGCATCGTCTTCCCGGCGCCGGGCGGCCCGACCATCAGCAGGTTGTGGCCACCCGCCGCCGCGATCTCGCTCGCGCGCTTCGCGTCCTCCTGGCCGCGGACGTCCGCGAGGTCGAGCGCAGTGTCGTCTCGCCGCGGCACGGGCAGGGCAGGCGAAACCCGCTCCGGCTCCCAGCGCCCGTGCAGCATGTCCGCGAGCCGGGCCAGCGAGGGGATGCCGCTCACCGACACCCCGTCCACGAGCGCGGCCTCGGGCGCATTCGCAATCGGCACGAGGAGCCGCGAGTAGCCGGCCGCCCGCGCTCCCAGGGCGGCCGCCAGCGCCCCCCGAATCGGACGGATCTCCCCCGAGAGGGACAGCTCACCGGCGAGCGGGCAGCCCGCAAGCGCCTCGGCCGGCACACGTCCGCAGGCGACGAGCAGCCCGACCGCTATCCCGAGGTCGAAGGCGGGCCCCGCCTTGCGCACGTGTGCGGGCGCAAGGTTCACGGTGATTCGCTGCTGCGGAAATCCGAGCTCCGAGTTCAGCAGCGCGGCCCGAACGCGCTCCCGCGACTCGCGCACGGCGCGGTCGGGCAGCCCCACGAGCGTGAACGCCGGGAGGCCGCGGCGGACATCGACCTCGACGGTCACCTCGTGACTGCGGATGCCCTCCAGGGCGAAGGTGCTGACGGCGGCGAGCACGGGAAGTCACGCTAAGCCGGGCCGTGTTACGCGTGGGCACGCGCGAGTGACAAACCCGCGAAAAGCCGTCCCTATCCTCGCCACAACGATGTCCGACGCAGATCGCACCCCGAGCGTCCTCTCGATCGCCGGCTCCGACTCCGGCGGCGGCGCCGGCATTCAGGCCGACCTGAAGGCGTTTGCCCGCTGCGGGGTCCATGGCATGACCGCGATCACGGCGATCACAGCCCAGAACACGACCGGCGTCACGGCCGTCTACCCGCTGCCCCCGGAGGCGATCACGGAGCAGGTGCGCGCCGTCGCCACCGACATCGGCGTCGACGCCGTCAAGATCGGCATGCTCGGCACGGCCGAGACAATCAAGACGGTCGCCGCCGCGCTCGACCTGATCCCGGCGGCGCCCGTCGTCCTCGACCCCGTGATGATCGCCGAGAGCGGCGCCCGGCTGCTCAACGTGGAGGCGCTCGACGCGCTGCGCAGCACCCTGCTGCCGCGCGTGACGGTCGTGACGCCCAACCTTCCCGAGGCGAGGATCCTTGCGGGCGACGAGGACGCCGACCCCGCGACGCTTGCAAGGGCGATCCACGCGCTCGGCGCGCGGGCGGTCGTCGTCACCGGAGGCCACCGCACGGAGCCCACCGACGTCTTCTTCGACGGCGACCGGTTGGTCGAGATTCCCGGCGAGCGCCACCCCGACGGGGCTGCGCACGGATCGGGCTGCACGCATTCGTCCGCGCTCGCGGCGGGCCTCGCACTCGGCCTCGACCCGCTGGAGGCAGCTGAGAACGCCAAGCTGATCGCCTCCGAGGCGGTGCGCGACGGCCTGCGCGACGTCGGCGAAGGCGCCGGCCCGGTCGACGCCATCGGCCTCGCGAGACAGCGAGCCGGGCACCCCTCCGTGCCATAATCGACAGTCCGCCGCCGACGGCGGAACGAGTGACCCTGGACAGGCCCCGGAGGAGAGACCGATCAAGTTCCTGCGCATGAAGCCCGGTCACGGTGAGGTCCTCCTCGCCGAGGGCGATCCGCGCGTGCAGGAGGACGAGGAGCGCCTCATCGAGGAGTTCAGGCGCCAGCTCGACGAGGGCATGTGGGCGGCGGTGCCGACCACGAACGCCGGCAGCGGGCGCCGCGAGGCGCAGCTCGTCAAGGACTTCGGCGACATTCCGATCGAGGCAGAGCGCGTGATCTTCTTCCCGCGCGCCTCGGGAGGCTGACCGCGACGAAGCGATGCTCTTCGCCCTCCTCGCACTCGCCCTGATCGCCCTCGTTCTGTCGGCTCCCCTGATCCTGCACGCGATCGAGCGGCGCAGGGCGACGAGGCCGCCCCGGCGCGGCGGCGAGGGCGGCCTCGAGCAGCTGTCGCTCTACGACCCCGGCCGCGAGCGGCGCGCCGAGCAGCGCGCCCGCGAGCTGCTGCGCTCGTGCGTTAACGACGAGGAGTGGTCGATGTACCGCGACCTCGGCTTCATCCGGGTCGCGGGGCGCCACGCGCGTCGCGAGGCCGACAGGAGCGGCGGGCCCGCCTACGCGTACCTCGTCTACCCGCACAAGCCGATCGTGGCCTACGTCCCGGCCAGCGGGCAGCTCCTCAGCGAATACTGCGTCGAGTTTCCGGATCTCACGGGAGGCGGCGGCCGCCAGCGCCTGCCCGCCTCCGACGACGTGCTCGCGAAGTGGATGGCGCTGACCTCCGACGAGGACCGCGTGATCCGGCGCGCGAACCTGCACCTCGTAGGCCGCCAGCACGATCCCGCCCGCGTGCGCCGCGACCTCTGGCGACTCGCCGAGTGGGAGCGCCGCCGTGGCGGCCGGCCCGAGATTCAGCAGAAGAGCCGGTGAGCGGCGATCTCCGCAGGCGCAGCCGGGTCATCCTCGACGGCCCGGATAGAGCCCAGGCGCGCGCGTACCTGAAGGGCATCGGCTTCGACGACGACGCCCTGCAGCGGCCGATCATCGGCATCGCCAACACCTGGACCGAGACGATGCCGTGCAACTTCCACCTGCGCCGCCTCGCGGAGCGGGTGAAGGAGGGCGTGCGGGCCGCCGGCGGCACGCCGATGGAGTTCAACACGGTCGCGATCTCGGACGGCATCACGATGGGGACGGAGGGCATGCGCTCCTCGCTCGTCAGCCGCGAGGTGATCGCCGACTCGATCGAGCTCGTCGCGCGCGGGCACATGTTCGACGCGCTGGTCGCGCTGTCGGGCTGCGACAAGACGATCCCCGGCTGTGTGATGGCACTCGCCCGGCTCAGCGACGTGCCGAGCCTGATGCTGTACGGAGGCTCGATCGCACCCGGGCGCTGGCGCGGCAAGGACGTGACGATCCAGGACGTCTTCGAGGGCATCGGGGCCCATGCCGCCGGCGACCTGAGCGACGCCGACCTGGTCGACCTCGAGAACCACGCGAGCCCGGGCGCCGGCGCCTGCGGCGGCCAGTTCACCGCCAACACGATGGCGATGGCCTTCGAGGTGCTCGGCATCTCGCCGATGGGCAGCTCGATGGTTCCCGCCGAGGACGGCAAGAAGGGGCAGGTCGCCGAGGACTGCGGCCGGCTCGTGATGGAGGTGCTCGAGCAGGGCCGCACGCCCGCCGACATCATCACGCGCGACTCGCTCGAGAACGCGATCGCCGCTGGGGCGATGTCGGGCGGCTCGACCAACCTCGTCCTGCACCTGCTCGCGGTTGCCCACGAAGCGGGCGTCCCGCTCGACATCGAGGACTTCGACCGGATCGCCTGGCAGACGCCGCTCCTCTGCGACCTCAAGCCCGGCGGGCGCTACGTCGCCACCGACCTCTACCGCGCCGGCGGCGTTCCGCTCGTGATCCGGCGGCTCGACGAGGCGGGACTGCTTCACCGCGACGCCGTGACCGTGACCGGCCAGACGATCGGCGAGGTGGCGGCGGCGGCCGAGGAGACCGAGGGCCAGGACGTGGTCCGCACTCCCGACGCGGCGCTCAAGCCGAACGGCGGCTTCGCGATCCTGCGCGGGAATCTCGCTCCCGACGGCTGCGTCGTGAAGCTGTCCGGCCACGACCGCCTGGAGCACCGCGGCCCGGCGCGCGTCTTCGAGTGTGAGGAGGACGCCTTCCGCGCCGTCATCGACAAGTCGATCCAGCCGGGCGAGGTCGTCGTGATCCGCAACGAGGGGCCGAGCGGCGGCCCGGGCATGCGCGAGATGCTGCATGTGACCGCGGCACTCGTGGGGGAGGGGCTGGGCGACTCGGTCGCGCTGCTCACCGACGGCCGCTTCTCCGGCGCCACGCACGGCTTCATGGCCGGCCACGTGGCTCCGGAGGCGCGCCATGGCGGCCCGATCGCGGCCGTCCGCGACGGCGACACGATCGTCTTCGACGTCGCTGCCCGCGAGCTCAACGCCGAGCTCTCGGACGAGGAGATCGCCGAGCGGATTGCGGCCTACGAGCAGCCCGCGGCGAAGTACAACGGCGGCGTGCTCGGCAAGTACGCCAAGCACGTCGGCTCGGCGTCGGCCGGCGCGAGTCACCAGCTAGGCGGCCTGAGACTCCCCGGGGGCCTGCTCGCCCTCGGTCGCGCGCCCGGTCTCGGCCAGGAAGCGGAGCACGAGGTCGTTGAAGGTCGACGGCCGCTCTGCCATCGGGACGTGCCCAGTCGCCCGCATCACGACCTTGCGCGAGTCCGGGATCAGCCGCTCGAACTCGTGCGCGTCGCGCACGGGGATGATCGAGTCGTTCTCGCCCCAGACGATCAGCGTCGGCTGACGGATTTCGGGCAGGCGGTCGCGGAAGTCGTAGTTGAGGTTCGCGCGCAGCGCGTCCAGGAAGCCGGGCTTGCCGGCGCCCTTGAAGAAGGCCTCGTAGGCGAGGTCGGCCTTGAGCCGGCTCGGGTAGCGCGCCACGAGCGCGAGCGAGTGGTGGCGCGAGCGCGGCCGGGCGGCAATCGAGCGGTCGAAGCTCGCCCCGCCGTGCGACGCCAACGCCCTCATCACGCGCCCGACGGTCATGACCGGCATCTTCGCGACGTCGGCGCTGCCGATCCCGGCCGCGGAGACCAACACGAGCTGGTCGATTCGCTCCGGGAACTGGATGGCGACCTCCGCGGCCACGAAGCCGCCCATCGAGTTGCCGATCATGTCGACTTTGCCGAGGTCCAGCTTCTCGCAGAGCGCGTTCACGCAGCGGCCGTAGCCCGAGATCGTGATCTGGTCGCGCGGCATCGGCGTCAGGCCGTGACCGGGAAGGTCGGGCGCGACCACGCGCCGCTCCTGGGCGAGGCGCGGGATGTTCTCGAGCCAGTTCTGCCACTGACCGGCGAGCCCGTGCACGAGCACGATCGGCTCGCGGTCTCCTTCGCCGATATCGACGTAGTTGACCGGCGTCCCGTCGATCTCGATCTGGTGCGTGTGAGCCGGCCAGTCGATCGTGCGCCAGTCGGGTGACGCCGTGGTGCCGTATTCCGCGTCCGCATCGCGGGCGCGGCGGTAGCCCGCGGGCGCCGGGGGGAGAGAGAAGTGCGCCATGGCTTTCTAGGGTAGGGCGAAATGGCGAGGATCGCGCTGGACATCGACTCGACTATCCACCCGTACTGGGACCTCCTGCAGCGGGTGGTGAAGGAGCGCTACGGCATCGAGCTGCCCTACGAGGAGCAGCGCGAGTGGGGCATCACCGTGCTCGAGCGCGACGCCGTCATCCACTGCGTCGAGGAGACCCACTCCGACGACAACATCGCCGCCGGCGTCCCCTATCCGGGCGCCGTCGAGACCGTCCGCGAATGGCACGAGCAGGGACACTGGATCCATGTGACGAGCCACCGGCGGATGAGCACCTACCCCGCCACCGAGTCCTGGCTCGACGCCATCGGGCTGCCCTATGACGACCTCCACTGCTCCTTCGACAAGGTCTCGCGCTGCGCCGAGATCGGCATCGACGTGCTGGTGGACGACAGCCCGGTGAACATCGTCAAGGCGCGGGAGGCTGGGATCGTGCCGGCGACGATCGTGCACCCCTGGAACGAGGAGCTCGTCGAGCGCGACGGGGTGATCGGCGCGCGCGACTGGGACGGCCTGCGCGTGCAACTGGAACCGGTGCTCGAGCGGATCGGGCCCTCTGCTTGAATCGGGCGCCATGCCTGAGTCGACCCGCACGCCCCTCTCGCCACGCGAGCCCACGTCCGGCGTCCGGTCGCTCGTGCCGGCAGAGCAGCTCAAGGACCACCTGCCGGGAGTCGAACCCGAGCGCCGGCTGAACGACTGGGGTCGCTCGGAGCGGATCGAGGGCCTCTTCGACCAGACGCTCGTCGAGTTCTTCTATCGCTACTGGTTCCGCGCCGAGGTGGAGGGGATCGAGAACGTGCCCTCGACGGGCGGCGCGCTGATCGTCTCGAACCACTCGGGTGCGCTGCCGCCGGATGCCGCCATGCTCGCCAAGGCGATCCGTGAGGAGCATCCTCACCCGCGGCCGCTCAACATCACAGTCGAGCACTTCTTCAAGGGCTACCCGGGCTTCAGCGCCCTGCTGCCGAAGCTCGGCTGTGTCGCCGCGCACCCGGCCAACGTGCACCGGCTGCTGAGCGACGAGGAGCAGCTCGTGCTCGTGTTCCCCGAGGGCCGCAAGGGAACGGCGAAGCTCTACAAGGACCGCTACCGGCTGCGCCGCTTCGGCCGCGGCGGCTTCGTCGAGGCCGCCATGCGCGCCCGTACCCCGATCGTGCCCGCGTGCGTCGTCGGGGCGGAGGAGGCGGCCCCGGTGTTCGCCCAGATCGGCCTGCTGAAGCGGGTCACGGGCCTGCTCTACTTCCCGATCACGCCGACCTTCCCGCACTTCGGCCTGGCCGGCATGCTCGGCTACCTGCCCGCCAAGTTCAAGCTGCGCTTCCTCGAGCCGATCGAGTTCGGCGAGGGCGACTCGCACGAGGACAAGGCGCTCGTCCAGACGGTGGCCCACGAGGTCCGGGCGCGCATCCAGGAGAACCTCTGGGACATGCTCGCGACGCGCAGGTCGGTCTGGTTCGGGTGAGCATGGACTCCCGGCGGATACTCGTGACCGGGCTGTCGACCTACTGGGGCGGGCGGCTCGCGCAGGCGCTCGAGGCGTTTCCCGAGGTCGAGGCGGTGATAGGCGTCGACAACGAGGAGCCCTCGGTCGAGCTCGAGCGCACCGAGTACGTGAAGGTGGGCGCCCAGCATGCGCTGCTGCGGCGCGTCGTCGAGGCGGCCGAGATCGACACGGTGGTGGACACGCGCCTCGTGGTCGACTCCAATACGACGTCCTCGTCGAAGGCCCACGAGAACAACGTGATCGGGACGATGAACATCCTCGCCGCCTGCAGCGGGCCGGACTCGCCCGTGCGCAAGGTGGTCTTCAAGTCCTCGACCCACTACTACGGCTCCGAGCAGGACGACCCGGCCTTCTTCGACGAGACGATGAGCCGGCCGCACCCGCCGCGCACCGGCATCGAGCGCGACATCGTCGAGGCGGAGTCCGCGCTGGGCGAGTTCGCCGAGCGCAATCCCGAGGCCACGGTCTCGGTGCTGCGCTTCGCCAACGTGCTGGGGCCGGACGTGCGCACCTCGCACATCGGCCTGTTCTCGCTGCCCGCCGTGCCGATGATCCTCGGCTTCGACCCGCGCTACCAGTTCGTCCACGAGGACGACGTCGTACACGCGCTCGAGCACGCGGTCCAGCAGCGCGCGCCGGGCGTCTTCAACGTCGCGGGCGACGGCGTGCTCGCGCTGAGCGAGGTGGCCGGGCTGCTCGGCAAGCCGTACGCGCCGGTGCTGCCGCCCTGGGGGACGGGGATCGCGGCGGCGGTGCTGCGGCGCGCGGGCGTGCGGATCCCGCCCGAGGCGATGAACCAGCTGCGCTACGGGCGCGGGGTCGACAACCGCCGCTTCAAGGCCTGCGGCTTCCACTACCAGCACACGAGCCGCGAGGCCGTCCTCAAGCTGGGTGAGCACCTGCGCCTGCATCCGGTCGTCCGCGGAGCGCAGGAGCGCTACCGCTACGAGCGCGAGGTGGAGGAGTTCCTGCGCTGGAGCCCGCACGTCAGGCGCTCCGGCACAGGCCAGGCCTCAGCGCTCAGCCGCGACCAGATCGCCGAGCTTCAGCGCCTCCTCACGAGCATCGCGGACGAGGAGGACGGTGCCCCGAGCGAGGAGGACCGGCTCGCCGCGGCCGAGGAGCGCTCTCGCCAAGCCGAGGAGACCGCCGCCAGGGCCGTCGAGCGCGCCAAGAAGGCGGAGCGCCGGGCGGCGGAGGCGGCCCTCAAGGCGACCGAGCGCGCGAAGAAGGCCGAGCGCCGTGCCCGCCGGGCCGCCGAGGACGCGGTCGAGCGCGCCTCCCGGGCGGCGCGGCCGCCGGCCGCGCCGGAGACGCCGGCGGCGCGCCCGATCGACCACTACGACGAGCTCGCGGCCGAGGAGGTGATCGCGCGGCTCGCGTCGCTCGAGCGCGACGATCTCGGCGCGGTGCGCGACTACGAGCGCGAACACGCCAACCGGGCGCGCGTGATCAGCGCGATCGACTCCGTGATGGCGCGCGGCGCCTGAGAAAACCTTCCCGCGCCGCCCGCACGCAAGCTGCCTTTCATTTCTGGGCAGACGCCGGAGCTGTCCCTACACTGATGCACCGGTCCCGCACATGAGGCATAGGTCTTTCATCCTTGTGGCGGTTCTCCTCCTCCTTTTGGTCGGCGGAGCCGTCGCCGCGTACGCGTACGACTCGGCGCGCAAAGATCGCATCGCCGAGGGCGTGACCGTGGCGGGCACGGACGTCGGCGGTATGACCACTGCCCAGGCACAGCGGGTGCTCGTCCGCGACCTCAAGGAGCCGCTCGAGCAGCCGGTCGCGGTCGTCTACAAGGGCAAGCGCTTCAACCTCTCGGCGGAGGACGCGGGCGTGACTGCGGACATCGGCGGCATGGTCGACGAGGCGATTGCGGAGAGCCGCGAAGGCAACATCATCAGCCGCGTCACCCGCGACCTCACGGGCGGCGAGGAGCCCGTTCAGGTCTCGGCCCGGGTCAGCTACTCGGAGCGGGCGGTCAGAAGGCTCGTCAGGCGGGTGAAGCGCAAGCTCGACCAGCCGGCGCGCGACGCCGAGGTCAGCTTCCCGTCGCTCGAGTCGGTCAAGGAGCAGACCGGCATCCGCGTCAAGGGGAAGGTGCTCAGGCAGCGGATCGCCCAGGCGCTGACCGTGCCCGGCGTCGCCCGCCGCGTGAAGGCCACGGTCGCCACGATTCAGCCGAAGGTCACTCAGGCCGAGCTGGCCGACAAGTATCCGGTCGTCCTCGTCGCCGACCGCAACGCCTTCCAGCTGCGGCTCTACAAGGACCTGCAGCTCGCCACGCAGTACACGGTGGCGGTCGGGGCGCTCGGCTTCGACACCCCGGCGGGGCTCTACCACATCCAGAACAAGGCAGTTGACCCGGCCTGGAGCGTTCCCGACAGCGACTGGGCGGGCGACCTAGCCGGCACGGTCGTGCCTGGCGGAGTGCCCGAGAACCCGCTCAAGGCGCGCTGGCTCGGCATCTATGACGGCGCCGGCATCCACGGCACCGACCAGACCTACTCGCTCGGCACGGCGGCCTCGCACGGCTGCATCCGGATGGGGATCCCGGACGTGATCGAGCTCTACGACCAGGTTCCGGTCGGCGCGCCGATCTACATCGCGTAGTGCGCGAGGCGCCGGGCTCGGCCCGGCGCGGAGCGATGGCTTCTGGTGCGCGAGGCGCCGGGCTCGGCCCGGCGCGGAGCGATGGCTTCTAGTGCGCGAGGCGCCGGGCTCGGCCCGGCGCGGAGCGATGGCTTCTGAGGCTCGCGGGTCAGACCCCGATCTCGGCGACCGGGATCTCCTCCCAGCCGCGTGCTTCGAGGGAGGCTTGGCGGCCGGTGTGTCGAAGGGAGAGCGTGCCGATGAAGACGCCCCGCTCTCGCTTCCGCAGGACCGCGTACCACATGGTCGAGGCGTCGCTCGGCCCCTGGATCGGGTGCCAGGGATTGACCGGCTTGTCGAACTCGTCGACGAGCTCGGCCTCCGCGAGCTGATTGCGCGTGGCTACCCGACCGTCCTCCGTGTTGACGAAGAAGACACCCACCCCCGTTGAGGCTAGTTGGAGCCGTGCGCTCGAGCGCTTTGACGACTGGCAGCTTGCCCACGGCATGGGGGAGAAGACGCGCCGCGCCTACGGCGCCGACCTCGCTCAGCTGGCCGGCTGGGCGGCGGAGCGAGGGCTCGAGCCGCGCGAGCTGGGTCACCGCGAGCTGCGTCACTTCGCGGGCGTCGTCTCCGAGCGCGGGGCGGCCAAGTCGACGGTCGCCCGCAAGCTGGCCGCGATCCGGACCTTCTATCGCCAGCTCGTCGAGCGCGGGGAGCTCTCGGCGAACCCGGCCGACCTCGTCTCGAGCCCGAAGAAGGACCAGTACCTCCCGCGCGTACTGAAGCCGGGCGAGGTAACGGATCTGCTCGAGCGGATCCCGGCATCGACGCCGCTCGACGTGCGCGACCGGGCGATGCTCGAGCTTGCGTACGCAGCCGGGCTGCGGGCCGAGGAGCTCGTGAACCTCGACACGACGGGCGTTGATCCGGACGCCGAGCAGGTGCGCGTCGAGGGGAAGGGCGGGCGCACGCGGGTCGTTCCCGTGGGCGAGCACGCCTGGCGGGCTCTCGACCGCTATCTCGCCCGCGCCCGGCCTGCGCTCGCCAATGGGGACAGCGAGGCGCTCTTCCTCTCGAAGAGCGGGCGCCGGCTCTCGACCTCCGACATCCGCCGCCGGCTGCGGCTGCAGGCACGCCGGGCCGGCATCACGCCGCACACCCTGCGTCACTCGTTCGCCACCCATCTACTCGAGGGAGGAGCCGATTTGCGGGCGATTCAAGAGCTTCTGGGGCACGCCTCTATCGGCACGACCCAGACGTACACTCGGGTAGAGTCGAGACGCCTGAAGACCGTTTACGCGCGCGCCCACCCGCGGGCGTGACCAGGGCCCGCAATGGAGAGCAACCTCAAGGCCATCGAGCTCAAGGACCTCTGGCGTCGTTATAAGGACGACCAGGACGAGCAGGCGCGCGAGCGCCTGGTCCTCGCCTATGCGCCGCTCGTGAAGTACGTGGCCGGCCGGATGTCGAGCGGGCTTCCCTCGCACGTCGAGGAGGCCGACCTGATCTCCTACGGCCTGCTCGGCCTGATCTCCGCCATCCAGCGCTTCGAGCCTGAGCGCGAGATCAAGTTCGAGACCTTCGCGATCACCCGCATCAAGGGCTCGATCATCGACGAGCTGCGCTCGCTCGACTGGGTGCCGCGCTCCGTACGCACCAAGGCGCGTCAGATCGAGAAGATGAACGCGAAGCTCGAGCACCAGCTGCACCGGGCGCCCACCGACCAGGAGATGTCCCAGGGCCTCGGCGTCTCGGTCGACGAGTTCCAGGAGTCGCTCGTGCGGATCTCGAACTCGTCGGTGGTCGCGCTCGACGAGCTGTGGACGGTCTCCGACTCCTCGGGCGACCAGGTCTCGCTGCTCGACACGATCCAGGACCCACAGGCGCTCGATCCCGCCGCGGAGATGGACACCACCGAGATGAAGGACCGGCTGGCGGACGCGATCGCGCGCCTCCCGGAGCGGGAGAAGCTCGTGGTGGCCCTGTACTACTACGAGAACCTCACGCTGCGCGAGATCGGCGAGGTTCTCGGCGTGACCGAGTCGCGCGTCAGCCAGCTCCATACGAAGGCCGTCCTGCGGCTCAAGTCGCGCCTACAGGGCGACCCGCTTGCCGACGGCGAGTGAGGGGAGGCGGGGCCTGAGAGCGATGCTGCGCCGCTCCAGCCACCGTCACCGCGAGGAGCAGCTGGCGAGCCGGCAGTCCGCCGTGGCCGAGCTCGGCCGGCGTGCGCTCGCGAGCGAGGACATGGATGTGCTGCTCAGGGCTGGAGCGGAAGCCGCGCGAAGCGAGCTGCGCAGCGACTATGCCTCGGTCCTCGAGCTGACTAGCGACGGCCGCAGCCTGCACGTGCGCGCGGCGGACGGTTTCCCGGACGACATGCTCGGCGGCGTCCTGCGGGCGGACGCCGAGGAGCTCTCGCGGCGGGCGCTCGAGCGCGACGAGCCGGTCGCGATCGAGGACTTCGCCGCGGAGGCGGACCTCGAGACGTCCGCGGTTCAGCGCGATCTGGGCGTGACGAGCGCGCTCGTCGTGCCGATCGGGGTGGCCGGGCGCCACTTCGGCGTGCTCGGCGTCTACGCGCGCGAAGCGCGCACGTTCACCGAGGACGACGCCGACTTCATCAGCGCGCTCGCGAGCACGCTCGGGCTCGCGGCCGAGCGAACCCGCCACGAAAGCCGCGTGCGCGACAGCGAGGCGCGCTTCCGTGAGCTGGCGGACACGACCCCCGCGCTGATGTGGATGACCGACGCCGATGCGCGCGTGACCTTCGTCAACGAGGGCTGGCTGCGCTTCACGGGCCGCGCGCGCGAGGAGGAGCTCGGCGACACGTTCGCCATGAGCGCCCATCCGGACGATCGCGCGGAGCTGCTGACGCGCTGGCGCCGGGCCTTTCGGCGCCGCGAGGAGCTGCGCTTCGAGTACCGGCTCATGCACGCCCCGACGGGCGGATATCGCTGGGTGCTCGAGGTCGGCATCCCGCGTTTCGCCGACGGCGACTTCGCGGGCTACGTCGGCACGACCACGGACATTCACGAGCGGCGCTCGATGGAGGAGGCCCTGCGCGAGTCCGAGGCGGGCTTCCGGGACCTAGCCGACAGCGCGCCGGTGATGATCTGGACGACCGACACGCGCGGCCTCGTGACGTTCGTGAACGAGAGCTGGACGCGCTTCACGGGGACCACGCTGGCCGAGGAGCTCGGCTCGAGCTGGGCGCTCGGGGTGCACCCCGAGGACGTCGAGAAGATGCTCGACTCCTGGCACGCCGCGCTGGCTGCGCGAGAGCCGTGGGAGTACGAGTACCGCCTGATGAGCCGGAGCGGGGAATACCGCTGGGTGGTCGACCGCGGGGTGCCGCGCTACGAGGGCGACGTCTTCGTCGGCCACGTCGGCGCCGCCGTGGACATCCACGAGCGCATCCTCATGCAGCAGCAGCTCCGTGAGGTCTACGAGATCGAGCACACGATCGCCGAGACGCTGCAGCGCAGCCTGCTGCCGGAGCGGCTGCCCCAGATCGACGGGCTCGGACTCGTGCCGCGCTACCTGCCGGCCGGCCACGGCGCCGCCATCGGCGGGGACTGGTACGACGCTCTCGAGCGTCCCGACGGCCGCGTGGCGCTGATCGTGGGGGACGTCGTCGGACACGGGCTGCGCGCCGCGGCGACGATGGGCCAGCTTCGCAACGCGTTCCGGGCCTACGGGCTCATCGAGTCGTCGCCGGCCGAGGTGATGGCGCGCGTGAACCGGCTCGTCACGAGCGGCGAGGACGCGATGGCCACGGTCCTCTACCTGGTGCTCGACCGCGAGACGGGCGACGTGACCTTCAGCGCCGCCGGCCATCCGCCGCCGCTGCTGCTCGCGCCCGACGGCCCGCGCTTCCTCGAGGGCGGGCGGTCGATGCCGATCGGCGCCGCCGACCCGGCCGTGTTCCGGGAGGCGAAAGGCGTCGTGCCGCCCGGCTCGACGCTGCTCCTATATACCGACGGGCTCGTCGAGCGGCGCGGCGTGCCGCTCGAGGACAGCCTCGACAAGCTGGCGGAGGTCGCGGGCGAGGCGGACGACAACCTCGAGCGGCTCTGTGACCGCGTGCTGGCGGCCGTGCTTCCCGAGCTCGAGCCGAGCGACGACGTGGCGCTCCTCGCCGTGCGGCCCTCGTCGGCCACCGCCGAGGCGATCCGCCTGTCGCTCCCCGCCGAGCCCGAGTCGCTCGGGCTGCTGCGCCGCCGGCTCGAGCGCTTCCTGCACGCGGCCGGCGCGGACGAGCTCGAGTCCTACGAGATCATGCTCACGGTCTGCGAGGCGGCCGGCAACGCGATCGAGCACGCCTACGGGCCGGGCGACGCGAGCTTCGACGTGGAGGCCGCGCTCGTGGCCGACGACCTCGTTGCGAGCGTGCGCGACCGCGGCAATTGGCGCGATCGGCGTGACGAGCACCGCGGGCGGGGTATCAAGATCATCGAGGGGCTCATGGACGACGTGAATATCGAGAGCCAGGACGACGGCACGCTCGTGACGATGCGGAGGCGCCTCACGCACGCCAGGGTCGCGTGACCTCGCCGGCAGAGATCGCGGTCGAGCGCCTCAGTGGCACGCTTGTGGCGCACGTGACCGGCGAGGTCGACATGACGAACGCGACCCACGTCCGCGACCAGCTGCTCGACTCCGTGCCGAATGACGCGCTGGGGCTCGTGATCGACCTGAACGAGTGCCGCTACCTCGATTCCGCCGCCATCGAGGTGATCTTCGACCTCGCCCGCAGGCTGCGCCGGCGCCGCCAGGACCTTCGCATCGTCGTGCCCCAGGGTTCGCCGCTGATCCGCGTTCTCGAGCTGACCGAGGTCGCGACCGCGGCGCCTATCCACGAGACGGTGGACGCGGCCGTCGCGCAGTAGGCTCAGCACGTACCTACCCCGGCCGGCCAGGTGCCGCGGGGGACCGGGGGCGCGAGCCCCCGGATGGAATCGAGCGGAAGGAGAGTCATGGCGCACGAATCGCCGAAGAGGATCCGCAACGTGGCCTTGGTGGGCCACCGGGGCAGCGGGAAGACGTCCGTGAACGAGGCGCTCCTGTTCAGCGCGGGTTCGATCAACCGCCTTGGCTCGGTGGCAGACGGGACGACGGTCTCCGACTCGGCGGCCGACGAGAAGGCGCGCGAGATGTCGATCTCGGCCGGCCTCTCGTCGTTTCGCTGGGATGACCGCAAGATCAACCTGATCGACACGCCGGGCGAGCCCAGCTTCGTCGCAGACGCGCTCGCGGCGCTGCGCGTCGTCGAGGGCGCGGTGTTCGTCGTCAACGGCGTGATGGGCGTCGAGGTCTCGACGAGCCGCCTCTGGGAGCGAGCCTCCGAGCTCGGCCTCGCGCGCATCGTCTTCGTGAACATGCTCGACCGCGAGCGCGCCGACTTCTTCCGCTCGCTCGAGTCGCTCAAGGAAGCTTTCGGCCCGCACGTCGTGGCCACCGAGATCCCGATCGGCCAAGAGCACGAGCTCGAGGGCGTGATCGACCTGATCGACATGAAGGCCTACCGCTACGACGGCGCGGGGCGCGACAACTGCGAGGAGATCGAGATACCCGAGGACCTGCGCGCGCAGGCGGAGGAGTACCGCGAGAAGCTGATGGACGAGGTCGCCGAGGTCTCGGACGCGCTGATGGAGCGCTACCTCGAGGGTGAGGAGATCTCCCACGACGAGACGGTCTCGGCGCTCAAGACCGGCGTCACCGAGGGCAAGGTCTTCCCAGTCACCTGCGGCGCGGCGACCCGCAACCTCGGCATCAACCGCCTCCTGGATGCGTTCGTCGAGGACCTGCCCTCGCCCGCAAAGCGCGGAGCCGTCGAGCTCGACGGCGTGTCGCTCGAGCCAGACGAGACAAAGGAAATGGTCGCGTTCGTCTTCAAGACGCTGGCCGACCCCTACGCCGGGCGCGTCAATCTCTTCCGCGTCTATCAGGGCGTCCTCAAGCACGACAGCCAGGTCTTCAACTGCCGCGCGCACGTCAAGGAGCGGATCGGCCAGCTGCTCGTCCCGCAGGGGAAGGAGAACGAGCAGGCCGACGAGTTCGGCCCCGGCGACATCGGCGCCGTCGCGAAGCTCAAGGAGACGCACGCGGGCGACGTGCTCGCGGGGAAGGATGCCGAGATCCCGCTCGCCCTGCCGGAGATGCCGCGGCCGGTGATGGCGTTCGCGATCGAGGCGAAGGCCAAGGGTGACGAGGAGAAGATGGGGCAGGCCCTGCGCAGGCTGCAGGAGGAGGACCCCACGATCGACTTCCACCGCGACACGCAGACCGGCGAGCAGATCCTGGCCGGCATCACCCAGGTCCACGTCGAGGTGATCGTCGACCGGATGAAGGAGCGCTTCGGGGCCGAGGTCGAGCTGCACCCGCCGCACGTGCCCTACCGCGAGGCGATCAGGTCCAGCGCGAAGGCGCACGCGCGCTACAAGAAGCAGACGGGCGGGCGCGGCCAGTTCGCGGACTGCCACATCGAGATCGCGCCGTTTCCGGAAGGCGACTTCGAGTTCGTCAACGCGATCAAGGGCGGCGTGATCCCCGGCGGCTTCATACCCGCCGTCGAGAAGGGCGTCCAGGAGGCCATGCGGACCGGCACCGTGGCCGGCTTCCCGGTCCGCGGCGTGCGCGTGACCGTGTTCGACGGCCAGCACCACTCCGTCGACTCGTCGGAGATGGCGTTCAAGATCGCCGGCTCGATGGCGTTCAAGGACGCGATGGAGAGCGCGCAGCCAACGCTCATGGAGCCGATCATGACGGTCACGGTCGCGGTGCCCGAGGAGTACGTGGGTGACGTGATCGGCGACCTCAACTCGCGTCGCGGGCGCCCGCTCGGCATGGAGCCGCGCGGAGCCGTGACGGAGGTGAAGGCGGAGGTCCCGATGGCGGAGCTGCTCGAGTATGCCCCCGACCTGCGTGCGATCACGGGTGGCCAGGGCGAGTACTCGATGGACCTGGCGCGCTACGAGGAGGTGCCGAGCCACGTGGCGCAGCAGGTGGTGCAGCGGACCCAGGAGGAGCGCGAGGCCGTCAAGGCCTGAGCTCTCTCTGGCAGCCCTCCTATCATCCGAGCCCGTGAAGAAGGAGCTGAGGCCGGTCCACGACGTCGTCAACTGCGACGTCTGCGGCCGGACCATTCTCAAGGGGGAAAGGGTCGAGTGGTATGTCGCGCCCGGCGGGCAGCGCCATCAGGTCTGCGACCTGTGTGCGGTGCGCGCGAGGCATCACGGCTGGATCCGTGAGTCGGCCGCCGGCGACATGCCTGCGCGGCCGCCGCGCAACGAGTCCGGAGGAATGCTGGGCCGGCTGCGCCGCCGCCGGCCGGCCGAGCCCGCGCGGATCGAGCGCGACGAGCCGGCGCTGGCCGAGCAGGAGGCGATGTACGGGTCCGCGGAGGGCGCAGAGCCGAGTGAGCACGGCGCCGCAGACGAACCTCCGCCGCAGCCACGCGAGCGGCCGCGCACTCGGCCGAAGGACCCCCGCCACGTGCGCGCCGTACCCACCACAGCCGAGGCCAAGGTGGATCGGGCGCTCGAGCTCTTCAACGGCTCCGGCCACCAGCGCACGATCGCCGGCCTGGCGCGGACGCTCGGGCCCGCCTGGGTGAGCGCGCAGCCGGACCCCGCCCAGCCGAGCGCGGTGTCCCTGCTCGTCGCCTGGGAGCTCTCCTGGTATCGCTATCGCGTGGACCTCGGCGATGAGGCGGATCCAGTCGAGATGCTCGAGAAGGGCGACGAGATGGACCAGATCGACGAGTCGCAGCGCGATTGGAACGCCGCCCTCGACGACCAGGGCCGGGTCGTGGCGGGCGAGGCGCTCGCCGGCGAGTGAAGGTCGTCGTCCATGTCGACGGCGGGGCGCGCGGGAACCCCGGGCCGGCGGCCGTCGCCGCCGTGGCGTCCTCGCCCGACGGCGACGAGCTCGGCGAGCGCAACGAGTTCATCGGCGCCGCCACGAACAACGTCGCGGAGTACCGCGCGCTGCTCCTGGGCATCCAGCTCGCCCGTGAGCTCGGCGCGAGCGAGGTCGAGATCGTGAACGACTCCGAGCTCGTCGCGCGCCAGATCGGCGGCGAATACAAGGTCAAGCACGCCGGGCTGCGGCCGCTCTACCTCGAGGCGATGCGAGAGCTGCGCGACTTCGAGAGCTGGGCCGTGCGGCCGGTGCGCCGCGAGCACAACGAACGGGCGGACGAGCTCGTCAACGAGGCCCTCGACCGCGCGCTGGGCTAGGTTCGCTGCCGCGCCGGATCAGAGGAGCAGCAGGACGATCACCGCGAGCGCGGCGAGCAGCGCGAGCGCGGCGAGCAGGCGTGAGGCCCAGAGCGGTACGGGCCGGCGGGGCCGATCGCCGGAAGGGACGCCGAGCAGGTTGGTGGGGGCACTGTCGTCCTCCACGGCTGTGTCTAGCTCCGGCTCCCGTGCGCCCGCGCCGATCCGGACGGTCCTGACCCCGGGGCGCGCGAGCCCAGTGCGGGCCGGCTCCGGCGCTTCGGCCGCCCGCGGCGTAACGCGTCGCACGGTGGGCCGTGGCTCGGCCGGCGCGGCTGCTTCGGCCGGCTGCGACGCGGCTGGCTGGGTTGCTTCCGCAGGTGCGGCGCGCGGGCGCTCCGGGCGGCGCCGCACCGTCCCGCCGCCCTGCGAGGTCGTCTCGGCTACAGCTGTGCGCGCCCGGGACATCCAGGCGTTGCGCTCCTGGCGGGCGGAGTCGCGCGCCCGCACGGCGGCGTCACGCTCCTGCTCGACCCCGGCGCGTGCCCGCAGGACGGCGTCGCGCTCGCTTTCGATCCGTTTCGTCTCGGCCAGGGCCGCGGAGCTGGCGGCCACGGCCGCGTCGCGCTCCTTGGAGAGGTTGGCGAGCCGCTCGGCGCTCTCCGCCTCGGCGGCCGCGGCCGCGGCACGCGCGGCCTCGAGCTCCGTCTTCAGGTCGGTGACCTCCTCGCGCTCGGAACTTATCCGCTTCTGAAGCTCCTCGACGCGGGACGCATGGGTCGTCTGCAGGCGCTCCAGCTCGCGACCGAGGCGCTCGGCTTCCTCGCGGGCCGCAGAGAGCTCGAGCTCGATCTCGGCGCGTGGGCGGCCCGCGGCGAGCAGCTCCGCGGACGGGCGCGAGGAATCGTCCGACGACGGCGGGCGCCCGCCGGACGGCGGCGGCAGTTCGATCGCGAGATCCGGCCCGACGGCCAGCTCGGCGCCGTCCACCTGTAGGGGCTCGCCCTGCCAGCCGAACGCAGCGACCCATTCCTCGCCGTCGTCGGCCGCCCAGGGCTTGTGCTCGAGCAGCGCGAGCAGGCGCCGATGGCGCCCGTCGACGTGGAGGTCGAGCGTGGGCCTGAGGAAGCGGTGGCCGCGCAGGCCGGACCAGCGCCCTTCCAGCTCGAGCCGGTCGTCGGAGACCCAGCCGAAGCGCTCTACCTCGAACGTCACACGCGGCGTGGACCCCGCGGCCGATGCCTTTGAACCTCTCGAGACCGCCAAACAACGGAGAGTAACGGCACCCAGGGGAACCGGCGCATGCTCGGGCGCGATCGTGCTGCGACATCGATCTGGGCGGCTGACCGCAGCGCGAGCGGATCCGCCGGGGTGCCGGTGTAGAAAAGAGCAACGTCCCGCGGCTTTGGGAGGAGCTCGCCTTTGCCTCTCCCCTGCCGCAAGAACAGGAGGAAGGGTGACAAGGTCACTTCGTTACGCGGGAGCGCTGCTCGCGCTCTCGCTCGTTGCCGGCGGCAGCTATGCCGTCGCCGGTTCGCTGATCACGTCCAAGGACATCGCGGACGGAACGGTTCGCTGCAAGGACCTGCGCAGCGATGTGTGCGAGAAGATCAAGAAGCACCACGGCAACGGCAAGCCCGGCCCGGTGGGTCCGCGGGGCCCCGCAGGTCCGGCGGGTCCCCAGGGCCCCAAGGGCGACCCGGGCCTGACCGGCCTCGAGTCGGACGGGCCGTACCCGGGGGCGACCGACCTCGGCGATCTCGGGACGAACGGCTCGGAGGGCGACAACTCCAACACGATGTGGGACAACAACGGAGGCCTGCAGACCTCGTGGGTCAAGTGCCCGGCCGGCAAGACGGCCCTCGGCGGCGGCTTCCACACGGCGGCCGACGCAGGTGAGCAGGCGCAGCGCGACGTGATCGTGTCGGTCAGCGAGCCGACGCAGATCGTGGGCGGCGCACCCGGCTACGAGCCGATCGCCGGCGACGAGGCCGGCTCGATCCGGCCGAACGGCTGGCTCGTGCAGGGCTACAACGACGGCGCTGCGGACGTGATCGTCCGGCCGTGGGTGGTGTGCGCGGTCGCCAAGTGATCAGCTGAAACGGCACAGGGGCGCCCCGCACGGGGCGCCCCTGGGTGTTCTGGCAAGCTGCCGCCGATGCCGGCGCGAACCACCAGGCGGCGTTTCATCGGGCAGGCGGGCGCCGCCGGCGCCGCGCTCGCCGGGCTGCCGGCCGGCGCACGGGGCCAGGGTGGGCGCCCGCACGACGGCCCCAACGTCATCCTCATCATCGTCGACACGCTGCGCGCCGATCACGTGTTCGGCAAGCGGGCCAGGACGCCCAACATCGATGCGCTCGCGCGGGAGGGGCTCAGCTTCACGCGCTGTTTCCCCGAGGCGATGCCGACGATCCCGGCGCGGCGCTCGATCCTGAGCGGGCGGCGGACGTTTCCGTTCCGCGGCTGGCATCCGTATCCCGGCCTGCTCGGCGAGCCGGGCTGGGCCCCGCTTCAGAGCCCCGCGATCTCTTTCACGTCGACCCTCAAGCAAGCCGGCTACTGGACCGCCTATGTGACCGACAACACGGGCGTCGGCTTCTCGCCGCCTTGGGCGGCCTACCGGCGCAGCCTCGACCGCTTCGTGCGCCGCGGCGGCCAGTACGGGGGGATCTCGACGGGCGTCTCCGAAGCGGAGCTGCGCCATTGGCTGCCGCCCGCGATCGAGGACGCCGAGACGCGCGACCGGGTGCGCCGCTACCTCGCGAACGGGCGCTACGCGCATGACGAGACGAAGTCGTTCGCCGCCCGCGTCTTCAAGGACGCCGCCCACGTGCTGCGCTCCGCCGCGGGCGGACGTGAGCCGTTCGCGCTCGTCGTCGACACCTTCGAGCCGCACGAGCCGTGGACGCCGCCGCGCCGCTACGTCGACATGTACGGCGACCCCGACTACCGCGGCCCCGAGCCGGCCCGGCCCTACTACGCGCCCGTGTCGAGGTATCTGAGCGGCGCTGACCTCGTGCTCGTCGACCGCATGAAGGCCCTGTACGCGGCGGAGGTGACGATGACCGACCGCTGGCTCGGTGTCTTCCTCGACCGCCTCCACGACCTGCGCCTCGAGCGCGAGACGGCGATCGTGCTCGTGTCGGATCACGGCTTCTTCCTGGGCGACCACGGGCTCACGGGGAAGATCTCGACGCGCCTCCACCCGGAGCTCATCCACGTGCCGTTGATCGTCGTCGATCCCGAACGCCGCAAGCCGGGGCAGACGCGCCGCTGGTTTGCCTCGACCCACGACGTCGCGCCGACGCTCGTGTCGATGGCCGGCGTGGACGTGCCCCGGGCGATGGACGGGATCGACCTCTCGCGCTTCTTCGACGGCCGCCGGGTGCCCGAGCGCGACTACGCCTGGGGCGGCTACGGCAACAGCTTCTTCGTGCGCACCGAGCGCTGGAAGGCCTTTGGCCACAACCGCGGCGGCGACCTCCATCTCTTCGACCCGCGCCGCGACCGGCGCGAGACACGCGACCTGTCGGGAGCGAACGCCGGCAAGGCGCGCGAGCTGTTCGGGGTCGTGCGCCGGCGGGCCGGCGGCTCGCTCCCGTACTACCCGGGCACGATCTGAGCCTGGTGGCACGCGCCGCGCCGCGGGAGTAGCTTGCGGGCCGATGGCCACCGAGCTCGCGACCGGGTTGCGGCTCGACGCGTCCGTCGAGCTGCCTGCGGGGACCTACCTCCTGGGGGAGCCGGGCGAGGAGCGCGCGGTCGCTCTCGCCACCGTACGGATCGGCTGCTGGCCCGTCGTGAACGAGCAGGCGCTGCGTTTCTTCGACACGACGGGACGCCCGGCGGACGCCGGTCTCGCTGCGCGGCTCGAGGCGCCGGCGCTCGCCGACCATCCCGTCACCGGCCTCTCCCTGGATGACGCCGAGGCGTTCTGCGCCTGGGCGGGGGAGAAACTCGACACGCGCGTGCGGCTCCCGAGCGGCGACGAATGGGAGGCGCTCGCGCGCGGCCCGGACCAGAGGACGTGGCCCTGGGGCGATGCCTTCGACCCGGACCGCTGCGCGTGCGTGGAGTCCGGCTCGGGCTGGACCGTGCCAGTGACGGCGCACCCGGACGGCGCCGGGCCGTTCGGCGCGGAGCAGCAGGTCGGCAACGTGTGGGAGTGGGTGGCAGACCGGACGCCGGAGGGCTGGGGGGTCGTTCGCGGGGGCTCGTGGCTCGACCACGAGTGGGGGGTGCGGGCGTCGCGCGCCCTCGCCGCCGACCCGCGCCGCGGCACCGAGACGACCGGCTTCCGGCTTGCATTCGACGGAAGGAGAGAGGCATGACAGCGGCACGTGCGCCCGACAGCGCCGAGCTCATGGAGGCACTGCGGGACGTCTACGACCCGTGCTGCGCCGACCGCGGCATCAGCATCGTCGACATGGGCGTCGTGGAGGACGTGCGCATGAAGGAGGGGCATGTGAGCGTCGACCTCGTGCCGACCACCGGCTGGTGCCCGTTCGTCGCGAACATGTCGAGCGCCATCCCGGAGCGCCTCAAGCAGTTCGACGGCGTCGAGACGGTTGACGTGAAGGTCGTCTGGGAGCCCGTCTGGACGATGGAGCGGCTGTCGCCGTCCGCGCGCGAGAAGCTCGTCATGCCGCTCGACGAGCTCGAGCCCTACCGCGAGCAGCGGCTCGCCCGAACCGAAGGAGCCTAGGTCCATGGCAGCGATCGACACCCAGTCCGAGCAGGCGGCGGCGCGCGAGCGCAAGGTCGATGCCTTCGTCTTTGATTGCGTATGCCACGTCTTCAACTTCGACAAGCAGAACGCGATCGGGCCGCCCGGCGAGCTCTTCGACGAGCACCTGTACGCGTTCCACACGCTGCTCACGCGCGAGGGCGAGCGCGTGCTCTCCCGCGAGGAGTTCTTCCGCGAGTGGAGCGTCGACGAGATCTACGACATGGTCATCGGCGGCTCCGACACGGACATGATCGTCGCCCAGCCGCTGCCGCTGACGGACCTCTTCCACGATGGGCTCTCCTCATGGGAGAAGTGCGCCGAGATGGCGCAGAAGCACCCGGACCGCGCGATCTTCTGGGGCTCCGTCAACCCGCTCGAGGGCAAGAAGGCGCTCGACCTGATGGAGGTCCAGGTCAATGAGTTCGGGGCGAAGGCGTTCAAGTTCTACAACGTCCGCTACGACTACGGCAGGCCCTTCCCGTGGCGCATGGACGACCCGCGCGTGGCCTATCCGGCGTTCGAGAAGGCGCAGGAGCTCGGCGTCAACCTGATCGGGGTCCACAAGGGCGTGCCGCTCGGCCCGCAGCCCGTCGAGCACACGCGCACGTTCGACATGGACGGCGCGGCGGCCAACTTCCCCGACATCAACTTCGTCATCTTCCACGTCGGCCTGCCCTGGCTCGACGAGGTGCTGTGGCAGCTCGTGCGCTACCCGAACCTGTACGCGTCGATTGCCGCCACGGTCAACTTCATCGCCCGCCAGCCGAGGGTCTTCGCCGAGGTGCTCGGGAAGATGATGTGGTGGTGCGGCGAGGACAAGATCATCTACGGTGGCGAGTCGCCGATCTGGCACCCGCAGTGGGCGCTCGAGGAGTTCTGGAACTTCGAGCTGCCGCGCGACATCGTCGAGGAGCGCGGCTACCCGCAGCTAACCGAGCAGGCCAAGCGCAAGATCCTGGGTGAGAACCTGGCGCGGCTGCTCGGGATCGACGCTGAGGCGAAGAAGGCCGAGCTTCGGTGAACGAGCGCAACGTCCTCGGCGGCGAGCTCGAGCCGTGCGGCCTCGAACCGCTCACGGGCTTCTACCGGGACGGGTGCTGCCGCAGCGGCGTCGAGGACGTCGGGAGCCACACGATCTGCGCGGTCGTGACGGCGGAGTTCCTGGAGCACCAGCGCCGCATCGGCAACGACCTCTCGACGGCGATGCCGGAGTACCGCTTCCCGGGGCTGGTCCCCGGCGACCGCTGGTGTGTGACGGCGCTCAACTGGTGGCGCGCCTACGAGGACGGCGCGGCGGCCTTCGTCGTGCTGGCCGCGACGAGCGAGCGCGCGCTCGAGCTCGTGCCGCTCGCGGCGCTCGAGGAGCACGCCGTCGACGTGCCCGCCGATCCGAGCGCGCTATCGGAGTGAGCGGCCGTTGGCGGCGCAGGCCGCCGCGCGCTCGAGCAGCAGCCTGCGCTCGGGCGCGTTGTCGGTGAGCGACGCGGCGCGCTCGAACTCGGCCTGCGCCTCCTCGAGCCGCCCGAGCTTGAAGAGCAGGTCGCCGCGCACGCTGGGCAGCAGGTAGTAGCCCTCGAGCGCCGGCTCCCCGGTGAGCCCGTCGACGACCTCGAGCGCCAGCTCCGGCCCGAAGGCCATGCCGAGCGCGACGGCACGGTTGAGATCGACGACCGGAGACGGCGCCAGCTCGGCAAGCGCGTCGTAGAGCGCCAGGATGCGCGGCCAGTTCGTGTCCTCGGCCACCCGGGCGCGGGCGTGGCAGGCCGCGATCGACGCCTGCAATGCATAAGGGCCAAGCCGGCCGCCGAGCTCCTCGGCGCGCGCGAGCGCCGCCAGCCCGCGCCCGACGAGGACGTAGTCCCAGCGCGAGCGGTCCTGGTCGAGCAGCAGCACCGGCCGGCCCGAAGGACCCACGCGCGCGCGGATCCGGGACGCCTGGATCTCCATCAGCGCGACCAGGCCGAGCACCTCCGGCTCGTCGGGAGCGAGCGCGGCCAGGATGCGCCCGAGCCTGAGAGCCTCGTGGGTGAGGTGCGGCCGGACCCAGTCGTCGCCCGCCGTCGCGGAATAGCCCTCGTTGAAGATGACGTAGACGACCTCGAGGACCGACGAGAGCCGGTCGGCGAGCTCGTCGCGCGCCGGAACCTCGAAGGGAACCCGTGTCTCCGAGAGCGTGCGCTTCGCGCGCACGATGCGCTGGGCGACGGTCGGCTCGGAGACGAGGAAGGCCCGCGCGATCTCGGTCGTCGTCAGGCCCCCGAGCAGGCGCAGCGTAAGCGCAACGCGCGCCTCGCGCGAGAGCACGGGGTGGCAGGTGGTGAAGATGAGCCGCAGGACGTCGTCCCCGACGTCGTCGATGGCGGCGTCCCAGTCGGCCTCGGCCAGCGCCTGGCGGACCTGGAGCTCACGGCCGAGCTCCTGTTGCTTGCGCTCCAGCACCTCGCTGCGGCGAAGGCGGTCGATGGCACGGTGCTTGGCCGTGGCCATGAGCCAGGCGCCCGGGTTGTCCGGGACGCCTGACTCCGGCCACTGCTCGAGCGCCGCGACGAGCGCGTCCTGTGCCAGCTCCTCGGCGAGGCCGACATCGCGCACGATTCGCGCGAGCCCGCCGATCAGCCGCGCGGACTCGATCCGCCAGACGGCCTCGATCGCGCGGTTCGTGTCCGAGTGCGGCACGCGGCGGCGCTTTACTGGTTCTTCGCCGCCTGCTCGCGGAGGCGCTGGTCGGTCTCGCGAATCTCCGGCGTGATCTCACCGAAGTCGTCGATCTCGAAGACCTGCCGGATCTCGATCTCGGACTCCTCGTCCATCGGGTTCGGGCAGCGCTTGACCCACTCGATCGCCTCTTCCTTCGACGCCACGTCGAACAGCCAGAACCCGGCGACGAGCTCCTTGGTCTCCGTGAAGGGTCCGTCGACGACGGTGCGCTTGTCGCCCGAGAACCTCACCCGGGCGCCCTTGTTGCTCGGGTGGAGGCCCTCGCCGGCGAGCAGCACGCCGGCCTTGACGAGCTCCTCGTTGTACTTCTGCATCTGCTCGAGCAGCTCCTGGCTCGGCATCTCGCCGGCCTCGGACTGATCGGTCGCCTTGACCAGGATCATGAAACGCATTGGATGTCTCCTCGGTTCGGGGTCTCTCTACCCAGGCGTCGAACGAGCTGGAGAGAAATCGACACGGCCGTCTGAATTCTTTCGCGGGTAGGGTCCTGCGCCGCACGACCCCCACTGGAGGAGAGAAGGATGGATTGGAAGCTCGAGCTGGTCGCCGTCCCCGTGTCCGACGTCGATGCGGCCAAGGCGTTCTACGTCGAAAAGGTCGGCTTCAACGCGGACCACGACCACCGCCTGAGTGACGAGGTCCGCTTCGTTCAGCTGACCCCGCCCGGCTCGGCGTGCTCGATCGCCATCGGGACGGGCATCACGGAGGCCGCACCCGGTGCGGCTCAGGGCCTGCAGCTCGTCGTCGACGACGCCGCGGCCGCGCGCAAACAGCTGATCGAGCGCGGGGTCGACGCCAGCGACGTCCAGAGCTTCCCCTGGGGCGACTTCGTCTTCTTCCGCGATCTCGACGGCAACGGCTGGGCCGTGCAGGCGATCCCGGATCGGGACTGACGATGCGCCGGGCGAACATCGCCGATCCGGAGCTCCGCTGGGACGAGGACGATCCCGACGGCTTCAAGGCGGGCATGCTCCGCCCGGGCCCCGACCTCGGCGCGAAAGAGACCGGCATGAGCGTCTACGAGCTTCCGCCGGGGCAGGCGATCTGCCCCTACCACTACGAGTACGGCGAGGACGAGTGGCTGCTCGTCCTTGCGGGGCACCCGTCGGTCCGGACGCCCGACGGCACCGAAGAGCTCGGGCCCTGGGACGTCGTCTTCTTCCCAAAGGGCCCGGACGGGGCGCACCAGGTGCGCAACGACGGCGACGAGCCGGCACGCGTCGTGATGTGGTCGACGATCGTCTACCCGTCGGCGACGGCCTACCCGGACAGCGACAAGATCGCCGTCTGGACCGGCATACGCGAAGAGAACGTGATGGTCCGGCGCTCGAGCAACGTCGACTACTGGGAGGGCGAGACGAGCTGACCGGGAAGCGTCAGCTCGCCGCGATGATCACGACGAGCGTGGCGAGCGCCAGCAGCGCGGCCGCCGCGCTCAGGACGAAGACCCAGGTGGGGTCGACGCCCACGTATCCGCCGCGCGCGAGCGCCGCCTGGACCTGTCGCTGGCGCAGCCAGGCGCCGACGAAGAGCGCCAGCGCAAGCAGCGCGTAGCCGGCGCCCACCGCGACGTAGCCCCAGCGGTCGCCCTTGACGAGCTCCGGGACGACGCCGCCGACCGCGACCGACGCGGCCACGGCGGCGATGCCGGAGCGCCACCAGGCGAGCCAGGTGCGCTCTGCGGCAAGCAACGTGCGGCGTGTCACGTCGATGTCGTCGGGATCGCTCACAGCGCGCATGGTGTCAGCGAGGCGACGAGCGTGTCGATCCAGAGCCTGGTTCAACCGGCCTGCGGCCCCGAGAGCTGTGCACGCAGGCTTGCGATCTCGGTGACAGCGGCGCCCACGTAGGCGCTGTGCGTGGCGGCGATCTCCTGGTGAACCGGCACCCTCAGCCGAGGCTGCGCTGAGGCTTGGCGACCAGGAGGTAGGCGACGCCGACCGCGGTGATCAGGGTGAGCACGAGCGGGGCCGCCCAGACCTGATACCAGGGCGCCGCGGAAGGGGCGAGCGACTCGCGCGGCCACGTGATGTTGACGGTCTCGAAGGCGAGCCACGCGACGGCGAGCACGTTGACGACGACGCCGGCACGGCCGAGCTGGATGCGCCCGGCGGGCCTCCACGTGCCGCGCAGGCGGGCGATCAGCGCCGCCAGGGCGATCAGAAGGAAGGCGACGTAGATCGCGGCCGTTCCGAAGGCGATCAGGCTGCCGACGGCCGCCGACTCGAGACCGAGCAGAAGGCCGAGGCACGCCACCACCGCGGTCACGACCATCGCGCCGAGCGGAACCCGACGCCGGTCGACGCGGCGGAGGAAGCGGGACCCGGGCAGCGCGCCGTCGCGCGCGATCGAGTACATCGTGCGCGCGGTCAGCGCCTGCGCCGACATGCCGCAGGCGAGAAACGCGATCAGCACTACCGCGGCGAACGGCTTCGACGACCACGAGCCGAACGAGCTCACGACCGCGGTCGTCACCGGGTCCACGTCCTCGCCCCTCACGACGCTCGCGGGGTCGGGATGGGCGAGCGTCACGGCGACCGCATTGAGGATCACGAGCGTGCCGACCGTCAGCAGCGCGATCCAGATGGCGGCCGGGACGTGCCGCGCCGCGTCGCGCGTTTCCTCGGCTGCCGCGACGCAGGCGTCGAATCCGATGAACACCCAGCCGCCCACGGCGAGCGCGGCGAGCATTCCTGCCGCCGTGGAGCCGCCGGAGAGCGCCTCCGCCCCGAGCGTGTCGGTGAGCAGGGAGGCGCCGTGCTCGCGGAACACGAGCAGCAGGGCGACCCCGATGCCGACCGACGCGACGATCTCGGCGCTGATGCCGAGCTTCACCATTGTGCTGAGGACGCCGATTCCGATCGCGCCGGCGGCGGCGCAGAGGAGCACGAGCACCACGCCGGCGATCACGATCGCCTCCGGCGTCGCCTCCACGCCGATCAGCGTCAGCGCCCAGGGCGCCCCCAGATAGGCGATCGTCGTGTTCGCGACCGCATAGGCGCAGACCGCCACCCAGCCGGCGAACCAGCCGTAGGAGCCGCCGACGAGCCGCCGTGTCCACTGGAATGCCCCGCCGGCGATCGGGAACTCCGAGGCGAGCTCCGCGTACACCGCCAGCAGGAGGCACTGCCCGGCGAGCGCCACCGGCAGGACCCAGACCCACGCCGGGCCTGCCACCACCGTCCCGACGAGGACAACTGCGTACAGACCCACCACCGGCGAGATGGCGGCGAACCCCATCGCCACGTTGTCGGTCATGCGCAGGCGCCGCTCTAGCTCCTGGCGATAGCCGAGCTCGCGCAGCCGCTCGGCGTCGGCGTCGGCCTCGACCGGCGCCGCAGCAGTGCTCACGGCGCGTCCGTGATGCCGGCGCGCTCGCGCCTGTCGCGCTCGACGATCCTGGCGACCTCGACGCGCGAGGACGCGCCCAGCTTCACGAACAGGTTGCGGATGTGGGATTCGACGGTCTTCTTGCTCAGAAACAGCTTGCTCGCGATCTGGGGGTTGGTCAGCCGATCGGTGATGAGCTCGGCGATCTCGAGCTCCCGCTTGGTGAGCGACGCCATGCCGGAGTCGTCGGCCGCCGCGGGCCCGCGGACCTCGGCGCGCGCTCCCAGCTTGCGTAGCTCGCGCCGCATCTCGTCGCGGAACCGGACCGACCCGCAGCGATCGCAGACCCGCTCGGCCTCTCGCAGTGCCTCGATGGCGCCCGCTCGCTCTCCCGCGGCGGCCAGTGCTTGCCCGGCCAGGCCGCGCGAGAAGGCGGCCTGGAGGTCGGCGCCCACGGACGCGGCGGCCTCCCAGGAGCTGTTGGCGGAGCGTGCCGCCTCGAGTGGCTCGCCGGTCGCCAGCTGGACGGCGGCGCGCGCCCGCTGGGCCACCGCCGCGGGGACGCGCAGCCCGAGCTGCCCCGCGTGTTCCTCGGCCCGGCGCGCGTAGGCGTCGGCGGCATCGACGTTCCCCGAGGCCAGCGCGACCAGCCCCAGCGCCTCCCAGTCGAAGCAGCGCTCCACGGGGATCTTGTGCTCGAGCTCATCCGACCCGAGCGCGCGCATCTCCTCGCGCGCGCGCTCCACGTCGCCGGCCTCGAAGCGCGCGCAGGCTATCTGCCAGCCCGGCCCGCCGCCGGCGGAGGGCATGGTCGCTCCCGCCAGCCGCCCGCCGACGCGAGCGCTCTCCTCGCCGGCGGCGATCGCCGCCTCGAGCTCTCCCGAGTAGTAGTGCGCCCAGCCGAGCTCGAACAGCGCCCAGAAGAGGTAATGCGGGTTCGCGGACAGGCGCGCCGCCTCGATCGCGGCCTCGCACACCTCGACGGCCTCCGCCATGCGGCCCTGCATCTCGAAGGGGAAGCCCTTGACCAGCATCATCGGCACGAGCAGCCGTCCCTCGCCCGCGCTCCGGGCGATCGCGATGCCCCTGTCGACGTGCGCGATCGCCTGCTCGTAGTGCTCGAGGTAGTTCTCGGCCCAGCCCAGGTAGTAGAGCGCCTCCAGGCGGGGGGCGAGCTCCGCGTCGGAGAGCCGGTCCACGTGCCCGAGCGCCTCCTCGCGATGCTCGCGGGCGGCGCCGATCTCCCCGGCGGCGGCCTCTCCGAGGCACACGGCCGACGCGGCGGCGCCGATCAGCGCGGGGTCGCCGAGGGCGCGCGCCGTCTCGAGCGCGCCGCGCCCCATCGCAAGGGTCTGCTCGAAGTCGAGCTCGTAGAGCCCGTCTACGGCGAGCTCCATCTGCAGCGCCGCCGCCGCGGCCGTCGAGCGGTCGGGCACCTCGTCCCACGCGCGTTCGAGGCGCTGGTGGGCCTCGGCGTGGTGGCCCTGCCAGTGCTCGACGGCGGCGCAGAGCGTGGTCATCTCGACCCGGCGGACGCTCGATTCGGGGGGAAGCAGGTCGATCGCCTCCAGCAGCGTGGCGCGGCAGCGCTCGAGCTCTCCACACGAGCGCAGCGCGGAGGCGAGCGACACGCGAACCGAGACCTGCCGGTCCGAGTCGCCGCTCGGGAGCAGGCGAAGGGCCGCCTCGTACCAGCGCGCCGCCGCCCGGGGCGCACGCGGGGCCACCTGGCGGCCGGCGTCCAGCAACAGCTCGATGGCAGCAGCGTCGCCCTGAGGCGCGGACTGCTCAATGTGGTGCGCACGCTCGGCGGCGTCCGCGCCGCGCGCCGCCAGCGCCTCTGCGGCCCTCGCGTGCGAGTCGAGCCGGCGGCCGACGCCCTGTGACTCGTATACGGCCCGTCGCACGAGCGGATGGCGAAACACGAAGCGGCGCGGTACCTGGGTCGATCGGATCAGGTCTGCGTCGAGCAGATCGTCCAGGGCGGTCAGCGCCTGGTCCGGCTCCATGCCGGCGATGGCGGCTGCGAGATCGAGCTCGAAGGGCTCCCCGGCCACGGCCGCGGCGTTCAGCAGCGTGCGCGAGCCGTCCGTGAGCGTCCCCAGCTCGGCGGCGATGGCGGCCGCCACCGCCGGGGGGACGCCCGCGTCGGCCGTACCGGTGTCCGGCTCTGCCTGTGACACCGTGGCTCCCCTGCCGTCCACGCGGCCGAGCTGCTCGAGGAAGAACGGGTTGCCGCCTCCGTAGCGGTAGATGGCCGAGGCTCTTTCGGCGTCCAGGTGCTCGAGCAGCTGAGTCGCCTCGGCCTGTGTGAGCGGCTCGAGCCGGAGCCGGCGCACGCGTGGGCCCGCCAGCGCGGCGTGGAGGCGCTGCGCGACCGGGCCGGGCCGGAAGCCGAGCGCCACGAGCACGGGTGCATCCGGCTCGCGGCGCGCGAGCGCGGCGAGCAGGTCCACAGAGGCACCGTCGCTCCAGTGCAGGTCGTCCAAGACGAGGACGAGCGGCTTGTCCTCGGCCAGCAGGGCCAGCAGGCGGCTGACGGCACGGTGGACGCGGTAGCGCTCATCGGCGACGGCCGCGCCAGCCCCGTTCGCCGCCCGCAGCGAGGGAAGCACCTGGCCGAGCTCGGCGCCGAGAACGTCGTCCCACGCGTCGTGCCGCCCGAGATCCTGCGATACGACGTACGCATCGAGCGCGTCCACCCAGACGCTGAACGGCATCTCGCGCTCGAACTCGGCCGCGGCGCCAGACAGCACCACGTGCCCCCGGTCCTCGGCCAGCGCGCGGAGCTCGTCGAGCATGCGCGTCTTGCCGATGCCGGGCTCCCCCTCGAGCGTCACATACGCCGGCTCACCGCCGCCGAGGGCGTCGAGAACCGCCTCGAGCTCGCCGAGCTCGCCCTCGCGCCCGACGAGCCGCGCGCGGCTGCTGTTCGGTGACGAGTCCACCTGAGTGGGCGAGCATAAACCCGTAGGACTCAGGGTTCAGGGTCCCGGTTCAGGGTGCGAGCCCGATGATCGAAGGGTGCCTCGACATCGACGGTTCCGGCTGTGAGGTCAATCAATCGAGGGAGTCAGATGCCCAAGCCGGAGAACACCACCGCACGAATCGGGCGCTGGAGCGTCCAGAACCGCAAGAAGGCCATCCTCGGGTGGCTTGCATTCGTAGTCGTATCGGTCGTAATCGGGTTCAACGTCCTCCCGCAGAAGCAGATCGAGCCGAGCGCCTCAGGTCCGGGGGAGTCCGGACAGGCGGCGAAGGCTCTCGACGGGGCGTTCGAAGACAAGGCAAGCGAGCAGGTGCTCGTCCAGAGCGACGAGCTCAAGGCTGGCGATCCTCAATTCAAGGCAGCGGTCGCTGACGTAACGAAGCGCCTGCGGCATACCGAGGGCGTGGACAACGTCGTCGGCCCGTACGACGGCGGCCAGGGGCAGGTCTCAGCCGACGGCAGGTCCGCGCTCGTGACGTTCGAGCTGCCAGGGGACTCGAAGCAGGCGGAGGAGAACGTCGTGGGCTCGCTCGCGGCGGTTGACGCCGCGGCAGATGCTCATCCCGAGTTCCTCATCGAGGAGTCCGGCGACGCCAGCATCAACAAGGCGACGCTCGACAAGAGCAACGAGGAGATGGGCAAGTCGACGCTCCTCACGATCCCCTTGACCCTGATCATCCTCGTTTTCACGTTCGGCGCGCTCGTGGCTGCCGGCATCCCGGTGCTGCTCGCGCTCACCAGCGTGCTCGCCACGCTCGGTTTGCTCGGCCCGATCAGCCAGATCGCCCCGGTCGACGCCTCCGTCATGCACGTCGTCCTGCTCGTCGGCATGGCCGTCGGCGTGGACTACAGCCTGTTCTACCTCAAGCGGGAGCGCGAGGAGCGCGCCGCCGGACGCGAGCAGGACGCCGCAATCGAAGCAGCCGCCGCCACATCCGGGCGTGCTGTGGTCATCTCCGGCCTGACCGTGATGGTCGCCATGGCCGGCATGTATCTCGGCGGAATCTCGAATTTCGCCTCGTTCGCGACCGGCACGATCATGGTCGTGGCCGTCGCCGTCGTCGGCTCGCTGACCGTGCTGCCCGCCGTGCTGTCGAAGCTCGGCGACAAGGTGGACCGCGGCCGCGTGCCGCTCGTCGGACGCATCAAGAACAGGGTTGGAAAGGCGGGCATCTGGTCCCGCGTGCTCGACCGGGTGCTGCGGCGCCCGCTCGTCTCGGCGCTCGTGTCGGCCGGCCTTCTGGTCGCCCTCGCGGTGCCGGCACTCAGCATGGAGACGTCGCTCGGCGGTACCGAGGACTTCTCCCGTGACCTGCCGGTGATGCAGACCTACGACCGCATCCAGGCCGCCTTCCCGAGCGAGGGCAGCATGGAGATGGTCGTGGTCAAGGCCGACGACGTGACGTCGCCGGCAGTGGTCTCCGCCATCGACTCGCTCGAGACGAAGGCGGCCGAGCGCTCTGACCTGTTCGAGGGCCAGGGCACGCTGGAGATCAGCTCGGACCAGACGGTCGCGACCGTGACGCTCCCCACGACGGGGACCGGCACGGACGAGCTCTCGAACCGCGCGGTGGACGCTCTGCGGGACGGGATCGTGCCGGCGACTGTCGGTCAGGTGGACGGGGTCGAGGCGTACACAACCGGTGAGGCCGCCGCTACCGGCGACTTCAACGACGCCATGATCAGCCACCTGCCGTACGTGTTCGCGTTCGTCCTGTCGGCCGCGTTCATCCTCCTGCTGGTCACGTTCCGCTCGATCGTGATCCCCGTGAAGGCGATCGTCCTGAACCTGCTGTCGGTGGGCGCCGCCTACGGGCTGCTGGTGCTGGTGTTCCAGGGCGAGTGGGCGGAGTCGCTGCTCGGCTTCGAGTCGAACGGCGCCATCGCCGCCTGGCTGCCGCTGTTCCTGTTCGTGATCCTGTTCGGGCTCTCGATGGACTACCACGTGTTCATCCTGACCCGCATCCGCGAGCTGTTCGATCGCGGCATGAGGACCGAAGAGGCGGTGGCGCAGGGCATCAAGTCGACGGCGGGCGTCGTCACGAGCGCGGCGATCGTGATGGTCGCGGTGTTCTCGATGTTCGCGCTCTCGTCGGAGCTGCAGATGAAGCAGATGGGCATCGGCCTCGCGGCCGCCGTCCTGATCGACGCGACGATCATCCGCGGGGTGCTGCTGCCGGCCACGATGAAGCTGCTCGGCGACTGGAACTGGTGGCTGCCGCGCAGGCTCGGATGGCTCCCCAAGGTCAGCGTGGAGCCGGAGGTGATGCCCGCGAACGCCTGATCTCCCTCGACACAGAAGCCATTCCGGCGCCCGCCCTCCGGCGGGCGCCGGTCGTTTCGGGGTGCCGGTTCAGGGTGCTCGCCGGATGTTCCGAGGGTGCTCGAGCGGAAGTATCGAAGCATGCCGTTCTTCCTCCTTCACCACCAGCACGAGGCACACGAATGCGCCGCCGTGTTCGCCGCCTGGCAGGGCTTCGAGAGCCCGCTCCGACGCCGCCGCGTGCGGTCGAGTTGCCTCTCCGGCGGACACGGGCTGTGGTGGCAGGTGACGGCTCCGAGCCACCGGGAGGCGCTCGCGCTCCTCCCGAGGTTCGTCGCGCAACGCACGCATGCGATTCAGGTCAGAGAGGTTGAGATCCCGTGACCCGCACGACTACCGAGTTCGAGCTGGAGATCCCGCTCGCTTACATCGAGAGCACGATCCCGGCAGGCCAGACCATCTCCGACTACCGGCGCCGCCGGTCTGACCGGCCGTCCCGCTGGGAGCGGCTCAAGAACCTCGCCGGCAACGCCGGCGTCGCGGCCGCCTCCGTCGGCCTGAGTGCCCGGGCGGAGGCGCTGCGATGACCACCGCGACCGCCTCCCGCGTGCGGAGCGCGCGCACGCTGGCTCGCCACCAGCTGCTGTTCCTGGCGTCGCTGGCGCTGATCGCCCTTCACGTGATCGACGACTCGTTCCTGCAGCCGCAGCCCGGCACGTCGGCCGCGGACCACCTGCTCAGCGGGCTCGTCCCGCTCGCCGCGCTCGCGCTGGCCGCGGCGGCCTATCTGCGCGTCCGCGCCGGTGGCCGCGCCGTGATCGCGCTCGTGGCCGGGTTCTTCGGCGTCGTAGCGGGCGTCGAGGCCGTCCACTACACGACGCACGGCGGGCCGTCGGGCGACGACTTCACCGGGCTGCTCGCGATTCCCGCCGGACTCGCGCTGCTCGGCCTGGGGCTGCAGACGCTCTGGACGAGCCGCCGGCGCGACACTGGTCTGGTTCGCACGTCGGCACGGCGCGGCGCCATCGCGCTTGCGAGCGCCGTCGGCTGCATCTTTCTCCTGTTCCCGGTTGGGTACGCGTACGTCGCGACACACACGGCCCGACCGCCGGTGGCCGACATCGACCTCGGCAGCGCCACCGTCGAGGACGTCGAGCTGCATACGAGCGACGGTCTCACGCTCGAGGCCTCATACGTCCCGTCGCGAAACGGCGCGGCCGTGATCGTCGCGTTCGGGCGCAAGGGCACCCAGCCCCACGCGCGCTACCTCGCGCGTCACGGCTACGGCGTGCTCATCTTCGACCGCCGTGGCGAGGGGGAGAGCGACGGTGACCCCAATCCCTACGCCTGGAATGAGGGCGAGCGCGACCTGGATGCCGCGATCGAGTTCCTGAAGGGCCGCCCGGATGTCGAGCCCGGTCGCATCGGCGGCCTAGGTTTGTCCGTGGGCGGCGAGACCTTCCTGCAGACGGCCGCGCACAACGAGGACCTCGACGCCGTCGTCTCCGAGGGCGCGGCCTCGCGCTCTGTCGGCGAGCTCCTGAGCGTGCCCGGGAGCAGCTGGCCGGCGGTCGCGTTCAACGCCGTGAACACGCCCGCGACGGCCGTGTTCTCGGACTCCGAGCCCCCGCCGCATCTGGTCGACCTCGTGGACGAGATCGCCCCTCGGCCGATGTTCCTCATCTACGCGAGCGAGGGCAGCGGCGGCCAGGAGAAGCGCGCCAACCGCGCGTTCTACCGTGCCGCCGGCGGACCCAAGGCGATCTGGGAGATCCCCGAGGCCGGCCATGTCGGGGGCCTCGAGGCGCGCCCGCGGGAGTACGAGCAGCGAGTGACCGGGTTCTTCGACCGCTCGCTGCGAGGGGAGGAGCGCGGATAGTCTCAGCGCGGCGATGACCGCATCGACCGCCGACCTGCTCGAGCTGGAGGGCGGAGCCTTCCTGATGGGCTCCGAGGACCCCGGCGGCTTTCCCGAGGACGGCGAGGGGCCGGTCCGCGAGGTCGTCGTCGAGCCGTTCCGGATCGCCGCCCACGCGGTCACGAACGAGGAGTTCGCGTCGTTTCTGGCGGCCACCGGCCATCGCACGACGGCCGAGCGGCTTGGCACGTCCTTCGTGTTCGCCGGACTGCTGCCCGACGACTTCCCGCCCACGCGCGCGGTCGCGCAGGCGCCCTGGTGGCGCCAGGTCGAAGGCGCCGACTGGCAGCGCCCCGAGGGGCCGGGATCGTCGATCGACGGGCGCGCCGACCATCCCGTCGTGCACGTGTCCTGGACGGACGCGCGGGCCTATTGCCGTTGGGCCGGCCTGCGCCTGCCGACCGAGGTGGAGTGGGAGTACGCGGCGCGCGGCGGGCTCGAGCAGAGGCGCTACCCGTGGGGCGACGAGCTCACGCCAGGCGGCGAGCACCACTGCAACATCTGGCAGGGAAGCTTCCCCGACCACAACACCTGCGAGGACGGCCATTACGGCACAGCGCCTGTCGACGTCTTCGAGCAGAACGGCTTCGGCCTCCGCAACACGTCCGGCAACGCCTGGGAGTGGTGCGCTGACTGGTTCGACGCGGCGGGCGGCCCCGGACCTGGCCGCGGCAAGGTGATCCGCGGCGGCTCATACCTGTGTCACGAGTCCTACTGCAACCGCTACCGGGTGGCGGCGCGCAGCCGCAATACGCCCGAGAGCACGACCGGACACATGGGCTTCAGGGTGGCGGCAGACCTGCGCCATTAGTGTCGCCTGGGTGATCGCCGGCTGGATTCCCTCCGAGCACACGATCGTGCTTGCGGGGGTGGCGACCGCCGCCGTGCTCGTCGCGAGCGTGCTCGTCGCGAAGCGCGACGCGTGGATCACCCAGCTGGAGGCCCACCGCAATCTGGTCCGGCGAGCGGTCGTAGGGGCGGTGGTCGTGGTGGTCGTGTCGCTCGGGATCGCGCACCTGGACGACCTCGAGGAGCTCGTCCAGCGGGTCGAGCGCGGCAACCCCGCGTGGCTCGCCGCCGGGGTCGGGCTCGAGATCGTCTCGTTCGGCGGCTACGTCGTGCTCACCTACGTCGTGCATCACCCGCGCGCGCCCCGGCTCAACTGGGCCACTTCGACGGAGCTGACGCTCGCCGGAGTGGTGGCAACGCGGGTGTTCTCCGCGGGCGGTGCCGGCGGGATCGCCTTCACTGGCTGGGCACTCCACCGCGTCGGAATGTCCGTGCGAACAGCGGCGCGCCAGCTGACCGCCTTCATGATCCTGCTCTACTCGGTCTACATCGCCGCACTCCTGTTCGGCGGCGTACTCGTCGTGACGGGGGCACTGCCGGACGTGCCGACGCTGCTCGGGGTCGTCGCCATGGTGGTGGGCGGCCTGGTCAGCGCGCTCGCGTTCGCGCTCGTCCGCGTCCCCGAGGATCTCGAGCGGCGCGTGCAGGCGCTCGAGCACCGCTCAGGCTGGGTCGGACGGCTCGCCACGCGGCTCGCGACCGTCCCACAGGTCGCGGGGAACGCCGCGCGGCTCGCGCTCTCGATCGTGCGCGAGCGGCCGACGGTGTTGCTATGGCCGCTCGTGTGGTGGGCCTTCGACGTGGCGACCCTGTGGGCGACCTTCCATGCCTTCGGTGAGCCGCCGGCCACCGGCACTCTCGTGCTCTGCTACTTCCTCGGCCAGATGGGCAATCTGCTGCCGCTGCCGGGTGGCGTCGGCGGGGCGGAGGGGGGAATGGTGGGCGCGTTCGCGGCCTCGGGAGTCGACGCCGGCCTCGCCCTGCTCGCGGTCGTCAGCTATCAGCTGATCTCGACCTACCTGCCCGCGCTCCCCGGGCTGGCGAGCTACCTGGACCTGCGCCGCCGTATGCGGAGCTGGGACGCGGAGGCGGCTGAGCCGGCGGTTGGCGCGCCGTCGATCGGGTAAAGCGGGCGCGTAGGCGACTCCGGAGGTGGAACCGTCATGGCGAAGGATCACGGACCGAGTGTCAAGAACGACAAGCAGTACGAGGGGCTCCGCAAGAAGGGGATGAGCAAGAGCCGCGCCGCGGCGATCGCCAACACCCCTGATGCCTCGAGCAAGGGCGGGAAGAAGTCCGGCAGCGGCGGCGGCAGCAGCCGCAGCAGCAAGAGCAGCGGCAGCGGGAGCGGCGGCAACCGGGCCCAGAAGCAGGCAGCCGGCCGCAAGGGCGGCAAGGCCGCCGCCAAGAGCTGACGACCTAGCCGTCCAGCTCGGCGCGCCGCGGCGGCTCTGCGCCCGCCCGGGCGCACGTGAGGGCGGCCACACGGCAGGCGAAGCGGGTCGCCTCGATTAGCTCCTCGCGCCCGCCGAGCTCGGCCCGGCCGAGTCCGCGCGAGCGCCAATGGGCGAGGAAGGCGCCCGTGAACGCGTCGCCTGCGCCGATCGTGTCCACCACCTCGACGGGCGGGGCCTCAACCGCGACCACATCGTCGTCGCCGCGCACGATCAGCGCTCCCCGGCTGCCCAGCGTGACGAGTGCGACGGCCTCGCCGCGGGGCAGGAGGGCACGAGCGGCGTCCGTCGCGGAGCTGCCGGGCAGGAGCCACTCGAGGTCGTCCTCGCTCACCTTCAGCACGTCGGTCCGGCGCAGCACGCGCTCGAGACGCCCGCGATAGGCGGCCCGGTCCTCGATGGCGGCCGGCCGGCAGTTCGGGTCGAGAGCCACGAGCGTGCCGGGGGCGACCCGCTCGACGAGCCGCTCCAGGGTCGTCGCCATCGGCTCGAAGACCAAGCCCAGCGCGCCGACGCAGAGCGTCTCGATCCGCTCGGGCAGCACCGCCGTCGCTGCCTCGAGCGTCAGGCCCGGGGCCGACGTGCCCCCAACGTAGAAGCGGTACGCGGCGGTTCCCGAGGCGTCCAGCTCGACGAGCGCGAGCGTGGTGGGAGCATCAGTGGCCACGATCGCGTCGAGGCCGACCCCGTCGTCCTCGAGCTCGTGTCGCAGACGGGCGCCGAAACCGTCGGTCGAGATACGGCCGAGGTACGCGACCGGCTGCTCCAGGCGTCCGATCGAGCGAGCGACGGTGTAGGGGCCTCCGCCCGGATGGCCGACCAGCGTGCCGTCGGGTGCGGCGACGACGTCGATGAGTGCCTCGCCGGCAACGACGAGCGAGTCCGTCATGCGCGGGAAACGTAGCGGCAGCCGCTAGGCACGGATGATTTTCGAGGGTGACAAGAGTCTCAGTCCATACATGAACCAAGACGAGCAACAGATCCGCACCCTGATCGAGAGCTGGGCCGACGCCGTGCACGCCGGCGATCTGGAGACGGTCGTGGCGGCCCACGCCGGTGACATCGTCATGTTCGACGTGCCGCCGCCCTACGACGGCGTTCGAGGCATCGAGGCGTACCGAGCCACCTGGCCGCCCTTCTTCCGCTTCCAGCTCGAGGGTGCGTCGTTCGAGATCGTCTCCCTGGACGTGACCGCCGGCGAGGACGTGGCCTACGCCCATGCGCTACTGCGCTGCGGGACGCCTCAGGAGCTGGCCGACAAGCCCGAGAACCGCCTGCGGCTGACGCTCGGGTTGCGCAAGGAGGACGGCCGCTGGGTCGTCGCACACGAGCACCACTCGTTTCCGCTCGACGACTAGTTGGAGCGCGCGGGGTTGCCGTGCTCCGAGCGCTGGGAGGACGGGCGGCCGTCATGTCCCAAGGCGCCGCCCCTCAGCAGCGGTCGAGGGCGGACGCATCCCCGCGTCGGCGTAGAGCGCGGCCAGCAGCGGCTCGTAGTTGTGAGCTTCGAGATCGCCGATCGGGTCGCGGCTGAACAGGCGGAGATCGGCCCAGGACATGCCGAACGCGGCTCGCTCGGCGAGCAGGCGGCGGCGCTCGCCGGACGGTGCAGGCCCGAGCGCCTGCGCCCCGAGCGTGAGGCGCCGGATCTGGAGCCCGCGGAGCGGGATGAAGAATGCGAGCAGGACGAGCGTCGGCAGTCCGAAGATCGCCAGGCCGAGCACGTTGGCCGTGTCGTTGACGGCGGTCTCGCCGGCCTCGCCGGCGGCGACGACGTTGCCGCCGGACGCACCTCCGGCCGAGCGCAGCCCGTCCGCGAGCGAGCCACCCACAACAGGCACGTCCCCGACCGCGCCGGCGGCGTCCTCGAAGCCGTTCTGCACCGACGAGCCGGCATCGATCACCCCGCGCGAGAGGCTGTTGATCTCGACGACGGTGTCATGGACCTGCTTGCCCGTCCACGCGAAAAGCGCGACGAGGACGAGCACGCCGACGTCGCAAAGGATGGTCCGGGTGCGAGGGCCACTCAGCTGGGGATAGAAGCGCATGCGCGCATCATCCACCCCGCGCGCTACGGCTTGGGCGCTTTTTCCTTGCCGACGGGCAGCTCGACCGGCGGCGCTGCCGGAGCGGGCGCCCCGCCCTGTGCCTTCGGCGTGGGCGCGGCGGGCCTCGGCTTGGGAACGGACTTTGGATTCGGGCCTCGAGGTGGCTCCGTGAGCACTGGCGCCTTCGTCTCCGGCGGCCCGCGTTTGACAGGGACAGAGCCGGCCGGCTTCTCAACGGGCCCGCGGCCACGCGCGGTGGGCCCGTGCGGCGCCCCGGCAGGCGGCGTCGCAGCCTGACGCGTCGCCCGTTTGCGCTGTCCGAGCTTCCGGCCGCGCTCGACGCCAAGCGAGCGCCCGGGTGACGTGGCGAGAGGGTACGGCTCTTCGCCGGCGCGACCTGGGCCGTTGCCCTTTCGCGGGGCCGAGAGCGGATCGCGGTCGCGTCCGGTGGCTGGAGGTCCGGCGGCAGCCGGCAGTCTGACTACGGGAGCGTGCCCGGCCCGCTCGATCTGCGCGGCCACGTGCTCGCGGTCTCCGGCGCCGGCCCGCTGGTGCGGGCCGGCGGGCGCGGGCGAGGGGCGCCCGCCCGGGTCGTCGACCAAGACGGTTCCCGCCGCAACGCCGCCTCCCGCCAGCAGTCCTACGAGAGCCAGCTTGCTCAGCAGCATCGAGCCGGCTCCGCTGAGCGCGGCGCCGGCTCCGGCCGCCGCCGCGCCGCCGGCCACCGCTCCACCCGTGGCCGCCCCGCCGGCGCCGATGCCGGCGGCTGCCAGCACGCTCAGCTCGAGGCCGCTTCCCGGTGCGGTCGGAAGCGCGGCGGCAAGCAGCGCGCGCTGGCGCTTGACCTCATCGCGGTAGGCGCGGCAACCCGGGCACTCCTCGAGGTGAAGGCGCAGCTCCGTGCGCCGCAGCGCCCCGCCGCGCAGGTTCGCAAGCTGCTCGCGGATTTCCTCGCAGGGCATCAGGCGCGCCTCACGCCGGGCGATCAGCGCGCTGCGCGCACGAAAGACGAGCGACTTCACCCGGGCGACCTCGCACCCGAGAACCCCCGCCACGGCGGAGTGGGACAGGTCACCGAGCTCAGAAAGAAGGAGTGCCTCGCGCTGGTCAGTGGGCAACTCGCCGATGTCCCGCAAGAGCTCACGGAGCTCCGCTCGCCGCTCGATCTCGTCCGACAGGCCCGCCGTTTCGAGCTCGGGCAGCTCTGTCTGGTCGCGCCGAGCCCGCAGGACTGAAAGGCAGCGATTGCGCGCGACAGTGAAGAGCCAAGGCCTGAGCGCGAGTTCCCTATCCCCACCCTGCTGAAGGTGACGCCAGGCCGAGGCGAACGTGTGCTGAACGGCGTCCTCGGCCTCTTCGGCTGAGCCAAGCATATGCCGGCAAAAGCTGAGCACGGCGCGCCCATGCCGCTCGAAGGTGATCTCGAACGCGACCTCGTTGCCGATCCGCATCTGCTCGACCAGCACGTCGTCCGCGGCGTGGGAAAGCAGCCGCCTCGATCGCTGCAAGCGGAAGGGCGCCTCGATTGAAAGGGAGACGACCGGCATGACTCAGATGTTGTACCCCAACGGCGGGGCCGCAACCGACGGCGCATTACCCCTCTCAACGCAGAGACGCGCGCGAAGTTCAGGCGTTACTCCTGAACCTTTGGCCCCGAGGTGCGTTCCAACCCACATGAACAAGATCACGCTAGCCATCGCGCTCGCGGCCGTCCTGGTGCTGCCGGCGGGCGCCGCCGGCAAGCCGCCCGCCGAGCAGGAGCAGCAGCACGCCGCGCACGGGCAGTGCAAGGCCGAGCAGGGCAAGAGCGACGCGACCCGCGAGGCCTTCAAGGCGAAGTACCACCGCATGAGCCGCTGCGTGCGCAAGCACACGGCCGAGGAGGCCGCTGAGGAAGCCGCCGCGCGGAAGAACGCCTCCAAGGAGTGCAAGGCCGAGGCGTCCGACCCCAACTTCCAGGCCACGCATGAGGGCAAGTCGTTCGCCGAGTACTACGGAGCAAACGGCAACGGCAAGAACGCTCACGGCAAGTGCGTGTCTGCCAAGGCGAAGGAGCTGAAGGCGGACATGGACGAGGCCGACGCCGAGGAGGCCGAGGACTTCAAGAACGCCGCCAAGGCGTGCGCGGCGGAGCGCCGGTCCCTGGGAACCGACAAGTTCGCGGCCAAGTACGGCACCAATCCGAACAAGCGCAACGCGTTCGGGAAGTGCGTGTCGAAGCGGACCTCGAGCGACGCGTAGGCCCGGGGGAGGAGGACAAGGGAGGGCGCGTCAGTGGGGAGCTGCGCGCCCTCCCCGATCCTCAAGGCCCCGACGGAGGAGCGCCGACCAGTCCCACGCTCGGACTCGACCGGATCGGCCGCCGGACCTGCTGTCGAAGCTCACTGTCGCGCAGTAGCTCCGCTCGTATAGCGGTCGACGGCCATCGCGCCCACCGCCCTGCCCAGCGTGAGGCCGGCCTCGTTGTCGCTGCGGAAATGAATGCCGCCGTAGAGGCGCGATGCGGCCGCCTCACGGGCCCACCCGTGGAGCCGACGGGCGTCCTGTGGGAAGTGAGCGGCCAGGACGACGGAGGCCGCACCCGAGACGCTCGAGTGCCCTGACACATACGACGGGAACGGCGGCGTCGGGATCAGGGGGAGCCAGCCCGGATCGATCTCGCGCCGGATCGCGGTCACGGGCCGCTCGGACCAGTAGCGGTACTTCGCATCCCAGCACGCGATGAACGCATCGGCCTGGGCCGTGTTCAGCGCAGCGAACACCCTGGCGGCGTGCCTGGCAGACAGGCGGTGAGAGCGGACCAGGTCGAGTGCGATCAGGTTCCAGTGGCCTGCCGGCGTGACTGTGCCGGGCCCGTCGGCCCAGTGCTCGGCGATCCGCCGTTGCTCCTCGGTCAGCTCGCGAGAAACCCGGTAGACCTCGCGCACCTCACTCGCCTGGCGCCGGCTGCCGAACCGCGGCGGCGGCCCAGGCCGCAATGCGGACCCGGAACCGACGTTCCACGGCCGCCAGCTCCCCGCCAGCGCTTCGAGCGGCGATGCGAACCCGGGCGGCGTCGGCACCCAGAGACCCGGTCCCGCAGGCGGCGATCCCTGCCAGGGCGCATCGGAGCCATCGGCACGGGCCCGCCGGACCACGCGCGCTCCTGCCCGTCGACCCAGGGCCCATCCCCGCCACGAGCGCGGCCGCGTGACGCGCTCCTCGAAGGCCTGAGCGCGATCGGGAAAGAGGTGGGACAGGACGGTCACGGCCGCCCCCTCGACCGCCGGCCGCCTGTGCCCGGCCGGCGCGGTCGAGGCGTCCAGCATCGCCACGCTCACCAGCGCGAGCGCCCGCGCCGCGCGCGGCGGATTGGTCTGATGGGAGGCGATCTCACCGAGCCCGACCTCGATCCACCCGTTGACCGTGCCGGCCTGACCGCGCGCCGAGGCCGCCGGCGCTACGCCCAGCAGCACGGCCGCTACCAACGCGGCGACGCAACGTCCCAGAGTCACCTCTTGCGCACCCGCAGGGCCATCCGGAGCTTGACGCCGTCGCCGACGCCAAACCCGAGCAGCCTCTGCGTGTGCTCCCCGCGGGCTGCGGCGAACCGGCCGGTGCCGCCCGTGATCGCGCGAGCGATCGGGACACCGATCTCGGGCAGTTCGTAGCCCTCGGTGGTGATCGTCGTCTTCCCGAAGCGCCCGCCGACCTGGAAGAGCTGGGTCGTGACCACCCATGGCCCCTTCTCGGTCTTCGCGCCCTGCCCGACGAAGTACCCGCGGCACGTCCATTCGCCGAGCACCTTGTCGGGGAACTGGGGCCTGCCGTCCTCGAGGACGCCGTCCGCGCCGTCAAGGGTTCCCTCGGGGTAGATGTATCCCTGCGTCACGAACGTGTTGCCGTAGGCGGGCATGCCGTCAGCGTCGACGGGGCTCGGGGCGAACGAGAAGCGAGTCGCGTCCTCCGCCACGTCGTAGCGCAAGGTCTCGGCCGGCCGCTCTGCCGGCGCCGCCCTCTGCCCACCGCCGCCGTATGCGGAAGCGGCGAGGGCGGCCATTGCGAGCGCCGCAGCCAGGATGATCCAACGTTTACGGGTGGGCGAGTGGCTCATCGATGCTCTCCTCATGGGTCGAGGCGGTAGAAGCGCCAGAAGTCGTTTTCGATCGGCAGGGCCTCGATCTGCGCGAAGCCCGCCGCGTCTGCGTAGTTGCGGAGGACGGCTGGCCGCATGACCGTGCCCGTGGCGGCCGAATCGTGGTGGTCAGCGCGGCCGACGGCGAGGCAATGCACGACGCTGAAGCCGTACATGAGGCGCTCGACGTCGTCGCCGGGCGCGACGAACTCCTCGGCCACACGCTCGTCCGCCACGATCGCGGTGCCGCCCTTGGCAAGCAGCCGGCGCGCGTTCGCCAGCGCCTCGACCGGGCGGGCCATGTCGTGCAGGGCCTCGAAGATCGTGACCACGTCGTAGACCCCGTCGAGCCCTGGCTCGGACACGTCCCGCACGAAGAAGCGGACGCGATCGTCGAGCCCCTCTGCGGCCGCGCTCGCGCGCGCCATGTCAATCGAGGCGGGGTCCGCGTCGAAACCGTCGATAAACGCGTGCGGGTACGCCTTCGCGATCGCGATGCTCGACCAGCCGGTGCCACAACCCAGATCGGCAAGGCACGCACCGGGGGGCGCGTCGAGCCGGCCGTGGACGTCCGCGATTGCCGGGAACCACGCCGTACCGAGCTCGTTGATGAACATCGCGCGGTTGAGCTCGGCGATTCCCTCGCGCGTGTCCTCGCCGTAGTCGGGGTAGGGCACACCCCGGCCGGTCCGGAATGCCTCCACGAGCTGCGGTAGCGGCCGCAGCATGCCGAGCGCCTGGCGCGCCAGCGGGGCGATGTAGCTGGGACTGTCCCCGTCTACGAGCGCCTCCGCGTACTCGACCGGCAACACGTAGCGGCGCTCCTTCGCGCTCGTCGTCTCGCCGTCGACCGTCAGCAGGCCGGTCACAGCCTGGTGCTCGAGCCACTCGCGCGCATAGCGCTCGTCTATGCCGGTCCGCTGCGCCAGCGCCTCGCTGGTTGCGCCCCCGCCTTCGTGCAGCGCCGTGTAAAGCCCAAGCCGCTGTCCCAGGTAGAGCCCGGCGAGATCAAACAGCCCGATCGTCGACTCGACCACCCGCTCGATCAGCGCTTCGCCGCTCGTTGCACCGACGACTTCCGTCTGGTTCATCTGACCTCCTCAGGCTCGCTCACGCGAACGAAGCTACGGTCCGTCAGCGGCGCCGACTTCGCCTGTTCCGGCCATCCGGCGCAGATGGCCGGGACGGGCCAGGGCCGCCTAGATCAGACCGATCCGCGCCGCGTAGGCAACGGCGGCCGCGCGCGACCGGAGCCCGAGCTTGGTCCTGACATTCGCGACGTGGCGATGCACGGTGTGCGGGCTCAGCACGAGCCGAGCGGCGATTTCGTCGTCGTTGAGGCCCTGAGCCACCAGCCGCAGGACGTCGAGCTCGCGTGGTGTGAGGGCGCTCTCCGGCGTTCGCGTATCCCTGTCGCGCAACGGCCTCCCGGCGCGCGCGACCTCGCGCGTCGCGCCCAGGGCGGCGAAATCGTCACGCGCGGCCGCGGCTTCCGCCGCGGCGGCCTCGGTGCGGCCCAGCAGGGCAAGCGCCCGCGCCAACCCCAGCCGCGCGAGCGCCGCGTCGTAGGGCGCGGCGACCTCAGCGAAGCGATCGAGCGCGTCCTCGAAGGCGCAGCGAGCCTGGTCGTGGCCGCCGCGTGCCATCAAGAGCTCCGCGCGGACGAGCTGAGCGCGACCGTCCAGGTACGGCATGCCGATGACCTCGGCGGCATGCTCGAGCTCCGCGCAGGCCACCGCCGCCTGGTCCAGCTCGCCCAGGTCGATGCGCGCACGCACCAACAGCTCGAGCGCGGGGATCCGGTCCAGGACGTTCCCGGCGGAAAGCCGGCGCAGCACGCGGTCCGCGGCGTCGGCGGCCGCTGGAGCGTCACCGCCCTCGATGGCGAGCCTGCCGAGGCCGAGCACCGCCAGCCTGTGGCTGCCGGCGCGCTCGAACAGCGCCCGAGCCTCGTCGATCCGGCCTTGGCGGGCGCGCAGCTCGGCGAGCCGCACAAGCCCACCGCCGGCCATGCCCGGCCGGGCGGCCTCGAGGTCGGTGAGTGCGCCGGTCAGCTCGCTCTCGGCCGCCTCCCAGTCGCCGCAGCAGGCGAGCACCGTGCCGTAGGCGCTGCGGCAGACTCCCCGCGAGTGACGCGCGCCCCAGCGCTCCGAGGACGCCCTCATCACCTTGCACCACTGGGTCGCGCGCGGGAAGTCTCCCAGGCCCTCACACGCGGCGATGACATAGCAGAGCGCCCAGCCCAGGGAGATCGGCAGCTGCAGCTCCTCTCCGGTGGCGATCGCGGACGCCTCGTCGAGCCGGCGCAGGCCGTCGCCCACACGCGCCTGGCCGACCATGGCCAGCCCCTCGAGCGACAGACCGATCGCCTCCAGGTCCGGAACGCCGCAGTCCCGTCCGATCCGCGCGGCGCGCCGCGCCGCGCTCGTGACCTTGTCCAGGTCCCCGGTCACACCCAGCTCGAACGACCCCTCGATCGCTGCGAGCCAGCCGTGCTCTGCACCCACGGGGACGTCGTCGAGCAGCCGATGGGAGCGCTCGATCCACCCGCTCGCCACCGCGTCGTCGCCGCGGAACTCGTGGAAATCGGCGGACAGCCACGCGGCCACCCGCCCGGCCCCGCGCACGTCCCCGTCTCCCCGGTACGCCTGGTAGGCGTGCTCCCTGGCTCGAAGGGTCAGCTCGGCATCGTGGAGCCAGTAGCCCGCCCAGCCGAGTCCCTCCCACGCCTCACCCGAACCCTCGGTCTGCAGGGCCGCCTCGAAGCACTCGCGGGCGTCCGCCCAGGCACCTCGTGCCAGCGCCTCGTGCCCGCCCGTGGCGCAGTCCATGCTGGTTTGCGCATCAGTGGTCATCCCGCGTTGGCGTACCGAACGATATCCCCGAGGAGCGCGAGCCCTAGCCGATCTGTCGGACCCAGGCGTCGACCCGGTCCGCCACGTCCTGCCAACCCTCCTCGAGCATCATGCTGTGGCCCATTCCGGGAAAGATCAGCGGCTCCACTCCGTAGGCGCGAGCGGTTCTCTGGACCTCGGCAACGCTGATGATCCCGTCCATCTCGCCACCGATCACCAGCACCGGCGCCCGCACGCGATCCGGCGCAGGCCGCGCGAACGCCAGCATGTCGATGAACGCGAGGTAGGACTCGTCCTGAAGGCGGGCGTGGCAGGTGTCGACCAGGTGTTGCGGCGTGTGCGTCGTGAAGAACAGCTCCCTGACCAGCGCGGTCGTGCCAAGCAGCGGCCTCAGGCTCAGTAGGAGGTTTGCCTTGAGCATCGCGAGCGGATGGCGCGCCGACAGGCGAGCGACCACGCTTGCAGTTCCGCCGGTTGGGATCGAGGCGAGCAGCACCGCCCCACGAGCCGGGTAGCGGTCGAGGTGCTTCTGCGCCAGCAGCCCGCCCATCGAGTGCCCGACCAGGACCGGCGGCTCACCGAACCCCGCGGCCGCCTGGCGGACATCGTCGAGATAGTGCTCGATCCGATGCCAGATCCGGCCGGGCTGCTGGTCATGGCCGCGCAGTCGCATGGCCCGGACATGGTGGCCCCGGTCGGCCAGGCGGCCTGCGAACTGGTCCCAGTACCAGGGCCCGACCCAGCCGCCGTGGATGAGGAGGATGGGGGTCATCCTCCGAGTGGAGGCTAGTGCTCGGCGTCTGGCCGGCGCTTCGCCACAACCGGCCATCTTGCGCAAGAGCGTGTGGCCCGATCCGGCCACTTAAGCGGCTCTTCTGATCGGTGACGCACGCTGCGAGGTCGGCGCGCCGATCAGGCCCAGAAGTCCTCGAACCGCTCGGTGTCGCCTCCCTCGGGCTTCCGGCCACCGATGCAGATCACGTCAAGACCCTCCGGGCCGGCCTCGAACGAGCGGACTACTGCAGGAGCGACGCGCAGCACGTCCCACACTGAGAGCTCGACGATCTCGTCGTCGAGCTTGGCACGACCGGACCCGGCGACCACGACGTAGGTCTCCTCTTGCTCACGATGCCGGTGACCCCACGGCATGCGCGCACCCGGGTCGTAGGTGAAGCGGCTCACGCCGAGCTCGGGCGATCCCAGAGCCTCCCGCGCGAACCGCCACCGCATTTGAGCATCCTGCGGGCTGAGATCGCGAAGATCGTCGAAGTTCTTCTTCGTCCAGTCGGGCATCTCGAAGCTCTCGCGAACGCGGCTCCCTGATAGTAAAACGAGCGGCCCCGTCGGGCTCTGACCTGACCCGGCGAGGACGCTCGGCAGAAGCGGGACGAACCACCTGACGGCCGGCGCGCCTTGCGCGGGCCGGTAGCGCGTCTCACTCATCGCGGGCTCATCTCGAGTCGATGGACTCACGGGCATGAAGCAAGTCCACGCAGCGGTCCTGCACCGAATCGGCCAAACGCCACGCTACGAGTTGTTTCCCGCGCCGGTGGCGGGCGACGACGAGGCGGTCGTCGCGGTCACGGCGGCGGTGCTAAAGCCGTCTGACCGCTTGATGGCCAACGGCGTCGGGTACGCGGCCAGCTCCTTCCCTCACGTTGTCGGCCTCGACGGTGTAGGCCGCCTGTTCGACGGCTCTCGGGTGGCGTTCATGATTCCCCAGCGGCCCTACGGAGGGATGGCCGAGCGGACGCTTGTGCGCCGAGGCATGTGGTTCCCGGTTCCGGATGTCGTGGCCGGCGACGCCGACGTCAAGAACCTCAACGGCAAGACGTGGATCGGGTCGGGTTGAAGGCACCGTGAGGGTCAGGTCGGCCAACGAATTCGGCGATGTCCTGGTCACACGCTCGTGAGCCACAGAGTCCAGAAGGACGACATGAGAAACAGAAACGGAACAAGCAACGCCATCGAGGTGAGAAACCTCGTAAAGGGATACAAGGGAGTGCCGGTGCTCCATGACGTCTCGTTCACCGTCGGGCGGGGCACGGTCTTCGCTCTGCTCGGAGCCAACGGCTCGGGCAAGACGACCACGATCAACATCCTGACCACGTTGATCAAGGCCGACGGCGGCACGGCGACCGTCGCCGGGTGCGACGTGGCGGAGCAACCCTCCAAGGTCCGCGAACAGGTCAGCCTGACCGGACAGTTCGCCGCGGTGGACGACGTGCTCACCGCTCGGGAGAACCTGGCGCTGATAGGCGAGTTGCGCCACGTCGCCAATCCTGGGCAGACCGCGGCGGACCTGCTGGACACGTTCGATCTCAACGAGGCTGCCGACCGCCGCTTGCTGACCTTCTCGGGCGGGATGCGGCGCCGGCTAGACATCGCCATGAGCCTGGTGGGCGACTCACCCATCATCTTCTTCGACGAGCCCACGACAGGGCTCGACCCCAAGGGCCGGACCGACATGTGGCTGACCATCCGGCAACTGGTCGAGAACGGGACCACGGTCTTCCTGACCACCCAGTACCTGGACGAGGCCGACCGTCTCGCCGACGAGATCGCCATCCTCCACGGCGGCCGGATCGTGGCCAGCGGCACGCCAGACGAGCTGAAGGCCATGGTGCCAACCGGGTTCGTCGAGCTGGAGTTTGGCGAGGAGGAGCAGTTGGCCGCGGCGCAGAGGGCTCTCGGCGGGCAGCACGAGGTCAGCCGGGTGGACTCGAAGCTGGTGGTCACCACCACCGGCTCGGTGGCCGAGATGGCGGACATGTTCATCCGGCTCAACGACAGCGGGATCGAGCCGACCGGGTTCTCCAGCCAGCTCCCAACGCTGGACGACGTGTTCTTCAGGATCCTCGACGATGAGAAGGAGGACCGACATGCGGTCGCTCACTGATACCTGGACCATGGCGAAACGAAGCCTTCGTCATACGACGCGCAGCCTCGACACGATCATCACGGTCGTCTTGACACCGATCGGCATCTTGTTGTTGTTCGTTTACGTGTTCGGTGGCGCACTCGGGGAGCAGACCGGTTCGATCGAGTACGTCGACTTCATCACGCCCGGGGTCGTCATCGTGACGGTGGTGAGCAGCATCGCCTATGCCGCGCTGCGTCTCAGCACGGACCTCCAGAAAGGCATCATCAGCCGTTTCCGGACCATGCCAGTGGCGCCCTCGTCGGTCCTGAGTGGGCAGGCCCTGTCATCGACGCTGTCCACCCTCTTCTCCTGCTTCCTGGTGGTCATGGTGGCGCTCCTCGTCGGGTTTCGCCCGGCGGCGGACCCAGCCGCCTGGCTGGGGTTCTGCGGCCTTCTGATCCTCTTCACCCTGGCCACCACTTGGCTGGCCATGGTCTTCGGCCTGCTGGCAAAGACGGTCGAAGGCGCCGGTGCCTTCAGCTACATCCTGCTGCTGCTGATCTTCATCAGTCCCTCGTTCGTCCCGACAGACTCCATGACGCCCTTGCTGAGAGGCTTTGCCGAGAACCAGCCGATGACACCGATCATCGACACCATGCGCTCACTATTGACCGAGGGCACCCCAGGCCCCGACATCTGGGTCGCCCTGGCATGGGTCGTGGGCATCCTGGTCGTCTCCTACACGCTCGCGCTGGGCGTCTATCGCCGCAGCGCGCCTATCGCGGCAGCCCAGTAGGGCCGCGCTCAGCGTCCAGCTCGCCGAGCCACGATCGGCCAGCTTTTCGACAGGCAACCCGATTGAAGCCCGCGGCATGACATGGCAGACCTCCGCCGCCTGGTCGACGAACTCGACCTGTACAAGTCTGCTGCCACGCCGGTTCCAAAAGGCTGCACGGCCAGGATCCGCATCCACAGCCAGCAGCGTGCGGTTCCCACCCGTTCAGGGCGTCATCTGCATGGAGTCGCGGTCGCCCCCGTGCATGCCGCCGCCGGCCGGCTCGGCGAACCCCGGGACGTCCGCGGGGAAGAACGCCACGCCGAGCCCGAGCGCGAGCAGCGATAGGGCCACAGCCCCCCGCGCCGCGGTTGGCCACGGCAGCAGCCGCTCGGCCACGATGAAGATCGTGATCAGCCCCATCCAGCCGAGGCTCATGACGCCCAGGGCGAACAGCGCTGCCATCAGCGCCCAGCAGCACCCGAGGCACCAGGTGCCGTATCGGATCCCCAGCCCGAGCGCGCCCGCCCGGCCGTCGCGCCGGCGCTCGGCGAGGACCATCATCGGGGTGCGGCACCTGGCCAAACAGGCCTGCTTGAGCGCCGTCACCTGATAGACGGCCGCGGCGACGATCACGCCTCCGGCCACGTACCGGCCCGCCTCATCCCAGGCCAGGAATGCGGGATCGATGGCGCGGACCAGCTCGTACAGGGCATAGGCGGCCAGGCCGGCCATCGCCCACACGACCAGATAGCCGGCCACGAACAGAGGCGTCGCGTCGGCCACTGCCCCCTCTCCACGAGCCCGATGACCCTCCCGGAGACGGTCGTAGGTGAGCGCCGTGGGAGCAACCGCCGGGAACATCATCGCCACCATCATCACCACCCAGACCGTGATGAAGAAGCCGAGGGTCCCGAGGCCCATGCCCGGCATCGACTCCATCCCTCCCATCCGCTCGTTCGTGACCAGCCAGGCCACGACGGCAAGAGCCAGCAGCGCCCCGAGCAGGACGAGCTGGGCGCGGTCGAGTCGAGCCGCCCCCGAGCGAGGGCTTACCCTGGTTGCCTCCAACGTCCGGCCGCCTCAGTTCGGGTACTCGTCTTTGCGCCAGGAGCGGGGCTCGTCCGGCTGAGGTTTCGGGGTCCGCTCGAGCAGCATGGTGAAGTGGGGAGCGACGAACGGGTCGGGGGCCATGACCGTGTAGGTGTGGTAGACGGTGCCGTTGTCCCGCGCCAACGCGATGTAGCCAGGGCCCTCGCGGAGGCCGTCCTTGAGCTCCGCCCCAATCTGCTCGGACCACTCCTGGAGCCAGTCAGGCGGACTCTCGATCATCTGTTTGACCTCTGGGATCTGCTCCGCCTGATCCTCGGTCATCGCGAGCCCGAAGTCCCAAGGGAAGTCGGTCTCGTACGTCGAGACGTAGGGAAACTCCCAGCCCATGCGCTCCTTGTATGCGGTGAGCCGGTCGATCGGCGCGCGCGAGAAGCACAGGAACGTGACGTCGCGCTCGTTGAGGTGGATCAATGAGCCGCTGAACTCATCTCCGAGGCTCGTGCAGCCGGGGCATGCCCCGACCTGGTAATCCGGGCCGTACATGATGTTGTAAGCAAGTAGCTGCGAGCGGCCCTCGAAGAGCTCGGGCAGGGTTTTCTTCCCCTCGTCGGTGTCGAACTCGTAATCCTTCTCGACCGGGACCCATGGGAGCGCCAGGCGCTGCTTCTTGATCTCCTCGTTCAACTCCGCGTGCTGCGCCTCGAGCTTCGCGAGCGCGTCCCGAGCCTCCTGCCATTCCTCGCGGCTGCCGATCTCGTGGTCCGGCATAGTGATCTCCTCGGTTGTTGCGTGGCGTAGGCGGCGACCGGGTTCTGACGATCGCCCATCACGGTTACCCGCGTGTACCAACTAAGACACGCGATGAGCCTGAAACTCATCGCCGATGGACCGTCTGACGGGGTCTAGTTCGACTCATGTCCGCATCACCGAACATCGTCCTTACCAAAGCCGAGATCACAGAGCGCGAGCAGCGCCAGATCGATCAAGCCAACTCGAGCGGCAAGACGCCGGTCGTCTTCATCCATGGGCTCTGGCTGCTGCCGAGCAGCTGGGACAACTGGGTCGGCCTGTTCGAAGAGAACGGCTACGCGGGTGTAACGCCCTCCTGGCCGGACGACCCGGAAAGGGTCGAGGAAGCGCGCGCCAACCCCGAGGTCTTCGCGAGGAAGACCCTGAAGCGGGTCGCCGACCACACCGCCACGGTGATCGACCAGCTCGACAAGAAGCCGGCCGTGATGGGCCATTCCACGGGCGGCCTGCTCACCCAAATGATCGCCGACCGGGGGCTGTCAGCCGCCTCGGTGGCCATCGACCCGGGGCCGTTCCGAGGCGTCCTGCCCCTGCCGCTCTCGGCATTGAAGTCGGCCAGCCCGGTGCTGCGGAATCCGCTCAACCGAGGCCGCGCGATCACCCTCACGTTTGACCAGTTCAAGTACGGATGGGCCAACGCGCTCGACGACAGGGAGGCGCGGCACCTATACGACACGTACCACGTCGCCGGGCCCGGGGTGGCCCTGGCGCAGATGGCGAACGCAAACCTCAACCCCTTCACCGAGGCGAAGGTCGATCCCAGGAATCCAGACCGTGGCCCGCTGCTGATCATCGAGGGCGAAAAGGACCACACCGTCCCGTGGGCAATCGCCCACGCCGCCTACAAGCGCCAGAAGCACAATGAGTCAGTCACCGAGATCACCAGGATCCCGAACCGCGGGCACTCGCTCACGATCGACAGCGGCTGGCGCGAGGTGGCACAGACGGCACTCGACTTCGTGAAGCGATTCGTCTAGTTGCGCTTTCGCGTGATAGGAGGCGTCTTCCGCCGAGGCCCTCGCTGTCGCTCTGGACGAGAACCGGGAGCCCCTGACCACCTGCGGGCAGTGTGCCGGAAGCCTATGAAAGCGAGCCTCTGGACATGCCCGAGATACTTCATCACGGGCAGCTCATCGTCTACGCGAACGCGCTGGGCCGTGCCTTCCCCGCCAGCTGGGCCGCCTTCGGCCTGTAGGGGACCTCTCCACCATCCGAGGCGGGACTTCTCCTCGGATTTCTCGTCGGCGCGTGTCGAGAACGGGCGGTCGGCTCCGACTCATGGACACCGGCGGCCAAGGGGGCCGCCAACACGAGAGGAGCACGTACGATGACCAAGGTGACCGCCCAGATGTCGGTGTCCCTCGACGGCTTCTACACCGGACCGCGGGACACGCGGGGCCCCAAGGACATGAGTGGTTGGATGCGGGGCCCCGAAGCGCCCGGTTTCTTCCGGGTCACCCGCTGGGTCGTCGACGCCATGGCCTGGCGCGAGCGGCAGGGCTTCGCCGGCGGCGAGCAGTCGATCAACTCGGAGATCATCGAGGAGACCTTCGCGGCGGCCGGTGCCTATGTCATGGGTCGGCGCATGTTCGACGCCGGCGAGGTCCCCTGGGGCGAGGAGCCGCCGTTCCACGCCCCGGTGTTCGTCGTCACCCACCGTCCCCGGGACGTGCTTGAACGCCAGGGTGGCACCTCCTTCACCTTTGTCACCGAAGGACTCGAGCGGGCCATCGAGCTGGCCCGGGACGCCGCCGGAAGCAAGGACGTGGCGGTGGCCGGCGGCGGGGAGCTCCTGCGCCAGGTGCTGACCGCCGGGCTGCTCGACCAGCTTGAGTTGCACATCGCCCCGGTGCTGCTGGGCGACGGCCAGCGCCTGTTCGACCCCAGCCTCGGCCTCGGCGCCGACGACGGCATCGAGCTGGTCCCGACCCGGGTCGTCGAGGCGCCCGAGGTCACCCACATTCGCTACACCGTCACCGGGCGGTCGAAGCTGGTGCTGGACGATCGCGGCGCCAGCGGCGACCTGGTCGGACCGGCCCAGCCGGAGCAGTGAGAGAGGAGCGAGCTGTGAAGTACATGCTGCTGATCTACGGCAACGAGGAAGCCTTCAGCTCGGTGGGTGCGGAGACCCTCGCCGAGATCATCCGCGAGACCGATGCCCTCAACCAGGAGCTGTTCGAGTCGGGTGAGTTGGTCGGCGGCTATGGCGTGGCCGACCAGGTGAGCGCCAAGGTGGTCCGGGTCACCGGCGGGACGCCGGTGGTGACCGACGGGCCCTACGCCGAGGCCAAGGAGTACCTGGGCAGCTTCACGATCGTCGACTGCGACAGCCTGGAACGGGCTCTGGAGATCGCGGCTCGCAACCCGGCGGCGCGCTACTGGGGTGTCGAGGTCCGGCCACTCATGCACGAGGCCAACGTCGAGCCGTGACCGACTGGCGGGCCGTCCGGCGGCTGGTCCCGGAGGTGCTCGGTGCGCTGGTGCGCCGCTACGGCCACTTCGACGCCTGCGAGGACGCCGTCCAGGAGGCGCTGTGGCGGCCACGGCCCAGTGGCCGGTGCAGGGGTGGCCGGAGAATCCCCGAGCGGCGGGCGATGCCGTTCGTGCTCGGGAAGCGAAGAGCGAGCAACAGATCGAGGCCGAGCACGCGGCCACGCTCGGATTCCTGCTCGGCCAAGCGGAGGCGAAGCTGCAGCGGCAGACAGGCGAATTCTTCGGTGCTGGCGGCAGCCGTGAGGTCGAGGGCCTGCCGTCCATCATGCGCGGACTGCGCCGCAGCCCGAGCGCGAACGCGACCCCCGCGATCCTTTCGATAGCTGACCGGGCACGCAGAGTGCGATGCGCTCGGCGGTCTGGACGCGACCCTGCGGGCGGCGGATACTGGCGGGCGATGTCGCAGCAGAACGTGGAGGTTGTCCGACGACTGGTCGAGCTCTGGGAGGGCGACGCTGAGATCGCCTACATGCGCGACGATGCGGCTTGGGCGCGATACAAGCCGAGGATCGAGCCGCTTTTCACGCCCGGTTGCACGTTTGCGTGGGTGGGAGGCGGCATCGAGTCCGAGTACAGCGGGCTCGACGGTTTCCGTGAGGGTTGGCTCGACATCTACGGAGCCTTGGAGAGCGCGCGCAACCAGTTCGAGCAGATCGTCCCGGTGCGCGACAAGGTGCTCGTGCTGCTTCGTGTGTACGCGCGGATCGCCGGGGCGGAGCACGACGTCATGACCCTCGCCGCTGCCGTCTTCGTAATGCGAGACGGCGGGGTCGCGCGCGCGGAGTTCTATGCGGACCGTGCCCTGGCCTTCGAAGCCGTGGGGCTGCACGAGTAGGCGCTTGAAGCGGCGGTCGCGGTGACTAGCGTCGCAACACTCGAACATCAACGGCGTACCGAAGGCCCCACCAAGCTCGCCGCCACCACGGCTCCCGTGCAATCGCGGAGTCGAGAGCCGCGTTGAGACGGGTTATCCGCGCCATCGAGATAACCTCGATCACGTCGAACTCCGTCAGGTCACTGAAGTCAAGGCCACGGTAGGTGAGGTCGGTTCGTGCGCGTGAGATGGCATCGATCAGCTCCTGGCGGGTGAGTCCGAGGAACTCCCTGTCGAGGGCATAGGCGTCAATCAGTTCCTCATTGGTCACTCACGGACAACGGCGAACGTGCCGGCGAACTCTCGAAGCCATCGATCCCTGGGAGGGGGACGGCCCCAAGCCGAGCGACCCGCACACCCCCGGTCAGCCTTCTGGACGCGGTCGCGAAATTAGCCCCGCTTTTCCCAAGGGGGGGGGAATTACCGCCTCGTAGTGGGGCGAGAGGCACCTTGCCTCAGCGATGGCGGACGGATACCGTCGCGGGACGCGAGTAAGGAGGCAAGCATGGCTGGCATCACGCAGCGCTTCCGGGAGCGGCGCGCCGAGCGGCGCACTAGGCGCGACAAACGTCGCCAGGAGCGAGCCGCTGATCCAAGAACGCCTGTAAAAATGCCCCACCTCGACGTGTGGACCAAGGGCGACGAGCAGGGACCGGGCTCCGGAACGCAGCGCTAGGTCCAGCGCGCCGCGTCGCAGCAAGCCGGTCGAGGAGTGAGTGCTGCTCCCGAAGGGGGTGGGGCAGTGACCCCTCGGGCGCACCCGGTCGGGCCGGCGCCTGGCGGGCCTGCCGGCGCTCGCCGGCTCTAGCCTTCCGGGTGTCTTGCGCGGCAGGAAACCGAAGCCGGTCGAGGTCCGCCGCCGGGAGGGCAACCCCGGCCGCCGACCGCTGCCGGCACCGGTCGTTGTCGATGGCCGTCCGGTCGAACTCGACCCGCCGGACCACCTCCCGGACGACGCCGGGGAGTTCTGGGAGGCGGTGGTCCCGACGTTGGCGAGGGCGGGCGTGCTGGACGGGGTCGACCGGCCGATGTTGGAGTTGGCGTCGGTCCAGTTCGCCCGTGCCCGACAGGCCGCGCGGGTGGTCGCGGAGGAGGGGCACGCGGCGCGCGGCGCGACGGGGCAGCTGATCGAGCACCCGTCGATGGGGACCGAGCGCGACGCGATGGCGCTGTTCATGAAGTTCGCGGAGCAGTTCCCCCTGACGCCAATCGCCAGGACCCGGGTAGGGCTGGCGGAGCTGCAGCGCCACAGCCTCGTCGAGGAGCTCGACTCGGAGCTCGGGGAGTCGCGGGTCCGGCGCGGCCAGTCGCCGCCGCCCGCCTAGGCGCGAGATTCGACCGTCGCAATCTGTACCGTTCTGGTCGACATTGCGCTGTGGACGGCGCGGATGCTCATGTGGATCGGGCGTCCGGCCCCTGCGATCTCGGGGGTGCGGGCGCTCGGGTTTGTCGTCCGCGGGTCGTGATTTACCCAATAGCCCTCATGAGTACCGTCCACGCTCAGGTTCGCGATGTCGTCGAGGGAACCGCGGTCTAGCCGCGCCCGCCCGCCGCTCGTTCGCGTCCCTGCTGCTTCATGAAGGCCGGTCGGTGATCTATGTCGCCCGCCGGCTCGGCCACGACGCCGCGCTCACGCTGAGCGACTACGGGCACATCGTCGACGAGCTCCAAGGGCAGCCGACGCTGTCGGCCGAGGACGCCATCCGCGCCGCACGCGACACGCGTACGCCTGGTGCGAAATCCGGCGCCAGCGGCTGAGCTGGAGTTCGCACAGTGTTCGCAACCGGCCCGCTGCGACCAGTTCAGCGCATTGCTCCCAAAACGCGCAAACCCGCTCTGTGAGCGGGTTTGCGAAGGAAAGCGGCTGATGGGATTCGAACCCACGACCTTCTGCATGGCAAGCAGACGCTCTAGCCAACTGAGCTACAGCCGCAGAGGGGGGTGAGTATAGCCGTGCTCAAGCGGTCCGCTCGAGGGCCTGACGGCGCGCCCGGTTGTGTCCGAGGAGGGCGCCGGGCGGCCCTGCGGTGACGAGCGTCACGGCCGGATACCACCAGCCCCACCAGCCCAGCGCGGCCCCGCGAGCGACCAGATAGAGCTCGACGAGGAAGCCGAGCCCGTGGATCGGGCCGATGACCGGGGCGAGCCCGTGGTAGTCGACGATGACGCCGACGACGAGGGGGATCAGCAGGATCAAATCGACGATCGAGACGATCACGATCCAGCGCAGGAGACGCAGGGCGCGCCCGGTCGTCCCCGGTGGATACGCGGTGGCGCTCAGAGGCGGTCTGCCTCGGCGAGCGCGAGCTCGAACCAAGCAACGCTCCCGGCGCTCCCCGCGGCGCCGCGGCCCCAGCCGTCCGCGAGCCGGTCGACGAGCAGTAACCCGTAGCCGCCGCCCTCCTCGAGCCGGTCGCGCGCTGGAGCGCCGTTCGAGCCGGGGTCGAAGACCTCGACGCGCACCTTCTCGCTCGACGACTCGACCTTCACCTGAACGGTCTCGTGCGGACCGGCACCGCCGTGCTGAATCGCGTTGTTGACGAGCTCACTGAGGAGAAGAGCCAGCCGGTGGCGGATCGAGTGGGGGAGGTCCGCCTGAACCGACAACACGGATCGTCGCGCCATGCCCGCGGCGCGCTTGCCGCCGGGGACGGAGAACGAGACGGTTTTGACTTCTGTCGCCGGCATGGAGGGGTTGTGCTCGGAACAGCCTGACACGAATCACCGACGGACGAGGCCGATTGGGCTCTGGGCGACGATACGCTTCGGGCCGCTCCGGCGCCGTGGCGGAGTGGTTACGCAGCGGCCTGCAAAGCCGTGTACACCGGTTCGATTCCGGTCGGCGCCTTGGTGGGGGGAGTCGCACCGTCGCTTGCTGCAAGATTCCGCCCGGATCCCGCCCCGGTGGCCGGTCTCGCGGCAGGAGGTCTTACCCTCCGGCGACTGCCCGCCCGTCGATCTCTGGAGGTCAGGGATGGCCCTGCCGCTCTTACGTCGATGCGGTCGCCGCCGCACAGCCCTCGCGGCCACCGTCTTGCTCACCGCGCTCGCGCTCGTCGCCGACGCGCCGGCTGCCCGTGCGGACGGTATTTTCGTCGCGGACTGCGCCTTCAGCCACCGCGCCGCGGACGACCCGATCGTCTTCCACGGCAGGCCGCGGTGGTCGCATATGCACGACTTCTTTGGCAACGGTTCGACCGACGCGTCTTCGAGGCTCAAATCCCTGCGACGCAGCGCCGGCAACTGCGTACCCGGCGAGGACCAGTCGGCCTACTGGGTGCCCACGCTCTATCGGCACGGGCGGGCGCTGAAGCCGACCCAGTTTCAGGCCTATTACCAGGACTTCTTTCGGTACGGCCGGGTGCTTCCGTTCCCGCCGGGGCTGCGGGTCGTGGCCGGCCGGCAAACGGCGAGGAGGCCGCAGCGCGGCGTCGTCCGGTGGACCTGCCAGGACGACCACGGCCAGGGCGACCCCAGGATCCCCTCGTGCGGGTCCAGGTTCGTAACGCTGCGGATCACGTTCCCGGACTGCTGGGACGGCCGGCGGCTCGACAGTCCGAATCACCGGGCGCACATGGCCTACAACGGCGCCGACATGATGGAGCCGGGCCCGCAGCGCTGCCCCGCCAGCCATCCCATAGTCGTGCCGCAGCTTCAGCTCAACGTCGTCTACCCGATCCACGACGGGACGGGCGTGATGATCGCCAGCGGCTCGGTCCTGACGGCGCACGCCGACTTCTTCAACGCCTGGAAGCCGTCGGTCCTACAGGGCCGGGTCGACGACATCCTCAACGGCGGCAAGGCCTGCGATGACTTCCTCGGCTGCACGACCATCAGCGCCCCGAATACCGAGCCGGTGACCGCACGGCCGAAGCCGAAGCTCGTGGACCGCTTCTACCCGCCTCCGAGCCAAGGCAGGCACGGCCACCCGCACCGGTGACGTCAGCTCGCGCCCCTTTTCATTCGAAAGAGTGTTGGCTCAGCCCGGCGGACCGGCGGAGGCATGTCCGCGATCACCGCCGACTCGGCGCGCTCGAGCTCCCAGCCGTCTCCCAGCAGGGTGAGCACGTCGTCCGTGTCCATACCGCGCGGCAGCAGCACGCGCCGGCCCGCCTTGAAGGCGAGCAGGACCAACCTCGCTCCCGGGGCGGCGAGCTCGGTCATGCCGGCGGCGGCTCCCCGGCGCTCCGGGTCCGACAGCCCCTGGATGCAGCCGAAGTCGTACACGAGGCTGTAGCCCGGCTCCAGGCCGAGCCGCCCGAGCTCGCCGACGCTGCCTTTGACCCACCGGACCTCGACGCCTTCGTCCATTGCCCGCTGCCTGGCCCTTTCGAGGGCCTTGTCGACGACGTCGACCGCCGTGACCTCCCAGCCCCGCGCCGCCAGGTGGACGGCGTCGCGCCCGGACCCGCAACCGATGTCGAGGGCGCGGCCCGGCTCCATCGCATCGGTGCCCTCGAAAAGCGGCCGCCATAGCTCAGGCACGTCCCGTCGCTCCCACGGGGCGAATCCGAGCGCGTACATCAGGCGGTACGGAATCACGGTCCCTCCTAGCCGTCGTGACTCGCCCGAGACTCTCTCAGACCGGCGGGTCCGTTGCGCCTGGCGCCGGGTTAAGATGCCGCGCCTTGGCCGCCCGGGGCTCGAACAAGAACCTCGTCCTCGTCGCGATGATCTTCGCCGTCGCGATGACGTTCATCGACCAGACGATCGTCGCGATCGCCGTTCCGGAGCTGCAGAAGGACCTGTCGATGTCCTCGACGGGCGTCCAGTGGATCATCAACGGCTACCTGCTTTCGCTGTCGGCCCTGTTCGCCTTCGGCGGTCGGCTTGCCGACATCGCCGGCCACAAGACGATGGTCATCGTCGGCGTGACCGGCTTCGCCGTCGCGTCGGCGCTGTGCGGCGCCACGCCGACGGGCGACCTGGGCGAGGCCTGGATGATCTTCTTCCGGGTGGTCCAGGGCGCCTTCGCCGCGCTCATGTTCCCGGCGGCGCTCGCGATCGTGGTGTCCGCCTTCGACGTATCGGAGCGCGGCAAGGCGATGGCGACCTTCTTCGGGGTGACCGGGGGCCTGACCGCCGTCGGCCCGCTGGCGGGCGGCTACCTGACGGAGATCACCTGGCGCGCGATCTTCTGGGTCAACATTCCGGTGGCGATCATCGCGCTGATCCTCACCGTGATGTCGCGGCCCTCGAACGAGAAGCACCCCGCGCCGCTCGACTACCGCGGCGCCGTGCTCGTCTCGGGAGGCATGGGCCTCGCCGTGCTGGGCCTCCAGCAGTCCTCGGTGTGGGGCTGGGGCGATCCCGCGACCTGGGGCTGCATCGCCGCGGGCCTCGCGTTGCTCGTGGCGTTCGTCCTCTACGAGCTGCGCACCGAGCATCCGCTGATCAGGGTGGCCATCTTCCGCGACCGCGGCTTCGCGGTCGACAACGCGCTGCTCTTCCTGATGTCGATGGCGTTCGTGCCGCTGTTCTTCTTCGCGAGCCTCTACGCGCAGATTGGGCTCGAGCAAAGCGCCTCCGAGGCGGGCCTGTACCTGCTGATCTTCTTCGGAGGCTTCGCGACCGCCGCCCAGTTCGGCGGGCGGATCCTCGACAGCCGCGGCGCGCGGCCCGCTGTGGTGCCCGGTGCGCTCATCGCCACCGCCGGCTTCGTGCTGTGGGCGCGGCAGCTTCCCGACCTCGACCTGAACAGCCAGTGGTACTTCATCGTGCTGACCGGCGCGGGAATGGGGCTGATGCTCGGCCCGGCGTCCACCGACGCGGTCAACCGGGCTCCACGCACGAGCTACGGCGAGATCACGGGCATCACGCAGACCGCCCGCAACTTCGGGGCGAGCCTGGGCATGGCCCTGCTCGGCACGATCTTCATCGCGCAGAACAAGTCCAATGTCGAGTCTTCGCTGACCGGCGCCGGGCTCCCCGAGGCGCGCGCCGACCAGATCGCCGACGCCGTGAGCCATGCGGGAGGAGGCGCGAGCTCGGGTTTCGCCGAGCGGGCCGGGCCGCGCGCGCGTGAGCTCTTCGAGACGATCCAGCAGGACTTCGCGCTCTCGTCGCGCGCTGTCTTCTACGTGATGGCCGGCGTGATGGCGCTCGCCTTTGTCGTGGCGCTCGTCGGCATGCCGGGCGGCCGGGCCGCCGTGGCGGCTGCGGACGACGGCGCGGCCGCCGAGCCGGCACCTGTGGGTTAGCGCTCCGTCCCCCAGACGGGCGACCTCTGCATAGGGCGCGACTGCTGCGGGTATCAGGCGTGACGAAACGCCCGAGGGAGAGAGGGGAACTTCGTAATGACCGAGCCGCACGGCACAACAGCCGGGCGCGCGGACGAACCGGCAGACGGGTGGACGGCCAGTTCCGAGCACCACCCCGAGATCGACTGGCTAGCCGCCGAGCGCTCGCCCGAATTCAGAGAGCTGATCAAGAAGAAGAACGCTTTCGTCATACCGGCGACGATCTTCTTCCTCGGCTGGTATACGGGTTTCGTACTCCTCTGCGGATACGCGCCTGAATTCATGGGAGAGGAGTTCCTCACCGACGGACTGACGGTCGGCTACGTCCTGGCGTTCAGCCAGTTCATCATGGTCTGGGGCCTCGCCGCGTGGTACCTGCGCAAGTCGGACCGCGTCTTTGACCCGCTCGCCAAGCGAGCAGCGGACCGCGCGCTCGAGTCGGCGCGTGGCGGCGCACCCGCCGGCGAGGGCCGCTTCGAGCGCGGGCCTGGAGATGCCCCGGCGAGCGATGAGGAGGTGACGCGCCGATGACCTTCATCGCTGCTGATGTCAATGAGCTCGCGCTCGCGATCTTCGCCGTCGTCGTCGCGATCACGCTGGGCGTCACCTATCTCGCCTCGAAGCGGGTCACGAACGCGACCGACTTCTGGGCCGCCGGCCGCGGTCTCACCGGCGTGCAGAACGGGTTCGCCATCGCCGGCGACTACATGTCGGCCGCGAGCTTCCTCGGTATCGCGGGCCTGATCTTCCTGTTCGGCTTCGACGGGTTCCTGTACTCGGTCGGCTTCTTGGTCGCGTTCCTCACCGTGCTGTTCCTGCTCGGCGAGCGGATGCGCAACTCCGGCAAGTACACGATCGCCGACGTGCTGTCGTTCCGCATGAAACAGCGTCCTGCGCGCTCGGCGGCGGCGCTCGGCACGCTGAGCGTTGCCGGCTTCTACCTGATCGCCCAAATGGTCGGGGCGGGGGTCCTGATCCAGGCGCTCGTCGGCATCGACTTCACCCTGTCCGTGATCCTCACGGGTGCCTTCATGATCTTCTACATCGTCATGGGCGGCATGCTCGCGACGAGCTGGGTCCAGATCATCAAGGCCGTCCTGCTGATGACCGCGACGATCGTGCTCACGCTGTTCGTGCTTGGCGAGGTGGGCTGGAACCCGATCAACCTGTTCACCGAGGCGCGCGCGGAGTCCCCGGAGGGCCAGGCCTATCTCGAGCCGGGCCTGTTCCTGTCGAGCCCGATCGACACGGTGTCGCTCGGCCTCGCGCTCGTGCTCGGCACCGCCGGGCTGCCGCACATCCTGATGCGCTTCTTCACCGTGCCGGACGCCAAGGCGGCGCGCGGCTCGGTGATGTGGGCCGTCGTCCTGATCGGCGCCTTTTACGTGATGACGACGGCGCTCGGCTTCGGCGCGCGGGCGATTCTCGGCAGCGGGGCGGAGGAAGCCGTCGGCTCCGGCGGCAACCTCGCGGCGCCGCTCCTGGCGGAGGAGGTCGGCGGCGGTGCGGGTACGGTCGGCGGCGACCTGTTCCTGGCGATCATCGCCGCCGTCGCGTTCGCGACGATCCTCGCGGTGGTGGCCGGCCTCGTGATCTCGGCGTCCGGCGCGGTCGCGCACGACGTCTGGTCGAACGTCGTGCGGAAGGGTCAAGACTCCGAGAAGGAGGAGGTCTGGGTCGCGAAGATCGCAGCCGTCGCCATCGGCGCGATCGCGATCGCGATCGCCGTGATCGGCGGCGAGGGCCTGAACGTCTCGTTCATGGTCGGGCTGGCGTTCGCCGTGGCGGCGAGCGCCATCTTCCCGGCGCTGCTGCTGGCGCTGAGCTGGCGGCGCTTCAACACGACCGGCGCCGTCACCGGCGTGCTCGTCGGCGTTTTCAGCTCGATCGCTCTCGTGATCATCAGCCCGACCGTCTGGCCGGGGGCGGACTCCGAGGGCGGGGCGCTCGGCTTCTACGACCTCGCCAATCCGGGCATCGTGTCGATCCCGCTCGGCTTCATCGGCTGCTGGCTCGGCACCGTTCTGTCGCGCGAAGAGACGGCGGAGCGCAGCTTCGACGAGCTGTGGGTGCGCTCGCAGACGGGCCTCGGCGCCGAGACCGGCACCGGCCTGACGCTCACGGGACGCAGGACCGGCACGCGCACCGCCGCGGCCGCCACGAGCACCCTGCCGCACCCGTAGACCGTCCTGAACCGTGGAGGGGCGAGCGCGCGCCCCTCCGCGATAATCGGGGGCCTGGGATCGTCGCCTGAGATCGACGCGCTGCGCAGAGCGAAGGAGCGACTCGACCCGCTCGCGCTCTATCCGGAGCCCGTCCGGATCACGGACGTGCGCATCCGGTCCGCGCCCTGGCTCTTCAGGGTTCCCGGCTTCAGGCGCTTCCGCGGCTATGCCACCCGGCGCAACATCTGGCTGAAGCACCCGCACCTCGACGAGCGCCTCGTCACGCACGAGCTCTGCCACGTGTGGCAGCTCCAACACGAGCCGCTGCGCGTGTGGCTCTCCTACGCGCGGCCGTCGACCTTCAGTTCGGACCGGCGGGCCTACCGCGCAAACCGCTACGAGGCCGAGGCCATCAGGGCTGCCGCCGGCGTCCCCCGATGAGCTCGGCCCTGCTCGCCCTCCAGCACATCGCGTGTGAGCCGCCGGCCGCCTTCGAGGGACGAGGCGCGGGCGCGCGGGCTCGCGCGCGAATGGGCCGGCGTGCCGGCCTACGCCGAGAGCCTCGAGCATGCGGTCGGTGTGCCTCGGCGCGCCGTCGGGTAGAAAACGGCATATGGAAGCGAGCACCAGGAACGCCTCTGAACAGGTAGAGCAGGAAATCGCCGAGCTTCTGGACCAGGAGGTCTTCGAGCCACCGAAGGAGTTCGTCGAGCGGGCACTGATCTCGGACGAGTCGGTGCACGAGGAGGCCGCGCGCGACCCGGAGGGGTGGTGGGCCGAGCAGGCCGGCGCTCTCGATTGGTTCGAGCGCTGGGACACCGTGCTCGACGAGTCGGAGGCGCCCTTCTACAAGTGGTTCACCCGCGGCCGGCTGAACGCGTCCTACAACGCGCTCGACCGCCACGTCGAGGCCGGTCGTGGCGATCGGGTGGCCTACCACTGGCGCGGCGAGGAGGGTGAGGAGCGCGACGTCACCTACGCCGAGCTGCTGCGCGACGTCAAGCGGCTCGCGAACGTGTTGAAGGAGCGCGGCGTCGAGCCCGGCGACGTGGTCGGGATCTACCTGCCGATGATCCCCGAGGTCGCGGTCGCGATGCTCGCATGCGCGCGCATCGGCGCGCCCCACAACGTGGTCTTCGGCGGCTTCTCGCCGGACTCGGTGAAGGAGCGGATGCAGTTCTCGGATGCGAAGGCGCTGATCACGGTCGACCAGGCGCGGCGAAAAGGCAAGGCGGCGGATATCAAGCCGGCCGTCGACGACTTCATGGACGAGGTGCCGTCGCTCGAGACGATCATCGTCGTCCGCAACACCGGCGCGGACGTCCCGATGGAGGAAGGCCGCGACCTCTTCTACGACGAGGCGATCGAGGCCGCCTCCGACGAGTGCGAAGCGGCCGAGCTCGACGCCGAGCACCCGCTGTACGTGCTCTACACGAGCGGCTCCACCGCCAAGCCGAAGGGCATCCTCCACACGACGGGCGGCTACCTGACCGGCGTGGCCTGGACTACGAAGCACGTCTTCGACCTGAAGCCGGACGACGACGTGTGGTGGTGCTCGGCCGACGTCGGCTGGGTCACCGGGCACTCGTACATCGTCTACGGGCCGCTCATGAACGGCGTGACCTCGGTGATGTATGAGGGGGCGCCCGACTACCCGCACAAGGGAATCTGGTGGGAGCTGTGCGAGCGCTACGGCGTCACGGTGTTCTACACCGCGCCCACGGCCATCCGCGCGTGCATGAAGTGGGGCGTCGAGCACGCGCAGAAGCACGACCTGTCGAAGCTGCGTCTGCTCGGGACCGTCGGCGAGCCGATCAACCCGAAGGCGTGGCTCTGGTACTGGAAGGTGATCGGGGGCGAGCGCTGCCCGATCGTCGACACCTGGTGGCAGACGGAGACCGGCCACATCATGATCTCACCGCTCCCGGGCGTGACGCCCGCGAAGCCCGGCTCGGCGACGAAGCCGCTGCCCGGCGTGGACGCGGCCGTGCTCGACGAGGAGGGCAACGAGGTGCCCGACGGCGAGCAGGGGCTGCTCGCGCTGCGGCGGCCCTGGCCCGGCATGCTGCGCACGCTGTTCCGCGACACCGAGCGCTTCAAGGAGACCTACTTCTCGAAGTGGGACGAGACGACCTACTTCGTCGGCGACGCCGCCAAGCGTGACGAGGACGGCTACTTCTGGGTCATCGGCCGTGTCGACGACGTCGTCAACGTCTCCGGGCACCGGCTCTCGACCGCCGAGGTCGAGTCGGCGATCGTCTCCCACCCGAAGGTCGCGGAGGCGGCGGTGATCGGCCAGCAGGACGAGGACACCGGGCAGGCGATCAGCGCGTTCGTGATCCTCGAGGGCGACACCGACGAGGGCGACGAGGAGCTCGAGGGCGAGATCCGCGAGCGCGTCGCGCAACGGATCGGCAAGTTCGCGCGGCCGAAGCGGATCATCTGGACCGCCGACGTCCCCAAGACGCGCTCGGGCAAGATCATGCGCCGTCTCCTGCGCGACATCGCGGAGGGCCGCGAGCTGGGCGACGTGACGACCCTCCGCGAACCGGGCGTGATGAAGGACCTCGAGCAGAACTTCGCCGGCGACGAGGCCTGACGACCCACTCGTGCAAGGCGCCCTGCCGCGGCGGGCACGTCCGGCGCGGTTGGGTAGCCTGAGCGTATGAACCGCGGCGCTGGTGGGGGCCTGCGTTTGCCTGTCTTGGTCGTCGTGGGAACACGTCCCGAGGCGATCAAGCTGGTGCCCATCATCCTCGCGCTGCGCGACAGCGCGAGCTTCGTGCCGGTCGTGATCGGCACCGGTCAGCATCACACGATGGTCGGCGACATCCTGGAGCTGGCGGGTGTCAAGGTCGACGTTCAGCTGTGGGTCGGCGGTTCGCGCTCGCGCCTGAACGACCGCATCTCGGAGACCATGCGGCGCTTCGACGACTACTGCAGCGGCACGTTCGGCGAGCACCCCGGGCGCGCGCACACCGCCGCCGAGCTCGCCCGCGGTCAGTGGCCGGTGGCCGCGCTCGTCCACGGCGACACCACCTCCGCGCTCGCCGCGGCGCTCGCCTCGTTCCACCTGCGCATTCCGGTGATCCACGTCGAGGCCGGCCTGCGCACCGGCGGCCACAACTTCTCGCCCTTCCCGGAGGAGCTGAACCGCCAGCTGATCACGCGCATCGCCTCGTTCCATCTCGCTCCGACGGCCAAGAACCAGGAGAACCTCGTGCGCGAGGCGGTGCCGGCCGACCAGATCTTCGTGACCGGCAACAGCGGCATCGACGCCCTGCGCTGGGCCGCCCTGCTCGACGTGCCCGTCAGCGACCCGGCCATCAACGAGATGCTCGAGGCTGACGAGCAGTTCGTCGTCGTGACGGCGCACCGGCGCGAGAACTGGGGCGGAGGCCTCGCGCGGATCGCGGAGGCGGTGGCACGCGTCGCGCGCGCACACGAGGACGTTCGCTTCGTCGTTTCGGTTCACCCCAACCCGGTGGTCCGCGCCGAGCTCGCGCCGCCGCTCGAGGCGCTGCCGAACGTGCTGCTGACCCCGCCGCTCCCGTTCGCGGAGTTCGCCCGCCTGCTAGGTCACTGCCGGTTCGCGATCACCGACTCGGGCGGTATCCAGGAGGAGGCGCCCTCGCTCGGGAAGCCCGTGCTCGTGGCCCGCGAGAGCACGGAGCGCACCGAGGGCGTCGAGGCCGGCACGCTGAGGCTGGTCGGCACCGACCCGGACCGGATCGCCTCGTTCGCCACCGCTCTGCTCGACGACGCAGGCTCTTACGCGCGCATGGCGAGTGCGGAGAACCCCTACGGCGACGGTCGCGCCGCAGAGCGCATCGTGGCCGCGCTCGAGCACCTGCAACGCGGCGGCTACGCACCCGAGCCCTTCGGTGCGGGCTACACGCGGCTCGCGGTGCTGAACGCCGCCGGCTACGAGTTCCATCTCGAGGACCGCGACATCTCGCGCCACATCGAGGAGCACGACGAAGAGGAGCCGCGACCCCAGGAAGCGTGGCCGCCGCAGTAGCACTGCCCTTCGAGGGCCTGCCGACCGTCTGGGTCGTGCTGTTCACGTTCGCCTTCGGGGTGATCTGCGCGATGCTCGCCTGGACGACGCTCCTCTTCGTGCGCGGCCAGCGGGCGCGCAAGCGCCCGCCGCCGGCGTCCGAGGACGCGACGGCGAGCTTCAGCTGGGTCGTGCTTGTCCCCGCGCTGAACGAGGAGGTGACGATCGCCGACAGCGTGGCGCGCCTAGTCGAGCTGGCGCTCGAGCGCCTCCACGTGGTCGTGATCGACGACGGCTCGGACGACGGCACGGCGGAGGTGCTGGCCGGGCTGGCGCGGCCGGGGCTCCACGTGCTGCGTCGCGAGCCGCCCGACGCGCGCGAGGGCAAGGCGGCGGCGCTGAACCACGGCTTCCATGCGCTCGACGACCTCCTCCCTCCGGGGACGGATCCGGATGAGCTGATCGTGGTCGTCGTGGACGCCGACGGGCGCCTCCATCCCGACGCCCCGAGGTTCGCCGCGGCTCACTTCGCCGATCCGTCCGTCGGCGGGGTTCAGTCGCTTGTGCGCATCTACAACCGCGGCCGGCTTCTGACCTGGCTGCAGGACGTCGAGTTCTCGGTCTACGGTTTTCTCTACCAGGCGGGCCGTACGGGCTGGGGGACGGCCGGCATGGGCGGCAACGGCCAGTTCAACCGGCTCTCGGCGCTACGGGCGGTGGCGGACCACCGCGGCCCCTGGCGCGACCGGCTGACGGAGGATCAGGACCTCGGCCTGCGGCTGGTGGCGGCGGGCTGGCTCGGCCGCCAGGAGCTGCGCGCGGTCGTGGAGCAGCAGGGATTGCCGGGCCTGCGACGCCTCTTCAGGCAACGCACGCGCTGGTCGCAGGGCAACCTGCAGGCGATTGGGCTGGTGGGCCCGGTGGCTGGCGCACGCGTTCCGCTGCGCGCGCGCATCGAGCAGGTCGCCTATCTCCTGATGCCGCTCTGGCAGACGATCGTGGGCCTGACGCTCGTGGCGGCCGTCCTGCTCGCGGTGACGGGCGAGGCCGACTTCTGGGATACGGGCCCGTGGTGGCAGCTCGTCTTCTTCTACCTACTCGGCTTCGGCGGGGTCATCCTCGGCTGCATGGCGCGCGGGGCTCGCCGAGGGCCGCGCGGGGTCATCGGCGGGTACTTCGTAGCGCACCCGTATGCCCTCTACACGTGGCTCCTCTGGCCCGTGCTCGTGCGCTCGATCCTGCGCCAGCTCACGGAGCGCCGCGGCTGGGCGAAGACCGACCGCGAGCCGATCGCCGACACCCCTGCCGCCCGCCCGGCCGGGCCGTCATAGGATCAGCGGCATGCGCTACGTCATCACCGGAGGCTCCGGCTACATCGGGACACGCTTGGTCGACCTCCTCTCGCGCCGCGAGGACACCGAGCGGATCGTCATCTGCGACGTCGCCCCGCCGCGGGGCTACAAGCCGAAGACCGAGTTCGAGCGCCTGGACGTGCGCGACCGCGCGGCCGTCCGCTCGGTGCTCGAGCGCAGCAAGGCGGACGTGCTCGTCCACCTGGCCTACATCCTCAACCCCTCGCACGACGAGCACCTGATGTACGACGTCGACGTGAACGGCACGCACAACGTGCTCGAGGCGGCGGCCGACGCGGGCACCGGTCAGGTGCTCGTAACGAGCTCGGCCGTGGCCTACGGCGCCTTTCCGGACAACTCCGTGCCGCTGACCGAGGAGGATCCCGTCCGCGGTGTCGCCGGCTTCTCGTACGCGCGCGACAAGACGGAGTCGGACCGGCTCTGCCAGCTCTGGGCGGCGACCTACCCCGAGCGCGTGATGACGATCGTGCGGCCCTGCATCGTCTTCGGTCCGAACGTCGACAACTACCTGGTGCGGCTATGGACCAAGCAGCCGTTCGCGGTCGACGCCGCTGGGAGCCTCGAGCAGAGCTATCAGTTCGTGCACGAGGACGATGTCGTCGAGGCCGTGACGGCGCTGCTCCTAGGCCGCCACGCGGGTGCGTTCAACGTCGCCGGCTCGGGCGAGATTACCGGGCGCGAGTGCGCGGAGCTGATCGGCTCCCCGATCCGGCGGATGCCGCTGCGCGCCTTCCGAGGGCTTGCGCGCGCGCTTTGGGGTGCGCGCCTGTCCGAGGCCCCGCCCGGCCAGATCGACTTCGCACTCCACCCGTGGATCGTGTCGAGCGAGAAGCTCGAGCGCACGACCGGGTGGCGCCCGCGGCACACGACCCGCGAGACGTTCGAGATCACGATGCGCGCGCACGGCAAGCTGCCGCCCGGCGGAGCGCCCGCCACTGCGTCGAGCGGCAACGGGGTTCCCGCCGACGCGCGCTCGGCCGTGGCCTAAGCCGGCAGCCGGCTACTCCGTGCCGGTCGGCCCCGGCGCGTCCGAGTGCTGGTCCGTGTCTCCCAGTGGTGTGTCGCCCTCCCCGCTCACCTCGTCCGGAACCTTCTCCGAGAGCTCCTCGGCCTCGGGAGGCTCGGCGGTCTCGGGCGTGTCCTCGTCGCGTTCTTCCTGGTGTTCCATGGCCCAGCTGTACCCACGGGGCGAAGCTATACTCGGCCGTCTCCCAGGGCCGTTAGCTCAGCTGGGAGAGCGCCGGCTCGACAAGCCGGAGGTCACTGGTTCGAGCCCAGTACGGCCCATAGCGATTCCGCTTCGCAAAGCCCCGCATAGCACCTTGAAGCGATTGGACCGGGGGAGGCGTCAGGTCACGAGGGCGCGAGGGGCCGACCGCAAGCCTGCTCTCAGTCGTCGTGCCCGTGGTCGCCGTCGTGGTCGTCGTCCTCGTCTTCGTCCTTGCCGACCTCGATCCTCAGCACTTCGCCGTCGCCCGCCGCAGTCGCCTTGTTGGTGACGTACAGGGCACCGTCCTCACCGACGGTGATGCCGCCGGGAAGAGTCAACGTGCCAGGCTCGAGCTCGAGCTGCTTCCTTTCACCGTTTTCGTGGATCGCGAAGATCGCGCCGTCGCTGGTGGGGGTGAGGAGGCTGTCGTGGTCGATCTCCAGGACCCAGAGAGTGCCGTGCTCGTCGAACGCGAGGTCCATGATGTTCGTGAAGCCGCTCGCGAAGATCTCGGCCGCGCCGGTCTTTCGGTCCACGCGGTACACGTTCGCCGCCCCGACCGGGAACGGGAAGCCGGTTAGCTGACTCATGAAGTAGTCGCCGTGAGGCCCCTTAACCACTCCGGTCGGCACTGTCTGCATGGGAATCTCGCCCGGCGCGAACGGGTCTGGGACGAGCCGGTCGGCGAACACGCTGAGCAACTGGACCGTGCCGTTCTTCTTGACTTTCAACAGGGTGTTACCGCCCGCATCGGCGACCACCAGGCGCCCGCAGTCAACGAGCACGTCGACCGCGTTGCTGTCGACCGCCACGGCGTGGGGGTTGTTGTCACGCTCGAAATCCCAGATGTCCGCGAGGCTCTCGATGCCCCCGTCCCGATCGATACGCAGCACGCGGCCGAACAGCTCGGCCACCGGGTTCTGGGCGGCGAGCTCGTCGCGGTTCGCGTACAAGGGCCCGCCGTTAGTGACGAGCACGTCGTCCTTGCTCTTGACGTAGATCCCATGCGGCCCGTCTGCGGATTCGCCCGTGCCCTGGGTGGCAATCGAAGCGAGGCCCTCGACCAGCCGGCGCTGGTCGCCGTCATCGTCCACGACCGTCACCGCCCCGGTCGCGCCGACACACACAGGACCTCCTTCGGGCCCCGGGAAGCACGGCCCGGGGCCGCCACGCCCGGCCTCAGCCACGTAGAGGTCGTCACCGCCGAAGGCTAGATGCCGCGGGTTGTCGAGGCCGCCAGCGATCTTCTCCACCTCCGCTGCGTTGGCGGGAGAGGCGAGGGCGACTATGGAGGCACCAACGAGCAGTAGGAGCCTTGGGACGGCGACCGCGACGATCGATGCATGCGCATTGCGCCGCATACGACCACCTCCTCGGTGGGCTTTGCACAACTTCGGGCCATGAAGCGGTGCCTTCGGGGGTCGCCAGTACTCAAGATCACACACCCCGCAATTTGCAAGGGTGCGGCCCCCAAGAAGCACGCAAAATGCGGGGCTTCTGCCGAGATCTACGACGGCTGGGACGGGCTTCCGTTGGCTGATCGCCGTCCGTGGCGCGCGAGTGGGCCGACATCGACCTCCCCGATCCGCTTCCACGCCTGCGGATGGTTTCGCCTCGCGCGGTCGCCATTGGTCTATGAGTGGGGTAGAAAAGGGTGCTCCCGTGGCCCTGTTCGCATCGTTCATCAGCGACTTCTGGAACGACCAGCTGGTCGAGCACGGGCGGCAGTACATCTTTCTCGTCTTCGCCGGCTTCTTGCTCTCCTTCGCATTCATCCGGCTCTCGACGCGGCTGATGCGGAGCCCTGCCGTGCCCTGGTGGCCGGGGAGTGTCGTGAGCGACAGCGGCGTGCACGTGCATCACCTGGTGTTCGGCATCTTCACGATGATGATCGCCGGCATCACGAGCTTCACGCTGCACAACGTCGGCTTTTGGTACGACCTCAGTGCCCTGGCGTTCGGCGTGGGGATAGGCCTCACGATCGACGAGTTTGCGCTCTGGGTCTACCTCGACGACGTCTACTGGTCGAAGGAGGGCCGCAGCTCTATCGACGCAGCCTTGATCGCCTTCGCTGTGATCGGCTTGATGATCCTCGGCGTCAGGCCGTTCGAGATCGACCGGGACAGCATCGCCGATCTGATCGCGACGATCGTCCTGACCACGCTGGTCCTCTTGACCCTCTTCATCTCCTTGCTCAAGCGGCGGATCGTGCCCGGCATCACGGGGGTTGTGATTTGGCCCGTGGCGATCTACACCACGTGCCGGCTCGGCAAGCCGAACTCTTGGTGGGCCAAGCGCTTCTACAGCCTCCGCAACCCGGAGAAACAGACGAGGTCGGAGCAGCGGTTCAGGGAGGACCGTCGCACCGAGCGCTTCAAGCACAAGTTGCGCGACCTCATCGGCGGGGAGCCGGAGGAGGTGTACAACGCGCGGATCGCGGAACGCGCCACGGCGAACCAGAAGGGATAGCCGGGAGCGACTACTCGTTCTCCTGCGACATCGCGCTGGAGGCGGTGGCTAGACCGCGACGCCTGAGAGGCAGATACTGGGCGGGCGATGTCGCAGGAGAACGTGGAGATTGTGCGCAGCATCTACGACGCCTGGGCTCGGAACGAACTCCCAGGACCGGCACACCTGTTGGACGCACAGATCGTGTACGTCAATCCGCCGGATGCCATCGAACCGGGCACCCGACACGGCCTGGCCGCTTTCAGCCGGGCAGTCGAGCAGGTCTTCCAAGAAGGGGGATGGGACAGCTGGCGGATAGAACCCAAGAGCTTCACGCCGTCCGGCGACCGGGTGGCGGTGGAGCTGAGCTACCACGCACGCGGACGAGGAAGTGGAGTCGAGGTGGAGGGGCGGATGTCGGCGCTGTGGACTATCCGGGACGGGAAGGTCGTCCGCTTCGAGTGGTTCCTGGCCCCGACCGGCGCCCTCGAAGCCGCAGGGCTGCGGGAGTAGACCGAGCGGGTGGGGTGGCACCGCCAAGCGGCTACCAGCCAACTGAAGAAGTTGAAGTGGTAAGGCACGCTTGAGAGAGTGGGCGCCTTGCCCGTTCGCGCGCTTCACCACATTGACCTGGCCGTGAGCGACGTGGAACGGTCAGTCGCCTTCTACATGGCGGTCCTCGGCCCCGTCGGCATGCGCCACTACGAAACCTTCAAGACCTATCGCGGCAGCGAGGACGTCGTCTATCTCCAGTTCGGTGAGCAGTACATCGGCTTCAGGCCCGCCGACGGCGGCGAGCATCGCTACTACGAGGTCGGGATCGAGCACTTCGCCTTCTACGTCGACAACCGCGAAGAGGTCGACGCGGCCTACCGGCGTTGCCTGGACATCGGCGCGCGGATCGACTTCCCGCCCGAGGAGGACCGCGACCTCCCCGGCTATTACGAGATGTTCGTGTTCGACCCCGACGGCATGAGGGTCGAGGTCGCCTGCGCCCCGGCCGGCGAGACGCACTAGGCCTCCACGAGAGCGGCGTACGCGGTCACTATCGCCGTGGCGATGTCCAGCCCCCCAACTAGGCAAAGGGACCGACAAGACGAACCTTCTCCGTGGCGAGCCGACAGAGGGTGAAGCACCAACGTCGAGCTCCCCGAGAAGATCGATGCCTGCCTCCGCGAGATAGGGGCCGTACCGCAACCGTGGGTAGAAGGTAGGGCACTAGAAGAGGACGAGCTCACAGACGTGACACGGCGGCTCGAGGAGCAGAACCACCAGGACGATTATCCCGAGCCGCTGCAGGCCGGGTGGGTTAGGGTAATTCCCGGACTCTGCGACCGTATCGAGGGGAGATGCCATGGCCAGCATCCAGCGGAAAGCGCTCAACCAACCCGACGAGACGCGCCCAGTCGACAAGGGCAAGGTGGAGGTGGTGAACCTCGACGTCGGCACGGTCATGCGCACCACCTTCGAGCCGGGCTGGCGTTGGTCCGAGTGCGTCAAGCCCGTCGTCGGCGGCGACAGCTGCCAGGTCGACCACTTCGGCTACTGCGTATCCGGCCGCCTACACGTGCGCATGAACAACGGCGAGGAGCTTGAAATCGGTGCAGGCGACGCCAGCCGGATCCCGCCGGGACACGACGCTTGGGTCGTAAGCGACGAGCCCTACGTGGCCGTTGACTTCACCGGCGGCGCGGAGTACGCGAAGAGCGGCTAGACAGGAACAGCCGCACGCGATCGCCAGCTACGTCCCGACACACTCCGTCTGCAACACGCGCGAGGGGTCGACCTCCTCGAGCTCAACCCCCGCCGGTTGATTGCAGTCTCCGACGCAAAGGCCCCGCTCAGCCCGCGCGGCTACGGCAGGTTGAACCATTGGTGAGGACGGGAGGGCTAGGTGCCCCTGGTCGCAGCCTGCAGCCGGCGCTCGAACCTCGGAGGACGAAGCACGCCAGGGACTTCGCGAGTGTCAGCAGCCGGGAAATAGAAGGGCACGGCCGAGGTCGTGCCTTGGCCCTCGCAGTTGCCTGGCCGTTGCCGGGCCTGCCGAGAGCGCGTAACTGCCGCGTAACGCCCGAGCCTAGCGTGGCATTCACAGACTTTCGACCCAGCCGTTGACGAGCCGCTCCGGTTCCCTCCCCCGTGTCGAACGGAGCGGAGGGAGAAAGGTGAAGCCATGCGGGCCAGCCTACGTTCCAGCGCTCCGCGAACAGCTATCGCACTTGCCTTGGTCGCACTCTTCGTTGCCCTTGGCGGCGGTGCCTATGCGTCGATCGCGCTACCGCGAAGTAATGACGGCTCGTTGACCTCTTCTGATGTCAGAGCGGGTCTGGTCGCGGGTCCTCGAGCCCCTCAGCGCCCTCCGGTGACTGCGAGCACGAAGGCTCGGCTCGTCTTGAACCTGATCGGCACTCCCGTCTTCGAGTCTGAAGTGATTCCGCAAGGGGGCACGGAGGTTGGCACCCGGCGTGTCTTCTCCGAAGATCTGCGCGACAAGAACTCGAATCAGCCCGTGGGCCAGCACTCAGGCACATGCACGCTCGTCCGCAAGCCGGCCTGGTGGCTTTGCCACGCAGCCTGGACGTTGAGGAAGGTTGGCCCCGGGGCGAAGAAGACCGGCACCCTCGTGGCCGGCGCGCTGTTCGACTTCGATGCGGGTAAGCCGCCGTTCGGGGTCGCGATCTTCGGGGGGACCGGCGACTTCGACACTGTTCGAGGCGAGATAGCCGCAACCCCGATTCCTGGCACCGCGGATTGGAAATACACGCTCGATGTCGTGCCGTAGGCTCTCATTCGCGGGCGGGCGAACTCGCTCAGCCGGCCGATGGTTTGGGTCGTTTGGAGCAGGCCTGAAGCGGGGTCGCTCCTCGAGCCCGACCGCCTCCAGCGCCGCTCGCGGCAGCATCGCCGCGAGATCACGCTGGAGCAGGCGCTTGAGAAGACGGAGCCGCATCGAGCGATGCTGGACGCCACCCCGCGTGCAGCGGATACTGGTCGGGCGATGTCGCAGGACAACGTCGATGTCGTCCGGCGGGTGTTCGGGATGGTTCGGGAGAGCCTGCGGCGCGGCGATCCCGGTTCGAGTTTCGACGAGTGGGTTCGCGAGGGACTGATCGCTCCCGGCCTCGAGTGGAGAGCGGGCACGAGGGCAGGCATGGGGGTTGCAGGCATCGATGACTTCGCGGGACGCGATGGGTACGTGGAGTTCACGCGCCGATGGACCGAGGACTTCGAGGACCTCGCGATAGAGCCGGAGCAGATCATCGACGCCGACAGCGATCGCGTCGTTGCGACTACGCATACGCATGGAACCGGCAAGGGCAGCGGCGCGACGGTCGATATGCGCACCGCCTGGGTCGTCACGCTCGAAGCGGGTCGCATCGTGGATGTCGTCCTCTTCCTCGAGCCGAGCGACGCACTCAAAGCCGTGGGACTCCGGGAGTAGCCCACATCGGTCCCGCGGCCAGCCATACTGGAAGCCGATGGTCGCGGCGATTCACCCCCTCACACCCGGGAGCCCTGCCTACGCGATCCTCAAGGTCAGTGCGGTCGGCGGCCTGATCGCCCTGCGGATGGTGATGGCGCGGCGCTCGAAGGCCGACACGCCAGCCGACGATGGTCCGGAGCCCGAGCCTGCGCCGGACCCGGCCGAGCCGGCCCAGCATCCGGTGAGCCGCCGCAAGGCGCAGCGGCGCCGAAGGCGGCGGTAGCCACGCCCACTCCGGAGCGAGCCGGGGGCCGGGTGACGTCCCAGGGCGACTCCGACATGATTCGTCGCGCGTTCGAGACCTGGAACGAGGAGGGACCGGAGGCGCTCGTCGAACGTTTCTGGCACGAGGACGCCGTTTACCGCGAGATGCCAGGCTGGCCGGACGCCGGCGTGTTCCGTGGCCGCGACGCGGCGCTCGAGCGCATGCAGAGCATCGTCAGCCTCGTCGGACCGATCGAGGTGCTGCTCGAGGACCTGATCGAGGCGGAGGACGGGCGCTTCGTCGCCCTCGTGCGCATGGTGGGTGAGGCGAGCGCGGGGGAGTCGTCCTACACGCAGTCGTTCGCGGTCGTGCACCGCGTCCGCGACGGGCGCGTGGCCGAGGCCGACTACTACCTCGATCCGGCGCAGGCGCTGGACGCGACGGGCATCACCCGCGGCTGAGCGCTCGGCGCTAGCGTGCGGCCGATGCTCGCCCTCCTGTACGACATCCACGGCAACCTGGCGGCCCTCGACGCGGTGCTCGAGGACTGCCCGGCCGAGCGCTTCCTGCTGGGCGGCGACCACGCCCTCGGGGGCCCCTGGCCGGCCGACACGATCGATCGGCTCGACGAGCTCGAGGCGGAGTGGATCCGCGGCAACACCGATCGCTGGCTGGTGGACGACTCCGATGCTCCCGAGCCGGTGGCAGCCGCACTCGCGTCGTGCAGGGAGCTGCTGGGCGACAGTCGTGTCGAGCGGCTCGCGGGCCTGCCGGAGGAGACGACGAAGGACGGCACGCTCTTCTGCCACGCCTCGCCCGGGTCCGACATGATCGGCTTCCCGGACGAGGCGAGCGAGAAGGACGAGGAGCTCACCCGCGGCGTCGAGGACAAGCGTGTGATCTTCGGTCACACGCACATCCAGTTCGAGCGGACGACGCCGGGCGGCATTGAGCTCGTCAACCCGGGCAGCGTCGGGCTTCCCTTCGACCACGACCACCGGGCGGCCTACGCCCTGCTGCACGACGACGGGCGCGTCGAGCTGCGGCGTGTCGAGTACGACTGGCGCGCGGTCGTCCCGCTCGTGCGTGAGCGCATGGGGGAGCCCTTCGCGAGCCGGCTCGAGCAGGCCCGTTTCGACGCGACCCCCTGATAGCTTGGGCCGTAGTGCGCCTGCCGAGCGTCCTCGCACCGCGCGACCGCCAGTTCTTCGACCTCTTCGAAGAGGCCGGCGGGAACATCCTGCGCGCCGCGGGCCTGCTGGAGGAGATGCTCGAGGACTTTCCCGAGCACAACGAGCTCGCCCGCGAGATCCTGATCTGCGAGCAGGAGGGTGACCGCATCACCCACGACATCATCCAGCGGCTGAACCAGACGTTCGTCACGCCAATCGACCGCGAGGACATCCACGAGCTCTCGTCGGCGCTGGACGACGTCGTCGACTACACCGAGGAGGTCGCCGACTACCTCGGGCTGTACAAGATCGAGGCCCCGATGACGCAGGCGCAGGACCTCGCCAAGGTGCTGCACAGCGCGGCGCGCCAGATCGCCGAGGCGATGCCGCGGCTGCGCGGGTTCAAGGACATAAGCCACTACACGGTGGAGATCAACCGGCTCGAGAACGACGGCGACCGCATCGTGCGCGAGGCGATCGCGTCGCTGTTCGGCACGGGCATCGATCCGATGGTCGTGATCCGCTGGAAGGACATCTTCGAGCGGCTCGAGGAGGCCATCGATGCGACCGAGCATGTGGCGAACATCCTCGAGGGGATCGTCATCAAGAATTCGTGAGCCGGTTGCGCGCGCGCGTGCCGGAGCGGAGCGGCGGGTACTAGCGGAGCGCGATGGAGACTGACCTGATCGTCGTGATCGTCGTCGCCACGGCGCTCGCTTTCGACTTCACGAATGGCTTTCACGACACGGCGAACGTCGTCGCCACGTCGATCTCGACACGGGCGATGGCACCGCGTATCGCGGTCGCCTACGCGGCGATCCTCAACTTCGCGGGCGCCTTCCTGTCGCTTGCGGTGGCGGCCACGATCGCGAACGACGTGGTCGATCCGGCGGCCGTGAGCCTGCTCGCCGTGTTCGGCGGGCTCGTCGGGGCGATCACCTGGAACCTGATCACGTGGTACTTCGGACTGCCGTCGAGCTCGTCGCACGCGCTCATCGGCGGCATGGTCGGCGCCGTGCTCGTTGCGGAGGGACCGAGCGCGGTCTCATTCGACGAGGGCATCCTCGGCAAGGTGATGATCCCGGCGGTGGTGGCTCCCATACTCGCCTTCATCGTCGGCGGCGCGGCGATCCTCGTCATCTACAGGATCGTCGGCCGCCTGCGGCCGCGACCGGTAACGCTGGGCTTTCGCGCGGGGCAGGTGCTGTCGGGAGGAATGCTCGCGCTCGCCCATGGCACGAACGACGCCCAGAAAACGATGGGCGTGATCACGCTCGCGCTCGTCGCCAACGGCACGATTCCCCAGAACGACTTTCACGTTCCGAACTGGGTTGTGGTGTCCGCCGCGTCGGCGATTGCGCTCGGGACCTACGCGGGTGGCTGGCGAATCATCAGGACGATGGGCAGCCGCATCCACAAGATGGACGCGGCGCAGGGCTTCGCCGCCCAGGGCGCCGGCGCCGTGGTGATCCTCGCCGCTTCGAACGTGGGCTTTCCGCTTTCGACGACCCACACCATCTCGGGCGCCGTGATCGGATCGGGAGCGGCCAAGCGCCTGTCAGCGGTGCGCTGGGGGGTAGCGGGCAACATCATCCTCGCTTGGGTGCTGACGCTTCCCGCCGCGGCGTGCTTCGGCGCAGTCACCTACAGCGTCACGAGGATCTTCGGCACGGGCGCGGCCGGGCCGATCATCGTCTCGATCCTGATAGTCGCCGGTGCGGCATTCATGTTGCTGCGGCGAGCCCAGCAGCGCGGCATCGCGTCGGTGGCCGACGCGGCTGAGGTGCCCGGATGACCGCCTCGATCGTCGACACGGACGCCCTGCTCGAGGTGATCGGGGTCTCGATCGTCGCGGGTATCGGGCTGACGGCGGTCTACGGCGTGGCGATCGTCGGCGTCACGCGCGCCGTTGACCTCGGCCGGCGCGGAGCGACCGTCGGCGCGGTGATCTTCGGCGCGCTCGGGATCGCCGCGCTGGCGGTGGTCCTAGCGGCGAGCGTGTTCGGCATCGCGACGCTGAGCGACAAGTAGCGCGGCGCTCAGGCGGCCACTATCTCGGTGAGCCGGTCGAGTTCCTCGTCGGTTGTCCACGCGCCCACCGAGGCACGCAGGTAGGGGGTTCCGGGGAGATTGCGCAGCACGAAGCCGGCAGCGAGCACACGCTCGAGCATCGCCTCCGGGTCTGCGATCGCGAACGAGACGAGCGTCGAGCGGCCGCGCGGCGCGATCTCGATGTCGCGCCGCTCGAGCCGCTCGGCGAGCCCAGCCGCGAGGTCCATGGCTCGCGCCTGCACCCGGTCGATCCCGGGCTCCTCCAGGACGTCGAGCGCGGCATGCGCCCACTCGAGCTGATGGTGTGCCGGGAACGTTGTGCCGAGGCGGCGCGCATCCGGATGCAACGGAGAGTTGAGCGGATCGTGAGGGTCGTCGAGCACCTGCCAGCCCGGCCAGGGCGCACGCAGGGCGTCGATCCGCTCCGCGCGCGCGTACACGTAGCCGATCCCGTTCGGCCCGCACATCCACTTCTGGCCCGAGGCGGCATAGAAGTCGCAGCCGAGCGCGCCCACGTCGACCGGCACCGCGCCGAGACCCTGGGCGCCGTCGAGCAGCACCGGCGCTCCGGTCGCGGCGAGGCCGGCAGCGTTGATGACCTTGCCGGTGACCCAGGACACGTGCGAGCAGACCACCATGCGCGTGTCCGGCTCGACCGCTGCCGCCAGCTCGTCGAACGGGACCACCCGGACGCGCATCCCGCGCGCGCGTGCCGCCGCCAGCGGGGCCAGCACCCCGGGGTGCTCCTCGTCGGAGGTGAGAAGCTCGTCGCCCGGCCGTAGGTCGTGGGCGTGCAGCACCGAGTTGACGCCGTCCGTCGTGGACCCCGTCAGCGCGACCTCGGCCTGCGTCGCCCCGAGCAGCCCGGCGACGCGGCCGCGCAGCTCGTCCGCGCGACCGGCGGTCTCCTCGAAGAACTCGCTTCCGCTGCGGCCCTCCTCGGCTTGGCGCCGCAGCGAGGCCTCGGCCGCCTCCAGGGCGAGGCGCGGAACCGGTCCGTTGGTGCCGGCGTTGAGGTAGGCGAGCCGCTCGAGGACGGGGAACTGAGAGCGCAGGTCGTGCATGAGCCGCCGGATACTAGGCTGGGCCGACCATGATCATCGAGCGCTCCATGCACCCCGATTGGCTGTCGAACACCTATCTCGTCGCTGACCGTGAGGGCGGGACCGGAATCGTGATCGACGCCGGTGGCCCGTCGGGGCCGCTGCTCGACGCCGCCGAGCGGCTCGGGCTCGAGGTCGACCTGCTGCTGCTCACGCATCATCACCACGACCACGTCGCCGAGGCCGACGCCTGGCGCCGCAAGTACGACGTCACCACCTATGCCCACCCGATCGAGGCGGAGCTCATGGAGGGCGTCGACCGCACGATCGAGCCCGGCGAGGTGATCTCGCAGGGTGGGCTCGAGATCGGCTCGCTGCACACCCCGGGCCACACCGGCGGGATGCTCAACTTCGTCGTCAACGACCTCGACGTGTTCACCGGCGACACGCTCTTTCGTGGCTCGGTCGGCGGCGTGCGTGCGCCCGGCTCGACCAGCTTCGAGGACCTGCGCCGCTCGATCATGGACGTGCTCATGGAGCTGCCGAAGGACACGCGCCTGCACCCGGGGCACACGGACCCGACCACGGTCGGCGAGGAGTGGGAGCAGAACGCGTTCGTGCGTCTCTGGCGCGGCCTCGACGAGGAGGGCTCGGAGCCCTGCACGGTCGAGGGCGAGGAGGCCACGCTGGTCCTCTGGGCCCCGGACTACGACGGCGGCCACAAGGCCTGGGTGCGCTGGCCCGACGGCCGCGACGACATCGTGCCGGGCAGCCGGGTGAGCCGCTGATCCCGTGGCGGACGCGCGCCGGGCGCTGCTCGGCTCCCTGATCGACCACGCCGCGCTGTTCCCGCCGGCCAGCATGAACATGGAAGAGGCGGTGGCCGAGGACCGCGAGGCACGCGCGGGCGCGTACGGCTGGATGCTGGCGCGCTTCGTCTGCCCGGCCTCACGGCTCGCGGAGCTCCACGAGGGGTTCGGCGGCTGGGCCGCGACGCCGCCCCTCAGCGTCGTGCTCGACGGGGTCGGCCAGACCAACGAGGCGAGCTGGAGCGAGGCGCTCGAGGCGGACGCGAACCGGATCGCCGCCGCCGCCTCGGACGGTGCGCCGCTCGCGGCGGTCGAGCTGCGGCTGCCGTCGCCGCGTCCAGGCTCGGCAGCCCTGATCGCCGCCCAGTCGGTCCTGCGCCCGCTGAAGGCCGAGGTGTACCTGGAGCTATTGCCCGGCGAGGGGTGGCGCAACGACGTCCCCGCGGCGATCGGGGCGGCGTCGGCGGTCGGGGCCCGCGTCAAGTTGCGCTGCGGCGGAGAGACGGCCGCCGCCGTCCCGCCGGTCGAGCTGGTGGCGCTCGCGCTGGCGTCCTGCCGTGACACCGGTGTCGTCATGAAGGCGACGGCCGGGCTCCACCATCCCGTGCGCCACACGGACGATGAGACCGGCATCACGATGCACGGTTTCCTCAACCTGCTGGCCGCGGCCGCCTTCGGCGCCGCACACAACCTGCGCCCGAGCGGCATCGAGCGCGTGCTGGCCGAGGACGATCCGAAAGCGTTCAAGGTCTCGGCCGCCGAGCTTCGGGTCCGCGGCGAGCACGCGACGGCGGTCGAGATCGATGCCGCCCGCCGGCACCTGTTCGCCTCCTACGGGAGCTGCAGCTGGCGGGAACCGGTCGAAGATCTGAGGAGGCTGGGGGTGGTCGAGTGACGCTCGCCTACGGCGTGCTCGACGGAGGCGGCGTGTGCGCTCGTGTGGGCGAGCGCGTGCTCGACCTGAGCGAGCTCGACGAGGCGCTCGCGGGAAGCTCGCTGAACGCCTTCATGGCGGGCGGCCCGGACTTCCGCAGGGAGGTGTCCGGGCGCGTCGAGGAGGGGCGTCCGGTCGAGCGGCCCGAGCTCGCGCTGCCGGTCGAGGTGGCCGACTACGTCGACTTCTTCTCGTCGATCCACCACGCCACGAACCTCGGGCGCATGTTCCGGCCCGACGGCGACCCGCTCCTGCCGAATTGGCGCCACCTGCCGGTCGGCTACCACGGCCGCGCCGGGACGGTGATCCCCACGGGCAGCGTCGTCCCGCGGCCGAGCGGCCAGCGCCCCGGCGGAGCCTTCGGGCCGAGCGAGCGGCTCGACATCGAGCTCGAGGCGGGCTTCGTGATCGGCTCGCCGAGCCGCCGCGGCGAGCCGGTCCCGATCGAGCGGGCACTCGACCACGTGTTCGGCATGGTGCTTGTGAACGACTGGTCCGCGCGCGACATCCAGGCCTGGGAGTACCAGCCGCTCGGGCCCTTCCTCGGCAAGTCGTTCGCGACCTCGGTGAGCGCGTGGGTCGTGCCGCTCGAGGAGCTGCTCGACCGCCGGATCGAGGCGGAGCCGCAGGAGCCGGAGCCGCTCCCGTACCTGCGAGAGGAGCCGTGGGCGCTCGACATTCCGCTCGAGGTCGAGCTGAACGGGACGGTCGTGGCGCGCTCGAACAGCCGCCATCTCTACTGGTCGATCAGCCAGCAGATCGCACACCTGACCGTGAACGGGGCGAGCCTGCGCACCGGCGACCTGCTCGCCACCGGCACGATCTCCGGTCCCGAGCCCGAGGAGCGCGGGAGCCTGATCGAGCTGAGCTGGAACGGCGCGGAGCCGATCGAGCTCGGCGACGGCTCGCGGCGCAGCTTTCTCGAGGACGGCGATGAGGTCGTCCTTCGCGGCGAGCCGCTCGGCGAGGTGCGCGGCCGCATCGCGCCCGCCCGGGAGCCCTGAGGTGGACCTGCAGCCGATGGCGGTGGGGGCGCGCCCGCCCGGCGACTACGCGCCGCTCGCCGGCGCCCGGGCGCTCGAGGCGCTCGCCGCGGCAGCGGAGCCGCTCCGCGGCGCGCGCGTCCTGCACGTGAGCGCGGCCGGCACGGCCGGCCGGGTGCCCGAGCTGCTCGGCAGCCTGCTCCCATTGGCGGCCGGCAGCGGCATCGAGGTCGAGTGGCGGGTGCTGTTCGGCACTCCGGAGGAGCGCGCGGTGGCGGCCGCGCTGCAGTCGGGGCTGCGGGGCGCCGAGAGCGCGATCGAGCGCACGGCCTGGGAGGCCTTCGTCGACGGCTGCGCGCGGATTGCCGGCGAGGTCGCGGACGCCTACGACCTGGTTGTCCTGCACGACTCGGCGCTTCCGCTTGCGGCCGGCCTCGAGGCGCCGGCGCTGTGGCGCTGCCACGACGATGTGAGCGCGGCCGAGCCCGATGCCCTCGCGCTCGCACGGCCGCTTCGGGAGCGCTGCCGGCTCACGCTCGTGCCCGACGAGAGCTTCGCGCCGGAGGAGCTCCGCGGCGAGCGGCTCGTCGCCGCCCCGCCCGGCATCGACCCGCTCGACCCGCGCAACATCGAGCTCGAGTCGCGCCTGCCGGGGCGGGTGGTGCGCCCGCTCGGCCTCGACCTCGAGCGGCCCTTCTGCCTGCAGGTGCTCGAGCTCGACCGCTGGGACGACCCGCACGCCGCGATCGAGACCTTCCGGATCGCGCGAGCCGAGGAACCCGAGCTCCAGCTCGTGCTCGCCGCCCTGCTCGACGCCACCGACAGCCAGGGCTGGCAGGCGGCCAAGGAGGTGTCCGATTACGCAGCCGGCGCCGACGGCGTGCTTCTGCTCACGAGCTACGAGGGGCTCGGCAGCCTCGAGCTCGGCGCGCTCCAGCTGCTCGCGCGCGTCGTCCTCGAGCGCTCGCTGGCCGAGGGCTTCGAGCTCGCACCGTGTGAGGCGCTCTGGAAGCGCACGCCCGTGGTCGGCGGCACCGGGGGAGGGCTGCCGCTCGTCGTGCGTGACGGCGTCGACGGCTTCCTCACGGACGACGAGGAGGAGTCAGCCGCGCGCCTGCTCGAGCTCGTTCGCGATCCCGGCCTCGCGGCCGAGCTCGGCCGCGCCGGGCGCGAGCGGGTGCGGGACCGCTACCTCGTCACCGCCGCGCTCGAGCGCGAGTTGCGCGCGCTCGGCGCGGGTAGCGTCCGAGGTGGATGAGCGACTTGGACGAGCCGATCCTGCCCGGCCCCGGCGCCAGCGACTACGAGCGCTACCTGCGGACGGACGAGCTGCTCTCGCTCCAGAAGCCGCCTGAGGAGCAGGCTCACCGGGACGAGCTCCTCTTCCAGACCGTGCACCAGTCGTCCGAGCTGTGGCTGAAGCTCGCGGTGACCGAGGTCGGAGAAGCGGCGGCGCTCGTCCGTGGCGATGACCTGCCGGGGTCGCTGCGCCTCATGCGGCGGGCCAACCTCTGCTTGACGCTGATCACCGAACAGCTCGACATGCTCGAGCACATCGCGCCGTGGGAGTACCACGAGGTGCGCAGGGTGCTGGGCCACGGCAGCGGCTTCGACTCGCCCGGCTTCAGGGCGATCCGCGAGGTCACGCCGGTTCTGCTGGCGGCCTTCCGGGACGCGCTCGGGCGCGCGGGGCTGACGGTCGTCGAGCTCTACCAGGCGGGCCGCGAGCACGAGGACCTCTTCCAGCTCGCCGAGCAGGTGATCGAATGGGACGAGCGCGTGAACGTCTGGCGCTACCGCCACTACAAGGTGATCACGCGGGTGATCGGAGCGAACGTCGTCGGCACTCAGGGAACACCGGTCGAGGTGCTCGGCAAGCTGATTCAGCAGAGCTTCTGCCCGGAGTTGTGGGAGGCGCGTGACCGCCTGACCGAGCTCTCCGACCAGCCTCCCGGGGAGGGCCTGCCCGGCCACGGCTCCGGCCGATGACGGCCCCGCCCGGGCTCGACGTGGAGGCCGTGCGGGAGCGCTTTTCGTCGCTCGGCCTCGGCTTCGGCTTCTTCGACGCCCCGGGCGGCACGCAGGTGCCCGACGAGGTCGGGGTCGCGATGGCCGCCGCGCTGCGCGAGGCGAGCGGCAACCTCGGCGCTCCCTATGAGACGGGCCGGCGGGTCGAGCAGATCCTCGCCACGGCCAGGGCCGCCGCGGGCCTGTGGCTCGGCTGCGATCCGGGCGAGGTCGTGTTCGGGGCGAACATGACGACGCTCGACTTCGCGCTCGCCCGGACGCTCGCGCGCGACCTGAAGAGCGGCGACGAGATCGTCGTGACCCGCCTCGACCACGACGGCGGCGTGGCGCCCTGGGTGGAGCTCGGCGCGGACCTCGGCCTCGAGATACGGCACGTCGACCTGCTCGACGACCTGACGCTCGACTACGACGATCTCGAGCGGAAGCTCTCCGAGCGCACCCGCGTGGTGGCGTTCGCCTGGGCCTCGAACGCGGTGGGTGTAGTGACCGACGCCGCGCGCGTCTGCTCCTTGGCGCACGAGGCGGGCGCGCTCGCCTGGATCGACGCGGTCCACTACGCGGCGCACGAGCCGGTCGACGTGCGCGCGATCGGCGCGGACGTCCTGTTCTGCTCGGCCTACAAGTGGTGCGGCCCCCACCTGGGCATGGCCTACGTCCGACCCGAGGTCGCCGAGCATTGGCGGCCCTTCAAGGCGCGCCCGTCGCCGAACGAGCCGATCGGCCGGCGCTTCGAGACCGGCACGCCGGCCTTCGAGCTGCTCGCCGGGCTCACGGCGACCGTCGAGTACATGGGGTCGATCGGCGGATTCGAGGCGATCGTCCCCTACGAGCGGGCGCTCTGCGAGCGCTTCCTGGACGGGCTGCCCGAAGGCGTCGACCTCTACGGCCCAACGACGCCGAACTCGCGCGTAGCGACCTTCCTCGTAAACGTCACCGGCAGGCCCGCTGCCGAGGTCGCCGCGCACCTGGCCACGCGCGGCTACGGCGTCTGGCATCACGACAGCTGGTACTCGCTCGGGCTGAGGCCGCTGCTGCCCTACGAGGACGAGTCGGTCCGGATCGGGCTCTTTCACTACAACACCGCCGAAGAGGTGGACGGGCTGCTCGGAGAGCTAGCCGGGCTGGCGCGGTAGCGTCTCCGGGCAGATGAAGGTCACGCTTCCAGACGGCTCGCCGCTCGAGCTCCCGGACGGTGCCACCGGGGCGGACGCGGCGCGCGCGATCGGCGAGGGCCTAGCCCGCGCCGCGCTCGGCGTGCGCCAGAACGGGCACCTGCGCGACCTCGACGCGCCGCTCGAGGAGGGGCCAGTCGAGATCGTGACCTCGCGCGACCCGGACGCGCTCTGGCTGATCCGCCACGACGCCGCGCACGTGCTGGCGACGGCCGTGCTCGAGCTCTATCCGGGGGTGAAGATCTCGATCGGGCCCCCGATCGAGGACGGCTTCTACTACGACTTCGAGTTCCCGGACGGCCAGAAGCTGACCGAGGAGGACTTCGAGCGCGTCGAGGCCAAGATGCGCGAGCACATCAAGGCCGACGAGCACTTCGAGCGCGTGGACGTGCCCGTGGGCGATGCGATCGAGCGCTTCCGCGCGGAGGGCCAGGACTACAAGGTCGAGCTGATCGAGGACCTCGTCGCGGACCAAGGCGTCGAGACGGTCTCGCTCTACCGGAACGGGCCCTTCACCGACCTCTGCCGCGGTCCGCACGGGCCCGGCACCGGGCGCATCAAGGCGTTCAAGCTGACGAGCGTTGCGGGCGCCTACTGGCGCGGCGACGCGAACCGCCAGATGCTGACGCGCGTATACGGCACGGCCTTCCTGTCGAAGGACGACCTCGAGCAGTACCTGCGCCGGCTCGAGGAGGCGCGCGCCCGCGACCACCGCAAGCTCGGCCGCGAGCTCGACCTCTTCATGTTCTCGGAGCTGTCGCCGGGCTCGCCCTTCTGGCTGCCCAACGGGGTGCACGTCTGGAACGAGCTCACGACGCTGTGGCGCACCAGCAACGTGGGCCACGGCTACACCGAGGTCCGGACGCCGATCCTCTACGACGTCGAGCTGTGGAAGCAGTCCGGGCACTGGCACGTGTACCGCGACAACATGTACTTCACCGACGTCGAGGACCGGCCCATGGGCCTCAAGCCCATGAACTGCCCGGCTCACGTGCAGATCTACAAGAGCAAGCTGCGCTCGTATCGCGACCTGCCGATTCGCTACTGCGAGCAGGGCCTCGTCCATCGGCACGAGCCGAGCGGCACTCTGCACGGGCTGATGCGCGTGCGCCACATCACCCAGGACGACGCGCACGTCTTCTGCACCGAGGAGCAGATCGAGGAGGAGGTGCTGCGCTGCGTGGACTTCAGCTATTTCATCTACGACCAATTCGGCTTCACTCCCCGGCTCGAGCTCTCCACCCGGCCGGAGAAGCGCGTGGGCAGCGAGGAGATGTGGGACAAGGCCGAGGCTGCCCTGCAGCGCGCGCTCGACTCGCGCGGCCTCGAGTACGAGCTGAATGAGGGAGACGGCGCGTTCTACGGCCCCAAGATTGACCTGCACATGACCGACGCGATCGGGCGTTCCTGGCAGCTGGGCACGGTGCAGCTCGACTACTACATGCCAGAGCGGTTCCAGCTCGAATACACGGGTGCGGACAACACCGAGCATCGGCCGGCCATGATCCACCGCGCCTCGATGGGCTCCTTCGAGCGCTTCATCGGCATTCTGATCGAGCACTACGCGGGCGAGTTCCCGCTCTGGATCGCGCCGGTGCAGGTGGCGGTGCTGCCGATCTCGGACCGGCACCTCGAGTACGCCCGCGGGGTGGTCCGCGAGCTGGCGGACGAGGGCATCCGCGCCCAGGTGGACGAGCGGACCGAGTCGGTGGGCAAGAAGATCCGCGAGGCCGAGCTCCGCAAGGTCCCGTTCATGCTCGTCGTGGGCGATCAGGAACAGGCGGACGGGACGGTGGCGGTGCGCCGTCACCGCGATGGGGATCAGGGCGCAGAGCCGGTTTCCGAGTTCGCGAGGCAGATATCCGCCGCTATACTCGCCCGCGGATGAGGCAAAGGAAAATCTCGCGCTTTTGACGGCCGGTAGCTCCAACTAGTGCCGATCCCACGAAAGTTCGATCGGCGCCCGCCTGAGCGCGACGAGACTCGCATCAACGAGCGCATCCGCGTTCCGCAGGTGCGACTGATCGGCGAGGACGGAAGTCAGATCGGTGTCGTCGACACCCAGCGTGCGCTGCGCTACGCGCAGGAGCGCGACCTCGACCTGGTCGAAGTCGCGGCCGACGCCCGCCCGCCTGTGGTGCGCGTGCTCGACTACTCGAAGTACAAGTACGAGCAGGAGCAGAAGGCCAAGGCCGCCCGCCGCCACCAGAAGCAGGTCAACGTCCGCGAGATCAAGCTGCGGCCCAAGATCGCGACGAACGACTACGAGACGAAGAAGAACCACGTCGTCCGCTTCCTGAAGGGCGACGACCGCGTCAAGGTCACGATCATGTTCCGCGGCCGCGAGCAGAGCCATCCGGAGCGGGGCGAGATGCTTCTCAACCGGCTGGCCGAGGACGTGGTGGACCTCGGTACCGTCGAGCAGGCGCCCCAGCAGGACGGGCGCAACATGACCATGCTGCTCGCACCGGTCAAGCGCAGGCCGCAGGAGGACGCCGAGAGTGAGGGCGACGGCGACGCCGCCGCCGCCGAAGGCAACTCCGCGCCGCCGCAGGCAGAAGCCTCGTAGCCGCTCGCTCCTCCCGCGGCCCGAAACGCGTCTGCTTCAATAGACCGTCGACATGCCGAAGATGAAGACCCACTCCGGCGCCAAGAAGCGCTTCCGCAAGACGGCTAAGAACAAGCTGCGCGCCCGGCATTCCTTCACGAGCCATTACCTCGGGCACAAGAACGCGAAGCGCAAGCGCCGCCTGGGCCGGCCGGTCGAGGTCGCGAAGGCAGACCACAAGCGCGTGATGGAGCTGCTGCACAAGTGAGCCGGGTCAAGCGCTCAGTTCACGCGCGCAAGAAGCGCCGGGCGACCCTCGATCGGACGAAGGGCTACCGCGGGCAGGCCAAGTCGAGCTACAAGCGCGCCAAGGAGGCGCTGCTAAAGGCCGACTCGTACGCCTACCGCGACCGCCGCAACCGCAAGCGCGACTTCCGGCGGCTCTGGATCACCCGCATCAACGCCGCGGCCCGCCGCGAGGGCATGTCGTACAGCCAGTTCATGCATGGCCTCAAGGAGGCCGGTATCGAGGTCGACCGCAAGGTGCTCGCGGACATCGCCGTTCGCGACCCCGAGACTTTCCGACGTTTTGCCGAGCGAGCCCGGGAGGCCGTGGCCGCCTAGCAGCGCGAACCACGGAACCGATTCTCTCCCGGGCGCCCCAGGTGGGCGCCCTTTTCGTTCCATGATCAGCTCAGCCGACAACGACAAGCTCAAGACCATTCGCAAGCTCCAGCAGAAGCGCTGGCGCACGAAGCTCGGGCTGTTCGCGGCCGAGGGCGAGGACCTGGTCGACGCGGCGCAGGCCGCGGGCTGGCCGGCCGAGTTCGTCCTGCGCGCCGGCGAGGACGTCGAGCCCGAGCTGCTGGACGAGGTCAGCACTCTCGGATCCGGCAGCCGCGTGATCGGCGTCTACCCGCAGCGCTTCGGCGAGCCGGGCGGTCTTGTCTCGGTGTACCTGCACGGCGTCGAGGACCCCGGCAACGTGGGGACGATCATGCGCTCGGCCCACGCGCTCGCGGATGGACCGGTGATCCTCGGCCCGGGCTGCGCCGACCCGTTCTCTCCGAAGGCCGTGCGCGCGAGCATGGGCTCCGTGTTCGCGCGGCCGCCGGCTCGCGTCGAGGGCCTCGACGAGCTGCCGGGCACGCTAGTCCCACTCGACGCCGAGGCGTCGACGACGCTGAGCGACGCCGCGCTCGAGCCGCCGCTCGTCCTCTGCCTCGGCGCCGAGCGGGCGGGGCTGCCCGAGGCGCTGAGCCTCGCCGCGGTGCGCATTCCGGTGGCCACCGACTCGCTCAACGTGGCGATGGCCGCGACCGTCGCCCTCTACGAGGTCGCGCGTAGGATGGCCGCCCATGCCTGACCTGAACGAGCTGCGCGCCGAGGGCGAGAGCGCGATCGCGGCGGCCGGCACGACCGCCGAGCTCGAGGAGCTGCGCGTGCGTCTGCTCGGGCGCAAGTCGGAGCTGACCGCGACGCTGCGCTCGATCGGGGAGCTCCCGCCGGCTGAGCGCGGGCCGGTCGGCAAGCAGGCGAACGAGGTGAGGCAGGCGCTCGAGCGCCTGCTCGCCGAGCGGACCGCCGAGCTCGAGGCGGCCGAGCTCGACCGCCGGCTGGCGGAGGACCGCATCGACGTGACACTGCCCGGTGACCCGCCGCTGCCGACCGGCCACCTGCACCTCGTGTCGCAGATCCGCCGGCGCATGGAGGACATCTTCGTCGGCCTCGGCTTCGAGGTCCTCGAGGGCCCCGAGATCGAGTACGACTACTACAACTTCACGGCGCTCAACCATCCGCCCGAGCACCCCGCGCGGCTGCCGCAGGACACCTTCTACCTGGGCGAGAGCGTCCTGCTGCGCACGCACACCTCGCCGATGCAGGTCCGCGCGATGGAGGCACAGGCGCCGCCGATCTACATCGTCGTGCCGGGCCGCGTCTACCGCCCCGACACGCCGGATGCCACGCACGTGCCGATGTTCTGGCAGCTCGAGGGGCTCGCGATCGACGAGGACATCACCCTCGCCGACCTCCAGGGCGTGCTGCTCCAGTTCGCGCGCCAGATGTTCGGCGAAGAGACGCGCGTGCGCCTGCGCCCCGGCTACTTCCCGTTCACCGAGCCGAGCGTCGAGGTGGACGTGTCGTGCTTCCGCTGCGGCGGGACCGGTTGGGAGGGCGCGCAGCGCTGCTTCACCTGCAAGGGGGAGGCGTGGATCGAGATCCTCGGCTCAGGCATGGTCGACCCCAACGTGCTCGACTACGTGGCCGGCACCGGATACGACAACGAGCGCGTGCAGGGCTTCGCGTTCGGGATGGGCATCGAGCGGATCGCGAGCATCGTTCACGAGGTCCCCGACCTGCGCATGCTCTACGAGAACGACCTGCGCCTGCTCGAGCAATTCGGAGCGGGCGCATGAGGATCCCGGTCGGCTGGTTGCGCTCCTACTGCGACCCCGGCCTGCCCGCCGAGGAGATCGCCGACGCGCTGACGATGGCGGGCGACAAGCTCGAGCGCCTGCACCGCACCGGCGTGGGCGACACCGCGGCCTTCCTGACCGGCCGCGTGCTGCAGTCGGAGCAGCATCCGAACGCCGACCGCCTGAGCGTCTGCGTCGTCGACGTGGGCCGCGGCGAGCCGCAGACGATCGTCTGCGGAGCGCCCAACGTCGCCGCCGGTCAGACCGTGGCGGTCGCCCTGCCCGGCGCCGTCATGCCGGACGGCAGCACGCTCGGCGAGGCCAAGCTGCGCGGGGTGGCGTCGAGCGGAATGATCCTCGCCGAGGACGAGGTCGGCATCGGCGAGGACCACGACGGGATCATGGTGCTATCCGAGGACCTGCCCGTCGGCGCCCCGCTGCAAGAGCACCTGCCGATCGCCGACGAGGTGCTCGAGCTCGAGGTCACCCCGAACCGGCCGGACATCATGTCCGTCTACGGCGTGGCCCGCGACCTGCACGCCGTGACCGGCGCGCCGCTCGCCGAGGACCCCACCGCGCGCGACGCCGAGCCGTCCGGCGGCGACTCGGCGGAGGATCAGGCGTCGGTCGAGATCGACCCCGAGATCTGCCTGCGCTTCACGGCGCGCGTCTTCGAGGACGTGCAGATCGGCCCGTCGCCGCTGTGGCTGAAGCAACGTCTCATGGCCGCGGGCCAGCGGCCGATCTCGAACGTGGTCGACATCACCAACTACGTGATGCTCGCGACCGGGCAGCCGCTGCACGCGTTCGACCTCGACGAGGTGCGCGGCTCGCGCATCATCGTGCGGCGCGCACAGGAGGGCGAGAGGATGAAGACGCTCGACGACGTCGAGCGCAGCTTCTCCTCCGACGTCGCGCTCGTCTGCGACGCGGAGGGGCCGACCGGCATCGCCGGGATCATGGGCGGGCAGGTCTCCGAGGTTTCCGACAAGACGACGCGCGTGCTGATGGAGGCCGCCACCTGGGTCGGCCCGAACATCATGCGGACGTCGAAGGCGCTCGGCCTGCGCACCGAGGCGTCGGCGCGCTTCGAGAAGCAGCTCCATCCCGAGCAGGCGATCGCCGCGCAGCGGCTCGCGGCGCGGCTCATGGTCGAGCTCTGCGGCGCCCGCTTTGTGCCCGGCACGATCGACGTCTATCCGCACCCGGCCGAGCCGCGGCTCGTGCCGCTGCGCGAGGAGCGCATGGAGCGCCTCCTCGGCGAGCACATCCCCTCGGAACGCGTGACCGAGATCCTCGAGCGGCTCGGCTTCGAGCGCGCCGGCGACGCCTGGAGAGTCCCGCCCTGGCGCGACTCCGACGTCCAGCGCGAGGCCGACCTGGTCGAGGAGGTCGCGCGCATCCACGGCCTCGACAAGCTGCCCACGACCCTGCCCGCGCGCGAGGGCGCGGTCGGCCGGCTGTCGGAGGGACAGCGCCTGCGACGCCGGCTCGAGGACCTGCTGCGCGACCGCGGCCTCTACGAGTGCATCGCCTACGCGTTCACCTCGCCGGCGGCGCTCGAGCGCCTGCGCCTCGGCGACGAGCCGGTGCTGCGGATCGACAACCCGCTGTCCGAGGACCTGAGCGTGATGCGCCCGCTGCTGCTGCCCGGGCTGCTCGACGCAGCGCGCCACAACGCCGCGCACGGCCGCGCGGGGGTGGCGCTCTTCGAGGCGGCCCACGTCTACCACCCGGCGGGCCCGCTCGAGCCGCCGCCCGAGGGCTCGCCGAGCGGCGCGCTGCCGGCAAGCGAGCCGCTCCACCTGTCCGTTCTCATGACGCAGGCGGCGCCGGCAGGCTGGCGCAGCCCGGAGCGGCCGGCGGACTTCTTCGCGGCCAAGGCGCTGCTCGAGGCGCTGCTCGGGGTCACGGGCATCGACTGGCACGCCGAGCCGGACACACGGCCCTTCCTGCACCCGGGCCGCTCCGCGCTGGTCCGCGGCGCCGACGGCCGCGAGCTCGGTTGGATCGGCGAGCTGCACCCACTCGTCCTGCGCGAGTGGGATCTCGAGGGCCCGGCCGCTGCCTTCGAGCTCGATGTCGACCGGATCGTGGCGCTGACGGCGGGCGCGCTCGAGGTCTACGGCGACGTCACGGGCTTCCCGGCGGTCCTGCAGGACATAGCCGTCGTGGTCGGCGAGGAGGTGCCGGCGAGCCGGGTCGAAGCGGCCGTCCGCAGCGGCGGCGGCGACCTGCTCGGTGCCGTGTCCATCTTCGACCTGTACCGCGGTGCGCAGGTGGGGGAGGGCAACAAGTCGCTCGCCCTGCGGCTCGAGTTCCGCGCGCCCGACCGCACGCTCACCGACGACGAGGTGGCGGAGCGGCGCAAGGCGATCGAGCGCGAGCTCGAGTCCATCGGAGGGCGGCTGCGTGCCTAGGGCCGCCGTCATCGGCGCCGCGGGCTTCGGCGGCGCGGTCGCGGCGGCGATCCTGCATCGCCACCCAGAGATCGAGCTGACCGCCCTGACCGCGCGCAGCGACGCCGGCCGCCGCCACGACGAGCTCTATCCGGCGTACCGCGTGCCGCTCGAGATGGAGGCGTTCGATCCGGATCTGATCGCCGAGCGCGCCGACGCCGCCGTGATCGCCTACCCGCACAAGGCAGCCGCCGAAGCCGTGTCGAAGCTCCGCCGGCGTGGGCTCAAGGTCGTCGACCTGTCCGCGGACTTCCGGCTCGAGCAGGAGGCCTACGAGCGCTGGTACCAGCCGCACGAGGCCCCGGAGCTGCTCGCCGAGTCCGTCTACGGCCTGCCGGAGGCACACCGCGACGATATCCGCGAGGCGTCGCTCGTCGCCGGCCCGGGCTGCAACTCGACCGCCGCGCTGCTCGCGCTGCTGCCGCTGCACGGCCGGATCGCCGACGCCGTCGTGGACATCAAGGCGGGTGTGTCGGGCGCCGGCCGCGAGGCCACCGAGGAGACCCACTACGTCTCGGCCGTCGACAACCTGAACGCCTACAAGATCGACGGCCACCGCCACAGCGCCGAGATGGAGCAGGAGCTGCCGGGCGCGCGCTTCTCGTTCCTGACCCACCTGATGCCGGTCGACCAGGGGATCTTCGCGTCGTGCTACGCGACGCTCGCGGAGCCGCTCTCGCGCGAGGACGTGCGCGCCCTGTACGAGGAGCGCTACGCGGACGAGCCCTTCATCGACCTGACGGCGGGCTCGCCGCGCACGCAGAACGTCCGCAACACCAACCGCGCCCAGGTGCACGTGACCGTGGTCGGCGAGCGCGTGATCGCCCTCGCCGCGATCGACAACCTCTGGAAGGGCGCCGCCGGGCAGGGCGTGCAGGACCTCAACCTGATGCTCGGCGTGCCCGAGACGGCGGGCCTCGAATGAGCTTCTTCAGCTCGCGCTGGGTCGACCTGCCCGTGAACGCCGGCGAGGCGAAGGACATCGAGCTGCCCGCTGGCTTCCGGGCCGCCGGCGTGGCGGCGGGGATCAAGCCGGACGGGCTCGACGTCGGCGTGCTCGTCTCGGACGCCCCGGAGACGGTCTCGGCGGCCCGATTTACCACGAACGCGCGCCTGGGCGCCCCGGTGATCGCATCGAAACAGGCGGACCTGGCGGGCCTGCGCGCGGTCGTCGCCAACTCGGGCTGCTCGAACGTGGGCGACGGGCAGCGTGGCCTCGACACGGCCGTGGCGATGCAGGAGGCGGCCGCGGGCCGGCTCGGCCTCGAGCCGAGCCAGGTCGGGGTCGCCTCGACCGGCGTGATCGGGCACGAGTTGCCGCGCGAGACGGTGCTCGCGGGCGTGAACGGTGCCTGCGACGAGCTCGGCCTCGACGCCGAGAGCTTCTCGGAGGCGATCCTCACGAGCGACCGCAACCCGAAGCGGGCCTGCCTCGACGTGCACCTCTCGAACGGGGCCGTCAAGCTCGCCGCCCAGGCAAAGGGCGCCGGCATGATCGAGCCGCGCTTCGCGACGATGTTCTGCTTCATCCAGACGGACGCCGCGATGGCGCAGGAGACGCTCGACCTGCTCACGGGCGTGTGCGTCAAGCGCTCCTTCGACCGCATCAGCGTCGACGGCCAGCTCTCCACGAGCGACACCGTGTTTGCCCTGGCGAACGGCGGCGCGGGGGTCGCGATCGAGCCGGAGTCGGACGACGAGCTGCGTTTCGGGGAGGCGCTCGACGCGCTCCTGCGCCAGCTCGCCCTCCTGATCGTGTCCGACGGCGAGGGCGCGCGCAGGGTGGGCAGGATCGTGGTCAGCGGCCGCTCCGAGGCGGTCGAGCCGGTGGCGCGCTCGGTCGCCAACTCGCCGCTCGTGAAGACGGCGCTCCACGGCGGCGACCCCAACTTCGGCCGCATCCTGCAGGCCGCCGGGCAGGCCTGGCCGGCGGGCGAGCCGTTCGTCGCGGACCTGTCGATCGAGGGCACGATGGTGGCGTCGGCTGGCGACGCGATCGAGGTCGACCAGAAGGTGCTCGCGGAGCTCGTCCAGCGCGACGAGGTCGAGTACGAGCTGACGCTCCCGGGCGACGGCGGCGAGACCGAGATCTTCTTCAGCGACCTCTCGCCGGACTACGTGCGCCTGAACTCGGAGTACACGTCGTGAGGGATGTAGCAACGCTGCTCGAGGCGCTCCCGTACATCCGGGAGTACCACGGCAAGACGGTCGTCATCAAGTACGGCGGCGCGGCGATGACCGACCCGGAGCTGAAGGAGGAGTTCGCGCGGGACGTCGTGCTGCTCAAGTACGTGGGGCTGAACCCGATCGTCGTCCACGGCGGCGGGCCGGACATCACCCGCTACATGGAGCGGCTCGGGATGGAGGTCAAGTTCGTGGACGGCCTGCGCGTTTCGGACGCCGAGACCGTCGAGATCGCGAAGATGGTGCTGGTCGGCAAGCAGAACAAGGACATCGTGTTGCGGCTCGGACGCCACGGCCAGCCGGCGGTGGGGCTGTGCGGCGACGACGGGCTGCTGTTCACGGTCAAGAAGCGGCTCGCGGGGGAGACCGACGTCGGCTTCGTCGGCGACATCGAACACATCGACGTGGACGTGCTCAACCACATCGCCGCCGACTACATCCCCGTCATCGCGTCGGTCGGAGCGGACGCCGAGGGCGCCTCCTACAACGTCAACGCGGACGCAGCGGCCGCTGCGGTGGCAGAGGCGATGGGCGCCTTCAAGGTCGTCTTCCTGACCGACGTGAACGGCTGGCGCGCCGACCCCTCCGATCCCGCCAGCCGCATTTCGGAGGCGACCGCGGCTGAGCTGCGCGAGCGGATCCCGTCGGTCAGCGGCGGGATGCGGCCGAAGCTCGAGGCGTGCCTGCACGCGCTTGAGGCCGGAGTCGGCAACGCCTACATCGTCGACGGCCGCCAGCCGCACTCGCTGCTGCTCGAGCTGTTCACCGACGAGGGGATCGGGACGAAGCTGTGGCCCTGAGCGTGCTCCAGTCGCTCGAGCGCGACGCCGTGATGGCCACCTACGCGCGCCACCCGGTCGAGTTCGTGCGCGGAGAGGGAACGCGGCTCTGGGACGACGAGGGCAACGAGTACCTCGACTTCCTGTCCGGGATCAGCGTCGTGCAGCTGGGCCACTGCCACCCGGCGGTGGTCGAGGCGGTCCGCGACCAGGCCGGCCGCCTCATGCACGTCGGGAACCTCTTTTACACGGAGTCCTCGATCCGGCTCGCCAAGCGCCTCGCCGACTCGTCGCTAGGCGGGCGCGTCTTCTTCACCAACTCCGGCACCGAGGCGATCGAGTGCGCGCTCAAGCTGGCGCGCCGGCGGCGTACGGGCGGCGACTTCGTGGTGCTCGAGGGCGCCTTCCACGGTCGCACGATGGGCTCGCTCTCGGCCACGCCGCAGGAGACGAAGCAGGCGCCGTTCGCACCGCTCGTGCCCGGCTTCAAGGTGGTCCCGCGCGGGGACGCCGCGGCGCTGACGGCCGCGGTCGATCGCCACACGGCGGCCGTGCTGATCGAGCCGGTCCAGGGCGAGTCGGGCATCCACCCGGTCGCCGCGGAGGTCCTGCAGGCGGCGCGCGAGGCCTGCGACGCCCACGGGGCGCTGCTCGTCTTCGACGAGATCCAGTGCGGGATGGGCAGGACCGGGACGCTGTGGGCACATCAGCAGCTCGGTGTTACTCCCGACGTCATGACGGTGGCCAAGGGGCTCGGCGGCGGCCTCCCGATCGGCGCCTGCGTCGCCAACGCGAACTGCGCGGGCATCTTCGAGCTGGGAGATCACGGCTCGACCTTCGCCGGCGGCCCGGTGATCGCGGCCGCCGCGAACGCCGTGCTCGACACGGTCGACGACGAGGCCTTTCTCGTCACGGTGCGCGAGCGCGGCGGTCGGCTCGCCGACGGCCTGCGCGCCCTGCGACTCGAGCCGCGCGGGCTCGGCCTGATGATCGGCATCCACGTGGCGCACGCGCCCGAGGTGGCGCGCCGGCTTCTGCTCGAGCAGCACCTCGTCGTCAACGCGACCGGCCCCGACACGATCCGCTTCCTGCCGCCGCTCACCGTCAGCGAGGCGGAGATCGACGACGCTCTGAGCCGCCTCGAGGCGCTGCTAGCTTCCCCCGCCCGATGAGCGTCGAGCGCCGCACGCTGTCGAAGACGGCCTCCTACGAGGCCGAGCCCGGTGAGGTCGGGCGGGTGCTCCTGCTCTACTCGGGCGGGCTCGACACGAGCGTGATGCTCAAGTGGATCCAGGACGAGTACGAGGCCGAGGTCGTCGCGCTCACCGTCAACCTGGGCCAGCCCGGCGAGGACTACGAGGTCGTGAAGGGCAAGGCACTCCACCTGGGCGCGCTCGACTGCCACGTGGTCGACGCGCGCGAGGAGTTCGCGCGCGACTACGTGGTGCCGGCGATCAAGTCGAACGCGCTGTACGGCGGCGGCTATCCGCTGTTCACGGCGCTCGGGCGGCCTCTGATCGCGAAGCTGGCGGTCGAGTACGCGCGTCGTTCGGGCTGCGACACGATTGCCCACGGCTGCACCGGCAAGGGCAACGACCAGGTTCGGATCGAGTCGACCGTGATCGCGCTCGACCCCGAGATGAAGATCATCGCGCCGGTGCGTGGCTGGCAGATGGGCCGCGAGGAGGAGATCGCCTACGCGCGCGAGCACGGCATCCCCGTCAAGGGCGGAACCGAGTCGCCGCCGTACTCGATCGACGACAACCTCTGGGGCCGCTCCTCCGAGGGCGGGCCGATCGAGGACCTCGAGGAGCCGCCGCGCGACGACGTGTTCCAGCTCGTCACGCGGCCGGAGGAGGCGCCCGATGAGCCCGAGGACGTGGTGGTCGGCTTCGAGCGCGGCGTGCCCGTCTCGCTGAACGGCGAGCGCCTCGGCATCGTCGAGCTGCTCGAGCGTGCGGGCGAGATCGGCAGCCGCCACGGGATCGGGATCGTCGACCACATCGAGGATCGGATCGTCGGCCTCAAGGTGCGCGACCTGTACGAGGTGCCGGCCGCGGCGCTGATCCTCCCCGCCCACAAGGAGCTCGAGAAGCTGGTCGGCACGATCCACCAGAACACCTTCAAGCCACAGCTCGACGCCCACTGGGCCTATCTCGTCTACGCCGGGCTCTGGTACGAGCCGCTGCTATCCGACCTGAACGCGTTCATGGAAGCCGTCAATGAGCAGGTCACGGGCGAGATCACGATGCGGCTCTACAAGGGCAGCGCCCGGCCCGTTGCCCGCCGCTCGCCGAACGCGCTCTACGACCCCGCGCTGGCGGGCTTCGGCGAGTCGGGCGGTCTCTTCTCGCAGCAGGCGAGCCCGGGCTTCATCGAGCTCTGGTCGCTCCAGTCGCGCATGGCGTATCGCGTCCGAAATCGGGGAAAAGAGGACTCATGAAGACGAAGGCCTACACGATGCTCGGCTGGGCGGCCTGGCAGGGGATCGTGATCCTGGTCAAGCGCAAGCTCGGGACGAACAAGGTCAAGCTGGGTGCTGCAGCGACAGTGGTTGGCGTGCTTGCGGCCGGCATCGCGGCCGCGAAGACCGCCGGCGACGACGAGTAGGCGCTCGGGCCGGCTCACGCCTGCAGCAGCCCGGCCGCACGCAACCCTCCCGCACGCAGCTCCTGGCGCTCCGTCGAGCGTCCGATGACGCGCGTTCCCGTCAGCGCGGCTGCGATCCATAGCGCCTGCGCCGTCGCGTCGATGGCGACCGCGGTGTTCATCGCGCCGATCGACGCGGCGTCGCCGATCAGGTTGCCGGCGAGGCTGCTGAGGCCGCTGCCGACGAGGTAGAACACCCACCACCAGTGGACGAGTGCGGCGACCGGCCGGCTCTGCCAACCCGGGTCCCGCGGCTGCAGCTCGGGGTCGCCCGCGCGCCAGAGGTCGTTTGCGAGCTGCTTCGGGATCACCAGGTTCGCCACCGGGATGAACCAGGCGCCGATCGCCCAGCCGCGCCGGTAACGAGGCTCGCTCACGCCAAGTGCGCGGAGGTTGCCGTAGGCGCGATGGAACCAGGCCAGGAATAGGACGCCGCCCACGATCAGGGAGGCGAGCTGGACGAGCGCCACGAGATCCATCATCTCGGCGATCGAGATCAGCTCGTCGACCGCGCTGTCCGGGCCCGACGCGCTCAGGAGCCAGAGGGCGTCGACCCCGAAGCCGGCGACCCCAAGCGCCACGGCGAACCAGAGCCAGCGCGAGGCTACGAGCGCGATCGTGCGGGGCGAGCGGTAGCGGGCGGAGGGGAAAGCGACGAGAGGATGCTCCGGCCCGGGTGACGCAATCATCAGGTCGGCGCCGCAGGCGCTGCAGTCCCGGCCGATGCCGGTCTTGGTGCCGCATCCCGGACACGCCTCGGGGAACACTCGGACCGCTATCGACCCTGACCCGTGCGACCTTGACGCCCACCGTCTGGGTGTCGGCGCCCGTCGGGCGCGCGCGGTTCCTCGCAACTTGCGGGCCCGCGCGGGCGGTCAGGCGGAGCCGTCGGATCCCGACCGTATATTCGGAGCCCGGATGAGCTTCGCCCATCTCCACGTGCACTCCGAGTACTCGGTGCTCGACGGTGCCTGCCGGATCGACGCGCTCGCAGAGCGCGCGGCCGCCTACGAGCAGCCGGCACTGGGGCTCACCGATCACGGCGTGATGAACGGCGCGGTCGAGCACTTCAAGGCCTGCCGCAAGCACGGGATCAAGCCGATCCTCGGCCTCGAGGCGTACTTCGTGGACGACTGCCGCACCGAGGCCGTCCGTTACGAGCGCAACCACCTCACGCTGCTCGCCGCGAGCGACGAGGGCTTCGGCAACCTCGTCAAGCTGAGCTCGGCCGGCTACCTGGAGGGCTACCGGCGCGGCAAGGCCAACGTCGACCTCGACCTGCTCTCGAAGCATGCGGGCGGGATCATCGCCCTGACCGGCTGCCTGCAGGGGCGCTTCTGCCGCCGGCTCGTCGACGGCTCGCCGCACGAGGCGCGCGCCCACGCCGACGCCCTGATGCAGGTGTTCGGCGCCGACAACGTCTACTTCGAGGTGCAGAAGAACGGCATAGCCGAGCAGGAGCGCGCCAACGCCGGCATCGTCGAGATCGCCCGCGAGCTCGGCCGCCCGCTCGTCGCGACCGGCGACGTCCACTACCTGCGCCGCGAGGACTACGACAACCACCGGGCGCTCCTGTGCGTGCAGACGAAGTCGACGCTCGCCCAGCCGAAGCTGTCGTTCGACACGAACGAGTTCTTCCTGAAGAGCTCGGACGAGATGGCGGGCGACTTCGCGCGAGTGGCCCGAGTCGCTCGCCGCCACGCTCGAGATCGCCGAGCGCTGCTCGGTCGACATCGAGCTCGGCAAGATGCTGATTCCGCGCTTCCCGACCCCGGACGAGTCGGCCGAGCCCGAGTACCTGCGCCGGCTCGCGCACACGGGCCTGCGGCTGCGCTACGGCGACCCGCCGCCCGCCGAGGCGGTCGAGCGCCTCGAGATGGAGCTGGGCGTGATCGAGAAGATGGGCTTCTCGGCCTACTTCCTGATCGTCTGGGACTTCGTCAAGTACGCGAAGGACCAGGGCATCGCCGTCGGCCCGGGGCGCGGCTCCGCGGCCGGCTCGCTCGTCTCCTACTGCCTCAACATCACCGAGGTCGACCCGCTCGCCTATGGCCTGCTGTTCGAGCGCTTCCTCAACCCCGAGCGCGTGTCGATGCCGGACATCGACATCGACTTCTCGGTCAAGGGCCGCGCGCGAGTGATGCGCTACGTCGAGGAGAAGTACGGCAAGGAGTCGGTCGCGCAGATCGTGACGTTCGGGAAGATGCTGCCCCGCAACGCGACCCGCGACGCGGCGCGCGTCCTCGGCCTCGACTACGGCGCCGGTGACCGGCTCGCCAAGCTGATCCCAGAGCCGATCATGGGGCGCTCCAAGTCGTTCGAGCAGTACCTCGCCGAGGAACCCGACCTGCGCCGCGCCTACGACTCGGAGCCCGAGGCGCGCCAGATCATCGACACCGCGCGCGGCCTCGAGGGGATCGTGCGCCACGCCGGAATCCACGCGGCGGCCGTCGTGATCGCGGACCGCCCGCTCACCGACATCGTGCCGGTGCAGCTGATGGAGGACCGCGGCGCTCCGAGTGCCAACGGCGAGCGCTCCTACAAGGTCGTCACCCAGTACTCGATGAAGCCGATCGAGGAGATCGGGCTCCTCAAGATGGACTTCCTGGGGCTGCGCAACCTCGATGTGATCGAGGACTGCCTGTCGATCATCGAGGAGTCGACCGGTCAGCGCCCGGACATGGCCACGCTTCCGCTCGACGACCCGAAGACGTACGAGATGATGGCCCGCGGCGACTCGATCGGCGTGTTCCAGTTCGAGTCCGACGGCATGCGCGAGGCGCTGCGCAAGGTCAAGCCGACCGAGTTCGAGGACTTGGTCGCGCTGAACGCCCTCTACCGGCCGGGTGCGATGAAGCACATCGACACCTACGCCCGCAACAAGCGCAGCCCCGACTCCATCACCTACCTGGACGAGCGCCTGCGCCCGATCACCGAGGCGACCTACTCGGTGATCCTCTACCAGGAGCAGTCGATGCAGATCGCGAAGTCGGTGGCCGGATTCTCCGGCGCCGAGGCGGACGACCTGCGCAAGGCGATCGGCAAGAAGAACCGCGAGGCGATGGCCGCCCTGCGCGAGCGCTTCTTCGAGGGGGCCCGCGCGAGCGGCACCCAGGAGAACGTGATCCAGGAGCTGTGGGCGGTCAACGAGGCCGCCGCCGATTACTCCTTCAACCGATCGCATGCCGCCTGCTACGGGCTCGTCGGCTACCGCACGGCCTGGCTCAAGGCCAACTACCCGGCCGAGTACATGGCGGCGCTGATCTCGTCGGTGATGTCGACGAAGGACAAGGTGCCCTTCTTCGTCGCGCAGTGCGAGGACATGGGCATCGAGGTGCTGCCGCCCGACGTCAACCTGTCGGGCCACGACTTCAAGGTCGTGGACGGCAACATCCGCTTCGGCCTCGACGCCGTCAAGGGGCTCGGCTACCAGGCGGTCGAGGCGATCATCCGCGCGCGCGAGGAGGACGGCCCCTTCACCTCGGTGTGGGATTTCTGCCGGCGCGTCGACTGCCAGGCGGTGAACAAGAAGGCGAGCGAGTCGCTCGTCAAGTGCGGCGCGATGGACTCGCTGCCCGGCACGCGCACCGGCATGATGCGGATCCTCCCGAACGCCCAGGCCTCGGGCGCCCAGATGCAGCAGGACGCCCAGCGCGGTCAGGGCTCGTTCTTCGACCTCGACGACGGGCCGGGGGCGGTGTCGGAGCCCGACCTGCCGGTCCCCGAGCTGCCCGACGAGCGCGAGCAGCTGAACGAGTGGGAGAAGGAGACGCTAGGCCTGTTCCTGTCGAGCCACCCGCTCAAGGAGGTGCGGCCGGCGCTGCGCCAGCGCGTCGACTGCTCGCTCTACGAGCTGCCGTCGAAGAAGGACGGCGAGTGGGTCACCGTCGGCGGCATGATCTCCGAGTGCAAGCGGATCCGCACCAAGAAGGGCGATCCGATGATGTTCGCCACGCTCGACGACCTCGAGGGGCAGGTCGAGATGCTCGTCTTCAACTCGGCCTATGCGGCCAACGCCGACAAGGTCGACGTCGACCGGATCGTGCTGGTGCGCGGCCGCGTCGACCACAAGGAGGCGGGCGAGACGAAGCTGATCGCGCAGGAGGTCGAGCTCTTCGAGCCCTCGCCCGAGGAGGTCCTGCGGGCGGCCGAGGAGGCGGCGGCCGAGCCGGTTGTCCAGCGCCTAACCCTGCACGTGTCCCCGGGCGTGCCCGACAGCTTCCTCGAGGAGCTCAAGGAGGTCGTCGGCCACCACCGCGGCGACCACGAGATCCTGCTCGCCGTCGGCGAGCGGCGACTGCTCCTCGGCACCGACTGGCGCGTGTCCGCGGACGGCGCCTGCCGCGCCGAGCTGTCCGGGCTCGCCGGCGCGGCGCGCCTCGTCGTCTGACGCAGGGCCGCACTCTCCGCCGCTGCTGACCTACACTTGCCGCGTGCAACCCCTTCCCGCGCAGACCGCAACCGAGCTGCACGAGTGCCGGCGCTGCTGCTCGTTCTGCGACCGCGTGGTCCATCCCTCGGGCTGCATCGCGTCCGGCTGCCAGTTCCTCTACCTGTACGACGACGAGCAGACCGGCCGCCGCTTCATGGGCTGCATGAACAAGGTGTTCCGCGGCGAGATCGACGTCGAGCTCTTCGAGCAGGCCGAGCACACCCGCCACGGCTTCGGTGGCGTGAAGATGAGCGGCCTGCCGCTCCCCCAGTGCCGCTCGAGCGTCGAGCGCGCGTACGACGGCTACAGCGAGGCGTTCCAGTGCAAGAACCCGCGCTTCTTCCAAAAGCCGTCGCTCGAGGACGTCGACGCCGCGTTCGATCTCCGCGACGAGCTCTAGCCGGCCAGCGGCTTCCGCATGAACACGAGCGAGAACCCCTCCATCGGGCGGCGCTCGTACTCGACGTATCCGATCCGCTCGTACAGCGCTCGGCTCTCCACCAGTCCCTCGTGGGTGAAGAGGTAGATCGATTCGAAGCCCGCGCGTCGTGCCTCGGACTCGGCCAACTCGAGGAGGGCTCGTCCCACCCCCTTGCCGCGATGAGCAGGGTGGACCGCGACGTTGTGGATGAGGAAGCCGTCCGCGGTAGTGCCGAGAACGAGCACGCCGACCAAGGCGCCCTCGCTCTCCGCGACTGTCACCTGACGCTCGCGAATGACCTCGCTGTAATCCTCACCCATGGGGCCGGGCCGCATCCCGATCCGCTCGACGTAGGGCCTGTAGGCGGCGTCGACGAGGTGAGTGATCGCCGCGACGTCGGCCTCGGTCGCCGGCCGCAGCACGGCCACTAGGCCAGCAGCGCCGCGCAGCCCGCCAGCATCAGCGCGGCCCACAGGCTCACGACGATCCCCATGCTCTCGCCGGCGACGGCGATCCCGCGGGCTCGCTGCGGGCCGTTGCGGCGCGCGTCGCGGCCGAGCGCCCAGGCCGTCAGTCCGACCGGCAGGCCGAGTGGGAAGAAGAGTCCGAGCGTGAACACCATGACGCACAGACCGGCGATTCCCACGAGCAGAGCTGCGGTGGCGCTCCCAGCGCCGCCCTCGGCGCGGACCGGCGGAGAGCCGTCGACCGGCAGGAAGCGGAGCGCGCGCCAGAGGTCCTGCGAGTAACGGGCGTGCCAGGCCTCGGCGACGCGCTGCTCGAACTCCTCCGTCGTCAGGCGCCCGCTGACCAGATGGCCGCGCAGCAGCCCGACGGTGTATTCGCGCTCGCGATCGGAGACGAGGAGCGTCGCCACGCGGCGGAATGGTAGAGAGCGCTCAGCGCTGCGCTGCGGCGCCTACGCGACCTCAGCCCGTTGCGGCGCAGCTCCCGCATCCGGTCGATGTCGACCTTCTCGACGGCCTTGCCGGCCTTGCCGGGGCCCTCGAAGAGGACGGGCAGCTTCTCGAAGCGGGGCTCGGACAGGAAAGCGGCGCAGCCGCGCGCGCCGATCTCGCCGTCGCCGGGCGGCGCGTGGCGGTCGCGGTTCGAGCCGAGCTTCGTCTGCGAGTCGTTCATGTGGAGGCTGCGGAGGCGCGACTTGCCGACCGTCCTCAGCCCGCGGTCCAGCACGTCCGTGAGCCTGTCGGCGGTCGTGATGTCGAATCCGCTCGCGAACATGTGGCAGGAGTCGAGGCAGATGCCGATGCGCTTGTCGCCGCCCGCAAGGTCGACGAGCTCGCGCAGCTCCTCGAAAGAGCGCCCGACTGTGTTGCCCGCGCCGGCGGTGTTCTCGAGCAGCAGCCGGCAGCGGTCCGACTCGGCAAGCGCGTGCCTCACCATCTCGCCGACGCGCGGGAGCGCCTCCTCTTGCGGCTCGCCGACGGTCGAGCCGGGGTGGACGACGACGCCGTCCGCCTTGATCTCGTCGCCCATTCGCAGCGCGTGGATCAGCGAGTCGGCGGACTTCTTGCGCATCTCCCTGTCCTTGGTGGCCGGGTTGATCAGGTAGACCGCGTGAATCGAGGCGGACTTGATCGGCCCGCCCTTCATCAGCTCGAGGAACTCGGCGACGTCGTCGTCCTTCCAGCGCGTCGGTCGCCACTGGCGCGGGGACTGGTTGAAGACCTGGATCGCGTCGCATCCGCGCTCGACGCCACGCTGATGCGCCTGCACCAGCCCGCCTGCCGTGGAAACATGGGCGCCGATGAGCATGAGAGTCAGGTTCGCACCAAGCCCGACGGGTGTGCTGCACATCGGCGGCGCGCGGACGGCACTGTACAACTGGCTTCTGGCGCGGGGATCGGGCGGAACCTTCGTTCTGCGCATCGAGGACACCGATCGCGAGCGCTCGACGCCCGAGAACGTCGAGCAGATCCTCGACGCGCTGCGCTGGCTCGAGCTCGACTGGGACGAGGGGCCGATCTCGCAGGCCGAGCGGCGCCCCGAGCACGGCGCGGCGATCGAGCGGCTGGTGGAGTCGGGCGCCGCCTACGAGGACGAGGGCGCGATCCGGCTGCGCGTCCCCGACGAGGGGGAGACCGTCGTCCGGGACGCCATCCGCGGGGACATCACCTTCCCGCACTCTGCGATCGACGACTTCGTGATCCGGCGCTCGGACGGCAGCCCGCTCTACAACCTGGCCGTGGCGGTCGACGACCGCGACATGGGCATCACCCACGTCGTGCGCGGCGACGACCACATCTCGAACACCCCGCGCCAGGTGATGATCCTGCGGGCGCTCGGCGCCGAGCCGCCGCTCTTCGCCCACCTGCCCCTGCTCCACGGACCGGACGGCAAGAAGCTCTCGAAGCGCCACGGCGCGGCGTCGGTGCAGGAGTTGCGCGACGACGGCTACCTGCCCGAGGCGGTGCGCAACTACGTGTCGCTGCTCGGCTGGGGCTACGACGAGTCGACGACCTTCATGACGACAGACGAGCTGATCGAGCGCTTCGACCTCTCGCGCGTATCGAGGAACCCGGCCGTCTTCGACGAGCAGAAGCTGCGCTGGATGAACGGCCGCTATCTGCGCGAGCTCCCACCGGAGGACCTGCGCGCGCGGCTCGAGGCGCTCAGCGGGCGCGGGGTGCCCCCGGAGGCGGTGGCGATCAGCCAGGAGAAGATGCAGACACTCGCCGACTTCTGGCCGCTGGCCGGCTTCCTCGTCGAGCGGCCCGCGGGCTACGACGAGAAGGCCTGGTCGAAGGTCATGTCGGACGGCGCGCCCGAGCGCCTGCGCAGCGCCCGGAGCGCCCTCGAGGCGGCTCCGGAGCCGTTCGGGACCGAGCAGGTGGAGGAGGCGCTGCGCGGCGTCGTCGAGCGGCTAGAGCTGAAGCCGCGCGACGTCTTCCAGCCGATCCGCGTCGCGATCACCGGCACGACCGTCTCGCCGGGGATCTTCGAGTCGGTCGCCGCGCTCGGCCGCGAGGAGACGCTCGCGCGCATCGACGCCGCGCTCGCGCACGCCGGCGCCCAAGCGAGTTAGCAATCCACTCTCAACATTTAGGATTGGCATGCCGATAGCGCTTTTGACGCAGCCTGAACTCTCTATGGAAGCCGCTATCTCTCAGCCCGCCCCAGTTCCGACGCCTCGGATGGTGCCGCGCCCCACCGAGGGCCACGGCCGTCGCCTCACGGTGGCGTTCGAGGCGCTCGAGGCCTTCCCGGCGCTCGCCGAGTCCCGCAACCGCGTTCTGCGCGTGGTGCGTGAGGACCGCGCCTCGGTGGGCGAGGTCGTGGCCGCGGTCGAGTCCGACGTGGCGCTCGTCATCACGGTGCTGCGGATCGCGAACCGGACCGCCCAGCGCAAGAAGGGCAAGATCGCGAGCATCCCCGAGGCCGTCGAGATCCTCTCCCCGGAGGGAGTCGAGACGCTCGCGGCCCGCACCAACACCTTCGACTTCTTCGAGCGCACGCCGGGCTGGGACCTGATGCCCGAGCGCTTCCGCCTGCACGCGGTCGCGACCCAGGGTGCGGCCGACCGGCTCGCGCGCGAGCTCGAGTGCGAGGACCGCGACGAGCTGCTCTGCTCGGCGCTCCTGCACGACGTCGGGAAGCTCGTCCTGACTCACGCCTATCCGGGCTATCCCGGCCAGGTCCACCAGAACGCGCGCACGCCCGAGGAGCGGCTCCACCGCGAACGCCTCGAGCTGGGCGTCGACCACGCGCTCGTAGGCGGCGTGCTGGCTCGCCGCTGGGCGCTCCCGAACCGCCTGGCTACCGCGATCGAGCGCCATCACGCCGATGACGCCGACGGCGAGGCCGCGCTGGTGCGCCTTGCGGACATGCTCGCCCACTACGGCCACGGCCAGCCGGTCAACCCCAAGCAGCTCCTGCACGCGGCGCGCGCGGTGGGCCTGTCGACCGAGCAGCTGCGCTCGGTGATGTACGAGCTGCCGCAGGGCACCGGCAACGTCAAGCGCAACGTGGACCCGTGCCCGCTGTCGACCCGCGAGGTCGAGGTGCTGCGGCGCCTCGCCGAGGGCAAGGTCTACAAGCAGATCGCCCACGAGCTCGGGCTCTCGACGAGCACGGTGCGCACGCACCTGCACAACACCTACGCGAAGCTCGGCGCGGTGGACCGCGCGCAGGCCGTCCTGATCGCGACCGAGCGGGGCTGGATCTAGCCCAGATTGGGGTCCCGACCCCATGGCGCCCCGGGACGCGGCCGCCGAAAATCGGGACATGCTTCGCTACCAGTGCCGACGCTGTCACGAGGTCACGCACCGCGAGGAGCCGACCTCGCATTGCGGAATCTGCTTCGCCCCGCTCAGCGACGATGACCTCCTGCCGGCGGCCCAGCCGCCCGCCCAGTCACGCTCACTCGCGGAGCTCCTGAACGCGCGCGACGCCGCGCGTGACGCCGCTCGCGCGGCCTACTCGCTTCCCGGCTAGCAACCGGGTACGGTCGGGGCGTGGCCCCCGAGCAGAAGGCGACCTTCTGCCGCATCTGCGAGCCGCTCTGCGGCATGGTCGCCACGGTCGACGACGGCAAGATCGTGAAGCTGCGGCCAGACGCCGAGCACCCGCTGTCGCGCGGCTACGCGTGCCCGAAGGGGATCGCCATGGCCGAGGTCCAGAACGACGCCGATCGCGTCCTCCATCCGCTGAAGCGCATGCCCGGGGGCGAGTTCGAACGCGTCTCATGGGAGCAGGCCATGAGCGACATCGCGGCGCGCCTGCGCCCGCTGCCGCGCGACGGCATCGCCTGGTACATGGGCAATCCCGGCGCCTTCTCGTACTCGCACACGCTCTGGGTCAAGGGCTTCCTCGACGCCGTCGGCTCCCAGCACTACTACTCGGCCGGCTCGCAGGACGTGAACAACCGCTTCGCGGCCAGCGCGCTCCTGTACGGCTCGCCGCTCGTCATCCCGATCCCGGACCTGCGCCGCACCTCGTTCCTGTTCATGGTCGGCGCGAACCCGCTCGTGTCCCACGGCTCCGTGCTGTCGGCGCCGCGCATCCGCGAGCAGCTCAACGAGGTCGAGCGCGTGGTGGTGGTCGACCCGCGCCGCACCGAGACGGCCCGTCAGTTCGAGCATCTGCCGATCCGCCCCGACACCGACGCGCTGCTGCTCCTCTCGATGCTCGCCGTGATCTTCGAGGAGGGGATGAGCGACAAACTCTTCCTCGAACGTCTCGGCGAGGGTGCCGGCGAGCTCGAGCGGCTCGCCGCGGGCCATCCGCCGGAGCGGACCGAGGCCGCCACGACGATCCCGGCCGTGCGCGTACGCGAGCTCGCCCGCGACTTCGCGGCCGCCGACGGCGCCGCGGCCTACGGGCGCACCGGTTCCTGCCTCGGCCGCCACGGGACGCTCGTCGCTTTTCTGCTCGACGCCCTCAACGCGGTCACGGGCAACCTGGACCGTCCGGGTGGCGCGGTGTTCGGGCGCCCGCCGGTGGCCCTCGACGACGTCGGCGAGCAGGTCGGGCTCGCGACCTATGGCGAGCGCCGCTCGCGCATCGGCGGCTTCCCCGACGTGATCGGCAACATGCCGGCAGCGCTGCTTCCGCTCGAGATCGAGACGCCGGGGGAGGGCCAGGTGCGCGCGCTCTTCGTCTCGGCCGGCAACCCGGTGCTGTCCGTGCCCGACGGCGAGGCGCTCGAGCGCGCGCTCGAGCGGCTCGAGCTGTGCGTGTCGATCGACCTGTACGTGAACGAGACGAACCGGCACGCCGACTACGTGCTGCCGGCGACGACCTTCTACGAGCGCGAGGACCTCCCGCTCGCCTTCCTCGGCTTCTTCAGCACGCCGTTCATCCAGTTCAGCGACGCGGTGGTGCCGCCGCCGGGAGAGTGTCGCCAGGAGTGGGAGGTCGTGGAGGACCTGTCGCGGCGACTCGGGCTCGCGCCCTACAGCGCGACGCCGCTGCGCCGGCTCGCCCGGCTCGGCCTTAGGCTGCGGCCCGAGCAGCTCGCCGACCTGCTGCTGCGCACGGGGCCGAGCGGCGACCTGTTCGGCCTGCGCCGTGGCGGGCTCAGCCTGAAGCGGCTGCGCGAGCACCCACACGGGCTCGTGCTCGCGGACGAGATCGCGACCGGCGTGCTCGCGGACAAGCTGCGCACCCCTGGCAGGCGTGTGCGCCTCGCGCCGCCGGAGATCGTCGCCGAGGTCGAGCGGCTCGCGTCGTCGAACGGCGGCGATCCGCGCTTCCCGCTGCGGATGATCGGCATGCGCGAGCTGCGCTCGCACAACTCGTGGATGCACAACGCGCCGCTCCTGATGCGCGGCGGCCGCGTCCAGGCCCTGCGCGTCCATCCCGACGACGCCGCCGCACACGGCCTCGAGGACGGCGGCGAGGCGCGGCTCGAGTCGAAGGACGGCGCCGTGACCGTGCCGGTCGCGGTGAGTGACGAGATGACTCCCGGGACGGTCGCCCTGCCGCACGGCTGGGGGCACCGAGGCGGCTGGCGGCTCGCGAACAGCAACGCGGGCGTGAACGTGAACCTGCTCGCGGGCTCCGGGCCGGACGACCTCGAGCGGCTGGCGGGAATGGCGCACCTCAACGGCATCCCGGTGCGCGTGTCGCCGGTTGCGGCCGGCGTCTAGAAGAGCCGCAGGCGGCGGCGCTCGGAGGAGCTGTTGCCCGCGGCGTCCGCGGCCGTGACCGTCAGCGCGGCGCGCACGTGGCGGCCGCGCCGCTTCTGCCTGGCGAGGGCCCTGCGCAGCTTCGAGCCGAAGCGCAGCGTCAGCCGGCCGGTCTCGCCCGCGGCGAGCGTGCGCGGACGCGAGCTCACCCGGTAGGTGCGCGCTGCTCCCGGCAGCGCAATGCGCGCGATGGCCGAGACCGCGCAGCTCTCGCCCTGGCAGGTCACCCCAACCGAGAGGCCGCCCAGGCGCGCGAGCTTGCGGGTCCTTCCGAGGCTCGGCTCCGGCGCGAGCAGGTCGGGAGGCGCAGGGCTGAGGACCGGGGGCGTGCCGTCAGGTGTGCAGCCCGGACCGATCAGGTCACGGGACTCCTGCAGCCGCGGCTGGTAGGCGCCTCGGTTCTGCTCCGCAGGCCGCTCGACGTCGGCGATCCACTCACCCCAGCGAGACTCGGTCGCACCGTACCCGGGATCGGTGGGGAGCCTGGCGGCCTTGACGGCGAGCGCCTGGTCGATGAACCACTTGAGCTGGAGCGGCGGGTTGGTCGGGTAGCCGGCGTACTCGCCCTGATTCCAGATGCTCGTCCGCATCGCGAAGAAGCCGACGCTGTCCGCCTGCCCGTAGCTGAGATTGCTCACGCCCGACTCGACGAGTGCCGCCATCACCGGCAGCTCGGCGGGCACGCCGCGGACAGCGGCGCCGTAGGCCATCCAAGCGGCCAGCGCGGGCTTCGGCGCCGCGTCGCCGGGGTAGGTCACGCAGTCGGCCGCGTGGGCCGGTCCGGGGCCGGCGAGGGCGGCGGTGGCCACCGCGATCGCGAGTGCGCGTCGCACGCGCGCAGTATCGCTCAGACCACAAGCTGTGAGCGCGGGACCCTCACGAGCACCCGGGTGCCGCGCTCCGAGCTCGCGATGTCGAGCATGCCGTCGAGCAGCTCGGCGCGCTCGCGCATGCTCGCGAGACCGAGGTGGCCGGGGTCCCGGCGGTCGAGCGGCTCACTCGGCTCGAAGCCACGTCCGTTGTCGGCCACGCGCAGCTCCACATGGCTGCCGGTGGTGCGCAGGTTGATCGAGACCGCGTCCGCCTCGGCGTGCCGACCCGCGTTCGCCACCGCCTCCTGGACGATCCGGAACAGGTCGCCGGCCATGTCCGACGGCATCTCGACGCGCTCGATCGTCGCCATGACCTCGAAGCCGTAGCGCCGCCGCCAGACCGGGATGCAGTTCTCCACGGCCTGATCGAAGCCGAGCTCCTGGAAGGCGTAGGGCCCGAGGTCGACGATCTCGTCCCGGAGCGCTCGGATGTTGCGGGTGGCGAGCTCGCGTGCCTCCTCGATCAGCGCCGCGCTCTCCTCGTTGCGGCCGCCGTCCGCGGCCTTGCCCGCGGCCGAGAGGATCATGTCGAGCCCGATCAGCTCCTGGACGGGCCCGTCGTGAATCGCCTCGGCCACCCGCCGCCGAACCTGTCCCTCCGCCTGGATCGTCCGGCGCGAGAGTCCCTGTGCGCGCAGCCGAGACGCCGACTCGGAGGTACGCAAGGTGCCGACCACGAGGCCCGTCGCGAGTGCCGCGACGACGAAGACGAGCTCGTAGAACGCGAAGAGCTCGCCGTCGACGGGCTCATCGCCGCGGATCGCGGTGGCGATCACGAGCGCGGCGGAGCCGAGGGCGGCCACCCCCATGCCGCGCCGCTCGCCCTGGAAGTGGGCGTGCGACGCCACGAGGAAGAGCGCGGCGGCGCGGACGGCGACCACCGTGTCCGGCGCGACGACCTCGAGCAGCACGAGCAGCGAGAAGTCGACGATCGGGACGACCGGGTTGAGCGCGAACTCCGGGTCGCGCCGCGTGATGTAGAGGACGAGCAGCGTCCAGGGGAGGGCGACGCAGCCGATGATGAGCGCGGCGGTCGTGTTGTCCGGCAGGCCGAAGATGACGACACCGAGGACCGCGAGCGCGGTCGCGACGACGCGCGTGACGGCGAAGACGAAGATGGGTCCCGCCGACGCGATCGGAAGCCGGCGCAGCATCAGGCTGCCGTCCGGCGCCGCAGCCCCGAGCGCAACAGCAGCGCCATGAGCGCGGCTCCCGCCGTGTCGATCATCCAGTCGACGGGCGTGCCGTGCCGGCCCTCGACGAAGGTCTGGTGCAGCTCGTCCGTCGCGGCGTAGGCGCTCGCAAGGAGGAGCGCGACGAGCGCGGCCCGGCTCGAGCCGAGCCCCGGCTTCAACGCGCGCCACCAGAGCAGGCAGAGCAGGGCGTATTCGCCGAAGTGGACGAGCTTGCGCCCGACCAACTCGAGCGGCCCGAGCCCGATCTCGAGGCTCGGCTGTGCCGAGAAGTAGAAGATCGCCGCCATCAGCACCAGCGGCGGGAGCCAGAGATCAGGGCGCCGGAGCGGCGGCATGTCCATACCGTAGAGTCACAACCCTTGCTGGTGATAACGACCAAATCGCCCTATGCCGTGCGCGCGCTCAGCGAGCTCGCGCGCCGGGGCGGGGCGGCACCGGTCCCCATCGGCGAAATCGCGCGGGCGCGCGACATCCCGGTGCAGTTCCTGGAGGGCCTCTTCGCGACACTGCGCCGGGCCGGCATCCTGCAGTCGCAGCGCGGGGTTAAGGGCGGCTACTCGTTCGCCCGCGCCCCCGACGAGGTCACCGTGCTCGAGGTCGTCGAGCTGCTGGAGGGCGAGCTCGGCACCGACGCCACCGCCTCAGGCCCCGTGTGGACGGATGCGGTCGAGGCGGTCAAGAACGTGCTCGGCGCGACGACGATCGCGGCGGTCGCGGAGCGCGACGCGCAGTCGGCGACCGCGCCGATGTACTACATCTGATTGCGCGTTTCCGCCGCGGCTTCTCGTCTGCAGCCACGGTGGTCTAGTCGTCTGCCGAGAGTTGGGCAACCACGCGGAAGGATTTAGTCCGCCGGGCATGTCGGGCGGTGCTCGTCTTGCATCGAGAGCAGCAGCAACACCGGTGAGGGTGATCTCACCTCACGCCTCCGAGGAGTAGGGTCTCTGGCTTCGCGGGGAGGCGTCCGAGGGAGCTCTTGAAGGAGATCCTCGTGAGCTCAGCGTCCACTCCCGAAGCGGAGGTTGTCGTGGGTACTGCCGCCGAGACCGGCACAGACGTACGTCCTTTCCAGGTCGAGATTCCCGAAGAGGACCTCGCTGAGCTGCGTCGTCGCATCGAAGCGACGCGCTGGCCGTCCGGCGAGTTGGTCGACGACCGCTCCCAGGGCGTGCAACTCGCCACGATGAAGGAGCTCGCCCGCTACTGGACGACCGAGTACGACTGGCGCAAGTGCGAGGCGAGACTGAACGCGCTGCCGCAATTCACGACGCAGATCGACGGGGTCGAGATCCACTTCATCCACGTCCGGTCGCCGCACGAGGACGCGTTGCCGCTGATCATGACGCATGGCTGGCCCGGCTCGGTCATCGAGCTGCTGGAGACCGTCGGTCCGCTGACCGACCCGACCGCTCACGGCGGCACCCCCGAGGACGCATTCCACCTGGTGCTGCCGTCCCTGCCCGGCTACGGCTTCTCCGGTGAGCCGGCCGAGCTCGGCTGGGACGCCGCCCGCACCGCACGCGCGTGGGCGGAGCTGATGCACCGCCTCGGCTACACCCGCTACGTCGCCCAGGGCGGCGACGTGGGTGCCCTCGTTACGGACCTGATGGGTCGCCAGGCGGTCGAGGGTTTGGTCGGCTACCACCTGAACCTGCTCACGGCGGTGCTCGCAATCGGCGATCAACTGCCCAAGGAATCCGAACAGGAACGCGCAGCGGCCGAGGCGGTCGCGACGTTCAGGGAAGACGGCTTCGGCTACTTCCTCGAGATGGCAACGCGGCCGCAGACGATCGGCTACGCCCTGCTGGATTCACCCGTCGCGCTGGCGGCCTGGATGCTCGACCACGACACGGACAGCTACTACAAGATCTCCCGCGCGTTCGTCGACGGCGAGCCCGTGGGCAATCTCACCCGGGACACCATCGTCGACAACATCACGCTGTACTGGCTGACCGGCACCGGCGCGTCGGCGGCCCGGTCGTACTGGGAGGACGGACGAGCGCTGGCCGCAGCGCTTGCGAGCGGCCAGCCTCCTCCGGCGGTCTCGGTTCCGGTCGGCTTCACGACGTTCCCCGGCGAGATCTGGGCCACCCCGCGCAGCTGGGCCGAGGCGGTCTACCCCGGCCTCGCCTACTTCAACGAGGTCGACCGGGGCGGCCACTTCGCCGCCTGGGAGGAGCCGCAGCTGTTCTGCGAAGAGGTTCGCGCGGGCTTCAGGTCGCTTCGGTAGATGACCGTCTTCGAGCGGCTGCACATGCCCTCGCTCGGTGGGGCGACCGAGTGGCTCAACTCCGAGCCGCTCGGCCCCGCCGAGCTGCGCGGGCAGGTGGTGCTGGTGAACTTCTGGACGCTGACGTGTATCAACTGGCTGCGCCAGGAGCCGTACGTCCGCGCGTGGTCGCGGGCCTACCGGGACGACGGGCTGGTCGTGCTCGGGGTGCACACGCCGGAGTTCTCATTCGAGCACGACATCGAGCTGGTGCGGCAGGCGACGAAGGAGCGGGCGATCGACTACCCGGTCGCGCTCGACAACGACTACGCGATCTGGAGCGCGTTCACCAACCGCTACTGGCCGGCGCTCTACTTCGTCGACAGGGAGGGCGTCATCCGCGACCAGCACTTCGGCGAGGGGCGCTACGAGGAGTCGGAGCGCGTCATCCAGCGCCTGCTCGGCGTCGAGCGCGACCCCGCCCCTGTCGAGGGGGTCGGTGTCGAGGCGGCGGCCGACTGGGACCAGCTGGGCACGCCGGAGACCTATCTCGGCCGCGCGCGCGGTGAGCGGCTCGCATCACAGGGGCCCCCGCCCTTGAACCACTGGGCGCTCGCCGGCGAGTGGACGATCGGGGCCGAGAACGTCGTGCTCGACGAGGCCGGCGGCAGCATCGCCTTCCGCTTCCAGGCGCGCGACGCGCATCTCGTGCTGTCTCCCGGCGCGCGAGCGTCGATCCCCTTCCGCGTGCTGCTCGACGGTGAGGCTCCGGGCCCGTCACACGGCGTGGACGTCGACGAGGACGGAAACGGCCTGCTCCAGGACGGCCGGATGTACCAGCTCGTGCGCGAGCACGACGCAGTCCGCGAGCGAACGCTGACGATCACGTTCCTCGAGCCCGGCACCGAGGCGTACGCGTTCACGTTCGGGTAAGCGATGGCGACACTCGTGACCAACCATCCCGCCGGAGAACCTCACCCACCTCCGCCGTCGCGTGCCCGCCACGCGTTGGCCGGACCGAAAGACCGCAGTCGCAGACCGATCGGGGGCGTGCAGCCACAGGATCGCGGCGCTGGTCCCGTGTCAGGGGGTTGACGATGGCTCGCCGCGACGACTGGGTCGTAGTTGAGGTCGCCGGTAGCGAGCCCGAGGCCGAGCTGCTCTGCTCGCTCCTGCGTACCGCCGGCATCGAGTGCGTGCCCCAGTTGACCAACCGCGGGGCCGGGGCAGGTGACGGCCTGGGGACCGTGGGGCCATACAACATTGTGGTCAGCCCCCGGGACGCGCACGACGCCCGCGAGATCCTGCAGGGACCCCGATAAGCCACACCACAGGACCGGCCGAACGAAATGCACTCATCTCGATGGACCGTGCGTCGGCCGTAGAGGGTCTCAAGTGTGCGGACCTCGTCGACGCGATGGGTCGACTGCATCGTCACCGCTGCCACATCCTCGATTTCGTCAGTCCGACGCCGGGTCGAGTCCTGTTCGGCCCCGCGGGGCTCAGCTGGCTGAAGAGCCACGTCTAGGGGTGGCCTAGCCCTCGCGTGGCCGCTTCGGCCTGTCGGGCACGAGCACGGTGGTGAGCGCCACGATCAGGAACATCCAGACGGCTGCTCGCGGCGCCAGCAGCGCGAGTATCAGGATCGCGACGTAGAAGGGAGGCGCCGGCTTCGTGCGTGCCCCGAGCCGCTTCAGCTCCTCGATCTGCACACCTTCTTTCATCAGGCCGCGCCTGCGGGCGCCGTAGATCGTCATCGCGGTGATCAACACCGAGATCAGAAGCAGCGTGCCGCCGTAGAACAGCACGGCGGTGCGCTCCGGAACGTCGCTCTCGAGTCGCAATGCCTCGGCCGTGAGGTCGGTCGGAAAGGGCAGAAACGCGACCGCCCACAGGAGCACCAGGTTGAGGCGCATCAGGGTGCCGTCCGCAGACTCGAGGCGCCTGAAGAGGCCATGGTGCGCCGTCCACAGGCCCCCGATGGTGAAAAAGCTCGTCGTATACGCGAGGTACGACGGCCACTGGTCGCGGATCGCCTGCCAGAGGTCGTCGTAGCCGCTCTCCGGTACGCCGATCTCGAGGACGAGCAGGGTCGCGGCGATCGCGAAGACGCCGTCGCTGAACGCTTCCAACCTGCCGCTCGAAAAGCGGTCCGGCATCGGCGTAGGCTAACTGCGTCCGAGGGGGGCTGGGCGGCTGCTTGCGCACTCGATCTACGGGATTAGCAGCGGTTACGATGGGTAGGACCTACTCACAGGTATGGCCTCGAGCGAACAGGGATGGAGCATTGGCCGCGAAGAAGGCATCGAGTAGTAGGCAACGCAAGAGCGGGTCGACAAACGGGTCGGGGTCGAAGAGTTCTGCGTCGAAGAGCTCCGGCTCGAGGGGCGCCGCGTCGAAGAGCACGGCGCGCGCCAGCTCGTCGGGGGCCAAGGCCAAGACTTCACGTAGCGGGTCGGCGCGCAGTGGATCGTCGCGCAGCGCTTCGGCGCGCTCGAGCAACGGCTCGAAGCGCTCGAGCGGCTCGACCGCGAAGCGGAGCACGAGCCGCAGCTCCAGCAACCGCAGCACACAGAGCCGCAGCAACGGGAGGAATGGCTTCGTCGGCACGGTGAAGGACGTCGCCAGCAAGGCGAAGGGCCCCGCCGTCGCGGTCGGCGCCACCGCCGCCGGCGTTGCCGGCGGGATGCTGATCCGCTCGCGCTCGCGTCAGCGCAAGGTGCTGGGCATCCCGGTGCCGCGTTCGATCAGCCGGCCGGAGATCGACGTCAAGTCGATGGCGAAGACGGTCGGCAAGGCGAGCAAGCAGCTCGGGCAGACGACGAAGACCGTGTCCAAGGACATGGAGCGCGTCGCCGACCAGGCCGAGCGCATCGGCAAGATCCTGGACTAGCACGATGGCCGCGACACGGACGAAGTCGCAAGCCTCGCCGAACGGCGTGATCTCGAAGCCGGCGGCGAAGGCAAAAGAGGCCGGCGAGTCCGTGACCGAGGCGGCCGGCAAGGCGAAGGGACCGCTGGCAGCCGCGGGGGTGGCGGCGGCGCTCGCCGGCGGGTTTGCGCTGGGGCGTGCCGGCAGCAAGCGCGGCGGGCTGTTCCCGCGGCGGCGCAAGGTCCTCGGGATGCGCATCGGCCCGAAGACGGGGCTGGAGCGGACCGCCGACGTACTCGAGAAGCTGGCCGACAGCCTCGGCTCGGTCGCCGGCCAGGCATCCTCGACGACGGACGACGTCCACAAGATTCGCGATCAACTCGAGCAGGCCAATCGGCAATCCCCCATCGAGGTTCTGCTCGATGGCCTCACCCACCGGCGCGGAGCGCACAAGGGCGAGAACTAGCTCGACCCGCGGCGGCTACTCTCGTCGTCGGATGAGCGTCTCCCCGCCCACCCGCGCGATTCCGGACAACCTGGCCGATCTCGTCGGCAACACCCCGATGTTGCGGCTCACGCGCAGTCGCGCCGGACTGCGGGGCCGAACTGATCGCGAAGCTGGAGGCCTACAACCCCGGCGGGAGCGTCAAGGACCGCATCGGCGTCTCCATGATCGACGCCGCCGAGGCCGAGGGCCGGATCGAGCCGGGCCGCAACACGATCGTCGAGTCGACGTCCGGCAACACCGGCTTGGCGCTCGCCTTCGTCTGCGCGGCGAAGGGCTACGACCTCGTGATCACGATGCCGCAGGGCATGAGCCGCGAGCGCGAGAACCTGCTGCGCCTCTACGGCGCCGAGGTCGTGCTCGTCGAGTCCATGGGCGGCATGAACGAGGCGGTCGAGGAGGCGCGCCGGATCTGTCGCGAGCGCGGTGACTGCTACGTCCCGAACCAGTTCTCTAATCCGGCCAATCCCGAGATCCACCGGCGCACCACCGCCGAGGAGATCTGGCGCGACCTCGAGGGCAAGGTCGACGTGCTGGTCGCCGGTGCCGGCACCGGGGGGACGATCACGGGCTGCGGCGAGCGGCTCAAGGAGCGCAACCCGGACCTCTACGTCGTGGCCGTGGAGCCGCTCAGCTCGCCCGTGCTCTCGGGCGGCGAGCCCGGGCCGCACAAGATCCAGGGCATCGGGCCCGGCTTCGTGCCCGAGGTCCTGAACCGCGACGTGATCGACGAGATCGTGCCGGTCGACGACGAGGACGCGCTCGAGGTCGCCCGCCTCTGCGCGCGCCGCGAGGGGGTGCTCGCGGGCATCTCGGGAGGCGCCGCGCTCTGGGGAGCGATCCACGTCGGCTCGCGGCCGGAGATGTCCGGCAAGCGGATGGCGGTGATCATTCCCGACTCGGGCGAGCGCTACGTGAGCACGCCCTTCTTCGCGCCGTGATCGGTTCGGGAACATTCGCGCGGGTGGGACGCGAGCTGCGCGACGACCTGACCGCCGCGCAGGAGCGCGATCCGGCCGCGCACAGCGTGGGCCGGGTCGAGATGCTGCTCAGCTACGGCGGCGTCCAGGCGATCCTCTCCCACCGGATCTGCCACGCACTGCACCACGCCGGCGTGCCACTGCTGCCGCGCGTGCTCGCGAACATCACGCGCGTCCTAACCGGGATCGAGATCCACCCGGCCGCGACGATCGGACGCGGCCTCTTCATCGACCACGGCTCGGGGGTCGTGATCGGCGAGACGGCCGAGGTCGGCGACCACGTGACGATGTATCAAGGGGTGACGCTCGGAGGCACGGGCTTCGCGCGCGGCAAGCGCCACCCGACGGTGGGCGACGAGGTGATGATCGGCGCGGGCTCGAAGCTGCTCGGCCCGATCGACGTGGGCGCGGGCTCGAAGATCGGGGCGAACTCGGTCGTGATCCACGACGTGCCGCCCAACTCCACCGTGGTCGGCAATCCCGGCCACCCGGTTCGCGTGGACGGCAGAAAGCCCTCCGGCCCCGACGCCGACTGGATCCACCTTCCCGACCCGGTCGCCGACGCGATGCGCGGCCTTGCAAACCGCCTGACCGAGGTCGAGGAGCTGCTCGCGGAGCAGACCGGGCGCAAGCCCCAGGGCGCAGAGGTCAAGCCTTTGCGGAGCCGGCGCGGCCCGGACAGCGCCGGCGGCTGACGCATCTTTTCGCAGAGGCGTTACACAGCTAACCCTGCCGTGACATGGCTTCGGCCACGCTTGCCGGGTGCGCCGAGTTGGTACCGCTATACGGGACAAAGTCAGCGCACCCGAGGTGCAGAAGCCCGATCGAAGGGCGGCGGCGCTGGCGGCGCGGCAGTTCGGGGTGATCACGGCGAGCCAGCTTGCCGCCGCCGGGATGAGCCGGAACATGGTGTCGAGGCGGCTGCTGGATGGCCGGCTGCGGCGGCTCCACCGCGGCGTGTACGCGTGGGGGCACGACCATCTGCGCGGAGAAGGCCTTCTCCTCGCTGCTGTCCTGGCCTGCGGACAGCGCGCGGTGCTGAGTCACCGCTCGGCGGCGGCCCGCTGGGGCCTGCTGCCGAGCGCTCGAACGCTCGTCGACGTGACCGTGGTGGCGACCGGCGGGCGCCCCCGGCGCAAAGGCATAGACCTCCACGTCGTCCGCCGCCTCGCCCCTCGCGACGCAACGGTCCACGAGGGCCTGCCGATCACCACCGCCGCCCGCACACTGGTCGACATCGCCGCCACCCGCTCGCCGCGCCAGGCCGAACGCGCTCTCGAACAGGCGTATGTGCAGCGGCTCCTGGCGCCTGGGTCGCTGGAGGGCGCCATCAGCCGCGCGAACGGACGGCCGACGCGGACCCTCCGGCGACTGCTCGACAAGCAGCGGCCGCCCACGGTCACCCGCAACGATCTCGAGGAGGCCTTCTTCGACATCGCACGCGCCGCCGGCCTTCCGGACCCCGAGGTCAACGTCCCGCTGCACGGCTACGAGCCCGACTTCCTGTGGCGAGACAAGCGCCTCGTGATCGAGACCGACGGCTTCGGCGCACACGGCACGAAGCGCGCCTTCGAGCACGACCGTCGCCGCGACATCGACCTCGATCTGCACGGCTACAAGGTCCGTCGCTTCACGCACGACCAGGTCATGTACGACGCCGCGGCGACCGCCGAGAAGCTCAGGCGCCTCTACGACGCTCAGTAGTACACGGTCCGCGTCCGGTGCCGCGCGATCGCCTTGTAGCGAGGCGCCTGGCCGCGGTTCCACAGCCAGGTGTCGAGGATGCGCGGCGGCGTCCCTAGCCGTGCGGCGATCAGCTCGCAGGCGTGCACCGCGCACGCCCGGATCTCGCGCTCCTCCGCGCCCGGCGGCAGGAGCTTGCCCGCGTCGATGCGCGCGGCCAGCGCCGGGTCGTAGCGAAGCACCCCGTCGACCCGCAGGACGTGCGGCACGAGGTTGTCGGCGAAGATCGTCAGCCGGTCCAGGTCGGAGAACGACGCCACGCCCGCCAGAGCGAGGTCGTTGGGCACGATCTGCGCTCGCTTCCAGAACCCGAAATCCTCGAAGAACGGCATGCCATCCGCGAGCATCGAGGCCAACCGCTCCGCCGACCCTCCCGTCTCGCTCACCAGCTGCAGCGCGCTTCGCCCCACCATGAAGTGCCCGAGCGAACGCAGCGCGGCCGCGTACAGCGCCATCAGCTCGTGGTCGGCGTCCTGGCCGAGCACATCGGCAACCGCAGCCGCATCCAGCGCCCACAAGTCGTCATTGCTCCAGGGGCCGTGCGAGCGAAATCGGTCGGCGAGCGCCCAAGCCACGGTGAAGTAGCCGGAGCACCCGGGCCGCTTGCGCAGTGTCGGGAACCAGCCTGAGCCGAAGTTGATCGAGTCCAGGGTCAGCAGGTACATGCCGACCTCCTCGGCGGAGCCCTCGAGGAAGTGCCGCTCGGGGTCGAGCGCCGGCGGCGGCCCGGGCTCGACCTCGCCCAGCCGATCCAGATCGATCGACACGGAGCGGGCGCTCTCAGCGATCGCACGGCACGACGCACGCACCTCATCCGTCAACCCCACCGTGCAATTCCTACACTGCGCCCGGTGGCGCCCGCTCTCGCCTGCCGCCGGCTCACCAAGCGCTACGGCGCCACCACCGCGCTCGCGGCGGTCGATCTCGACGTCGAGCGCGGTGAGCTGCTCGGGCTCCTGGGACCGAACGGAGCGGGTAAATCGACGCTCACGAAGATCGCCGTCGGGCTCGTCCGGCCCGGTGACGGGGAGATCGAGGTCGAGGGAGCCCCGGCGGGATCGGCGCCCGCCCGGGCCGCGATCGGCTACCTGGCCGAGCTGTTCCGCTTTCCCGACTGGCTGTCGGCCGACGAGCTGCTCGCACTTCACCAGTCGCTCGCGGGATCCCACGGAGGCGCGCGCGAGCGCCAAGAGCTGCTCGACCTGGTCGAGCTGGGCGACGCCCGAACGACCCGCGTCGACGCGATGTCCAAGGGCATGCAGCAGCGGCTCGGGATCGCCCAGGCGCTCGTGGGGGAGCCGCGCCTCCTCATGCTGGACGAGCCGACGAGCGCGCTCGACCCGGTCGGCCGCCGGATCGTCCGCGACCTGCTCACCGCCCTGCGCGACCGTGGCGTCGCCGTCGTCCTCAACTCACATCTGCTGAGCGAGGTCGAGCTCGTCTGCGACCGGGTGGCGATCCTCGACAACGGCCGCATCGTCGCGCGCGGCACCCCGGACGAGCTCGTCAGGCCGCGCGGCGTCGAGATCGAGACGGGCAGCGGCCTGCTCAGCTACCCGAGCGCCGTGCGCGACGAGGTGCCCGCGATCGTGGCGGAGCTCGTCGAGCAGGGCGAGGACGTGTACGAGGTGCGCGTGCTGTCGTCGAGCCTCGAGGACGCCTACCTCGAGGCGGTCGGCGGCCCGGCACAGCCGACGCGGGAGCTCGGATGATCGGCGCATTCGTCGTCGCGAAGTACGCGCTGAAGGAGTGCGTGCGCCGGCGCGTGATCGCCGTTGTGCTCGTGCTCACCGTGATGTTCCTCGCGCTCTTTGCGCTCGGCGCGGACGTGGCGTTCAACGAGGTCGAGGACTTCGCCGGTGAAGACCCGCTCGACGAGCTCGTCCTGACCGGCTCGACGCTGCTCGGCCTGGCCATGTTCACGACCCTCTTCCTCGGGGCCGTCCTGGCCGCGTTCCTGACACTCGGCGCCGTGCGTGGAGACGCCGAGCGCGGGCTGCTGCAGCCGCTCGTCGTGCGACCGCTCGGCCGCACGAGCCTGCTGCTTGGCCGCTTTGCCGGTGCGGCCACGGTGTGCGCGGCCTACGTGGCGGTGGTCTACACGCTCTCGCTCCTGATCACCGGCATCAGCGGCGGCTGGTGGCCCGACAGCCCTGTCCTGCCCGGGCTCGGGCTGGTCGTGGCCGTGCTGGTGATCGCGGCGCTGTCGCTGCTCGGGTCGGTCTTCCTCACCTCGACCGCCAACGGCATCGCCGTGTTCATGCTCTTCGGCGCCGGCCTCGCCGCCGGCCTGCTCGGCCAGATCGGCGACGCGCTCAGCGTCGAGACGCTCGAGGACGTCGCCCGGATCAGCTCGTGGCTGTTGCCCTTCGAGGCGCTCTACCAGGCCGGCCTCGACGCCCTCACCGAAGACGTGCGCGGCGTGACCGGCGTGATCGTGCGGCTCGGGCCTTTCGGCGGCGCCCAGGAAGGCGGGCCGCTGCTGTGGCTGTGGACGCTCGCCTACCTGGTGCTGGTCGGCGTCGCCGCACACGTGGCCTTCGCCCGCCGCGACCTCTAGCGCGCTCGCCAACCGTGCGGGCGCCACTCCTCGTAGCTCCTGTCGACCCGGATTTCCAGGACGAGGCAGGGAATGAACAAGGTGAGCAGCCTGCGGCGTCTCAGCAGCTCCGGCTGAACGGCGAGACGACGGTGCTGGTCCTCGACGAGCAGACCGCCATGATCCTGACCGACAACGGCGTGGAGGTGGCCCCGGTCGATCCCGCGGCGCCCGATGGGGACGGCATCGGCTTCCCGATCACAGGCGGCATGGTCGACTCGGAGTCGCTCGCCGGGACGATCGAGCACAGCGGCGGCCGGCGCTTCAGCGCGGGCGGCACCAACCTGGAGGTGACCGAGTTCGTCGTCGACACCGAGGCGGGCACGCTGACCGCCCGGCGGCGGGGCCGCGTGCCGCTGCTGGCGCTCGACCTGTCGGGCCTCGAGCGCACCGATGAGGGTGGCGCGATCGTGGCCGTCCGGGCGCCGGCCGCCTCATAGCGGCCCGGCCGGTCGCTGACCGGCCGCGCGGGACCCTATGCTCGGAGGAGTGTCGACCGAAGCCGCAACCGACTCCCTCCTCGAGGGCCTGAACGCGCCTCAGCGCGAGGCCGTCGTGCATGGGGAGGGCCCGCTCCTGATCCTCGCGGGAGCGGGCTCCGGCAAGACCCGCGTTCTGACCCACCGGATCGCGCATCTGGTCGGTACGGGACAGGCCCGCCCCAGCGAGATCCTCGCGATCACGTTCACCAACAAGGCGTCAAAGGAAATGCGCGACCGGGTTGAGGCGCTCGTGGGCGGCCGCGCTCGCGCGATGTGGGTGATGACCTTCCACTCCGCCTGCGCGCGCATGCTGCGCGCCGACGCCGAGCGCCTCGGCTACACGCGCGGCTTCACGATCTACGACGAGCAGGACTCGCTGCGGCTCGTCAAGAACTGCGTCGAGGAGCTCGACGTCGACCCGAAGCGCTTCGCGCCGCGCGGCATCCGGCGCCAGATCTCGGACGCCAAGAACGGCCTGCTCGACGCCGAGGCCTACCGGATCAAGGTCTCGACCTTCTTCGAGCAGACGGCCGCCGACGTCTACGAGCTCTACGAGCAGCGCCTGCACGCGGCCAACGCCATGGACTTCGACGACCTGCTGTTCCGCTGCGTGAACCTGTTCGAGCTGTTCCCCGAGGTGCGCGACCGCTACCGGCGCTCGTTCCGGCACGTGCTCGTCGACGAGTACCAGGACACGAACCGCGCTCAGTACCGCTGGCTCCAGCTCCTCTCCGAGGAGCACCGCAACCTCTGCGTCGTCGGCGACGACGACCAGTCGATCTACCGCTTCCGCGGCGCCGACATCCGCAACATCCTCGACTTCGAGGACGACTTCCCGGACGCCCAGGTGGTCAAGCTCGAGCAGAACTACCGCTCGACGCAGACGATCCTGAACGCGTCCAACGCGGTCATCTCGAACAACCGCGCGCGCAAGGACAAGTTCCTCTGGTCGGAGCTCGGTGAGGGCGAGCCGGTCCACGTGCGCGAGCTCGAGGACGAGCACGCGGAGGCGCGCTTCGTCGTCTCCGAGATCGAGCGGCTCGTCGACGAGGGCGAGTCGCGCGACGAGGTCGCCGTCTTCTACCGGACCAACGCGCAGAGCCGTGTGCTCGAGGACATGCTCGTGCGCTACGGGGTCGGCTATCAGGTGATCGGCGGCACGCGCTTCTACGAGCGCGCCGAGATCAAGGATGCGCTCGCCTACCTGACCCTCCTCGTCAACCCGGCCGACACGGTCGCCTTCGGGCGCATCGTCAACTCGCCGCGGCGCGGGATCGGCAACACCTCACAGGCGCGCATCACGAACTACGCCAGCACGCTCGGCGAACCGGTCTGGAACGTTGCGGCCGCGCCGGAGCAGATACCCGGCCTCGGGACGGCGGCCGTCAAGGCGGTGGGGCGCTTCATGTCGGTGATGGAGCGCCTGCGCGAGCGGGCGGAGGGTGGCGCGGGCGTAGGCGACCTCCTGGCCGAGACGCTCGAGGAGACCGGCTACACCGATGCGCTGCGCGCCGAGCGCACGGTCGAGTCGCAGGTGCGGCTGGAGAATCTCGAGGAACTGGTCGGCGTGGCGCGCGAGTACGACACGGCGGTCGAGGAGGGCGCCGTCGAGGAGTTCCTCCAGCAGATCGCCCTCTTCTCGGAACAGGACAACCTCCGCGACGAGCAGGGCATCGTGACGCTGATGACGATGCACAACGCCAAGGGCCTCGAGTTCGGCATCGTCTTCATCATCGGGCTCGAGGACGGCGTCTTTCCGCACATGCGCTCGATCGAGTCGGGCGACCTCGAGGAGGAGCGCCGGCTCGCCTACGTCGGCATCACGCGCGCCAAGCGCGTCCTCTACCTGACCCACGCGCGTACGCGGGCGCTCTTCGGCAGCCGCGACTGGAACGTCCGCAGCCGCTTCATCGACGAGATCCCGGCCGAGTTCACCGATCAGGACGTGGACGCCCCGCGCGGCCAGGCGGCCGCCGCGACGTGGGGCGGAGGCGCCTCGGTGCCGGAGCCGGCCGGCGCGGCGGGCGGTGGCGGGGCGAGCTTCGCGCTCGGCGACGACGTCGTCCACGCCCAGTTCGGCGAGGGCGTCGTGACCGGGGTAGAGCCGGGCGGGCTCGTGGTGGTGCGCTTCGCCGGCGACGGCTCGGAGCGCAAGCTGATGGCCGACTACGCGCCGCTCAAGCGGCGCTAACAGGCGCGCGCCGGAGCGCCGAGCGACACAACGCGGATGCGCACGCGGCCGCCGCAGAGCGCGGCGAACGCGGCCCGCATGTGCTGAGCGTCGAACGTCTCTCGCACCCGCCGCGATCCGAACTCCGCGATCACTCTCATCGAGCCGCCGGGCGACAGCAGCTCGAGCCGGGCGGGGCGGCGCCCGCCCCTCAGGTAGACCACTCCGTCGCGCGAGAGACGTGCGTCCCAACACGGCTGGGGCCGCTCTAGCTCGAGTGAGTCTCCTCCGGCGTCCCGAGTCCAGAGCCGGCTCGGATGGCAGGTCCGCCGCCCGATTCGTTCCGAGCCGACCGTGACCGCCAAGCGGCCGTCACGCGCGACGTCGACGCCGTGGACGGTGCCGGGTGGCAGCGGCGCGGAGAGGAGCTCCTCGCCGTTCCGCGTGTCGTGCAGCTGCACGAGCCCGCTGTAGACCACCGCGAGGTAGGGGCCCGCGAGCGCGACGTCGGCCAGTGCGCCGGTCGCGGGGAAGAAGGCGAACATGGTCGACGAGCCGGGGGAGCGAATCTCGACGACCGGCTGTCCGTCACAGGGATCCGGGTCGAAGGCGACCCGATCGCCGGCGAGCGCGACCGGGTTCTCGACGGTCTGCTGCTCCGCCCGGCAGCGCACCAGCCGTCTCAGTCCGCTCCCGTCACGCGCGCCGGCAAAGGTGCGCTCCGCCGCGAAGTCCTGCTCGCTGAGCGTGCCGAACTCCGACCTCACGAGCACGAACCGGCTCGTCGACAGCTCGAACGACACGCTCGAGAAGAGGGAGTTGGAGCCGCCGGGCAGGGAGCGGATGCGGCCCTCGCTCAGCGTCTTGACGCCGCCTGGACCGGCAGCGCGGATGCGGTAGCGCGTCGCCGCCTCGAAGCCACAGCCGCCGGGCGACGCGCAGCGGTTCTCCTCCCACGCCACCCGGGCGCCCGCCAGCAGTGGGCCCTCGGCGAGCCGGTCGGCTGGCGTGACGGTCTGCAGAACCCGCGCGGAAGCGACCGGAGAGGCGAGCAGCACGACGCTCAGGGCCAGAAGCGCAGCACGCCACATGCATCGAGAACCCGCGACGGCCACCGGTGTTGCGCTGGTCTATGCTGCCGCGCGCTCATGTCCGCCCGGATCATCGACGGCAAGGCCGTGGCGCAGCGCGTCAAGGCGCGCGTGGCCGAGGAGGTCGCGAGCCTCGGCAGGACGCCTGGCCTCGCCACCATCCTCGTCGGCGACGACCCAGCGTCAGCCGTCTACGTCCGCATGAAGCGTGAGGACTCGGCCGAGGTCGGCATCGAGTCGTTCCACCACGAGCCGGGCGGCGACGTGGCGCCGGAGGAGCTCGCCAAGCTGATCCGCTCCCTCAACGAAGACGAGCGGGTGAACGGCATCCTGCTCCAGCTGCCGCTGCCGGATCATCTCGACCAGGACGAGTTCATCGGCCTGATCGACCCGGCCAAGGACGTCGACGGGCTCACCACCGCCAACGCCGGCCTCCTCATGCACGACCGCCCCGAGGCGCTCGTGCCCTGCACGCCGGCGGGCGTCATGGAGCTGCTCGCCGAGGCGGACGTGGACCTGCAGGGGGCCCGTGCCGTCGTGATCGGGCGCTCGATCCTCGTCGGCAAGCCGCTCGTGCAGCTGTTGCTGGCGGCGAACGCGACGGTCACGCATTGCCACTCGCGTACCCGTGACCTGCCCGCCGTCTGCCGCGAGGCAGACGTGCTGATCGCGGCGGTCGGCTCGCCGGGACTCGTGACCGCCGACATGGTGCGCGACGGCGCCGTCGTCATCGACGTGGGGACGAACCGCACCGACGACGGCCTCGTCGGCGACGTCGACTTCGAGGCGGTGAGCGGTATCGCCGGGGCGATCACGCCGGTGCCCGGCGGGGTCGGGCCCATGACCCGCGCGATGCTGCTCGCCAACACCCTCAAGGCGGCGCGCGCCTAGTTGTCGATTCCCGGTCGTCTCGTTCGACGCACCGGTAGATAGGCAATCGAAGGAGGACCGAAATGGGACGCATCGTGGCAACCGAGTTCATCTCGCTGGACGGCGTCATCGAGGACCCGGGCGGCTCGGAGGACTTCAAGCACAGCGGCTGGAGCTTCGAGATCTCGCGCGGCGAAGAGGGCGACAGGTTCAAGCTCGACGAGACCATGGGCAGCGACGCGCTGCTCCTGGGTCGCGTGACCTACGAGGGGTTCGCGGACGCGTGGCCGTCGCGCGACGGCGAGTTCGCCGACAAGTTCAACAACATGCCGAAGTACGTCGTCTCCTCGACGCTCGAGGACCCGGACTGGTCGGGCTCGACCGTGATCCGGGGAGACGAGCTGACCGAAGCCGTGGCGCGCATCAAGGACGAGCATGACGGCGAAGTCGTCGTGCACGGCAGCGCCCAGCTCGTGCAGGCGCTGCTCGAGAACGACCTCCTCGACGAGCTGCGCCTGATGGTCTTCCCGCTGGTCCTGGGGAGCGGCAAGCGGCTGTGGGGCGAGTCGAGCGACAAGACGAGGCTGAAGCTCCTCGACTCGCGGCCGGTCGGCGACGAGGGCGTCGTCGTCCTGACCTACGGCCGCTAACCCGGGAGCACGCTGCCGGCGAGGTCGATCACGGAGCGCGGGTCGACGTCATAGCGGCGCTCGTAATCCCTGGCGGCGTCGTCGTCGACCATGGCCAGCACGAGCTCCTCGCGTGACGAGCCGACCCGGCAGGCGACCTCGTCGAGGGCGACCAGGGCGGCGTCCTGGAGGAATCCGGTGATGCCGCCGCTGCCGGGGTTGTCGCGGTCCTCGCAGGGGTCCGCGATCACCACCTGCTCGGGACGCTCGCTGTCGGCCGCGACCGCGTAGGCGCCGACCGCGAGCGCCGCGACGCACGCCACCCCGACCGCGATAGCGGGCCTGGCTCCGGCGAGGCTGTAGCCAAGCGCCGCCGGCAGGAGGATCAGCGCGGCGAGCAGCGCGAGCCCGGCGCCGACGAGGAAGGCGGTCGAGAAGCCGTCGTTGACGCCGGCGACGAGCACCTCGTCGGCGCGCTCGGCGAGCGCGTCGTAGTCCTCCCGCTCGTCGTCGTCGACCTCCCCGCGCCCGGCCGCGAACACGCGCTCGAGGCCGCCGCGCGGATCCTCGGTCTCGACGCTCTCCGAGAGCTTGGGCGCAACGTCGAGCTTCACGCGCGGGTCGATCGGTGCGTCGAGGATGATCGCGGCGCCGCGCTCGCGCGTCTCGGCGAGCGTGCTGTCGAGCTCGCTCTGGGCTATCGGGGCGAGGATCAGGAGGACAAGCGCGATCCCGACGTGCCTGATCGCCAGCAGGCGCGCCGCGTCGCGGCCGTTGCGCTCTGGGAGCAGGCGACCCGCGAGCGCCGGCAGCGCCAGGCCCATGCCGGCACCGACGGCCAGCTGCGGCGGGATCGTCCACGCGACCGAGGCGCTGGGCAAGAAGGCGAGCGCCGCGCTCCCGGCCGCGACCAGAAGGGCGCCGGCGGCGGCGTGCACACCAGGCGAACCGCGCAACGGAACCATCGCCAGCGCGGCTAGCGGCATGACGGTTACGGCGAGCGCCGCGGTGAGCGGCTCGATGCCCCAGCCGCTGATCAGGAGCAGGACCGTCAGGAAGAGCGCGGCGGTCACCGCGCCCGAGATGAGCCCGAGGGCGAGGACGCGCCCGAGCGCCCAGCGCGGGCGCACGACGCCGTCCGCCTCGACGTCGTGCCAGGCGCGCCGGCGCCGGGCCGGCGGGCGCTCGTCGGGATCGGCCGCGCTGTCGAGCTCGTCGCGGGCGGTCAGCACGCCCGGCAGCGCCAGCAGGGCGGCCGGGGCCTGAACGAAGAAGATCGAACGCCACCCGAGCGCCTGTGTCAGCGCCCCGCCGATCGCGGGCCCGGCGGCGGTGCCGAGCAGCACAGCGAGCTGCCACATGCGCCGGCCGCCCTGCTCGCCCGAGAGCAGGACGTAGGCGCTGACGAGGAGCGCCGCGCCGCCCATGGCCTGGACGCCACGCGCGACCAGGAGCACGTCGAGCGTGTCCGCGAGCCCGCAGGCGAGCGAGCCGCCCGTGAACAGCGCGACTCCGGAGATCCCGACCGCACGCGTGCCCGCGCGGCGCCAGAGCCACTCGGCGGCGGGCAGCGCGAGAGCGAGCACAACCGCGTATACGCCGAGGACGGCCGCGACGCCGGCGACGTCGGTGTCCAGCTCGCGCAGGATCGGCGGCAGGGCGAGCGCGACGATCGCGGTGTCCGCCAGCGCCAGGAATGCGAGGCCGGCCACAGGCAGACGGAGTGGCGCGATTCTCATCAGGGGAATGATGGCTGCCGCGACGCCGCGGGGCGTACGGGTAACCGAACCAGAGCACGCCGGGTTCCCCCCATAGGCCCGTGCCCGCGCGAGTGGAAGCCTGCAGGGTGAGTTCGGGTGGAGCGGACCTGGCGGGCCGCTGTCGAACCCCGCCCGAGCCGCCCGCGCGGGCCGCCACTCCCTCGCAGGCGCATCCCGCGCGCCCCGGCCCGTCGGTCCCCGGCGCTTCCCCTGCGGCCGGGGGCCCGGCGGCGCCGGGCTGCGATCGCGCGAGTACGCTGCCGCGTCGAATGGACCTGCGAAGACTGCGCGTCGGCGAGTGGATCACGGCGATCTCCGGGATCGCGCTGCTCGTGTCGCTGTTCCTGCCCTGGTATGGAGCGGACGAGCTCGACACGAGCAGCGGGTTCGAGTCGCTGGCCGTGCTCGACATCCTGCTCGCGCTGATCGCGGCAGCGGCCGTCGCGCTGCTCCTCATCACCGCGGCGCAGCGTCTCCCCGCTGTCCCGCTCGCCTTCAGCATCTTCGTGTGCCTGGGCGGCGCGCTCGCGGTCCTCCTGGTGCTCATCCGGGTGCTCGACCTGCCCGGCGCCGCGAGCGCGCGTGAATGGGGCCTCTGGTTGGGCCTCGCGGGAGCGCTCGGCATCGTCATCGGCTCGCTCGTCGCCATGCGCGACGAGCGCCCGTCGCGCCCGGGCCGTCGCACCGACCTGAGCGGCGCGCCCGCTCCTCCGTCGCCCGAGATCGAGACGATCCCGGCGCCCCGGCCCGAGGGCGGCGGATGAGGTCGCTGCGCTCGACCGACCTACAATCGCGCCGATGATCGATCGCGACGCGGTCCTGCACGTGGCGAAGCTCGCCCGCCTCCGGTTCAGCGAGGAGGAGGTCGAGCGGCTCGCGCCCGAGCTCTCCAAGATCGTCGAGTACGTGGAGCAGATGGACCGGCTCGACCTCGACGGAGTAGAGCCCACCTCGCACGTCGTCGAGCTCCAGAACGTGCTGCGCGAGGACGTGCCGCGTCCCGGGCTCTCGAAGGAGCAGGCGCTCGAGCAGGCTCCCGATCCGGTGGACAGCGGCTTCAGGGTGCCGAGCCCGGGACAGTCGTGAGCGAGCTGCTCGACCTAACGGCCGCGCAGCAGGCGGAGCGCGTGCGCGCCGGCGACGTCTCGCCGGCCGAGGTCTTCGAGTTCTGGCGCGGCCGGGCCGCGGCGGACGAGCTGGGAGCGTTCCTCTGGGTGGCGGACGAGCCGCCCGCTGAGGCCGGTGAGCTCCCACCGTTCGCCGCCAAGGACCTCTTCTGCGTCGAGGGCGTGCCGAGCTCCGCCGGCTCGCGCATCCTCGAGGGCTATCGCCCGCCCTACACCGCCACCTCCGTCCGCAACCTGCAGGCGGCCGGAGCTGCGGTGCTCGGCAAGACGAACCAGGACGAGTTCGCGATGGGCTCTTCGAACGAGAACTCCGGCTACAGGCCGGTCCAGAACCCGTGGGACCGGACGCGCGTGCCAGGCGGCTCGAGCGGCGGCAGCGCCGCGGCGGTGGCGGCCGGCTACGCGCCCTGGGCGATCGGCACCGACACGGGCGGTTCGATCCGCCAGCCCGCGTCGCTGTGCGGCATCGTCGGCATGAAGCCCACCTACGGCGCCGTGTCGCGCTACGGGATGATCGCCTTCGCCTCGTCGCTCGACCAGTGCGGCCCGCTGACGCGCGACGTGACCGACGCCGCGCTCATGCTCGGCCTCCTCCAGGGCCGCGACCCCTGCGACTCGACGTCGCTCGGCATTCCCGGCGAGATCCCCATGCCGAGCGCCGAGCGGCTGGACGGCGTGCGCTTCGGCGTCTGGGGCCTCGAGGAGGAGGGCCTCGAGCCGGGAGTGGCGGAGGTGGTGCGCGACACGCTCGCCAAAATCGAGGAGCTCGGCGGCTCGGTCGAGCCGGTCGAGATGCCGAGCGCGGGCCTCGGCCTGTCCGCCTACTACGTGATCGCGCCCGCCGAGGCGAGCGCCAACCTGGCCCGCTACGACGGCGTGCGCTACGGGATGCGCTCCGGCGACGGCGACCTCACGCGGATGTACGAGCAGACCCGCCACGACGGGTTCGGCGACGAGGTCAAGCGGCGCATCATGATCGGCACCTACGCGCTCTCGTCGGGCTACTACGAGGCCTACTACGGCAAGGCGCAGAAGGTGCGCACCAAGATCGTCGAGGACTTCCGCGCGGCCTTCGAGAAGGTCGACTTCCTCGTCACGCCCACCTCGCCGACCGTCGCCTTCGAACTCGGTTCGCGCACCGCCGACCCGCTCGCGATGTACCTGTCCGATTACTTCACGGTGCCGATGCCGCTCGCCGGCACGCCCGCGATCTCGATCCCGGCCGGCCTCAGCGACGGCCTCCCGGTCGGCTTCCAGATCGCCGGGCCTGCCTTCAGCGAGGCCGCCATCCTCGACGCCGCCTACGCGCTCGAGCAGGCGATCGGCTTCGAGGGGGTGCCGGTGCTCCGATGAGCATCACCGAGCCCGAGACACGCGTGTACGAGCCGGTGATCGGCATCGAGATCCACGTGCAGCTGAGCACACGCACGAAGATGTTCTGCGGCTGCGCGCTCTCCTTCGGCGCCGAGCCGAACACGCTCACCTGCCCGGTCTGCCTCGGTCACCCCGGCACGCTGCCCGTCACGAATGCCGAGGCGGTCCACTTCGCCCTGATGATCGCAATGGCCTTCGGCTGTGAGATCGCTCCGCGCTCGATCTTCCACCGGAAGAACTACTTCTATCCGGACCTGCCGAAGGGCTACCAGATCAGCCAGTACGACATCCCGCTCGCGACGGGCGGCCGGCTCGGCGACGTGCGCATCCACCGCGTGCACCTCGAGGAGGACGCCGCGAAGCTGGTGCACGCCGGCGCCTCCGGGCGCATCCACGGGGCGGAGGCGAGCGTCGTCGACTTCAACCGTGGCGGTACGCCGCTCGTCGAGATCGTCACCGAGCCCGACCTGCGCTCGCCCGCTCAGGCCGCCGAGTTCGGGCGTCTGCTCCAGGCGACGCTCCGGCGGATGGGCGTGTCGGACGTGAACATGGAGGAGGGCTCGCTGAGGGTCGACGCGAACGTGTCGATCCGGCCGGCCGGCGAGGCCACCCTCGGCACCAAGGCCGAGCTCAAGAACATGAACTCGTTCCGCTTCCTCGAGCGCGGCATCACGGCCGAGATCGCGCGCCAGGAGGCGATCATCCGCGACGGCGGCCAGGTCGAGCAGGAGACGCTCCACTACGACCCGCGCAGCGACACGCTGAGCTCGCTTCGCTCGAAGGAGGAGGCGCACGACTACCGCTACTTCCCGGAGCCCGACCTCGTCCCGATCGCGCCGACCGAGGAGATGCTCGAGCGGGCGCGAGCGGCGTTGCCGGAGCTGCCGGCCGAGCGCGCGGAGCGCTTCGAGCACGAGCTCGAGCTGCCGGCGGACATGGCCCGGCTGCTCGCCTTCCGCTCCGAGCTCGGCGACTTCTTCGAGGAGGCGCTGAGCGCCTCGGGCGACGGCGATACGCGGGCGCTGGCCAACTGGACGACCAACGAGCTCGCCGCGAAGATCGGCGACGCCGATCCCGCGGCGACCCGCCTAGAGCCGGGCGCGCTCGCGCGACTCGTCGAGCTGGTGGGGACGAAGCAGGTGTCGGCCTCCGCCGCCAAGGAGGTGCTGGACGTGCTCGTGGCCGAGGGCGGCGAGCCGGCCGCCGTGATCGAGGAGCGCGGACTCGGCGCCGCCGACTCGGGCGAGCTCGAGGAGATCGTCGAGCGGGCGATCGCCGACAACCCCGACGCCGTCGAGAAGATCCGTGCCGGCAAGCAGCAGGCGATCGGGGCGATCATCGGCGCGGTCATGCGCGAGACGAAGGGCCGCGCGGACGGCGGCGAGGTGCAGCGGCTGATCCGCGAGCGGATCGGCTGAGCCCGAGCGGGCGGGCCGCCGGAGCGACCCGCCCTGCCGAGGGCGGTCAGCGGTGCCGGGGCTCGAAGTAGCGCTGCCCGACGTAGCGGGCGACCTGACTTCCGATCCGTTCACCCTGCTCGTCCGCGGTCCGGAAGTGGATCCCGGACCACACCCGGGCGTCGACCACGTCGTCGATCGCCTGGGAGAAGCGGGTGAAGCTCACGCGTACCGGCCGCGTTCGTGTCGCTCCACGCGATCCCGTCCGTTCCGAAGAACTGCTGGAGCGTGCTCACGATCGAGCCGCTGAAGCCGGTGTGCCCTGAGGGGTGCTCCGGATACGGCGGCGTCGGGATCAGCGGCAGCCACGCCGGATCCGGCTCGGTGTCGGGGGTTGCCGTCCGTGCCGGCCTCCTGGATCGCCGTGATCGGGCGCCAGAACGACCAGTGCGCCTTGTCGTCCCAGACGCTGATCAGCGCGTCCGTCGCGGTCATGTAGAGCACCGCGAAGAAGCGCGCGTTGTCGACGAGCGACAGCCCCTGCTGCGCCGACAGCGTCCGGAACGTCCGGTTCCACGTCACGGCCGGGTTCTCGGCCCAGTAACGCGCGGCCAGCGTCTGCTCGGGCGTCCGCTCGCTGTCGGTCGCCGAGCCGAGCGTCCTGACCTCCTCGAACTCACGGGCGTATTTCCGGCTCGTGAGCGGAAGCGGCCCTTCCGAGCGGAACTGCGACGAGCTCCGGATCAGGAACGGCTCCACGTCCCTGAGCCAGCGCATTCGGGTCGTTCACGAACATCGGCAGCACCGGCCGCCACACGCCGGGACCGGTTCCCACGGGGAAGCCTGGGCGCCGAAGCGGCCGTCGTCGGTCCGCGCCGCGATCATCGCGGCGGCCGCTGCCTCGCCGACGGCGATCCCGCGCTTCTTCGAACGGCCATCCGGGATCGCGGCAAGCGACGACGCCAGTTGCCCGTCCAGCGCCGGCTGCTGTGCCGGCACGAGGTGGACGAGGACGTCGGATGGGCCGCCGTGGCAGCCGCCGCGTCCTTGGAGTCGGTCGGCCGCCCGACCTTCGACGAGCAGCAGATGCCCGTCATGGCCCGCCGTCGATGGCGTTGACGGCGTCGTAGACGGCGCCGTGGACCATCGCCAGGTGCGGCACCGCGATCTGAGGCGGCTGTAGCGGGGCCGTGGTCCCGATCAGCGTGTTCGGCGCGGTCAGGTTCCAGTCCGTGACCGTGTCGGCGCGGGCAGGTGCCGCCGCGACCGCAAGCAGCGCCGCGAGCGCCGCGAGCAGTCCGGTCCTGCGCATGTGTCTCGTGGTCATCTCGCTCACCTGCCTCAGGCGCTCGCGGGACGGCCGCGCGGGGGCCTGCGCAGTCCCGAGGGTCGCCATGAGCACGAACGCGAGCGCGCCAGCGGCGATCGCCCCGATGGCGGCCGAGACGAAGTCGAACCCGGACGGCTCGGACGGGCTCGTCGGCCACCGGCTGCTGCGCGGAGCTCCGGCTGGTAGCCCTCGGCCGCGTCGCGGGTGTCGGGCATGCGCATGTCCTGGCTCGTGCTGGCCTCGGGCTCGTCGCCCGCCTCGCGGGCGGCGTCGATCGCGTCCGGGGAGCGCAGATCCTGGTACTCCTCGGCGGCCGAGACGGCGATCGACGACGGCGGCGGCGGAACGTACTCGGGGTTGTCCGTCTGCTGGCCGTAGTGGGCCGAGGCTCCGGACACGACCAGTGCGCTCGCGAGGGCCGCACCGGCGAGGGCGGTGGCCAGGCGAGTCTTGAGGGCGGGGGAGAACATCTCCGCTCCTTTCTGTCGGCGACCGCCGGTTGCGGTCGATTTCCAGAGGTTCCGCCGGGCCGGTAACCGAGCGCTCACAGCGCGCTCATTGCCGGCTAATTCCGCTCCCAGAGCGGGGCTCAGCCGCCGGCGCAGACCGTCTGGTAGGGCCGCTCGGGCAGGGCCTCGTCCCACTCGGCCGCGGTGAGATCGCGCCCGGCGACCAGGCAGGCGTGGCGCTTCCAGGCCTCCGCCGACATCTTGAAGCTGATGCCTTCGCCGCGGGTGGAGATCGCGTACAGGCGTGAGCCGTCCGGGCTGAGCGCGGCTGACGCGAAAGTGCCTGGGACGAGTTCGAGCGGTTCGCCGATCGGCTTCCTCGTCTCCACGTCCCACAACCTCACGGTCCCGTCCGCCGCGGCCGTCGCGAGGATTCGCCCGTCGGGCGTGAACTCCGGGAAGGTGATCCTCGCGGTGTGCCCCTCGAAGGGCTGTCCGACGGGTTTCCAGGTCTCGGTCGAGAACAGCCGGCCCGTTCCGTCATATTGTCCGACGAAGAGGAACGCGCCGTCGGGTGAGAACGCGACCGAGCGCGAGAAGTCTCCCTCCCCCGTGAGGTTGCCGTAGCCGAGGCGCTTCACGAGCTTGCCGGTCCGGGCGTCGCGGATCTCCGTGCCGAGCTCCGTCGCCGCGGACGCGATCAGCTCACCGTCGGGGCTGTACGCGAGCGAGTTGGGACCGCTCCGCGCCTCGAAGGGGGTGAGTGCCCGCCTGCGCACGTCCCATACCCGCAGCGGCCGTGCGCTCGCCGCTGACGGCGTCCGCGGACACGATCGCCTCGCCCCCCGTTAGGAACGAGCCGTCGGGCGAGAAGGCGAGTGCCTGCGAGATGCCGTCCATCCCCTCGAGCTCCCCCGCGGGCGCGAGCGTGCGGGCGGTTCCAGAGCGTCACGCGGCCGTCCTCGCCGGTCACCGCGAGCAGACGCCCGTCGGGGCTGAAGACGACCGCGGCTGCAAATCCGTCCTGCGCCCGGACGCTCGCGCGGCGCTCGAGAGTGCGCGTATCGAGGAGGGCGACCGTGCCATCGCTGTGCGTGAACGCCAGCGTGCGGCCGTCCGGACTGACGGCGATCCCCCGCGGCGTGGAAGGTCGACCGTGAAGGCGCCGGCCGACGAAGAAGCGCCGGTCAAGCCGCCGATCCCCCGCGAGATCCCAGAGGATCGCGCGAGTGTCGACCGACGCCGTTACGAGCGTCCGGCTGTCCGCCGCGATGTCGAGGCCGTCAATCGCGCCGGCGTGTCCCGCGAGACGCTGGTCCATGGCTCCGCGCTCGACATCCCATGCGAGCAACCCGCCCTCGATGTCTGCGGTCACGAGGGTGCGGCCGTCGGGCGTGAACTCGATGCGCTGCGGTGGGGCCTCGTGCCCGCCGCGGAAGGCGCGCATCCGCCCAGACTCGAGGTCCATCAGCCGCACACGCCCCGTCTCGGAGGCGAGCGCGAAGGTCTCCCCGTCGGGGCTGACTGCGCCGGCGAGGTCCCCGACCGGCCAGGCGCGCACGACCCGCAGCGCCTCGGGGTCGACCTCCCAGGTTTCGTTGTCGCGCAGGCTCGTGATGAACACGTGCCCATCGGCGCTCTCGGACGCATAGAAGTAGGGCGTGAACCGACCCAGCTGGAGGCGTCCCGTGATCTCACCGGTCTCCCTGTCGACGCGGTACACGGGCGGCGCCGGCGCATCCGGCCCGACGCCGCTGACCGGCCGCACGAGCAGGTCCTCGACCGCCGGGCAGGAACAGGACGTCCGTGTAGATCCACGATGGGGGCCCGCTCACCACGGGCAGCGAGACGCGCAGGATGCGCTTGCTCGTGCGCGGGTCGATCAGGTCGAACTTCGGGTGAGCCTGGTCGTTGGTGTCGAGGTAGCTCACCGCAAGCGTCCTCCCGTCCGGCGAGAAGCGGACGTTCTGGATCAGGCCAGCCGGGATCCGATACGGGCGCGTGACGGGCAACCGGGTGGACGCGTCGTAGAAGTTGACGGCGCCGCGCTCGTCGCCCGTGGCCATCACCTCGCCGTCTGGGCTGATGGCCGCGCCGAACACCTGCCAGCCGTGGTTCACGACCCCGAGCGCGGCCGGCGATCGCATCAGCACGGAGTGAAGGTTTGCCGAGCGTGGTGGGCGACTCGTCCAGCTCCACCGCCGAGCGAGTCAACAGGAGCGCCTGATCAAGTCGTTCCTCCCCGACGGCCTCCACACTGAGGCGCTGGGAATCCGCGACCCGTGCTGCGTCGCGGGCCTCGCCGCGCTGGTTGAGCGCCACGATGCCCGCCACCAGCGCGATCGCGAGCAGCACGCCGAGGCCGGCGAGCAGGGCGCGCAGGCGGCGGTTCGTACGCGCGCTGGTGCTCGGCCTCGTGTTCGGCTTCCACACGGCTCTCGTCCAGGAAGGACCGCTCGAGCTGGTTGAGGTCACCCTGGTGCCCAGTGGCCCAGTCGAGTGTGGACGCGAGGCGAGCGCCGCGGTAAAGCTCACCGGGGTCGCGGCCCTCGGCGTCCCAGTCGCGCGCCGCGTGGATCAGGTGCTGGATGGAGCCGCCGTCCCTCGGCATCCTCCTCGAGCCATCCGCGCAGCCGCGGCCACTCGCGCAGCAGCGCCTCGTGCGCGACCTCGAGCGTGTCCTCGTCCGCCGTCACGAGCCGGCTGTCGGTCAGCGCGGCGAGCGCGGCCGCCGTGTGCTCGTCGCTGCCGGCCTCGAGTTCGTCGACCGGCACGCGGCGGCGCACGAAGGCGCTCTCGTCCTCGCCCGCGTCGGCCAGCCGCAGCAGGATGCGCCGCGCGGCGGCGCGTTCGGGCTCGGAAGAGCCCGGTGTAGGTGGCCTCAGCCAACCGGCCCACGGCGCCGCGCACTCCGCCCGTGCGGTCGTGGGCGGACCGGTGCATGACATGGCCGTCGCGCTCGCGCCACTGCTCGAGCAGCGCCGCCGAGAGCAGCGGCAGGCCGCCGGGCTCGTCGAGTGTGTCGTCGATGAGCGCGTCGGTGAGCGAGGGCTCCACCCGCAGCCCGACCCGGCGAGCCGGCTCGACGATGGCCCGGCGCAGCTCGTCGCGACGCATCGGCCCGACGAGCACCTGGTTGGCTCCGACGAGCCGTGCGAGCCGGTCGTGGGCAGCACAGCGCCCATAGAAGTCCGCACGCACCGCGATCACGACCTGGATGGGCCGGTCGCGATCCGCCGCGAGCGCGACGAGCGCGTCCAGAAACTCGGCTCGCTCCTTTTCGTCGCGGCAGACGGTGAACAGCTCCTCGAACTGGTCGACCGCGAGCACCGCCTCGCGATGCCGGTCGGCCGGCACCCGTTCCAGCTCGGCCAGCGGGTGCGCGCCCGGTCGCATCAACGCCTGCACCCACCGCTGCGAACCGGGCAGCACGCCGCTCGCGAGCGCAGGCAGCAGACCCGCACGGACGGCGGAGGACTTCCCGGCGCCGGAGGGCCCGACCACTGCCAGCAGCGGGGAGCCCACGAGCCGGGCGACCATCTCGGCCACGAGCCGCTCGCGACCGAAGAAGTAACTCCGCGTGCGCTGAGTCGAAGCTCGTCAGGCCGACGTAGGGACAGACTGCCGGGGAGCGGTAGGTCGTCGAGGTCGCCGCGATAGAGCCGGCCGCGCTCCTCGGTCGCTCGCAGCGCGAGCAGGTCGCCCGACAGGTCGGCCTCAGCGGCGCGCAGCTCGCCGCGCTCGGTTGCCGCCCGCCCGGCGCTCGCCTCGGCGTCGCGGGCGGCCTGCGTCCGCGCCCATTCGGCCGCGGCACGGTGGACCGCGAGCGGGACGCCGCCGGTCTCTTCTGCAAGCGCGCGCAGCCCGGCCGGGCCGGCTCCCTCCGGCAGGTAGAGCTGCGCGATGTCGGCGATCGCCTCGTCTTCGAGGGGCCCGAGCTCGAGCGCCAGAGCCGCGCGCTCTGCGAGCGCCGGGAGCGGTGCGGCGTGCAGGATGAGCAGCAGCAGCGGGCGCTCGCGGGCCCCGGCGGCCGCATCGGCGGCGCGCTCGAGCAGGTCGGCTCCGGCGCGCTCTGCGTCGTCCAGCACGAGCAGCGCCGGTGGCCCGCCCTCCTCGGCGCGGCGGAACGCTGCGAGCCCGTCCGCGGTGGTGGTCGATGCTCCGACGTAGAGCACCGTCATTCGGCGCCGCAGTGCCTCGAGGGCCAGCTCGGTGGCCAGGCGGGTCTTGCCGATGCCGCTCGGCCCGGACAGAGCACGACGCGAGCCGCGTCCCTCGGCCGCACCCGCCAGCAGCCCGGTGAGCGCGGCCAGCTCGCGCTCGCGGCCGGCCAGGAGCGGCGAGCCGCCGTCGAGCGGCGCCGGCAGCTCCGCGGCCGCGGGCGCGTCGAGCACCGGATCCTGCGCGAGGATCGCGTCCTGGAGGGCGCGCAGCTCTGCGCCGGGCTCCACTCCGACCTCCTCGACGAGCGTGCGCCGCGCCGCGCGGTAGGCGTCGAGCGCGTCCGCCTGGCGGCCGCAGCGGTACAGGGCGAGCATGAGCTGCCCGCGCAGGTGCTCGCGCAGAGGCTCCCCCGCACGGCGCGCCTCAAGCTCGGAGATCAGGTCCGCGTGGCGGCCGAGCGCGAGCTCGGCCTCGACCCGCGCCTCGAACGCCACCCAGCGCCGCTCCTCGAGGCGCGCGATCTCGGCCTGCGCGAACTGCTCGTAGGCGAGGTCGGACAGCGCCGGCCCGCGCCAGAGACCGAGGGCCTCCCGAAGCTGGTCCGCCGCGGCGTCCGGGTCGGAGTCGAGCTCGGCTCGCGCGCTCGCCAGCAGCTCCTCGAAGCGATCCACGTCGCAGCTCGCCCGGGCTCCACGTTCAGCCGGTAGGCGCTCCCCTGGGTCTCGAGCCGCCCGTTGCGTCCAAGCGCCTGGCGCAGTGCCGAGACCTGGTTGTGGAGCATCTTGTGGGCCGTCGGCGGAGGCGCCTCGCCCCACAACTCCTCCACCAGCCGATCGCTCGCGACCAACTCGTTCGCACGAAGGACCAGGAGGGCCAGCAGAGCACGCTGTCGCCCGCTGCCTATCGACAGCGCGCGACCACCATCGCCGAGAACTTCAAGCGGGCCCAGCAGGCGAAAGTCCAAAGTTTCACCGTACATCGCGTAATGGGCGTGCGCAAAGGGGCTCACGTCGTGCATGGATGCGAGACCAGGATGCTCGGGGCCGGTAACCGTGCGCCCAAAGCCCTTATCCCGCTGCGGGGGGCCGCGCGGACGGCGGGAGGTGCAGCGGCTGATCCGCGAGCGGATCGGCTGAGCCGGCGCTCAGCGCACGCTAATCCCGCAAATTGCGCCCGTCTGTGGGCGAATGCACGGCTTTGGGCGCCAAAGCTGCAAATCGGGCGTTCGCCTCCGCGTTTCTCGGGCGGATGGGTTCCAGTCGTCTCAGGTTTCTGCTGTCTGCCTGCCTGCTCACGGTCGGTGCGGTCGTGTTTCCGCTGGGAACGGGCGTCGCCGCGGCGACTCCCACGCCCGACTTCACGTGGGCGCCCCAGCAGGTCGTAACGGGGACGCCGGTGACGTTCATGTCGACATCAACGCCGCTCGACGACCTCAACCCGATCACGTCGTATGCGTGGAGCATCTCGTGCGAGGGCGGGCCGTCCTCGGATGCCACGTGCACGCGCACCGCTCCCACCGCCGGACCCTGGCAGGTGTCGCTCACGGTCGGCGACATGCTTGGGAGCGCCGCGGTCACCAAGACGATCACCGTCGTCAATCCGCCTCCGCCGCCCCCGCCTCCGAACGTGCTGCCCAACGCGGTCTTCGCGGCGCTTCCCGCGTCGCCCCTCCCCGGGGACGAGGTGACCTTTGTCTCTTACTCGGACGACCCGGACGGCAGGATCGCCTCGGTCGCCTGGGACCTCGACGGCGACGGCGCCTTCGATGACGCCGCAATGCCGGTCGCGACTTACAAGTTCTCCACGCCGGGCCCGAAGACGATCTCGCTGCGAGTCACCGACAACTCGGGCGGGCAGGACACGGCGTCGCTCGCGCTGGATGTCCGGCAGCCGGGTACCCCTGCCCCTCCGACAGCGTCGAGCCCGGTGACGACCCCCTCGGGTGGGCAGACAGTGGGGAACACCGTCGCAACCGCCCCGCTGCCCCGGCTGCTGAGCCCGTTCCCGGTGGTCACCGTGGGCGGCAGCCTGCGGCCGACCGGGACCAAGATCGAGTTTCTGGCCGTCCGGGCCCCGCACGGCTCGCGGGTGTCGGTTCGCTGCCGCGGCAAGGGCTGTCGGCTCAAGCCGCTCTCGAAGGTGGTCGGGCGACGACGGCTGCGGGTGAAGGCCGCCGAGCGGCTCATGCCTGCGGGCGTGGCCCTCGAGGTGCTCGTCCGCCGCGGCGACCGCATCGGGAAGTTCACACGTCTGAAGTTGCGCCAGAACCGGCGGCCCAAGCGGACCGACGGCTGCCTGTGGCCGGGCACGACCCAGCTCGCGCCCTGTCCCGACAGCTGAGCGTCGGACCCCTTCCGCATACCGCAAGTCGTGGGAGTGCCCCCACGTTGGTTATGCGGATGCGAACAAGTCACGTCAGGCTTCTGCTCACGGCCTGCCTGCTGACAACCGGCGCGGTCGCCTTCCCACCGGGAGCAGCCGTCGCACTCGCAAATCCGAAGGCTGACTTCGACTGGACGCCGAAGCCCGTGGTGGCGGGGGCGCCGGTGACGCTCGTCTCGACATCGACGCCAGACGACGACGGTGACGATGACGACTCGCCGCTCTCGACGATCACCCGTGTCGAGTGGGACCTCGATGGGCGGGGCACCTGCGACGGGCTCACCCTGAGCGGCACCACCTGCACGACGACCGCTCCGGCCGCGGGCGACTGGGAGGTGACGGTGACGGTCACCGACATCTTCCTCGACAGCGACTCGGAGAAGAAGAGGATCAACGTCGAAGCCCCGGTGGCTCCCACCGGCCCGGGACCGGCACCCGCTCCGCCGCCGACCTCGAACGGAACCGGCCGTCCTCGGCTGCTGAGCCCGTTTCCGGTGGTGACGGTGGCGGGCACGGTGACGGAGGCCGGCACCAGCATCGATCTGCTCACGGTTCGGGCACCGCGCGGGGCGCGCGTGCTGGTCCGCTGCCGCGGCGAGGAGTGCCCGCTGACGCGTGTGTCGCGGGTGGTCCGGCGCGAGCAGCTGCGAATGAAGGCCGCCGAGCGACTGATGCCGGCGGGCGTTGCCCTCGAGGTGCTCGTCCGCCGCGGCGACCGCATCGGGAAGTTCACGCGCTTGAAGATGCGACGCGACCGGCGTCCCAAGCGGACCGACGGCTGCGTGTGGCCGGGCACGGCCGAGATGGCGCCCTGCCCCGACACCTGAGCCCGCCGACGCGCGCGGCGTACCATCCATCTCGAGCTTCCGAGAGGAGATCGAGATGGCGCGACTGATCCGGATGGACGGCACGGGGCACACGACGCTCGCCGAGTGGACCGAGGCCGACGACGCGGCGTTCGAGGCCGCGGTCAGCGAGTTCCAGGAGCAGCAGGGGCTCGGCTACATCGGCACGGTGCCGGACGGGCCGGGCAAGGCGACGCACGTGCGCGAGCTGCCGCGCGCGGCCGAGCTCGTGATCATGCGCCGCCCGATAGCGGGCGGTTGATGGAGCAGGCCCTTCCCGAGCTGGCGTCGGTTCCCTGGCGCCAGCGGACGAACGCACAGTGGCTGCGCCGCTGGGGGCGGATCTGGCACGCCTGGACGCTGCTCTACACGGTCCCGTTCGTGGCCGCGGGCGTCGGCATGCTGTGGCTCGAGCCGCTCTCTGCCCCCGTGGCCCTGGCGGCGCTCGCGCACGCCTGGATCATCCCCGAGCTGTACGCCTTTCGCGGGGCGAGCGTGGTGCGCCCGAAGGGTCCGCGCAACGAGGATGCGGAGCCGGTCGCGCAGGGGCTCCTCGGTGACCTGCTCGGCCACGACGAGCGTGAGCTCCAGCGCAAGACGGGCCTCGCCCTCGAGCAGGGCAGCCTCGGGGTCTGGCTCGTCGGCGAGGCGGGCGCCCTGCTCGTGACGCCGGGCGGCTCGCGCGTGCACTCGTTCTGCGTGCGCACCACCGAGCCGGAGCTGCCGCCCTCGGACCGCGTGGCGCACCTGCTGCTCGCGCTGCGCGTGGACGAGGAGGGCTTTGCGACCGTCGCGAACCACGCCTTCGCCGGTGCGCCCTGGCGCGTGCGCCGGCGGCTGCCCACCGCGATGCGGCCGGCCCTGAAGGTGGCCCTCCGGGCGGCTCGTTAGCCTCGCCCAGGTGACCGAGCTCAGCTTCCGCGAGGGCGGGCCCGCCGATCTGCGGACCGCTTTCGAGTTCGGCGAGTCGGCCTGGGACGCCTCTCGCCGCAGGCGCGGGCTGATCGGCCCGGACCAGGGCCGCGGCCGCGACGTGATCCACGACGAGTGGGAGCGCTCGCGCGGATTCATCGAGTTCGTGGCCGCGCAGCCGGACGGGTCCTTCTGGATCTGCGAGAACGGCGACGAGATGGTCGGCTACTCGAGCTCCTCCCGCTTCGGCGTCATGGACGAGCTGACGGAGCTCTGGGTCGCTCCCTCGCATGCGGGTCGCGGAATCGGCAGGGCGCTGCTCGAGCGGATCTGGCCCGACTCGCCCACGCCCGAGCTGGGCCGGGTGGTCGTGACGCTCGGCACGCCCGTCGACCTCACGCTCTACACGGAGTTCGGCGTGATGCCGGTCGCCGGCCACTGGCACATGCGCCACCGGGTCGACCAGTACCTCGAGCAGCGCGCCCAGGAGGTCGACGCGACCGAGCCCGCGGTTCACGCGCTCACGAAGGAGCGCGCCATCGCGGAGTGGAAGCGGCTCGAGCCGGAGGCGATCGGCCACGAGCGCCCGCTGCTGCAGGACTTCTTCGGGCGCACGCGTACCTGCCTTGGCTATCTCGACCCGAGCACGGGCGACACGCGGGCGTTGTGCTGGGTGAGCGCCGAGGGCGACATCGGCCCGGCCGTTGCCGAGACGGCCGACGACCTCGTCCCGGTCGTGCTCGCCGCGCTCGACCGGATCGCCAAGATGCAGGAGCCCGAGACGTTCGGCGTCTTCTGCACCACCAGCTCCTGGTGGCTTCTCGACCGCCTGCGGCGGCTCGGCTTCAAGGTCTACTGGCCCGCCTGGGTGATGTCCTCCGTGCCGCTGCCCGGCCTCGACCGCTACCTGCCGACCCGGCCCGCGCGCCTGCTTTGAGCCGGCTGCTCGCGTGGCTCTCTCGCCACAAGTCGGCGGCGGCGGGGGTGGTGGCGGCGGTCGTCGTATGGAGGGTCGCGCGCAACGTCATCGCGGGCACCTGGCTGATCGCCGGCTGGGACGACATCAGGGACGTGGGGGAGTGGGCGCTCGAGCGCTGGGTGTGGTTCGCGCTGGGCCTTGCGCTCGTCTTCGCGGCCGTGTTCCTGACGGTGAGAGCCCTCATTCCGTGGCTCGAGGAACGCAGCCGGAGAGCATCGTAGGTCTGCCAGACTTAAGAGCATGGGAGAAGCCCTGTCAGACATCGCCCGCAAGGCCCTTGCCGTGGTGGTGCTCGTCGTTGCCGCGTACATCCTGTTCAAGATGGTGCTCGGCTTCGTCGCGGCGATCGCGTGGATCGTGGTCGCGATCGTCGCAGTGATCGCCGTCATCTGGGCGCTGCGCGTGCTCTGAGCGCCGCCGGGCCGTGGAGTTCATCTTCATCGCCCTTGTCTTCGGGATCGCCACCGCCGCGATCGCGCGGCTCAAGGGCGGCTCGGTCTTCATCTGGTTCCTGGTCGGCACCGCGCTGCCCGGAATCGGCATCCTCGCTGTCCTCCTGATGCGCGACGAGCACCGTGAGCCGCGCCGGCGCTGCCCCGAGTGCGGGTTCGTGCTGCCGGTCAGCGACCAGGTCTGCAAGCGCTGTGGCAGGGATCTCGACTTTCCCGACGAGCTCGCCGAGCCCGCAGGAAACCCGGTCTGAGCGCGGAAAAGGCGCTGTTAGACTGGCCCTTCCCTGGCCTCCCGGCCAGCCGTGCAGCGATCCGGAAGGGAGCAGCAGCAGCCATGCGAGCCGTCGACGCCATCATGGAGTGCCTCAAGGCCGAGGGCGTCGAGAACGTATTCGGCATCCCGGGCGGCGCCAACCTTCCGACGTACGACGCGCTCTACGACGCCGGCATCCGGCACGTCCAGTGCCGCCACGAGCAGGGCGCGGGGCACGCGGCCGAGGGCTACGCGAAGGCCTCCGGCCAGGTCGGCGTCGCCCTCGCCACGAGCGGCCCGGGCGCGACGAACCTCGTCACCTGCATCGCCGACGCCGTCATGGACAGCGTGCCGACGGTCTTCCTCACCGGCCAGGTGCGCACTGAGCTGATCGGCACCGACGGGTTCCAGGAGGCGGATATCTCCGGGATCACGATGCCGATCGTCAAGCACTCGATCCTGATCCAGGACCCCCGCGACATCCCCAAGGCGATCCACGAGGCGTTCCACGTGGCCCGCACGGGCCGTCCCGGGCCGGTGCTCGTCGACGTGCCGCAGGACCTCTCGCGCGCCGACATCCCGTACGAGCCGGTCACGAAGGTCCACCTGCCCGGCTACCAGCCGACCACCGAGGGCAACGCGAAGCAGATCAGGCTCGCCGCCAAGGCGCTCGCCAACTCGCGCCGTCCGGTGATCTACGGAGGCGGCGGCGTGGTCAACGCCGGCGCGGCCAAGGAGTTCACCGAGCTCTGCCTGGCCGACGCCTTCCCGGTCACCTGCACGCTCATGGGGCTCGGGGCGTTCCCGGCCGACAACGAGCAGTGGCTCGGCATGCTCGGCATGCACGGCACGCGCAGCGCCAACTACGCGATGGACGAGGCCGACCTGATCGTCGCGATCGGCGCCCGCTTCGACGACCGCGTGACCGGCAAGCTGTCCGAGTTCGCGCCGCGGGCGAAGTTCATCCACATCGACATCGACCCGGCCGAGATCTCGAAGAACGTGCCGGCGCACATCCCGATCGTCGGCGACGCGAAGAACATCCTCCCCAAGCTCACCGCCGAGTACCGCGCGCTGGGTGCTGACGGCGCGCGGCTCGAGGGCTGGATCTCCCGTATCCGCGGCTGGCAGGACAAGCACCCGCTGGGCTACGAGGACAGCGCCGACGCCGAGATCAAGCCGCAGTACATGGTCCAGGCGATGTTCGAGGCGACCGACGGCCAGGCGATCGTGACCTCCGACGTCGGCCAGCACCAGATGTGGGCCGCCCAGTACTACGGCTTCACGCGCCCGCGCCAGTGGATCAACTCGGGCGGGCTCGGCACGATGGGCTTCGGACTGCCGTCGGCGCTCGGAGCGAAGGTCGCGCAGCCCGACCAGGACGTCGTCTGCCTCGCAGGCGACGGCTCGCTGATCATGACCGTCCAGGAGCTCGCGACCTGCGTCGACGAGAACATCCCGGTCAAGGTCTTCCTGATGAACAACGGCTACCTCGGCATGGTGCGCCAGTGGCAGGAGCTCTTCTGGGACCGGCGCTACTCGTCGGTGAAGATGGGCTCGAGCCCCGACTGGGTCAAGCTGGCCGAGGCGTTCGGCGCCAAGGGCATGCGCGTCGACGACAAGGGCGAGCTCGTCGGCGCCTTCAAGGAGGCACTCGCCGAGGACGGCCCGGTCCTCGTGGACGTCCGTGTGACGCCCGAGGAGAACTGCTATCCGATGATTCCCGCGGGCCAGGCGGCCCGCGACATGGTGGGCTGAGCGATGGGTGAGCCAGGGACGAAGGAGATCCTCAACCTCGAGGACCTGGAGGCGAGCGGCGGCATTCGCACGGGCCGCAAGCACGTCCTCTCGATCCTCGTCGAGAACAAGCCGGGCGTCCTCGCCCGCATCGCCGGCCTGTTCGCGCGGCGCGGCTTCAACATCGACTCGCTGGCGGTGGGGGCGACCGACGACACGTCGATCTCCCGGATCACGCTGACGCTCGACGGCGCCGCGCATCCGATCGACCAGGTGACGAAGCAGCTGCACAAGCTCGTCAACGTGATCAAGATCCGCGACCTGCAGCCGGGGGAGACGGTCGCGCGCGAGCTCGCGCTCTTCAAGATCTCCTGCCAGGACGGCGACGCCCGAGCGCAGGTCATGCAGTTCGCGGAGATCTTCCGGGCCGGCGTCGTGGACGTGTCGAAGCGCAGCGTGACCGTCGAGGTCACCGGCAGCCAGGACAAGATCGAGGCGTTCGAGGAGATGGTCCGCCCGTTCGGCCTGATCGAGATGGTCCGGACGGGCGAGATCGCGGTGGCGCGCGGGCGGAGCGCGACCTAGGCACCCGCCGCGGCGTGCCGCTTCGCACCACCCGCACCCGTCGCCCCTTCGAGCTCGACGAGCGTGAGAGCGCGACGCTGCGCGAGCGCGTCGACGGTGCGTGCCGGCGGGCCCGGCGCGACGGCCGCCGCTGGATCGCATCGCTGACCGTCCCGGTCCCGGCGGAGCTCGACCTGTCAGCGGCGGTGCTAGCCGCGCGGCGCCCGGACGATCACTTCTTCTGCTTCGAGCAGCCCGACCGCGACGGCTACGCGCTGGCCGCGCTCGGGGTAGCGGTCGAGCTCGAGGCCGCCGGCCCCGGCCGCTTCAGGGAGGTGGCCGACGCGGCCCGCGAGTACGGCCGGCGCGTCGTGGCGGACGAGGCCGCGCTTGACCCGGGCGCGCCACCCGGCGCCGGGCCTGTCTTCCTCGGCGGCTTCGCGTTCGCGCACGACGGCGGCGCGAGCCCCGAGTGGTCCTCGCTCGCGCCGGCGTCGCTCGTGCTGCCCGAGCTGGGCTTCGCCCGCCAGGGCGGCGAGGCGCGCATGACGATCTCCGCGGCGGTCGACCCCGACGACGACCCGGAGGCGCTCGCCGAGCGGCTGCTCGGCCGGATCGAGACGCTCGCCCCGGCGTCGATGCCGCTCCTCGATCCCGATCCGGTCGAGCGCGTACGCGTGGCGAGCGCGGCACCGCCGTCGCACTACGAGCACGCTGTCGAGCGCGCGGTCGAGCGCATCCGCGCGGGTGACCTCGAGAAGGTCGTGCTCGCCCGCGAGGTGCGCGCGCATGCGTCTGCCGCGCACGACCCGGCTGCCGTCTTCGGCGCGCTGCGCGAGGTGTTCCCGGGCTGTTACTGCTGGTGCGTCGGCACGCCCGAGCTCGCCTTCATCGGCGCCAGCCCCGAGCTGCTCGTTCGCCGCGACGGCCAGCGCGCGCAGACCGTCGCGCTCGCCGGCACGACCCGGCGCAGCGCCGACCCGGCCGTCGACGACCATCTCGGCGAGCAGCTCCTCCAGAGCCCGAAGAACCGCGAGGAGCAGGCTGATCGTCGAACGCCGGATCGAGCGGACCCTGGATCCGGTGAGCCTGTGGGTCGCAGCCTCCGAGGAGCCGGTGCTCGTCAAGGTCCACAACGTCCAGCATCTGGCCACGGCGATCCGCGCCCAGCTGGCCGACCCGGTGCCGGCGGTCGAGCTGGCCGGGCGGCTCCTGCCGACCCCGGCGGTCGGTGGCGAGCCGAGCGAGCGCGCCTTGCCGCTGATCCCGGCCCTCGAGGGCTTCGACCGCGGCTGGTACGCCGGCGCGGTCGGCTGGACGGACCTCGCCGAGGACGGCGAGTTCTGCGTCGCGCTGCGCTGCGCGCTGCTGCGCGGCCCGGTGGCGCACCTGTACGCCGGGGGCGGGATCGTGCGCGACTCCGTGCCCGCCGAGGAGCTCGCCGAGACTGAGGTCAAGCTCGAGGCGCTGCTGCCCGCTCTTGTCCTGAGCGGGTTGGCCCGACTGTCCCACCGGCTTGTTCCGAGGGGCACTTGACTTGCCCAGCGGCGAGTGGGAACGTGCGAGTTGCACCGATTCCCGAGCCGGAAAGGGGGTGAGTGCGCAGCTCCGCGGGTGACGGGTCGTGGGGCAACATCCTCCCAAGGGTGACGATTTCTGGTTACCACTTTCACCATGCCGCGGGACTGGTCGAGAACACTTCTGCATCGAGCAAAAGGAGCTGGGTGTGCCAAAGAACCTCTTCCCGCTTGATAACACCAAGAGCTTCACCGATCAGCAACACGTTGGTCACAATCGGTGGCATCCGGACGTCCCGCCAAACGTAAGTGTGAAGCCCGGCGACGTTTTCCGTGCGGACTGCCGAGAGTGGTTCGACGGCGCTATCCACAACGACGACTCCCGCGGACGACGTCCGCAACGCCCCGCTCCCCGGCGTGCACGTGCTCTCAGGGCCGTTCCGCGTCGAGGGCGCGGAGCCACGGGTGACCTGCTCGTCGTCGACATCCTCGAGATCGACGCCTGTGACCAGGAGGACGCAGCCTCTCGGGCATGGGCTGGGGCTACACCGGAGTCTTCGCGAAGACAAATGGCGGCAGCTTTCTCACCGACAGGTTCCCGGACGCCTACAAGGTGATCTGGGACTTCACGGGCGACGTCGCTACCTCTCGCCACATCCCCGAATGCTCATACGTGGGCATCCACCACCCCGGCCTGATGGGGACCGCGCCGTCGGCTGAGTTGCTCGCGAAGTGGACGAAGCGCGAGACCGATCTGATCGCAACGGATCCCGACCGCGTCCCACCGCTCGCCCTGCCACCGCTCCCGGACAGTGCGATCCTGGGAACGCTCGAGGGTGACGACTTCGACAGGGTCGCCGGCGAGGCAGCCCGACCGCTCCGCCGCGCGAGAACGGAGGCAACCAGGACATCAAGAACTTCACCGCCGGGACGCGGGTTTTCTACCCGGTCTTCGTCGCACAACGGGGCGAACCTGATCGTTCGGCGACTTGCACTTCTCGCAAGGCGACGGAGAGATCACCTTCTGCGGCGCCATCGGATCGGCGGGTTCATGGACCTGCACGTCGACCTCATCAAGGGCGGATCGGAGACGTTCGGCGTCTTCCGAGAACGCGATCTTCATGCCGGACTGCGCGACCCGCAGTACTCCGAGTGGCTCGCCTTCTCCGGTGTGTCGGTCGACCTCGACGGCAAGCAGCACTACCTCGACTCGCAACTGTCGTACGAGCGCGCCTGCCATCACGCGATCGACTACCTCATGAAGTTCGGCTACACCGACATCCAGGCGTACATGATCCTGGGCTCGGCGCCGATCGAGGGGCGCTTCTCGGCGTGGTGGACATCCCGAACTCGTGCGCCACGGTGTACATCCCGCAGGCGGATCTTCGACTTCGATCCGGCCCCGTCGAGCGAGGGCCCGCATCAGGTGACGCAGGGGACTGCCGATGCCTATGTCGCCTAACTGATATGACCACATTAGAGTTTCAGTGTTATCGACCATGGTGTGTTTGAGGTGACCGGGTCGCTCGGCACATCACCGAAATTAGTGGCGTGCCCGGTATGCGAGAGCGAGGCGAGGCGGAAGTGTTCTCGAAACCGATGCTCTCGTTCTCGAACCCGGCCTTGGTCGCCGCCATCGAGCACTCGGAGAAGGGCCGCGACGAGCCGGAGGTGGTGACCTCGCTACCTCCGAGACCGGCGCACAAGCGCACGCCTGTGCCTGCCGCTGACTCCCACTCTCCGACGCCTTCCCAGGCCATGACCGGTTAACGATCGCGACCGTGGCGGCGGGCGCTCGACCCGCCGCCACGGACGTCGACGAGGAGGCACAAAGTGAGCTCCGCCCCCGTCGCAGCGCCGGCCCACTGGGGATAGATCGACGGAACCATGCCCGAGTGGCAGGCCCGCGTCGAGTCGACAACCCGGCGATGGACTTCGTCGACTACTGCCTGCGCGGGGTGGATGCAGGTCGTCTTCATGAACAACCCGATCACGGGTCTGCTGATCCTGGTCGGCATGTTCATCGCCGAGGCGTGGCTCGGGGCGGCGGCCGTGATCGGCCTTGTCAGCTCGACACTGGTGGGCATCCTGCTCGGTGTCGATCGGGGGCTGATACGCGCGGGCCTGTTCGGCTTCAACGGAATCCTGGTAGGCGCCGGGCTCAGCCTGTTCCTCGCTCCGGACTGGGACGCGCTCGTGATCGTCTGGATCATCGTCATCTCAGGGTTCTCGACGATCCTCATGGCGACACTCGCAACCGTCTTCAGGTCTGGAACGTCCCGCCGTTCACGCTGCCCTTCAACTTCGCGACCCTGATCTTCCTAGTGGCCGGGCTCCAGCTTGCCAATGCCGAGGTCGGGCCCCTCGTCCTGCCCGCGGAGGTGCAGGCGCTCGGCAACAACGTCGAGACCGCACTGCGTTCGGTGGAGGGGGCCGCGAGCGCCAACAACATCGAGGGCTGGGCGAACGCGATCATGCGCGGCATCGGTCAGCTCTTCTTCGCCAACGACATCGTGGCGGGGGTCCTGATCATCGCGGGGATCGCGGTCGCGTCGCGGATCGCAGCGTTGTTCGCGCTCATCGGCTCCGCCGTGGGGATGCTCACCGGCCTGGCGCTCGGAGCCAGCGGCATCGCGATCTACAACGGCCTCTGGGGCTTCAACTCCTTCGATGCCTGTCTGGCGATCGGCGGCGTCTTCTACATCCTGAGCTTCCGCTCGGCGATCCTCGCCGTCTTCTGCGCGGTCGCCACCGCGATCCTCTTCGGGGCGCTGGCCGCGCTGTTCGGGCCCTGGGCCTGCCCCGCTGACGCTGCCGTTCTGCTTCGGCACGCTCGCCTACACGATCATGAAGTACTCGACCGACAAGCTGGTCCCGGTCAAGCCCGCGGACGTCACGACCCCTGAGGAGATCTGCACCGCTACCAGGAGGAGCGGGACCAGCCCTGCGCAGGACATCCCGCCCCGGGCCCGCGGCTCAGCCCACGGGATAGCGCGCCGCCACGCGCTCCACCGGCTCGCGGTGAAGCGCAACGTTGGTGGTGCGCTGGGTCCAGCACCTGATCCCAGCGCGAGTACCTCGAAGTCGGTCGTCGTCGGAATGGCGATACCCTCTTCGTTCGCCGCCGTCGGCGTTCTCGGCCACCAGCAGGAAGTCGAAGATCACGCCACCGCCGTTGTCGATGCAGACGATCTCGAGCGGCACCCCGGCCCGGCGCGCCGCGAGCAGGCCGCCGAGGTCGTGCTGGAGCGCGATCTCGCCGATCAGGAGCCAGGTCGGCAGGCCGCTCGCGATCGCCGGCCCGACGCCGACGAACGACTCGTCGATGCCGTTGGCGCCGCGGTTCACGGCACGCGATCCGCTTGCCGGACGTGCGGAAGTAGGCCTCGACGTCCCTGATCGGCGTCGAGAGCTGACCCGCAGCAGCGCCGGGTCGGGCAGCTCGCTCTCCAGGGCGGCGATCAGTTTCGGCTCGAAGTCATCCAGCGACTCCACGAGCCCGACGGAACCGGCTGCGTCGGCCGCCCGCCAGGAGGAGAGCCAGCCCGGGTCGCGCGGGCGCTGCGCGTCTCGATGGCCGAAGCAGCACGTCCAGCGTCGGGGCGGCCGCGGAGGCGAGGATCGCTCCGCGCGGCGGATGCGCTCGTCCACCCCGGCGTGCGGGTCATCTCGAACCTCCAGGACATCCGCCGCCAGTCGCGCAGCGGCTTCGATGTCGGGATTGCGCCCGCGCGGAGGGCGAGCGGGCAGATGCTCGCCGGCGAAGCGGTCGAACACGAGCGGCGCGTCGTAGTCGGCGATCACGTCGAGCGGTTCGTGTTCGCCGCAGCGAACGCCGGAGTTCGGCTCGGCCAGCAGCGGCCGGCCGGTCTCGGCGGCGAGCCGCGCACCAGGCCGGCGACGTCCTCGGCGCCGGGGCCGCAGACGATCGCTCCGCGCGGCGGTGGAGGCGATCCGCTCGGCGAGCGCGTGGACGTCGTCGGCGTGGGGGGCGCTCGCGTGCTCGCGCAGCTCGGTCCAGGGACGCCCGTCAGGGCGGCCCA